>CAVSIQ010000009.1:0-113307 GCA_963728085.1 uncultured Actinomycetota bacterium | reverse complement strand
AAGACGATGACCCTTGCGGCCTACATCGACGCACAGTTGGCACTAGCGCTCAGCGCTGTTGTCGCACCCAACCAGAAGCGCAAGTACGCCGACTTGCTGTCCCCGTCCTGACGCCGGAGTCGACCACACCCGCGCTACGACGATTGGAGAGCGACAGGAGCCTGGTTGCAGACATGCAGAGGCCCGCACAATGACTGTGCGGGCCTCTCGCGGTTAGTAGCGGGGGCAGGATTTGAACCTGCGACCTCTGGGTTATGAGCCCAGCGAGCTACCGAGCTGCTCCACCCCGCGCCGGTGCTCAGAACACTACGTGACGGGTGCGGGGCAGTTCAAATCGGGGTCGATCTCAGCCCGCGAGGATGGCGACGGCCTCCGCACGGCCCTGTCGCTCGGTGACCGAGACGGTGGTCGCCTCGAGCATCCGGTAGGCGGTGAAGAAGGCATCGAGCTCGTCGAGGAACGCCTCGGACAGGTCGCCGAGGTCGCTGAGGTGGTCGGCGTGGTGGTCGCGCTCGGGCACCACGATCAGCTTGGTCTCCTCGAGGTCGCCGACCTGCAGCAGGTAGGCCCCGATGACGCGGCACGGCATGTGCACCCCGGGGAAGGTGGCCTCCTCGAGCAGCACGAGCGCGTCGAGGGCGTCGCCGTCCTGACCGTCCGCGCCGACGACGTAGCCGTAGTCGCCGGGGAAGCCCGCCGGGCCGCCGAGGCGGCGGTCGAACCAGATGGTCCCGTCGTCGGAGGCCTCGTACTTGTTGCGGCTGCCGCGCGGGATCTCCACGACGACCACGCACCGGCCCTCGCGGTGCATCGCGGCCTGCTCGGACTGTTCGTTCGTCTCAGTGCTCATCGCCGGACCGTAGACCGCGCCCTCTCCCGACCGCGACGGCGCCCCCGTCCGAGCCGGGCTCGGGCGGGGGCGCCGTGTGGTGTCGCGGGGCGTCTCAGCCGGCGTCGGCCGCTCCGGCCGACGCGGCTGCACCGGTGCCGTCGCGCTGGTCGACCAGCGCGGTGGCGTCGGCCACCAGGCCCTGGGCCCGGTTGACCTGACGGGCGTAGCGCACGGTGTCGCCGTCGGCGAGCGCCTCATCGGCGGCGTCGAAGGCCGCCTGCGCCTGCTGCAGCAGGCCCGCGACCTGCTCGTTGACGGTGCCGGTGGCCTCGCCGGCGTTGCCGCCCCCACCGTTTCCGCCGCCACCGTTGCCGTTGCCGCCCCCGTTGCCGGCCCCACCACCGTTGTTGCCGCCACCGGTGTTCGCGGCCGGGGCCGGGTCCAGGTTGGCCACGCCGAAGGCGTCGGCGAGGGCCCCGGTGAGCGTGGTGTCGATGCCCACCCGACCGCCGTAGGAGACCGTCACGAACTGCAGGATCGGGTAGGCCGACTCCGAGCTCGAGCGCTGGGCGTAGATCGGCTCGATGTAGATCAGGCCGTCGTTGACCGGCAGGGTCAGCAGGTTGCCGAACACCGGCGGCGGCGAGCCCGCGCCCCGGTAGGGCAGCAGCGCCGAGACGACGCCCTCGTCCTGGCTGAACTCGTTGGCGATCAGGCCCGGGCCGGGAGCGTTCGGGTCCTGGAGCTCCAGGACCGTCATCTTCCCGTAGTCCGCCGAGGTGGCGTCGGAGTTGACCGACACGAACGAGGCCAGGTTCTCCTTGTCGAACGGCACGAACACCGACGTCAGGGACCACACCTTGCCCGAGCCGTCCGCGTTGGACGCCAGGTCCTGCTGCGGGGCCGGGTCGTCGGCGGAGTCGCCGGCCGGGTCCTGGGCCGGCTCGGCGCCGTCCTCCCCGGTGAACAGGCGGTAGGGCGGCTGCAGGGAGCTGTCCGCGTTCGGGTCGGTGGGGACCTCCCAGCGGTTGTTGCCCTGGTAGAAGTCGCCCGGATCGGTGACGTGGTAGCGCGCGTACTGGTAGCGCTGCACCTTGAACAGGTCCTCGGGGTAGCGCAGGTGCTGCAGCAGCTCGTCGGAGATCGCCGAGCGCGGCTCGACGGCGTCCGGGAAGACGCCCTCCCAGGCCTTGAGGATCGGGTCCTCCTCGTCCCAGGCGTACAGGGTCACGGTGCCGTCGTAGGCGTCGACCGTGGCCTTGACCGCGTTGCGCATGTAGTTGATCTCGTCGGTGGGCAGGGTCGCGAAGCCCGGGGTCGCACTCTGCAGCGAGTCCTCGGTCATCGTGTCGAAGGACTCCCGCTGGGAGTTCGGGAACCGGTCGGTCGTGGTGTACCCGTCGATGATCCACAGGACCTTGCCGTCGACGATCGCCGGGTAGGCGTCACCGTCGAGGGTCAGCCACGGGGCCACCTTCTGCACCCGCTCACGGGGCTGCCGGTCGTAGAGCAGCTTGGACCCCTCGTTCACCCGGCTCGAGAGCAGGAAGTTCGGCTCGCCGTACTTCACCGCGTACATCAGGCGGTTGAACAACCCGCCGATCGGGACGCCGCCGTCACCGTCGTAGGTGGTGGTCTGGTCGGTCTGCGTGCCGGCCAGGCCCAGCTCGACGTCCTCGGCGACGTCGTTGGGCTGGCCCACGATCGAGTAGTCCGGGGAGCGCTCGCCGAAGTAGATCTTGGACTGGTACCCCTCACCCAGCTGGCTCAGGTCGTTCTGGCTGGCCTGGATCCCCTCGGCCCACACCGCGCCGTCGGCGGTCGAGTTCGAGAGACCGACCTCGTCCTCCTCGCCGCCCACCGACTGCTCGGTGCTGTTGTCCTCGGGACGCTGGTTGGCGTACGCGGCGATGATGCCGTCGCCGTGGGTGTAGACGGTGTGCAGGTTCGACCAGTTCAGGTCGGCGTCGTTGATGCCGGTCTGGTCGAGCTCGCGGGCGCCGAGCACGAGGGCACGGTCGACCCCGTCGATCTCGTAGCGGTCGACGTCGAGCACGGGGGCCACCGAGTAGTAGGCGCGGGCCTGCTGGCGCTGCTGGAAGGTGCGCCGCACCAGCTGGGGGTCGACCAGCGGCACCGAGGAGACCTGCCCGGCCACGGCGCGACCGTTGGTGCTCGAGATGGAGGCGTCGCTGCTGTACTCCACGCGGTCCACCTCGTCGAGCTGGTAGGCCTGCCGGGTGGCCTCGATGTTGGCCGCGATGTAGTCGCGCTCCTTGGTCGGCTCCGAGGGCTTGACCTGGAACTGCTGGACGAT
The DNA here is from genome assembly GCA_963728085.1 of uncultured Actinomycetota bacterium. Lineage (GTDB taxonomy): Bacteria > Actinomycetota > Actinomycetes > Propionibacteriales > Nocardioidaceae > Nocardioides. Next base: position 110,158 of record CAVSIQ010000009.1, on the reverse strand, counting down.
CGCGGGCCAGATCATCCCCATCAGGATCGAGGAGAGCACCATCAGGGCCAGGCCCATCGCGGGCAGCTGCCAGGTGCGGCGCCAGACGTTGAGGAAGAACAGCAGCGCCACCGCGATGGCGATGAAGATCAGGATCGTGCGCGCCGGCAGCACCGCGTTGTCGGAGGTGTTGTGCATGCCGGTGAACAGGTTGCCGTCCTGGTTGACCAGGTCGAAGCGGTCCAGGTAGTAGTCGCCCGCCTTGGCCAGGACGAACACCCCGAGCAGCACCGAGAGCTGCGCCTGTGCCGCGCCGGAGAGCCGGTCACGGGTGACCTGCAGGCGGATGCCGCCGTACAGGTAGTGCACGACCGCCGCGGCGATCACCGAGACCACCGTCGCCGCCATCACGAAGTCGACCACGAAGTGCCACCAGGGAAGGTCGAAGACGAAGAACCCGATGTCGCGGTTGAAGTAGGCGTCGTTGCTGTTGAAGTCGGTGCCGTTGCGCCACAGCAGGTAGGTGCGCCACTGGCCCAGGGCCGAGGTGCCGGCGAAGACGCCGATGACCAGCGCGACGCCGACCAGCAGCAGCCGCCGCACGGGTGCCACGGTGCTGCGGTAGCGGTCGAGGTTGTTCTGCTCCGGCGTGCTGGAGCGGAAGGTCGGCCGGAACCGGTAGGCCAGCGCCATGTTGGCGCCGACGACCAGGGCCATGATCAGGGCGAAGACCACGAACAGCAGCACGCGGGTCCACAGCAGGGTGGTGAAGACCTGCGCGTAGCCGATCTGGGAGAACCAGAGCCGGTCGGTGTAGAGCGCCGCGAAGGCGGTCAGCACGAAGAAGCTGACCACCAGCACGCCCGCGGTCACGAGCAGGGCACGGGATCGGCGCGACGGACCCGGGGTCGGCGGCGGCGGCTGCCGGCGGGGGCCCTCGTCGTCGAACAGCTCGCTCACGGGGTGATCTCCTCGTCAGGTCGGCGACCACGGGGGTCGACCAGGGGTGGGTCGGGGTTCTCCATGGTGCCGGGCGCACCCTGACCGGGCTGCCCGGACGGCTCCGCCGCGGCCGCCGACGCGCCCTTGGCGGCGGCCGCGTCGTCGAGGTCGAGGGTGTCGCGCAGGAGGGTCAGCAGGCCCGGCACGAGGTCGGTGCCGCCGACCACCGAGGCCGCCTCGTCGTGCGAGCGGAGCCGCAGTGCGCAGAAGGTGGCCCCGCTGCGCAGCGCCGCGGCGACGATGCGGACCTCCTGCCGGTCGGGGTGGGAGGCCGCGAACTCGGCCTGGGCGGCGTCGTCGTCGGGCAGGTCCTCGCCCACCCCGGGAGGCAGGACGAAGCGCTCGACCACCGCCGCGCAGCCGGCCACCCCGTCGGGCCAGCCGATCTGCTCCAGCTGGCGCTCGAGCACCTCGCCGGCGGCGAGCTCCTGCTCCACCGACGTCAGGGCGCCGGGGCGGGGCTGCTCGGGCAGCCCCATGGCCTCGACGAGCGCGGGCTCGTGGGCGACCAGGTGGGCGGTCTCGACGAGGGCGAACAGCCGCGCCGGCCGGTCCCAGCCCTCCTCGGCGACGTGGGCCTCGATCTCGAGCACCGCCGAGGACAGGGCGGGGTCGGGCCGCTCGGAGACGGCCGCGACCCCACCGGGCTCACCGGGCCCACCGGGCCCACCGGGCTCGAGGAGAACGGCGTCGTCGGGCTCGCTGCCGGGGACGGCGGGCGTGGCCGGCGGGATCGAGGGCAGGTCCATCAGGAGGCCTCACAGGTCGGGAGATCGGCGTCGGGGTCCGCGGTCCAGGCCTCGATGGCCAGGCGCGCGTCGTGCATGGTCTCGGCGCGCACCAGGCGCATGTCACCCGGGTCGGCGCCGAGGGCGTCGGCACAGTTGTCGGGCGGCACCAGGAACAGCTCGGCGCCGTCGTCGCGGGCGCCGGCGATCTTCTGCGCGATGCCGCCGATCGGCCCCACGGCGCCGTCGCGGCCCACGATGGTGCCGGTGCCGGCGATCGAGCGTCCGTCGGTGAGCGAGCCCGGGGTCAGCGTGTCGTAGATCGCCAGGGAGAACATCAGGCCCGCGCTGGGACCGCCGATGGCGGGGTCGATCTTGACCGAGACCTCGAACGGCAGGTCGAACCCGAGGCCGACGTTGATGCCGATCCGACGTTCGCCACCCTCCTCGGCGGGCACGACCTCCACGGTGCGCCGCGTGGTGCCGCGGCGCAGCACGAGGCTCACCGGCTCGCCGCTCGGGGCGTCCTGGATGACCTCCACGAGGTCCTCGGGGTGACGCAACCGGGTGCCGTCCGCGGCGAGCAGGACGTCACCGACCTCGAGCTCGCCGTCGGCCGGCGAGTCCTCGGCGACGTAGCTGACCTGGAGCCGCGCGGGCACGTCGTAGCCGAGCTCGGACATCGCCACCGCGGCGGCGGCGTCCTGGGAGGAGACCATCTCGGCCTGGCCCTGGCGCTCGCTCTGCTGCGCGGTCTGGTCGGGGTCGTAGATCGCGCTGTAGGGGTACACCGCGTCGTCGTCGTCCCACCAGGTGCGGGCGAGGTCGAAGAGGTTCTTGCGCTGGTGCGGCACCGAGACCAGCACGGTCGTCATCCGCAGCTCGCCGTCGTCGCGGTAGACGCGGTGGCCGTCGACCTGCACGATCTCCGAGCCGTCCTCGGTGCCGAGGACGTTGAAGGTGCTGCCGGGCTCGTAGGTCGCGAACGGCAGGGGCAGGACCGCTGCGGCGACGACGAGGGCCAGCACCAGGGGGGTCGCCACCACGACGGCGACGAGGCGCTGGTTCATGGCGCCACCTTCTCATCCCGCACAACGGCGCCCGGCGGGCACGACGCGGGACGGACCGGCGTGACCGGGGCCGGCGTGACCGGGGCCGGCGTCGCGGACCGGGGCCCGCTCAGGACGCGCGGCGCGAGGGACGCACTGCCACGCCGGTGCTGCGGTCGCGCTCCGGCGGGGTGACCACGTAGCGGGGCAGGTCGTTCCGGTCCGCACCGAGGGCCTCGCCGAGGCGGCGCACCGCGGTCTCCCGGTCCACCTCGCCGCGGCCCTCGCGTCCCAGCCACGAGACCCACACCATGGCCAGCAGCGTCACCACGGCCGGCGGCACGAGCCACAGCAGGATCTCCATGCCCGCACGCTACGGCGCCGCGCCGGCCGGCGGGCGCAGGCGCACCGCGCGGGCCCGGGGCGCCGGTCACGGGGAGCCGACCCACTCCTCGGTGCCGTCGTCGAAGGCCTGGTGCTTCCAGATCGGCACCTCGTCCTTGAGGGTGTCGATCAGGTCGCGCGAGGCCTCGAAGGCGGTGCCCCGGTGGGCGGAGGCGGTGGCCACGACGACGGCGAGGTCACCGACGGCGAGGGTCCCCACCCGGTGAACCGCGGCGACGCCGTGCACGTCGTGACGCTCGGCGACGCGCTCGCAGACCGCCCGCAGCCGCTCCAGCGCGGTGGGGTGGGCGACGTAGTCCAGGCCCTCCACGCCCAGTCCCCCGTCGTGGTCGCGGACCCGGCCCACGAAGAGCGTCAGGCCGCCCGAGGCGTCGTCGTCGAGGCAGTCCAGGACCTCGGTGACGTCGAGCGGGGTCTCGCGGACGGCGACGAGGCGCACGGCGGGATGAGGCACGTCGCACACCCTAGGGCGAGCTGGCGCGGGCGCGTAGGTTGGAGCCATGAGCGACAAGCCTGGCGAGACCCCCGACGACGGCTCCGATCAGGGCCGCAACCCGTTCGAGGGCACGCCCTTCGAGCAGCTGTTCTCGGCCTTCGGCGGCGGCGCGGGCGGCGGCACGCCGCCCGGGTTCTGGAACCTGGCCGGCCTCGGCGGTGCGGGCGGCGCCGGCGGCATGGACCTCAACGCCATCGTCGGCCAGATCCAGTCGCTGCTCCAGCCCTACGACGGCCCGCTGAACTGGGCCGCGGCCCAGGACCTGGCCCGCAAGCAGGTCGCGACCCAGCCCGACCCCACCCCCACGCAGCGCCAGCGCGACCAGGTGGCCGACGCCGTGCGCCTCGCCGACCACTGGCTGGACGCCACCACCGACTTCCCCTCCGGGGTCGGCAGCACCGCGGCCTGGAGCCGCGCGGAGTGGGTCGTGGAGACGCTCGAGGGCTGGAAGGTGCTGGTGAACCCCGTCGCCGAGCGCTCGGCCAGCGGCATGGCCGGCGCGCTGCCCGAGGAGGCCCGCGCGGCCGCCGGGCCGATGCTCGGGTTCCTCGGCAAGGCCGTCGGGGCGATGCTCGGCACCCAGGTCGGCTCCGCGCTCGGCGCGCTGGCCGGCGAGGTGCTCAGCGTCTCCGACACCGGCCTGCCGTTGGGCGCCCCCGGCCGCGCGGCGCTGGTGCCGGCCAACGTCGCGGCGTTCGCCGAGGGCCTCGACGTCTCCCCCGACGACGTCGTGCTCTACCTCGCGCTGCGCGAGGCGGCCCACCAGCGGCTGTTCGCCGGGGTCGGCTGGCTGCGCGAGCACGTCGTCGGCGCGGTCACCGACTACGCGCGCGGCCTGGAGATCAACGCCGAGGGCATGCAGAGCCGGATGGAGGAGCAGCTGCGCGGCGTCGACCCGTCGAACCCGGAGTCGCTCCAGGCGCTGCTCGAGGGCGGCATGTTCGACATGCCGCGCTCGCCGCAGCAGGAGGCGGCCCTCGAGCGCCTCGAGATCGTGCTCGCCCTCGTCGAGGGCTGGGTCGACGAGGTCGTCGGCCAGGCCACCGCCGAGCGGATGCCCGCGGCGGTGAAGCTGCAGGAGGCCGTGCGCCGTCGTCGGGCGGCCGGCGGCCCGGCCGAGCAGCTGTTCGCCTCGCTCGTCGGTCTCGAGCTGCGCCCGCGCCGGCTGCGCGAGGCCTCCACGCTGTGGGGCTCGCTGCGCACCCGCCAGGGCGCGGAGGCCCGCGACGGCGTCTGGATGCACCCCGACCTGCTGCCCACCGCCGCCGACCTCGACGACCCGCTCGGCTTCCGCGAGGACGCCGCCGCCCCGGCCGCCCTGTCCGAGGACGACTTCGACGCCGAGCTGCGCCAGCTGCTCGACGGACCCGGGGAGGACACCCCCGGCACCGACGCGCCCCGCGACGAGGCGTGAGCCTGCGCGCCGACGCGCTGAGCACGCTCGAGGCCTGGACCGCCCCCGACGCGGTCCAGGCGTCGCTGCGGGAGCGCTACGTCGAGCACCTGCGGGTCCACCCCGACGGCACCTGGCGCACCTGCCGGCCCGACCACCTCACCGCGAGCACGGTCGTCCTCGACGCCGCCCACGAGCGCGTGCTGCTCACCCTGCACGCCAAGGCGCGCCGGTGGTTCCAGCTCGGCGGGCACTGCGAGGCCGGCGACGCCACCCTCCTCGACGCCGCGCACCGCGAGGCCCGCGAGGAGTCGGGCCTGGCCGGGCTGCGCGTGGACCCGCTGCCGGTGCACCTCGACGAGCACGAGGTCGCGTTCTGCCGCCCCGGTGACGGCCGCCCCGGTGACGGCCGCCCCGGTGACGGGGCGCCGGTGCACCACCTCGACGTCCGCTTCCTCGCCGTCGCGGCCCCGGGCGCCGAGGTCGCGCCCAGCGAGGAGTCGCTGGACCTGCGCTGGTGGCCCGTGACCGACCTGCCCGACGAGGACCTCGCCGACCTCGTGGCGCGGGCGCGTCGACGTGCGGCGGCTCAGTCGCCGACGTGGTCCTCGGGCGGCGGCTCCTCGTGGGTGGCCGCCGACCAGCCCAGCAGGTAGCCCTTGGCCTTCTCGGCCTGCGGGTACTGGTCCACCCAGGCCCAGAACCGCCCGTCGTGGCCGGGCTCGATCAGGTGCGCGAGCTCGTGGACCAGGACGTAGTCCACGACCCAGGCCGGCATCGGCCGCAGCCGGGAGGACAGCCGGATCGAGCGGTCGGCCGGCGTGCACGAACCCCAGCGGGAGCGCTGGTTGTCCACCCACCGCACCGAGGAGGGCCGCGCCATCCCGCCGAGCCAGGTGTCGGCCAGCCGGCGGGCCCGCTCGGCCAGGTCGTCGTCGGTGATCGGCTTGCGCTGCTCCGAGCGACGGACCTTCTCCACCATCGTGCGCACCCAGCGCCGCTCCTCCGCCGCGCTCATCGAGGCGGGCAGGAGGACCACGATGCGCTCCCCGTCGCGGTAGGCCGACACCGTGCGACGACGGCGCTTGGAGCGGCGCACCTCGACCTCGGGCGTCTCGTCGGCGGGGCTCACCCGGGGAAACCTAGTCGCTCGGCCCGCCCGCCGCCCAGGCCAGCAGCCGCTCGCGCGGCCACGTGTTGACGATCTTCTCCGCGTCCAGGCCGGCCCGCTCGGCCCGCTCGCAACCCAGGACGGGGAAGTCGAGCTGGCCCGGGGCGTGGGCGTCGGAGTCGATGGAGAACAGGCAGCCGACGTCGCGGGCCAGCTCGATGAGCGCCGTCGGCGGGTCGCGGCGCTCGGGCCGGGAGTTGATCTCGACCGCGACGTCGTGCTCGGCACAGGCCTCGAAGACCGCCCGCGCGTCGAAGCGGGACTGGGCGCGGGTGCCGCGCCCGCCGGTGACCAGGCGCCCGGTGCAGTGACCCAGGACGTTGGTGCGCGGGTTGGCGACCGCCGTGACCATCCGCCGCGTCATCGCCTCGGGCTCCATGGCCAGCGCGGAGTGCACGCTGGCCACCCGCACGTCGAGGCGGCCCAGCATCTCCTCGCTCTGGTCGAGGCCGCCGTCGTGGAGGATGTCGACCTCGATGCCCTTGAGCAGGGTGAAGTCGTGCCCGCCGGCGGCGAGGTGGTCGTTGACGGCGTCGACGACGTCGAGCTGGCGGGCGAGCCGCTCGGGGCTCAGACCGTGCGCGACCTTCAGCCGCGGCGAGTGGTCGGTGAGCACCAGGTACTCGTGGCCCAGCTCGAGGGCGGTGAAGGCCATCTCCTCGATCGGCGAGCCGCCGTCGGACCAGTCGGAGTGGGAGTGCAGGTCGCCGCGCAGACGGGCGCGCAGCGCCGCTCCCCCGGCGGTGAGCGGGCCGCCGTGCTCGCGCTCGGCGCGGGCAGAGACGCTCGGGCACGACCCCGCGCAGCGCGTCGGCGACGAGTCGCGCCGAGCTGGCCCCGACACCGGGCAGCTCGGTGAGGGTGCCCTCCTCGACCCGGCGGGCCACCTCGTCCTCGCCCAGCGGCAGGATCGCCGCGGCCGCGCCCCGGAACGCCTTGACCTTGTAGGTGTCCGCGCGGGCCCGCTCGAGGAGGAAGGCCGTGCGGCGCAGCGCGGCGACCGGCCCGGCCGTCCAGGCCGCGCCCGCCTCAGGCGCCGGTGAACCGGGGGGCACGCTTGTCCCTCATCGCCGCGATGCCCTCCTGCAGGTCCGCGGTGGCCAGCGTGATCGGCTGGGCCATCGCCTCGTACTGCAGGGCGGAGTCGAGGTCCTGGTGCCCACCGCCGCGCAGGCCCAGGGTGGTGAGCCGGCTGGCGATCGGGGCGGTGGCCGCGATCCCGGCCGCCACCTCGAGGACGTCGTCGAGGAACGAACCGGCGGCGAACGTGCGCGAGACCAGTCCGAGGCGCAGCGCCTCCTCGGCCTCCACGAGGCGGCCGGTGAGCAGCAGGTCGCGGGCGTGGGCGTGCCCGACGGCCTCGGGCAGCAGGTACGTCCCGGCCATGCCGGGGTGGATGCCGATCTTCACGAACGGCACGCCCATCCTCGCCCCCTGCGCGGCGTAGCGCAGGTCGCAGGCCAGGGCGAAGCACAGCCCGGCGCCGATCGCGGGGCCGTTGATGGCCGCGATCGTGGGCACCTCGAGCCGACGGATCGAGAGCCAGGCCCGGTAGAAGGGCAGCATCCGGGTGCGCAGCTCGTCGACCGTCGCGTCGGGCTCGCCGGCCAGCCACGCGGTGTTGCCGCCGGAGCTGAAGGCCGACCCCTCCCCGGTGACGACCACGACGCGCACCTCGGCGTCACCGGCGAGCTCGTCGACGGCGGCCACGAACGAGGACGTCATCTCCGGCGACATCGCGTTGCGCTGCTCGGGGTTGTCGAGGCGGACCAGGGCCACCCCCGGGGAGGGCCGCTCGAGGCGCAGGTGGGTCGGGGACGCGTCGGTGCGGTGCTCTGGCTGCGACATGGCCGCAGCGTAGCGAGCCCGGTTCCCGGGCCGGGAGGCCTCGACACGCGCGCGGCCAGGCTCCTCCCCCGCCTGCGCCACGCTCGGAGGCCGGTGCCGTAGGGTCCGAGACGTCCGGCGTCACCCACGCCGGGATCTCGGCGGGACTGCCTGACACCCCCGCCGCGACGACCGAACGGACACAGGCGAGGAGGCCGTCATGGCGGAGACCTGGAGCGGTGAGTTCTACTGCGTGAAGTGCAAGGAGAAGCGCGAGGCCGAGGGCGAGGTCAAGGTCAACGACAAGGGCACGCGCATGGCCAAGGCCGTGTGTCCGGTGTGCAGCACCAACCTGAACCGGATCCTCGGCAAGGCCTGAGGCTGCGACTCGACGGCGCCGTCCCCCACCCCGGGGCCGGCGCCGTCGGCGTCTGGGGACGCCGCTGTGGAGGATCCCCGCGCGGCTCGAGGCCCGCGTGCCACCCTGCCGGGATGCCGGCCGACACGACCTCATCGCGGATCTCCGAGCCGACCGAGCGGGCGTCCGAGGCGACTGCCGTGCGGTGGGTGCTGCGTCCCGGCGCCCCCGTGCTGCGCCGCGACGCCACCACCGTGCAGGTCGGCCTGGACCACCCGTCCCGGGTGCTGCTGCCCGACTCCGCGGCCGTCCGCACGCTGCTGAGCGACCTGCGTGACCAGACCGGGCGCGCGGGACCCGGTGCCCGGTCGCCGGAGGCGGCCTGCTGGGCCCGGCTGCGGGCGGCCGACCTGCTGGTGCCCGTGGCGGGGCCCGCGCGGGCGGCGGCCCCCGGCGCGCCCGACGGGGTGGCCGCGGGCGTGCTGCGCGCGACCCGCGCGTGGGCCGGCACCGACGCCGAGCGGCGGGTCGCGGCGCGGGCGGCGATGCGCGTGCGGCTGTCCGGCCCGGGCGACCTCGCCGTCGCCGCGGGCCGGCTGCTGCGCGGCACCGGCGTCGTGGTCCTCGACCACGCGGGCGGCCCCGGCGGTGCCGGCGTGGGAGGTGCCGCGGACGGGGCCGGTCTGGTGGTGGTGGCCGTCGACGGGGAGGTGCGCCGGGGCGTCGTGGACCCGCTGGTCGCGCACGGCACCCCGCACCTGGTGCTGTGGGCCCGCGGCGGGCTGCCCCGCGTGGGACCGCTCGTCGTGCCCGGGGTCACGGCGTGCCTGCGGTGCCTCGACGCCCACGACGCCGAGGACGACCCCCGTCGTCCGCTGCTCCTCGAGCAGGCCGCGGACCAGCCGCCCGACCCCCACGACCCGGTGCTCGCCGCGCTGGCCGCGGCGTGGGCGGCACGCGACGTGCTGCGCCTCGCCGAGGGGGTGACGCCCACGACGTGGTCGGCCACCCTCACGGTCACGCCCGACGGCCCGCCCGTCGTGCGGAGCCTCGCGCGGCACCCGCACTGCGGCTGCGCCTGGGACGTCGACCCGGTGACCGGCTGAGCCGGCTCACCACCAGGCGCGGTCGAGGCGGGCCTCGATGGCCCGCAGGTGGGTGCGCGAGCAGCCGGCGCACCACCAGCACGGCCGCCCGGCCTCCGCTGCGCCCGACCAGGTCAGCAGGGCGACCGGGTCGTCCTCCACCCGACCGCACTCCTCACAGGTCCGCGCCTCCACCTCACTCATCGTGCCAGCACGCACGCAGGGCCGGGTCCGCCGCGGGGGCGGACCCGGCCTCGGTGCTGCTGCGGCGCGGGGTGCGGGCACGCCGGGCTACAGCGCGCGGGCGAGGGCGAGGCGGGCCTGGTGCGCGGCCCGCTCGGCCTTCCGGCTCAGTCGCCGGGCGCGGACCAGGCGGTGCCCGGCCCGTCGCGCGCGAGCCTCGCCCAGGCGTGCGCTCATGTGCGCGCGCGCCAGGTCGTCGGCCATGGGGTTCATCGTGGTGCTCCTTGCTGGTGGCGATCGGGTGGTGGCGGGGCGGACGCGGCGGCCGTTCAGGCCGCCGCGTCCTTGCGGGGACGGCCCCGGGGACGCTTGCGTGCGATGACCTGTCCCGCGAGGAACAGCTCACCGCCCCAGACGCCCCAGGGCTCGGCCCGGTCGAGGGCGCCGTCGAGGCACAGGCTGCGGACGGGGCAGTCCTGGCACAGCGCCTTGGCGCACTCCACGTCGCTCGGCGCCTCGGCGAACCAGAGCTCCGGGTCGTAGACGCGGCAGGGCAGGCGGTCCGCCTCGGTGCGGTCGGCCTCGTCGTGCAGGGCGCCGAGCGTGGGGTCGAGCGCGGTGGTGACCATGTGTCACCTCCTTCGTGGTCTGGCGCGGGGGATGGTGCGGGACGGGTGGTGGTGCGGCCGGCGTCGCGCCGCTAGGCGGCCCGGTCCGGGGACGACAAAGGCCGCGGATCCCGGTGTGGGGATCCGCGGCCTGGAGGTGGCGACGCTGAGGTGGACTCAGGTCGGTGGGCTCCAGGCAGGGGTCCGGCCGCAACCGGTGGCGTCGTCGACGAGACGGACTCGTCCCCAGGACGCAGCCGTGACGGGCGCGACGGTGCGCACCTGCTCCGCGAAGGACGGGGAGAGACGCGGGCCGGCGTGCATCGACGGCGTCGTGGCGACGGTGTGCTCGATGGTCTTCATCTTCTTCCCCTCCTTCGTCGGGGTCGTGCGCGCGGGACAGTGCGTCCGGTGCGCGTCGTGTGCGTTGTCAGCAAGGTAGACCCGCCTGTGCGGACGGGGCAACCGAATTAAATCCGCAGTCTCGCGGACGGGCCCATCGAGCGGCCCGTCGTCACCGGACGAGGGCGAGGACGTCCTCGCCGTAGCGCTCGATCTTGGCCGGTCCGACCCCGCTGATCGCGCCGAGCGCGGCCGGCGTGACGGGCCGGTGCTCGGCGATCAGCTCGAGCGTGGCGTCGGTGAACACCACGAAGGCCGGCACCTCGTCGGCGTTCGAGCGCTCGGTGCGCCAGGAGCGCAGGCGGTCGAAGAGCTGCTCGTCGTAGGCGACCGGGCAGTCCACGCACCGGGCCCGCTTCTTCTCGGCCGCGCTGGACAGCGGCTTGCCGCAGGTGCGGCAGGTGACGGCCTTGCGGTTGCGGCCCGGGCGGGCGACGGCGCTGCCCGCGGCCGGGCCGGTCCTCAGCGTGGCGGGCAGCAGCGGGTCGAGGAAGCGGGACGGCGGCCGCTGGCCCCGCCCCCCGGGCTGCCGGGCGGCGGCCCAGGAGACCGCGAGGTCGTGGCGGGCCCGGGTCATCCCGACGTAGAGCAGCCGCCGCTCCTCCTCGATCGCGGCCGGGGTGTCGGCGTAGGTGATGGGCAGGGTGCCGTCGTGCACGCCGACGCAGAACACCGCGTCCCACTCCAGGCCCTTCGCGGCGTGGAAGGTGGCCAGGGTGACGCCCTCGGCGGTGGGCGCGTGCTGCTCGGAGGCGCGTCGCTCGAGCTCGGAGACGAACAGGGCGAGGTCGGCGCCCGGGTCGGTGCGGGCCAGCTCGGCGGCCTGGTCGACCAGGGCCTGCCAGGACTCCCACCGGTCGCGGGTCTGCCCGCGCACGGTGGGCGCCTCGGGCGACCAGCCCATGCCGGCCAGGGTGGCGCGCACCAGGTCGACCAGCTCGCCGTCGTCCTCGCCGCCGCGTGCGGCCCCGCGCAGCCGGGTGACCGCCTCGCGCACCTCGGCGCGGTCGAAGAACCGGGCCGCGCCGCGCACCACGTAGGGGATGCCGCGGGCGGCGAGCGCCTCCTCGTAGGCCTCGGACTGCGCGTTGATGCGGAACAGCACGGCCACCTCGGAGAGCGCCACGCCGTCGGTGCGCAGGCGGGCGACCCGCTCGGCGACCTGCTCGGCCTCGGCCACCTCGTCGGGGCTGCCGGAGTAGGAGACGGCCGGCCCGGCCGGGCGCTGGGCGCGCAGCTCGACGCCGCGGCTGCTCGAGCCGCGCAGCAGGTCGTTGGCCGCGCCCACCACCTGGGGCGTGGAGCGGTAGTTGCGCACCAGCTCGACCGCGGTCGCGCCGGGGTGCTTGATGGTGAAGGACGTCAGGTAGGACGCGTCGGCGCCCGCGAAGGAGTAGATGGTCTGGGCTGGGTCGCCGACGACGCAGATCTCCTCTCGTCCGCCGAGCCACAGGTCGAGCAGGGCCGACTGGAGCGGGGAGACGTCCTGGAACTCGTCGACCACGAACCACTTGTACTGCCGCCGCACCTGGGCCGCGACGCGCTCGTCCTCGGCGAGCATCCCGGCGGTGAGCAGCAGGACGTCCTCCATGTCCATCAGGCCCTGGTCCCGCTTGACCTCCTCGTAGCCGGCCATCACCCGCGCGACGGCGCCGGCGTCGTGGCCGGTGACCTCGCGGCGGCGCTCGGCGGCGAGGTGGACGTACTCCTCGGGCGAGACGTTGCTGACCTTGGCCCACTCGACCTCGGCGGCGAGGTCGCGCAGCAGCGCCTGGTCGGGACGCAGGCGCTCGCGGCGGGCGGCCACGGCGAGGACGCCGAGCTTGGACTCCACGATGCGCGGCAGGTCGCTGCCGTGGACGTGGGGCCAGAAGTAGCGCAGCTGACGCAGTGCGGCGGAGTGGAAGGTGCGAGCCTGCACGCCACCGGCACCCAGCGTGCGCAACCGGCCCCGCATCTCCCCCGCGGCCCGGGTGGTGAAGGTGACCGCGAGGACCTCGCTGGGGCTGTAGACCCCGGTGGCCACGCCGTGGGCGATGCGGTGGGTGATGGCGCGGGTCTTGCCGGTGCCCGCGCCGGCCAGGACGCGCACCGGCCCCCGGAGCGCCTCGGCGACGGCGCGCTGCTCGGGGTCCAGGGCGTCGAGCAGGCTGGCGTCGCCGGTCATCGCGGGGAACAACTCCTCGGGGGTGGTGGTTCAAGCGGTGTCACGACGGACCCTAGACCGCGGAGGCGACACCCCTGATGAGCACGTTCACCATGTACACGACGCCCTGGTGCGGCTACTGCCACCGGCTCAAGAGCCAGCTCGACCGCGAGGGCATCGCCTTCGAGATCGTCGACATCGAGCAGGCCCCCGAGGCCGTGCAGCTGGTCGAGAAGGCCAACAACGGCAACCAGACCGTGCCCACGCTGATCTACAGCGACGGCACCGCGCAGACCAACCCCTCGATCGGGATGGTCAAGGAGAAGCTCTCCTCGCTCGGCGTCTGACCTCGGCGTCCGCCCTCCCCCACCACCCGCCGCCCGGCCCCCTCACCAGGACCCGGGCAGCCTCGCGCCGTACCACTGCTCGATGAGCGCGCGGCTGATCGAGATCGCCGCCGGGCAGGACCACCCGGCCGGCCTCGACCTCCTCGCGCAGCTCGGTGCGGGTGAACCAGCGCGCCTCGGCGACCTCGACCTCGTCGACGGTGATCTCCGTGCTGCTCGCCCGGCCGGTGAAGCCGAGCATCAGGCTGGCCGGCAGCGGCCACGGCTGGTTTCCCGGTAGCGCACCTCGTCGACCACGACCCCGGTCTCCTCGGCGACCTCGCGCCGCACGGCGTCCTCGAGGGTCTCGCCGGGCTCGCAGAACCCCGCGAGGGTCGAGAACCGGGCGGCGGGCCAGCTCGCCTGGCGCCCGAGCAGGCACCGCTCGTCGGTGGCGCCGGGCTCGCCGCTGGTCACCGTCATGATGACGGCGGGGTCGCTGCGCGGGAACTGCTTGCGCCCGCACCGGGCGCACTGCAGCTCGTGGCCGGACGCGCGTGGCTCCAGCCCGGCCGCCGCAGCGCGGGCAGAAGCGGGTCGAGGCGCTGCCACTCGGCCAGGCCGAGCGCGTGGAAGACCTGGGGCGCCTCGTCGGCGGCGTCGGTCGGCCAGCACCGGCAGCAGGTCGCGCAGGGCCACCCAGCCCTCCTCGCCGCGGGCGCGCTCGGAGGGGTGAGCACGGCCGCCCAGGTCACCCCGGCGCGCTCGCCGAGCAGCAGCCGGGTGCCCTGCGGGGCCTCCCCGGGCGCCACCCAGTGCGGGCGGCCCTCGTGCGGCCGCACGCGGGTGCCTGCGACGACGAGCACCCGCGTGGTCGGGTCGGCCCAGCGCTGCTCGAGCCAGGCCTCGTCGGTGCGGCGCACCCCGAGACGGTCGTGGGGGGCCGAGCCATCTGCTGGTAGGCGAAGCTCACGGCCGCGAGGCAGTCCGCCCGTGGGCGCAAGAGCAGGAGCGCCTCCAGCTCGGCGCGGACCGGGCAGGTCGGCCGGCTCGACGAGCGTGCCGCGCCGCACGTAGAAGAACGCCGCCCGCACCCGTGTCGAGGCGGCACGTCGTGCAGCTCGGCCCAGGCCAGCCGGTAGATCGCGAGCTGCAGCGGGTCGGCGCTCGCCGCGCGGTTCGTCTTCCAGTCGACCAGCAGGAAGCCCGCTCGCCGTCGCCTCCTCGGCGTAGACGGCGTCGATGCGGCCGCGCACGACCTGGCCCGGCCAGCACCAGCGCGAACGGCGGCTCGACCGCGAGCGGGCACCCGCTCGGCGAACGGAGCCGCGCTCGAACGCGTGCACCAGCGCCGCGAGCTCGGCTCGTCGTCGTCGACGTCGGCGTCGCCGCGCCCGGGCAGCTCGTCGGGGTCGAGCAGCGAGCGCTGGCCGAACCGGGCCTCGACCCAGGCGTGGAACCGGGTGCCGAAGCGGGCCGCCGACGACGGCCGGCCGCGGCATCGGCCGGGCCAGGTCGGCGGCGAACCCGTCGGGGTCGTCGCGCAGCCGCGCCAGCGCGGTGGCCGACAGGCTCGACGGCAGCGGCACCTCGCGCTCGGTCGCCGCGGTCGCGGCGCGCCTCGGCCAGCAGCCGTCGATCTCGGCGTCCCACTCCGCCGGCGCCGCCTCGGCGCGGCTCGGTGGTCGAGATCCCTCGTCGGGGTCGGCCAGGGCGGCCGCACCGCGGCGACCCGCTCGGCGGCGGCCTGCGCGCAGGCGCGGCCTCGACGCCGGTCGTCGGTGGCCGGCCAGGGCACGGCGGGGTCGACGCCGGCCGTAGGGGTTCGGGTCGCCCTTGACGGGCTCGTCGCAGCCAGGCGGCGCTCGGCGCGCCCCACTCCTCGAGCAGCTCGCGCAGGCTCGCTGGTAGGCCGACGGCCCGAAGGGCGTGGCTCGGGCGCCCCAGCAGTAGGAGGACACCACAGCTGGTGCTCGGCGCCGGGTCACGGCGACGTAGCCGAGCCGCAGCTCCTCGCTCGGCCTCGTGGTCGCGGTGCGCCTGCGGTAGGCGTCCAGCGCCTCCTTGTCGCAGCCGGCGAGCTGCGGCAGGTCGGCGGCGTCGCCGCGCAGCGGCGCCGGCAGCACGGCGGGCGAGGAGGTCCACAGGCGCGCGGCGACCGGTGGGCGGGGAACGGCTCTCGCACACGCCCACGCAGGAAGACGCGTCGCCACTCCAGGCC
Source organism: uncultured Actinomycetota bacterium (assembly GCA_963728085.1). GTDB lineage: Bacteria > Actinomycetota > Actinomycetes > Propionibacteriales > Nocardioidaceae > Nocardioides. The sequence continues at coordinate 94,779 of CAVSIQ010000009.1, read as the reverse complement.
CTTGGCCCGGTGCACGGTGAGCAGCTTGACCGAGTCGGCCTCGGTGGGCGTGGCCAGGTCGAGGCCGTGCCCGCCTCGTCCTCGGCGGTCAGGTAGGCCAGCAGCGCCGGGAGGGTGACGTCGCCGTCGACGCCGCGGAAGTCGGCCACGGCCTTGACGAACAGGTCCAGGTTGTCGCGCCGCGCCGCGGCGGCCGGGCTCACCGCCCAGGCGAGCTCGACGTCGACGCCGCGAGGCCTCGATGATCGCGACGCACCAGGTCGAGCAGCGGCTCGCCCGACGTGCGCCGCGCAGCGTCCGCAGCTCGGCGGCGAGCAGCGCGAACCGCTCGCGGGCCTCGCGGCGAGTAGTCGGCGTCGCCGGGATCGCCGAGCGCGTCGTCGAGCGCCGGGCACCTCGGCGGGGTCGACACCGTCGGCGATCGCGACGAGCTCGTCGGCCACCGACGCCGGCTCGCGGCGCCGGCCCCGGCCGTCCGGCGAGCGCGCTCGGCCCGCTGCTGCGAGCAGGCTCAGGTCGCGCGGACCGATCGCCCAGCGCGGTCCGGTGAGCAGGGTGAGCAGGGAGGCGTTGGCCGTGACGTCGTGCAGCAGGTGCAGGGTCGCGACGACCTCGGCGACCTCGGGCAGGCGCAGCAGGCCCGGACAGGCCCACGATCTCGACGGGCACGCCGGCCGCGCCGAGGGCGTCGAACACGTCGGCGGCATGGGCGTTGTCGCGCACCAGGACCCCGACGTCGGACCACGCCCGGGCGGGCCGTCCGTCGTGCGCGGCGCGCACCGCGTCGGCCAGCCAGGCGAGCTCGTCGGCGTGGGTCGCGTGGACGTGCAGGCGCGACGGCGCCCTCCGCGCGCCGGCGGCCGCCTCGAGCGGCGCGACCTGGTGGTGCGCGCCGTAGAGGGCGGCGGCCAACCGGTTGGCGACCTCGAGGACCCGGCGGTCCGAGCGCCGGTTGACCGTGAGCGGAACACCCGGTCCACGCCGTCGGCCGCGGGAAGGTGGCGCGAAGCCGAGGATGTTGGACACCGAGGCGCCCCGCCAGCCGTAGATGGCCTGGTTGGGGTCGCCGACCGCGGTCACCGCGTGGCCGCGGCCTCCGCGGCGTCCTCGCCGGAGAACAGTCGCGCCAGCATCAGCGCCTGCGCCACCGAGGTGTCCTGGTACTCGTCGAGCAGCACCACCCGGAACCTCGCGCGCTCGCGCTCGCCGACCTCCGGCTGCTCGACGGCCAGCCGGGCGCCCAGCTCGATCTGGTCGGAGAAGTCCATCAGGCCGAGGTCGGCCTTGAGCCGGCGGTAGCCCGCGACCAGCTGCAGCAGCTCGCGCGCGCCGGTCGATCGCGACAGATCGCCTTCTCGCAGGCCGCGCGGTGGTCTTGCGGTTCTTGCCCGCCGCTCCTCGGCGAGCGCGGCGCACGAAGCCGACGCGCGCCCGGGCGTCGACGCGCCAGGACGTCGTCGGGTCCGACGAGGTGCTCGCTCATCGCGCCGTCGAGGGCGAGGAGGTTCTGGATCGCGGTGGCGGGTGGTCGGTGAGGTGCTCGCACGTCCGCCGGTGAACCGGTCGACCACGCGCGCGCCGAGCTGGTAGCGCGCGGCGTCGGTGACCACCCGGGTGTCCGGCTCGTGACCGATCCGCAGACCGTGCTCGGTCAGCAGCTGGGCGGCGTAGGCGTTGTAGGTCAGCGACCGTCGGCTCGAGGCTCTCGCTCCTCGGGGTCCTCGTCGGGGCCCGCGGGGCCGGACGCGGTGCCGTGGCGGGGTCGGGCAGCGCCCCCGCGCCCTCGAGGGCGGTCGCGGATCCGTGCGCCGCAGCTCGGCGGCGGCCTTGGTGGTGAAGGTCAGCCCGAGCACCTCCTCGGGGCGCACCTGGCCGGTGACGACGAGGTAGACCACGCGGGCCGCCATCAGCGTCGTCTTGCCGGACCCGGCGCCGGCGACGACGACGGCCGGCGCCAGCGGGGCGGTGATCGCCGCCCACTGCTGCTGGCTCGGCGCGAACGCGGCGCCCATCACGCGGCGCAGGTCGTCGGGGGTCTCGAGCCTCACGAGGCGACCACCGACCCGGCGCTGCGCGCCGGGCAGATCGGCACGAACGTGCACCCGCGGCATACCGGCCCCGGCGTGGCCGGGAACGCCTCCTCGCTGCAGCATCGCCGCGGCCGCCCGAGCCGGGCGCGCAGCGCCTCCCGGCCGGTCGAGCCGGGCAGGTGCGCCTCCTGCCGCTGCACCGTGGCCGTCGCGGACTCCTCGCGCAGCCCGAGATGCACCAGCTCGGCGCCCCCGGCGGGGGCGGCGGCGGCCACCTCGTCGTCGAGGCGCTCGGCCAGGGCGCCCTCGTCGACGGCGTACTGGTACAGCGCGAGCTGGGCGTGGGTGACGACCTCGTTCTTGGTCGGCTTGTTCTTGCCGGTCTTGAGGTCCACCACGACGAGCCGGCCCCGGTCGTCGACCTCGAGCCGGTCGGCGTAGCCGTGCAGCCGGATCCGGCGGCCGTCGTCGAGCACCACCTCGACGTCGAAGGGGGCCTCGAGGCCGACCAGGCGCCGCGTGCCGGCGGCGTGCCAGCGCACGAAGCGGGCCAGCGCGACGCGCACCCGCTCCCGCTCGAGGGCGGAGGACCACGGGGTGCGGAAGCTCAGCCGCCCCCAGATCCGGTCCACCGAGTCCATCAGCTCCTCGAGGACCGCGTCGGCCTGGGCGGGGTCGGTGACGTCGGCGGCGACGTCGCCGCGGCCGACCCGCTCGGCCAGGGCGTGGACGACCTGGCCCACGCCCGCCGCCTGGTGGGTCGCCGAGGCCCCGCCGGCCTCCCGCTCGAAGAACCAGCGGGCCGGGCAGGCCGCCAGGGAGTCCAGGAGGCTGGCCGAGACCGGCACGGCTCGTGCGGGGTCGCGCAGCGGGTGCTCGGCGCGACTCGGCGCGCGGGTGCCCCACCAGCTGGCCGGGTCGGCGGCCGGCACCAGCGCAGCGCCCGGCGTGCGTCTCCTCGCAGAGGCGGGCGAGCCGCTCGGCCGCCGCCTCGCGCAGGGCGGGCGGGGCGTCCGGGTCGGCCAGGGTGCGCCGCAGCTCGCCGACCAGGCCGGCCATCGACAGCGGCCGGCGCGGCCGGCCGATCGCGTGCCGCACCTCGCGCCCCAGCTCGTGCAGCAGCTGCGACGGCTGCTCACCGTCGTCGTCGCCCGAGCGGACCGCGGTGACCACGAGGCCTCTGGCGAGCGCGGGTGCAGGCGACGTAGAACAGCCGGCGCTCCTCGGCGAGCAGCTCGCGCGAGGACACCGGGGGCACCAGCTCGCCGCGACCGATGCGGTCGGCCTGCAGCAGGGTGGCGCGACGTCGCAGGTCGGGCCAGCCTCCCTGCTGAACGTGGGCGACCACGACGAGACGCCACTCCAGGCCCTTGGCGCGGTGCGCGGTGAGCAGCCGGACCGCGGCCCCGCGCGAACCGCGCTCGGCGAGGGTGTCGGCGGGGATCTGCTGGGCCATCAGCCCCTCGAGGAAGGCGGCGACCCCGGTGTGGTCGCGCTGCTGCTCGACCCGGCCGGCCTGCTCGAACAGGGCGACGACGGCGTCGAGGTCGCGGTGGGCGCGCCGGGCCGCCGGCCCGCCGAGCTCGGCGGCACGGCGCAGCCGCTGGGGCCACGACGTGCCGGTCCACAGTGTCCACAGCACCTCCTCGGGCGAGGCGCCGCCGTCGAGACCGGCGCGCACGCTCCCCAGCAGGTCCCGCAGGGAGCGGGCGGCGTCGGCCTCGGGGCCCGCGACCCCGTCGAGGAACCCGGGCTCGGCCACCACGCAGCGGATCAGCTCCCGCGAGGTGCGCGGCGTGCGGCCGTCCTCGTGGGCCCACGCCTTCTCCCGGGTGCGCACCAGCCGCGCCAGCCGGCGCACCTGGCTCGCGTCCATGGCCCCCAGGGGGCCGGTCAGCAGGGCCTCGCACGCGGCGGCGTCCGGGCCGGCGGCGTCGGGCGCCGCGCGACGGGTTCCGGGAGGGCTCCCGGGCCCGTGCTCACCGAGCGCGACCGCGGCGCGCAGCGCCTCGAGCAGCGGCAGCACCGCGGGGTCGTGGACGAGAGGCATCTCGTCGCTGGCCACCTCGACGGGCACGCCCGAACTCCCCGAGGGCCCGTCGCAGCGGCGGGATGGACCCGCGCCCGGACCGCACCAGCACCGCCATGTCGTCCCAGGCGACGCCGTCCTCGAGGTGGGCGCGGCGCAGCAGGTCGGCGAGGTGCTCGGCCTCGGCGCGCTCGGAGTCGAAGATGCGCACCTCGACCGACCCCTCCCCCAGGCCGGGGGGCGGCTCGGCCAGCGGGTGGCGGAAGGCCGCCATCGCCTCGGGGGGCAGGCTGCCGGGCAGGCCGAGCCGTCCCGCGACCCGCTGGCCGGCCACCAGCAGGCGCGGGCCGAAGCGGCGGGTGGTGCGCAGGGCGACGACGTCGGCGGGCCGGCCGTCGCGGCGGTCGAACGCGGTCGGGAACTGAAGCAGCCCGCGCACCTCCGCGCCCCGGAAGGCGTAGATCGACTGGTGCGGGTCGCCGACGACGACGAGGTCGCGCCCGTCGCCGGCGATCTGGCGCAGCAGCGCCACCTGGCCGGGGTCGGTGTCCTGGTACTCGTCGACGAACACGTGACTGATCTGAGCGCGCAGCTCGGCGCGGTGCTCGGCGGCCTCGACGGCGGCGCGGCGGATCAGCTCGGCGTAGTCGGTGGCGCCCGGGTAGTCCATGTCGTCAGGTAGTCCTCCAGGAAGCGCACCGGCCGCGACGAGCTCGGGAGCACCGTGCTCGGCGCCCAGGGCGCTCAGGTCCGCCCCGTCGAGGCCCCTCTCGCGCGCCCGGGCCAGCACCGCGGCGACCTCGCGGGCGAAGCCCCGGGTGCCCAGCGCGCGCTCGCAGGGCCGGCGGCCAGCGCGACCGACTCGGCGTGGCGGGTGAGCAGCTCGCGCAGGACGACGTCGGACTCCGGCGCGGAGAGCAGCCGCAGCGGCGCGGCGTACAGCTCGGCCGGCGCGTAGCGGCGCACCAGACCGTAGGCGAACGAGTGGAACGTCGCCGACAGCGTGGTCGCGGTGGTGCGGCCCAGCCGCGCGGTCACCCGGTCGCGCAGCTGCTCGGCGGCCTTGCGCGAGAACGTCAGCGCGAGCACGGACTCCGGGCTCGCCCCCCGCTGCTCGACACGGTCCACGATGGCCTCGACGAGGGTCGTGGTCTTCCCGGTGCCCGGGCCGGCCAGCACGAGCAGCGGCCCCCCGGGGTGGTCGACGACGCGACGCTGGTGCTCGTCGAGGGACGGCACCGCAGGCGGCGGGCCGGGCGGCTCGAGCCGGTACGCACCTGGTCGGGCGTCGGGCCGGACCTCGGGGCGGGGGCTGGTCGTCGGCACCGGCCCATCACACCATCCACCTCCGACACCGTCCGGCCCGCGGTGACGACGCAGGTTGACGGGGTCCGCACGGCGACCGCGTTCGTGGGGTCGGGCGTCGGCGGAGGCCAGCCCGATCAGGCAGGTCGCGGGCGACGACGCCAGCGCACCGGCGACGAGCGCCACCGCGGCGAGGGCGAGCGGCGGGCACGACCGGGCCGTCCGGGCCGGCCACGCCGGGCCGGCACGGCGACGACCCCCGAGGGCGTGGAGGAGGACCCGCGTGGGGTCCCTCGGCACGGCGGCCGCGCGGGCTGGGCTCAGGGGCCGGGCTCGGGGCCGGGCTCGGGGCCGGCGCTCGTTGTAGCTCGCGACGCGCTCCTGCCCGGAGAGCGCGGCGATCGCGGCCATCACCTCGTCGGTCAGCACGCGGCGGGCGCGTCCCAGCGGCACCCCCCGAAGCGGCCGACGGCGCGATGGCCGGGCCGAACGCGACGCTGACCCGCACCAGACGCGGCAGCCGAGCCCCGGGGGGCTGGAGGTGCTCGGTGCCCCGCAGGCCCACCGGGACGACCGGGACGCCGGCGGTCAGCGCGAGGTGGGCGACGCCGGTGCGGCCCCGGTAGAGCCGGCCGTCGCGGGAGCGGGTGCCCTCGGGGTAGATGCCGAAGGCGTCGCCCGAGCGAGCACGCCCAGGGCGACGTCGAGGCTCTGCCAGCGCGGAGCGCGTGTCGTCGCGGTCCACGGGCAGCATGCCGAGGCCCTCGAACCAGGCACGCTGCAGCGCGCCCCCTTCACGCCGGTGCCGGTGAAGTAGTCGGACTTGGCCAGGAACGCCACGGTGCCGCGGCACCACGACCGGGATCACCACGGTGTCCACGAAGGCTCAGGTGGTTGCTGGCCAGCAGCACCCCGCCCGTGCGCGGCACGTGCTCCAGCCCGCGACCGCCGGCCGCCACACCGCCTTCGCCAGGGGGGGGACAGCACCGTGGAGAGGCTCGGAGAGCCGCGACGGTCCGTCCGTGTTCCTGCCGGACCAGTCGCCGGTTCTCCCCGGTCGGCCACGTCCGGCGCGAAGAACGCCGCCGCGAGGTCGACGGCGCCCGACGGGCGCAGCGGCGTGCCCTCCTCGAGGTAGGCGGCGCCGGCCCGTCGTGTGGCTCGGCGGCAGCGAGCCGTCGGCACGCACCACCCGCCACCACGGCACGGGCCCGCCGCCGGTGCCGGCCATCACGTGGCCCGACCCGCCGCGGTCCGAACGGCCGACGGCCTCGGCGATCGCGCCGTACGTCGTCGCCCGGCCCGACGGCACCGACTCCACCACCGCCAGCACCGCCTCGACGTACTCCTCGCTGTCCACCCGGTGGGCTAGCGAGCCCCGGCCGGGCGGCCAGTGCCAGAGGACGGTGACAGTACCGGGCGAACTCCTGGTGCCGGGCACGCGCGAGGCCGGAGATGCCCGAGCGCCGCTGGGCGTAGGCAGCTCCTTGCGCAGGTCGCCGACGCCGTTGGAGCGGCGGCGGCGCAGGGCCACGGTCGACAGCGTGCCCAGGGCGTTGCCGCGCTCGAGGAAGCCAGCCGCCCGAGCCGCCGGGAGGGCCCGGCGTGACGGCCCACGCCCGTGTGCGACCAGCCGTCACCGGCGCCGCCGAGCGAGACGCCCCGCTCGGGCGAGAGCCGTCGACGACCGCGCGCAGGCCGGAGTCGCGTAGGACAGCGTCTCGCCCTGGGGGGACCCGCTCGTCCGACACGCGCGGGGTCGCCGAAGAAGGGCACGAGGGTTCACCTTCGACACGTCGTCCGCGTCGACCGCGACGAGCGCGAAGTCCTCGCGCGCAGCTGCGCCGCACGGGCCGCCGGCCCTCGCGTCGCCGCCAGGACGGTCGACGAGGGCGCCCGGCGACCTCGGTGCCCTCCCCGAGGAGCGGCCCGCCCTCGGCGAGGTGACCCGCGTGCCGAGCGGCCGGGAGCCGGCATCGCAGCCGTCGGTCTCGGTGGCCTCGCCGGTGCCGGCGCAGTGCGGCGCGCGTACGCCGACGTAGGTGGTGCCGCTCGTCGGTGTGGACGAAGTTCTTGCACTCGCCCTGCGCCACGTCCCCGCGCTGCTGGAACCGCGCCCCGGCGTGGGCGCGAACGCGTCGTGCACGGGCCGTCGAGGCCGGCCCGGGACTCGTGGTGACCAGGCCGTGCCGTCCGAACCGGGCGAGCCCCAGCGGGCCGTGGGTGGTCCACTCGTCGGCGGAGGCGACCTCACCGACGTCGCGCAGCGTCCCGTTAGACGGCGCGCAGCCGGGCGGGGGTCTCCATCGCGCCATCCTGCCCCACACGCGGGCCCGGCCCTCCCCCGCACGAGGGCGGAGAGGGTCCGCGCGCCGCGGGCCGGCGCACGTCGTAGTAGGAGGGCTGGCTCGGGTCGATCTGGTTGACCCAGGCCACCATGCCGCCGCCGACGTGGATGGCGTCGGCGTAGCCGGCGCCCTTGAGCGCGGCGAGCGCCTCGGCCGAGCGGACGCCGGACTTGCAGTGCAGCACCACCGGCGTGTCCTGCGAGCAGCTGCTCGAAGGCGTTGCCGTTGAGGAACTCGCCCTTGGGGATCAGCACCGAGCCGGGGATCCGGTTGATCTCGTACTCGTCCTCCTCGCGCACGTCGACGAGGGTGAAGTCGCGGCTGCCCTCGTCGCGCTCCTTGAGCATGTGCTCGAGCTGGACGACCGAGATCGTCGAGCCGGCCGCCGCCTCGGCGGCGTCCTCGGAGATCGCGCCGCAGAAGGCGTCGTAGTCGATCAGGTCGGTGACCGTCGGGTTCTCCCCGCACAGCGCGCAGTTCGGGGTCCTTGCGCACCCTGAGCTTGCGCCACTCCAGCTCGAGGGCGTCGTAGATGACGAGCTTGCCGACGGCGGGCTCGCCCGACGCCGGTGATCAGCTTGATCGCCTCGTTCACCTGGATCGAGCCGATGCTGGCGCAGAGCACGCCCAGCACGCCGCCCTCGGCGCAGCTGGGCACCATGCCCGGCGGCGGGGGCTCGGGGTACAGGCAGCGGTAGCAGGGGGCGTCGTCGGCCAGCGTCGGGGCGAAGACCGAGGCCTGGCCGTCGAAGCGGTAGATGGAGCCCCACACGTAGGGGATGCCGAGGAAGTAGGCGGCGTCGTTGACCATGTAGCGCGTCGCGAAGTTGTCGGTGCCGTCGACGATCAGGTCGTAGCCGGCGAAGACCTCGCGGACGTTGTCGTTGTCGAGGCGCTGCTCGTGCAGCACCACCTCGACGTACGGGTTCGCCTCGGCGATGGACTCCTGCGCGGAGACCGCCTTCGACTTCCCGATGTCGGACTGGGTGTGGATGATCTGGCGCTGCAGGTTCGACTCGTCGACCTCGTCGAACTCGGCGATGCCGAGGGTGCCGACGCCGGCCGCGGCCAGGTACAGCAGCGCGGGCGAGCCGAGACCACCGGCACCGATGACGAGGACCTTGGCGTTCTTGAGCCGCTTCTGCCCGGCCATCCCCACGTCGGGGATGATCAGGTGGCGGCTGTAGCGACGCACCTCGTCGTTGGTCAGCTCGTCGGCGGGCTCCACCAGGGGGGCAAGGGACACGACACGCTCCTGTGAGATCTGTTCGGCAGCACGGGGCTGCTGCGGTCGTGGACAAGAACAGCCTGTCGGGCCCGCGTGTTCCCCGGCGTCCCGTCATCCGGACGCGGACCGCTTCGGAGTAGGCTCACCGGGCCGTCGGCCCGACGGCCCCTCGTCCGGCGCCCCACCTGCACCGGACGTCGGCGATCAGGTCCGGAGGGTCCTCGTTGGTCACCGAGCAGCAGCGCGTCGAGGCGGTCCGGCCCCGCGGGGGTCGCCTGCCCCGTCGCGAGCGCCGCGCCCAGCTGCTGGACTCCGCCCTCGGGGTGTTCGTGGCCCAGGGCTACCACGCGGCGGCGATGGACGACATCGCCGAGCGCGCGGGGGTCTCCAAGCCCGTGCTCTACCAGCACTTCCCCGGCAAGCTCGAGCTGTACCTGGCGCTGCTGGACACCTCCTGCGACGCGATCATCGAGGGCTGCCGCGCCGCCCTGGCCTCCACCCAGGACAACAAGCAGCGCGTGGGTGCGGCCATCGACGCGTTCTTCGAGTACGTCGCCCACGACGCCGGCGCGTTCCGACTGGTCTTCGAGTCCGACCTGACCAACGAGCCCGCCGTGCGCGAGCAGGTCGACCGGGTCACCGCCGAGTGCGCCTCGCAGATCACCCACGTGATCCGCGACGACACCGGTCTCTCGCCCGAGGCGGCCCGGCTGCTGGCGGTGTCCCTGGTGGGAATGGCGCAGGTCAGCGCGCGGTTCTGGCTGACCGAGGCCGGCGGCATGCAGCGCCAGGAGGCGGCGGCCCTCGTGGCCGGCCTCGCCTGGCGCGGGATCCGCGGCTACCCCAAGACCGACGAGCACTGAGCCGCCACCGCCCTCGACGCACCACCCGCGAGACCCCCGACCACCCGCGACCGACCACCCGCGACCGACCACCCGGCGCCCGCGCGGCGCCGAGACAGCAAGGAGCACCACCGTGGAGATCAAGATCGGCATCCAGAACACCGCCCGCGAGCTCGTCGTCGAGAGCGACCAGGGCCCCGACGACGTGGAGCAGGCCGTCACCCAGGCCGTGTCGAACCAGGGCGTGCTGACCCTGAAGGACACCAAGGGCCGCACCGTCGTGGTGCCGGCCGCGAAGCTGGCCTACGTCGAGATCGGCACCTCGAGCATCGGCGCGGTCGGCTTCCGCAGCTGAGGCGGCCCGGCCTCGCCCGACCGGCGTGCGGGGGTCCGGCTCAGCTGTCCAGGCCGAGCTGGGCCATCCGCTCCGCGTGACGTTCCGTCAGCCGGGTGAACATCCGGCCCAGGGCCGCGAGGTCCAGCCCGGGCCGGTCGACGCCGCCGGCGAGCAGCGCGGAGAGCGCGTCGCGCTCGGCCGCCACGCCCTGGGCCTGGATCAGCGCCTCCCCCATCAGCCGCCGCGCCCACAGCGCGAGCCGTCCGGCGACCTTGTGGTCCTCCTCGATCGCGCGGCGCACCCGCTCCACGACGAACGCCGCGTGCTCGCCGGTGTCCACCGAGGAGACGACCAGGTCGCGGGTGCGGGGGTCGAGGTAGGCGGCGACCTCGCGGTAGAAGTCGGCGGCCAGGCCGTCGCCGACGAACGCCTTGACCAGGCCCTCGATCCAGTCGGCCGGGGCGGTGTGGGCGTGGAACTTCTCCACGGGCTCGCGGAACGGCGCCATGGCGGCGAACGGGTCGCCGCCGAAGACCTCGATCCGGGCGTGCACCGGGCCGACCTTGGAGAACTCGCGGCTCGCCATCGCGGCCAGCGCCACCTTGTCCTGCAGGCTCGGCGCCAGCTTCGCGTCCTCGGCCAGCCGCTCGAAGGCGGAGATCTCGGCGTAGGAGATCACCCCCAGCAGGTCGACGACCGCCTCGCGGTAGGCGGGGTCCTCGAAGGCGACCGGCACGTCGGGACCCGCGTCGTGTGATGCAGCCATGCGCGCACCCTAGCGATACAGTGGGTCCGTCGAGCGCCTCGCCGTCGCCGTCCCGCGCCTCCGGGCCGCCGGGACCCGGCTCCCAGCGGCGCTCGTGATGTGCGCGGTCGGCACCCGGATCGGCCGCAGCTCCCCCTCGGCTGACCGGCTGACCGACGAAAGCGACAAGACACTGTCCACCACCTTCCGTGAACTCGGCGTCCACCCCGACATCGCCACCGCCCTCGAGCGCGGCGGCATCACCACCCCGTTCCCGATCCAGGAGATGACGCTGTCGGTGGCCCTGCTGGGCACCGACCTCATCGGCCAGGCCCGCACGGGCACCGGCAAGACGCTGGCCTTCGGCATCCCGGTGCTGCAGCGCAGCGTCGCCCCGCACGACCCCGACTACGCCGAGATCCCCACCGGCAAGCCGCAGGCGCTGATCGTCGCCCCGACCCGTGAGCTCGCGCTCCAGGTCTCCAGCGACCTCGACCTGGCCAGCAAGGACCGCGGCCTGCGCGTGCTGACCGTCTACGGCGGCGTCGGCTACGACGGCCAGCTCGACGCCCTCGAGGCCGGCGTCGACATCGTCGTCGGCACGCCGGGTCGCCTGATCGACCTGTGCAACCGTCGCGCCCTGGACATCTCCCACGTGCACGCGCTGGTCCTCGACGAGGCCGACGAGATGCTCGACCTCGGCTTCCTGCCCGACGTGGAGCGGCTGCTGCGGATGACGCCCGAGACCCGGCAGACGATGCTGTTCTCGGCCACCATGCCCTCGGCGATCGTCAGCCTGGCGCGCACCCACATGCGCCACCCGATGAACATCCGCGCCGAGTCCGGCGACGACGGCCAGACGGTGCCGGCCACCGCGCAGTTCATCTACCAGGCCCACGACCTCGACAAGCCGGAGATCATCGGCCGCGTCCTGCAGGCCGAGGACGCCGGCAAGATGATCGTCTTCACCCGTACCAAGCGGCAGGCGCAGCGGGTGGCCGACGACCTCGCCGAGCGTGGCTTCGCCTCCAGCCCGCTGCACGGCGACATGCAGCAGGCCGCCCGCGAGAAGGCGATGGCCCGCTTCCGCGAGGACAAGGTCGTCGTCCTGGTCGCCACCGACGTCGCCGCTCGCGGCATCGACGTGCGCGGCGTCTCCCACGTGGTCAACTACTCCTGCCCGGAGGACGAGAAGACCTACGTCCACCGGATCGGGCGGACCGGTCGCGCCGGGGCCACGGGCACCGCCATCACCTTCGTCGACTGGGCCGACCTGCACCGCTGGACGATGATCAACAAGGCGCTCGACCTGCCCTTCGACTCCCCGCAGGAGACCTACTCGACCTCCGAGCACCTCTACCACGACCAGGGCATCGCCCCGGGGACCAAGGGACGCATCACGGAGGCCGCACCGGTCGAGCGCGCCCCGCGCCGCGACCAGTCGTCCGAGCGCCCCGCACGGGAGCGCACCCGGGACCGCAGCCGGACCCGCACCCGCGGCGGCTCGCAGGTCGAGGGCGGCGGTGAGGCCGCGGCCCCCTCGGCCGACCCGGCCGCCGGCGAGGGCACCGGGGCCTCGCGCAACCGTCGTCGCCGCCGCCGCCGCTCCGGCGGCACCGGCGGCTCGGGCGAGACGTCCGCCCAGGCCACGCCCGGCCGGGCGGCCTCGGGGAGCAGCGAGGCCTGAGTCAGGCCGTGACCACCACGGTGGTCCCCAGCGGCGCGAAGGTCCACAGGGCCTTCGCGTCGCTGCGTTCCTGGCGGATGCAGCCGTGCGAGGTGGGCGTGCCGAGCTCGTCGGAGCCCTGCAGCGGGCGTCCGTCGAGGACGGGGATGTCGTGGAAGCCGATGGCGGCGTTCTCGCCGCGGGTGAAGCGCACGAAGAACCCCATCGTGCCGGAGTCGTCGATGCCCCAGGCGTGCCGCGAGCGGGAGTAGACCGCGTAGGTGCCGGGGTCGAGGTTGTCGGTGACGCTGCCCGAGACCAGGTAGGTGCGCCGCACCGTCTCGCCGCGGCCGACCAGCCAGACCCGCTGGCGCGTCTGGTCGAACACCACGCGGCGGCCCCGGCCCGAGGCGTCGGGAGCCGCGGGCGGCCGGGCGTCGGTGCGCTCCTCGACGAGCCGGCCCACCTGCGGCGTGGGCGGCGCCTCGCGCGTCTCGGCCTGGCGCACCGTGCGCGCCGCCCCGTCCGCCCGGGACGACCTCGTCGGTGCCGGTGACGCGGTCGTGGTCGTGGTCGCCGCGAGCGAGGCCGTCGCCGACGCCGGGGTGCTGCCCGCGGGCAGCACGCCCACCTGACCGAGCGCGGCGACCGCGGTCACGGCGCTCGCGGCCGCGGCCAGCGCGAGCCGGACCCAGCGCACCCCGCCCGGCACCGGCCTCAGGCCTTCGCCCGGTCGGCCCGCACCTGCAGCGCGGCGGCCACCTCGCGGTAGGCCTTCGCCCCCTTGCTCGCGCGGCTGGTGGACAGGATGGAGCGGCCAGCGGCCGGGGCCTCGGCGAACTTGATCGTCTTGGGGATCGGCGGCTCGACGACCTCGAGGTCGTAGGTCTCCGCGATCGTCTCGAGCACGGTGCGGGCGTGGTTGGTGCGTCCGTCGTAGAGGGTGGGCAGCACGCCCCACACCTCGAGGTCGCGGTTGGTGAAGCGACGCACGTCGTGCACGGTGTCGAGCAGCTGACCCACGCCGCGGTGCGAGAGCGTCTCGCACTGCAGCGGCACCAGGACGCCGTCCGCCGCGGTCAGAGCGGCCACGGTGAGCACCCCCAGCGAGGGCGGGCAGTCGAGCAGGATCCAGTCGTAGGCGGTGCCGGCTGCGGCGAGGTCCTCCACGACCCCGCGCAGCACGTGCTCGCGGCCGGTGCGGGTCAGCAGGTCCGCCTCGGCGCGCGCCAGCTCGATGGTCGCGGGCAGCAGGTCGACGCCGTCCTCGGTCGTCAGGATCACCTCGCCGGGCGGCGTGCCCTGCGTGAGCACCTGGTGGACCGACAGCTCGAGGTCCTCGGGGTCGACGCCGAGGGAGAACGTCAGGCACGCCTGGGGGTCGAGGTCGACGAGCAGGACCGAGGCGCCGAGCTCGCTGAGCGCGACCCCGATGGAGGCGACCGACGTGGTCTTGGCGACGCCGCCCTTCTGGTTGGCGATCGCGAGAATGGTGGTCATCGGTGCCCATCATGCCGGACGGCCGGGCCCAGACGTCGCAGGCGGGCGTCGCAGGCGGGGTGCTTGACTCGTGCCATGTCCTCCCCTGAGCACGCCGCCGAGCACGCCGCCGAGCCCGCCGCGGCCCCGGCACCAGCCGGCGCCACCCGTCCCACCGCCCTGGTCACCGGCGGCACCGCCGGGATCGGTCACCGCTTCGCGACGACGCTGGCCGCGCGTGGCCACGGCCTGGTGCTCGTCGCCCGCGACGCCGCGCGTCTCGAGCAGGTCGCCGCGGACCTGCGCGCCGAGCACGGCGTGACGGTCGAGGTGCTGGTGGCCGACCTGGTCGACCGGGACGCGCTGCGGCGCGTCGAGCAGCGCCTCGGCGACGCCGAGCGCCCCGTGGACCTGCTGGTCAACAACGCCGGGTTCGGGCTCAAGAGGCGCTTCGGTGACAACGACGTCGACGCCGAGCAGGCCATGCTCGACGTCCTGGTCACCGCGGTGATGCGGCTCTCCCACGCCGCCCTGGGCGCGATGACCGAGCGCGGGCGGGGCGGCATCATCAACGTCTCCAGCGTGGCGGCGTTCCTGCCGCGCGGCACCTACGGGGCGGCGAAGGCCTGGGTCAACTCCTTCAGCGCGTGGGCCGCCACCGAGTACGGCCCGCGCGGGGTCACCGTCACCGCCCTGTGCCCCGGCTTCACGCGCACCGAGTTCCACGAGCGGATGGACGTCGTGCCCGGCACCGGACGGATGTGGCTCGACGTCGACGACGTGGTCACCCAGGCGCTGGCCGACCACGCGCGCGGGCGCACCATCAGCGTGCCCGGCCTGCCGTACAAGGTCGCCGTCGGCCTGGCCCGGGTCGTGCCCCACCGGGCGCTCCAGCGGCTGCAGTCGATCGGGCGCCGCTGACCCGCCAGCGGTGCCCCACGGTGGCCCGGTCGGCTCAGCCCCGGGACGCGGGACGGGTCGTGCGCGGGCGTCGGTACCACGGCCGTGCCGCCACGAGCTCGCCGAGCAGTCCCTCCCAGCGCTCGGTGATCTCCCCGACCTGGTAGTGAGCGGCGTTGCGCAGCGCCGCCCGGGCCATCGAGGCCCGCAGCGAGGCGTCGGCCATCACCTGGCGCAGCGCCGCGGTGTAGCCCTCGAGGTCGTGGTCGACGACCAGCCGACCGTCGACGCCGTCGTGGACGAGGTCGGCGGGCCCGCGCGGGCAGTCGAAGGAGACGATCGGCAGACCCGACGCCTGGGCCTCGAGCAGCACCATCGGGAACCCCTCGTGGTAGGAGCCCATGGCGTAGAGCGCGCCCCCCGCGAGCACCTGCTCGAAGTCGGTCGCGAAACCCTGGAGGCGAACCTGCTCCCCCGCACCGAGCTCGGCCACGAGCCGGCGCAGCTCGCCGCGGTGGCCGCCGCGGCCGTAGATGTGCAGCTGCCAGTCCGGGAACTCGGCGCGCAGCGGGTCGAAGGCCCGGATCACCCGGTCGAAGCCCTTGCGCTCCTCGAGGCGCCCGGCGCTGATGATCACCCGGCTGTCGGGGTCGGGCGTGAAGCCGAGCGCGGGCGCGAACGGCGAGGCGTTGGGCACCGTCGTGACCCGGGTCCTCGCCGTGCGGCCCGTGGCCCAGCGCCGCCGGTAGTCCCGCTCGTCGTCGTGGGTCAGCGTGACGAACGCGTCGAGGCGGCGGGCCGCGGCGTCGAGGGAGGCCATCGTGGTCGGGTCCTGCGAGCGCACCGGGTAGTTCAGGTGGTCCTGCGCCACCCGCACCACCCACGGCGGCGACCAGCGGGCCGCGGCCTCGTGCAGGGCAGGGTGGGTCGAGATCAGCACGCCCGGCCGCATCAGCGAGACCCGACGCCGCAGCAGGTGGTCGGTCCAGGCCGAGACCGGGAGGTGGCTGCCCGGGGTGGTGAACAGGGCCGAGGGTCGCGCCTCCCAGCGGGCCCGCAGGCCCGCCGGCACCCCGGGCGGGCGCCGGTCCGGGTCGTCGAGCGGGGTCAGGCGCACCCGCTCGTCGAGACCGAAGACGGGGCTGTCGCGGCGCTGGAAGACGCTGACCACCTCGACGTCGTGGGTCCCGGCGAGCGCGTTGGCCAGGGTGGTGACGGTGCGGGCCACGCCGCCGCCGCCGTGGGCGCTCTTCATCAGGAAGGTGACCCGTCGCGCGACGGGGGCCGGGCTCGAGGACACGGGCCCCATCATGCCGCCGACCCCCCGTCGTCGGCGCCGGCGGCCTCGTGCCGCAGGGTCTCGGTGCGCAGCCGGTCGAGGAGGTCGACGATCACCGCCACCGCGACGTCGAGGACGTCGGCGTCGGGGACCTCCGCGGGCGTGCGGGCCCCCGGGCGCCGGGTGGGCCCGAGCAGGTCGTCGAGGTCACCCTCGACCCGGTACCCGCCCCGCTCGAGCGCGGCACGGACCGCGACGGCGCGCTCGAGCAGCCGCTGCTCCACCCCGGGCGGCAGCGCGATCGGGTGACCGGGTCGCGGGACGAGGACCTCGTGGCCCAGCAGCCGCCGCAGCCAGCGGTGGCGGTCGGTCCACGGGGCGTCGGTGAAGTCGATGCCGCGCGCGATCTCGGGGGCCAGCCGCCGGGCCAGGACGGCGACCTCGACCGCCATCGACTCGTTGGCGCTCGGCAGCCGCGTGTCGCAGACGGCGGGGTCGAACCCGACGGCCCGGGCGAAGCGGGCCAGCAGCAGGTCCGGGTCCGCCCGGGTGCGGGGCACCGTGACCACGGTGACGTCCCCGGCCGGCACCGCGGGCACCCAGCGACCCAGGACCCGGGCGGCGTCGAGGCTCCACCAGCTCCAGCGCTCGCCGTCCACCTCGAGGGAGGCGACGAACTCCTCCAGGTCCAGCGACGCGGCGAGCTTCAGCGTCTCCTGCCACGCCGCCGGCACCTGCTCGACGGGGGCGCGAGCGGTGTAGACGACCTCCACCCGCGCCGGGGCCAGCTGCTCGACGGTGCGCGCCACCAGCCCGGACGGGGTCAGGCAGAACCACTCCGAGCTGAGCAGCGCGGTGCCGGGCCAGTCGGCCACCTCGGCGAGGAGGGCGCGCCAGGTGCGTCCGGCCGGACCGTCGCCCAGCCGCGGGGTGCGCATCGCCTTCGCGGCGCGGCTGTAGTCCGCGACGCCGTCCCCGGGCACCAGCACGCCCTGCGCGCGCAGGGCGTCCTTGCTGGCGAACAGGACGGACTGCAGGTAGGTCGTGCCGGACTTCGGCGCCCCGATGTGGAGCACGACCCGCTCAGCCACGACGGCCCCGGCCGGCGCGGGCCGCTCCCCTCATCGGACGACGTCCGGGGTGGTGCGCCCGCTGCGGACCGAGGCGGCCGCGGCACCGTCGAGGAGACGCTCGAGCTGCTCGGGGTCGGTGGTGTGGCAGCCGAGCTCGTGGTCGACCTTGCCGGCGCCGTGGTGGTCGCTGGACCCGGTCGCGGCCAGCCCGAGCTCGCGGGCCAGCTCGCGCAGCCGGCGCCGGTCGGTCGCGTCGTGGTCGCGGTGGTCGACCTCGATGCCGCACAGGCCGGCCTCCACCAGCCCGGCGATCGCGTCCTCGTCCAGGCCGGTGCGGCCGCCCCGGCCCCACGGGTGGGCGACCACGCTCACGCCGCCGGCCTCCTCGACGGCCCCGATCGTCTCGACCAGGGGCGCCGCCCAGCGGTCGACGTAGCCCGGACGACCGGCGTCGAGCCAGTCGCGGAACGCCTCGTCGCGGCTGGCGACGACACCCAGGCGCACCAGGGCGTCGGCGACGTGGGGCCGGCCGGTGGCCACGGTGCGGCCGCCCTCGCGGTCGAGGTCGGCCCGGTCGATGGCCACGCCCGCCTCGCGCAGCCGGGCCAGCATGGCCGGGACCCGGTCGCGGCGGCCCTCGACCACCTTCTCGAGCAGGCCCGCGAGGTGCGGGTGGCTGGGGTCGGGCAGGTAGGCGAGCAGGTGCACGCCGTGCCCGTGGTGGATCGTGCTGACCTCCAGGCCGCGCACGAGCGCGACGCCGGCCTGAGCGGCGGCCCGGGCGGCCTCGTCCCAGCCGGCGGTGGTGTCGTGGTCGGTCAGGGCCACGACGTCGAGGCCGGCTGCGGCCGCGGCACGGACCAGGTCCGCGGGGGGCGTCGTGCCGTCGCTGACGTCGGAGTGGGTGTGCAGGTCGATCCTCACCCGGCGAGCCTAGGGGCTCCCGGCCCCGCCGCACCGGCCCCGGGCCGGCGGGTCAGGAGGGATCAGGGGGATCAGGGGGATCAGGGGGATCAGGAGTTCCAGCTCACCACGGCCCGGTTGTCGCGCTCGTGGCCCAGCACCGAGACGGTGGCGGTGTCGAGGTGGAACAGCCGGCCCTCGGAGACCTCCAGGCCCAGCCAGCGGGCGGTCAGCGCGCGCAGCGAGTGGCCGTGGGCGAAGACCAGGGCGTCGCCGTCGAGGGTGCCGAGGCGCTCGACCAGCCGGTCGAGGCGCGTGGTGACCTCCTGGGCGCTCTCGCCTCCCGGCGTGGGGTGGGTCCACACCGACCAGTCCGGCACGGTCTCGCGGATCTCCTCGGTGGTGACGCCCTCGTAGTCGCCGTAGGACCACTCGCGCAGGTCCGGCTCGTGCTCGGCGTCGGGGAAGCCGGCCAGGGCGGCGGTGGTCGTCGCCCGCTGCAGCGGGCTGCTCAGCACCAGGACGAACGACTGCTCCGCCAGGCGAGGGGCCAGCGAGCGTGCCACCTCGGCGCCCTGATCGGTCAGCGGCAGGTCGGTGTCGGAGGTGTGCCGCCCGTCCCTGCTCCACTCGGTCTCGCCGTGCCGGACCAGCCATACCGTCGTCATGGCGTCAGGCTCCCACCCGGCGATCGGGGCGGGCAAACCTCACGGGCCGCGCAGGCGCTCCACCTCGGCGCGCAGGGCGCGCAGCTCGGTGAGGACCTCGGTGCGGGCCGCCTGCTCGGCCGCCTGCTCGGCCGCCTCCGCGACGCGGCGGACCTCGTCGCGGGCGGCCTCGCGGCTGCGCTCCTCGGCCCGGTGCTCGGCCTCGTCCTCCTCGGCGACCGCCTCGACGAGCCACGAGGCGACGGTCGCCGTGACCGTGCCGAGCAGGGCGATCCCGGCGATCATCAGCCCGACGCCGACGAGGCGACCGGTCGTGGTCACCGGGTAGACGTCGCCGTAGCCGACCGTGGTCATCGTCGCGCAGGCCCACCACACGGCGTCGCCGAAGGAGGCGATGGTGGCCCCGGGCGCGCCGCGCTCGACGTCGAGCGCGGCCAGCGCGGCCACCAGGCCGACGATCAGCGAGCCCGAGCCGACGTAGAGCCCGACCTGGCCGCGCAGCCCGGCGGTGCCGCCGCGGTTGAGCTGGCGCAGCAGGGTCAGCAGGACCAGCAGGCGCAGCGGCCGCAGGATCGGAAGCACCAGCAGCACCAGCTCGACGAGGTGGGCCCGCACCCAGCGGGCCCGGGCCGGCGCCGCGCGGACGCGCAGGGCGTAGTCGACGACGAAGACGACCCACACCACCACCTGGGTGATCGTGCAGGCCGCGGCGCCGGCGCCCGGCAGGCGCGGGTCCAGGATCGGCCACGCGTAGGCCCCGAGGAAGAGCAGGGCCAGGACGCCCAGCACGACCTCGCGGCGCTGCTGCCACTGCTCCACCGCGGCGCCCTAGCCGGCGGCGGGACCGTCGGCAGGTCCGGCGGGCGGACCGGGCCAGCTCCTGTCCGGTCGCGGCGCGGGACGTGCGGGGTGCTCGCCGCCGCGGGCGTCGAGGTAGGCCTGCTTGGGCACCATCACCTTGCGGCGGAAGACGCAGACCACGGTGCCGTCCTGGTTGTGCCCGATGGTCTCCACGTGCACGACGCCACGGTCGTCCTTGCTCCTGGACTCCCACTTGTCCAGCACCAGCGTCTGGCCGTAGAGCGTGTCGCCGTGGAAGGTGGGCGCCACGTGGCGCAGCGACTCCACCTCCAGGTTGGCGATCGCCTTGCCGGACACGTCGGGCACCGACATGCCGAGCAGCAGCGAGTACACGTAGTTGCCGACCACGACGTTGCGCCCGAACTGGGTGCTCTCCTGCGCGTAGTGAGCGTCGAGGTGCAGCGGGTGGTGGTTCATCGTGAGCAGGCAGAACAGGTGGTCGTCGTACTCGGTGACCGTCTTGCCCGGCCAGTGCCGGTAGGTCTCGCCGACCTCGAACTCCTCGTAGCTGCGACCGAACTGCACGGCGGCTCCTCTCCCCCTCCACGGCCTGGACCGGCCGACCACGGACGCGCGCCCGGGTGCGGTCATCCTGCCCGTCCGCACCGCGGCCCGGCGCGCGAGGGCGGCGGGCGGGCCCGGGTCTGGAAGGATCGACCCCCGTGACGCGCCGATGCTTCCTGCACGTGGGCAGCCCCAAGACGGGCACCACCTACCTCCAGAGCGTGCTGTGGGCCTCGCGGGAGGACCTGCGCCGCCAGGGCCTGCTGCTGCCCCTGCGCCTGCGCGACCACTTCGAGCTGACGCTGCTGACCCGCGAGGTCCTCGACCCCGACACCGACGGCCCGGAGGTCGCCGAGGTCCTCGAGCGGTTGCGCGAGCAGATCGCCCGCACCGAGGAGGACCTGCTGATCAGCCACGAGCTGCTGGCCTTCTCGACGCCCCACGGCATGGCGCAGGTGCGTGACCTCCTCGCCGGCACGGAGGTGCACCTCCTGCTGACGGTGCGCGACTGGCCCCGTCAGCTGCCCGCGGAGTGGCAGCAGCTGGTCAAGACCCGCTACGAGCAGACCTACGAGCACTTCCTCGCCGCGGTGCGCGACGACCCCCGGCACGGGCTGTGGCGCTCCCAGGACTACGCCCGGGTCACCCGGCGCTGGCGCGAGGCGCTCGACCTGCCCGCCGAGCGGGTCCACGTGGTCACGGTGCCGCCCCCGGGCGCCGACCCCGCCCTGCTGCTCACCCGGTTCTGCTCGGTGCTCGGCGTGGACCCCGCCCGGGTGGACACCACCACGCCCCAGGGCAACCCGTCGTTGAGCGTGGAGAGCGCGGAGCTGATGCGCCGCGTCAACGGCGCTCTCGGCGAGCGGCTGCCCAAGCCGCGGGCGGGCTACGCCCGGGTGGCGAAGTTCTGGTTCGCCGAGAAGGTGCTCGGGCCCGCCCCGGGCACCAGGCTCGCGCTGCCCGCCGAGCACCAGGAGTGGTGCCGCGCGGCCTCCCGGGCGCAGGTCGACGCCCTGGCCGCCGCCGGCTACGACGTCGTGGGCGACCTCGGTGACCTGCTGCCCGACGCCCCGGACTCGCCCTGGACGCCCCCGCGCGTCGACGAGGCCGACCTGCTCGAGCGGTCGCTCGACGCGATCGGCGACGCTCTCGTGCAGCGCCTGGAGGACCTGCGCACCATCGACGCCCTGCGCGGCGAGCTGCGTCGGGTCCGGGAGCGCGCCTCCCACCAGGACGCCGACCCCCCTGCCGCCGAGCCCCTGGGGGTTCCGCGGCGCGTCGCGGTGCGGGCCCGTCGTTTCGCCGGCCGAGCCCGCCGCGCCGCCGGCCGACGGCTGCGCCGGCCCCGCGACGGTTCCTGAGGGCGCCGCCCCGCGGCTCCTGACGGCGCCGCGCCAGGACCCGGTGCGCGGCCCGGTGCGCGGCCGGTGCGCGTGTACAGTCCGGCCATGGTCTCGCGTCCCTCGGTCGCCGCCCTGACGATCGTGCGTGACGAGGCCGTCATGCTCCCGCTGTGGCTGGCCCACTACGGCGGTCGGCTCGGCGTGGACCACCTCGTGGTCCTCGACGACAGCTCCACCGACGGTTCCACCGACGGCATCGACGCCGAGGTGCGCCGCCTCGACCCGCTCCCCGGCGGGGCGAGCTTCGAGCGGCACCGGATGATCGCGGCCAACCGGGCCGGCGCCGGGCTGCTGGAGCGCTTCGACTGGGTGATCTTCACCGACGCCGACGAGTTCATCGTCCCGGACCCGGCACGTACCGGGTCGCTGCAGGACGTGCTGGCCACCACCGGGACGCCCGCGGTGTCCCCGCTGGCGCTGAACCTCGTCCACGACGCGGCCACCGAGCCGCCCCTGGACCCCTCGGCCCCGGTGCTCGACCAGCGCTCCTACGCCTACTTCGCCTCGCTGATGTGCAAGCCGGCGATGAAGCGTCGTGCCGCACGGTGGGCCCTGGCCTCGCACGGCATCCGGTGCCCCTACCGGGTGAGCCCGGCGCTGTTCATGCTGCACCTGAAGTTCGCCGACACCGCGCGCCTGACCGCGACCGCGAACCACCGCCACGCGCTGCACCTCGCCGACGGCCGGGGTGGCGGCAGCTGGCAGACCGACCAGGTGCCCACGATCTTCGCCGAGCGGATGGCCGAGGTCGACTTCGCCGCCGCGCCGGAGTTCGACGCGGACGCCGTCGACCTCGACTCCCTGGTGCAGCAGACCCCCGACGGCGAGGTGTGGCGCACCAAGAAGGGGGGAACTCCCAGCTGCGCGCGCTGCGGGAGGAGCCGGTCGTCCGGGTGCCGTCGCGGCTGAAGGGCTCGCTGTGAGCCGGGCCCGGCTCAGCCGCGCGCGAACGGGAAGGGCCCGTGGCCCTTCGACAGCGTGGCGACCAGCTCCGCGAGCAGGTCGTCGGTGACCGGACCGCCGGTCACGAACTCGCCCAGCGCGCGGACCTGGGCGTCGCGCACGGTGTCGTCGTCGCTGGTCAGGTCGGCGTAGCGGACGTCGAGGACCCGCTCGGGGCGGGTGCTGCGCAGGTGCTCCTGGATCTCGACCACCCGCGCGATCAGGCGTCGGGCCTCCTCCTCCTCGGTGCGCTTCCAGAAGCCCGAGCCGACCACGTCGTCGGGGTCGCGGGTGTTGAGCACGTACCGGGCTCGCGGGAAGGCGGCGTCCATGGCGTCGAAGAACCCGGCGGTCTCCTCGGGCTCGACCCGGTGCCAGACCACCTCCTTGAACCCGAGCACGTCGTAGCGCCGGTGGGGCTCCCCGCCGAGGGCGGAGCGGCGCACGATGTCGTTCATCGCCTGGTGGAAGTAGGCCGGCCTGACCTTGCCGATGCCGTAGAACGCCGAGGCGGGCGTGCGGCCGCCGTGCTGGTCGTGGCGCGAGCGGAACTCGGTGAGCACGGCCAGGGCGCGGTAGAGGTCCAGCAGGTAGAGACCGTTCTCGCCCCGCACCAGGGTGCGCGGAAGGGTGTTGAGCAGGCCCTGCACGAGCGTCGAGCCGGACCGGCCGTAGGTGACCACGAAGACGTAGCGGTGGGAGTCCAGGGGCGTCCGGGAGCCCCCCTGACCCTGGCCGGCCCGGAACCCCTGGGCGCGCACCCGCTCGTCGTGGGCCGTCAGCCGGCGCCGGACCGGGCCGGGTAGGTACCTCATCGCTCGCCTCTCGTCGGTGACACCGTCCGGGCCACAGCCTGCCTCACGCGACCCGTGACCCGCGCGGCGCGTCGGGTGGCGCGCCCCGCGAGGCGCCGCGCACGCCGCGCGCCGGCCGCCGTCGCGGTGGACCGGGCCCTCGCGGAGCGGCGGGCCTCCTCGTGGCGCACGAAGCGCCCCAGCGCCCTGACGGCCACGGCGGCGACCTCGGCGTCGGTGACGTCCTCGGGCTGGCGTCCGGTCTGCGGGGTCGGCGAGGGCAGCAGGTCGGCCAGGTCGCCGACGACGTCGACCCCCCGGGCCGCGACCTCCTCGACCATCGCCGCGGCGCGCTCGCACGCCCAGGCGTGGGCCTCGGGGGTGAGCACCGTCCGCTCGGCGCTCTCCGCGCGCAGCACCTGCTCGGTGACGAAGTCCTTGAGCAGCCGTTCGGTGCTCTTCGTCACGCCGTCCTCGGCGAGGACCGCGCACAGGCGCCGCAGCGTCTCGACCTCGACCAGGCCGAGGGACTCGTTGCCGGTGCCCCCAGGCGCGCTCATCGCGGACCCGTCCACGCCGAGCAGCGCGCAGGTCCGGTCCCACACGAGGGTGCGCGGCCCCCCGGGCGGGGGCAGGACGACGAGGTGGACCCGGTCGGCAGGCAGGCCCGCGCCCCAGCGCTCGAGC
This sequence comes from uncultured Actinomycetota bacterium, assembly GCA_963728085.1. GTDB lineage: Bacteria > Actinomycetota > Actinomycetes > Propionibacteriales > Nocardioidaceae > Nocardioides. The sequence goes on along the minus strand of CAVSIQ010000009.1, from coordinate 70,756 downwards.
ACCCCGGCGACGTCCTGGACCCGCCAGAAGTTCATGGTGGTGCTGCGGCGGATCTCCTCGACGAACGCGGCGAAGGTCTGCGAGCGGCCGTGCTTGGTGCGCTGCTGCCACTCGGCGGGCACCTGGCGCACCAGGTCGCGGGCGGTCACCAGCAGGTGGACCTCCTCCGAGGCCGCCTCCAGCCGGCGCAGCGCGGCGGAGGCCCGCTCGGCCGGGGCGAGGCTGAACAGCTCGTGGCTGATCAGCACGTCGCCGTCCCACCCCGCGGTGCGCTCCAGGACCCGTTCCCAGGCCTGGTGGCCCTCGGGGGGGATCGTGCGCAGCAGCGGCTCGTGGCCGCGGACCACGCAGGAGGCCCAGAAGTGCTCCTGCACCCGCTGGCCGGGCAGGAGCAGGCCCTGCTCGCGCAGCGCGGACCGGTTGGCCCACCACACCGACTGCAGGAACGTGGTGCCCGACTTCGGCGTGCCGACGTGCAGGAAGGTGCGCCTAGCCACGACCGGCCTCAGTCATCGTCGCCCTCGTCGTCGGCCCCGTCCGCCCCGGCGGCGTCGAGACCGTCGTCGCCCCCCTCCTCGGGGTCCACGTCCGGGGAGACCCCGTTCGTCGTCTCCCCGCGGATCTGCTGGGCCAGCAGGCCGGCCAGGCCGGCGAGGGCCGCGCGGGTCACCTCGGCCTCGTCGATGGTCGCGGGGTCGATCCCGGGGACGGGCACCGGGTCGAGCTCGTCGAGGTCGCCGACGACGTCCATCCGCAGCTTCTTCAGCCGCTTGCGCACCTCGCGGCTCTGCTGCTCCACCCAGGGCGCGACGGGCAGCCCGATGGTCGGCTCCTCGGCCTTGCGCGCACCCAGGATCTGCTTGGCGAGGTGCCGCTTGCGCAGGATGATGCCGTCCTTGCGGGAGAGCCCCTCGGCCTCGAGCAGCTCGTTGAGGCGGCGCAGCATCAGCGCCGAGGCGGCCCCGATCGACTCGTTCGCGCCCCGCGGGTCGCGCAGACCGCTCGGGTCGACGCCGACGACCCCGCAGAACCGCTCCCAGAGCAGGTCGCGCGGGGCGCCGGGCGCAGGCACCGTGATCAGGGTGAGCCGGCCCGGACGGGCCTTGCGCGACCAGGTGCGGCAGGTGCGGTACAGGTTCTGCTGGCTCCAGAAGTTGCGGCCGGCCGGGGTGACGTCCTCGGGCCTGCGGTGCTCGGGCCGCCAGGTCTCCGCCCCCGCGAGGTACTCCTGCCAGGTCCAGGTCTCCCCGTTCTGGATGGTCTCCTGCCACATCGCGGGCAGGTTCCGGTTCAGGTCCCGTGCGGTCACGATGATCCTCAGCTCGTCGGCGTCCGCGAGCGTGGCCACGGCCCGCTCCACCGCGGGCGGGCGCAGGTGGCCCAGGAACTCCATGGACACCACCGAGGTGCCGTCGAAGGACAGCATCTCGGTGGCCTGGCGCTCCCAGGCGAGGCCGTCGTCGCGCACCAGGCTGCGGTAGGCGTGGATCTGGTCGGCCCAGCGGCGGCCCGGCACCAGCACGCCGCGGTCGAGGAGCCGCCTGCGGTTGGCGAAGAGCCGGGACTGCAGGTAGCTGGTGCCCGACTTCATGGCTCCGACGTGCAGGACGACCCGACTGCTCACGCCGAGTATCTAATCAGCCCTGGAGCCGGTAGTCGGCCAGCACCCGGCGGCCGATGATCATCTTCTGGATGTCCGAGGTCCCCTCCCCGATCAGCATGAACGCCGACTCGCGGTAGAGGCGCTCGATCTCGTACTCCTTGGAGTAGCCGTAGCCGCCGTGGATGCGGAACGAGGCCTCGACGACCTCGTTGCAGTACTCGCTGGCCAGCAGCTTGGCCATGCCCGCCTCGACGTCGTTGCGCCGGCCGGAGTCCTTCATCCTCGCCGCGCGCACCATCATCGCGTGCGCGGCCTCGACCTTGGTGGCCATCTCGGCGAGGCGGAACAGGATCGCCTGGTGCTGGGCGATCGGCTTGCCGAAGGTCTCGCGCTGCTGGGCGTAGGCCACCCCGAGCTCGAAGGCGCGCAGCGCGATCCCCACCGCGCGGGCGGCGACGTTGACGCGGCCGACCTCGACGCCGTCCATCATCTGGTAGAAGCCCTGGCCCGGCTCGCCGCCGAGGACCGCCTCGGCGGAGATCGCGAAGCCGTCGAAGAGCATCTCCGTGGTGTCGATGCCCTTGTAGCCCATCTTGTCGATCTTGCCGGGCACCGTGAGGCCGGGCGCCACCTCGCCGAAGCCGGGCTCCTTCTCGACCAGGAAGGTGGTCATGTTGCGGTAGACCGAGTCGGCGCCCTCGTCGGTCCTGGTCAGCACCGCGACGAGCGAGGAGGACCCGCCGTTGGTCAGCCACATCTTCTGGCCGGTGATCTCGTAGCCGTCCTCGGTGCGCCGCGCCTTGGTGGAGACCGCGGCGACGTCCGAGCCGAGCCCCGGCTCGGACATCGAGAACGCCCCGCGGACCTCACCGGTCGCCATCCGGGGCAGGTAGTGGGCCTGCTGGGCGGGCGTCCCGTGACGCATCAGCATCCACGCCACGATGAAGTGGGTGTTGATGACGCCCGAGACGCTCATCCAGCCCCGCGCGATCTCCTCCACGCACAGCGCGTAGGTCAGCAGCGACTCGCCCAGCCCCCCGTGCTCCTCGGGGATCATCAGCCCGAACACACCGAGCTCACGAAGACCCTCGACGATCTCGGTGGGGTACTCGTCGGCGTGCTCGAGCGCGGAGGCGACCGGGATGATCTTGTCGTCGACGAACTGCCGGACGGCTTTGATGATCTCGGCCTGGTCCTCGCTGAGACCGTCGGTGTGGCACAGGCGACCCATGACTGCTCCTCCTGGTGGGCGGAGCGCCGATGTTACTGCCCGGTTCAGCGGCGCCTGAACTGGGCACGCAGCGCGGACAGGCTGGCCGCGTCGGTCACCGTGACCGCGCGCGCGGGCCGCGTGATCATGGCCGTGCGCAGCCGGCGCGAGGCCTCGACCGCGGTGCGCGGGGCGCCGTCCGACCCGCTGACCATGACCACCGAGGCCAGGTGGTCGACCGACCAGCTCGCGGCGCAGCGGTCCAGGCACTGCGCGACCCAGCTGCCCGGGCGGCCCTGGGCGGCGCGACGCAGCCGCTCCTCGACCGCGGTCAGCCGGACGCTGCGGGTCACCACCTGCACGCCGACACCGCGTCGCTGGGCGGCGGCCAGTGCCGAGCGGACGCTGGGCAGCGTGGTGCCGTGGCCGGCCAGCGACACGGTCTCGCCCGCGGTGGTCCGGCGGATGGCCCCCAGGACGGTCTCGACCACGACGCGACGCTGCGCGGTGGTGCCGTTCGGCCTGTTGCGGACCTCGAGCGGACGCACCAGCGGCACGCCGGACCACGACATCTCGGCGACGACGGCCTTGTGGTCGGAGTTGAGCTCCACGGGGCGGTTGCCGGTGACGTCGACCTGGTCGTCGCCGCGCACGAAGACGTAGTCGATGGTCGCGCCCTTGTGGTCACCGGTGGGGAAGCTGACGCCGGTCATCTCGTAGGTCGACCGCATGCCGGCCGCGGCGAGGGCCGCGGCGGGGTAGCGCTTGCTGCGCGTGTGGACGTTGAAGTCGCCGCCGACGACCACGGGGCCGCGCTCGCCGAGCGTGGTGACGAGCTGGCTGAGGCGCTCCATCGAGGGGTTCAGCAGGTCCGGCATCCCGTCGACCGGGGGCGCGATGTGCGCCGAGACGACGGACAGCACCCGGCCCTGGGTGCGCGAGCGCAGGGTGACCCAGTTGGCGAAGCGCATCCCGAGCTGCGTCTTGCGCCCGGGCGGGCGGGGGGCGTAGTCGCTGATCTGGAACGTGCCCTGGTCCTCCTTGACCCAGGCGCTGCTGCGCCAGGCCACCGGCGTGGGCCCGGTGTACTGGCCCCGGGTGCGCCACAGCTCGTAGCCGGCCGGCGCGAGGGCGTCGTCCTTGCGGAAGGCGACCTCGTTGAACGTGATCAGGTCCGGGGACTGGGCGTAGACCGTGGCCACGTCGCCGCGGAACCCGGCGTCGCTCTGGGGGGAGAGCAGGTTCGCCTGGACGACGGTGAACGAGTCGTCCGACCCGTCGGCGGTGGTGACGGCCGCGGGGGCGGCGGCGGGCACGGCGCCGGCGGACGGGGCCGTGGGGGCGGCGGACGCGGACGCCAGCACGGCGCTCAGGGCGAGGGTCTGGGCTGCCACGACGGCCGGGAGGCCGAGGCGGGCGGCGAGGCGGAGACGCGTGCGGGCGCGCCGGGGACGAGGGGGGGTGATGGGGGGCATCGGGGGGCTCCTTGGAGTTGTCTCGGGCACCGAGGTGTCCGGTCCCCGACATCACACCAGCAGGTCACGCCAACCAGCACCGGTTCCCGTGAAGATCAGGTGCGTAACTTTCCCTATCAGCGGGAACCTGTCTAGAGGGCTGGGCCCGTTCTGGACCGCGTCAGACCACCGAGGCGCGTGCGCTGACGAAGAAGTGGTCGCTCACCCGGCGCTCGACGGGCGAGGTGTCGCGCACGTAGTCGCTGAACCGCACCCCGCTGCCGGCCACCCAGTCCACCGCGACGGGCCTGTCCGGGGGTCGGCACCCGCCCGCGGTGGAGCCGCCGTTGGCGGCGCGCAGGCCGGCGGGGCGCACCACGCGGCAGAAGAACTCCTCGCGGTCGTTCATGTCGCCGGTGACCAGCACCGGCAGGCCCTCGGCCCGCAGCGAGCGCACCAGGCGCACCGTCGCGGCCTGGGCGCGGCGTCGTTCGCGCAACGCCGCGCCCGTCCCGGGCGAGGGGTGGGTGTTGACGACGTAGAGCTCCTGGCCGCTGGCCCGGTGCCGCAGCCGCACCACCGGCTGGGGCCGGGAGCGGCCCACGAAGGTGATCGTGAACCGGCGGCCGGAGACGAGCTCGAAGACGTCGGGGTCCCACAGGACCGAGTTGTCGGTCTCGGCCCGGCCCCAGGCCATCCCGGGGTAGGCGGCCATGCCGGTGGCGGCGCGCACGGCGCGCAGCTGGTCGTCCTGCAGCTCCTGGGTGCCGACGATGTCCACGCCGTGGCTCCTCATCAGCGCCGCCGCGCGCGGCGAGCGCAGCGAGGCCGGCGGGTAACCGGGCTTCTGCCCCCCCGGCCGGCTGTGCTGACTTCCGAGCACGTTGAAGGACCCCACGGTGAACGACACGGCGGCCCCGGTCCGACCGGCGCCCGCCGCGTCCGGGTCCTGCGCGGTGGGCGCGGGCGCGGCCGTCGGCGCGGGGGCCGGGGCGGCCGCGGGCGCGGGCAGTGCGGCGTCGGGCGCGAGCGAGGGGGCGAGGGACGCTCCGGCGGCGGGCGCCGGGGCCGGTGCGGGTACCGACGCGGGTGCCGCGGCGCCGTCGGGCGCCGCCTGGCTCGCCACGCCCGCCACCGGCGCTGCGGCCGGGGCCGGGGCCGTCACGGGTTCGGGCTGCAGCGGCGCCCGGCGCGGGCCCACCTGCAGGACGGCCCTCGTCGGGGCCGGCTCCAGGGAGGCGGAGTCGTTCGGCGTCGCGACGAGACCCGTGGTGCTCGCGGCGGCCCAGGTCGGCGGGGTCGGGGACGGCGCGCTCGTCGAGGGCAGCTGGAGGGCCACGACGCCGAGGGTGGTCAGCACGGCCAGGCCCAGGCTCGCGATCACCGTCGGGAGCGCTCCCTGGGCCGCCGGGGAGGTCGCCGCGGGGCCGGCCGGCGCGTCGGCGGGAGGGCCGCCGGTCGTCGCGGGCACCCGGGAGGGGGGCGGGGCGTCGGGGCCGGTCACGGGGGGGTGGGGGTCGGACACCGGCGCGACGCTACTGGCGATCGGGCCCGCCCGAGGGGCTTTCGCCTCAGGCCGTGGCCGGCCGGGCCGCTAGCCTGCGCGCATGCTGATCACGGCGAGCACCGTCCTGGACACGCCCGAGAACGTCCGGCGCTTCGTGGCCGGCAACCTCGCGATGGGCGTGGACCACCTCGTGGTGTTCCTCGACGACCCCGCCGCGCCGGGCCAGGACGAGGTCGCCGCCGACCTCGAGGCCCACCCCCACGTGACCTGCGTCCGCACCGACGACGCCTGGTGGCGCGGCCGTCGGCCCCGCCAGCTCAACGTGCGCCAGCGCATCCACGCCAACCTCACGCTGGCCCTGGTGGAGCCGCTGCCGGAGGTCGCGTGGGTGGTCCACCTCGACGGTGACGAGGTGGCCGCGGTGGACCGTGACGCCCTGGCCGCGGTGCCCGCGGACGCGGACGCGATCTGGCTGCCACCGCTGGAGGCCGTCAGCCGCTTCCACGTCGCGGAGCCGCCGGTGCTGTTCAAGCCGCTGCTCGGCGAGGACGATCTCGTCCTGCTCCACGTCCTCGGGGTCGTCCCCGCCCCCACCAACCAGGCGTACTTCCACGGCCATGTGCTCGGCAAGTCCGGCGTCCGCCCACGCTCGGGGCTGCGACTGACCCTGCACGACCCCGTCGACGCCGCAGGCCGGCGGGTGGCCCGCGAGCAGCGGCACACCGCGCCGGGGATGCGGGTGCTGCACTACGACGCGGTCTCCGGCGAGGAGTTCGTGCGCAAGTGGCGCGCCATGGTCGCAGCCGGCCCGCTCGCGCTGCGCGCCGACCGGGAGCCCATGGTGCGGGCGCTGCGCACGCTGGTCGCCAAGGACCTGGCGCCGGGCGTGGTCGAGACCCACCTGCGGCGGGTCTACGAGCGGACCACCGAGGACGACGTCGCGACCCTGCACGATCTCGGCCTCCTCGAGCGCGTCGACCCCCGCGAGGGCCGGCACTCCCCCGCGGCGCTCTCGGCCTCGAGCCGCGAGCGCCTGGCGGCGCGACTCGAGGAGCTGCGCCACGCGCCCAAGCACCCGTTCCACGTCAACCACGGCGGGGGCGAGCGTGGACCGGCCGGCACCGGGCACGCGGAGACCTCCGCCGACGCGGGAGCCTCCTCGCAGGCGGGCGTGCTGGGTCGGCTGCGCGGGCGGCTGCCCGGCTCGCGCGCCGGGGGCTCTGGGGCCTAGGACCCCGGCAGTCGGCGCCTCAGGCCGCGCGCCACGCGGTGTGCGACGCCCGCGCCGGGCGACGCGTCCCCGCCCCCGGCCGGCGCGGCGCTCGACGAGGCCCCGGCCTGCGACACCCCGGCGGGCCCCCGCAGTCGGCGACCTCGCGTCGCAGGTCGGCGACCTCGCGCCGCAGGTCGCGCACGTCGCCGAGCATCCTCGCGGCCAGGGCGACCGCGACCTCGGCCACCTCGGCGTCCTCGACCGAGGCCGGGCGGCGGCGCGGCTCGAGCTCGTCGGGCACCAGGAGGTGCTCCAGCGAGCCGGACGACGTCGTAGCCGCCCGCCCGCAGGTGCTGCACGGTGCGCCGACCACGCTCGCGGCACTCCTCGATCTGGTCGGCGTCGGGCCAGAACCGCTCGCCGCCGCGGGGCACCAGCCGCTCGTCGGCCAGGAAGGTGCGCAGGTAGACGCCCTTGTCGAAGGCGCTGGGTGAAGCCCTGGCGAGCGGCGCGTTGACCCGCCGCAGCGTCTCGGCCTCGGCGACGCCCATGGAGGAGTTCGGGAACGAGCTGCGACAGGTCGATGCCCGTCGGGCTCGAACGCCCACCACGCCGGCGAAGCGGTGCCAGACGTCCTCCCGCGCGGCGCCCGGGTCCAGGACGAGCACGTGGACGCGCTCGGTCGGGCACCGCGGCGCCCACCGCTCGCAGCACCAGCCGAAGGTCGAGGGTGCGCCAGTTCCAGATCGCCGAGGGTTCGGCGAGACGCCCCGGGCGTACTCGGCGCATCGGCGTCGTGGAGCCGTTCTTCAGGCTCTCCTGCCAGCTCGCGGTGAACAGGCCGAGCGGCTCACGGGCGGTCACGACGAGGTGCACCTCGGCGGGCGCCAGCGCCTCGACCATGGCCGTCCGCCTGCTCGGCCGAGGCGGAGGAGAAGAACTCGTGGCTGATCAGCCCGGTGCCGGGCGCCTCGGCGAGCTCCTGGCGCAGACCGGGCCCAGGCCGTGCGGTGCCGCTCGGGGCGCGCTGTCCTGGTGATGGTCCTCGCGGACCGTCGCGGCGACGCCCAGAGGTGGTCGCGCCGCTCGGTGCCCGGCACCATCACGCCGGATGCGCGCAGCCGGTCCCGGTTGCTCCACAGGATGGTCTGCAGGTAGGACGTGGCCGTCTTCGGCAGGCCGAGGTGGACCAGGACGCGGTCGACCACTACAGGACTCTGGTGAAGGTCGCGATCGCCTCGTCGATCCGGTCCTCGTCGCGCGAGGCCAGCGGCACCAGCAGCTCCTGGACGACGTCGGTCAGCTCGGCGAGGCGCAGGTGGTGGCGGCGCATCTCGGCTGACCTCCGCCTCGAGGTCGGCGATCCGGGCGCGCAGCGCCTCGAGGTCCTCGGAGCCGCGGCGCGACGGCACGATCTGCTTCACGTTCACGGACCCACTTCCCACCAGGCGCACCGTCGGGCGCCGCCGTCCCGGGCGATGCGCTCGATCTCGACCGCGTGGGCTCCCTGCCTGCGCAGCAGGTAGCCCGGACCAGCGCCGGGACGTCCACCCGACGCCAGCGACCACTCGAAGTCGCGGGTCGTCGGCGTCGACGTAGGTCTCGCCGAGAGCGCCCGCCCTCGCGCAGCACCATCGAGCAGAGCCGGGCGAGGCCCTCGATCGCGCGCTCGGCCGACGCGCGTCGATCACGTGGTGGCCAGCACGATGCGCGGTCGCGGCGTGTGGGCCAGGCGGGTCGCCTCGGCGAGCACGAGCGCCAGTCGGCGAGGTTCAGGGTGCGCACCTCGAGCGGCAGCTGCTCGCTCCGCGACCTCGCGCATCGGATCGTCCAGCGGGAGGGTGACGTAGTCGTAGGCCGCGACCGGGATGCCCTGGCGGGCCAGCCAGAGGCTGTCGGGCCCGCGCGCCGGCGCCGACGTCGAGCACCGTCGCGGAGGCCGCGAGCGCGTCAGCGGCGGCCCGCTCGGCGAGCACCAGCCCACCACGCTCGGGCGGCTTGACCTGGCGCGTCGACTCCGGCGGTCCCAGTAGCGGACGGTCGGCCGCAGGCCGCGGAACCAGTCGTCGAGGGCACGCTGGTGCGCTGCGGGGGTGGAGAACTGGAACGCCGGGTCGGGCACCCGCCAGCTGCGGACCGTACATCGCCTCGAGCAGCTGCTCGGGCTCGCGCGGGCACCGGCATCGGCGCCCCCGAGGGAGGCGGTGCCGAGGGGGTAGATCCACTCCCGCTCGAAGTCGGTGCCGACCTCGCCCATCAGGTAGAGCCGGCCGTCGTCGAAGAACCCACCGAACACGTCGAGACCGCGTTCGACGCCTCGGCCTCGCGTCACCAGGACCTTGAACGCCGCCCCGCTGTAGCGCACCGTCGGCAGCCCGAGCGGCCCAGCCTCGCGCTGCAGCTGGAAGGACTCGCGGATCACGTCGACCGGGCGTGGAGGCGTGCTGACGTAGCCCAGGTCGGCGTCGGAGTCGTGCCCGATGACGGCGCCCTCGCGGACCGCGCCCAGCAGCGTCCCGTAGGCGACGAACGGCCGCGCGCCCGCCGTCTGCAGGCTGCGAGAGCACCGCACCCGTGGCGTCGCAGCAGGGCGGCGATGTCCTCGGGGGGCCGGGTCTCGAAGGTGGGCACCAGCGCCGCCCGACTTGTCGACGCCGAGCTCGATCCCGTCCAGGTTGACCAGACGGATCCGCTCGCCGGAGGTCCCGATCGAGACCTCCTCCTCGTGCAGCACCTCGTGGCTCACCGAGTCGCGCACCGCGAGGCGCGTGCGGCCGTCGAGGTAGCGCCGCATCGAGACCGGCCACGCGGCGTGGCGGCGTCGCAGACCGACCCGGGCTGGTGTCCCGGGGCACCCGCACGGACCAGACCCGTCGGCCGTCGAAGAGGACGTCGAGCGCGGCCTCGCCGGGCACGCTCAGCGTGATCCCGCTGCGGTCGACCTCGTGGACGCGGCACCGGCGGGCCACGCCTCAGTCCTTCTCGACGTTCGCGTACGGGTCGACGCCGTTGACCGGCCCGGTGCCGAACAGCAGGCCGTCGTCGCTGAGGCGACCCGAGACCAGCGCCTGACGGCCGAGCACGGAGCGCCGCGAGAAGGTGGCCGAGGAGACGTTGTCGAACCAGTAGTCGATGTGCTCCTGGTAGCGCAGCGTCAGTGCCTTGCTGCGGTACTGGCCGAGGTTCTCGTCGGAGCGGATCGCCGAGCTCGACCAGTTCGCGGAACCGTTGAGCAGCACGTAGGCGCCGCGCTGCGCGCCGACCCGGCCGACGACGGTCATCGCCTTCATGTGGAAGTAGTTGTCGAACTCCCCGTCGCCGTCGCGGTCCTGCACCAGGTGGCGCAGCGGGACCGGGCCCCGGCCGCCGCTCGCGGTCAGCATCCGGCCGATCCGGCGACCCATCAGGGTGTAGCCGACCTTGACGTCGCAGCCGGCGTCCCACAGCGCGCGGACCCGACGGGCCAGGCGCAGGCCGCGCTCCTCGCGCACCGCGTCGGGCACGATGCGCACCCTGGTGCGCCCGCCGGGAACGTTGGTGGCCCCGCGGCACTGGATGCCACGCAGCAGGCGCATCACGGGGTCCGGGCTGCGCCTGCCCACGCTCGGCATGAACATCAGCTTCTGGTTGCCGAAGCTCCCGGCGCTGTAGGTGGGGCGCACGGGGCGGTCCCGCGTCATCTGGGTGAAGATCCGCTGCATGTAGCGGTACGGGCCGCTCTGGTTGCGCGTGGTGATGATGTCGTTCCACTGGTTGTTCGCCGCCGCCGTGGTCAGGTTGGCCGAGCCCTGCATGACGATGTCGCGAGCCCGGCCGGAGCGGGAGAACAGGAAGTACTTGGCGTGCGCCGCTCCGCCGCGGCCGCGGCAGGAGCGCAGGCAGGTGCGGGCCCAGCTCTGCCGCGCCTGCGGCCGCCCACGGTTGCCGGCGGCGAGTCCGCTCGAGAGGCGCCGGAAGCTCGCGTTGTCGATGCGGGTCAGGTTGCCGCGCGCCATCAGCAGGTGCACCTGCACGCCGCGACGCTGGGCCCGCAGCAGCGCCCGGGTGGCCCCGGAGGACTGGAAGTTCCAGGTCATGATCTGGATGAGCGCACCGCGGGGGGTGGAGCCGATGGTGCGCAGGATCTTGCGGTTGATCGCCTGCTTGGCGGCGGCGTCGCCGACCGCGCTGTTGAACGTGGGCCCGGGCGCCGGCGTGAAGGACCCCGCGTGCGCCGGTGCGGCCAGCATGGTCAGGAGGACGGCCAGGACGACGGCCATGGATGCGCGCTTGAGCATGTGGGTCCCTTCGCGCCGAGGACGGGGTCTGCCCCGAACCGGCACGTCGTGGTGTGCAGAGGTGTGGTCAGCCGGGGTGTGGTGGGTCACCCTCGGCAGATCGCGACGGCCTCACGGTACGCGCGATCGTCCTCGAGGGTCGATTCCGTGCGGCGGACCAGGCCGCCGGCCACGGCGTAGAAGTGGTCGTCGTAGCGGATCAGTCGCTGGCCCGAGGAGCAGCCGAGGGTGTCCTTGGCGATGAACGCGCCGTCCTCGACGCAGCCGTCGTAGCGGCGCGGCAGATCGGCGTCGGCCACCCAGACCTCCGAGCAGGCGGGGGCGTCGTTGCCCTGGGGCGACGAGGAGGCGTTCGCCGACGCGCTGTTGGAGGCGCTGGAGGACGCGGCGTCGGGCGCGGCGACCTCGGAGCCGCACCCCAGGAGCAGGGTCGCGGCGGCGAGGAGGCTCGCGACGAGGACCGGGCGAGGGGTGGTCGACATGAGGTCGAGTCTAGGTCACGCCTGGGGCTGGTGGGGCGAAGCGGAGCGGACGCCGGCGGCATGTCGGGCGGACCTCACCGGCGCCCGCCCCGTGCCGCAGGCAGTAGCCTGCGGGGGCGGCGTCCCCGGTCCGGGGCGTCGGCGACGTCGTCGTGCGCCGTCGCGGGAGACCGCCCCCGATCCTGCCGAGGAGGCCACGGTGAGCACCACGCCCAGCCGCGTCTACGTCGCCCGCCTGGTCGGCCTGCCGATCTTCGACCCCCAGGGCGACCAGGTGGGCAAGGTCCGCGACCTCGTGGTGGCGCTGCGCTCGGAGGTCAGCCAGCCCCGCGTGCTCGGGCTCGTCGCCGAGGTCTTCGGGCGCCGCCGGATCTTCGTGCCGATGACCCGGGTCACCAACATCGACTCGGGCCAGGTCTACACGACCGGGTTGCTGAACATGCGCCGCTTCGAGCAGCGCTCCACCGAGACCCTGGTGATCGGCCAGATGCTCGACCACACCGTCACCATCACCAGCACCGGCGTGCGGGGCAGCGTCTACGACGTGGCCATGGAGCAGGAGCGCAACCGCGACTGGGTGCTCTCGCGGGTCGCGGTGCAGGAGCCCGGCAAGGGCCTGCGCCGCCGCGGGCAGAGCCACGTCGTGCAGTGGCGCGACGTGGAGGGCCTGACCCAGCGCGACGAGGCGCAGGGCACCACCCACCTGCTGCACGCGCTGAACGAGATGCGCCCGGCCGACGCCGCCACGATGCTGCACGACCTGCCCGTGGAGCGGCGCGGCCAGGTGGTCGCCGCCCTCGACGACGAGCGCCTCGCCGACGTGCTGGAGGAGATGGCCGAGGAGGACCAGATCGAGATCCTCGCGCGCCTCGACACCGAGCGGGCCGCCGACGTCCTGGAGGAGATGTCGCCCGACGACGCCGCCGACCTGATCAACGAGCTGCCCCCCGAGACCGCCGAGCTGCTGCTGGACCTGATGGAGCCCGAGGAGGCCGAGGACCTGCGCCGGCTGATGAGCTACGTGGAGGACACCGCCGGGGCGATGATGACGCCCGAGGCCGTGATCCTGGGCCCCGACGCGACCGTGGCCGACGCGCTGGCCCTGGTGCGCAACCCCGACCTCACGCCCAGCCTGGCCGCGGCGGTCTACGTGTGCCGCCAGCCGCTCGAGACGCCCACCGGCCGCTTCCTGGGCGTGGCGCACCTCCAGCGCCTGCTGCGCGAGCCCCCCTCGACGCTCGTGGCCGGCTCCATGGACGACTCGATGGAGAGCGTGCGCCCGGAGGCCTCGATCGACGAGGTCTCGGCCCACATCGCCTTCTACAACCTGGTCGCGGCGCCGGTGACCGACGAGAACGGGCACCTGCTCGGCGTGGTCACCGTCGACGACCTGCTCGACCACCTGCTGCCGGAGAACTGGCGCGATCGGGGCACCCGCTCGGGCCGTCGTCCCGGCCGCGGCCCGGCGGGCTCGGAGGCGACCCGTGGCTGAGCCCCGCTCCCCCCGCAGCCGCCTGGACACCCCGCGCGAGACGCGTCGCGCGCTGGTGCGCCGCCCGGCCTACGACCCCGACACCTTCGGGACGTTCGCCGAGTCGTTCGCCCGCTTCATGGGCACCGCGGCGTTCCTGCTCTACATGACGCTGTTCGTGGCCGTGTGGATCGCCTGGAACCTGCTCGCGCCGCCTGCGTGGCGCTGGGACGACTACCCCTTCATCTTCCTCACCCTGATGCTCAGCCTGCAGGCCTCCTACGCGGCGCCGCTGATCCTGCTGGCCCAGAACCGGCAGGAGACCCGGGACAAGGTCGTGGCCGAGCAGGACCGCCAGGCCAACGCCCGCGGTCACGCCGACATGGAGTTCCTGGCCCGCGAGGTGGCCTCGCTGCGCATGTCGGTGGGCGAGGTCGCCACCCGTGACTTCATGCGCTCCGAGCTGCGCTCGCTGCTCAGCGACCTCGAGGACCGCTGGACCGCGCCGGAGGCGCCCGAGGACCGCTGAGGGGTGATCAGGGGGCCCACCTAGACTCAGGCCCCATGAGCACTTCCGGCGAGACCCGCGACCCTCTCCTCGATCGCGTCCACGCGGCGCTGGCCACCGTCGACGACCCCGAGATCAAGAAGCCGATCACCGAGCTCGGCATGGTCGACACCGTCGAGGTCGACGAGGCGGGCCTCGCCCGCATCCGGGTCCTGCTGACCGTGGCCGGCTGCCCGCTCAAGGAGACCATCAACCGCGAGGTCACCGCGGCCGTCAGCAAGGTCGAGGGGATCCACGACGTCGCGCTCACCCTCGGCGTGATGACCTCCGAGCAGCGCAGCGAGCTGCAGGAGGGCCTGCGCGGCGGTCAGGCCCAGCGCGAGATCCCGTTCGCCCAGGCCGGTTCACTGACCAAGGTCTACGCGGTGGCCAGCGGCAAGGGCGGCGTCGGCAAGTCCTCGGTGACGGTGAACCTGGCGCTGGCCCTGGCCAAGAAGGGCCTGGCGGTCGGCCTCGTCGACGCCGACGTCTACGGCCACTCGGTGCCGGCCATGCTCGGCATCGCCGACACCCGGCCCACCCAGGTCGAGGACCTGATCATGCCCGTGCCCACGCCCAGCGGCGTCTCGGTGATCTCGATCGGCATGCTCAAGCCGCGCCGCGACCAGGTGGTGGCCTGGCGCGGCCCGATGCTCGACCGCGCGCTGGTCCAGATGCTCTCCGACGTCTACTGGGGCGACCTCGACGTCCTCCTGCTCGACCTGCCCCCGGGCACCGGCGACGTCGCCATCTCCCTGGGCCAGCACCTGCCCGGCGCCGAGGTCCTCGTGGTCACCACGCCGCAGGAGGCCGCGGCCGAGGTCGCCGAGCGCGCCGGCACGATGGCCTCGATGATGCACCAGCGCGTCATCGGCGTCGTGGAGAACATGTCCTACCTGCCCTGCCCGCACTGCTCGGCCGAGGAGGACCACCGCCTCGAGATCTTCGGCACCGGTGGCGGCGACCGCGTCGCGGCCACCCTCTCGGAGCGCTTCGGCTACGCCGTGGACGTCGTGGGCCGCATCCCCCTCGACATCTCCCTGCGCGAGGGCGGCGACGTCGGCAAGCCCGTCGTCGAGGCCGATCCGACCTCGCCGGCCGCCACCGCGCTGCAGGGCATCGCCGAGGTGATCGCCGGTCGCGGACGCGGTCTGGCCGGACGCCAGCTGGGACTGTCTCCGACCAGTAAGGTCTGAGACGTGCCAGGGTTCGCCGAGCTCGTCGTCATCGCGTTCGTGGCGATCCTCGTCTTCGGACCCGACAAGCTCCCGGACCTGGCCAAGCAGGCGGGCCAGCTGGCCCGCCAGGTGCGCAACCTGGCCAACAACGCGCGCGACGAGCTGCGCAGCGAGCTCGGCCCCGAGTACGCCGACCTCGAGCTGCGCGACCTCGACCCGCGCTCGGTCGTCCGCCGCCACATCATGGAGGCGATGGAGGAGGCCGACGAGGAGGAGCGGCGCGCCTCGAGCGCGCGCGCCACCCTCGCCGAGGGCGAGGTCCCGCCCTACGACACCGAGGCCACCTGAGGCTCCCCCCGACCTGTGGGTCTCTCGCACCGGGTGCGAGCAAGGCACACGTCGGCCCTCAGCCGCGGCTCTGCACCGCGGCGAGGGCCGTGAACGCGACCAGCGTGACCCGGCCGACGGGGACCCGGACCTCGACGAAGTCGGACCCGACCCGCTCCAGCACGCCGTCGATCCGGTCCCCGTCACGCAGGTGGACCAGGCAGCGCTGCTCCTCCTGCGCCAGACGCCGCAGCGCCGCGCCCAGCCCGAGCGTCGCGACCCGCGACCAGGCGACCTCGGGCACCGCGCGCTCCGAGGCCCCGACGACCGAGCCCAGGGCCGCCAGGCGGACCAGCCAGTCCTGACCGCCCACGCCGGAGAGCAGGCACCACCCCGAGCCCACCCGCTCGAGGCGACCCTCCAGGCGTCCGGCGCCCTCGACGCCCAGGGCGACGTCGCGCTCGAGGGAGGCCATCAGCCGACCGGCCAGGGTCACGCTGCGGTACTCCGCCCGGCTGCGGTCGGCCAGCTCGGGCGCGCGTTCCGCGTCCGCGAGCGCCTGCGCCTGGTGCTCGAGGTCCTCGAAGAGGTCGACCAGATGCTCCTCCCAGCCCATCGCCGCAGCCTGCCACGTCGGGGCGCCTGCGCGCCGCACCTGTGGAGGAGCTCTTGACCCACCGGCCAAGCATCCGTTGACTGTCGCCTACTGAAGCAAACACAGGCAAACGTCCGAATCGGGGGGCACCGTGGGCACCGCAGGAGCACGACGCGCACTGGTCGGCCTGGCCTCGACCGCGGCCGCCGCGGGTCTCCTGGGTCTCTGTCTCCCGGTCGCCGTGGCCCCCGCCCCCGCGCCTGCGGCGTTCGACGACCTGCTGGTGCGGCTCTGCGCCGCACTGTGCTGCCTCGCCGTCGCGTGGTTGTGGCTGGGATCGGTAGTCGTCGTGGTCACCGCGCGACGCGCCCGGACCGACGGCGTGCCCGGGGTCCCGCGGTGGTGGCACCGCGCGGTGCTCGCCGGGTGCGGGGTCGCGCTGGTCGCGGGGGCGGCCCCACCGGCGCTGGCCGCCGGCGCCGCTCCCCCGTCCTCCGCCGACGGCAGCAGCCGTCCGGTCCTCGTCCCGGGCCTCCCGCTGCCCGAGCTGCCCCGGGGGCGTGCGACCACGCCGCCGGCCGCACCCGGGCCCGGAGTGCCGGACGGGTCGGCACCGGGACCGGTCGTCGTCGCGCCGGGTGACTCGCTGTGGTCCATCGCCGCCCGCCGCCTCGGGCCCGGTGCGAGCGACGCCGAGATCGACGCCGCGTGGCGCGCGCTCTACGCCCGCAACGCGACCGCCGTCGGGCCCGACCCCGACCTGATCCTTCCCGGGCAGCGCCTCGCACCACCCGAGGCCCCCCGCACCACGACGCCCTGAGCAGCACCCGACCACCCACCCCACCCGACCCTCGCCGAGGAGCACCATGTCCCACACCGTCGTCGCGTTGCGCCCGCGCATCCCCGTCGCCTCCGTCCAGGGCACGCTCGCCCTGGCCCTGCAGCCGCGCCGCGAACCCCCGCCGCCACCGGTGGTGCACCGCGACCCGGACGCCGCGCGCGCCGTCGAGGTCTGGGCGCACCGGGTCGTGCAGGCCACGATGGAGATCGTCGGCGGCGACCGGCCCGCGAGCCAGCTCGCCCGGTGGACCAGCCGCGAGGTCTACGCCGACGTGCAGCGGCGGGCCTGGCTGGTCGCCCGCGCCGGCGGGCACACCCCGGGCGTGGGTCGGGTCCAGCCGGCCAGTCCGCGGGTGCGCAGCGTGCACACCTGCGTGGTCACCGCCCACGTGGTGGAGGCCGCGGTCCACGTCGCCCACGGCGCGCGCTCGCGCGCCGTGGCGACACGGTTCGAGTGGCGGCGCGACCGCTGGGTCTGCACCGCCCTCGACTTCGCCTGAGACCGACCTAGCCGTTGGCGCGCGCCGTCAGGCCGGTCGGCCCGCCGGGGGCGCCGTGGCACTTCTTGTACTTGCGGCCCGACCCGCACGGGCACGCCTCGTTGCGGCCGGTGTCGGCGAACTCGTCGGCCGGCGCCGGCTCGGAGTGCACCTCGACGTCGCCGTCCTCGCTGGGCGCGGAGTAGGCCAGACCCTGCACCGGCGCGGCGACCTGGAGGCCCTTGGCGCGAATCGTCGGCACCTCACGGCGCATCGGCTCCTCGTCCTGCACGGGTCCGTGGTCGTGCTCGTGGTCGTGCGCGTGCGGCTCGTCGTCCTCCGGCTCGTCCTCGACACTGACCTCGAGGTTGAACAGGAAGCCGACCGCCTCCTCCTTGATGCCGTCCATCATGGCCGCGAACATGTCGTAGCCCTCGCGCTGGTACTCGATGAGCGGGTCGCGCTGGGAGTAGGCGCGCAGGTAGATGCCCTCACGCAGGTAGTCCATCTCGTAGAGGTGCTCGCGCCACTTGCGGTCGAGCACCGAGAGGATCACCCGGCGCTCGAGCTCGCGCATCACCTCGGAGCCGACCTCCTCCTCGCGGCGCGCGTACGCCTGGTGGGCGTCGCGCTGGAGGACCGCGACGAGCTCGTCGCGGTCCAGGTTCGCCCGGCCGCCCGCCTGCTCCTCGAGGTCGTGGTAGGACACGCCGACCGGCCAGATCTGCCCGAGGTCGCGCCACAGCGCCTCGAGGTCCCACTGCTCGGCGAACTCCTCCAGGGAGCCGACCACGTAGCCGCGCACGACGTCGTCGAGGAAGGTGCTGATCTGCTCGTGCAGGTCCGCGCCCTCGAGGACCTCTCGCCGCTCGCCGTAGATGACCTGACGCTGACGGTCCATCACGTCGTCGTACTTCAGGACGTTCTTGCGCGACTCGAAGTTCTGCGACTCCACCTGGCCCTGGGCGTTGGCGATGGCGCTGGTGACGCGCTTGTTCTCGATCGGCACGTCGTCGGGGATCTTCATCATCGTCAGCACGCGGTCCACCCACTCGGACTTGAAGAGCCGCATCAGCTCGTCCTCCAGCGACAGGTAGAACCGGGACTCCCCCGGGTCGCCCTGGCGGCCCGAGCGGCCGCGCAGCTGGTTGTCGATGCGGCGCGACTCGTGCCGCTCGGTGCCCACCACGTAGAGGCCCCCGAGCTCGCGGACCTCGTCGTGCTCGTCGGCCACCTGCTGGCGCAGCGACTCCAGGGTGGTGCTCCAGGCCGCCTCGTACTCCTCGGCCGTCTCGCCGGCGGGCTCGAGACCGCGTCGGCGCAGCTCGGCGTCGGCGAGGAACTCCACCGACCCGCCGAGCATGATGTCGGTGCCGCGACCGGCCATGTTGGTGGCCACGGTGACCGCGCCCCGGTGGCCGGCCTGGGCGACGATCTTGGCCTCGTCGGCGTGCACCTTGGCGTTGAGCACGCTGTGGGCGATGCCTCGCTTGGTCAGCAGCCGCGACAGGTACTCCGACTTCTCCACCGAGACCGTGCCCACGAGCACCGGCTGGCCGGCTGAGTGGCGCTCCTCGATGTCGTCGGCGACGGCCTCGTACTTGGCCTCCTCGGTGCGGTAGACGAGGTCGGCCTGGTCGCGACGGACCATCGAGCGGTTCGTCGGGATCGGCACGACCCCGAGGCCGTAGATCTTGTCGAACTCGCTGGCCTCGGTCAGGGCCGTGCCGGTCATCCCCGAGAGCGTGTCGTAGAGGCGGAAGTAGTTCTGCAGGGTCACGGTGGCCAGGGTCTGGTACTCCTCGCGCACCGTGACCCCCTCCTTGGCCTCGATCGCCTGGTGCAGGCCGTCGTTGTAGCGGCGGCCGGCCAGCATGCGGCCGGTGTGCTCGTCGACGATGAGCACCTCGCCGTTGATGACGACGTACTCCTTGTCGTTGCGGAACAGCTCGCGCGCCTTGATCGCGTTGTTGAGGAACGAGATCAGCGGGGTGTTGGCCGACTCGTAGAGGTTCTCGATGCCGAGGTAGTCCTCGACCTTGGTGATCCCCGGCTCGAGGACGGAGATGGTGCGCTTCTTCTCGTCGACCTCGTAGTCGACCTCGGGGGTCAGGCGGGCCACGATCTTCGCGAACTCCCCGTACCACTTGACCTCGTCCTGGGTCGGGCCGGAGATGATGAGCGGCGTGCGGGCCTCGTCGATGAGGATCGAGTCGACCTCGTCGACGATCGCGAAGTTGTGCCCGCGCTGCACGCACTCCTCGATGGAGCCGGCCATGTTGTCGCGCAGGTAGTCGAAGCCGAGCTCGTTGTTGGTGCCGTAGGTGATGTCGCAGGCGTAGGCCACGCGCCGCTCGTCGGGGCGCATGTGCGGCATGATCACGCCGACCTCGAGGCCGAGGAAGTGGTGGACGCGGCCCATCATCTCGGACTGGAACTTCGCGAGGTAGTCGTTGACGGTGACGACGTGGACGCCCTTGCCGGCCAGCGCGTTGAGGTAGGCCGGCAGCGTCGAGACCAGGGTCTTGCCCTCACCGGTCTTCATCTCCGCGATGTTGCCGAGGTGCAGCGCCGCGCCGCCCATGATCTGGACGTCGAAGTGGCGCTGGCCCAGGACCCGCCGGGCCGCCTCGCGCACGGTGGCGAAGGCCTCGGGCATCAGGTCGTCGAGGCTCTCGCCGGCCTCGTGACGCCCCCGCAGCTCGGCGGTCATGGCCTGCAGCTCGGCGTCGCTCATCGCGACGAAGTCGTCCTCGATGGCGTTGACGGCCTTGGACACGGTCTCCAGGCGGCGCAGGATCTTGCCCTCGCCGATGCGCAGGAGCTTGTCGATGATCACGGGCACGGTGCGGTGGCTCCTTGACTGGGGGGTCGACGCAGGCTCACGTCGGCCTCGTCATGCTACCCAGCCGGGTGAGGGCGTGGGCCAGCGCCGGGGACAGATCGCCGCGATCCTCCACCCGCACGTCGTCGAGACCCAGCCAGCCGGCCAGGACGACCAGCTCGGCGGCGAGCTCCTCGGCGGTCTCGGGCGGCGCGTCGGGCTCGGCGAACGCCGACCGCACCCGCAGGACGCCGTGCTGGCGGTCGGCCTTGAGGTCGACCCGGCCGACCAGCGCCTCGCCGAGCAGGAAGGGCAGCACGTAGTAGCCGTGCACCCGCTTCTCGGCCGGGACGTAGATCTCGATGCGGTAGCGGAAGTCGAAGAGCCGCTCGGTGCGCTCGCGCTCCCACACCAGCGGGTCGAAGGGGCTCAGCAGCGCCCGGGCGCGCACGCGGCGCGGACGGCGCGCGTCGCGGTGCAGCCAGGCCGCGCGGTCCCAACCCTCGACGCGCACCGCGACGAGCTCGCCGGCCTCCTCGAGCGAGGCCACCGCGGGGCGCACCTGGCGCTGGTCCATCCGGTAGTAGTCGGCCAGGCAGCGCAGCGTGGCCACCCCGTGCGAGCGGGCCGCACGGGCGACCAGCTCGCGGTGCTGCTCGGCCACGCTGGGCGTCTCCCGGGCGAGCACGGCGCGCGGCAGCACCCGCTCGGTGAGGTCGTAGCGCACCTCGAAGGAGCCGGTGCGCCCCGCGATGGCCAGCTCGCCGGTGGTGAACAGGTAGTCCAGGACCTGCCGCTCGCGCGACCAGTTCCACCCCCAGTGGTCCCTCGATCGCGGCAGGCCGTCGTCGAGCTCGCGGGCCGTGCAGGCGCCGCGGTCGCGGATCTCGGCGACCAGCGCCGCCTCGAGGCCCGGGTCCTCCGCCAGCACCCGCCACTTCCCGCGCCGCGCGCGGTAGGCCGCGCGGCGGTGCTCCATCGCCGGCCAGAGCTCGACGGGCATTAGGGCCTGCACGTGCGCCCAGTACTCCACCACCCGGCGCGGGCGCTGCTCGGAGGCCCGGCGCAGCAGGTCGGTGTCGTAGGGGCCCATCCGCGAGTACAGCGGTACCAGGTGCGCGCGGGCGAGCACGTTGACCGAGTCCACCTGCAGCACCCCGGTGCGCTGCACGGTCCGCGCGAACGTGCGCATCGTCGGCGGCTCGTGGCGCGGGTCGAGGAACCCCTGGGCCGCGAGGGCGACCCGTCGGGCCTGGGCCCGCGACAGCGACGGCGGTGGCGGCACCAGCGCCTCAGGTGGGCAGCTCGAGCAGCTTCTCCTTGAAGGCGTACATGACGGCCTCCATGCGGGAGTGCAGCTGGAGCTTCTCCAGGATGTTGCGGACGTGGTTCTTCACGGTGTTCTCGCTGATCGTCAGCCGCCGGGCGATCTCGCGGTTGTTCAGGCCCTTGGCGACCAGGCGCAGCACGTCCATCTCGCGCTCGGTCAGGCGCAGCGCGGCCGAGGTCTGGCGCTCGGGGCGCGACATCTGCTTGAACTCGTCGATCAGCTTGACCGCCATCGAGGGGCTGATCAGCGACTGGCCCTCGACCACCACGCGCACGGCCTGTGCGACCTCCTCGATGGAGGAGTCCTTGAGCAGGTAGCCCGAGGCACCGCTCTTGACGGCCTCGTAGAGGTCGCTCTCCTCGTCGGAGACGGTCAGCATGATGATCTTCGTCGAGGGCACGGCCTCCTTGATCGCCCGGCAGGCCTCGATGCCCGAGCGCTTGGGCATCCGGACGTCGAGCAGGACCACGTCGGGGGCGGCGCTGATCGCCAGCGCGGTGCCCTCCTCGCCGTCCCCGGCCTCGCCGACGACCTCGAGGCCGTCCTCGACGGCGAGCAGCATCGTCATGCCGCGCCGGAAGAGCTGCTGGTCGTCGACCACGAGCACACGGACCGGCTCCGAGCCGGGGGGTGCGGGGGTGGGACGGGTGTCTGCCACCCCCGCATCATCGCACGGCGCGACCCTCGCGGGTCACTGCTCGGCGACGTCGAGCGCGATCACCCCGTAGTCGTAGCCGCGCCGGCGGTAGACCACGGCGGGCCGCTGCGTCTCGGAGTCGACGTAGAGGTAGAAGTCGTGGCCGACGAGCTCCATCTCGTAGAGCGCCTGGTCCAGCGTCATCGGGCTGGCCGGGTGGCTCTTCTCCCGCACGACCAGCGGACCGTCGCCCTCGACCTCGATCGGCACCTCGGAGCGGCCGTCGACGCGGTCGTCGGTGGGGGCGTCGGTGGGGGCGTCGGTGGGGGCGTCGGCGAGCAGCGCCTCGGCGTCCAGGGGCGCCTCGGACAGGGCCTGGCCCACCGAGACCGGGGCGCGGCGGCCCCGGTGCACCCGGCGGCGGTCCGCCGCGCGGCGCATCTGGGAGGCCATCTTGTCCAGCGCGAGGTCCATCGCGCCCATCTTGTCCTCGGCGGCGGCCTCGGCCCGGATGACCGGGCCCTTGGAGAAGGCGGTCAGCTCCACGTGCACCGCACGTTCGGCCTGGCGGCGGTTGGGCTCGCAGTCGACCTCGACGTGCACCCGGATGATCCGGTGGTCGTGCTTCTCGAGCCGGGCGAGCTTCTCCTCGGCATGGGTGCGGAACCGATCGCTCAGCTCGCAGTGCCGACCTGTGACCACGACGTCCATGGGAACCTCCTGAACTCGACGGGCCCGGTCGGCGGGGGCACCGACCGGGATGGTGCCTGGCATGCCGGTCGAGGAGCCCGCCCGGCCGACCTGGTCTTCGTCCCCACAACCGCCTGCCGCAGCGTTCGCAGCTCGTCTGCCATCTCTGGCGCCACTACTGGCCGTCTCCCGCCGGCACCGGCATCTGACCGGTGGGACGGGGCAGGACTTACCTCTAAGCCGCACCGTGATCGACCCGCGCCCGGGCCGGGGCCCGGAGGGGTCTTACGTGGGCCGTTTCGCCTGCGACTGGCATCGGCTTGCCGCGACGACGCCCGGAAGGGCGCCTCCTCGGCGCAACCACGGACCCGGACGGACTCCATGACAGGACGGTAGTGGGTCGCCGTCGACGGCGGAAGCGCACCACCCGATTAGCCCGGGGGCGCCGGCGGCACCGCCGCGACGACGGCCGCGCCCGCCACCGCCAGCCCCACGGCGCCCAGCGCGCGTCGGGCCTCGCGCAGGGTGGCGCCGGTGGTCGCGACGTCGTCGCAGATCACGAGGTGCCCGCGCGGGTGCCGGCGGGACCCGCGGCGCAGCAGCCGGGCGGGGCAGCTCATGGCGCCCTCGAGGTTGCGGGCCCGCTCGTCGCGGTCCAGACCGGCCTGGTCGCGCACCCCGGCCCGCAGGCGCAGCAGCGGCGCCACCGCGGTCGGAACCCCGCGGGCGCCCAGGTCCCTCGCGGCCTGCGCGCAGGTCCGCCGGGTCGCATCCTGGCCCCGCGCGCGCACCGCGGCGGCTCGCGAGGGCACCGGCACCAGCAGCACCGGGCCAGTGAGCGCCTGGTCCTCGACCAGCGCGGCGACCGCGTCGGCCAGCCAGCGGCCCAGCGGCTCGGCCAGGGCCAGCAGGCCGCGCTCCTTGTGCCCGAGCACCACCTCGCGCGCCACGCCCTCCCACTCCACCGCGGCCCAGACCTGCCCGGCCCCGGTCGCACACAGACGCGGCGGCGGGGCGTCGGCGCGCTGACGGCGCGCGCAGCCGGGGCACCACACCCGGCCCGGGCTCGCGCAGCCCACGCACGCGGCGCCGAGGAGCAGGTCGAGGACGGGGTCCCAAGTCCGACCCGAGCACCGCGGCTCAGCCCGCGTAGGTGATGTCGCGCAGCGCCGCACCGGGGCCGAGCACACCGCCGACCCCGACGTCGACGAGGTTCGAGCCGGACAGCACCAGCGTCGGCTGGTCCTCGACCGGGGTTCCTGCGATCGCCCGCACCGGGCCCTTGACGGTCGTCGCCAGGGTCGACAGACCGCTCGGTGCCCCGTCGACGATCACCTCGCGCACCTCGAGCAGGTCGCGGCGCACCCCGCTGGTCAGCGCGACCGACGTCGGCGTGGCCCACACCAGGTCGCGCACCCGCACCTGGCCGCCGGTCTCCGGGGCGACCTCGGTGCCGCGCACGGCGCGCCGCACCCGGCCGTTCTCGCTGACCACGACGCGGGCGGTGCTCAGGCGGTCGCTGGAGGCGCCGTGGACGACCGCGACGATGCGGGTGGAGTCGCGCGAGACCAGGAAGCCGCGCACGTCGCGACCGGTGATGCCGGGGACCTCGAGCTCACGCGGCAGCGCCTGCGCGTCGGCGGTGTCGAGGTAGAGCACCCGCGCACCCCTCGCGGTGCGGTCCAGCAGCCACAGCCGCCCCGAGAAGTCCCAGGCCGGCGGGAGGACGTCGGTGGCGCCGGTGAGGATCTGCTCGACGCCCTGCGGGGTCCCGTCCTGGCGCACCGGCGCGCGCAGCACCGACGTGCCCCCGTCGCCCACGCCGGCCGCGACGCTGCCGCCGAGGTCGACGGCCACCGAGCCCAGCCCGTAGGACTGCGCGCCGAGCGGTCCCGAGACCCGGGCCAGGGTGTCGGCGCTGCCGGCGACCATCCGGCCGCTGCGGTCCAGGCCGTAGAGCAGGGTGCTGGACTGGTAGCCGGTCGGGCTGTAGACCGCTCCGTCGTCGACCCGGAACTCGTCGATGTCCCCGGGCAGCGAGACCGGCTGCCCCGCGATGCTGACCCGCAGCGCCTCGATCGACGGGTCCTGGCGCAGCGTCCACTCCAGCTGGGCGAGCATCAGCTCGCCGGCCTCCCCCGTGCGGGGCGGGGTGTCGCCGGTCAGGTCGAGCTCGGCGACCCCGTCGGCGTCGATGGGGACCGAGAGGCCGATCCCGAGCCCGTCGGGGATGAAGGTGCGCGTCACCTGCCCCGGCCCCTCGGGCGGGCCGGCGAGCAGTCCGGCGGTCAGGGTGCTGGCCAGCTGGCGCCCCCGCGGCACGAAGACCGACTCGGGCACCAGGATCTGGCCGGTGCGGTCGAAGAAGTAGAGCGAGACCTCGCGGAAGCGCTGCTCGAACCACGAGGAGGGCACCACGAGCGCATCGGGCGGGTCGACGATGCGCAGCTCGCCGTCCTCGCGCACCATCCGCAGCCGTAGCCGGGAGTCCGGCTCGTCGATCGCCCCGACCCACGCCCCCCGCTCGTCGAGCCGCTCGGCGGAGACCAGCGGCAGGGTCACGCCCTGGATGGTCACCCGCGGCGGGAGCGTGTCGGCGTAGACGATCGTGCCCTGGTCGGGGTCCCAGGAGGCGCGCGCGTCGCGGGAGAGGTACTGCCTGGCCACGACGCTGCTGCGCGCCGGCGTGGCGGTCATCGCCTCGAGGAACCCCTGGGCGATCTGCGTCATCGAGGCGCCGGGCGTCGGCGGCAGCGGGTCGATGGCCGTGGCGCGCTCGTCCTCGATCATCCCGGTGCGCTGCGTCTCCACCACCGGGCCCTCCTCGGGCATGCCCACACAGCCGGCGAGCAGGAAGGCGAGCAGCACGGCGGCCGTCGCTGCGGACCACGCCCGGGCCCTGGCCCTGGCCTTGGCCCTGGCCCTCACGAGGGGGCTCCGGCCAGGGGGTGGGCGGCGTCGAGGGGCTCCAGCGGCAGCGGGCTGTGCCGCAGCGCGCCCCGGACCCGACGCGGCAGCGTCAGGCGGAACTGCGCTCCGCCACCGGGGCGGCCCCAGGCCTGCAGCCACCCGCCGTGCAGGATCGCGTCCTCGAGCGCGATCGACAGGCCGAGGCCGGTGCCGCCGCTGGTGCGGGCCCGCGCGGGGTCCGCGCGCCAGAACCGGTGGAAGACCATCGAGGCCTCCTCGCGCGAGAGGCCGACGCCGTGGTCGCGGACGGTGACCGCGGTGCCCTCGGCGTCGGAGGCCACGCGGATCTCGACGCCGACGCCGGGCCCGGAGGCGTCGGCGTGGTCGACGGCGTTGGAGACGAGGTTGCGCAGGATCCGCTCGAGGCGGCGTACGTCGGCCTCGACGACGCAGCGCCCCCGCTCGCCGTGCACCACCACGCTCACCCCGCGCTGCTCGGCGAGACGGCGGTTGGCCTCGACGACCCGGTCCACGGCGTCGCGGACGTCGACGTCCTCGGCCTCCAGGACGGCCGCCCCGGCGTCGAACCGGCTGATCTCGAGCAGGTCGACCAGCAGGGTCTCGAAGCGGTCCAGCTCGGTCTGCAACAGCTCGGCGGCCCGGGCGGCGGCCGGGTCGAAGCCGCCGCGGGCGTCGTAGAGCAGGTCGCCGGCCATCCGCACGGTGGTCAGCGGGGTCCGCAGCTCGTGGGAGACGTCGGAGACGAAGCGTCGCTGCACCCGGCTGAGCTCCTCGAGCTGCCCGATCTGGCGCTGCAGGCTGGTGGCCATCTGGTTGAACGAGGTGGCCAGGCGGGCGAGGTCGTCCTCGCCGCTCACCTCGAGGCGCTCCTGCAGCTCGCCCGCCGCGAGCCGCTCGGCGACCCGGCGCGCCATCCGCACCGGCGTGACCACCTGCTGCGCGACGAGCAGGGTGACCCCCGCGACCAGGACCAGCAGCAGCAGCGCGGCGGTCAGCAGGGCGCGGTAGAGCAGCGCCAGGGTCTCCTGCTCCTCGGCCAGCGGGAACAGGTAGTAGACGGTGTAGGTCTCGCCGTCGGCGGGCAGCCGCACCTGCGACCCGACGACCACCCCCGGCTCGCGGCGCAGGCGGCCCTGGTCGTCGAGGCGCTCGATCGCGGTGTAGGTCCACGCGGTCTCGGCGACGTCGGAGAAGTGCTCCTCCAGCGCCGCGGGGACGCTGGCCAGGTCGAGCCCGGCGGTGTACTCCGCACCCCCGTCGGCCAGGCTCGGGCCGCCCACCGGGCCGGCGAGGACCACCTCGAAGCCCCGGGTCTCGCCCCGCTGGATGATCTGGTCGGCGAGGTCGCGCTGCTGCCGGGTGGAGTTGCTCTCGGTGCCGCCCGCGGCGTCGAGGCGCACCTCGGCCTCGCGGGTCTCGACCCCGGCCTCGGTCAGGGCCGCCTGGACGCGGTGGTCGAGCAGGCCGTCACGGGTCTGCTGGATCAGGACCCACCCGACGACCCCGACCACGAGGGCCGAGAGCAGCAGCGTGCTGAGCACCACGCGCGCCTGGATGGAGCGTCGCCAGAAGGTCGGCCAGCGTCGCAGCGCCCGCGCGAGCGCGGGGATGCCGGCCCGGGGGGGCACCTCAGCCGCCGCCCGCCTTGTAGCCCACCCCGCGCACGGTCAGCACGATCTCGGGATGCTCGGGGTCGTGCTCGACCTTGGAGCGCAGCCGCTGCACGTGCACGTTGACCAACCGGGTGTCGGCGGCGTGGCGGTAGCCCCACACCTGCTCGAGGAGCACCTCGCGGGTGTAGACCTGCCACGGCTTGCGGGCCAGGCACACCAGCAGGTCGAACTCGAGCGGGGTCAGGCCGACCGTGCGGCCGGCGCGGCTCACCTGGTGGCCGGCGACGTCGATGTCGAGGTCGCCGACGCTCAGGTTCTCCGGGGCGGCGTCCTCGACGCGGCGGACGCGGGCCCGGATCCGGGCGACGAGCTCCTTGGGCTTGAACGGCTTCACGACGTAGTCGTCGGCGCCGGACTCGAGGCCGACCACCACGTCGGTGGTGTCGCCCTTGGCGGTGAGCATGACGATCGGCACGCCGGACTCGGCGCGGATCTCCTTGCACACGTCGATGCCGTCCCGGCCGGGCAGCATCAGGTCGAGCAGGACGACGTCGGGCCGGTAGTCACGGAACTCGGCCATCGCGAGGTCGCCGCGGGTGCACATGCGGCACTCGAAGCCCTCCTGGCGCAGCACGATGGTGAGCATCTCGGCCAGCGCCGCGTCGTCGTCGACCACGAGCACCCGGCCGCGGCCGGCGGAGCCGGGCTCGGGGGAGCCGGGATCGGGGGAGTCGCCGGGGGGGTTGCTGGACATGGTGCCCATCTTGCCTGACCGGGACACACCACGGCCCCGGACACCACCACGACTGTGGAGGCGGCCGGGGCCGGGGACGGTGCAGGTCGTCGCGCGACGCCGAGGGCGCCCGGGGCGCCGGGGGTGGATCAGTAGCGGTACTCGTCGGACTTGTACGGCCCGGAGACCGGGACGCCGAGGTAGCCGGCCTGCTCGGTGCTGAGCTCGGTCAGCTTCACGCCGAGGGCGCCGAGGTGGAGGCGGGCGACCTCCTCGTCGAGGTGCTTGGGCAGCACGTAGACGCCGACGGGGTAGTCCTGCGGCTTGGTGAAGATCTCGATCTGCGCGAGCACCTGGTTGGTGAAGGAGTTCGACATCACGAACGAGGGGTGGCCGGTGGCGTTGCCCAGGTTCATCAGGCGGCCCTCGGAGAGCACGATGATCGAGGTGCCGCGCTCGGGGAAGGTCCACACGTCGACCTGGGGCTTGACCGTCGTGCGCTCGGCCACGCCCGCGGCCTCGAGGCCGGCCATGTCGATCTCGTTGTCGAAGTGGCCGATGTTCGCCACGATCGCCTGGTGCTTCATCCGCTTCATCTGCTCGACGGTGACGACGTCGCGGTTGCCGGTGGCGGTGACGATGATGTCGGCCTGGTCCAGGACGTCCTCGAGGGTGGTGACCTGGTAGCCGTCCATGGCTGCCTGCAGCGCGCAGATCGGGTCGATCTCGGTGACGATGACGCGGGCGCCCTGTCCGCGCAGCGACTCCGCGCTGCCCTTGCCGACGTCGCCGTAGCCGCACACGACCGCGACCTTGCCGCCGATGAGGACGTCGGTGGCGCGGTTGATCCCGTCGATGAGGCTGTGGCGGCAGCCGTACTTGTTGTCGAACTTGGACTTCGTGACCGAGTCGTTGACGTTGATCGCCGGGAAGAGCAGCGACCCCTCGCGCATCATCTCGTAGAGACGGTGCACCCCGGTGGTGGTCTCCTCGGTGACCCCGCGCAGCTCGGACGCCACGGTGGTCCAGCGGTCCTTGCTCTGCTCCAGGCTGGCCCCGAGCGCCTCGAAGACGATCCTCTGCTCCGCCGACGTCGCCGAGGTGGGGTCGGGGGCCACGCCGGACTTCTCGGCCTCGACGCCGAGGTGGACCAGCATCGTGGCGTCGCCGCCGTCGTCGAGGATCATGTTGGCGTGACGGGCCTCGCCGTCGACGTCGGGCCAGGCGAGGATCTGCTGGGTGCACTCCCAGTACTCGCGCAGGCTCTCGCCCTTCCAGGCGAAGACGGGGACGCCGGCGGGCTGCTCGGGGGTTCCGGTGCGCCCCACGACCACCGCGGCAGCCGCGTGGTCCTGGGTGGAGAAGATGTTGCAGGAGGCCCAGCGGACCTCGGCGCCGAGGTCCACGAGGGTCTCGATCAGCACGGCGGTCTGGATCGTCATGTGCAGCGAGCCCGCGATCCGGGCGCCCTTGAGGGGCTGCTCGGCGCCGTAGCGCTCGCGCATGGCCATCAGACCAGGCATCTCGTGCTCGGCGAGGGTGATCTCGGTCCGGCCGTAGTCGGCCAGGGAGAGGTCGGCGACGTTGAAGTCCACAGGAGCTCCTCTGCTCGACGCGCGGACGCGTCAGGGGGACGGGGTAGGCGGCTTGTTCGAGGTTAGGCCGATCCTCAGGAGTTCGCAGAATCGTCGCGACCACCCCTGTCCCGCCCCGGCGGGAGCGCCTCAGCGGCGGATGTCGGGCTCCAGGTAGATGATCTCCGCGACCGGCTCGGCGGAGCGGATCGAGGCCTCGGCGCGGTCGATCGCACCGGCGACGTCCTCGGCACTGGCACCCGGGACGACGCCGATCTTCGCCGCCACGAGGAGCTCCTCGGGGCCGAGGTGCATGGTGCGGAGGTGGATGACGCTCTCGATGCCCTCCGTGCCCTCGAGCGCCTCGCGGATGGACCGGACCGCGGCCGGCGTCGCCGACTCGCCGAGCAGCAGGCTCTTGGTCTCGATCGCGAGGATCACGGCGATGACCACGAGCAGGACGCCGATCAGCGTGGTGCCTGCGACGTCGAAGTACTGGTTGCCGGTGAGGAGCATCAGCGCGACGCCGATGAAGGCGAAGAACAGCCCGGCCAGCGCGCCGACGTCCTCGAGCAGGATCACCGGCAGCTCGGGCGACTTCGCGCGTCGCACGAAGGTGGCCAGCGAGGCCTCGCCCTTGACCTTGCGCGCCTCCCGGACCGCGGTGCGCAGGGAGAACGCCTCCATCACGATCGCGGCGGCGAGCACGACGAGCGGGACGAAGCGACGCCAGTCGTCACCGAGCTCGGCCTCGCCGAGCTGGATCTCGTGGAACTTGTGGTACGCCTCGTAGAGGGCGAACAGCCCGCCGAGGGAGAACAGCACGATGGCCACGATGAAGCTGTAGACGTAGCGCTCGCGGCCGTAGCCGAAGGGGTGCTCGGCGGTGGGGTCCTTCTCGGCACGCTTGCCGCCGAGCAGCAGCAGGCCCTGGTTGCCGGAGTCGGCCAGGGAGTGGACCGCCTCGGCGAGCATCGAGGAGTACCCGGTCATCAGGAAGGCGACGAACTTGGTCACCGCGATCCCGAGGTTCGCGGCCAGTGCTGCCAGGACCGCCTTGGTACCGCCTTCTGCTGCCATGCGTGGAACCCTAGCCCCCGGCCGACCCGGCCCGCGGCGGGTCCTCAGTCCTCCACGAGGCCGAGCGCGAGGTACGCCGCGACGTAGCGTCCGAGCAGGCCCTGGACGGCCCAGCACGCCACCGGCCCGCCGCCCCCCGCACGTCCGAGGACCTCGACCCGCAGGCCGCGCTCGTGGGCGGCGCGCTCGAGACGGTGCCGTCCGGCCGCCGACCCCGGGGGGTCCTCGAGGCCGTCGTCGGCGCGGCCGCGCGGCCCACCGGGGCGGTCGGGGTCCTCCCCCAGGACGACCAGCACCGGTGGCGGGGCGCCGGACCCGTCGAGCACCGGGTCCGCGAACAGGTCCCGCGGCCGGGCCCGGGCCAGCACCGGCAGCAGGGTCGCGACGTCGCCGGCCAGGGCGGGGCGCGCCGCGGCGCCGCGCAGGCTCGCCGCGACGCGGCGGGCGGCGTCCTCCTCCAGCGGGGACGCCCCCCAGAGCAGGGGTGCGGCGTCGGCCAGGGTCACCGCGAGCGCCTTGGCCGGGTTGAGGGTCGTCTCGCGGTGCGGCGACGCGGCGCGGGCGACGTCGTCGAGCGCGTCGGCCACCGCGTCGGCGTCGACGCGCGGGCCGAGGCCGAGGCGGTGCAGGTGCTCCAGGACGACCACCACGCGTGCCACCGGGTCGCCGCTCTCGCACGGCAGGACCAGGGTGTCGCGGCCGACCGCGTGGCGCGCGACCAGGGAGGCCTGCGGCGCCGCGGCGAGGACTCGTGCCCCGCGGCGCACCGCCTCGGCCACCGCGACCGCCACGGCGAGGCGGGCGTCGTCGGCGGTCGTCGGTCCCGGCGTCGGAGTCGTCGGCGCCGGCCTCCCCGGGTCGAGGGCGACGACGAGGTCGAGGCCGCCCGCCCAGCCCGGGAGGCCGGGGGCGGACCAGGCCACGACCGGGACGGGGCACCGCTGCTCGGCGGCGGTGCGCACCAGGGCCGCGTCGCGGCCGACCACGACCACCGCGCGGGGTCGGTCCGGGCCGGTGCCGGCCTCGACGGTGCGGGCGGCGTCGCGCGCCTCGCCCGCGTCGCGACGCACCCGTGCGCCGGACCCCGCGAGGTGGCGCAGACGGGCGTCGAGGAGGTCGAGGACCGCCTCGTCGTCGAGCCGTGCGTCGTCGAACACCTCAGCCCGGCCGACGGGCCTCGTCGACGAGCAGCACCGGGATGCCGTCGCGCACCGGGTAGACCAGGCCGCAGGACCGGCACGCCAGGGCGAGACCGTCGGGGCCCGGTGCGTCCTGGACGGCGAGGGCGCCGTGGCAGTCGGGGCACACGACGAGGTCGAGCAGCGCCGGGTCCACTCCCCCGGGCCGCTCGCTGGCGGCGTCGTCCTGGCCGGCGCCCGCGGGGCCGCTCACGACTCGCCCCGGATCATGCTGAGCACCTCGTCGCGCACCGCGTGCATCGTGTCCTCGTCCTTCCCCTCGACGTTGAGCCGCAGCAGCGGCTCGGTGTTGGAGGACCGGACGTTGAACGCCCAGTCCCGGTGGCTGACGCTGAGGCCGTCCAGCCGGTCGATCGTCACGCCCGGGCGCGAGGCCCACGTCCGCTCGACGCGGGCCGTGGTGCCCGCGGCCTCGACGACGGTGGAGTTGATCTCCCCGCTGAGCGGGTAGGGGTCGTACTCGGCGAGGATCGCCGAGAGCGGCCGGTCGTCGGCGGCCAGCGCGGCCAGCACGTGCAGGGCGGCGAGCATGCCGGAGTCGGCGCGCCAGAAGTCACGGAAGTAGAAGTGCCCGCTGTGCTCGCCACCGAAGACGGCGTCGGTCTCGGCCATCGTGGCCTTGATGTAGGAGTGCCCCACCCGCGTGCGCACCGGGGTGCCACCCAGCGCCGTGACCAGCTCGGGCACGGCGCGGCTGGTGATCAGGTTGTGGATGACGTTCGCGCCGGGGTGGCGGGCCAGCTCGCGGGCCGCGATCAGCGCGGTGACGGCCGACGGCGAGACCGCGCGGCCCTGCTCGTCGACGAGGAAGCAGCGGTCGGCGTCGCCGTCGAAGGCCAGGCCGACGTCGGCGCCCTCGGCCAGCACGCGCGCCTGGAGGTCTCGCAGGTTCTCCGGCTCGATGGGGTTGGCCTCGTGGTGGGGGAAGGTGCCGTCGAGCTCGAAGTACAGCGGCACCAGCGAGACCCGGTCCTCGCCGAGGCGGCCGAAGACGGCGGGCGCGGTGTGCCCGGCCATCCCGCTGCCGGCGTCGGCGACCACCGAGAGCCGGCGGCCGGTCACCGGGGCCAGCTCGAGCAGGTGGGCGGCGTAGGCCTCGAGGACGTCGTGGGAGGAGATCGAGCCGGGGCTGCGCCCGGACGGCGCCACGGGCCCGGCGGCCACGAGGTCGCGGATCTGGCGCAGTCCGGTGTCGGCGCCCAGGGGCACGGCCCGGGCGCGGCACATCTTGATCCCGTTGTACTGCGCCGGGTTGTGGCTGGCGGTGAACATCGCGCCCGGCACGTCGAGGTGCCCGGAGGCGAAGTAGAGCTCGTCGGTGGAGGCCAGGCCGATCATCACGACGTCCGCGCCGGCCCGGCTGGCGCCGTCGGCGAACGCGCCGGCCAGACCCGGGGAGCTGGGCCGCATGTCGTAGCCGACCACGACGCGGTCGCCGCCGACGACCTCGACGAAGGCGGCACCCACCGCGCGGGCGAGGTCCTCGTCGACCTGGTCACCCACGGTTCCTCGCACGTCGTAGGCCTTGAAGACGGCGTCCAGCGAGTCGGGGTCCAGGGAGGCCATGATCCCACCCTAGCCGCGGCGAGGGGGCGCCCCGGTCGCGGTGGGTCAGTCGCTGCTGAGCATCCGCAGGTGGCCGCGGCGACCGGTCTCACGGGTGCCCTGCTCGGACGCGGGCGCCACGGGCGGCGCCGGGGCGGGCGGCCGCGCCGCCTCCCGGACGGCGTCGGCGAGCGCGAGCAGGTCGTCGTCGGAGGGGCCCTGGGCGCGAGGGTCGGGCGCCAGGCGCAGCACCTCCCAGCCGCGGGGGGCCGACAACCGCTGGCCGTGGGCCTCGCACAGGTCGTAGGCGTGGGGCTCGGCGTAGGTGGCCAGCGGGCCGAGCACGGCGGTCTGGTCGGCGTAGACGTAGGTCAGGGTCGCGACGGCGGGACGACCGCACGCCGTGCGCGAACAACGTCTGGCCAGGCTCACGGAGGCGACCGTACCCGGCGGCTCCCCGCCCCCGGTTTAGGCTCGCGGCGTGGTCGAGGCGCAGCGCGGACGGTCCCGGGAACGTCGCGGTCGCGGCATGCGGGGCCCGGGGGTGCGGCCCGTGGTCCCGGGCCGTCCGATGACCCGGACGCGGGCCGAGCGCTTCGACGCGATCGTGCTCGCCCTCGTCGCGGAGGTCGAGGACCGCTGGCACGAGCGGCTCGGCCTCGTGGAGTACGCCGTCGAGGACGCCCCGCTGATCCCCGACGACTGGGACGCGGGCACCGGCGGGCCCGGCCGGGTCGGTGGCGGGGCCACGGTGCCGCTGTCGTCGCTGGTGCGCGCCCACGGGGGCGAGCCGACCCGCCTGGTGCTGTTCCGCCGTCCCATCGAGCACCGCGCCCGGGGCCGCGACGACCTCGAGGCCCTGGTGCACGCGGTGCTCGTGGAGCAGGTCGCCGAGCTGCTGGGCCTCGACCCGGAGCAGGTCGACCCCCGCTACGGCTCCGACGACCTGTGAGACCTCCGCTCAGCGGCGGGCGGGCCGCACGTCGCCGACGAGCCCGCGGCGCTCGAGGTCGACCAGCGGCACGACGGCGGCCCCGCCGCGGGCGCCGCCGGCGGTGACGAGCACCGAGCCGGCGACCGTGGTGCCGCGCACCGAGACCTCGAGCAGCCGCGTCGCCGCGGGCAGCGCCACGACGCTCGCGCGGCCGGCCCCGAGGTCGGCGCGGCGCAGCGCGAGCCGGCGGCCCCGCTCGGAGCGGGCGAGGGCGGTGACCGAGCCGGTCGAGGACGCGCCCGCCACCACCAGCCGCTTGGCACCGGCCGGCAGCACGAGGGCGGTCGCGTGCTCGGTCAGCGCCGGCGTGGCGGCGAGCAGCGCGAGGTCACCGTCGACCAGGGTGCGCACCGCGGCCGTGACCGGGCCCGTCGCGTCGACCTGCAGGCCGACCGCGGTGCGCAGCACCTGGCGGCCCAGCACCCCGGAGAGGTCCACCGACACGGTCGCCCCGGCGGGCACGAGGACGTCCTCGACGCCCTGGGGGGAGAACGTCGAGCGGCGGGTCACGACCCGCACCGCGGCGCGGGCCTCGTCGTCGGTGGGGTTGGTCAGGACCAGGCTCCGCTCGCCGCGGCCCGGAGCCAGACCCAGCAGCAGCGAGGACGTCGCGGGCTCGGCCTGGGCGGGCAGCCACTCCACCGCGCGGGGGCCGTCGCCGATCAGGCCGACGCGGTCCTGCGCCGCCGTGACCACGCGGCCGCGCGAGGTGGTCACGTGCGCGCTCAGGGTGTCGCGGCGGGGGACGATGGCGGCGAGGTCCAGCCGCACGGTGCGGCGTCCGGGCACGGCCAGCCCGCGCAGGGCGGGCACCTCGACCGGGCCGCGCTCGCCGTGGACCTCGATGTCGACCACCGCGCTGCCCCGGTCGGGGTTGGTGAGCGCGAGCACCGAGGCGTGCCGGGCGCCGGCGCCCAGGCCGGTGAACCAGGTGCCCGGCACCGGCGGCGAGCAGGCCGGGGAGGTCGGCCGCCCGCCGGCGGGGAACCGGCCGGCCAGCAGACCGGGCGCCAGGTCGTCGAGGCCGGTCACGGTGACGGCCCGCGCGCCGTCGGCGCCCAGCCCGCTGGACGCGAGCCGCCGCGGGCGCACCTCGAGGGCCCGGGAGCGTGCCCCGGCGCGCAGGGTCACCACGCCCCGCTGACGCGTGGTGGTGCCGACGGACACCGGCGCGTCGAGGCCGGGGCAGACCAGGGTGGCCCGGGTCAGCGGGCTCTCCTGCGGGGCCCGCTCCACGGCGGTCTCGGGCGGCGGGGCCGCGACGGCGAGCAGGGCGCCGACGCTGCCCAGCGGCAGCAGCACGGCCAGCACCAGCGCGACGACGGGTCGTGACCGCGCCGGGTCACGGCGCCCGTCACGGCGGACGCCCTGGCCTGTCTCCGGGCCGGTGGTCGGGCCGGTGGTCGGCTCGGTGGTCGGGTCGGGGTCGCTCATCCGCGCACCCTCCGTCCGGTGGTGGTCGCCGATGTGGGTCTGCGGGCGGTCGGCGCAGCGAGCACCAGCACCACGACGAGCGCGACGAGCTCGAGGGCGAGCAGCGCGGGCCGCGATGCCGGCCCGGAGCCCGCGACGGCAGCGGCGTCGAGCGGCGCCTCGACCTGCCAGGCCCGGGTGGCGCGATCCTCGGCGCTGGCGCGGGTCAGGCCGGCGGTGGCGTCGAGGCCGGCGGCGACCCGGCCGTCGGCCGGGGCGGGCATCACGACGTACTCCACGCCGGCGGCGGCGAGGCGGGCCACCAGCGCCGGGCGGGGCCGGGAGACCAGCGCGGTGACGTCGGCGGTGAGCGCGTCGTCCTCCGCGGCCAGCGCCAGCACCTGGTCCTCGCCCAGCGTCGTGCCGTCGCCGCGCAGGACGGTGTAGTCGAGGCCCGCGTCCAGGGAGCCGCGCAGGACCAGCACGCCGTGCTCGGGGCCGGTCATCGCGCTCTGCACCATGTAGGCGGGGACGTCGCTGGCCCCCGTGTCGCCGAGGTCCTCCCCGGCGCCCACGACGGCCCAGGCGAGCCCGCCCAGCGGCACCGCCACCGCCGCCACCGCGACGACCGCCGCGGCGGTGCGCGTGACGGCCCGGCGGCGACCCGTCGTCCCGGTCGGGCCGGTCGGGCCGGTCGGGCCGGTCCGGCGGGAGCCGTCGAGCGCGAGCAGCAGGCCGTGGCCGCCGAGCACCGCGGCGAGGACCAGGCAGCCCTGCCAGGACACGAGGAGCACGCCGAGATCGGCGGCGACCGGGCTCTCGCCCAGGCTCAGCGGCACCAGCGAGAGCGCGAGCGCGCTCAGGGCCGCGGCCAGACCCACGCCCCAGCAGGCCAGGACGGCCCGCCGGGTCGCGGGCGGCACCAGCGCGAGCACGGCCAGCACCAGCAGCACCGCCCCCAGCCAGGCGGGGGCGCCGAGCGCGGCGCCGTCGCCGAGCCGGCCGAGCACCAGGGCCGGGCCGCCCGCCGCCTCGGTCCCCGTGCCCGGGCGGCCGAGGTCCAGGAGCAGGCCGGCGCCGGCGTCCTGGGTGAGCAGCGGCACCCACCAGGCGCAGAGCAGCACCGGCGGGACGCCCAGCGCGGCCAGCGGCGGCGCCCAGGCCGAGCGGGACCGGCCCGTCGCGCGGTCGGCACCGAGGACGAGCGCGGCCGGCACCGCGCACACCGCGAGCAGCGCCGCGAACCCGTAGGCGGCCGGCGTGGCGGCGACCACGAGGGTCAGCAGCAGGCCCGTCCGCCAGGCGGCGCGCCACCGCCGGTCGCCCCCGGGGTCGGGGTCGGCGAGCCCCAGGGCGGCGTGGGCCGCGAGCGGGAGCAGCGCCGCGGAGACCACCACCCCGATCCGTCCACCGCCCCACGCTCCGCTGACTCAGCGGCACCAGCGCGTAGGTCGTCGGCCCCGAGCAGGAGCAGCCAGCGCGACAGCCCGCGGGGGTCGACGAGGCGGCCGACCACGCCGCAGCAGGCGCCACGACGCCCCGAGCGCCAGCGGCGCGCTGAGCAGCATCAGGGCCGAGACCGCCCCGGCCGGGCCGTCAGCACCGAGCCCAGCACGGCCAGCGGCAGCACGCCGGGGGGCGCGGGCACGGCGGTGCCCTGGCCCAGCTCGTGCCAGGACTCCAGCGCGCAGGGACCACCAGCGGCCCGCGGAGTCCGGGGCCGGCGAGAGCGCCCCCCCGACCACGGTGCCCAGACCGGCCCGCGCGGCGACGAGCAGGGCCACCATGACGAGCACGAGCAGCAGGGCGACGGGGCTGGTGACCACCCGGGTCAGCAGTCCGGGGTCGTCGAGGTCGTCGCGCCCGTCGTCGTGGGCCACCCGTCGGGCGGCCAGCGAGGAGGGATCGCGCTCGGCGGCGGCCAGCCGGCGGCGCTCGGCGACGTCGCTGGCGTGCTCGCCCAGCGCGGCGGCCGCGTCGCCGAGGGCGTCGAGGCCGTGCCGGTAGGGCAGCCAGGGCGGGGCGAGCAGGCGGCGCACGCGGGCCTGGTCGGGTCCGGCGCCACCGCGCGCCTCGCGTCGACGCCGGCGAGCGGCGCGCAGCTCGCCGGGACGGACGAGCACCGAGGCGAGGGCCGCGACCTCGTCCACGGCCGCGCCGGGGGCCCGCACCAGCAGCAGGCCGAGCGTGCGCAGCAGCGTGCCCAGCACGAGGCGGACGACCTGCAGGGGCAGGAACGCCCCGCGGGAGTTGGCCAGCAGCGTCCACAGGGCGGCGCGGCGCTCCTGGAAGTGCGTCCGGGCGCCGGTCAGCGGGGT
Source organism: uncultured Actinomycetota bacterium (assembly GCA_963728085.1). Classification (GTDB taxonomy): domain Bacteria; phylum Actinomycetota; class Actinomycetes; order Propionibacteriales; family Nocardioidaceae; genus Nocardioides. The sequence continues at coordinate 32,692 of CAVSIQ010000009.1, read as the reverse complement.
GCGCCGCAGGCCGCGGTGCGCGGCCTCGGCGTGGAAGACCACCGCGCGGGGCACCACGAGCGTCGTCCGCCCGGCCGCCGCGGCCCGCCAGCCGAGGTCGAGGTCGTTGCCGAAGACGGGCAGGGCGGGCTCGAGGCCGCCCAGCTCCTCCAGCGCGGTACGGCGGGCGAGCAGGCCCGCGGTGTTGACCGCGAGCACCTCGCGCACCTCGTCGTGCTGACCCTGGTCGTACTCGCCCTGCTCCAGGCCCCGTCTCGCGTCGTCCGGTGCCGGAGATGGTGACGCCGACCTCGAGGAGGCGGCGCAGCGAGGGCCACTCGCGCAGGTTCGGACCGAGCAGGTCGGCCTCGGGGTGCGCCGCGGCCGCCGCCAGCAGGGCGTGCAGCGCGCCCGGCGCGGGGGCGGCGTCGTCGTGCAGCAGCCACACCCACTCCGGGGGCGTGACGCGCGAGTCGAGGTCGGTCTAGACCAGCCCGGACGGCGTCGGGGAACGACGCTCCCGGCAGGGCGGGCAGCACGGTCGTCGCGCGCAGGACACCGCTCGTGGCGGACCGGCCCGCCGCGCGCACGAGGTCCGGGCCGGCGTCGGTGCTGCCGGTGTCGACGACGACGACACCGGCCGGCCCGGGGGGCTCGAGGGCCTCGAGCGCGTCGAGGACGCCGGGCAGCCAGCGCTCGCCGTCGTGGCAGACGAGCAGGACGGCGACCTCACCCGGGCCGGCGCCGGGGACGGCGGAGGGGGCCCGCAGGGGTGGTGTGGTCACGGACGAGACTGTACAAATGCGAGGAGCCCCGGCCGACCCGGCCGGGGCTCACCTCGCTCTGAGCGACAGCGTCGCAGGTCAGACCGCGCGCTTCTTGAGCTTCCGGCGCTCGCGCTCCGACAGCCCGCCCCAGATGCCGAACCGCTCGTCGTTGACGAGGGCGGCCTCGAGGCACTCGGTGCGCACGTCGCAGGTCAGGCACACCTTCTTGGCCTCCCGCGTCGAGCCGCCCTTCTCGGGGAAGAACGCCTCCGGGTCCGTCTGCGCGCACAGGGCACGCTCCTGCCAACCTTCGCTGTCGGCGTCCCGGTTCGAGCAGGAACAGCTCTCTCACGATGTACGCCCTTTCGATCCCGAAGAATTCGATGGTGTCCGTGGTGCACGACCCGCGTCCCCGGGCTCGGCGACCGTGGACGACACTGAGGGAATTACATGCCTGTCGTACCCGGGAAGTCAAGCCCGGATCTGCTATGCACAAAACGGCTCCGGCAGGGGGAGGAACCATGTTTAAGATCACCGTTTTCTCGGGCGGCATCGGCGGGGCGCGTTTCCTGCAGGGCCTGCGGCACCTGCTGCCCGAGGCCGAGGTCACGGTCGTGACGCAACACCGCCGACGACCTGTGGGTGCACGGCCTCAAGGTCTGCCCGGACCTCGACACCGTGATGTACACCCTGGGCGGACGGCATCGACGCCGAGCGGGGCTGGGGCCGGCGCGAGGAGACCTGGAGCGTCAAGGAGGAGCTCGCAGCCTACGGCGTGGAGCCCACCTGGTTCGGCCTCGGCGACCGCGACGTGGCCACCCACCTGGTGCGCACGCAGATGCTGGAGGCCGGCTACCCGCTCTCCGCGGTCACCGAGGCCCTGTGCCGCCGCTGGCAGCCCGGGGGTGCGCCTGCTGCCGATGAGCGACGACCGGGTCGAGACCCACGTCGTCGTGGCCGACCCCGGGGCGCCCAGCGGCCGCCGGGTCGTGCACTTCCAGGAGTACTGGATCCGGCTGCGGGCCGAGGTGCCCGCCGAGTCGTCGGTCTTCGTCGGGCTCGACGCCGCCGCGCCCGCCCCCGGCGTGCTCGAGGCGATCGCGGCCAGCCGACCTCGTGCTGCTGCCGCCCTCGAACCCGGTGGTCTCCGTCGGCACGGTCCTCGGCGTGCCCGGCGTCCGCGACGCGCTGCGCCGCGACCGCGCGCGCCCGTGGTCGGCCTGTCCCCCATCGTCGGCGGCACCCACGTGCGCGGCATGGCGCGCCAGATGCTCGAGGCCGATCGACGTCGAGGTGAGCGCGGCCGGCGTCGGGCTGCACTACGGCGCCCGCGGCGTCGGGCGGCCTGCTCGACGCCTGGCTCGTCGACACCCGCGACGCAGGCCGACGTCGCCCGGGTGGCGGCCGGCGGCGCTCACCTGCCGGCGCGGTCCCGCTGATGATGACCGACCTCGACGCCACCGCGGCCATGGCGCGCGCCGCGCTCGACCTCGTCGACCTCGGCGCGGCGGCGGGGCTCGACGCGTGACCGACTGGAGGTGCTCGCGCCCGACGGCGTGCCCGAGGTGGAGGCGGCGCCGACCTTGCCGACCTGCTCGCGCTGGTCCTGCCGGCTGGTCGAGCTCGCCGACGGCGACGTCGTGGTGGTGACGAGCAAGGTCGTCAGCAAGGCCGAGGGCCGCGTGGCCGACGGCCCGCGCGAGGAGCGCCTCGACGGCGAGACCGCGCGGGTCGTCGCCCGGCGCGGGGCCGACCCGCATCGTGCGCACCCACCACGGGCCTCACCCTGGCCGCCGCCGGCATCGACGCCTCCAACGTCGACCCGCGGCCGGTCGTGCTGCTGCCCGTCGACCCCGACGCCAGCGCCCGCGCGCTGCGCGCGCCGGTCCGCGAGCGCACCGGGCGCAACGTCGCCGTCGTCGTCACCGACACCGCCGGCCGGGCCTGGCGCGAGGGCCAGACCGACATCGCGATCGGCGCCGCCGGCCTCGTGGTCCCCGAGGACTTCGCGGGCCGCGTCGACGCCCACGGCAACCGGCTCGCCGTCACCGCCCCGGCCGTGGCCGACGAGCTCGCCGGCGCGGCCGAGCTGGCGCAGGGCAAGCTCGGCGCCCGCCCGTTCGCGGTGCGTGCGCGGCCGCGCCGACCTCGTGCTGCCGCCCGGCGAGGACGGCCCCGGCGCGCGTGCGCTGGTGCGGCCCGAGGGCGGCGACCTGTTCGGCTCGGGGCCGCGCGAGGCCGTCGTGCGCGCGCTGCGCGGCCGGCCCGAGGACGCGGCGCCCGTTCGGCGGCCGCCCCGGACGCCGACCTCCCTCGTCGCGGTGCTCGCGCGAGGACCCTCGACCTCGCCGACGCCGGACGCGGCGCGGTGCGTGTCGCCCGAGCGAGCCGTCGCCTGCGCCGCGGACACCGGACCGCGGGTGGCCGTCTGGCCTTCGCCCACGGGTGGCGCTCGACCGACGGGGGCCGCCCGGGCCGACGCTCAGTGCTCCGCCCGCTGCGCGACTCCGTAGACTCCGGCGACCCGTCGCGCAGCCGCATCCCCGCGCCTCCCGCGCGACGCCCCCGACAGACATCGAGGAACCCGCACCGTGGCCAAGTCCAGCAAGCCCGCCCAGACCGACCGCCAGGCCGGCATCGACGCGATGGCAAGAAGCAGCGCGGCGCCGAGAAGCGCCGCGGGCTGCGTCATCGTCGGCGTGTGCGTCGTCGTGGCCCTGGCTCATCGTCGGCGCGGCCGCCTACAAGCCGGTCAAGAACTGGTGCGACCTGCGCCAGTTCTCCGACGCTCGCGCTCGCCACGATCGGCGCGCCGGCCTCGGTCTGCCAGGACGTCACCACGAAGACGGCGGAGGGCAACCAGGACCACGTGCCCGAGGGCACCCCGATCACCTACCCCGAGGCCCCGCCGGCCTTCGGCCCGCACTGGAACGTCGCCGGGACCGCGCATGACCGCAAGCTCTACACCGCCGACGACCGTCCCGAGCTCGGAGCGCTCGTGCACAACCTCGAGCACGGCTACACCTTCCTCTGGTACGACGAGACCATCGCCGACGACGCCGACGCAGATGACCAGCTGCGCGCGCATGGCCTCGAAGTTCGAGGGCACCGACAACTACCGCGACAAGTTCAAGGCCGTGCCGTGGACCTCCGAGGACGGCGAGCCCTTCCCCGACGGCCAGCACGTCGCGCTGACCCACTGGTCCGTCGGCGGCGAGGGCGACACCGACGGCGAGGCCAGGTGGGCGTCTGGCAGTACTGCTCGCAGCTCAGCGGCGCCGCCCTGGAGTACCTTCATGGACGACTACCCCTACATCGACTCCCCCGAGCCCAACGCCATGTGAGCCCCGGCCGCTGCTGTGCCCGACACGCCGCGACGCGGGTCAGGTGAGGTCGGCCCGCCCCTCGGCCTGCAGCGACCGACGGCCCGTTTGACCTCCTGCGCGCGCGCTCGCGTGGTGACCAGCAGCGCGTCGGGGGTGTCGACGACGACCACGTCGGCCACCCCGAGGACCACCACGGCCCGCCCGGCGCCCGCGACGACCAGGCCGGTGGCGTCCACCGCCGCGCACCAGATCGGCGTCGCCGAGCACCCGCGAGCCCGTCCGGCGCCCGGCTCCAGCAGCCCGGCGAGCGCGTCGAAGTCGCCCACGTCGTCCCAGCCGAAGGATCGCCGGGCACCACCGCCACCTCGCCCGCGTCCGCCGCCGGCTCGGCCACGGCGTGGTCCAGGGCGATCCGCGGCAGCGCGTCCCACCGCTGCTCGAGCCGCCGGCCGGGCCGTCGTCGCCGCGAGCGCGCGCAGGTCGGCGGCGAAGCCCGGGTGGAAGCTGGCCAGCAGGTCCAGCAGCACGGAGGGGCGCACCACGAACATGCCCGCGTTCCAGCGGTAGCGACCGGTGGCCGAGGTAGGCACGCGCGACGTCCTCGGCCGGCTTCTCGACGAACGCCTCGACGTCGTGGGCGCCCGGCACGGCCCCGAGGGCCGCGCCGAGGCGGACGTAGCCGAAGGCGGTGGAGGCGTGGGTGGGCTCGATCCCGATCGTGACCAGCCGGTCGCGGCGGGCGACCTCGACGGCGGTGGCGACGGCCGCACGGAACGCGTCCGTCGTCGCCGATCACGTGGTCGGCGGCGAACGAGCCCATCACCGCGTCGGGGTCGCGGCGCTCGAGCAGGGCCGCGGCGAGGCCGATCGCGGCCATCGAGTCGCGCGCCGACGGCTCGACCAGCACCGCGTCGCGCCCGAGGCCCTCGAGCTGGGCGGCGACCGCCTCACGGTGCGCCGCCCCGGTGACGACCAGGAACCGGTCCGCGGCCAGCGGCACCAGGCGGTCGCAGGTGGCCTGCAGCAGCGAGCGACCGCCGCCGGTGACGTCGCGCAGGAACTTCGGCTCCGCCCGGCGCGAGAGCGGCCACAGCCGGGTGCCCGCTCCCCCGGCCGGCACCACCGCCCAGAAGTGCGGGAGGCCCGCAGCGGCGGACCCCGCGGGTGCCGAGGTCGACGGGGAGGGCTGCGGGACCGACGGGGCCGGGGGGCTGACCATGGCGCCAGCCTAGGACGCCCGCTGCCCGCGCGGGGGCGAGCGAACCTAGGGTGGGTGCGATGGCAACCTTCAGCACCGTCCTGGCCCACAGCGTCTCCGGCGACCCCGGGCGCCCGCTGATCACCTTCTACGACGAACACACCGGCGAGCGCGTCGAGCTCTCCGCCACGACCTACGCCAACTGGGTGGCCAAGACCGCCTCGCTGCTGTGCGAGGAGCACGACCTCGCCCGGGGCGACCGCCTGCGCGTCGACCTGCCGCCGCACTGGCTGGGCGCGGTCTTCGCCGGCGCGGCCTGGACGGCCGGCCTCGTGCTCACCGACGCCGACGAGGTCGACCAGGTCGACGCCGTCGTGTGCGGGCCCGAGAGCGTGGCGCGGTGGGCCGACCGGGCCGCGGAGGTGCCCGTCCTCGCCTGCTCGCTGCTGCCGCTGGGCGTGCGCTTCGCCGAGCCGCTGCCTGCGCACGTGCACGACGTCGGGGTCGAGGTGTGGGGTCAGCCCGACGCCTTCACCCCGGCCGACCCGCCGGGCGAGGACGACGTCGCCGTCGCGGCGGGCGGGAGGAGCACCACCCAGGCCCGGCTGTGGGCCGCGGCCGCGGCCGGGGGTCTCCTCGGCGACGGAGGCCGCCTGCTCACCACGGCCGACCCGGCCTCGGCGCCCGGCGCGGGCTGCTTCACCGAGGCGCTGGCCCGCGGGGGCTCGCTGGTCCTCGTCGTCGGGGCCACCCCGCAGCGGCTCGACGCGATCGGGGCTGCCGAGCGGGCCACGGCCCGCTACCCGACGACGTCGTAGCCGAGCAGGCCGTCGGCGAGGTAGCGCCGCTCCCCCACGCCCCGGCTGGTCACCGGCAGCACCCACAGGCGGCCCGCGGCGTCGCGGGCGACCAGGTCGGGCACGCCCGAGCGGCGCAGGTCCTCCACGGGCACGGCCCAGTCGTAGCCACGCAGGTCGGCCCGGTCACCGTCGCGCACCAGGACGACGGCCGCCCCGGCCGCGCCGAGGGCGGAGGTGCCGTGGCCGGGATAGATCCGCGTGGTGCCGTCGCCGGGAACGGCCGCGAGGTCGGGCCAGCCGTCCCCGGTGACGTCGCCGACCACCGCGAGGTCGTCGAGGCGCGCCAGGCCGGAGCCCAGCACGACGGGCGGGGCGAACCCGCCGCGTCCGTCGCCGCGGTGCAGCCCGAGCACCCCCCCGGTCCGGGTGAGCAGGTCGCCGTGGCCGTCGCGGTCCCAGTCGCCGGCGTTGAGCAGCACGCCGGCGCGCGAGGCGTCGACCCCCGTCTCGACCAGGGACCCGGTCTCGACCGTGCCCGCGTTCGGCAGCCAGACCAGCCGGCCGGCGCGACGCGCCAGGAGGTCCGGCGCCGGCCCGGCGCCGACCTGGACGCCGCCGCTCATCGAGCGCAGCGGCTCGGCCTTGGCCAGCGGGCCGAGGCCGCGGCCGAACTGGGCGCGGCCCGTGCCGGGCAGGACGAACCCGGCACCGTCGCGGGCGCGGCGCACGACGAGGTCGGCCTTGCCGTCCCCGGTCATGTCCCCGCCGGCGGCGATCTGGTCCATGCCCGCCCAGGTCGCGTTGGGGCCGCCCCACACGGGCGCGCGCCCGGCGAACCGGCCGCCGCGCTCGCCGGCGTAGCTGAACATCCGGCCGTCGCGCGAGCGGGCGAGCAGGTCCGGGCGGCCGTCGCCGGTCAGGTCGCCGGCCCCGAGCACGAGGTCGTAGCGTCCCCACCCGCGTCGCAGCGTGGTCGTGCGGAACCCCCCTGCGCCGTCGCCGTGGAAGATCGAGAGCCGTGAGGTCCCGCGCACCCGCGCCGCGAGGTCGCCGCGTCCGTCGCCGTCGACGTCGCCGATCGCGGTGAGCAGCTCGTGGCGCGCCCGGGGACCCGACGAGACCGGGACCGGGGAGGAGAACGCGCCGGCGCCGCGGCCCGTGGCGATCGCGGTGGTGCCGTCGGTGCGGCGCAGGACGAGGTCCCCGAGGCCGTCGCCACTCAGGTCGGGCGAGGCCAGCACCTCGGGCCACGCGGACAGCTCGGTCGGCAGGGCGCGGGGCGCCCGGAGCGTGGTGAGCCCGCCGGTGGGCAGGACGACGGCGCGCCCGTCGCTGCGCCGCCGCAGGACGACGTCGGGGTAGGCGTCGCCGACGAGGTCGGAGTCGAGGCTGGTCACCGCGACGCGTGCCGCCGCGGGAGGGGGCGGGCGGGGGCGCGGGCGAGGTCGACCCGGTCTGGGCCGCGACCGCCAGGCGTCGGATGTCGGCGATCCGGTCGTACAGGTTGATCCCGGGGCAGGCGGTGGCGCCGACGTCGCGGTGGCCGTTGATGGCCGGCAGCACCCGGGACCCGACCTGCTGGCGCATCGAGGAGGCGTCGACCCCGTGCAGGCCGAGCTTCCAGGCGAACAGGGCGCCGTAGGCGCCGATCATCGCCGGGGACGGCGTCGTGGTCTCGAAGTTGCCGATCGCGGACATCGCGAAGGCGTCGTCGTTGTAGCCGTAGGTGTGCGCACCGACGACCGGGCGCGGGTGACGCCGCCGTAGCGGCCCTCCCAGATCCGGCCGAAGCGGTCGACGAGGAAGTTGTAGCCGATGTCGCTCCAGCCCAGCGAGCGCGTGTGGTAGGCGTAGATGCTGCGCAGGATGCCCGGCACGTCGTCGCGGGTGTAGGCGTTGGTGTTCACGGTGTGGTGCACGAACCCGGCCTCGACCGTGCCGTAGCGCAACGACCCCGCGCTGCGCATCCGCTCGTCGGCGCCCCACTGCGCGCGGGAGAAGATGGTGGGCTGGGGTGCGCTCAGCGAGGTGGCGCGGGCCGACACGGCGCTGGTCGGGCCGCTGGTGGTCGGGGCCGCGGCGGCGACGCGATCGCGGCGCTCTGCTCGGCGGTCGGCGACCGGCTCGCCGCGGCTCGATGACCGCCAGGCGCAGGTCGGTCGGCGGCGCGGCGCCTCGGAGTCCACCCGCACCTGGACCCGGTCGACCTCACCGACGAGCAGCGCGTCGGTGCCGGGACGGGCGGCGGCGGCCTCGGCGGTCCCGGGTCGGGGGCGTGGTCGGCGTCGTAGGGCACCTCGCTCCACGACGACCAGCTCGCCGTCCTCGGCGGTGCGCACCTCGCACGGAGATCTCGCCCTCGTCGAGGTCCGCACCGGCGCCCCAGGTGACACCGACGGTGCCGTAACCCGTCGACCGCGAGCGGGTCGCTGACCACCGCGGCCGCACCGGTGCGGCCGGTCACGGCGCGCCCCGCCGGAGGCTCCTGCGACCGCGGCACGCAGGGCCGTGCGGCCGGTCGACGGGGCGGTGAGCTGGTACTCGGCGACCTCGGCGTCGACCGCGGCGGTGGGCACCTGCGCGGTGGCGTCCTGGGCGACGCGCGAGCCGCCCGGGTCGCCAGCGTGCCGGGCGCCGCAGGGGCGGCGCCCTCGCGCACCACGTCGAGGCTGATCACGCTGGCCGCCGGGGTGAGGACGGCGACCACCGCCGCCGAGCACCAGCAGCTGCTGGCAAGCGGAGACGAAACGGCCCGGGCTGGCGGAACGACATCGGGGGCTGCTCCAGTGCGGTGGGGAAGAGTCACACGAGCACGCAACTGTCACACCCGTCACACCGGCCGGAAGGACCCGTCGTAACTACAAGAGCTGTAATTCCACTCGACGCGCCGCGGCCCACGTCGTCGAGCGTCCGTCGCGCCGCGGGCTCGGACCGGACGCCGTCACCTCCGCTCAGATGTCGGCGCCGAGCGTCCTCGTCGAAGCGCTCCTCGTTCCGCCTTCTCGTCGTCGTACTTGAGGAGCGGATGCCCTCGTTGACGTCACCGTCGAAGCCGAGCCGGCCCTTCTCCAGGATGATCACCCGGTTGCACATCCGCCGCACCGAGCCGGCGGCGTGACAGACGTAGAACAGCGTCCGCCGCAGTCGCGCACCTCCTCCATCCGTTCGAGGCACTTCTTCTTGAACGGCTTGTCCCCCACCGCGAGCACCTCGTCGGCCAGGAAGATCTCGGAGTCGACGTGGATCGCGACCGCGAACCCCAGCCGGGCGACATGCCCGAGGAGTAGTGTGCCGACCGGGGTCTCGAGGAACCGGCCGATCTCGGCGAACTCGACGATGTCGTCGAACTTGCGGGTGGGTCTCCGCCTCGGACATGCCGAGCATCGCGGCGTTGAGGATGATGTTCTCCTGTCCCGTGAGCTGCGGGTGGAAGCCGGCGCCGGTGGCGATCAGACCCGGCGATCCGCCCGCGGGTCAGCACCTTGCCCTTGTCGGGGCGCATGACGCCGTTGATCATCTTGAGCAGCGTGCTCTTGCCCGAGCCGTTGAGGCCCATCAGCCCGATGGACTCGCCCTGCTCGACGGTGAAGGAGACGTCGTCGACGGCCTGGAAGGTGTCGCTGATCGTGCGCGCCGCTTGGCCAGCGCCACCGTGATCTGCTTGAAGGTGCGGTGGTAGCGCAGCGTGAACTCCTTGGTGACGTGGTCGACGCGGATGGACTCGCTCACAGGCGCTCCGGGATCCGCTGCTCGAAGCGGCTGAAGACCAGCTGCGCGAGCACCAGCAGCACCAGGCTGAGGCCGAGAGCATGACAGCCCCGCCGAACAGGCTCCGGCGGCAGGTCGGTGGCCGCGAACTGCTCGGGGTTCTCCGTGGTGCCGACCCAGAAGCCGCGCTGCACCAGCAGCACCGCGTCGGCGATCGGGTTCCACAGGTAGTACTCGCCAAGCGGCCGAACCGCTCGTCGACCAGGCTGTAGGGGTAGATCATCGGCACGCCGAAGCGGGTGAAGTTGGTCAGGATGTTGACCGCGCTGGAGAAGTCGCGGAAGAACACGTTGGCCGTGCTGAACAGCAGCGCCAGCGCCAGCCCCGAGGATCATCGAGATCCCCAGGGCCAGGAACAGCGCGACGATCCCGACCGGGTCGGGCTTCCAGCCGTAGGCCAGCGAGACCACCACGAGGATGACCAGCTGCGGGACCACGTGGAAGAGCGAGACCAGCATCGAGGCCACCGGGAACATCTCGCGCGGCATCGCCAGCTTCTGCACCAGAGACTTGTTGCGCACGATCGAGCGGGTGCCGGCGTTGAAGGTCTCGACGAAGAAGTGCACCACGATCAGGCCGCAGAACACGTGGACCGCGAAGTTCTCCACGGCGCGTCGCGGCCGATGACGACCTGCATGATGAAGTAGTAGATGAAGAACTGGGTCAGCGGGTTGAGGTAGCTCCAGAGCAGGCCCAGGAACGAGCCCTGGTACCGCGCGCTAGATCTCCCGCGCGACCAGGAGCTTGAGCAGGTAGCGGCGACGGAACACCTCCACCAGCCCGCTGGTCATCGACGGCGCCACCAGCGGGGCGTCGACCACCCGGGTCTCGCGGCCCGGATGGTCCCCCGGGCTCCCGACGCGATGACGTCTCAGCCATCGGTCCCGTCCGGCGTCCGGGGCTCCGCCCACGGCTCGAACGTCTTCTCCCAGGCCTGCGGCGAGGTGATGTCCTCCAGCGCGCCCTGGTACTGCGCGCCAGGCGCGGCCACTCGCTTGCGCAGGCGCAGGTGGATCTCGATGGTCTTGGCGAACAGCTCGCGGAACTTCTGCGGGTCGCGCTGGTAGAACGCGGCGCTGGTGCCGTCGGGCATCGAGACGACCGCCGAGTCGTAGCGCGTCAGGCGGTACCACTGGGCGTCCATCGCGGTGATCTCGGCCTCGGCGAAGCGGCGCGAGAGGCTGCGCGGCTTGGAGAACTGGCGCAGCGGCGAGCGCAGCGCCCGCACGGTGATCGCGCGCCCGCCGAGGCGGCCGACGTCGTCGCGGCCCTTGCGGGGCGGGCGCTCGCGCTTGACCGCGGGCAGGTCGTCGCGGTCGGTGACCAGGCGGGCGTCGGTGTGCTCCTTGGCCATCGCCCGGATCCTCGGCAGGCCCGTGGCCAGCGACTCGTGCAGCGCCTCGGGCCCCTCGAGCAGGTCGAGCAGGGCCTGGTGGCGGATCTCCACCGTGGAGTACTGCATCGAGACCAGGTGCTTGATCTGGTGGTTCAGGCTCTCCTGGACCATCCGCCCGCCGTTCGGGTACGGCGAGTGCAGCAGCGCTGCGATGAAGCGGTTGCGCTGGTGGTAGTAGGACTGCCAGTCCAGCGCGTCGTTCTTGTCCGTCCACGGCACGTGCCAGACCGCGGCGCCGGGGAAGGAGACCGTCGGGTACCCGGCCGCCTTCGCGCGCAGGCCGTACTCGGAGTCGTCCCACTTGATGAAGACCGGCAGCGAGAGACCGATCTCCTCGAGGACCACCCGCGGGATCAGGCACATGAACCAGCCGTTGTAGTCGACGTCCACGCGCTTGTGCAGCCACCGGGTGGAGCGCAGGTTGCGGGCGCTGAAGTCCCAGTCGCCGTGCACCCCGGCGGCCGACTGCCACCAGAAGCGCCACGGCTGGACGACCTCGCCGTAGCTGTGCAGGCGCGAACGGGCGTAGAGGCTGAACATGTGCCCGCCCACGAGCGTGGGGCGGCGCGCGAGGTCGGCGAACGTGACGGCCCGGATGATGCCCTCGGGCTCGCAGATCACGTCGTCGTCCATGCACATCAGGTAGGTGGCGGTGCCCTTGCGCACCGACTCCAGCTGCCCACGGGCGTACCCGCCGGACCCGCCGAGGTTGCCCTGCTCGATCACCCGCAGCGTCGAGCCGAGGGCCTGGCGGGCGGCGGGGAAGTCCGGGGAGTCGGTGACCTTGTCCTTGCCCTGCTCCATGACCAGGACCTCGTCGAGGTAGGGGCGCAGGTCGTCGTCGTCGCCGACCTGGCCGAGCAGCTTGGCGCAGAAGTCGGGGCGGTTCATCGTGGTGATGGCGATGTCGACGGTGCCGTGCCCGGCCCGGTCCTCGGGAACCAGGGCGGTCCACCGGGCGTCCTCGACGACGACGGAGTCGTCGCCGGCCACGACGTCGTACCAGTACCAGCCACCGTCGACGAAGGGCTTCAGGGTGAGGTCCCAGGAGAAGGTCTCCGACTCCGCGCCGGTCGTGGTGGCCGCGTCGACGCGCTGGCTGCGGCCGCTGGCCATCGACTTGTAGACCACCACGGTGGCGCCGGGCCCGCGCACGCTGACCTCGAGGGAGACCGCGTCCACGACGCTCCAGCGACGCCAGTAGCTGGCCGGGAAGGCGTTGAAGTAGGTGCCGAACGACAGCGTCGCGCCGGAGCGGACCCGCACGGCGCGACGCGACTCGATCTGGTCGGGGTGGATGCTCGCCCCGGAGGCGCCGCCCATGACCGAGCCCATCGCCTCGCGCATGCGCCGCGACATGCCGTCGTCAGCGTCGGACTCGACCACCGCGGCGTCGACGTCGACGTAGAGGGCGATGACGTCGCTGTCGGCGCCGGCCGGGAGCACCTGCTGCTGCAGCAGGCGCCGCACGGTCGGCGCCCGGGTCGCGCCGGTCGTGGCGGCCGGCGTCGTGGCGGCCGGGCCGGGCGGGTCGGCCGGGCCGGCCTGGCCGGTCGCGGTGCCGACGATGCTGCCGGTCATCGCGCCGGTGGTGGTCTCGGTGCTCACTGGTCCACTCCTCCGCTGGCCCAGGCCGCGCCGTCGGCGAAGTAGGGCTTCAGCTTGTTGTCGTACATCGACAGCGCCGACCCGATGGCCATGTGCATGTCGAGGTACTGGTAGGTGCCGAGGCGGCCGCCGAAGAGCACCATCGGCTCGCGTGCGGCGAGGTCGCGGTACTTCTTGAGCTTGGCCCGGTCCTCGGCGGTGTTGATCGGGTAGTAGGGCTCGTCGTCGTCCTCGGCGAACCGGCTGTACTCGTGGACCACGATCGTCTTGCCGGGCGGGTAGGTCCGCTCGGGGTGCAGGTGCTTGAACTCCAGCACGCGGGTCCACGGGACGTCGGCGTCGTTGGCGTTGACCACGCCGGTGCCCTGGAAGTCGTCGACGTCGAGGGTCTCGGCCTCGAGGTCGACGGTACGCCAGGAGAGCCGGCCCTCGGAGTTGCCGAAGTACTCGTCGACGGGGCCGGTGTAGACGATCGGCACGACGCCCTTGTACTGCTCGGCGACGTCGAAGAAGTCGACCTCGACGCGGACCTCGATGTTGGGGTGGTCGGCCATCCGCTCGAGCCACGCCGTGTAGCCGTCGACCGGGAGCCCCTCGTAGGTGTCGTTGAAGTAGCGGTTGTCGAAGGTGTAGCGCACCGGCAGGCGGGTGATGATGTCCGCGGAGAGCTCGGTGGGGTCGGTCTGCCACTGCTTGGCGGTGTAGCCCTTGACGAACGCCTCGTACAGCGGGCGCCCGATCAGGCTGATCGCCTTCTCCTCGAGGTTCGTGGCGTCCTCGGTGGCGATCTCGCTGGCCTGCTCGGCGATCAGCGCCCGTGCCTCGTCGGGCGTGTGGGACTTCTTGAAGAACTGGTTGATCAGCGCCAGGTTCATCGGGAAGGAGTAGACCTGCCCCTGGTACTTGGCGAACACGCGGTGCTGGTAGCCGGTGAAGTCGGTGAACCGGTTGACGTACTCCCAGACCCGCTTGTTCGAGGTGTGGAAGAGGTGGGTGCCGTACTTGTGCACCTCGATCCCCGTCTCGGGGTCCTTCTCGGAGTAGGCGTTGCCGCCGAGGTGGTAGCGCCGCTCCAGCACGAGGACCTTGAGGTCGAGCTCGGTGGCGCAGCGCTCGGCGATGGTGAGTCCGAAGAAGCCGGACCCGACGATGACGAGATCAGGGGCTGACACGGTGGATCAGTCTACGGACGTCGCGGGCGCGGACCGCATCCGCCGCGCGTCGCGCACGGCACGAATCACGTTGCGTGCCTCGGCCCGGCCGCCGCGCACCGGGCTGAGCGCCACGACGCCCGCCGCGATCAGCCACGGCTTGGCCCGCACCGCCGCGTTCTCGCCGTAGCGCAGGTGCACCACGAACAGGTTGCGATACATGTAGTAGCCCTTCCAGCCGCCGAGGTCGTGCTGCTGGTCGAAGGGCAGCTGGCGCACCAGCACGGCGTCGCGCAGGCCCCAGACGGCGAACCCGGCGCGCCCGGGCGCGCAGGGCGAAGTCGACGTCGTCGTAGAAGATGAAGAAGCCGGCGTCGGGCAGGCCGATCCGCTCGACCACGCGGCGGCGCACCAGGAAGCCCTCGAAGGCCACGTTCTCCAGCGCGACCCGCTCGGGCATCGCGGCCCGGGTGCCGTAGGTCGTCTCGACCATCGCGGTCTTCGGCTTGACCGCGCGCGGGTCGCTCAGGTCGAAGCGCAGGGCGGCCTTCTCGCACAGCCGGCCCTGGAGGTCCTCGCGCACCGCCATCAGGCAGTCCTCGTCGGCGGCCATCAGCACGGCCAGGCAGTCGGGGGCGGGCACGACGTCGTCGTCCATCAGCCACGTGCGGTCGAAGCCCCGGGCGTGGGCGGCCGCCATCCCGGCCCGGAAGCCGCCGGCGCCGCCGACGTTGTCGAGGCTGGTGATCACCTCCAGCGGCAGGTCCTCGCGCTCGCTCGCGGCGGCCAGGACCTCCGCGGTGTGGTCGGTGCTGGCGTTGTCGACGACGATCACCGCGTCGGGCCGGTGGGTCTGGGCGGCGAGGCCGGCCAGCATCCGCACGAGCAGGTCGGCCCGGTTGAAGGTGACCACCACGACCGCGACGCTCTCCGGCGCCCCGACGCCGCGCGCACGCGCCTGCTCCGCGCTCACCCCAGGTACCGCCGGTGGCCGGTGAAGTCGCCGCGCAGGCCGGCCGCCGCGGCGCGGGCGCTGAGCACGACCCGCGCCGGCTGCGGGCGGGTGAGCAGGTAGAACCACACCGTCTTGACCCAGAACGCGAGCACGTGGGCCCAGCCCCGGTACTCGCGCAGGTTGAGGGTGTTGTTGCGGGCCATGCAGTAGGCCTTCAGGTCGCTGGGGCTGTGGTTGTAGGTGGTGCGCCCGCCCATCATCGGGGTGCCCAGGTCGCCGACCGACGGGTGGTGGACCCGGGCGGCGACCACGGTCGCGATCCGCGCGCCCGCCGCCTCCGCGCGCAGGCGGTACTCGTGGTCGTCGCCCCAGATGAAGTACTCCGAGCGGGGCAGGCCGATCCGCTCGACCAGCGCCCGGGTGAGCAGCACGCCGTTGAACGGGATGACGATGCCCTCGATGCGCCCGCGGGGGCCGCCGGCGCGCTCGGCGTCGTCGAGGGCGCGCACCGCCCGGGTGCCGCCGGGCAGCCGGATCGGGAAGACCAGCCGGCCGGGCTCGTCCTCGTCGACGACCAGCGGGCCCCAGAAGTCCAGGTCCTCCTCGGCCAGCAGCCGGGCCAGGCAGCCGGGCTCGGGGAGGCCGTCGTCGTCCATCAGCCAGACGAGGTCCGCGTCGCGCTCCAGCGCCCAGGCCAGACCGTCGTGGAAGCCGCCCGCGCCGCCGGTGTTCGTGGGCAGCACCCGGCTGACCACGCCGTCCTGCGCGGACAGCCAGGCCGCCGTGCCGTCGGTGGAGGCGTTGTCGAGGACCAGCACGTCGTCGAGCTCGGGCACCTCGCGCAGCCGGGCGACCAGGCGCTGCAGCAACGGGAGCCGGTTGTAGGTGACGACCACCGCTGCGACGTGCACGGCCGCCACCCTAACGGGACCGCTAGCGTGGCCGACGTGGACTCCGACGCCGTGCTCGCGCTGATGCAGGACGTCGCCGCGCGCGTCATCACCCCGCGGTTCCGGTCGCTGGCCGCCGACGACATCGCCGAGAAGAACCCCGGCGACCTGGTCACCGTGGCCGACCGCGAGGCCGAGGTCGAGATCACCGCCGCGCTGGAGCTCGCCTACCCCGACGCGGTCGTGCTCGGCGAGGAGGCCTACGCCGACGACGCCGCGGTGATGGAGCGGTTCGGGGCCGCCGCGCACGCCTTCACCGTCGACCCCGTCGACGGCACCAAGAACTTCGTGCACGGCTCGCCGGACCACGCCGTGATGGTCGCCGAGCTGCGCGGGGGCACGGTCGTGCGCGCCTGGATCTGGCAGCCCCAGCACGAGGCGGCCTACGTCGCCGAGCGCGGTGCCGGTGCCTTCCGCAACGGCGTCCGCCTCGAGCGCGCCTCCCCCGGCACCCAGCCCGCCGCCTGGCGTGGCGTCACCTCGCGGCGCCCGTGGCTGGGCCGCGAGGTCGCCGGCATGGCGCCGCTCGCCCTGACCTGGGTGTGCTGCGGCGTCGACTACCCGCACCTCGTCGCCGGCGACGCCGACGTCGTGCTCTACGGCAACGCGCTGCCCTGGGACCACGCCCCCGGCTCGCTGCTGCTCACCGAGGCCGGCGGTCACGCCGCCCTGGCCGACGGCTCCGCCTACGACCCCACCCGGCCGCACCGCGCCAAGCACGGCGGCCCGCTGGTCTGCGCCGCGGACCGCACCGTGCACGCCGCCGTCGGCGCGGCGATCACCGCCGGTGCGCTCGGGTGAGGCGGGGATTCCCCGGCTGACCGGGGGTTCTCGCACCTGTCGGGCGTTGCAACACCTGACAACTGCAGGAATCCCCGGCTGACCGGGGGTTCTCGCACTTGTTGGGTGTTGCAACACCTGACAACTGCAGGAATCCCCGGCCAGCCGGGGGTTCCTGCAGGGCTCAGCAGGACGAGGCCAGTCCTGCGACTCGTTGGCGGCGTAGCCCTCGCTGAGCGAGCCGAGCGAGCCGCCGGTGACCGAGGACGGTGCGGCCGGCTTCTTCCGCTTCTTCGCCGCCGTGTCGGAGGCGGCGGGCGGGTCCTCGGAGGTGGCGATCGCCTGGGCCACCTTGTCGCGCACCAGTGCGATGTCGGGCTCGGCGGTGTCGATCATCGGCGGCACCAGGGACAGCGTGGAGATCTTCTGGCTCTTGGCCTTCATCGCCAGCTGCATGAACGTGCCCAGCGCGGAGGAGGGCAGGTCGGTGGAGACGAGCTCGGCGGAGGCCTTCGCGATGCCCTCGAAGTTGGTCACCACGGCCTGCGGGCTGAGCTGGGTGACCATGGCGGCCATCACGCACTTCTGGCGCGCCATCCGGCTGTAGTCGTCCGAGCCCTCCCGGGCCCGGGCGTACCAGAGGGTGTCGATGCCGTTCAGCGTCCGCGTGCCGGTCGGGATCGTCCGCACGACGTCGTCGCCGAGGCCGCCCGACCGGGATCGGCTCACGCACGGTGAGCCTCACGCCGCCGACCGCGTCGACGAGGGTCTTGAAGCCCTCGAGGTTCACCATGGCCCAGTAGTTGATGTCGAGGTCGGTGATCCCCTCGACGGCCGAGACGGTGGCGTCGATGCCAGGGGTCTCGGAGTGCGGGAACAGCTCGGCGTGGTCCTCCGCCCAGGTGGAGACGCCGTTGAGGTAGTCGGTGGTGCCGAAGCCCTGGGGGAACTGCCTCGTCCATCACGCTGCCCGCGCGGAAGGGGAAGTTCTGCATGTTGCGCGGCAGCGCGACGAGCACCGTGCGACCGGTCTCGGCGTCGATCGAGGCGACCGTCATGGAGTCGGGTCGCAGCCCCCAGCGTCCGGCGCCGGAGTCACCGCCGAGCAGCAGCACGTTGTAGCGGCCGTCGGTGGCCGCGGTGGCCGAGCCGTCGCCGAACATGCTGACCACGAAGTCGCGCTGCACCCCGACCAGGTGCGCGCCGAAGAGCAGCGTCGCGGCCACGCCGAAGCACAGCACCCCGTTGACGCCGACGATCGCGCGCCGTTGCGCCATGGCCAGGCTCAGCGGCTGTCCGAGGCGCCAGGCGTCCATGAACAGCACCGCCCAGCCGATCGCCGCGCCCATCAGTGTGAAGCGCAGCAGGCCCAGCGCCAACGGGCTCGACCCGAGGGTGAACAGCAGCCCCCGGTCGACGAGCACGGCGAGCACGGTCCCGACCGACCAGCACGACGAGGACCAGCCAGGTCCGCACCGCGGCGCGGCCCACCCGGTGGTTGCCGGCGACGAGCTGGGCCGAGCCCGGAACGACGAGGGTCATCAGCATCAGGCACATCGCGCGCCGGAAGCGGACGCGTGCGGCGCGCTCCTCGGTGTCGTACCGGGGGGCGTCGGGGGGCGTGCGGGGGGCGTGGCGGGGGGCGGCGTGGTCATCGATCCTCGTTCCGTGCTGGGGGAAGGCAGCACGCCGACCAGTATCACCAGCCCCAGCCGCCCCACCCGGGGCGACGCGCCGGACCAGGCCCCGTGAGGCGGCTCGCGCGGTAGCGTCGTCGCCATGGCGCAGCGTCCGGGCCCCGGCGACCCTCGCGGATCCTCCGAGGACCCCTCCGACTTCGGCTGGATCTACGGCGACCGGCAGCCCTCCGACCCCGACGACACCCGGGCGATCCCGCGCCAGCCCCGGCCCGGCGAGGAAGAGGACCACACCCGGGTGATGTCCGCCCAGCCGCAGCAGCCCCGCCGGCAGCACCCGCAGCAGCCCCCTCGACAGCCCGTCGCCCCGCCGCCGGCCGCCCCGGCCGCCCCGCCCCCGGCCACCCGGCAGCCCCGCCGCCGGCGGCGACGCCCGCGGCTGCGCTGGCTGCTGCTGCTCGTGCTGGCCTGGGTGGTCTTCCTGGTCGCGACGCCGTTCTACGCGTGGTCGCAGGTCGAGAAGGTGGCCTTCGCTCCGCGCGACGACCGCCCCGCCGAGCAGCCGGGCACCACCTACCTCCTGGTGGGCAGCGACTCCCGCGGCGACCTCACCGAGGCCCAGCGTCGCGACCTCGGCACCGGTGACGCCGCCGGCCAGCGCACCGACACCATCCTGCTGCTGCACACCGGCTCCGGACCGAACCTGCTGATGTCGATCCCCCGCGACTCCATCGTCGAGGTCCCCGGCTACGGCACGACCAAGGTCAACGCCGCCTTCGCCTACGGCGGGCCCCGCCTGCTCGTGCAGACCCTGGAGGACGAGACGGGCATCCGCATCGACGAGTACGTCGAGATCGGCTTCGGCGGGTTCGCCGACATCGTCGACGCCGTCGGGGGGATCCGGATCTGCCCGACGGAGGCGATGGACGACCCGCTGGCCAACCTCGACATCGCCCAGGGCTGTCAGGAGGCCGACGGCGCCACCGCCCTGGGCTACGCCCGCTCCCGCAAGCTCGCCACCCTCGGTGACATCGACCGGGCCCGACGTCAGCGCGAGGTGATCTCGGCGATCGGGGCGAAGGTGCTCTCGCCCTGGACCGTGCTGAACCCGGTGCGCTACTGGCGGACCACCACCGGCGCCGCCGAAGCGGTGGCCGTGGGCCGCGGGATGGGCCCGGTCCGCGCCGGCCTGTGGGCCAGCGCGATGACCCACGTCGACGGCCAGGACGGCCTGACCTGCGGCGTCCCGATCGCCGACCTCGAAGTCAACTGGGACCCCGAGCGCTCGCAGCAGATGTTCCAGGCCATCATCGACGACGACACCGCCTCCATCACCCCGCAGCTGTGCACCCCGACCGGAGTAGCCCCATGACCGACTACGAGACGATCACCGTCACCACCGACGAGCACGGCGTCGCCACGCTGGTCCTGGACCGGCCCGAGGCGATGAACGCGTTCACCGTCACGATGGCCCGCGAGCTCGAGCAGTTCTTCCGCTACGACGCCCACGACGACGCGGTCCGCGCCGTGGTGGTCACCGGGGCCGGCACGGCGTTCTGCGCCGGGATGGACCTCTCGGCCGAGGGCAACGTGTTCGGCCTCGACGAGAGCGCCGAGCCGACGCCGGAGAGCCTGCGCGAGCACCTCACCGAGGCCCCCTTCCACGACGGCGTCCGGGACACCGGCGGCCGGGTCACCCTCGCGGTGCACGCCCTGCCCAAGCCGGTGATCGCGGCGATCAACGGGGCGGCCGTCGGCATCGGAGCGACGATGACGCTGGCCATGGACCTGCGCCTGGCCTCGACCACGGCCAGGATCGGCTTCGTCTTCGGCCGGTTGGGCATCGTCCCCGAGGCGACCTCGAGCTGGTTCCTGCCCCGCATCGTCGGGATCGCCCAGGCCCTGGAGTGGGTCTACGCCGCCGACATCCTCACCGCCGACGAGGCGCTCGCTGGCCGGCTGGTCCGCTCGGTGCACGAGCCCGACGACCTGCTGCGGCGCCGCGCAGGACCTGGCCCGCTCCTTCGTCCAGGACCGCTCGCCGGCCGCGCTGGCGCATGGCCAAGCGCCTGCTGTACCGCAACAGCGCCGCCGCCGACCCCCTCGAGGCGCACCTGTCGGACTCGCTGGCGATGTTCCACGCCTCGCTGCACGACGGACGCGAGGGCGTGGCAGCGTTCCGCGAGAAGCGGACCCCGGTGTTCACCGACACCGCCTCCGACCTGCCCCGGCTCTTCCCCGACGACCCCGGGGCCTGAGCACCCCGCACGACCGCGCACCCGGGTACCCGGGTGCGCGGGTGGACGCGGCGCGAGACCCCGCGGCTCAGCCGACCAGCACGCGGTCGAGCAGCCGGCGCAGCTCATCGAAGTGCCGCTGTGCGGCGCGCTCGTGGTACATCGAGGTGTCGGCCATCGTGTACCCGTGCGCGGCACCCTCGTAGATCTCGTGGAGGTGCGGACGGCCGGCCTCGGTGAGCCGCTCCTCCAGCGTCGCGACGGCCTCCAGGGGCATCGAGGAGTCCTGGTCGGCGTGGCCGAGCACGTACTCGGCGGTCGTGCCCTCGAGCAGCAGGTGCGGGCTGTCGACCTCGTCGGTGACCAGGCCGCCGCCGTGGAAGCAGCCCACGGCCCCGACGGTGCCCGGGAAGTCCGCGGCCGCGCGCACCGCGAGCCGGGCGCCCATGCAGTACCCGACCACGCCCACCGGGCCCTCACCGGCACGCGGCAGCAGCGCGCCCATCCAGGCCTCGCTGTCGGGCCCGGACAGGGCGGGGGTCAGCGCCGCGATGCGGTCCATCACGCCGCCGGCGAAGAACGCCTCCCGGGCGCCGGGCTCGCGCAGGTCACCCTGCGGGGCCAGCTCGGCGGCCGAGCCGTCGCGGTGGAAGACGTGCGGCACGAGCACCAGGTAGCCCCACGAGGCGATCCGGTCGGCCATCTCGCGGGTCTGGGGACGCAACCCGATCGCGTCGACGAAGAAGAGCACGCCGGGGCGTCCGTCCTCGCCGGCGAGGTAGGCCTCCGCGGGCCCGGCCGGGGTGCTGATCTCCAGGTCCTGTCCGTGCGTCATGGACCCGACGCTAGCCAGGCCGGACCCACCCGGGCGGGCGCGGGGCGGGGCGGGCCGCGGACGGGCGCGGAACAACGACGGCCCGGCGTGGGTTACCGCGGTGAGCCGACCCCTACCGTCTGGAGAACCGTCGTGCCCACCATCGACCTCGAGTCCGCCACCTTCGAGCAGGTCGTCACCGAGAACGAGATCGTCCTCGTCGACTTCTGGGCCTCCTGGTGCGGCCCGTGCCGCCAGTTCGCCCCCGTCTACGACCAGGCCTCCCAGGCCCACCCCGAGATCGTCTTCGGCAAGGTCGACACCGAGGCGCAGACCGAGCTGGCCGCGGCGGCGCAGATCACCTCGATCCCGACCCTGATGGCCTTCAAGGACGGCAAGCTCGTCTTCGCCCAGCCCGGCGCCCTGCCCGGCGCGGCGCTGGAGCAGGTCATCAACGCCGTCACCGAGCTCGACACCTCCGCGCTCGTCGTCCCGGACGACGAGCTGTCCGAGGGCGACGGGCCCGGGGGCCAGCCGGGTGACGGCCGCCAGCCCGGCGCTCCCACCTGAGACCACGCCGCAGCCGGGGACCTGGGACGATGGAGCGGTGAGCGACCCCTCCGCACCACAGCGTCCCCGCCCCCGGCACCTGCAGGACCCGAACAACGTGCGGATGGACCGCCCGGAGTCGGCCAGCATCACCCGGGTCCAGACGTGGGTGATGTCGATTCTGGCGGTCACCACGATCCTGCACCTGTGCGTGGGACTCGTGATCAGCGCCGCGTTCATCGACCCCGCGATGCGCGTCGAGCGGATCGGCCTGCTGGTCATCTCCGGCGCCTTCGGCGTGGTCGCGGCCGGGGCCGGTCTGGCCATCCACCGTCACCCGTTGACCACCTGGTGGCTGCTGGTCGGACTCGTGCCCGGTGTCGTCGGCGCGTTCGTGGTGCTCGTCCTGCTCTGAGCCCCCCGTCCCGCACCGTCCGGCACCGTCCGGGACCGCCCGAGGTCGTCTGGTCCCCCGCTCACGCCTCCTCGACCTCCTCGACGTCGGCACCGCGGCGGCGCAGCATCCGGCGACCCAGCACCGCTCCCCCGACGCTCAGCGCGACCAGGGCCCCGACCGCCGCGAGGAGCCGCCACGGGTCGGTCCCGTAGGCGCCCACCGAGGCGTAGGCCACGGCGCCCGGCACGACGCCGACCAGGGTGCCGAGCGCGTAGTCGCGCCGGCTCAGGTTGGACAGGCCTGCGGCGTAGTTGATCACCAGGAACGGGAAGACCGGCGTCAGCCGGATCGCCAGCACGGCGAGCAGACCGTGGGCGTCGAGGACCCGTTCGACGCGCTCCAGCCGGCCCCGGGTGAGCCGCTCGACGGCGTCGCGACCGAGCAGGCGACCGACCTCGAACGCGCCGACCGCGCCGAGCGTGGCCCCGACGATCGCCAGCGCGGAGCCCTCGACCAGGCCGAACAGGGTGCCGCCGGCGATGGTGAGCAGACTGGCGGGCACCGGGAACATCGCCAGCACCGCGTAGGCGAGCACGTAGACCAGCGGCGCGAGCCGACCGACGCCGCGGACCTCGCGCTGGACCGTGTCGACGTCGGGCAGCACGCCGGTCGCGCTCGCCGCGAGCCCGCCGACCAGCACGAGGAGCAGCAGCGCGACACGGAGCACCGCGCCGCGGCTCCGCCCGGCGCCGGTGCTGGTCGGTCCGCCCTGCCTCACGGCGCCCACTGTGCACCCTGGGCGGGCGCGGCACGGCGGGCTCTCCCCGGCCGAGACGACCGAGGCCGCGCCTGCCCGGGCCCGGCGCCGCCCGGGACGACCCGGGGGTGGTCCCGCCCACCGGGGGCCGGTGCAGAATCGGGCCGACCCAGCCGGCCTGCGAAGGACACCATGGACGCCACCATCAGCCTCACCGTCGACGGACGCCCGCGCGAGGTCGTCGTCGACACCCGCTCCACCCTGCTCGACACCCTGCGCGAGCGCCTCGGCGTGACCGCGCCGAAGAAGGGATGCGACCACGGCCAGTGCGGCTCCTGCACCGTGCTCCTCGACGGACGCCGCCACCTGACCTGCCTCGCGCTCGCCGTGGCCCACGACGGCGCCGAGGTCGTCACCGCCGACGGGCTCGCCGGCGAGGACGAGGCCGACCTGCACCCGGTGCAGCAGGCCTTCCTCGACCACGAGGGCTACCAGTGCGGCTACTGCACCCCCGGCCAGGTGTGCTCGGCCGTCGGGGCGATCGAGGAGGCGAAGCAGGGCGAGGCCAGCCACGTCACCGCGGACCTCGAGGGCGAGGTCACCCTCGACGACGACGAGATCCGCGAGCGGATGAGCGGCAACCTGTGCCGCTGCGGCGCCTACGCCGGCATCCTCGCCGCGGTGCGCCAGGCCGCCCGGGAGGTCTCCGCGTGAGGGACCTGACCTACACCCGCGCCACCGACGCCGCGTCCGCGGTCGCCGCGGTCAGCGCGAACCCCGACGCCGTCTTCCTCGGCGGCGGCACCAACCTGGTGGACCACCTCAAGCTCGGGGTGGCCACGCCCGGTGCGCTGGTCGACGTCAGCCGCCTCGCGAGCGACGAGATCGCCCACGTCGAGGGCCCCGACCCCGTCCTGCGTGTCGGCGCCGGGGTGCGCAACAGCGACCTCGCCGCGCACCCCGTCCTGCGCAGCCGCTTCCCCGGGGTCGCCCGGGCCCTGCTGGCCGGCGCCTCGGGGCAGATCCGGCACCAGGCCACGACCGGGGGAAACCTGGTGCAGCGCACGCGGTGCGTGTACTTCCAGGACGTCACCACGCCCTGCAACAAGCGCGAGCCCGGCAGCGGCTGCTCGGCGATCGAGGGGTACGGCCGCTACAACGCCGTGCTCGGCGCCAGCGAGTCGTGCGTGGCCACCCACCCCAGCGACCTCGCGGTCGGCCTGGCCGCCGTCGACGCCGTCGTCGTCGTCCTGGGCACCGGCGGCGAGCGCCGGGTGCCGCTGGGCGACCTGCACCGCCTGCCCGGGCACCACCCCGAGCGCGACACCACGCTGGCCCACGGTGAGCTGATCACCGCCGTCGAGCTGCCCCTGAGCGAGCTGGCCCGGCGCTCGACCTACCGCAAGACCCGCGACCGCGCCTCGTACGCCTTCGCCCTGGTCTCGGTGGCCGCGGCGCTCGAGCTGGCCGAGGACGGCACCGTGCGCGACGTGCGCATCGCCTGGGGCGGCATGGCCCACAAGCCGTGGCGTGCCGAGCGGGCCGAGGGGCGGCTGCGCGGGCAGGTGCCCACCGAGGAGCTGGTCCGCCGGGCCGTCGACGACGAGCTCCTCGTCGCCACCCCCGGGGACGAGAACACCTACAAGCTGGCCCTGGTGCGCTCCACCACCGCACTGGCGCTGCGCGACCTGACCACCGAGGGAGCCCCCGGATGACCGCCCTGCGCCCCGAGCCCGTCGCCGCCCGCGCGATGGGCGTGCACCACGACCGCGTCGACGGCCCCGAGAAGGTCGCCGGCCGCGCGCGCTACGCCGCCGAGCACGCCGACGCCGCCAGCCCGCCCCTGACGGCGTGGCTGGTCACCTCGACGGTCGCGCGGGGCCGGGTGCGTCGCGTCGACGCCGCCGCCGCCCTGGTCCACGCCGGCGTCGTGGCGGTCCTGGACCACTCCTCGACCCCCCGGCTGGCCGACGCCTCCGACCTCGAGCTGGCCGTGCTGCCAGGACGACGAGGTCCGCTTCCGCGGCCAGATCGTCGCCCTGGTCGTGGCCGAGACGGCCGAGGCCGCCCGCGAGGGCGCCCGCCTGGTCGAGGTGCACTACGAGACGGCCCCGCACGAGGCCGCCTTCGACGCCGACAGCGAGACCTACGTGCCGGAGGGGGTGAACGCCGGGCACGAGACCGACTACGTCGACGGCGACGTCGAGGCCGCGCTCGCGGGCGCCGCGGTGGTCGTGGAGGCCGACCTACACCACGCCGCACGAGTTCAACAGCCCGATGGAGCCGCACGCGGCGGTCGCCTCGTGGGACGGCAGCACGCTGACCCTGTACGACTCCACCCAGGCCGTGCACCCGGTCGCCGCCACCCTGGCGCCGATGCTGGGCCTGGAGAAGCAGCAGGTGCACGTCCTCGCGCCGTACGTCGGCGGCGGGTTCGGCAGCAAGGGCCTGCCGCACGCCCCCGAGGTGGCCGCCGCGCTGGCCGCGATGGCCGTCGGCGAGGAGCACGACGGGCGCGCCGTGCGCCTGGTGGTGACCCGCCAGCAGATGTTCGCGCTGACCGGGTTCCGCAGCGCGGGTCGCTCCCGGTTCCGGCTCAGCGCCGAGCCCGACGGCACCCTGCGCTCGGTCGAGCAGGACGCCGTGGCACCGACGGCCCGGTTCAAGGAGTTCCTCGAGCAGACCGCCACGGCCTCGCGGATGCTCTACGCCGCCCCGGCGCGGCGCACCACGCACCGCGGCGTCGCCCTGGACGTCGCCGTCTCCTCGTGGATGCGGGCCCCCGGCGAGATGCCCGGCATGTTCGCCCACGAGGTGGCCATGGACGAGCTGGCCGTCGCCTGCGACGTCGACCCGATCACCCTGCGCGAGCGCAACGAGCCGGCCACCGACCCCGAGACGGGCAAGCCCTGGAGCGACCGTCGCCTGCTGGAGTGCCTGGCCCGGGGCGCGGAGCGCTTCGGCTGGGCCGGGCGCCCGGCCGGTCCGCGGGCCACCCGCGACGGCGACTGGTGGGTGGGCACCGGTGTCGCCGCCGCGACGTACCCGGCGCTGCTCATGCCGGGCAACCAGGCCCGGGTCGAGGTGCTCCAGGATGGCCGCTACGCGGTGTCCCTCGGCGCGGTCGACATCGGCACCGGCGCGCGCACCGTGCTGCTGCAGATCGCCGCCGACGCCCTCGGGGTGCCGACGTCGGCGGTCGACCTGGCCATCGGGGACACCGACCTCCCCTTCGCCACGGTGGCCGGCGGCTCGGCCGGCACCGCCTCCTGGGGCACCAGCGTCGTCGCCGCGGCCCAGCAGCTGCGCGCCGACCACGGCCGGGACCCTGCCGTCGGCGCCGTCACCACGGCAGGCGCCGAGGACTACCCGGACGTGGCGAACCACGCCCTGCACTCCTTCGGTGCGACGTTCGCCGAGGTGCGGGTGCATGCGTGGACCGGCGAGGTGCGGGTGCCGCGGCTGCTCGGGGTCTACTCGGTCGGGCGGGTGATCAACCCGACCACGGCGCTCTCGCAGTTCCGCGGCGGCCTCGTGATGGGGCTCTCGGCGGCGCTGCACGAGGACGGGTACCGCGACGCCCGGCTGGGCCACGTGGTGACCCAAGACCTCGCGACGTACCACGTCGCGGCGCACGCCGACATCGGACGGGTCGACGCGGAGTGGCTCGACGAGACCGACGAGCTCGCCACGCCGATGGGCGCACGGGGCATCGGGGAGATCGGGATCGTCGGCACCGCGGCCTCGATCGCGAACGCCGCGTTCCACGCCACCGGCGTCCGGGTGCGCGGCCTGCCGCTCACCCTGGACCACTTCCTGGACCTGCCGCCGTTGGACTGAGCGCCGCGCGCACGCCGCACCGCACGCACCGCCCACCGCACGCAGGGCCGACCGGGTCGCTCAGGCCCGGTCGGCGGTGACGCTCCGGGCCACCTCGCGCGCCGTGCGGCCGACCCCGACCAGGGTCGCCGAGGCGGGTCCGGTCCAGTCGCCGTAGCCGACGAGGTGCAGCCGCGGACAGCGCACGCTGCGGGTGGGCTCGTCGTCGGCCGTGGCGATGCTGCCGTCGGCCTCGCGCAGGCGCAGGGGCGCGAGGTGGCCCAGCGCCGGCCGGAAGCCGGTGCACCAGAGCACCACGTCGACCGGCTCGACGGCGCCGTCGGCCCAGCGCAGGCCGGTGGGGGTCAGCCCGGCGAACATCGGGCGGGCGACCAGCGCGCCCCGGCCGCGGGCGGCCCGCACCGCCGCGGTGGCCACGATGTCGCCCAGCCCACCGACGCCCGCGTGCTCCTCCCCCCGGGCCCGGGCCTGGATCTGCGACGTGGCGGCGGCGAACAGGTCTCGGCCGTCGACGTCGTCGGGCAGCAGCCGCGGGGGCCGCGTCGTGCACCACAGCGTGTCGGTGACCTCGCTGAGCTCCGCGAGCACCTGGGCGGCGGAGTTGCCGCCGCCGACGACCGCGACCCGGGAGCCGGCGAACCGACCGGGCCGGTCGTAGTCCGCCGCGTGCAGCTGGCGGCCGCCGAACTGCGTCTGCCCGGGGTAGCGCGGCCAGAACGGCCGGGTCCAGGTGCCGGTGGCCGAGAGGACATGGGCGGCGCGCCAGGCGCCGGCGTCGGTCTCGACCCGCAGCCCGTCCCCGTCGGGGTGCACGCCGTGCACGGTGACGGGGCGACGCACCTGCAGGTCGTAGCGCTGCTCGTAGCGGGTCAGGTAGTCGATGACGTGGTCGCGGGGCGGGTACCCGCGGCGGGCGTCGTCCCAGGGCGGCATCGGCCATCCCGGGAGCGAGGAGTGCGCCGCCGGGGAGAACAGCCGCAGGCCGGCCCACGTGTGCGGCCAGGCGCCCCCGGGCTCGGCGCCCGCGTCGAGGACGCGGACCTCACGGCCGGGCCGGAGTCCTGCCCGGCGCAGGTGGTACGCCGTGGCCAGCCCGGACTGCCCGGCCCCGACCACCACGACCGTGGCGTGCCGGGACTGGGTCATCGCTCGATCGTGCCACCCGCCCGTGGTCACCCCGCGGAGGGCCGACCCCGCCTCAGTGCCGCCGCTCGGCGATGAACGCGAGCCGGCGCAGGCTCTCCTCGTTGCGCTTGCGCATGCCCCAGCCGGCGACCTTCTCCGGCACGAGGCGCCCGGGGCCCTTCGTCACGTGCTCCTCCATCTCCACGCGGGTGCCCCCGCCGACGGGCTCCAGACGCAGCTCGACGCTGGCCTCCCCGGCCGGGTTGGCCCTGGCCCAGAGCCGCAGGCAGCGCTCGGGCTCGCTGCGCACGACCTCGGTGACGTCGTCGATCAGCGCGGGCCAGGAGCCGACCGAGTGGTCGATGATCGTGCCCACCTCGGGCCAGCGCTCGGAGACCTCACGCATGCGGGAGGCGCCGACCACCCAGGCGGGGTAGAGCCAGCCGTCGCCGAGCACGGCCCAGACCTGGGCCGGGGTCGCCTTGATCACGCGCACCGTGGTCGTCACAGGCACACTGTGGGGCACCGTGGCCCGGGGGTCCACCCGGCTCACGCGAGGCCAGGGCTGCGCTGGATCGCGGTGTCCACGTCGGCGACGACGTCGACGACGGTGAGCAGGGCGTAGAGCAGCGTCCCGTAGACGGGCCAGCGCAGGCTGGGCAGGTCCTCGGAGGACAGGTCGTCCATCACGCAGACGATGCGCTCGCGCAGGCCGTGGAGGTCGATGTCGGCCGCGGCGACGCGTCGGCCGACCTCGTCGAGCAGCTCGAGCCACGGGTCGCGGAACCGCGGGTCCCACTCCTCGGCCGTCGTCACCGAGCGACCGACCACCCGGGCGATGACCCGAGCCTGGGACACCGCATCCTCGAGGCGGTGCAGCGCGGCCTGGTCGACCTCGGGGTCCGACGCCGAGGCCGACCGGTTCCGGCGCAGGTTCCAGCGCTGGCTCTCCCAGGTGAAGCGCAGCAGCTCCTCGGCGCGGTCGAGACCGGCGTCGATGACCCGGGTCTCCTCCATCCACTCCTCGGCGTTCTCCTCGCTGGCCGGCGCCGAGAGGTCCTCGGCCATCCGTTGCAGGAGGGCACCGAGCCGGGCGGTGACCCGGTCGAGCTGCTTCTCGGCGAGGCGGTCGTCGAGCGGGGGCACGACCAGCACGTTGACCAGCAGCCCCGCGCCGACCCCGATCAGGGTGTCGAGGAAGCGCTGGGCGAGCAGCAGCTCCTGCTGGCCGTAGCCGGCGGTGAGGACGAACAGCGCGGTGGTGGCCACGGTCAGGCCCTCGGTGCGCAGGCCGCCGAGGCGGGCGAGCAGCAGGCCGACGAGCAGCGCGGCGGTCAGGGTGAGCAGGCCGTAGCCGAGCACCAGCACGGCCAGGAACGACAGCACGAGGCCCAGGAAGGTGGCCAGCACCGACTGCGCCCCCCGCCAGAAGGTGCGCACCACGGTGGCGTGCACCGTCAGCAGGGCGGCCCAGGGCGCGAGGAAGGGCTGGTCGAGGCCGAGCCACAGCGCGGCGACCCCCCAGGCCCCGACGGCGGCCACGACCGTCTTGAGCACCTGCACGAGGTCGGTGCGCACCTCGGCGCGGCGCAGGCTGCGGGCGGTCTCGCGCAGGTCGGGTCGTCTCACGGGCACGGCAGACCATCCTGCCGCAGCCCGGGGTGGCCAGCCCACCCCGGGAGACGAACCTGCCCGGCGCACCCGACAGGGCACCGGGGGCGGGTGCTTGACTGGTCCGGCGCCGTGCGAGGCGGTGCGTGTCGAGACGAGGAGCCGCCGTGAGCCCGCTGCCCTACGAGGAGCTCGACCACGCACGGACGCCGATCGGGGAGATCAGCCTGCGCCGCCGCCTGGACCGGGTCACCGACCGGTGGGTGCACGAGGTGCGCCTGGGCGAGGAGTTCCTGATGACCAGCCAGTTCACGGCCTCCGAGGTCGCCCTGGCCACGCTCGGCCTGGCCGCCACGCCCGGGGAGTCCCTCGACGTGGTCGTGGCCGGCCTCGGTCTGGGCTTCACCGCCCAGGAGGCGCTGCGCGACCCCCGCGTGCGGCGGCTGCGCGTCGTCGAGCTGCTGGCGCCGGTCATCGACTGGCACCGCCGCGACCTCGTCCCGGACACCGCGGGCCTGGCCGCGGACCCCCGGTGCGAGCTCGTCGAGGCCGACTTCTTCGACCTCGCCCGCTCCGGGGGGCTCCGCCACGACGACGGCGCCGGCGTCGACGCGCTGCTCGTCGACATCGACCACACCCCGGAGCACCTGCTCTCCCCCGCCCACGGCGACTTCTACGACGAGGCCGGTCTGCGGGCCGCGGCGGCCGCGCTCACCGACACGGGCACGCTGGCGCTGTGGTCCGACGACGACCCCGACGAGCGGGTGCTCGCCCGGCTGCGGGCGGTGTTCGCCACCGTGCACGGCGAGCGGATCGAGTTCGACAACGCCGTCACGGGCGGGACATCCGCGTGCGGGGTCTACGTGGCCACCGGTCCGCGCGGACGCGGCTGAGCGTCTCGGTCGCTATCGTCGGAGCCATGCCTGACCTCGCGACCCCGGGCGGGGTGGTCCACGACCTGCCCTCCGACCTGGGCGAGGCGCTCGAGGCCAACGCCGTCGCCCTCGCGGCCTGGCACGACATCACACCCCTGGCCCGCAACGAGTTCATCTGCTGGGTCGAGGACGCCAAGCGCGCCCCGACGCGGGAGCGACGGATCCGCCGGACCCAGGAGGAGCTCGAGGACGGCATGCGCCGGCCCTGCTGCTGGCCCGGCTGCTCGCACCGCGAGCGCACCGGCCGCTGAGCGCTACCGATCGGCCGCGCACCGCACGGACCAGGGCAAGGCCCGCCCGGGCGGGATCCTTCAGTCGGAGCCGGCGGTCAGCGCGGTGAGCTCGAGCTCGGGGTGGTCGCGCTCGACGGTGTGCACGCGCCACCTGTCGGGGAACAGCAGCAGGTGGGTGCCGTCGGAGCGGGTGAGCAGCTCGACACCGCGCAGGCCGACGGCGAGGGGGGCCTTCTCGGCCGGGACCACCCGGGCCACGGAGTAGTCGAGGCGCTCCAGGACCACGGGCGCGTGGTACTCGCTGGCCATCCGCGCCTGGACGACCTCGAACTGCATCGGGCCGACGGCGGCGAGCACGGGGCTCTGCACGCCGCGCAGGTCCGAGCGCAGCACCTGGACCACGCCCTCCTGGTCGATCTGGTCGATGCCCTTGCGGAACTGCTTCCAACGGTCGGAGTCCTTGACCCGCGCCGAGACGAAGTGCTCGGGGGCGAAGGTCTCGATCGGCGGGTACTGCACCGCCCGCCCGGCGTAGATGGTGTCCCCGACGCGCAGGCTGTGGGCGTTGACGAGGCCGACGATGTCACCGGGGTAGGCGTACTCCACCGACTCCCGCTCGCGGCCGAACACGGTCTGGGCGTACTTGGTCGCGAAGGGCCGGTTGGTGGCGCCGTGCTTGACCACCATCCCGCGCTCGAAGACGCCCGAGCAGACCCGGGCGTAGGCCAGGCGGTCGCGGTGGTTGGCGTCGAGGCCGGACTGCACCTTGAACACGAACGCGCTGAACTCGTCGTCGACGTCGCGCTCGCGGCCGTCGACCGACGGCGTCGGCCCGGGCGGCGGCGCGATGTCGAGGAGCAGGTCGAGCAGCGGAGCGACGCCGAAGTTCAGCAGCGCCGAGGCGAACAGGACCGGCGTGGTCCTGCCCGGCCAGGAAGGACTCCTGGTCGTGGTCGGCGCCGTCGGCGGCGAGCAGCTCGTGGCCCTCCACCGCGTCGGTCCACACCTCCCCCACGAGCGCCTGCGCCTCCTCGGCGCTGTGGTGCACCTCGGGGGCCCGGGTGGCGCCGCCGGCGGTGCGGGAGTACCGCACGAACTCGCCGGTGCGGCGGTCCAGGACGCCGTGGAAGTCGCCACCCTCGCCGACCGGCCAGGTCACCGGGGTGGGGCGCAGCCTGATCCGCTGCTCGATCTCGTCGAGCAGCGCGAGCGGGTCCAGGCCGGGACGGTCCCACTTGTTGATCACGGTGATCACCGGGATGCCGCGCTTGGCGCAGACCTGGAACAGCTTCAGCGTCTGGGGCTCCAGGCCGCGGGCGGCGTCGACGAGCATCACCGCGGAGTCGACGGCCGAGAGCACCCGGTAGGTGTCCTCGGAGAAGTCGGCGTGGCCGGGGGTGTCGACGAGGTTGACCACGTGTCCGCCGTACTCGAACTGCAGGGCGGCGGAGGTGATCGAGATGCCGCGGGCCTTCTCCATCTCCATCCAGTCCGAGACGGTCGCCTTGCGTCCGGCCTTGCCGTGCACGGCCCCGGCCTCGACGAGCGCGCGCGCGTGCAGCGCCAGCGCCTCGGTGAGCGTGGACTTGCCCGCGTCGGGGTGGCTGATGACGGCGAAGGTGCGTCGGGGACGGCGGTCGGCAGCGGTGGACATCGCCGTCCAGTCTAGGTTCCGCCCGGCGCTCCGCCCCATTCGCCAGCCGCCCCATTCGCCAGCCGCCCGGATGCCGGCCCGCCCCGGATGCCAACCGCCCGGGATGCCAGCTCGACCGGGACGACGACGAGCCGTCACCCCGCGGTGCGCGGGATGACGGCTCGTCGGTCGGGGCGGTCTCGCCGAAGAGGCCGACCAGGGCCAGGTAGAAGACCGAGGGGATCC
>CAVSIQ010000008.1:0-94118 GCA_963728085.1 uncultured Actinomycetota bacterium | reverse complement strand
AACCGCATCGGGGTGCGCATCCCGGACCTCTTCGACGAGGGCATCCTGGCGCAAGAAGGTCGAGGCCCTCCCTCGACCTGAAGAACCACCTCCTCGTCCAAGGTCTACAACCGTCGCGCGATCAGGTGGACGCGGTGGTCGAGGAGCTGCTGTCCTACGCCGACCGGCTTCACCCGATGGTGCAGGGACGCCTTCGCTGCTGCTGAACCGGGCGCTGGACCGAGGGCAGGTCGTGCTCTTCGAGGGCGGCCAGGGCACTGCTCGACGTCGACCACGGCACCTACCCGTTCGTCACTCCGCTCGAGCCGACCGCCGGGGGCGCCTGCACCGGCGCCGGCATCGGCCCGAGCCGGCATCGACCGGGTGATCGGCGTCATCAAGGCCTACACCACCCGGGTCGGCTAGGGACCGTTCCCGACCGAGCTGTTCGACGCCGACGGCGAGAAGCTGCAGCAAGGTGGGCGGCGAGTTCGGCGTCTCGACCGGCCGCGCCCGCCGCTGCGGCTGGTTCGACGCGGTCGTCGCCCGCTACGCCACGCGGGTCAACGGCCTCACCGACCTCTTCCTCACCAAGCTCGACGTGCTCTCCGGCTGGGAGCGGGTCCCGGTCTGCGTGGCCTACGACATCGACGGCGTCCGGCACGACGAGATGCCGATCGTCCAGACCGAGTTCCACCACGCCAAGCCGGTCTACGAGTTCTTCGACGGCTGGCGGGAGGACATCTCCGGCTGCCGCACCTTCGACGACCTGCCGAAGGCGGCGCAGCGCTACGTGCAGGCGCTCGAGGAGATGTCCGGCACGCGGATCTGGGGCGTCGGCGTCGGCCCCGGCCGCGAGCAGACCATCGTGGTCACGTCCACGCATGAACGCCCCGGGACCCAGTGGCCTGGGCTTCCCCCGGCTCCGCTCCTCCCGCCCTACTTTCCTGTCCAGTTCTCGCCACGGTCCGTTCGGGCCGCCGCGTGACCCGTGAGTTTTGATCCTTTACGTGATCGCGTTCACGTTTTTTTTTTTTGGCGCGCGCGAGCACGCCATCGTCCGCGCCTCGGGCGGGCCCCGGGCGGCGACGACCTACCCTTGGCGCACGTGACGACCCCGCGGGGGCCCCGCGCCTGAGCGTCCTCGTCGTCGGCACCGGTGGCCGCGAGCACGCGCTGGCCCGCGCCCTGCCGCGACCCGGCGTCGACGAGGTGCACGCGGCCCCCGGCAACCCCGGCATCGCCGACGTCGCGACGCTGCACGCCGTCGACCCGCTGGACGGTGCCGCCGTCGCCGCCCTCGCGGCCGCGCTCGGCGCCGACCTGGTCGTGGTCGGACCCGAGGCGCCGCTGGTGGCCGGGGTCGCCGACGCCGTGCGCGCGGCGCGGCATCGCCTGCTTCGGCCCGTCCCGGCGAGGCCGCCCGGCTCGAGGGCTCCAAGGCGTTCGCCAAGGAGGTGATGGCGGCCGCCGGCGTGCCGACCGCCGCGGCCCGCGTGTGCACCACCCCCGACGAGGTCGCCGCCGCGCTCGACGAGTTCGGCGCGCCGTACGTGGTCAAGGACGACGGCCTCGCCGCCGGCAAGGGCGTCGTCGTCACCGACGACCGGCGAGGCCGCTGGCGCACGCCGCCGGCTGCGAGCGGGTCGTCGTCGAGGAGTTCCTCGACGGCCCGGAGGTCTCGCTCTTCGCGATCACCGACGGCGCCACCGTCTACCCGCTGCAGCCCGCCCAGGACTTCAAGCGCATCTTCGACGGCGACGCAGGGCCCGAACACCGGCGGCATGGGCGCCTACACCCCGCTGCCCTGGGCGCCCGCCGGCCTCGTCGACGAGGTGCTGCGCGACCGTGCTGCAGCCGACGGTCGACGAGATGGCGCGGCGCGGCACGCCCTTCGCCGGCCTGCTCTACGCCGGGCTCGCCCTGACCTCCCGCGGCCTCCGGGTCGTGGAGTTCAACGCCCGCTTCGGCGACCCCGAGACCCAGCCGCTGCTGGCCCTGCTCGACTCGCCGCTTCGCGAGCTGCTCCTCGGCGCGGCGACCGGCACGCTCGACGACGTCGCCGGCCCCGGCTGGCGGCCGGGGCCGCCGTCGGGGTCGTGCTGGCCACCGCGCGGCTACCCCGAGTCGTCCTCGAAGGGCGACGTGATCACCGGCGTCGACGCGCCGAGGAGCTCGACGGCGTGCACGTGATCCACGCCGGCACCGCCTCGCGACCCGGGGCGACGCTGCGTCACCGCCGGCGGGCGGGTGCTCGCCGTGGTCGGCACCGGCGCGACGTCGCGGCGGCGCGGGCCGCGGCCTACGCCGGCGTGGCCGCCGATCAGCTTCGCCGGCGCCCAGCACCGCACCGACATCGCCGCTCGGCGTCGACGGCGCCGCCGAGGAGCAATGGCGACGTGACCGTCCCCAACGTCCTCGCCACCCGCTACGCCGGCGCCGACCTGGCCGCGATCTGGTCGCCCGAGCACAAGATCGTGCTCGAGCGGCAGCTGTGGATCGCCGTGCTGCAGGCGCAGCGCGACCTCGGCATCGACGTGCCCGACGGCGTGGTCGAGGCCTACGAGCGGTCGTCGACAGGTCGACCTCGACTCGATCGCCGCCCGCGAGCGGGTCACCCGGCACGACGTGAAGGCGCGGATCGAGGAGTTCTGCGCGCTCGCCGGGCACGAGCACATCCACAAGGGCATGACCTCGCGCGACCTGACCGAGAACGTCGAGCAGCTGCAGGTGCGCCAGTCGCTGGCGCTGCTGCGCGACCGCGTCGTCGCCACGCTCGCCCGGCTCGGCCGGCTGGCCGCCGAGCACGAGACGACCGTGATGGCCGGCCGCTCGCCACAACGTGGCGGCCCAGGCGACCACCCTCGGCAAGCGGTTCGCGACCGTCGCCGACGAGCTGCTGGTCGGCCTCGAGCGGCTCGAGGACCTGCTCGGCCGCTACCCGCTGCGCGGCATCAAGGGCCCGATGGGCACCGCCCAGGACATGCTCGACCTGCTCGACGGCGACGCCGCCAGGCTCGGCCGAGCTCGAGCAGCGGGTCGCCGCCCACCTCGGCTTCGAGCGCGTGCTGACCAGCGTCGGCCAGGTCTACCCGCGCTCGCTGGACTTCGACGTGGTCTCCGCGCTGGTGCAGCTCGTCGCCGGCGCCGTCCAACCTCGCCACGACGATCCGGCTGATGGCCGGCATCGAGCTGGTCACCGAGGGCTTCAAGGAGGGCCAGGTCGGCTCCTCGGCGATGCCGCACAAGATGAACACCCGCTCCTGCGAGCGGGTCAACGGCCTCGCCGTGGTCCTGCGCGGCTACCTGTCGATGGTCGGCGAGCTCGCCGGCGACCAGTGGAACGAGGGCGACGTGTCCTGCTCGGTGGTGCGCCGGGTCGCGCTGCCGGACGCGTTCTTCGCCACCGACGGCCTGTTCCAGACCTTCCTGACCGTGCTCGACGAGTTCGGCGCCTTCCCGGCGGTGATCCAGCGCGAGCTCGACCGCTACCTGCCGTTCCTGGCCACCACCAAGGTGCTGATGGCCGCGGTGCGCAACGGCGTCGGCCGCGAGGCGGCCCACGAGGCGATCAAGGAGCACGCGGTCGGCGTCGGCGCTCGACGATGCGCCAGGGCCAGGCCGAGAACGACCTCTTCGACCGGCTCGCCGCCGACCCGCGGCTCGGCCTCGACCGCGGAGCAGCTCGCCGCGCTGGTCGCCGAGCCGATCGAGTTCACCGGCGCGGCCGGGCCCAGGTGCAGGCGGTCGTGCCGCGGGTCGAGGGCGTGGCCGCCGCCACCCGGCCGCGGCGGCGTACGCCCCGGGCGCCATCCTCTGACTCGGCCCGCTGTCGCCGGGGGCGTGGTCTCCGTCGTGGTCGGCCTCGGCGGCCGCGGTCGTCGAGCAGGGCTCAACCGTGGTGGTGGCCCTGGAGGTCGCCCTCGTCGGAGGGCTCCGGCCCTGACCGCCGTTCGCTCGTAGCGCAGCGCCCGCACCGCCATCGCCAGCGCGGCGGTGAGCAGGACCAGGCCCGTCGCGAGCGCGACCGCAGGGCGGTGTCCGGCGAGGTCGGGCCGACCGCGACCTCGTAGACGGTGATCAGCAGCGCGGCGCCGATCGAGGAGCCGATCCGCTGCCCGGTCTGCAGCGCGCCGCCGGCGGCCCCGCCCATCCGGGGCGGCACCTCGGCCAGCTCAGCGTGAAGTTCGGCGAGACCACCGCACCACCGCCGAGCCCCGCGAGCAGCAGCAACGGCGCGAACCACGCCACAGCGGCTCGCGGCCGGGGGCGACGAGGACGACCAGCAGGACGCCCGGCATCGTCACGACGAGGGCACCGACCGTGAGCCGGCGGCCGACGCGGGTCACGAAGCGGCCCGCGAGCGGTGAGCTGATGGCCGAGCCGGCGGCGAACGGGCCAGGATCAGACCGGTCTGCAGCGGCGGTGTAGTCCAGGCCGTCCTGGAGGTAGACCGACAGCACGAGCAGCAGGCCGGTGAACCCGGTGAAGTAGAGCGTGCCGACGGCCAGGCCGTTGGGTACCCGGGCAGCTGGCGCAGCAGGCGCAGGTCGAGCAGCGGAGGATGCGCCGCGCCGGACGGTCCGACGCTCCCAGCGCACGAACGCCCAGGCGAACGCCGGGACGCCGAGGAGCAGGAGCAGGGGGAGGCGTGCGCCGCTCTCGAGGCTGACGATGGGGTAGAGCAGGCAGAGCACCGTCAGGCCGAGCAGGACGGCGCCGGGGACGTCGATGCGGGGGTCGTCGTCGGAGTCGGAGCGGACACGGGCCGGGACGAGGCGCAGCACCGCGAGAGCGGCGACGAGCCCGATCGGCACGTTGATCAGGAACAGCCAGCGCCAGCCGTTCTCCTCGCCCGCGACCTGGATGATGAGCCCGCCGATCACCGGACCCGTCGCCGAGGCGAGGGAGACGGTGAGGCCGAAGATGCCGAACGCCCGGCCGCGCTCCTCGCCGTGGAAGAGCACCTGGATGATGCCCGAGTTCTGCGGGGTCAGCAGGCCGGCCGCGGCGCCCTGGGCGAGACGGGCCACGATGACCAGCGTGGCGTTGGGGGCCAGCCCGACGGCGGCACTGGCCAGGACGAACCCGGCCAGACCGATGAGCATCATCCGGCCGCGTCCGTAGGCGTCGCCGAGGCGGCCGCCGGCCACCAGCGTCAGGCCGAAGGTCAGCGCGTAGCCCGAGACGACCCACTGGATCGAGCTCGCCGAGGTGCCCAGGCCCTCCTGCATCGTCGGGATGGCGACGTTGACGATGGACACGTCCAGCAGCGACATGAAGCCGACCACGAGCGAGACCGCCAGGATGCGCCAGCGACGCGGGTCCGGCTGGTCGTCACCGGGGGGGCCGGTCTTGCGCGAGGAGTCGGCGACGTGGTCGGTCACCGACCCAGGGTCCACGACCGTCGGTACGCCCAAAAGGGCGGGTCGCGGCGGGCTCGCCGCTGCGGCACGCTGGCGGGCATGGGCGAGGGTTCCGGGGCGAGGGTGGCGGTGCGGGTGGTCGTGCGCGGCCAGGTTCAGGGCGTGGGGTTCCGCTGGAGCGCCCAGCAGCGCGCGGCGAAGCTCGCCGTCGTCGGCTGGGTGCGCAACGAGACCGACGGCAGCGTCGCCGCCCACCTCGAGGGCAAGCCCGGCGCGGTGCGGGCGATGGTCGCGTGGTGCCACGAGGGCCCCCGCTCGGCGAGCGTCACCGACGTCGACGAGCACGACGTCGAGGTGGAGGCCGGGACCACCTCGCTCGAGGTCCGCGGCTGACCGGCCTCCGCCGAGGGGTCGGGTCTCGCCAGCCGAGCGGCCCGTTTCAGTCAACCGAGCGGCCCGGGTCCGTCGGTCGAACGGCCCGTTTCAGTCTGCCGGGAGTCGGTCTCGTCCGTAGCGAAGCGCGGGCGGCTCAGAATCGTGCGGCTCGCCGGGGTGGCGGGTCCGTCACGAGCCGCCGGCCACCCAGCCACCGGCCGCGCTCCGCGTCATGTGCGGCAGCACCAGGTAGACCAGCAGCAGCGCCGCCACCAGGTGCTGCCGAGCACTCATGACAGGACGGGCAGGTCGGTCAGCAACGCCGGCACGAGGACGGTGGCGAGCAGGTCGAGCAGGCAGAAGTTCGCCAGGTCAGGCTCGCCTGCGTCCAGCGCGGCGGGGCGCGGGTCGCGTGGCGCGGGCCGCGACCATCGTGGGTCGACGGCTCGTCCAACCAGCCCTCGATGCCGGTGCGGCGCTCCAGGCGTGACGTGCCGACCAGGCCCAGAGCCGCTCCGAGCCACCACCTGGCGCCGGGTGGACTATTCCCACACCTGCTGGGAGGGGTCGGCGGCGAAGCGGGAGTGCACGTGCCACTCGTCGGTGGCCACGTCGGCGCGCATCCACCCGGTGCCGAGGGAGCCGGGCAACCCGACCGTCGAGGCGCACTGCCGGCCCGGGTCCCGGCCAAGTCTCGTCGGTGTGGGGCGGGTCGGCGTGCGGCGGGTGATGGAGACCGTCGTCGGGAATCTCATTGGCGTCATCGGCGACCCCCGGTGCTGGTCCACCGCACCACGCCGGACGTCGGGCGTCATGCGTGCCGGACGCCGTCTGGGCCCGGTACCTCGCAGCGCGGAAGCGGAGCCCTCTGGTGCCGCGAGTGACCCCTCGACTGGCTGATACGGACCGCTCGGCGGGCTGGGACGAGCCGCTGGCGGGGAGGGGGGAAGGGGACAGGGGGCAGGGGCAGGGGGAGGGGTCAGGAGCGGCGGTGCCGCCCAGTTGGCCAGCTTCGTGGCGACGGTGGCGAGGTCGCGGCGCCAGACGTCCTCGGCGCCCGGGGGCAGGATGTCGTCCCACTCCGCGGCGGGCGAGCCGAGCACGCCGGTCAGGCGGGCGGTGCGGGCGAAGAACCAGACGTGGAAGTGCGCGCCGCCGTCACCCCACCGGCTCTGTGCACCCGGCCGATCTCGGGCAGGTGCTCGATGATGCGCACCAGCCGGTTCGAGATCCGGCCGTACTGCGAGGCCAGCTCGTCGTCCAGCTCGCCGTAGTCGAGGTGCCGGCGGGTGTGCAGGACGAGCACCAGTGGCATCCCCGAGGGCCGGCGTCGTGGGTCAGCACCCACGTCTCGTCCTCCCACACGACGAGGTCGGGGTCGAAGCCCTCGCGGCACGGACCGCAGGGCGCTCCGGGTCTCGCCCCACCGGGCGGGCTCGTCGGAGGGCGGGCGCAGGACGCGCGGCGCACGGCG
The DNA here is from genome assembly GCA_963728085.1 of uncultured Actinomycetota bacterium. Taxonomy (GTDB): domain Bacteria; phylum Actinomycetota; class Actinomycetes; order Propionibacteriales; family Nocardioidaceae; genus Nocardioides. Next base: position 86,924 of record CAVSIQ010000008.1, on the reverse strand, counting down.
CCGTCGACGGCCTCCCACGGGAAGATGTCCCAGTCGCCGACCGGGATCGGCAGACGTCCGTCCCTCCCCACAGCGGCGACGACGCGGGCGTAGACCTCTTCGGCTGGCTCCGGCATGGCTCCCATGTCCATCGTGGCCGGTCCCACTCAGCGAGGGGCCGGAGCCCCCGGTCCGCGCGGCCTCGGCGACGGCCGACGCCGCAGCGGCGGCGCGCCCGGACCTCCGCGGCGTCGCCGGCGTCGGCGGCAGCGCACCCGCCCCACAGGACCGCGGCCCACGTCGTGCGGCCCGCGTCCACGTCCTCCTGCAGGCGCCGGACCGCCTCGCCGAAGCGGCCCGCTCGGCCAGCGCGGCCCGCTCGTCGGCCCGGCGACCCGCCTCGCGCCGTTCGGCCCCGTGCTCGTCCCGGACCTCGTCGAGCCTGGGCGCGGGCCTCGCGCAGCAGGCGGGCCACGAGCCGGCCGGCCTCCTCGGCAGCCGCCAGCGCGTCAGTCGGCCCTGTCGCGCCCGGGTGTGGCCGGGATGCCCCGGCACGCCGCTCACCCGAACCCTGCCGCGCGACGTCGTCCATCCAGACGCCGGCCTGCACGTGGGTGCCGAGCTCGACGACCTCGGCGAGCCGTCACCGCGTCGAGCATCCTGCAGGGCCCGCAGTGCGGCCAGGACGGCGCGGGTGGCCTCGCGGAGGCGCTCGACGGCCTCGCGCGCGGTCCGCACAGCGACGCGATCCGCTGCACCCGCCGCGGCGTGGCAGCCGCCGAGACCGCCCAGCAGAGGGGCCCGCACGCGGCCTCGAGGAGGAACTCCTGCACCTGGTCGTCGAGCAGGCGCAGCACCGCGCACACCACGTCGGCGGTGAAGGCCGAGCCGCCAGGACGTGGTCGAGCTGGTCGGCGACCAGCCCGGCGGCCTCGCCCTGCTGGTCGTGGGCCTCGGCCACCCGCCGGCTCAGCGTGACGGCAGCCTCGGCCGCCGCGCCCTGCCACAGCCCGGGCAGCTGCTCGGCGAGGCCGCGACAGTTCTGCGCCACCGCCCCGGTCGCGGCGGCGACCTCGCGCCACCCGGCCTCATGGAGGAGACCGCCGCCAGGTCGCCCGCCAGGGGCGCGAGCAGCTCGGCGAGGAGGTCGTGCCCGGTGAGCGCCTCGACGCCCGACGGCCGGCCGGTCACCTCCCGCACTCGGCGCCGCCGGGCTCGTCCGGGCCGCGGTCGACGCCCGGCAGCGCCGAGTGCGGGATGGTGATCAGCCAGCTGCTCGGCGTCGTCGAGGCGCTCACCGGGCACGACCTCCTCGCCGAGCTGCTCGCGCCCCTGGCGGGCGACCTGGGGCGGTCTCCTCCATGCAGGCTGGGTGGCGGCGAGGTCGCCGCCGCGACCCGGGCGGTGGCGCGGAACTATCGCGGCCTCGCCGAGCAGCTGCCCGGGCTGTGGCAGGGCGCGGCGGCCGAGGCTCCGTCACGCTGAGCCGACGGGTGGCCGAGGCCCACGACCAGCAGGGCGAGGCCGCCGGTCTGGTCGCCGACCAGCTCGACCACGTCCTGCGGTCTCGCGTCACCGCCGACGTGGTGTGCGCGGTGCTGCGCCTGCTCGACGACCAGGTGCAGGAGTTCCTCCTCGAGGCCGCGTGCGGCCCCTCGGCTGGGCGGTCTCGACGGCTGCCACGCCGCGACGGGTGCAGCGGATCGCGTCGCTGGTGCGGACCGCGCGCGAGGCCGTCGAGCGCTCCCGAGGCCACCCGCGCCGTCCTGGCCGCATGCGGCCCTGCAGTCGATGCTCGACGCGGTGCAGCTGCTGGCCGAGTCGTCGAGCCGGCACCCACGTGCAGGCCCGCGTCTGGATGGACGACGTCGCGCGGGCAGGGTTCAGGTGAGCGGCGTGCCGGGGCACCCCGCGCCACACCCGGGCGCGACAGGGCCGACTGACGCGCTGGCGGCTGCCGAGGAGACCGCCGGCTCCTAGCCCGCCTGCTGCGCGAGGCCCGCGCCCAGCTCGACGAGGTCCGGGACGAGCACGCGGCCGAACGGCGCGAGGCGGGTCGCCGGGCCGACGAGCGGGCCGCGCTGGCCCGAGCGGGCCGCTTCGGCGAGGCGATCCAGCGCCTGCAGGAGGACGTGGACGCGGGCCGCACGACGTGGGCCGCGGTCCTGTGGGGCGGGTGCGCTCCCGCCGACGCCGGCGACGCCGCGGAGGTCCGGGCGCGCGCCGCCGCTGCGGTGTCGGCCGTCGCCGAGGCCCGCGCGGACCGGGGGTCCCCGGCCCCTCGCTGAGTGGGACCGGCCACGATGCGACAGTGGAGCCATGCCGGAGCCAGCCGAAGAGGTCTACGCCCGCGTCGTCGCCGCTGTAGAAGTGACGTACGTCTGCCGATGTCCCCGGTCGGCGACTGGGACATCTTCCCGTGGGAGGCCGTCGACGGCGCCGTGCTGCCGCGCGTCCTGCGCCCGCCCTCCGACGAGCCCGCCCGGTGGGGCGAGACCCCGGAGCGCCCTGCGGTCCGTGCCGCGAGGGCTTCGACCCCGACCTCGTCGTGCGGGAGGACGAGTCGTGGGTCTGACCCACGCCGCCGCCCCCTCGGGGCTGCCACTGGTGCTCGTCCTGCACACCCGCCGGCACCTCGGCTACAGCGAGCTGGACGACGAGTGGCCTCGCAGTACGGCCGGATCTCGAACCGGCTGGTGCGCATCATCGAGCACCTGCCCGAGATCGGCCGGGTCCACACGAGCGGTGGGGTGACGGCGGCGCGCACTTCCACGTCTGGTTCTTCGCCCGCACCGCCCGCCTGACCGGGGTGCTCGGCTCGCCCGCCGCGGAGTGGGACGACATCCTGCCCCCGGGCGCCGAGGACGTCTGGCGCCGCGACCTCGCCACCGTCGCCACGAAGCTGGCCAACTGGGGCGGCACCGCCCGCTCCTGACCCCTCCCCCCTGCCCCTGCCCCCTGTCCCCTTCCCCCCCGCCGAGCGGTCCGTCCCAGCCCGCCGAGCGGTCCGTATCAGCCAGTCGAGGGGTCACTCGCGGCACCAGAGGGCTCCGCTTCCGCGCTGCGAGGTACCGGGCCCAGACGGCGTCCGGCACGCATGACGCCGACGTCCGGCGTGGTGCGGTGGACCAGCACCGGGGGTCGCCGATGACGCCAACGAGATTCCCGACGACGGTCTCCATCACCCGCCGCACGCCGACCCGCCCCACACCGACGAGACTTGGCCGGGACCGGGCCGGCAGTGCGCCTCGACGGTCGGGTTGCCCGGCTCCCTCGGCACCGGGTGGATGCGCGCCGACGTGGCCACCGACGAGTGGCACGTGCACTCCCGCTTCGCCGCCGACCCCTCCCAGCAGGTGTGGCAATAGTCCACCCGGCGCCGGGTGGTGGCTCGGAGCGGCTCTGGCCTGGTCGGCACGTCACGCCTGGAGCGCCGCACCGCATCGAGGGCTGGTGGGACAGCCGTCGACCCGATGGTCGCGGCCCGCGCCACGCGACCCGCGCCCCCGCCGCGCTGGACGCAGGCGAGCCTGACCTGGCGACCTTCTGCCTGCTCGACCTGCTCGCCACCGTCCTCGTGCCGGCGTTGCTGACCGACTGCCCGTCCTGTCATGAGTGCTCGGCAGCACCTGGTGGCGGCGCTGCTGCTGGTCTACCTGGTGCTGCCGCACATGACGCGGAGCGCGGCCGGTGGCTGGGTGGCCGGCGGCTCGTGACGGACCCGCCACCCCGGCGAGCCGCACGATTCTGAGCCGCCCGCGCTTCGCTACGGACGAGACCGACTCCCGGCAGACTGAAACGGGCCGTTCGACCGACGGACCCGGGCCGCTCGGTTGACTGAAACGGGCCGCTCGGTGGCGAGACCCGACCCCTCGGCGGAGGCCGGTCAGCCGCGGACCTCGAGCGAGGTGGTCCCGGCCTCCACCTCGACGTCGTGCTCGTCGACGTCGGTGACGCTCGCCGAGCGGGGGCCCTCGTGGCACCACGCGACCATCGCCCGCACCGCGCCGGGCTCGCCCTCGAGGTGGGCGGCGACGCTGCCGTCGGTCTCGTTGCGCACCCAGCCGACGACGTCGAGCTCCGCCGCGCGCTGCTGGGCGCTCCAGCGGAACCCCACGCCCTGAACCTGGCCGCGCACGACCACCCGCACCGCCACCCTCGCCCCGGAACCCTCGCCCATGCCCGCCAGCGTGCCGCAGCGGCGAGCCCGCCGCGACCCGCCCTTTTGGGCGTACCGACGGTCGTGGACCCTGGGTCGGTGACCGACCACGTCGCCGACTCCTCGCGCAAGACCGGCCCCCCCGGTGACGACCAGCCGGACCCCCGTCGCTGGCGGATCCTGGCGTCACGCTCGTCGTCGGCTTCATGTCGCTGCTCGACGTCACGATCGTCAACGTCGCGCATCCCGTCGATCGCGGGAGGGCCTGGACACCTCGGCCGCGCACGGTGCAGTGGGTGGTCTCGGGCTACGCGCTGACCTTCGGCCTGACGCTGGTGGCCGGCGGCCGCCTCGGCGACGCCTACGGCCGGCGCCGGATGATGCTGGTCGGGCTGGCCGGGTTCGTCGTCGCCAGCGCCGCCGTCGGGCTGGCCCCCGAGCGCCGCGCTGGTGATCGCGGCCCGGCTGCCCAGGGCGCCGCGGCCGGGCTGCTGACCCCGCAGAACTCCGGGCTCATCCAGCAGCTCTTCCACGGCGCCGAGCGCGGCCGGGCGTTCGGCATCTTCGGCCTCACCGTCTCGCTCTCCTCGGCGCCTGGGCCCGGTGATCGGCGGGCTGATCATCCAGCTCGCCGGCGAGGAGAACGGCTGGCGCTGGCTGTTCCTGGTCAACGTGCCGATCGGGCTCGTCGCGCTGGTCGCTCGTGCCGCGGCTCGTGCCCGGCCCGTGCCCGCTGCGCCTCGGCGACGACGACCCCCGGCTCGACCTCCTCGGCGCCCTCCTGCTCGGCGGGCGTGCTCTGCCTGCTCTACCCGCATCGTCAGCCTCGAGAGCGGCGCCCGGCTGCCGCTGGTCCTGCTCGCTCGGCGCCCCGGCGTTCGCCTGGGCGTTCGTCCGCTGGGAGCGCCGGACCGTCGCGGCGCGGCGCACCGCCGCTGCTCGACGTGGCGCTGCTGCGCCAGCTGCCCGGCTACGCCAACGGCCTGGCCGTCGGCACGCTCTACTTCATCGGGTTCACCGGCATCTTCCTGGTGCTCTCCGTCTACCTCCAGGACGGCCTCGGCTACTCCGCCGCTGCAGACCGGGCTGCTGCTCACCCCGTTCGCCGCTCGGCTCGGCGGTCACCTCACCGCTCGCCGGCCGGCTGGTCTCGCGATCGGCCGCCGGATCACGGTGGTGCGCTCGTCGTGATGATGACCGGGCGTCCTGCTGGTCGCCCTGCTCGTGCCCGCCAGCCGCGAGCCGCTGTGGCTGTGGTCGGCGCCGTTCCTGCTGCTCGCGGGCCTCGGCGGCGGTGGCGTGGTCTCGCCGAACATCACCCTGACGCCTGGCCGAGGTGCCGCCCCGGATGGGCGGGGCCGCCGGCGGCGCCCTGCAGACCGGTCAGCGGATCGGGTCCTCGATCGGCGCCGCGCTGCTGATGACCGTCTACGAGGTCGCGGTCGGCCCGCCTCGCCGGACGCCGCCCTGCGGATCGCGCTCGCGACGGGCCTGGTCCTGCTCACCTCCGCGCTGGCGATGGCGGTGCGGCGCTTCGCCATGGCGATGGCCCTTCGGCCGACTGGAGCTCCGCGAGGCCGCCTCCAGGCGCCACCACGGCTGACGCCCCGCCCCACGACCGCGGCCGCCGAGCCGACCACGACGGAGCCACGCCCGGCGCACGGGCCGAGTCAGAGGATGGCGCCCGGCGCGTACGCCGCCGCGTCGGGGTGGCGGGCGGCCACCTCCTCGACCCGGCGCACGACGGCCTGCACCTGGTCCACGCGCCGCCCCGGTGAACGCGATCGGCTCGGCGACCAGCGCGTCGAGCTGCGCCGCGGTCAGGCCGAGCCGGGGGTCGGCGGCGAGCCGGTCGAACACGTCGTTCTCGGCCTGGCCCTGCGCGCATGTCGAGCGCGACGCCGACCGCGTGCCTCCTTGATCGCCTCGTGGCGCGCTCTCGCGGCCGACGCCGTTGCGCACCGCGGCCATCAGCACCTTGGTGGTGGCCAGGAACGGCAGGTAGCGGTCGAGCTCGCGCTGGATCACCGCCGGGAACGCGCCGAACTCGTCGAGCACGGTGAGGAAGGTCTGGAACAGCCCGTCGGCGGCGAAGAACGCGTCGGGCAGCGCGACCCGGCGCACCACCGAGCACGACGACGTCGCCCTCGTTCCACTGGTCGCCGGCCAGCTCGCCGACCATCGAGAGGTAGCCGCGCAGGACCACGGCGAGGCCGTTGACCCGCTCGCAGGAGCGGGTGTTCATCTTGTGCGGCATCGCCGAGGAGCCGACCTGGCCCTCCTCGAAGCCCTCGGTGACCAGCTCGTTGCCGGCCATCAGCCGGATCGTGGTGGCCAGGTTGGACGGCGCCGGCGACGAGCTGCACCAGCGCGGAGACCACGTCGAAGTCCAGCGAGCGCGGGTAGACCTGGCCGACCGAGGTCAGCACCCGCTCGAAGCCGAGGTGGGCGGCGACCCGCTGCTCGAGCTCGGCGAGCTCGCGGCTGTCGCCGTCGAGCAGGTCGAGCATGTCCTGGGCGGTGCCCATCGGGCCCTTGATGCCGCGCAGCGGGTAGCGGGCGAGCAGGTCCTCGAGCCGCTCGAGGCCGATCAGCAGCTCGTCGGCGACGGTCGCGAACCGCTTGCCCAGCGTGGTCGCCTGCGCCGCGACGTTGTGGGAGCGGCCGGCCATCACGGTGGCCTCGTGCTCGGCGGCGAGCCGCGCCGAGCCGGGCCAGGGTGGCGACGACCCGGTCGCGCAGCAGCGCCAGCGACTGGCGGACCTGCAGCTGCTCGACGTTCTCGGTCAGGTCGCGCGAGGTCATCCCCTTGTGGATGTGCTCGTGGCCGGCGAGCGCGCAGAACTCCTCGATGCGCGCCTTCACGTCGTGGCGGGTGACCCGCTCGCGGGCGGCGATCGAGTCCAGGTCGACCTGCTCGACGACCGCCTCGTAGGCCTCGACGACGCCGTCGGGGACGTCGATGCCGAGGTCGCGCTGGGCCTCGAGCACGGCGATCCACAGCCGGCGCTCGAGGACGATCTTGTGCTCCGGGGACCAGATGGCCGCCAGGTCGGCGGCGGCGTAGCGGGTGGCCAGGACGTTGGGGACGCTCACGTCGCCATTGTCCCCTGCGCCGCGGCGAGCGCGATGTCGGTGCGGTGCTGGGAGCCCGCGAAGGCGATCTGCTCGACGCCGGCGTAGGCCGCGACCCGGGCGGCGTCGAGGTCCTCGCCGGTGCCGACCACGGCCAGCACCCGGCCCCCGGCGGTGACCAGGTCGCCACTCGGTCGTCGAGCGCGGTGCCGGCGTGGATCACGTGCACGCCGGGCAGGGCCTCGGCCTCGGTCAGCCGGTGATCACGTCGCCGCGCGAGGACGACTCGGGGTAGCCGGCGCTGGCCAGCACGACCGCGACGGCCGCCCCGGGCTCCAGGCCGGGGCCGGGACCTCGGCGAGCGTGCCGGTGGCCGCGCCGAGCAGCAGCGGCGACAGCGGCGAGTCCAGCAGGGCGAGCAGCGGCTGGGTCTCGGGGTCGCCGAAGCGGGCGTTGAACTCCACCACCCGCAGGCCGCGGGAGGTCAGCGCCAGGCCGGCGTAGAGCAGGCCGGCGAACGGCGTGCCGCGGCGCGCCATCTCGTCCACCGTCGGCTGCAGCACGTCGCGCAGCACCTCGTCGACCAGGCCGGGCGGCGCCCAGGGCAGCGGCGTGTAGGCGCCCATGCCGCCGGTGTTGGGGCCCTCGTCGCCGTCGAGGACGCGCTTGAAGTCCTGGGCGGGCTGCAGCGGGTAGACGGTGCGTGCCGTCGGTGATCGCGAACAGGGAGACCTCGGGGCCGTCGAGGAACTCCTCGATCGACGACCCGCTCGCACGCCGGCCGCGTGCGCCACGCGCCTCGTCGCGGTCGTCGGTCACCACGACGCCCTTGCCGGCGGCCAGGCCGTCGTCCTTGACCACGTACGGCGCCCCGAAGTCGTCGAGGGCCGCGGCGACCTCCGCGGCCGTGGCGCACACGTGGGCCCGCGGCGGTCGGCACGCCGGCGGCGGCCATCACGTCCTTGGCGAAGGCCTTGGAGCCCTCCAGCCGCGCGGCGTCCCGGGTCGGGCCGAAGCAGGCGATCCCGGCCGCGCGCACCGCGTCGGCGACGCCGGCCACGAGCGGGGCCTCCGGGCCGACGACCACGAGGCCGGCGCCGAGCCGCACGGCGAGCGCGGCCACGGCGTCACCGTCGGTGGCCTCCACGTCGTGCAGCGTCGCGACGCCGGCGATCCCGGGGTTGCCGGGGGCGACGTGGACCGCGGCGACGCCGGGGTCGCGGGCCAGCGCACGGGCCAGCGCGTGCTCGCGGCCCCCGGTGCCGATGACGAGGACGGTCAGGGGGCGGCGAGCGTGTGCGGGGTCGTCACGGTCCGTCAGCCTACGGTCGGCGCCGCCCGGCAGGTGCCTGCCACCGTCCCGGCGGACACGGCACGCCCGGCTGAGCCCCTCGCGCCCGCCTCCTCCTGGTCGGCGTCACCGCGCTCGCGGCCCGGGATCCGTGCTCGCGGTTCACCGGCGTACCAGAACGGACCCCTCGCCCGACCTCAACAGGCCCCTCGGCCGGCCAGAACGGACCCCTGGGATGACCGAGACGGGCCCCTGGGCGGGGGCGGGGCAGTCAGACGAGGTCGTGGCGCACGATCGTGGCGGCGCGCGACGGGCCGACGCCGACCACGGAGATCCGGGCGCCGGCCATCTCCTCCACCGCGAGCACGTAGTCCTGGGCCGCCTGCGGGAGGTCGGAGAAGGTGCGTGCGGCCGAGATGTCCTCCCACCAGCCGGGCAGGTACTCGTAGACCGGCCGGGCGTGGTGGAAGTCGCTCTGGCCGACCGGCATCTCGTCGTGACGCACGCCGTCGACGTCGTAGGCCACGCACACCGGGACCTGCTCGAGCCCCGTGAGCACGTCGAGCTTGGTGAGCACGAAGTCGGTGACGCCGTTGACCCGGGCGGCGTAGCGGGCGATCACGGCGTCGAACCAGCCGCAGCGACGGGCGCGGCCGGTGGTCACGCCGAACTCGGCGCCGACCTTGCTCAGGTGCGCGCCGAAGTCGTCGAACAGCTCGGTCGGGAACGGACCCTCGCCGACCCGGGTGGTGTAGGCCTTCACGATGCCGATCACGCGGTCCAGCCGGCCCGGCGGGATGCCCGAACCGGTGCAGGCACCCCCGGCGGTCGCCGAGCTGGACGTGACGAACGGGTAGGTGCCGTGGTCGACGTCGAGCAGCGTGGCCTGGCCGCCCTCCAGGAGCACGGTCTCGCCTCGGTCCAGGGCCTGGTTCAGCAGCAGGCCGGTGTCGCAGACCATCGGGCGCAGCCGCTCGGCGTGCTCGAGCAGCTCGGCGACGACCGCGTCGACGTCCGGCGAGCGGCGGTTGTAGATCTTGGTCAGGACCTGGCCCTTCAGCTCCAGGGCGCCCTCGACCTTCTGGGCCAGGATCTTCTCGTCGAAGAGGTCCTGGACGCGGATGCCGATGCGGTTCATCTTGTCGGCGTAGGTCGGGCCGATGCCGCGCCCGGTCGTGCCGAGGCGACGCGAGCCGAGGAAGCGCTCGGTGACCTTGTCGACGCTGCGGTTGTAGCTGGCGATGACGTGGGCGTTGGCGCTCACCTTGAGCTTGGCCACGTCCACGCCGCGGGCCTCGAGGGCGTCGAGCTCGGCGAAGAGGACCTCGACGTCGACGACGACGCCGTTGCCGATGACCGGGGTGCAGTTGGCCGAGAGGATCCCGCTGGGCAGCAGGTGGAGGGCGTACTTCTCCTCACCGATGACGACGGTGTGGCCGGCGTTGTTGCCGCCGTTGAACTTCACGACGTAGTCGACGCGGCTGCCGAGCAGGTCGGTGGCCTTGCCCTTCCCCTCGTCGCCCCACTGGGCGCCGATGATGGCGATGGCGGGCATCATGCTCCTGGAGGTATGCGGTACGTGGCTGCGGTCCCGGCACCGGCTGCTCATGCCGAGAGCCCCCGCGCACCAGCGCCGGGGCTCTTGCGGCGTCACGCTACCAAAGAAGGGCACCGTCCCCGTCTCGGTGAGCTGCGCCCGCGGGGAGGCGGGCCCGGTGACGGTGCGACCGACCGGGCACACTGGAGCCATGTCGGAGCCCCTGCTGGTCATCGCCAACGCCGGGGCCGGGACCTCCGACGCCGAACGTCTCGACACCGCGCTCGGCGTGCTGCGCCAGCACGCCTCGGTCGAGGTGGCGGCCACCTCCAACCCCGGCGAGCTCGACGGGGTCCTGCACCGGGCCGGCAGCCGCCGCGTGGTCGTCGCCGGCGGCGACGGCAGCCTGCACGCCGTGCTCTCCGCACTGCACCGGCGCCACGACCTCGGCAGCACCGTGATCGGCCTGCTGCCGGTGGGCACCGGCAACGACTTCGCCCGCAGCAACGGCCTGCCCCTGGACCTCCAGGACGCCGCGTCCGTGCTGCTCGACGGGACCCCGCGCCCGATGGACCTCATCGTCGACGACCGCGGCACCATCGTGGTCAACAGCGTCCACATCGGGGCCGGCGCCGCGGCCAGCCGGCGGTCGGTTCGCTGGAAGCACCGCCTCGGCTCGATCGGCTACAAGAAGGCCAACCTCGGCAAGCTCGGATACCCCATCGGGGCGGCGATCACCGCCTGGAACCCGCCGGTGGTGCGGCTGCGGGTCGAGGTCGACGGCCGGGTCGTGAACGACTTCGACCACCCCACCCTGATGCTGGCGGTCGGCAACGGCCGCTCGGTGGGCGGCGGCACGGAGCTGGTGCCGGACGCCGACGCCAGCGACGGCCACATGGACGTGATGATCTCCCGCGCCGCCGGTCCGCTGGCCCGCCTCGGCTACGCCGGCGGCCTCGCGGTCGGGCGCCACCGGGAGCGCGACGACGTCGACTACCTGCGCGGCGCGACGGTGTCGGTGGCCGGCGAGGAGTTCTGGGTCAGCGCGGACGGCGAGATCGACGGCCCGGAGCGCTCGCGCAGCTGGCGGCTCGAGCCGGCCGCGTACCGGATGGTCCTGCCCTGAGCCCAGCAGCCCGAGAACCAGGCTCCGCCGCACGGTGGGCGGCGCCGCGCGGTGCGGGGGTCAGGCGGAGCGGCCCGCTCGATAGCCTGCGCCTCATGGCACGTCAGCGAGGCAAGCAGCAGGGCGCTCCCCACGACTGGGTGACGCGTGCCGCCGACGACGCCGTGCGGCACGCCGGTGACGACCCGACGATGATCACGTGCGCCTCGGGGGCCAGCCCCTCGGGCCCGGTGCACCTGGGCAACCTGCGGGAGTTCCTCACCGTGCACTTCGTGTCGCAGGAGATCGCCCGTCGCGGCCTCCCGGTGCGTCACCTGCACTCCTGGGACGACTACGACCGGTTCCGCAAGGTGCCGGCCGGGGTGGACGCGTCGTGGGCCGAGCACATCGGCCGCCCCCTGTCGGCGGTCCCCGACCCGTGGGGCTGCCACGGGTCCTGGGCCGAGCACTTCAAGGCCCCGCTGCGCGACTCGCTGCGGGAGATGGGCGTGGAGATGGAGGAGGTCTCCCAGACCGAGCGCTACCGCGCCGGCGCCTACCGCGAGCAGGTCCTGCTCGCGGTGCGTCGCCGCGACGAGGTCGAGGCCGTGCTGGCCCGGTACCGCACGAAGGCCGCGGCCCCCGTCGAGCGCGAGGTCGGGGTGCAGGAGGCCGAGGCGCTGGCCGACTCGGTGGCCGTCGACGACGAGCCCACCGCCCGGGGCGGCGACCTCGCCCGGTTCCCGTTCAAGCCGTACTGCCGCGCGTGCGGGCGCGACACGACCGGGCTCACCGCCTACGACGACAAGAGCACCGACCTGGACTACACCTGCACGTCGTGCGGGTTCTCCGCCACCACGAACCTCGCCACCCAGGACGAGGGCAAGCTGGTGTGGAAGGTCGACTGGCCGATGCGCTGGTCGGTCGAGGGCGTCGACTTCGAGCCCGGGGGCGTCGACCACGCCAGCCCCGGGTCGTCGTACACCGTCGGCAAGGACCTCGTGCGCCTCTACGGCGGCCGCGCGCCGTCGTTCGTCGGCTACTCCTTCGTCGGCGCCGGCGGTCAGGTGAAGATGTCCTCCTCGGCCGGCGGCGTCCCGACCGCCGCCGACGCCCTGCGCATCCTCGAGGCGCCGGTGCTGCGCTGGCTCTACGTGCGCCGCGCGCCCAAGCAGGCCTTCACCGTCGACTTCGGCCCCGAGGTGGTGCGCCTCTACGACGAGTGGGACGCCCTGACCCGCAAGGCGGCCGACCCCGAGCGTCGTGACGCCCAGGTGCTGGCCTTCGAGCGCGCCAGCGCGACCACCACGGCCGGCACCCTGCCCGTGCCCGCCGTCGTCGCGCCGTTCCGCCTGCTCTCCTCGGTGGCCGACGTCACCGCCGGCGACGTCGACCTGATCAGCCGGATCGTCGCCGACTCCGGCCACGAGCACGCCTCCGTCGACGACCTCCAGCCCCGGCTGGGCCGGGCCACGACCTGGGTGACCGAGTACGTGCCCGAGACCGAGCGCACCACGGTGCGCTCCGAGCCGGACGCCGAGCGCCTGGAGCACCTCGACGAGGACGAGGAGCGCTGGTTGCGCCACCTGGTCGACCGGATGCCGGACCGCCTCGAGCTCGCCGAGACCACGACCCTGCTCTACGGCGTGCCCAAGCTCCACCGGGGTCTCGGTCTCCACGACGCCCCGACCGAGCAGGTCAAGGCCGACCAGAAGCGGTTCTTCGGCCTGCTCTACGCCCTGCTCGTCGACGCCGAGCGCGGACCCCGGCTGCCGACGCTGTTCCTGGCGCTGGGCGCCGAGCGGCTGCGGCGGCTGCTCACCCCGCCCGGCTGAGGGGCCGGCCGCCGAGGACCCCGGGGCGCGCGCTCAGCCCTCGGCGACGTCGCCGAGCAGGACCTCGTAGGCGGTGGGGCTGGAGTCGCGCAGGAACTCCGAGCAGCGCTCCCACTCGGCGCTCTCGCCGATCGCGCGGGCGGTGAGCGCGAGCAGGCTCAGGCAGACCAGGAAGCCGCGGTTGGGCTCGTGCTCCCACGGCACCGGGCCGTGACCCTTCCAGCCGTTGCGGCGCAGCATGTCCAGCGACCGGTGGTACCCCACGCGGGAGTAGGCGTAGACGGTCACGTCGTCGGTGCTGCCCTCCTCGCGGGAGGCCTCGACCGCGAGCGCGGCCCAGGCCGCCGGCGAGGCGGGGTGGCGGCGGACGACCTCGGTGGGCGTGAGGCCGGCGGTGAGGTCCGCGGAGGCGGGATCCTCGGGAAGGTGGGTGGCAGGCGGTCCGGCCATCAGGTCCTGGTGGGTCATGGACCCATCCTCCCCGACCGGGGCCTCATCGGATCGAGCGGCCCGAGGAGCGCAGGTTCTCGCACGCCTCGCCGACGCGGGCCGACATGCCGGCCTCGCCGGCCTTGCCCCAGGCGCGCGGGTCGTAGACCTTCTTGTTGCCGACCTCGCCGTCGATCTTCAGCACGCCGTCGTAGTGGGCGAGCATGTGGCCCGCGATCGGGCGGGTGAAGGCGTACTGGGTGTCGGTGTCGACGTTCATCTTCACCACGCCGTAGTCCAGGGCCTCGGAGATCTCCTCGGCCGAGGAGCCCGAGCCGCCGTGGAAGACGAGGTGGAAGGGCTTGGCGCCCTCGTCGAGGGAGAACTCCTTGACCACGGCCTCCTGGGCGTCCTTGAGCACCGACGGGCGCAGCTTGACGTTGCCCGGCTTGTAGACGCCGTGCACGTTGCCGAAGGTCAGCGCGGTCATGTAGTAGCCCTGCTCGCCGTACCCGAGGGCCTTGGCGGTGGCGATCGCGTCCTCGGGGGTGGAGTACAGCTTGTCGTTGATCTCGGCTTCCACGCCGTCCTCCTCGCCACCGACGACACCGACCTCGATCTCGAGGATGATCCGGGCCTCGATGCACGTGGCGAGCAGGTCCTCGGCGATCTGCAGGTTCTCCTCCAGCGGCACCGCGGAGCCGTCCCACATGTGCGACTGGAACAGCGGCGCCTGGCCGTTCTGCACGCGCCGGCGGGAGAGGTCGAGCAACGGGCGCACGAAGCCGTCGAGCTTGTCCTGGGGGCAGTGGTCGGTGTGCAGCGCGATGTTGACCGGGTACTTCGCGGCCACCTCGGCGGCGAACGCGGCGAAGGCCGCCGACCCGGTGACCATGTCCTTGACACCCTGGCCGGAGAAGTACTCCGCACCGCCGGTGGAGACCTGGATGATGCCGTCGGAGCCCGCGTCGGCGAAGCCCTTGAGCGCGGCGTTCAGGGTCTGCGAGGACGAGACGTTGATCGCGGGGAAGGCGTAGGCGCCCGCCTTGGCGGTGTCGAGCATCTCGGCGTACTTCTCAGGGGTGGCGATGGGCATGCGTGATCTCCTCCGGCGGGTCAGTGCGGTGCTCGTCCACCCTAGTGCGTGTGGCGCGCGCCACCCCTAGGGTGACCACGTGAGCGAGACGAGCGGACCCCCGGCCCACCCCGTGCGCGTGGTGCGCGCCGAAGGGCTCGTCGAGGCCGACCCCACCGACGGGATGACCCGCCACCAGGCGTTCGCGGTGCCCGGCCTGTGGGCCGGCCAGGTCGTCACCGAGCCCGGCGCCGTCTCGGCCTGGCACCACCACCACACCAACGTCTCCTCCCTGTACGTGGTGCGCGGCGTGCTGCGTCTGGAGTGCGAGGGCGTGCCGGGCCACGTCGACGCCCACCCCGGTGACTACGTCGAGGTGCCGGCCCACACCGTGCACCGCGAGTCGAACCCGGGCGAGGAGGCGTCGCTGGCCGTCATCGCCCGGGCGGGCGACGGCACGCCGACGGTCAACGTCGACCAGGCTCCTGCGCCGCACGGGTGAGCACGCCGGCGACGGCGCCGGCGGCGTCGGCGGCCCGGTCACGAGCCACACCCCGCGGACGGGAGCGTCTACCGCCCTGCTCGCCGACCAGGAGGTGTGAGCGACCCGCCGTAGGCTCGCCGGGTGCGCGCCTTCCCCACCCTGAACCGCAGCTCCCGCTCCGCCACGCTCGAGATGCCCGCCGCGAGGCTGTGGGCCGTCGCCGCCCGCGCCCACGGCGACGAGCGGGGCCAGACCTGGTACGCCGACGCGGCGCCGTTCGTGGTGCGCGGCGGCCTCGACCGTCTCGCGCTGGGCAGGGGCCGCCGGTGGCCGCTGCCGGACCGTCCCCTCCTCGAGAGGGGCGACCACGTCGGGTTCTGGGAGGTCGTCGAGGTCGACCACACCGCCCACCGCCTCGCGATGGTCGCCCGCGTCCGCGCCCCCGGCACGGTGCGCATGGAGCTCTCGGTGGCCGGCAGCGGCGCGTCCTCCTGCGTGCTGACCCTGGCCATCTCCTTCGAGCCCCGCGGACTGCTCGGCACCGCCTACGTCGTGAGCGACCTCCCCGCCCGCGAGGTCGTCGTGGAGCTGACCCACCGCCGTCTTCTGGCCGACGTCGCCGCCGCGGTCTGACGGGCCTGTCAGCCCCGCCAGGTGGCGTCGTCGCCCAGGTCGGCGTGGGTGCGGACCCAGGCGTGCATCGCGATGGCGCCCGCGGCGGAGGCGTTGATGGAGCGGGTGGAGCCGAACTGGGCGATCGAGAAGGTGCCGTCACACCTCGCGCGGGCCGCCTGCGACAGCCCCGGGCCCTCCTGGCCGAACAGGAAGCACGTCCGGCGGGGCAGGGCGAGGGTCTCCAGGT
The DNA here is from genome assembly GCA_963728085.1 of uncultured Actinomycetota bacterium. GTDB lineage: Bacteria > Actinomycetota > Actinomycetes > Propionibacteriales > Nocardioidaceae > Nocardioides. The sequence goes on along the minus strand of CAVSIQ010000008.1, from coordinate 71,093 downwards.
GGGCGGAGCCGGGCAGGTTGTCGATGCCGAGCAGCGTGACGTCCCGCTCGGCGAGGTAGGCGGCGAGGCTCTCGGGCGTGGGGTGGTGCCGCACGTGCTGGTAGCGGTCGGTGACCATCGCGCCGCGCCGGTTCCAGCGGCGGTTTCCGACGATGTGGATCTCGGCGGCCAGGAACGCGTTGGCGGTCCGCACGATCGTGCCGATGTTGAAGTCGTGGCGCCAGTTCTCGATGGCGACGTGGAAGTCGTGGCGGCGGGTGTCGAGGTCGGCCACGATCGCGGCCACCGTCCAGTAGCGGTAGCGGTCCACGACGTTGCGCCGGTCGCCGACGCGCAGCAGGTCGGGGTCGTAGCGGGGGTCCTCCGGCCAGGCGCCCTCACCGCCCGGCCACGGGCCGACGCCGACCTCGTCCGGCCCGTGGGGCATCGGGTCGTAGGGCGCGCGCTGCTCCTGGTCGTCCACGGCGTCGGACTCTAGGCGCCGTCGCGCCGCTCGGGTGCCCACCGACGGACAGTAAGCCCCCGCGGCCGCGGGATCGACGCCGTGACCTGCGACGATGCGTCGGGGCGACGCGGGCGCGGGCACCACTGTCCGTTCGGCGGGCCCACCGCGGCCGCCTGCCCGGTGCCGAGCGCGAGCGCGACTCCTCACCCGATGGTGCTGGCTAGCCTCGACGTCATGCGACCGTCCACCGCCGCCCCCGCCCTCCTGCTGGCCCTCGGTCTCTCGCTGACCGGCTGCGGCAACGAGATGCAGGCCGACACCAACGAGAACTCCGCCGCGGGCCGCGCCCCGGCCTGCTCCGACGTCTGGTCGGAGGGCACCGCGGTGCCGGCCGACTACACCGGCTGCGAGGAGGCCGGCTCGCTGCAGCCGCTGGTCGCCACCGACTGCGGCGACGGCAGCCAGCTCACCACGTTCGGCGACGAGTACTTCGCGGTCCTCGGCGAGACGGTGCAGGTCGGCGGGCCCGACTCCGAGGCCTACGCGGCCGCGTCGGCGGCCTGCCAGGACGCCTGAGCCGCCCCCAGCACCGCGCACCGCGCACCGCGCACCGGCTGACGCCGGTGAGTCGTCGGGACGGACGAGCACCAGGGCGCGCTCGTCGGTCAGGGTGCGCCCGCCAGCGTCGGGTCGTCGTCCGAGTGCTGCGGCCGGTGCCGCACCCGGGGCCGCCCCGCCTGCTCGTCCCTCGCCCCGGCGCCGCGGCCCACCCGGCGATCGGGCCACGCCATACTCGGGGACCGAGTCGACGACGGCGTCACCGCCGGCGGACCCGAGACCCAGGAGCCACCGTGATCGAGCTGCTCATCATCGCCCTGGCCGTGCTCGGCTTCGCCCTGGTCTCCCGGCGCCTCACCGGCACCCCGGTGACGGCGCCGATGGTGTTCACCACCGTCGGCCTGCTCGTCGGCTCGGCGGGCGCGGCGTGGTTCGACGTCACCTTCGAGGGCGAGCCCGCCCAGGCGCTGGTGGAGGCCACGCTGGTCCTGGTGCTGTTCACCGACGCCGCGCGCATCGACCTCGGCGCGCTGCGTCGCTACGCCGGCATCCCGGTGCGCCTGCTCGTGGTCGGCCTGCCGCTGACCGTGCTGGCCGGCACCCTGCTCGCCCTGCTCCTGCTCGACGGGCTGACCTTCGGCGAGGCGCTGCTGCTCGCGACCATCCTCGCGCCCACCGACGCCGCCCTGGGCCAGGCCGTGGTCAGCGACCACCGACTGCCGGTGCGCGTGCGCCAGAGCCTGAACGTGGAGAGCGGGCTGAACGACGGCATCGCCGCCCCGCTGGTGACGGTGGCGATCGCGCTGGCCGCGGCCGAGGCCGACCCGGGCGGGAGCGGTGAGCTCCTCGCGTTCGTGGCGCGCCAGCTCGGGTTCGGCCTGGCGTGCGGCCTGCTCGCCGGGGTCGTCGGCGCCCGCGCCCAGCGCAGCGCGGTGCTCGCGGGTCGGGTCGAGGGCGCCTGGCGCCAGCTGGCCACGCTCGCGGTCGCCGCGGCCGCGTTCGCCGGCGCCGAGCTGTTCGGCGGCAACGGGTTCGTGGCCGCCTTCGTGGCCGGGCTCGCCTTCGGCCGGGTGGCGCGCGAGGAGACCGCGGGCGTGCAGGAGTTCAGCCAGGACGAGGGCGAGCTGCTCACCGTGGTCACCTTCCTGGTCTTCGGCGCGGCGCTGGCCGGCCCGCGGGTGGACCTGGGCTGGACGAGCCTGCTCTACGCGCTGGCCTCGCTCACCGTGGTGCGGATGCTCCCGGTGCTGCTCGCCCTGGCCGGCTCGGGGACCCGCCTGCGCACGCGGGTGTTCCTGGCGTGGTTCGGTCCGCGCGGCCTCGCCTCGATCCTGTTCGTGCTGCTCGCCCTCGACGAGCTCGACGCCCCCGGGGTCGAGCTGGTCGCGGACGTCGCCGTGCTCACCGTGCTGCTCAGCGTGTTCGCGCACGGCCTCAGCGCCGCACCCTGGGCCGGCCGCCTGGCCGAGCGACTGCGGGCCGACGCCGAGCGTGGGGGGGACGGGGCGGCCGAGCTGGGGCACGACGTCGAGCTGCCGACCCGCCGCGGTCGACGACCCGGGGCCCGGACCTCTGGCTAGGGTCGCTCGCCCGCGGCCGCGCGCAGACGCCGGTTGTCGGCCCGCAGGCGCAGCACCTCGTCCTCGAGCCGGATCACCCGCCCGACGCCGACGAGGTTGAGGCCCTCGGCGAGCAGGTCGCGGATGCGGTGCAGGACCGCGATGTCGGCCTCGGAGTACAACCGCGTGCCGCCGTCGCTGCGCTGCGGGGCGAGCAGCCCACGCCGTTCGTAGACGCGCAGGTTCTGCACCTCCATGCGCACCATCCGGGCCGCGACCGAGATCGCGTACACCCCGCGCTGCCGGACCACATGACCTCCTGCGACTTGCATCGACCGACTTTGCGGAATATAACAAACCTGTACCCGTTGATACAGGTACCGGCGGCGGTCCAGGCGCCGTCCGACCACGACATCCCCGAGGAGGACCCCATGCTGCTCCGCACCACCGACCCGTTCCGCGAACTCGACCGCCTGACCCAGCAGGTCTGGGGTTCGGGCCGCTCGACCGCCCTGCCGACCGCCCTGCCGATGGACGCCTGGCGCGAGGCCGACCACGTCGTCATCGAGCTCGACGTGCCCGGTGTGGCGCGCGAGGAGATCGACGTCGACGTCGAGCGCAACGTGCTCACCGTCCGCGCCGAGCGTCCGCCGCGAGACCAGGACGGCGAGCGCCTGGCCTCCGAGCGCCCGACCGGCACCTTCAGCCGCCAGCTCGTGCTCGGCGACAACCTCGACCTCGACCGCGTCGAGGCCACCTACGAGGCGGGCGTCCTGCGCCTGCGCGTGCCGGTGGCCGAGCGGGCCAAGCCGCACAAGATCGCCGTGTCCGGCAGCGAGCCCACCGACGAGACCGTGGCCATCGAGGCCTGAGGCCGGCGCACCCGGCCACAGGCGGCCGCGGCAGCCCGTCCCCGCGCCGCGGGGGCGGGCTGCCGGTGTGACGGGCCCGGCCCGGCGGGATCGCTCAGGGCGTCCGGCGACGCAGGGTCGCAGCGCCCACGGCGAGCGCGAGGACCGTGAAGACCGCCACCACGCCGAGGTCGGCCCAGACCTGTCCGGTGTCCGTCGAGCCGCTCAGCCGGGACATCGCGTCCACCGCGTAGGACAGCGGCAGCGCGTCGGAGACCGCCGAGAGCACGCCGGGCATCTGCTCGCGCGGGAGCAGCAGGCCGCACAGCAGCAGCTGGGGGAGCACGAAGGCAGGCATGAACTGCACCGCCTGGAACTCGGTGCGGGCGAACGCCGAGACCAGCAGGCCCAGGGCGGTGCCGAGCACCGCGTCGAGCACCGCGACCACGGCCAGCAGCCACGTCGGCCCCGCGACCTCGAGCCCCAGCAGCCCGACGCTGACCCCGACGGCCAGCGCGGCCTGGACGGTGGCGGCGAGGCCGAAGGCCAGCGCGTAGCCCAGCAGCAGGTCCAGGCGGCCCACCGGCAGGGTGAGCAGCCGCTCCAGCGTGCCCGAGGACCGCTCACGCAGGGTGGTCACGCTGGTGACCAGGAACATCACCACGAACGGGAAGACCGCCAGCAGGCCCGGGCCGACCCGGTCGAAGACCGCGCCGGCGTCGAGGTAGACCCACCACAGCAGGGTCTGCAGCAGGACCGGCACGAGCAGGAGCATCGCCACGGTGCGCCGGTCCCGGCGCAGCTGCAGCAGCACCCGGCCGGCCACGGCGAGGGTGACCCGGGGGCTCACGCCGCCGCCTCGACGATGCTCAGGAAGGCCGCCTCGACGTCGGCGGCGCCGACCTCCTCGCAGATCGCCGCGGGCGTCCCGTCGGCGATCACCCGGCCCTCGCGCATCAGCAGCAACCGGTCGCACCGCTCGGCCTCGTCCATCACGTGGCTGGAGACCAGCAGCGCGGCGCCGGCGTCGGCGAGGGTGTGGAAGAGCCCCCACAGCTCGCGACGCAGGACCGGGTCGAGGCCGACGGTGGGCTCGTCGAGGACGAGCAGGTCGGGGTGGCCCAGCAGTGCGGCGGCCAGGCTCACCCGGGACCGCTGGCCGCCGCTCAGGGCCCGCACCACGCTGGCGCTGTGGTCGGCAAGGCCCACGGCGTCGGTGACACGGTCGACGTCGGCGCGGGGGCAGCCCAGGACGCGGGCGAAGAACCTCAGGTTCTCGACCACGGTGAGGTCGTCGTAGACGCTGGCGGCCTGGGTGAGGTACCCGACGCGGTCGCGCAGGGCGGGGCTCCCGGCGGCCTCGCCGAGCACCCGCACGGTGCCCCCGGTCACCTGCTGCACCCCGACCAGGCAGCGGATCAGGGTGGTCTTGCCGCAGCCCGAGGGGCCGAGCAGGCCGGTGACGCCGCCGCCCAGGTCGAGGCCGAGGCCGTCCAGGACGGTGCGACCGCCGCGCACCACGGTGAGGCCCCGGACCTCGACGACGTTTTTCACCATATGATGAATTGTGCGACGGGGCCCGCCCGGCCGCAACCCCAGGGCGGGATCAGCCGGTGGGCAGGTCGTCGAACAGGTAGCGGTGCACGACCGGGGTGTAGGTCGCCACGACCTCCTCGGCGGAGAGGGCGACGATCTCGTCGAGGCCTACGAGGTAGCGGGTGACCGCGACCCCGATGAGCTGGCTGATCACCAGCGACATCCGCCGCTCGGGCTCGTCGACCCCCAGCCCCGTGCCGACCGGCAGCAGCAGGGCCGGCACCAGGCCCCGGCCCACCAGACGCCGGCCGGCGGGCTCGAAGGTGCCGCGCAGCAGCGCCAGCAGGCTCGCCCGCGAGTCAGGGTCCTCCCAGACGGTGACGAAGGCCCGCACGAGCCGCTCGGCCGCCCCGTCCCGACCCCCGGCCACGACCTCCTCGACCAGCGTGCGCGGGTCCACGGGCAGCGGGAGCGCCGCCACGAACAGGTCGTCCTTGCTGCCGAAGTAGTGGTGCAGCAGGGCCGGGTCCACGCCCGCGGCCGCGGCGATCGAGCGCATCGAGGCGCCGGCGTGGCCGACCTCGGCGAAGCGGGCCCGCGCCGCGGCGAGGATCGCGGCCCGGGTGTCGGGCGCGCCGCGTCGGCGCCCGCGGCGCGAGCCGGCGCCGTGCTGGCTCACGCCAGGTGCTCGCGGGCGAAGTCCAGCGACTCGCGCAGGTCGGCCTCCCGCTCGGCTCGGGTGCGGCAGCGGCGCGTGTTGATCTCCAGCACGACCTCGCCGGCGAAGCCCACCGAGGCGAGGTGGCGCAGGAACCCGGCCGCCCCCGTCGCGCCCCGTCCGGGCACCAGGTGCTCGTCCTTGGCCGAGCCCGACCCGTCGGTGAGGTGCACGTGACGCAGCCGCGAGCCGAGCCGCCGGGCCATCTCGGTCGGGTCGTCGCCGGCGATCGCGGCGTGGGAGAGGTCGACGGTGGTGTGGGCGTAGGACTCCCCCGAGGGGTCCCAGCCGGGGAGGTACATCTCGATCCCGCGACGCGAGGAGGCCCGCCACGGGTACATGTTCTCCACCGCGAACGCGATGCCGGTCGACTCCTCCAGCGCCGCGATGCCGGTCACGAAACCGCGGGCGTAGTCCTTCTGCCAGCGGAACGGCGGGTGCACGACGACGACCTCGGCGCCCACCTCGTGGGCCATCTCGGCCGAGCGCTCGAGCTTGCCCCACGGCTCGGTGCCCCACACGCGCTGGGTGAACAGCAGGCACGGCGCGTGCACCGCGCTGATCGGGACCTCGTGGTGGGCCGAGAGCTGGCTGACCGCGGAGACCTGCTGGCTCAGCGCGTCCATGCCGACCATCACCTCGACCGCGTCGTAGCCCAGGGACGCGGCGTAGGAGAACGCGTGCGCGGTCGACTCGGGGTAGACCGAGGAGGTGGACAGGCCGATCCGGTTCATCGGCGCACCTAGCCGGCGAGCCGGTCGATGCGCTCGAGGATGACGCCCTCGCGCAGCGCCCACGGGCAGATCTCGAGCGCCTCGAGGTCGAAGATGTCCATGCACGCCTCCGCGACCAGGGCACCCGGCACGATCTGGTGGGTCCGGCTCGACGAGACGCCCGGCAGCGCCGCCAGGGCCGCCGGCTCCAGGGCGACCAGCTCGGGGATCCGGGCCCGCAGCTCGGCCAGCGGCAGCGTGCGCGGCACCAGCGGGCCGTCGGCCGACGGAGCGGCCCCGCAGATCCGGGCCAGGGAGCGGAAGGTCTTCGACGTCGCCGCCGCGCGGTGCGGGGCGCCGGGACGCAGCAGGTGGCCGGCGTCGCGGGCGATCTCCGCGCGGATCGTGCGGCGCAGCACCCGCAGGCCCTCGGCGTCGGGGGGCTCCTGGGCGAAGAAGGAGCGGGCCAGGCGGGCCGCGCCGAGCGGGAGCGACCAGGCGACGTCGGGCAGCTCGGAGGTGCCGCCCGCGATCTCGAGCGAGCCGCCGCCGATGTCGAAGACCGCCAGCCGGCCGGCCGACCAGCCGAACCAGCGCCGCACGGCCAGGAAGGTCAGGCGCGCCTCGTCCTCGCCGGAGAGCACCGGGATCTGCACGCCGGTCTCGCGGGCGACGTGGGCGAGCACCTCCTCGGAGTTGCGCGCGTCGCGCACCGCGGAGGTCGCGAAGGGCAGCATCTCCTCGCAGCCCTTGTCCTCGGCCACGGCCACCGCCTCGGCGGTGAAGGCCGTCAGCGCGTCGATGCCGCTACGGCTCACCGAGCCGTCGGTGTCGAGGTGCTCGGCCAGGCGCAGCCGCTGCTTGTGGCTGGAGGCCGGCAGCGGGGCCGAGCCGTCGTGGGCGTCGACCACCAGCAGGTGGCCGGTGTTCGACCCGATGTCGAGGACCCCGAGACGCATGGGGCCGACCCTAGCCCGCGAGGACCGCCCGTAGGCTGGCGCGGTGCCCGAGGTCGACCTGGTGTTCCCCCGTGCGTTCGTGGAGTTCGTCAACCCCGAGGACGCCGACGAGACGATGCGGTGCGACCTGACCTGGCTGACCTCGCGCTACCGCTGCATCTTCGGCCAGGGCTGCGCGGGCATCTACGCCGACTCCCCCGATTCGGGGTGCTGCACCCTGGGCGCGCACTTCGCCGACGCCGACGACGAGCAGCGGGTGGCCGGCTTCGTGTCCCAGCTCGACGAGACGCTCTGGCAGGGCCACCCGGGACGGGCGGCCGCCGAGGCCGACTGGGTCGAGGTCGAGGACGGCGAGCGCAAGACCAGGGTGGTCGACGTCGAGGGCCAGCGCGCCTGCGTGTTCTCCAACCGCCCGGGCTTCGCCGGCGGCGCCGGCTGCGCGCTGCACGCCCTCGCGCTGGCCCAGGGCCGCGAGCCGCTGGAGACCAAGCCCGACGTGTGCTGGCAGCTGCCGATGCGCCGCACCTTCCGCGAGGTCGAGCGCGTCGACGGCTCCTCCTACACCGAGGTCTCCATCGGCGAGTACGACCGCCGCGGGTGGGGCCCGGGCGGGCACGACCTGGACTGGTACTGCTCGGGCAGCACCGAGGCCCACGACGCGCCGGAGCCGGTCTACCTCAGCCACCGCGCGGAGCTGGTGGCCCTGATGGGACAGGGCGCCTACGACGCGCTGGTCGGCCACTGCGAGGACCACCTCGCGGCCCGCCCCGCCCGCACCCGGCACCCGGCCGACCCGGCCTGAGCCCGACGCCGTCTCTCTTGACGTCGAGACACCCTGACCCCGGTGTACCGGGACCTTCGGAGGGTGCGCACAATCACGGCATGCGCCTCGATCACGTCTCGTACGCGGCCGGACCCGACGGACTGCGGGCCACCGCGGCGCGGCTCGGGGACCTGTTGGGCACCTCCTTCCTCGACGGCGGGGTCCACCCCAGGTTCGGTACCCGCAACATGGTGCTGCCGCTCGCCGAGGGCACCTACCTCGAGGTCGTGGAGGTGCTCGACCACCCGGCCTCGGGCAAGGCGCCGTTCGGCCAGGCGGTGCGCGCCCGCTCCGAGCTCGGCGGCGGCTGGCTCGGCTGGGTGGTGGCCACCGACGACCTCGCCGCGGTGGAGAAGAGGCTCGGCCGACCCGCCGTGGCCGGCAACCGGCACCGCCCCGACGGCGTGGAGCTGCGCTGGCGCCAGATCGGCGTCCACGGCCTGATCAGCGACCCCCAGCTGCCCTTCTTCGTGGCCTGGGAGACCCCCGAGCTGCACCCCGGCGCCGGCGCGGCCGGCACCCACTCGCTGGCCTGCCTGGAGATCGCCGGCGACCCGAACCGGGTCGGCGAGTGGCTCGGCGAACCCGTCGAGTCGCCCCTCGAGGACGTCAAGGTCGACTGGGTCGCCCCGCACGGCACCCCCGGCATCCTGGCCGCCCAGTTCCACACCCCCCGCGGCCTCGTGCGCATCTGAGCCGGACTCCTCACGAGCCACCCACGGTGCTGCACGGCGCGGTGCCCAGCCCGAACATCTGGCGGCACACCACCACCTACGAGATCGAGAACCGCGCCGCCGACCCCGACGGTCGGCTGTGGGCGACGATGCGCGGGACCGCCGACTGGGCCGGGCGCACCGTGCTCGACCTCGGCTGCGGCGCGGGCTTCCACCTCCCTGTGTTCGCCGAGGACGCGGCCAGCGTCGTCGGGGTCGAGCCACACCCCGCACTGGTCTCGCTGGCCCGCCGGCGGACCCGCGGCCTGGCGCGCGTCGACGTGCGGGAGGGCGTGGCCCAGGACGTCCCGCTGCCCACGGCCAGCGTCGACGTGCTGCACGCGCGCTGGGCCTACTTCTTCGGTCCCGGCTGCGAGCCGGGCCTGGCCGAGGTCGACCGCGTGCTGCGCCGCGGCGGGTGCGCGATGGTCGTCGACAACGACGCCTCCCGCTCGACCTTCGGGGCGTGGTTCCGCCGCGGCTACCCGCGCCTGCCCCCGCCCGAGGAGGTCGAGCGGTTCTGGTCCACCCACGGCTGGACGCGCGTCGGCGTCGACATGGGCTGGCGCTTCGCCACCCGCGCCGACCTCGAGGCGGTGGTGCGGGTCGAGCTGCCGCCCGCGGCCGCCGAGGAGGCCCTGTCCGCGCACGACGGCCTGGAGGTCGACTACGCGGTCAACCTGTGGGTCAAGCGCGCCTGAGGGCGCCCGGCGCAGGGCCGGCCGGGCGAGCCTCAGCCGCTGGAGGCCCGCAGGGTCAGCGTCGGGGTGAGCAGCAGGCCCGGCTCGGGCTGCGGCTGGTGGGTCAGGGTGCCCCGCAGCGCGCGCACCACCTCGACGGCGACCTGCTCGAGGGGCTGGCGCACCGACGTCAGCCCGGGGCTGACCAGCGGGGCGGCCTGGGAGTCGTCGAAGCCGACGACCGCCACGTCCCGCCCGGCGGCGAGGCCACGCTCGCCGAGCGTCTGCAGCACGCCCATGGCCAGGGTGTCGGAGGCGCAGACGAACGCCGAGGGCCGGGCCTCGTCGAGCAGGACCGCGGCCGCCTCCCGGCCGCTGGCCACGGTGTCCTCGACCCGCGAGGCCATCCCGGTCGTGGACAGCCCCCGCTCGCGCACGGTGCGGCTCCACCCCGAGCGCCGGTCCTCGCCGATGCGCGAGTCCTTGCGCCAGCCGATCCAGGCGACCCTCTCGTGACCGCGCTCGAGCAGGTGCGCGGTGGCCAGCGCCGTTCCGGCCGCGCCGTCGACGTCGACCCACGGGTGGGTGGCCCCGGGGTCGTCCCAGGGGCGCCCGAAGGCCACGAACGGCGCGCCGCGCTCCTCGAGCCACCCCGCCTGCGGGTTGCCGAGGTAGGTGTCGGTGACCACGAAGGCGTCCACGGCGGTCGCACGGAGCAGGTCGTCGTAGCCCGACAGCGGGTCGGTGCGGTCCGCGCCGTCGAAGAGCAGCACGTGGTAGCCGGCGCCGCGGGAGGCCTCGACCAAGGAGTGCACGAACCGGTCGAGGGTGGCCTCGGCGGTGCCCTCGAGCGCCGGCGCGATCCGCAGGCCGATCAGCTGCGAGGAGCGGGTGCGCAGGCTGCGTGCGGCCCGGTTCGGCAGGTACCCCAGGTCGGCGATCGCCCCGCGGACCCGTTCCAAGGTGTCCGGGCGCAGCAGCTCGGGGCTGTTCACGGCGTTGGACACCGTCTGCCGTGAGACCCCGGCCCGCTCGGCGACGTCGGCCAGGGTGGGCGGGGCGCTGAGCATCCCCGGGTGCAATCGGCCGGCGGCGCGCCCGGGCCCGTGCTCCCCCCGTGCTGCCCCCGGTGCTCGGAGCGACCCATGCCAGGCCCCCTCTCTGGATCGTTCCAAACCACGATACCCGTCGCCCTCCCCCGACGTGGGTCGCCCGGGCGACGGGTGTCGGCGGACTCGCCTAGGTTCGTGGTCATGTCGAAGGCCACGAGCAGGACCCGCACCACCTACCGCTGCAGCGAGTGCGGCTGGGAGACCGGCAAGTGGGTCGGCCGCTGCGGCGAGTGCCAGGCCTGGGGGTCGGTCGCCGAGGCCGCCGCCGTGCCGGCACGCGACACCCGAGCCACCCCCGTGACCAGCCCGGCCGTGCCGATCGGGCAGGTCTCGGTCTCCGAGTCCGCGTTCGGCTCCAGCGGCGTCGCCGAGCTCGACCGCGTCCTCGGCGGCGGCCTCGTGCCCGGGGCGGTCATCCTGCTGGCCGGCGAGCCCGGCGTCGGCAAGTCCACCCTGCTGCTCGAGGTCGCGGCCCGCACCGCGGCCGGCAGCGAGGCACGGCAGCCGCGCCGGGTGCTCTACGTGACCGGGGAGGAGTCGGCCTCCCAGGTGCGCCTGCGCGCCGACCGCACCGACGGTGTCCACGACGAGCTCTACCTGGCCGCCGAGACCGACCTCGGCGCCGTGCTCACCCACGTCGAGCAGGTCCGGCCCTCGCTGATCGTCGTGGACTCCGTGCAGACGGTCTCGGCGCCCGGCACCGAGGGCGTCCCGGGCGGGGTCACCCAGGTCAAGGAGGTCGCGGCCGCCCTGGTGAGGGTGGCCAAGACCCGCAACATCACCGTCGTCCTGGTCGGCCACGTCACCAAGGACGGCTCGATCGCCGGACCCCGCGTCCTCGAGCACCTCGTCGACGTCGTCCTGCACTTCGAGGGCGACCGCGAGAGCCGCTTCCGGATGGTGCGGGCGATGAAGAACCGGTTCGGCCCGGTCGACGAGGTCGGCTGCTTCGACCTCTCCGCGGAGGGCATCCGCGCGGTGGCCGACCCCACCGGGCTGTTCGTCGAGGAGCACCACGGCCGGGTCTCCGGCACCTGTGTGGCCGTCACCATGGAGGGCCGCCGCCCGCTGCTGGCCGAGGTGCAGGCCCTGGTGACGCCCTCGGCGCTGGAGCGGCCCCGGCGCACCGTCTCGGGCCTCGACGGCTCCCGCATCGCGATGGTCCTCGCGGTGCTCCAGCAGCACGCGAAGGTCTCGCTCAACCACCACGACGTGTTCGCCTCCACCGTCGGCGGCGCCCGCCTCTCCGAGCCGGCCAGCGACCTCGCCGTGGCCGCGGCCGTCGTGTCGGCCACGACGCTCACCCCGCCCCCGGTCGGGGTGGTGGCGATGGGCGAGATCGGTCTGGCGGGCGAGCTTCGGCGGGTCCGCGACCTGCCCCAGCGCGTCGCCGAGGCCGCCCGCCTCGGCTTCCGGATGGCGGTGGTGCCGATGGAGCCAGGCTCGAAGCGACGCCCCCGCCGCGAGGCCGACCGGGTGGTCGACGGGATGCGGGTGGTCGAGGCGCCCGACGCCGTCTCCGCCCTGCGGCTGATGGGCCTGCTGGGCTCGCCGCGGCTCTCGCTCACGAGCGCGGACGAGCGCTGAGACGGTCGCGGGGATGACCTAGACTCGGGCCGAGCCGACCGGTGCCCCCAGGTCGGCGCACCACCGAAGGGACACCGCACCGTGGTCACCGAACGACTCGATGCCGCCGCCAGCCTGCGCGACACCCTGGCCTCCCTCGCCCCCGGCACGGCCCTGCGCGACGGGCTGGAGCGGATCCTGCGCGGGCGCACCGGTGCGCTGATCGTCATCGGCTGCGACGACGTCGTCCGCTCCATCATCACCGGCGGGTTCGAGCTCGACGTGCCCTTCACCTCCACCGGCCTGCGCGAGCTGGCGAAGATGGACGGCGCCATCATCGTCGACCGCGACCTCACCCGGATCCTGCGCGCCGCGGTGCACCTGATGCCCGACCACACGATCGTCTCCGAGGAGACCGGCACCCGGCACCGCACCGCGGACCGGGTCGCGCGCCAGACCGGCTTCCCGGTCGTGTCGGTCTCGCAGTCGATGCAGATCATCGCCGCCTACGTGGGCGACACCCGCCACGTCCTCGAGGACTCCGGACAGATCCTGTCCCGGGCCAACCAGGCCCTGGCCACCCTCGAGCGCTACAAGATGCGCCTCGACGAGGTCTCCAGCACCCTGTCGGCCCTCGAGATCGAGGACCTCGTCACCGTGCGCGACGTCGCGGTCGTCGCCCAGCGCCTGGAGATGGTCAGCCGCATCGCCCGGGAGATCGAGGGCTACGTCCTGCAGCTGGGCACCGACGGCCGCCTGCTGCGCCTGCAGCTCGACGAGCTCGTCACCGGCGTGGAGAACGACCGGCTCCTCCTGGTGCGCGACTACGCCGCCACGCCGCACGGTCAGCGCACCACCGAGGACCTCCTCGAGGCCCTCACCACCCTCTCGGCCGCCGACCTCGTGGACCCGGCCGCGATCGCGCACGTCCTGGGCCTCAGCGCGGGCCAGCACCTCGACGGCGCCGTCGCGCCGCGCGGGTACCGGCTGCTCAACCGGGTGCCGCGGCTCTCCCCGGCGATCGTGGAGCGCCTGGTCCACCACTTCGGCTCGCTGCAGAAGCTGCTCTCGGCCGGCATCGACGACCTCCAGACCGTGGAGGGCGTCGGCGAGCTGCGCGCGCGCAACGTGCGCGAGGGCCTGTCCCGCCTGGCGGAGTCGACGATCCTCGAGCGCTACGTCTGAGACGGCCGCGACGCGCTAGCCGGCGGCGCGGTCCTGCTTCCTCGTCGCGTCCCGGTCCTGCCTCGCCCCGCGGCGCGGCGCGGGCTCGGGCTCGGGCGCCGCGGCCGCCTCCTCGGCGGCGATCACGGCCGGGTCGAGCAGCTGGAACTGCACGTCGTGGGGCTCACCGCCCAGCGAGGCGGCGTCCACGTGGTAGTACCCGGGCTCGGCCCACAGGGTGTTGCCGGGGCAGCCCTGCTGCGAGCGACGGGCGTTCCAGGTCATCGACGTCGAGGTCGTGGTGTCGCGGCGGACCACCACCTCCTGTCGCTCGAGCTGGCGGGGGCACTCGCGGCTGGACCAGATGTCGTCCTCGCCCGAGGTCACCTTCACCGTGACGTGGGCCGGCGACATCTGCCACGTGCAGGCCGTCGCGGCCAGGGTGCGCAGGGTCAGCACCACGCGCACGTCGCGGCCGGCCACCGCGTCGTCGACCACCGGGGCCACCACCACGTCCTCGTCGGCGCAGGTCCCCTCGGGCTCGGGAAGCGGCGCCCGGGCGGCACGCTCGGCCTGCCGGTCCGCACGGCGCTGGGCCTTCCGCTCGGCTCGGGCCTCGGCCCGGGCCCGGGCGGCGGCGAGCTCCTCGGCCGTGGGCGGCGTGGTCTCCTGCGCGTCCGGCGTCGCGGCCGGTGACTCCTGGGCGGCCAGTCGTTGCCCGGCGTCGGGGCTGACGGCGCCCGCGGAGGCGTCGTCGCCCCCGCCGAGGAGCCTGACGGCGCCGACGACGACGAGCAGCACGACGGCGAGCAGCACCAGCCGGCGTCGCCAGTACACCGCTGCGGGCAGGCGTCCGCGCGTCGTCCCCGTCATGGTGACCACGCTAGCCAGCGTGCGGGCTCCGGTGGCGGTGCCACACCGCACCGGCCGGGGCCGCCGCGGCCCCGGGCGCCGCGGGGGCCAGGATGGGGCGGTGAGCACGCTGCACGCCCCGGTCCTGGAGTGGTACGACCAGCACGCGCGGCACCTGCCGTGGCGCGAGCCGTCGGCCTCCGCGTGGTCGGTGCTGGTCTCCGAGCTGATGCTGCAGCAGACCCCGGTGGCACGCGTGCTGGCGGTGCACGAGGCGTGGCTGGAGCGCTGGCCGACGCCGAGCGCCCTGGCCGTCGAGAGCCCCGGCGAGGCCGTGCGCGCCTGGGGGCGGCTCGGCTACCCCCGGCGGGCGCTGCGCCTGCACGCGGCCGCCGGCGTGATCGCAGCCGAGCACGGCGACGTGGTGCCCGCCGACCTCGACGCGCTCCGGGCGCTGCCCGGCGTCGGGGAGTACACCGCCGCGGCCGTCGCGACCTTCGCCCACGGCCGGCGCCACGTGGTGCTGGACACCAACGTGCGCCGGGTCCTGGGTCGTGCGGTCGGCGGTGTCGAGCACCCCGGAGCCTCGCTGACCCGCGCCGAGCGCGAGCAGGCCGCCGCGCTGCTGCCCCAGGACGCCCCGAGCGCGGCGACCTGGTCGGTCGCCGTGATGGAGCTCGGCGCCCTGGTCTGCACCGCCGCGCGCCCTCGGTGCGACGCCTGCCCGGTACGCGCGCAGTGCGCCTGGGTCGCCGCCGGCCGTCCGGCCTACGACGGGCCGGCCCGCCGGGCGCAGACCTGGGCCGGCACCGACCGGCAGTGCCGCGGCCGGCTGCTGGCCCTGCTGCGCGAGACCGACGGCAGCGTGCCGAGCGAGCGGCTGGAGCAGGCGTGGCGCGTGGACGCGCAGCGCACCCGATGCCTGGCCGGCCTGGTCGCCGACGGCCTCGCGGTGCACCACCACGACGACTCCTACGCCCTGCCCTGACCCCCGCCTCCGGCCCCGCCTCCGGCCCTGGGATCACCTGAGCACGACGGGAACCGGCGCCGGCGCCGGGGCCGTGGACGCGCAGGAGCCCCGGACCTCACGGTCCGGGGCTCCTGGGTGGTGCCGGGTCGTACCAGGTGGCGCTGGGCTGCTCAGACCACCGGCGGGGCGGTGGCGCCGGCCGAGCCGGACTCGCCCTCGTCGCCGTTGCCGCGCGGGACGTCGATCGGGCCCTGCTCGTCGGGGCCGCCGACCTCGGCGGTCTCGAACGGCGGGGCGTCCGGCAGGGCGCCGACCTTCTCGCCCTTGAAGGTGAACGTGGCCTGCGGCCCCTCACCCTCGACGTCGACCAGGATCACCTGGCCCGGACCGACCTCACCGAAGAGCATCTTCTCGGCCAGGACGTCCTCGATCTCTCGCTGCACCGTGCGGCGCAGCGGGCGGGCCCCGAGCACCGGGTCGAACCCTCGCTCGGCGAGCAGGTTCTTCGCCGCCTGGGTCAGCTCGAGGGCCATGTCACGGTCACGCAGCCGCAGCTCGACGGCGGCGACCATGTTGTCGACCATCGCCACGATCTGCTCGCGCGAGAGCGGCGGGAAGACGATCATCTCGTCGACGCGGTTGAGGAACTCGGGACGGAAGTGCTGCTTCAGCTCCTCCTGCACCTTGGACTTCATCCGCTCGTAGGAGCCGGCCGCGTCCCCGCTCTGCGCGAAGCCGAGGTTCTGGCCCTTCGCGATGTCGCGGGTGCCGAGGTTCGTGGTCATGATGATCACGGTGTTCTTGAAGTCCACGACCCGGCCCTGGGAGTCGGTCAGGCGACCTTCCTCCAGGATCTGCAGCAGCGAGTTGAAGATGTCCGGGTGGGCCTTCTCGACCTCATCGAAGAGCACCACCGAGAACGGCTTGCGCCGCACCTTCTCGGTGAGCTGGCCGCCCTCCTCGTAGCCCACGTAGCCGGGGGGTGAGCCGAACAGCCGCGAGACGGTGTGCTTCTCGCCGTACTCGCTCATGTCGAGCTGGATCAGCGCGTCCTCGTCGCCGAAGAGGAACTCCGCGAGCGTCTTGGACAACCAGGTCTTCCCGACGCCCGAGGGGCCCGCGAAGATGAACGAGCCGCCGGGACGCTTGGGGTCCTTCAGGCCGGCACGGGTGCGGCGGATGGCCCGCGAGAGGGCCTTGACCGCCTGGTCCTGGCCGATCACCCGCTTGTGCAGCTCGTCCTCCATGGTGAGCAGCCGCGAGGACTCCTCCTCGGAGAGCTTCACGATCGGGATGCCCGTGGCGACGGCGAGGACCTCGGCGATGAGCTCCTCGTCGACCTCGGCGACGTCGTCCATGTCCCCGGCGCGCCACTGCTTCTCACGCTCGGACCTGGTCAGGATGAGCTGCTTCTCCTCGTCGCGCAGGCGTGCGGCGGCCTCGAAGTCCTGACCGTCGATGGCCGCCTCCTTGCGGGTGCGCACCTCGCCGATCTTGTCGTCGTACTCGCGCAGGTCGTCGGGCGCCGTCATCCGGCGGATCCGCAGCCGCGAGCCGGCCTCGTCGATGAGGTCGATGGCCTTGTCGGGCAGGAAGCGGTCCGAGATGTAGCGGTCGGCCAGCGTGGCGGCCGAGACGAGCGCCTCGTCGGTGATGGTCACCCGGTGGTGCGCCTCGTAGCGGTCGCGCAGGCCCTTGAGCATCTCGATCGTGTGCGCGATCGAGGGCTCGGCGACCTGGATGGGCTGGAAGCGACGCTCGAGCGCGGCGTCCTTCTCGAGGTACTTGCGGTACTCGTCGAGGGTGGTCGCGCCGATGGTCTGCAGCTCGCCGCGGGCCAGCATCGGCTTGAGGATGCTGGCGGCGTCGATGGCACCCTCGGCCGCACCGGCCCCGACGAGGGTGTGGATCTCGTCGATGAACAGCACGATGTCGCCGCGGGTGCGGATCTCCTTGAGGACCTTCTTCAGGCGCTCCTCGAAGTCGCCGCGGTAGCGGCTGCCGGCCACGAGCGCGCCGAGGTCGAGGGTGTAGATCTGCTTGTCCTTGAGCGTCTCGGGCACGTTGCCCTTGACGATGTCCTGGGCGAGGCCCTCGACGATCGTCGTCTTGCCGACGCCGGGCTCGCCGATCAGCACGGGGTTGTTCTTCGTGCGCCGCGAGAGGATCTGCATGACCCGCTCGATCTCCTGGCTGCGCCCGATGACCGGGTCGAGCTTGCCGTCGCGCCCGTCCTGGGTGAGGTTGCGGCCGAACTGGTCGAGCACCAGCGAGGAGGAGGGGGACTCAGCACCGCTGCCGGAGGTGGCGGCGGTGGCCGAGGACTCCTTGCCCTGGAAGCCCGAGAGGAGCTGGATGACCTGCTGGCGCACCCGGTTGAGGTCGGCGCCGAGCTTCTGCAGCACCTGGGCGGCCACGCCCTCGCCCTCGCGGATCAGGCCGAGCAGGATGTGCTCGGTGCCGATGTAGGAGTGGCCGAGCTGCAGCGCCTCGCGCAGCGAGAGCTCGAGGACCTTCTTGGCCCGCGGGGTGAAGGGGATGTGGCCGCTCGGGGCCTGCTGGCCCTGACCGATGATCTCCTCGACCTGAGCGCGGACGGCCTCCAGCGAGATGTCGAGGCTCTCGAGGGCCTTGGCGGCGACGCCCTCGCCCTCGTGGATGAGACCGAGCAGGATGTGCTCGGTCCCGATGTAGTTGTGGGAGAGCATGCGGGCCTCTTCCTGGGCCAGCACGACCACCCGGCGGGCTCGGTCTGTGAACCGCTCGAACATCGCTCTCGTCTCCTCCGGGGCATACGGGGTCCAGATCGTCTGGGCTGGCGATCGGGCTTCGAGTGTCTCAACCCCGCTCCCAGCCTAGACGTTCCCGTGAGAACCCCAAGAGGATCCGCTCACAGCGAACACGCCCGCCGGTGCGGCGTCTCAGGTCGCGGCGTCGTAGGCCTCGCGCACGTCGGCGGGGATGCGGCCGCGGTCGGGCACCTCGTGGCCGTTCGCGCGGGCCCACTCCCGGACCTCCTTGGCGCTCGGGCCGCCGGAGGCGGACGCCGAGGACGTCGAGGACTTGCGTGCACGACGGACGGTGCTCGTCTTGCGCCCGTGCCCGACGTAGGTCGAGAGGGCCTCGCGCAGCGCGGCGGCGTTCTCGTCGTTCAGGTCGATCTCGTAGCTGGCGCCGTCGAGGCCGAAGGCGACCGTCTCGGTCGCCTCGCCCCCGTCGATGTCGTCCTCGAGCACGATGTGGACTTTCTGAGCCATGGCGGTGGGACCCGTTTCTTCAGGAGAGGAAAGGCGGAGGAAGGCGCGATATCCGACGGGGAGCAGACACGTCCGGACCGCGAATTCACATTAGCACGCAGCGGGCCCTCCGAACGCATTATCGCCACGATATCGAGGCGAGGGGCCGGCGTTATCTCGCATCCGATAAAGCCAGGGCCGACAAAGCACCCCGATATCGCTCAGCGACCGCCCCGGGCGAAGACCATCGCCAGTCCGCGCAGGGTCAGGTGCGCGACGTGGTCGGTGAAGCAGGAGCACTCGGGGGCCACCAGCGGCGCCCACGCGCCGGTGGCCACCACCCGCGGCGGCGCGGCGCCCGGTGACGCCGCATCGAGCTCGGCGACCATCCTCGCGACGAGGCCGTCGACCTGGGCGGCCACGCCGAGCACCAGGCCCGACTGCACGGCCTGCACGGTGTTGCGCGCGATCACGGTGGGGGGGCGCACGATCTCGACCTCGCGCAGCTGGGCGGCGTCTCGGCCCAGCGCCTCGTGGGCGACCTCGATGCCCGGCGCGATCGCGCCGCCGACGTACTGGCCGGCCGCGTTGACGACGTCGACGGTGGTCGCGGTGCCGCCGATCGCGACGGCGAGCACCGGCCCCCCGACGAGCCGGGCGGCGGCGAGCGCGTTGACGACGCGGTCGACGCCGACCTCGCGCGGGTTGTCGGTGAGCACCGCGAGCCCGGTGCGCACGCCCGGCTCGACGACGAGGTGGGGCACGTCGGCGAAGTGCCGCACGACCATGTCGCGCCACTCGCGCTGCACGCCGGGCACCGAGGCGCACCACACGATCGCGTCGAGGCCCGCCGCGCGCTCGCCGAGCAGGCCGCGCAGCAGCACCGCCCACTCGTCGGCGGTGCGGCGACGCGAGGTGGCCACCCGCCAGTGCGCGACGACCTCGTCGCCCTCGAGCAGGCCCAGGCTGGTGTGGGCGTTGCCGACGTCGGCGGCGAGCAGCCTCACGCCGGGGCCACCGGGGGCGCCGGGGCGCCGGGCCGCCGGGGCCGCTGGTGGGGGGCCGGGGAGGTCCTCGAGGTCCAGGCCGAGGTCGAGCACGCTCACCGAGTGCGTCAGCGCACCCACCGAGATCCGGTCCACGCCGGTCTCGGCGACCGCGCGGGCGCGCTCCAGGCTCATCCGGCCGGTCGCCTCGAGGCTGGCGCGCCCGGCGGTGACCCGCACGGCCTCGGCGGTCGTGGCCAGATCCATGTTGTCGAGCATCACGTGCTCGCACCCGGCCTCGAGCACCGCCCGCAGCTGGTCGAGGTCGGTGACCTCGACGTGCACCGCCAAGCCGGGCCGGGCGGCCCGGACGGCCTGGTAGGCGGCCACCACGCCCCCTGCGGCGAGGACGTGGTTGTCCTTGACCATGGCCTCGTCGGCCAGGCCGACACGGTGGTTGGTGCCGCCCCCGCACCGCACCGCGTACTTCTGCAGGGCCCGCAGGCCGGGCAGGGTCTTGCGGGTGTCCAGCACCCGGGTGCCGGTGCCGGCCAGCGCGTCGACCCACCGTGCGGTGGCGGTGGCGATGCCCGAGAGGTGGCAGGCGACGTTGAGCGCGGTGCGTTCGGCCGTCAGCAGGCCGCGGGTGGGCCCCTCGACGCGCATCACCACCTGGCCGGGCTCCACGCGGGTGCCGTCGGGCGACCGGTCGGCGATCCGGACGTCGTCGCCGAGCACGTGGTGCAGGACCAGCGCCGAGACCGCGAGACCGGCGACGACCCCCTGGTCGCGCGAGGCCACCACGGCCCGGCCGTGGGCGGTCGCAGGCACCGTGGCCGCGCTGGTGACGTCGTCGGCGACCGGGCCGCCGACCAGGTCCTCCTCGACGGCCGCTGCGACCAGCGCGTGCACCGCGACGGGGTCCAGACCGGCCTCGACGAGCTCGGCCACCAGCGCGGGGGGCACGTCGGCCAGCGGTGTGCGGGCGATCACGGGGCGACCGGGGCGGGCTCGGCGTCACCGGCGGGCTCGGCGTCCGCGGCGCGGGTGGCCCGCGGGTCGGTCGGCGGGGAGGCGACGAAGGCCAGCACCGTGGCGCCGTCCTCGTCGAGGCGGACGTCGACGTGGCCGGCGAACCCGGCGTCGTCGCGTCCGGGGTGGTCCTCGCGCCAGTGCGAGCCGCGGGTCTCCTCCCGGGCCAGGGCGGCGCGGGTGAGCGCGGTGCTGACGGTGAGGAGGTTCGTGGCCTCCCAGGCCTCCACCGCGACCTCGCTCGCGTCCCGCCCGGCGAGCCCGGCGAGGCGGAGCCCGGCGTCGAGGAGGCCCGCGGCACTGCGCAGCACGCCGGCGCGCGCGGTCATCGTCTCCTGCAGCGGGCCGCGCACCGCGCCGTCGACGGCGCCGGGCGTGCGCCGGTCGGGCGCGGGCTCGCTCCAGGCCCGCAGCTCCTCGCCGAGCACGGCGGCGATGCGCCGGGAGAACACGAGGCCCTCGAGCAGGGAGTTGGAGGCCAGCCGGTTCGCGCCGTGCACCCCCGAGCAGGCAGCCTCGCCGGTGGCGTAGAGGCCGGGGACGTCGCTGCGCCCGTGCAGGTCGGTGCGCACCCCACCGGAGGCGTAGTGGCACGCCGGCGCCACCGGCAGCAGATCGGTGACCGGGTCGGCGCCGTGGCGGCGTGCGGTGGCCAGGATGGTCGGGAAGCGCTGCTCCCAGAACGTGGCGCCGAGGTGGCGTGCGTCCAGCCACAGGTGCGGGCTGCCGGTGGCGTGCATCCGCCGGGTGATCGCCTTGGCCACCACGTCGCGCGGGGCGAGGTCACCGAGCTCGTGGACTCCCGGCATGAACCGCCGGCCCTCGGTGTCGACGAGGAAGGCGCCCTCGCCGCGCACGGCCTCGGAGATCAGGGGCTGCTGGCCGCGCGAGCCCGGGCCGAGGTACATCACGGTGGGATGGAACTGCACGAACTCCAGGTCGCGCAGGGTGGCGCCGGCGCGCAGGGCCAGGGCCGTGCCGTCCCCGGTCGACACGGCCGGGTTGGTGGTCTGGGAGAACACCTGGCCCAGCCCGCCGCTGGCCAGGACGACGGCTCGGCAGCGCACGGCTCCGACGCCG
Source organism: uncultured Actinomycetota bacterium (assembly GCA_963728085.1). Taxonomy (GTDB): domain Bacteria; phylum Actinomycetota; class Actinomycetes; order Propionibacteriales; family Nocardioidaceae; genus Nocardioides. Next base: position 49,540 of record CAVSIQ010000008.1, on the reverse strand, counting down.
TCGCGCTGGCCCTCCCCCATTACGTGCAGGGTCACCCCGGCGACGCCGCCGTCCTCGGCGAGCAGCAGGTCGAGGGCCAGGGCGTGCTCGACGACCTCGATCTCCGGCGCGGCCGCGACGGCGGCGATCAGGGCCCGCTGGATCTCCGCACCGGTCGCGTCACCGCCGGCGTGGGCGATCCGGTCGCGGTGGTGCCCGCCCTCGCGGGTCAGCGAGAGCACCCCGTCGGGGTCGTGGTCGAAGCGGGTGCCCAGCGCGATCAGCTCGCGCACCGCGTCGGGCCCCTCGGTGACCAGCGCGCGGACCGCGGCGGTGTCGCAGACGCCGGCCCCGGCCACCAGGGTGTCGATCTCGTGCTCGGCCGGGGTGTCGCCCGGGCCGAGCGCGGCCGCGATCCCGCCCTGGGCCCACTGCGTGGACCCGGCGCCGAGGACGTCCTTGGTCACCACGAGCACCGACGCGCTGGCCCCGAGGCTCTCGCGCAGCCGCAGGGCGGTGGTCAGCCCGGCGATGCCGGTGCCGACGATGACGACGTCGGCCGTCGTGGTCCAGCCCGGGCTCTTGGCCGCCAGCCGGCCGGGGAGCCGGTGCCCGCCCTGGGCGTGCGGGCCGGACGACGGTGCGGTCGGTGCCATGGTCGCAGGCTATCCCTGCGCCGTCACCCGCCCCGGTGCGGTGACGTCGCCCCGCGACAAGCCGGAGCCCGCCACCGCCTCGGCCGGGTCGAACCCCGTGGCGAGCACCTTGTTGTCGGCGTCGACGAAGACGACGTGCGGCTGGTGCTCGCGAGCCTCCGCGGTGTCCATCTGGCCGTAGGCGATGAGGATGACCAGGTCGCCGGGATGGACGAGCCGGGCGGCCGCGCCGTTGATGCCGATCACGCCGCTGCCGCGCTCGCCCGCGATCGTGTAGGTCTCCAGGCGGGCGCCGTTGGTGATGTCGACGATGTGCACCAGCTCGCCGGCGAGCAGGTCGGCGGCGTCGAGGAGGTCCTCGTCCACGGTCACGGAACCGACGTAGTGCAGGTCGGCCTGGGTGACGGTGGCGCGGTGGATCTTGCTGGTCATCATCGTGCGCAGCATCAGCTGCTCCCTTCGACGGCCCCGGTGGCGGCACCGGGGTGGCTGGGTTCGTGGGCGCCGGCACCGAGGGGCACCGGGAGGTTGTCGATCAGGCGCGTCGAGCCGACCCGGGCCGCGACGAGGACGCGTCCCGTGGCCCCGGGCGGCGGGACGGCGGGCAGCGGGCCCAGGTCGGCGCCGGTCAGCTCCAGGTAGTCCAGGTCGACGCCGGGGGCGGCGGCCAGGGCGGCGCGGGCGGCCGCGACGCGCGCGGTCCGGGTCGTGCGCGGCGTCACGGGCGACCGCCCGGAGAGCCCGGTGCAGGGCGGCGGCCCGCTCCCGCTCGTCGCGGTCGAGGAAGGCGTTGCGGCTCGAGAGCGCCAGGCCGTCGTCGGCACGAGCGGTGGGCGCCCCCACCACGCGCACGCCCAGGCACAGGTCCGCGGCCATCCGGCGCACCAGGACCAGCTGCTGGTAGTCCTTCTCGCCGAACACCGCGACCTGCGGTCGCACCAGGCCGAGCAGCTTGGCCACCACGGTGAGCACGCCGCGGAAGTGGGTCGGGCGGCTGGCGCCCTCCAGCACCCCGGCGAGCGGGCCGGGGTCGACGGTGACGGCGTCGGGGCCGGTGCCCGCGGGGTAGACCTCGTCGACCGACGGCACGAGGACGACGTCGACGCCCTCGACGGCGCACAGCGCGAGGTCGGCCTCGAGGGTGCGCGGGTAGCGGTCCAGGTCCTCCCCCGGCGCGAACTGCGTCGGGTTGACGAAGACCGAGACCACCAGCACCCCGTGCGGCACCTGGGCGCGGGCGGCGCGCAGCAGGGTGGCGTGACCCTCGTGCAGGGCGCCCATGGTCGGCACCAGGGCCACCGCTCGACCGGCGGCGCGGTGCGGGGCCAGCAGGTCGTCGACCTCGGCGCGCGAGGAGGCGACGGCGGGCCCGGCGACGGGCTCACCGGCCAGGGACGGCGCGGCGACGGACGGGACGGCCACGGACGCGACGCCGACTCCCGGCTGCGCGCTCATCCCCGGTGTCCGTTCACGACGTCGTCAGAGGCGGCGCGCGCCCCGGGGGCGGCGGCGAGGGCGGCGTCCAGGGCGGTCGAGATCATCTGGGCCCGCCTCGGCACGAGCCGACCGTCGCCCACCGCGCGCTCCAGCGTGGCCCGGGCGAGCGCGACGTAGGAGTCCAGGGTCTGCGGGGCGGAGGCGAGCAGGTCGTCGAGGTGGGCGCGCACGGTGCCCAGGTCGCCGCGCACGATCGGCCCGGTGAGCGCCGCGTCCCCCTGCACGAGGGCGTTGTCCAGGGCGGCGGTGGCCAGCGGGCGCAGGATGGCGGCCGGGTCCTCGCAGCCCGCGGCGGCGAGCATCTCCCGCGCCTCGCTGATCACGGTGACCAGGTGGTTCGAGCCGTGCGCGAGCCCGGCGTGGTAGAGCGAGCGCATCTCCTCGGCCACCCAGGTGGGCCGGCCCCCGAGGTCGGCGACGAGCCGCTCGGCCACGTCCCGCTCCGCCTCGGCGGCGGTGAGACCGACGGCGCAGCCCGCGAGGCGCTCGAGGTCGAGACCGGTGCCGGTGAAGGTCATCACCGGGTGCAGGGCGAGCGGGCGGGCGCCGACGGCGACGGCCGGGTCGAGCACGGCCAGGCCGTGGCGACCCGAGGTGTGCACGACGACCTGGCCGGCGCGCAGGGCTCCGCTGTCGGCCAGCACGCGCACCACGTTGGGCAGCATGTCGTCGGGCACGGTCAGCAGCAGCACGTCGCCCAGCCGCGCGACCGCGCTGGGCCGCCGCGGCTCGAGGCCGGGCAGGAGGGCCTCGATCCGGGCGCGCGAGGCATCGGACTCGCCGGAGACCGCCACGACGTCGTGGCCGGCGCTGCGTAGGCGGGCCGCGAGGACGGAGCCGACGCGTCCTGCGCCGACCACACCCACCCGCAGCCCCCCGTGGTGGAGGTACGTCATTGGTGCGAACCCTTTCGTTCCCGTCCCTCCGACCACCCCGCGGACGGGGCCGGTGTGGGTACCGGACGTGCGTGCTCGATCTGTGACTGGTGCAACGCGACAGTACGCGTGCGCTCTTCCCGCGCCCACCGCAGCAGCACGTGACGTCGGCGACACCGCGCCGGCGCCCCGGACGGCCCACGGCCCGCCGCGGTGGTCGCGACGGGCCGTGGGGCGGGGTGGGCACGAGCCCTCAGAGCAGGCCCTCGTCGGAGAGGAACTGGCGGGCGACGTCCTCGGGCTGCTCGCGGTCCACGGCGACCCGGGCGTTGAGCTCGGTGAGCTTCTCGGTGGTCAGCGCCTCCATCAGCGGGTTCAGCACGTCCGCGACCTCGGGGTTCTCCTCCAGGAAGCTGCTGCTGACGGCGGGCACCAGGTTCTGGGCCGGCTGGATCTGCTGGTCGTCCTGGAGCACGACGAGGCCCTGGGACTCCAGCGTGCCGTCGGTGGTGCTGGTCTCGCCGAGCTGGGCCTCGCCGTCCAGGACGGCCTGGTAGGTCTGGTTGCTGGCGTAGCCCAGCGGCAGCACCTTGGTGACGTCGATGCCGTACTCCTCGCTCAGCCCGCCCTCGCAGTCCAGGCGGCCCTCGCAGTCGGGGGCGGCCGCGAGCACGACGGACTCTCCTTCGAGGTCGGAGAGGGTCGAGACGTCGTTGGCCTCGGCGAACTCCTGGGTGACGAAGAAGGCGTTGGTGTCGGTGGCCTCGGAGACCTCGAGCAGCTCGATGCCGGCCTGGTCGAGCAGGTCGGCTCCCTGGGCGGCCAGCTCGCTGCCGTCGCCGGCGGTCAGCGGCTTGGCGTCGGCGCCGTTCTCGCGGGCGTTGAGGAAGTTCACGATGCCGCCGACGTACTCGGGCACGACGTCGATGGTCTCGGGGAAGGTGGCCATGTAGGCGTCGCGGGAGTCGACGAGCTTGACCTCGGGGCTGTACCCGGCGTCGGCGAGCAGCTCGGTGTACATGGCGGCGATCAGGGTGGCCTCGGGGAAGTTCTGGCCCGAGATCGTGACCGAGCCCTGGTCGCCCGACGACGAGGAGCCGCCGGAGGAGGAGTCGGAGGCCAGGTCGTCGCCGGCGCACCCGGCCAGGGCCACGGCGGAGACGGAGACGAGCGCGGCCAGGGTGAGACGAAGCTGCATGGGATTCCTTCTGTGTCCCGCGACCGGGGCCGCGCGTGTCCGGTGCACCGGTCCGCCGAGAGCTCGGCTCACTGGCCGGTGGAGATGTCCCGTCCGACAGTAGGGGCTTCCTGGGAGGCCGGCACCACCCGGTCCCGCGACGATGCACGACCGTGACCGTCTCTGGGTCCCGCGGGACCGTCGTCGGGCTCCGCCTCCCCGCCCGGGGAGGCCTCGGGACCACGTGGGACCGGCTGGACGAGGCGTTGCGCGGTCGCGGCGAGCAGCTCGAGGACCAGCGCGACGGCCGCCACCACGACCGCGCCGGCCAGGCCCTTGCCGTAGTCGGTGCGGAAGAACCCGTCGGTGATCACGCGGCCCAGCCCGGGCCCCGCGACCAGGGCGGCGATCGTCGCGGTGGCCCACACCTGGACCAGCGCCAGCCGCACGCCCGAGACCACCAGCGGCAGCGCCAGGGGCAGCTCGACGCGGAGGAACCGCTGGCGTCCCGACATGCCCATCCCGTCGGCGGCCTGGACGACCTCGGCGGGCACCTCGCGCACGGCGACGTAGCCGTTGGTGATGATCGGCGGCAGCGCGAACAGGGTCAGCGCCATCAGGGTGGCCAGGCCAGCGCGGCCGTAGGGGCCCAGGACGTCGGTGCCGGGGAAGTCGGCGGTGACGAACAGGGCGAGCAGCGCGAAGGTGGGGATCGCGCGGCCGACGTTGGAGATGTTGATGGCCAGGAACCCGAACCGGCCCAGGTGGCCCAGCCACAGCGCGATCGGCAGGCCGACGCAGCAGGCCAGCAGCAGCGCGGTGAAGGTCAGCAGCAGCTGCTGGAGCAGCAGCTGGAGCATGCCGCCCTGGCCCGACCAGCTCCCGGCGTCGGTGAGGTAGGCCCACATGTCGGCCAGCACGGTCATGCCCCCACCCCCCGAGCCCAGGGCGTCAGCGCTCGTTGCGAGAGCACGATCACCCCGTCGAGGAGCACCGCGAGCACCACGCACAGCACCGCGGCGGTGAGCAGCTCGGCGCGGAAGTTGGTGCTGACGCCGTCGCTGATCAGGTTGCCCAGGCCCCCGTAGGAGACCAGCGAGCCCACCGTGGTCAGCGCGACGGTCGAGACCGTGGCCACCCGCAGGCCGGCCATGACCACCGGCAGGGCCAGCGGCAGCTCGACCTTGAGCAGCAGCCGGGTCGGCCCGTAGCCCAGGCCGCGCCCGGACTCCAGCACGTCCTCGGGCACCGAGCGCAGGCCTTCGAGCATGGCGCGGACCAGGATGGTCAGGGCGTAGAGGGCCAGGCCGATGACCACCGTGGTGGGGCTCAGACCGGTGAAGGGCACCAGCAGCGGGAACAGCGCCAGGGAGGGCACCGTGTAGATGCCGGTGCTGACGCCGAGGACGCCGGACTCCAGGCGCGCGAAGCGGCGGGCCAGCAGGGCCAGCGGGAAGGCGATCAGCATGCCGGCGACGACGCTGGACAGCGTGATGGCCAGGTGCTGCAGCGTCGCCTCGACGATCTCCGACTGCCGGTCGCGCACGTAGTCCAGGCAGACCCACTCGTTGACGAGCCTGCTGTAGCAGCTGGGGTCTGCTGCCGTGGCCGCCTGCACCAGTAGGGTCACCGCATGGACACTACCGGCCGCGCTGCGGCGTCCGCGGGCCGTGCCACGTCCTCGACCGAGCGTGCCTCCGAGGTGATGATCCGTCTGCGCGGGGTGGGCAAGACCTACCCCGACGGCACCGACGCGGTGCACGCCCTCGACCTCGACGTCGGCCACGGCGAGCTGGCCTGCCTGGTGGGTCCCTCGGGGTGCGGCAAGTCCACCACGCTGAAGATGATCAACCGCCTCATCGAGCCGACCAGCGGCACGATCGAGATCGACGGCCAGGACGTCACCACCGCCGACCCGGTGCGGCTGCGCCGCGGCATCGGCTACGTCATCCAGCAGGTGGGGCTGTTCCCGCACCAGCGGATCGTCAGCAACGTGATGACCGTGCCGCTGCTGTACGGCGAGTCGCGCAAGACCGCCCGGGCCCGCGCCGAGGAGCTGATGGAGCTCGTCGGCCTCGAGCCGGCCACCTACGCCGAGCGCTATCCCCACCAGCTCTCCGGCGGCCAGCGCCAGCGTGTCGGTGTGGCTCGCGCCCTGGCCGCCGACCCGCCGGTCCTGCTGATGGACGAGCCGTTCGGCGCCGTCGACCCGGTCGTCCGGGGCCGGCTGCAGGACGAGTTCCTGCACCTGCAGCGCGACCTGGGCAAGACCGTCGTCCTGGTCACCCACGACATCGACGAGGCCGTGCGGATGGGCGACCGGGTCGCCGTGTTCGCCGCCGGCGGCCGGCTCGCCCAGTACGCGACCCCCGCCGAGCTCCTGGCCCGTCCGGCCGACGACTTCGTGGCCGACTTCGTCGGATCCACCCGCGGCCTGCGTCGTCTCGCGGTCACGCCGCTCTCGGTGGACCACCTGGAGTCGATGGAGGGGGTCACCGGGGGCGAGCTGGGTGCCGCGATCGACCTGTCCTCCACGCTGGAGGAGGCCCTGGCCGAGATGCTGCGCCAGGACAAGCCGATGGTCGGGGTGAAGGACGGCGCCCGCTTCGTCGGCGTGCTCACCCCCAACGGCGTCCACCGGGCGCTGCGCGCCTCACTCGTCTGAGTCGCGGGTCGGACCGGCCGCTCGGATGACCGGAACGGGCCGCTCGGGTGGCAGGGACGGGCCGCTCGGCGGGGTCAGAGGTCAGGGGACGGTGACGGGGACGTCGCGGTGCCAGGACTCCGTGACGTACGTGGTGCGCCAGCCCAGCGCGGTGTAGAGGCCGTCGGCGCCGGTGGAGGAGTCGGCGTCGACCTCGAGCCCGACGCGGTCGCGGCCCCGGGACGCGGCGTCGGCGATGATCGTGTGCAGCAGGCCCTTGGCCACGCCGCGGCCGCGGGCGGCCTCGCGCACGCCGATGTAGGAGACGTAGGAGCCGTCCGGGCCCGACGCCGACTCCGAGACCGTGCCGACCAGGGCCCCGACGGCCTGCGGCTCGTCGCCGTCGAGCAGCTCGGCGATCCACCAGTGGTCCCAGCGGTGGCCCGGGTCCTCGCGCAGGCGGTGCAGGAACTCCTCGAAGGTCTCCTCCCAGGAGTTGAAGTGGTCCAGGAACGCCTCCTCGAGGACGTCGTGGACGTCGCGCAGGTCGTCGTCGTCGGGCATGCCGCTGCCGGCGCGGCGCACCTTGCGCACCCGCACCGCCGTCTCGGGGCGCTCCCAGCGGTCGGGGTCGGGCACCAGCGAGGCCTCCCCGGCCTGGACCGGGCGGCTCATCTGCCACCAGGTGCGGACCCGCTCGAAGCCGCCCTCGCGCAGCCAGGTCGCGTGGCGCTCGTCGCCCGCGAAGGAGCCGGTGTCGATCTGCTGGACGGGCAGGCCGCGGGCGGCGCCCACGGCGCGGGCCTGGGCCTCGGCCCACTCCAGGAGCACGTCCGAGCAGGCCCGGGCCACGCCGTCGGGCAGCCCGCGCTCGACGACGTGGACGAGCAGCATCCGTCCGCCGGCCCGGTCGTGGACGCTGCCCCAGGCCCGGATCACGCCGTCGACGTCGCGCACGACCACGTTGGAGCGGGTGCGCAGGCCCCGCTCGGAGACCTCCACGAGGACGTCCTCCTCGCCCGCCCCCGCCCAGCCGCGACCGGCCTTCTCGTGCGCGCGGAGCAGCGCGGTCAGCCGGGCGACGTCGCCGGGGTCGGAGGGCTCCGGGACGTCGACGACCCAGTCCCCCGGCAGACCGGGGAGGGCCCCGACGAGCTGCTCGGGATCAGTCTCGAAACGGGAGTCCTCGGGGATCACGGTCCACGATCATGCCGTACGACGGCCGGGCACGGCCCGGCCGGTACGACGCCGTGCCGCCAGCGCGTCGCGCTCCGCCTCGGTCTCGGCGAGGAGCACCTGGGTCTGCGCCGCACGCTGCTCGGCCCGGGCCACGCGCTCGGCGAGCAGGGCCGCGGCCGCCTCGGCGCGGGCGCCCTCGCGGCGGGCGAGGTCGAGCTCGCTCTCGAGCCGGGTGACCTCCCGGCCGCGCTCCTCGGCGACGCCGCGGGCCTCGGCGAGGACGCGGGCGTGCTCGGCGGAGCGGGCCCGGCTCAGCGTGCGGTGGGCCACGCTCTGCGCGGCACGGTCCGCGGCGGCCAGGCGACGGACGTCGGCCAGCTCGAGGTAGACCAGCCGGAGGCCGACGAGCCCGACCAGGACCCCGGCCACCGCGCCGAGGCCCAGCAGCGGGCCCGAGGGCCTCGCCAGGCCCGCGACGACGACCACCGCGAGCGCCACGAGGAGCAGCGAGGCGAGCAGCACCCGGCTCGAGCGGCGGCGCCGGCGCGTGGGGCGAGGGGTCATGGCTCCAGGCTAGGAGTCGTCCTCGGGATCACGGACGCGACACGCGCGCTCGAGCAGCAGCGCCGTGACGACGACGAGCCCGCACAGCGCCGCGCTGAGCAGCGAGCGCACCACCCGCTGGTCGGCCAGCACCGACGGGCTGCCGAACCAGGCCAGCACGTAGCCGAGGTAGCCCCCGCCGACCAGGGCGCCCACCAGCGCGCACGACCGAGCCAGCAGCAGCCGGTTGACGGCGCGGTGCGGCTCCAGCGGCGCGCGGTCGACCTGCACCACGCGGTGGGTGGCCCGGGCGGCGGCGCCGAGCACCGCGGCCACCGCAAGCAGGGCCAGCGGCTGCGGCCAGGTGACCACCGGGGCGGTGCCGTCGAGCTGCTCGGCGACCGGGCGCAGGAGCCGGCCGAGCAGCAGGCCGGCCACGGCCCAGGCGAGCAGCACCCGCGGCGACGTGGCCCGCATCGTGCCTCGGGGCTCGGAGGGACCCCCTGGACCCGCCGGACCCGGGGCGGCGGGGCTCACCCGAGGTCGAGCTCGAGGTCGTCGCGGCGGGTCAGGCCGGAGGTGTCCAGGTCGGCGAGCAGCTCGGCGATCGGGCCGTGGTCGGGCAGCACCGCGTCGGGCTCGAGGTCGGCCCAGGGCTGCAGGACGAACGCGCGTCGGGCGGCGCGCGGGTGGGGCAGGCGCAGGGAGTCGTCGTGGCTGCGACGATCGCCGACGACGATCAGGTCCACGTCGAGGGTGCGCGGGGAGTTGGGGACCTCGCCGCGCTCGCGGTCGTAGGCGTCCTCGATGGCCAGAGCGCGCTCCATCAGCCGGTGCGCGGCCAGCGTGGTGTCGGCCAGGACGACGGCGTTGAGAAACGTCTCGGAGCCGGCGGCGGCGTCGACGGGCTCGGTCTCGTAGACCGGGGAGACACCGGTGACCCACACGTCGGGGGTGTCGGCGATGGCGTCCACGGCGCCCTGCAGGCTCGGGAGCCGCTCGCCCAGGTTGGAGCCGAGCGCGAGCACCACGCGGCGGATCGGGCGCATCTCGCCGGTCAGGGTGTCGGCGTCGACGATGTTCGGGTTCGGCGTCTCGGTCATCGGGCCTCACGGTGGCGGGTGATGGTGACGGCGACGTCGGAGAACGTCACCCTCAGAGGGGCATCCGGCTTGCGCACGGTCACGCGGGTCCAGTGCACGCGGGCGTCGGTGAGACAGACGCTCGCGATCCGCTGGGCCACGGTCTCGATCAGGTCGACCGGATCGGTCTGCACGGCGGCGTGCACCGCGCCCACGAGGCTCCCGTAGTCCACGGTCTCGTGCAAGTCGTCCGAGGCGGCGGCCGGGGCGGTGTCCAGGCCGAGCACGAGGTCGACGACGAACCGCTGGCCGTCGCGGCGCTCGTGCTCCAGGACGCCGTGGTGGGCGAAGCACTCGATGCCGCTGACGGCGAGCTCGTCGCTCATGGTCGTCCCCCCGTCCCGTCCAGGTCGCCGGCCCCGGGCCGGCGGCGGGCGCGGGCGCGCCCTGCGGGACCGACGCTAGACGCTCCCAGACCGCGAGCGCGTCGCGGGTACCCCGGACGTCGTGCACGCGCAGGCCCCACACCCCCCGCTGCGCCAGCAGGACGCTCAGCGCGTGCCCGGCCACCTCGCGGCCCTCGACGGGACGGGGGCTGCCGTCGGCGGCGGCCAGCAGCAGGCCGAGGAAGGACTTGCGGCTCGCGCCCACGAGCAGCGGCAGGCCGAGGTCGGCGAGGACGTCGAGGCCGGCCAGGACCTCCCAGCTGTGCGCGGCGCCCTTGGCGAAGCCCAGCCCGGGGTCCAGCACGAGCCGCTCGGGCGCGATACCGGCGGTCAGGGCGGCCTCCACGCGGGCCGCGAGCTCCGCGCGGACCGCCGCCAGGACGCCGCCGGGGCCGTCGTAGTGGGCCCGGTCGGCCATCGTGTCGCTGTGGGCGCGCCAGTGCATCGCCACGTAGGCCACCCCCGTGCTCGCCACCACGTCGAGGACCTCGGGGTCGGCGAGACCGCCGGAGACGTCGTTGACCACGCGGGCACCGGCCTCGACCGCGGCGGCCGCGACCTCGGCGCGCATCGTGTCCACCGAGACCCTCGCGCCCCGGCCGGAGAGGGCGGCGATCACCGGGACGACCCGGTCGAGCTCCTCCGAGGCCAGGGGCCGGGTGGCGCCGGGCCGGGTCGACTCCCCGCCGACGTCGAGCAGGTCGGCGCCCTCGTCGAGGAGCCGCAGGCCGTGCTCGACGGCCGCGTCGGTCTCCACGAACCGGCCGCCGTCGGAGAAGGAGTCGGGGGTGACGTTGAGGACCCCCATCACCCGGGGTCGGGCGGCGGGCACGGCTCAGCCGCCGCGATGGATCAGCGCCATCGCCTCGGAGCGGGTGGCGGCGTTGTGCATGACGCCGCGCACGGCCGAGGTGATCGTGCGCGCCCCGGCCTTGCGGACCCCGCGCATGGTCATGCACAGGTGCTCGGCCTCGATCACCACGATCACGCCCCGGGCCTCGAGCAGGCCGACCAGAGCCTCGGCGACCTGGGTGGTCAGCCGCTCCTGCACCTGGGGCCGCTTGGCGTAAACGTCGACGAGCCGGGCGAGCTTGGACAGGCCGGTGATCTTGCCGCTCTCGGCGGGGATGTAGCCCACGTGGGCGACCCCGGTGAAGGGCACCAGGTGGTGCTCGCAGATCGACCACAGCTCGATGTCGCGCACCAGCACCATCTCGTCGTGGCCGAGGTCGAAGGTGGTGCTGAGCACGTCCTCGGGCCGCTGGCGCAGGCCCTGGGTGACCTCCGCGTAGGCCCGGGCGACGCGGGCCGGCGTCTCGCGCAGGCCCTCGCGCTCGGGGTCCTCGCCGATCGCCCACAGCAGCTCGCGCACGGCCGCCTCGGCCCGGGCGTGGTCGAAGTCCGGAACCTCGCCGAGGCCGCGCTCGGCGGTGCTGACCGTGTTCGTCACGGGCTCAGCGCCCGCCGGCCGACGGCGGGGTGGGGCCCGCGCCGGGGCCGCCCGTGCCGCCGGGCAGGCCCGGGTCGCCGTGCACGTCGCCGCCCGAGCCCGGCGGGGTGAGGATCACGCTGGCGCCCTCGGCGCGGCCGTTCGCCGCGACGCGGTCGCGCACCTCCTGCGGGACCTCCACCGGCGGGATGGCCGAGGGGTTGCGCAGCGGGGACCCGGTCCAGGCGGGGCGCTCGGGGCGACGTCGTAGCGCCTCGAAGACCTCCTCGATCTCGCGCTTGTCCAGCGTCTCGCGGTCCAGCAGGGCCAGGACCAGCGCGTCGAGGACGTCGCGGTTCTCCTCGAGGATGTCGAAGGCCTCCTGGTGGGCCTGGGCCAGGAACTTCTTGGTCTCCTCGTCGATCGCCGCGGCGACGTCCTCGGAGTAGTTGCGCTGGTGTCCCATGTCGCGGCCCAGGAACGGCTCGGAGGTGGCGTCGCCGAGCTTGATGGCGCCGAGCCGTTCGGTCATCCCGTACTGGGTGACCATGGCGCGGGCCAGGGCGGTGGCCTTCTCGATGTCGTTCCCGGCCCCGGTGGTGGGGTCGTGGAAGACCATCTCCTCCGCGGCCCGCCCGCCGAGCATGTAGGCGAGCTGGTCCAGCATCTGGCTGCGGGTCTGGGAGTACTTGTCCTCGTCGGGCAGCACCATCGTGTAGCCCAGGGCCCGCCCGCGCGGCAGGATCGTGATCTTGTGCACCGGGTCGGTGCCCGGCAGCGCCGCGGCGACCAGGGCGTGGCCGCCCTCGTGGTAGGCCGTGATCAGCTTCTCGCTCTCGTTCATCAGCCGGGTGCGGCGCTGGGGGCCCGCGATCACGCGGTCGATGGCCTCGTCGAGCTCGACGTCGCCGACCATCGTGGCGTTGCTGCGCGCGGTGAGCAGCGCCGCCTCGTTGAGCACGTTGGCCAGGTCGGCACCGGTGAAGCCGGGGGTGCGCCGGGCCACCGAGAGCAGGTCGACGTCCTCGGCCATCGGCTTGCCGCGGGAGTGGACCTGGAGGATCTGGTGACGGCCCTTGAGGTCGGGGGCGTCCACGGCGATCTGGCGGTCGAACCGGCCGGGGCGCAGCAGCGCCGGGTCGAGCACGTCGGGACGGTTGGTCGCGGCGATCAGGATGACCCCGCCGCGCACGTCGAAGCCGTCCATCTCGACCAGCAGCTGGTTCAGGGTCTGCTCGCGCTCGTCGTGGCCGCCGCCCATGCCGGCGCCGCGGTGGCGACCGACGGCGTCGATCTCGTCGATGAACACGATCGCGGGGGCGTTCTCCTTGGCCTGCTCGAACAGGTCGCGCACGCGGGAGGCGCCGACGCCGACGAACATCTCGACGAAGTCCGACCCGGAGATGGAGTAGAACGGCACGCCGGCCTCGCCGGCCACGGCCCGGGCCAGCAGCGTCTTGCCGGTGCCCGGAGGTCCGTAGAGGAGCACGCCCTTGGGGATCTTGGCGCCGACGGACTGGAACTTGCCCGGCTCGGCCAGGAACTCCTTGATCTCGCCGAGCTCCTCGATGGCCTCCTCGCAGCCGGCCACGTCGACGAAGGTCGACTTCGGCATGTCCTTGGAGATCAGCTTGGCCTTGGACTTGGCGAACTGCATGACGCCCCGGCCGCCGCCGCCCTGCATCTGGTTCATCAGGAACAGGAAGACGAAGATGATCAGCGCGATCGGCAGCAGCGTGGCCAGCAGCGAGCCGAGGAAGCTCGGCTGGGGGTTCTCGGAGTTGGACTTCTCGATGGTTCCCGCCGCCACCTGCTCGTCGACCTGGTCGATGATGTCCTCGACCTGACCGGTCACGTAGTAGGACACGACCTCGTCGCCGCCGTCGCGGACCCCGCTGTCCAGCGTGGCCTGGATGGCCTGCTCACCGTCGATGAAGGTGATCTCCTCGACGTCGCCGTCGGCGATGTAGGACTCCATCTGCGAGGTGGGCACCTCGTCGTAGCCGCCGCCGGGGACGAGGTACTGCAGGGCGATCAGGACGCCGAGCACGGCGACCGCGATCCACACCCAGGGACCCTTGAAAGCTCTCTTCACGGACTTCTCTCGACCTCGTCGTGCGGACACGCACCAGCACCGCCGTCGAGACGCGACGCGGGCCAGCACGCAGGGATGGTGGAGTCTCGACGGTACACGTCACGGCAACGGCGAGCCCGACCTCGGCGGTCCTGCCGAGGCGTGGGCCGCACCGGGGCTCAGGAGTAGACGTGCGGGGCGAGGGTGCCGATGTCGCGCAGGTTGCGGTAGCGCTCGCGGAAGTCGAGGCCGTAGCCGACGACGAACTCGTTGGGGATGTCCCAGCCGACGTAGCGCACGTGGACCGGCATCTGCAGCGCGTCCGGCTTGCGCAGCAGCGTGGCGATCTCGACGCTGGCCGGGTTGCGCGAGGACAGGTTGGCCGTCAGCCAGGACAGCGTCAGGCCGGTGTCGATGATCTCGTCGACGATCAGCACGTGGCGGCCCGAGATGTCGCTGTCGAGGTCCTTGAGGATCCGCACGACGCCGCTGGACTTGGTGCCCGAGCCGTAGGAGGACACCGCCATCCAGTCCATCTCGACGTGGCGGCCGAAGGCGCGGGCGAGGTCGGCCATGACCATCACCGCACCCCGCAGGATGCCGACGATGACCACGTCGTGTCCCTCGTAGTCGCGCTCGATCTCCTCGGCCATCTCCGCGAGCCGCGCCTGGATCTGCGCCTCGGTGAACAGCACGTTGACGAGGTCGTTCTCCACGTGGGACGCGTCCATGCGCCACACCTTCCCACAGCACGGGCCCGTGGCGCGGGGCGGTCCCGGACCTCCGGGACCGGCCCGCCGGGTGGCGCGGTGCGGCGGCCCGGGCCGCCGCAGCGGACGGGCGTCAGCGTCCGCCGGAGCCGCTGCGCTGGCCGCCGCGCTGGCCGCCTCCCGTGCCCGGGCCGCCCGTGCCCGAGCCGCCCTTGCTGCCCTTGCCCTTGCCCTTGCCCGTGCCGGTCCCGGTGCCGTCGTCCCGGCCGCGGGCGGGTCGGTCGACCTCGACCTCGAGCGAGGCGGACGTGGCGGCCACGTCGGCCGAGCCGCGGTAGTCGACCTCGACGACGTGGCTGCCGGGCCGCAGACGGGGCAGCGAGAACGTGGTCCGCGCGCTGTCACCGGCCCCGACCTGGCGCCGGCCGCGGAAGCGACCGTCGATGCGCAGGGCGACGCGCCCGGTCACCACGCTGACGTCGGGGCTGGTCACCGCGACCGAGACCTTCCCGGGCCGCCCGTTGCCCAGCGCACGTCCGGCCACCAGCCGGATGGTCGCCTCGGCCAGGGCCTCGGGGTGCAGCACGACGGTGCCGAGGTCGACGCTCAGGCCCTCGGTGGTGCTCGCGCCCACCTCGACCGGCTCGGGCAGCACCAGCGGGCGGAACGGCTCGCCCGCCCCGTCCGGCCCGGCCAGGCGGACCTCGTAGGCGACGTCGGCCTCGGCGCCGCGGGGCACGTCGAGGCGGAAGGACCCGGCGGCCGGGCCGTCGAGCACCTCGGCCGCCGTCGTCGCGGTGGCGGTGGGCGCCGCCCCGGGGTCGCCGGCGAGGGCGGCGAGGTCGAGGGCGGCGACCTCGATCCCGGCGACGGGGCGTCCGGCGAGGTCGACGACGACGCCCTCGAGCCAGGCCCGTCCGGCGGCGGGAGCCTCCTCGGTCCCGTCGAGCCCGGCGAGCCCGGAGGCGGTCACCGCGGCGCCGGACAGGCCCGGGTGCAGCGGGGCCGCCGAGGCCGGCGCGGCCAGGGCGGGCACCAGCGCGAGGGACAGGGCGCCGGCGGCGAGGCCGGCCACCGCGCGGTGCCGGCGCGGGGTGAGGCGCGGGGCGAGGCGGCGGGGCGGGTGCGGGCAGGGGGCGGCGGGGCGGGGGGTGGCGGGGCGGGGGGTGGCGGGGCGGGGGGTGGTCATCAGCGGGTCCTCCGGGGGAGATCGACTCGACCGGCTCCCCGGTCGGGACGCCGGCGGGCCCACCGGGTCGGGGGCGGGCCAGGTGAGGTCTCGGCCCTCGGCCGGCCGCTCTTGAGCACCCGGACCCCGCGGCCCGGGCCGCCTAGACCAGCGGCGGGGTCGTCGCGAAGCGCAGCAGCCCGTCGCGCAGCCAGGCGGTGACGTGGCCCGGAAGCTGCACCTGCCCGCGCAGCTCGCCGAGCACCAGAGCGTGCAGGGCCGTCACGTGGACGTGGAAGAGCTCCGAGGCCGGGGAGCCGGCGCGCAGCGCGGCCAGGCGCAGCACCCGGGTGCGCACCGCCGGTGGTTGGGACAGCAGCGGGTCCGGGTCGACGTCGGTGGTGCCGGGGAGCGCCACGGTGGCCAGGGCGGCGTCGGCGAGCTCGTCGAGGGCCTCCATGTCGGGGCGCAGCAGGAGCGCGGTGCGGGCCAGGGTCTCCGCGACCCCGGGCCCGAGGTGCTCCTCGAGGACCGGCAGCACCTGGTGACGCACCCGGGCCCGGGTGAAGCGGGGGTCCTGGTTGTGCGGGTCGTGCCAGACCTCGATGCCCTGGGCGGCGCAGGCGGCCTCCGTCTGCGACCGGCGGACCTCGAGCAGCGGCCGGCGGAAGGCACCGAAGCCGGGGCGCATGCCGGCGATGGACCGGCCGCCCGAGCCGCGGGCCAGACCCAGCAGGACGGTCTCGGCCTGGTCGTCGAGGGTGTGCCCGAGCAGCACGGTCGCGGCGCCGGTGCTCGCGGCGACCTGCTCGAGCACGGCGTAGCGGGCCTCGCGGGCGGCGGCCTCGAGGCCGTGTCCGTCGGTGTGCACGGTGACCCGGGCCGCGAGGGTCTCGTCGCAGCCGAGGGCGGCCATCGCGGCGACGACGTCCGCGGCGTGCTCGGCCGAGCCGTCCTGCAGGCCGTGGTCGACGGTGGCACCGAGGACGTGCCGGGCCGCGCGACGGGGCCCGGGCCGGGTCTCGGCCACGGTGGCGGCGAGCAGGGCGAGGGAGTCGGCGCCGCCGGAGCAGGCCACGACGACCGGGCCGTCGGCGGGCACCGTGCCGAGCTCGCGACGCACCGCGGCCCGCACGGCGGCCACCGCCGAGCCGTCGGGCACGGCGCCGCCCGGCGGGTCGAACGGTGCGTCCGCCGGCTGGTCGGAGGGGGAGGCCATCAGCGGCTACCTCACAGGACGCGGCGGATCCACCCGGCGGGGTCGCCGAGCTCGGCCTTGGTGGGCAGGTTCTCGGGGCCGGCCCACACCGCGTTGAACCGCTCCATGCCCACGGTGCCCACGACGCCGCGCACGAAGGCCGCCCCGTCGCGGTACTGGGCCATCTTGGCGTCGAGGCCCAGCAGCCGGCGCAGCACCCTGTCCAGGGCGCCGACGCCCTGACGACGCCGGTCGAACTTCCCCCGGATGGCCTCGACGGTCGGGATGACCTGGGGCCCCACGCCGTCCATGACGACGTCTGCGTGGCCCTCGAGCAGCGACATCATGCCGGTGACGCGGTCCAGCACGGCCTTCTGCTCCGGCGTGCCGAGCAGGTCGACGATGCCGCCGGCCTCCCGCCGCGACGCACCGAGCGCACCGCCTCGGTGATCCGCTCGAGCCCG
Source organism: uncultured Actinomycetota bacterium (assembly GCA_963728085.1). Lineage (GTDB taxonomy): Bacteria > Actinomycetota > Actinomycetes > Propionibacteriales > Nocardioidaceae > Nocardioides. The sequence goes on along the minus strand of CAVSIQ010000008.1, from coordinate 32,419 downwards.
CCGTCGAAGAAGGTGGCGGGCTCGACGCTGGAGGAGAGCGCCTCGACCTCGGAGAACAGGTGCTCGCGCATCCACGGCACGGCGGTGAACTGCACCCGGTGGGTCTCCTCGTGCAGGCACACCCAGAGCCGGAAGTCCGCGGGGCGCACGCCGAGCTCGCGCTCGACGGTGACCACGTTGGGTGCCACGAGCAGCAGCCTGCCCGCGGGGTCGTGGAACGGGTCGAACTGGCCGAGCACCTTGCCGGCCAGGAAGCCGAGCAGACCGCCGACCTCGGCACCGGTGACCTTGGCGCCGACGCCGCGGACCAGCGCCGAGGGCGGCTTGTCTGCGACCAGTCGCTCGGTGAGCGGGCCGATGACGCGCTTGAACCCGTCGGCGTTGGCCTGGATCCAGCCGGACCGGTCCACCACGAGCACGGGCGCGGTCCGCTCGGCGGTCTCGAGCCCGGTGAAGTCGCGCACCAGGCCGGTGGAGCGCTCGGCGTCGGCGCGCAGCTCGGCGACGGCGGAGGCGGCCTGGCGGGCCGAGACCGCGGGCCCCTCCCCCGCGAGGCGGGTGGCCAGCGAGACGGCGAGGTCCCAGTCGATCATCGACGTGGAGGGGACGGTGGGGACGCTCATGGTGGCAATCTAGCCCGCGGCCGGGGACGGGTCGTGCCCCTCAGCGGGTGCAGCGGCAGGCCGCGAGCGCGGCTGCGGCCTCGTCCATCGCCTCCAGGGCCGCCGAGGTGCGGGGCAGCCGGATCCGGTCGGCCATGAGCGCGAAGACCACCGGTGTGCCGTCCGGGCCGGCGGCCAGGCCGGCCAGGGCGAAGACGTTCGACAGGGTGCCGGTCTTGGCCCGCACCCGGCCCGGGCCTCCGCGGCCGCCGGTGTCGAACCGGTCGCGACAGCGAGCCGACGAACCCGGCGACCGGGCAGGCCGGTCACGACGGCCGCAGCTCGGGCGCATCGGGCGAGGAGGCGGCCCGCAGCAGGTCGACCAGCGTGCCGGGGTCAGCCGGTCGCCGCGCGACAGGCCGCTGCCGTCCCACAGCACCTCGGGCCGGTCGAGCCCGAGGCCGAGGTCGCGCAGGATCTCGCGCACCCCGGCTCGTCCGCCGGCGAAGGACCCGGGGCGACCCGTGGCCAGGCCGACGTGGCGCAGGAGCACCTCGGCCGCGGCGTTGTCGCTGACCTGGAGCAGCCGCTCGACGACCTGCGAGACCGGGGCGCTGGTGACCGAGCCGACGGTGCGGGCACGCCCGGCGACCCGGGTGGGGATCGAGCACCGGACGCACCCGCACGCCCCGCTCGCGCAGCGCGGCGGCGAACGCCTGGGCGGCGGCCGCCGGGGGGTCGGCGGCACCGCGGCCCTCGTCGACCCACAGTGCGTGCACGGGGCTGACGACGTCGGGCACGTAGCCGGGCTCCCAGCGTGGGCTCACCGCGGGCCCGGTGAACAGGGAGTCGTCGTAGCCCAGGCGCACCCGTCCACGCCCTCGGCGCGCGGTGCGCGCGGTCTGCCGGGCCAGGGTGACGACGTCCGCGCGGGCGGGCCAGGTGCCCCGCCGGCGCGCGGGGAGGAGGCCAGGAACGGGTCTCCCCCGCCGACGAGCACCAGGCGACGGGGGCCGGTGAGCACCGCCTCGGTGGAGAAGGTGCGCTCGCCTCCGAGGCTGCTCAGGGCGGCGGCGGAGGTGACGAGCTTGGTCGTCGAGGCCGGCACGGCGACGTCGGGCTCGCGGCCGCGGACGACGGTGGGACCCTCGTCGACCGGGGCGCGACGGCGCCGAGCACGTGGCGTCCCAGCGCGCGGTCCTCGAGGCGGGCCGCGAGCGCGCGGCGTACCGCCGGCACCCGCAGGCGCTGCGAGGGGGCGGCGACGGCGACCGGGGCCGGCGGGGGCAGCGTCGCCACCACGACCCCCGGCGGCGGTGCCACCTGGGTGGGGTCCGGGCGTGCGCGGGTCTCCAGCGGGCCCGGCCACACGGCGTGCGCGGCCAGGGCGACGGCCACGGCGAGGCCGATGACCGCGAGGACGACGGCGCCACGCCGCAGCAGCCCGCCACGGCGGGACTCGGCTCGGGTCACGGTGGTCCTCCTTCGGGGGGTGCTCCGGGTTCTGCTCCGGGTTCTGCTCCGGGCTGCGCGGGGGGGCGGCCGGGCCGCTCGGGGTCCGGTCCGGGTGCCGGTACGGGTGCCGGTACGGGGCCATTGTGCGTGACGGGGGACCGCGACGGGGCGGGGCTCCTGGCAGGATGAGGCCACGACACGGGCTGCGCGGTTCGCGCGCGGTGGTGGGAGAAGGAGAAGAGGGCAATGGTGCTGGAGTTCGACGTGCTGGTGGAGATCCCCAAGGGCGAGCGCAACAAGTACGAGGTCGATCACGAGTCGGGGCGCATGCGACTGGACCGGATGCTGTTCACCTCCACCCAGTACCCCGCCGACTACGGCTACATCGAGAACACCCTCGGCCAGGACGGCGACCCGCTCGACGCGCTGGTGCTGCTGCAGGCGCCGACCTTCCCCGGCTGCCTGATCAGGTGCCGCGCCATCGGGATGTTCCGGATGACCGACGAGGCCGGCGGCGACGACAAGGTGCTGTGCGTGCCGTCCACCGACCCGCGCGCCGAGCACATCCGCGACATCAACCACGTGCCGAAGTTCGACCGCCTCGAGATCCAGCACTTCTTCGAGGTCTACAAGGACCTCGAGCCCGGCAAGTCCGTCGAGGGGGCCGACTGGGTCGGCCGCGTCGAGGCCGAGGACGAGGTGCGGGCCTCCTTCACCCGCTACGAGGAGCTCCCCGACGACGAGAAGCCGCACACCTGAGCCGACCGCGGACCTGCAGCCCGCCCGAACGGCGGTCCGGCCACCCGGCCGGGCCGCCGTTCCTGCGTGCCGGGCCGGAGCCGAGCCGGCCTGGTGTCAGGGCCGGGCGAAGAAGCCCGGGGCCTCCCACCCGTACATCGACTCCTCCGAGACCGGGCGACCGGTGCGCGGGGCGTGGATGATCATGCCGCCGCCGGCGTAGAGCGCGACGTGGTAGATCGACGACGGGCTCGAGGACGAGCCCCAGAAGACCAGGTCGCCCGGCTGCAGGCTGCTCGCCGAGATCGGCGTCGACTGGGCGTACTGCGCCACCGAGTAGTGCGGCAGGGACCGGCCCGCGCTCTGCCAGGCGCCCAGCGTCAGACCCGAGCAGTCCCAGGCCGACGGGCCGGCGGCGCCCCACACGTAGGGCTCGCCGAGCTGCTGGCGGGCGAAGGCCACCGCGGCCGCACCGCCCGAGGCCGACGGGGGCGGCGGCGCCGGGGCAGGGGCCGGGGCCGGGGCCGGAGCCGGAGCGGGTGCCGGAGCGGGTGCCGGAGCGGGTGCCGGAGCGGGTGCCGGAGCGGGTGCCGGGGCGGGTGCCGGCACCGGAGCAGGGGCGGGAGCCGGGGCGGGTTGCGAGGCCGGGGCCGGCTCGGAGGCGGGCTCGGAGGCCGGCTCGGGCTGCGGCGCCGCGGCGGGCCGGGCCCGGTGGGCGGGCGTCACGGCCGCTGCGGCGACGGCTTCGGCCGCCGCGCGCACCTCACGCTCGCTGGGCGCGCTGGGCACGCAGCGCCAGACCCTCCTCGCGCTGGGCGGCCAGGGCGACGCTGACGTCCTGGAGCTCGGCGACCCGGGCGACGAGGGCGTCCTGCTCGCGCGCGGAGCGCTGCGCCTCGGCGGCGGCCGCGGCGGCGGCCGCGGCGGCGGCGTCGCTGGCCTCACGCGCCTCGGTCTCGGCCGCGTCGGCGCGGCGACGCTGGGTCACCGCGTCGGTGCGGGTCGCCGAGGCGACCAGCCAGGCCTGCGCGGCGGCGCGGGCGTGGCCGTCCAGCGCGGTCTCGGCCATCCGCATCGCCGTGGTCCGCTCGACGACGGACTCGATCCCGTCGGCACGCGTCACCGAGCTGAGCGCGGTCAGGCTGGGGCCCTGCTGGTAACCGGTCAGGACGATCTCGGCGTAGCCCGCGCGCTGGCGTCCGGCCTCCGCCGCGGCGTGGGCCGCACGCCGCTCGGAGATGTCGGCGTGGCGGGCGGCCTTCTCGGCGCGCCAGCGGGCGCCGTTGAACGCCTCCGCGGCGCGGGCCGCGACCCGACCCGCCTCGACGGAGCGGGCCTGGGCGGCGGCGAGCTCGGCGCGCACGGCGCCGAGTCCCATCGAGGCCACGTCGGCCTCGCGCTGGGCGGCCTCGATCTCGGCGACCTCGGGCACCCGGACCGGGTCGTCGGCGAGCGCCGGCGCGGCGCCGAGGGTCGAGCCCAGCGACAGGGCCAGCACGGCCGCGCCCAGGGCCCGGCGTGCGGCGGGGCGGCGGGCGGCGGGGCGAGTGGCGGGGCGGAACGGGGTTCGAGGGGGGCGCACGGCGAGCTCCTGCGATCGGGGGTCCGTCGCCCGAGAACCGCACGACACTCGCGGCACGCTAGTGCTCACCCGTCACAAAGGAAACACAAACCGAAGAAAAGTCCGCCCCGTACGGCGTGTCGACTTGCGAACTACACAGATGTGATTCACCAAAGGCGGCGATCAGGAGTCCACCGGCACCCGCTCCGTGGTCGTGGTGGGGTGCGAGCGCAGACTCCGCCGTTCGAACTTCTGCCCGCTGGCCAGGCCGCCCACGTAGAAGGCGATGAAGGCGATGAACACCCCGGCGACGTCGTCGAGGACGTAGTGCCAGCCGAAGTAGATGGTGGCCACCACCGTGACGGCGAAGTTGACCCAGAAGATGATCTTGAGCAGCTGCGAGCGCAGCGTGAACTGCACCATCAGGGCCACCAGCAGCGTGATCGCCGTGTGCAGGCTGGCGAAGCCCGCCACCGAGTTCACCAGGCCCTTGACGCCCTCGAGACCGGGGACGTCGCGCACGTCGGCGATCCCGCTGAGCACGAGGGAGCGGGAGTTCTGCAGGGAGTTCATCAGGTCCCCGCTCGGGGTCTGCGTCAGGTCGGCGTAGCGCGAGGCGTACTCGAAGCCCGGCCCGAGCGTGGGCAGCGCGTAGTAGCTCGCGGTGCCCAGGGTCCAGGCGATGCACTGCGAGGTGGCGAACCAGTAGCCGTAGGACAGGTTGCGCGACCACACCAGCCAGGCCGTCAGCGCGATCGGCACCAGCGGCAGGAACCACAGGTAGACGTAGGACAGCACGTGCGCCGAGACGCCGGTGCCGAGCAGGCCGTGCAGCACCGTGGAGGGGTCGTGACCGAAGAACAGGACGCGGTCGACGAGGTGCAGCTCGCGGTCGTAGGTGGTGCCCACCACCTCGGGCAGGCACGACTTCAGGTTCCGGTAGCTGACGTAGGTGACGTAGAAGCACACGACGCCCAGGACGACCAGGGTCAACCGGTCGCGGTCCCAGTGCGCTCGCAGCCGCTCCCGCACGACCGGCAGCATCTTCGCGGGGTTGCCGCGCGAGTACCACAGCGTGCGCGGCAGCAGGTCGAGCAGCACGGCGCCGAGCAGGAGCAGGGGCAGACGGAGCCAGGTCGGCCCGAGGAAGCTGCCCTCGGGGTCGAGCAGCGGGCGGTCGTAGACGGCGGACACGACGAGCGCGGTGAGCCCCATCGTGGTGGCGATGCCCACGAGCAGGACGTAGGCGCGGCGGTACATTCGCCTCAGTCTAGGGGGTGGTGCCAGGCCGCTCCGCGCCCGTTGCACGGGGCCAGACGGCCCGCGTCGACGACCAGACGCACCCCGACGCCGACCGCCGGGAGCTCGGTGCCGTCCGCCACGGCGTCGACCTCGCCGAGGACCGGCAGGGCCACCCGCAGGCGCAGACCGTCCGGGGTGACGCGGCCCGAGACCACCCGCGCGCACAGGGGTCCGTCGTCGCGCACGACCAGCGCGGAGCGCCGCAGCGCCACCGGCACCCCGTCGGCCGCCGCGAGCGCGTCGGCCCCGAGACCGGCCGCGTCGAGCAGCACCCGCGCCGCGTCCCCCTCCAGCACCCGGGTGTAGCCGAGGAACAGCGCCGTGGCCGCGTCGACCGGCTCGCTCCACACCTGCGCCGTGGTGCCCTCCTGGACGACCCGGCCCTCGCGCATCACCGCCAACCGGTCGGCCACCGCGTAGGCCTCGTCGTGGTCGTGGGTGACCAGCACCGTGGTGGTGCCGGCCTCGCGCAGGATGGTGCGCAGGTCGCCGGCCAGGCGCTCGCGCAGGCCCGCGTCGAGCGAGCTCAGCGGCTCGTCGAGGAGCAGCAGGCGCGGCCGGGCGGCCAGTGAGCGGGCCAGGGCGACGCGCTGCCGCTCGCCGCCCGACAGCGTCGTGGGCAGCCGGTCGCCGTGGTCGGCGAGGCCGACGAGGTCGAGCAGCTCGCGGGCCCGCCGCTCGCGCTCACGGGCCGGCACCCGGCGCAGCCGCAGGGGGTAGGAGACGTTGCGGGCCACCGTCAGGTGCGGGAAGAGCTGGCCGTCCTGGAACATCAGCGCGAAGCCGCGCCGGTGGATCGGCACCCGCGCCAGGTCCTCGCCGTCCCAGCTGACCCGGCCGGTGGTCAGCGGCTCCAGGCCGGCCAGCGCGCGCAGCAGCGTCGACTTGCCGCAGCCCGAGGGCCCCAGCACCGCGAGCACCGCCCCGTCGGGCAGGTCCAGGCTCGCCCCGCGCACGGCGGGCAGGCCGTCGTAGGCCACGCCCACGTCGTCCAGGCTCAGCACGTCACCACGCCCCCACCGAGGGCACCCGCAACCGCTCGACGCCCAGCATCACGACTGCGGTCGTCGCAGCGAGGATCACCGAGGCGGCCAGGGCCATCCCGTAGTTCAGCGCGCCGGGGTGGCCCAGCAGCCGGAAGATCACCACCGGCACGGTGGGGTGCTCGGCCCGGGCCAGGAACGAGGTAGCACCGAACTCGCCCAGCGAGACCGCGAACGCGAAGCCGCCCGCGCCGAGCAGCGGTTTCCAGACCACCGGGAGGTCGACGGTCAGCACGGTGCGCCACGGCGGCGCGCCCAGGGAGGCGGCGGCCTGCCGCAGCCGCTCGTCGACGGCGCCGAGCACCGGAACCAGGGTGCGCACCACCAGCGGCAGCGCGACCAGCGCCTGGGCCACGGGCACCAGCAGGGGGCTCTCGCGCAGGTCGAGCGGCGGGCGGCCGAGGGTGATCAGGAAGCCGAAGCCGAGGGTGACCGCGGAGACGCCCAGCGGCAGCATGAACAGCCCGTCGAGGACGGCGCGCACGCGACCCTCCACCGGGGAGCGGGAGCGGCGGGTGACCACCGCGGCGACCAGGAGGCCGAGCAGCAGCGAGATCCACGTCGCGTCGGCCGCGGTGCGCAGCGAGGTCGCCAGGGCGTCGGTGACCGGGACGAGCAGGGCCTGCTGGGAGCCGACGGTGGCCAGCGAGCGGTAGTTCAGCAGGCTCCAGGCGCCGTCGACCCGCAGCGAGCCGACCACCAGCGCGACGACCGGGGTGGCCACGGCCACCAGCAGCAGCACCGTGGCCAGGACCGGGCCGACGTCGCCGCGCGCGGGCCGGCGCGGCACCACGACCACCCGGCTCTGCGTCGGGTCGGGGCTGGTGCGCAGCCGCGCCGACAGCCCGAGCAGCGCGACCACGGCGAGCAGCTGCACCAGTGAGAGGGCCGCGGCAGCCTGCAGGTCGAGCAGGTTCGCGGTGAGCAGGTAGATCTCGGTCTCGACCGAGGCGTAGCGCACCCCACCCAGGATCAGCACCACGCCGAACGCCGTGGCGCAGAACAGGAAGACGACGCTGGCCGCCGACGCCACGGCCGGGCGCAGCGCCGGAACGGTGACGGTCCAGAACACCTGCGCCGGGCTGGCCCCCAGCGCCGCCGCGGCCTCACCGGGTCGTCGGTCCAGCGACTCCCAGGAAGCCCCGACCGAGCGGATCACCACCGCGACGTTGAAGAAGACCAGGCCCAGCACGATCGCGACGGGCGTACCGGCCAGGCCGAGCCCCGCCAGGGGCCCGGCCTCGCCGATGAGCAGGTCGAAGGCGACGCCGACCACCACGGTGGGCAGCACGAACGGCACGAGCAGCGCGGCGCGCACCAGGCCGCGTCCGGGGAAGCGCAGCCGGTGCAGCACGTAGGCGGCCGGCAGGCCGAGCAGCACCGCGAGCACCGTGCCGAGGGTCGAGGTCCACAGCGTGAACCAGACGACCCGCCCGGTGCGGGGGCGGGACAGCACCTCGAGCACCGCGCCGAGGTCCAGGCTGCCCTCGGGCCGCAGGCCGCGGTCGAGGATCCCGGCCACCGGCAGCACGAAGAACAGCCCGAGCACCGCCAGCGGCAGCGCCGCGAGGGCGGCGGTGCCGAGCAGGCGGCGGACGGTGACGGCGGGCACGAGACGCGCGGGCGGGGAGGGCACGGGCAGGAGGGGTGCGGGACAGCGCTCAGGAGCTGGTCACGTCGGTCCACTCGCGCAGCCAGGCGTCGCGCTCGGCGGCGATGGTCGCGGGGTCGACGGTGTAGGGGTCCTCGGGCTGGACGGCGAACCGGGCCCAGTCCCGCGGGAGCGGGGTGCCGGCCACGACCGGGAAGACGTACATGCTCTCGGGCAGCGCCTCCTGCACCTGGGGGGTGAGCATGAAGTCGACGAGCGCCTGGGCGCCCTCGGGGTTCTGCGCCCCGTCGAGGACGCCGACGTACTCGACCTGGCGGAAGCAGGTGCCGAGCAGCGCGCTCGTGGTGCTCTCGCCGTCGGAGACGGTGAAGGCCGGCGAGGAGTCGTAGGAGACCACGATCGGCCGCGTGCCGTTGCCGCCGCCCTGGGTGAAGGAGGACTGGTAGGCCTGCTCCCACCCGGCGGTGATCTTCGCGTCGTTGTCGACGAGGTCGCGCCAGTAGGCCGGCCAGTCGTCGCCGTACTCAGCGACGGTGGACAGCAGGAAGGCCAGGCCGGTCGAGCTGGTCGAGGCGCCGGGCACCGCGAGCAGGCCCCGGTAGGCCGGGTCGGTGAGGTCGTCGAGCGAGGTCGGCGGCTCCTGGTCGCGCTCGGCGAACCAGGTGTCGTCCACGTTGACGCACACGTTGCCGTTGTCCACCGGCGTCAGGTCGCCGGCGTCGTCGCCGGGCAGCACGTACTCGGCCACGCCCGCCGGGAGGTCCTCGGGGCGCGAGGGGGTGAAGACGTCGGCCTCGAGCGCGCGGGAGGCGAAGGTGTTGTCGACGCCGTAGGCCACGTCGCCCGGGGGCGAGCCCTCGGCCAGGACGAGCTGGTTGGTCATCGACCCGGCGTCGCCCAGCGGACGCTGCTCGAGGGTGTAGCCGGAGGTCTCCTCGAAGTCGCGCAGCACCTTCCTCGGCAGCGCGAACGAGTCGTGGGTCACCAGGACCACCGTGCCGCTGCCACCCTCTGCGTTCTCGCTCGCGGCGCTGTCACCGCGGTCGGCGAGGCTGCAGGAGGCGAGCAGCGCGAGGCCGGTCACCGCCCCCGCCACCACGGTGCTGGATCGGACGGCCCGAGGGCGCGTGGAGATGCTCATCTGGACTCCCTTCGCCGGTACTAGCCGGAGCAGGTTCGTAGGGTCTGCGGCTGGTCCGCACTCTCAGCACGTCGCGACGTGCTCCCCTGTCTGTGTCCTGTGGACCCTACTCGCCCCCACCCGACCGCCCGTCCCGCGCACCCGTCCCCCCGCCCACCGGCCCCCTTCCGCCACCCGAGCGGCCCGTGTGTGCTCGCCGAGCGGCCCGTGTGTGCTCGCCGAGCGGCCCGTGTGTGCTCGCCGAGCGGCCCGTGGGAGTCACCCGAGCGGTCCGTGTGAGTCACCCGAGCGGTCCGCCCCTGCCGGCCCAGGGCTTCCGCGCGCGTCGCGGGTCACGTCGCGCCGGCCCGGAAGGCACGACAACGCGCTCGACTGGCAGAAGCGGCCCCCTCGGTCGGCAGAAGGTGACCGCTCGGCGGGCGGGAGAGGGCCGCTCGGGTGACTGAAGCGGGCCGGTCGGCGGTGGGCGGTGGGCGGTGGGCGGTGTGCGAGGGTGAGGGGCGTGAGCAGGGGCCCGAGCCGACGGCACGAGCTGCTCGCGTGGGCCCTGCCGCGGCTCGGGCGGTCCCAGGACGCCGGGGACGACGAGGCCGCCGAGCGGGAGCGGGTGACCCGCCGTCACGCCGGGCGGGACCACAGCCTGCCCACGCGGGCGACGCCCGGCCTCGCGCGACGGTTCCGGGTGGCCGAGGAGCGGGTCGACGCCCCCGGCGGACGCTTCTGCTCGTGGGTGCTCACGCCGCGGTGGGCCATCCCGACGCGGACCCTGTACTACGTCCACGGCGGCGGGTTCGTCTCGCCGCTGGACGCCTTCCACGTCCGCCACGTCGCCGGGCTGGCCCGCGCGCTCGAGGCCCGCGTGGTGCTGCCCGACTACCCCCTCGCCCCCGAGCACACCTGGCGCGACTCCCACGACGCGCTGGCCGACGACGTCGTGCGCTACGCCGCCCGGGGCCCGGTGGCCCTGATCGGCGACTCCGCCGGCGGCAACATCGCGCTGTCGGTGGCCGCCACGCTGCGCGACCGGGGGGGCGCCCGACCGCGCCGCCTGGTGCTGATCTCGCCGTGGGTCGACCTGAGCGAGTCGACACCGGCCACCGCCGCCCTGGACGAGGTCGACCCGTGGCTCAGCCTGGCCGCGCTGCGCCGCCACGCCGGTTGGTGGGCCGGTTCCACCGACCCCGCCGACCTGTCCCGGCCGGAGGTCTCCCCCGCCCTCGGCGACCTCGACGGCCTGCCGCCCACCCTGATGTTCTGCGGCACCCGCGACGTCCTGCAGCCCGGCTGCCGGTTGCTCGCGGACCGGGCACGGGAGACGTCGTGGTCGCTGACCTACGTCGAGCAGCCGGGACTGGTGCACGTCTACCCGCTGCTGCCCGGCGTGCCGGAGGGCCGGGCGGCGCGGCGCCGGACGCTGGCCTTCCTGCGGTGAGCACGTCGCCACAGCCCCCCGGTGGGGTGCGCACCGAGGCCCTCGCCTTCGCCGACCTCGACCCGTCCACGGCCTACGCCTGCTGGCGGTTGCGCCAGGAGGTCTTCGTCGTCGAGCAGCAGTGCCCCTATCCCGACCTCGACGGCCGCGACGAGGAGCCGGCCACCCGCCACGTGCTGCTGCGCACCGAGCCCGCCGGCACCCTGGCCGGCTACCTGCGCGTCCTCGACGACGGCGGCCGTGCGCGGGTCGGGCGCGTCGTGCTCGCCCGGTCCGCCCGCGGACGCGGTCTGGCCGACGTGCTGATGCGGGCCGCGCTCGTCGAGGTCGGCCACCGCGTCAGCGTGCTCGACGCCCAGGCTCCGCTGGCCGGCTGGTACGGCACGCACGGCTACCTCGTCGACGGCGCGGAGTTCCTCGAGGACGGCATCCCGCACGTGCCGATGCGACGCTCGGCGCGGTGAGGAGCCGGGAACCCCCGGCACGCCGGCCCCGTCCGATCGAGGTGAGCCGACGCCGTCCCCGCACCGCCGCCCTCGTGCTGGTCCTGCTCGGCGCGGCCGCCACCGCCGCCCCCGGGCTCGGGTCGCCCGCCGCGGCCTCGTGCGCCGCACCGTCGCTCGACGCCGGCCGCGGGCCGCGCCCGGTCGTGGTGGCCGGCGACCCGCTCGTCGTCCGCGGCGCGGGCTACCTCGACGCGTGCGACGACTCCGGCGGCTGCACGGCCGGCTGCAGCGGCTGCCGGCGGGTGCAGGTGCACGGCCTGCGCGACGTCACCCTGCAGCTGCGCCAGGGCGGCCGCACCTGGGACCTCGCCACCGCCGACGCCACCGACGCGACCACCCCCACCGGCACCGGGGCCGGCCGCGGTGAGGTTGCCTGGGACGCCGTGCTGCCGTCCGCGTTGCGACCCGGCCGGGCGGTGCTGCGCACGGACGCGGGCGGCCGGCTCGTCGTGCGGGTCGAGGAGACCCCGAGGAGGTAGGTCCGCTCAGGCCAGGACGAACGACACGACGTCGTCGGCGGACTCCTCACGGGTCGCGACCCCGCGTCCGACGAGCAGCTCGAGGTGGGCCTTGGTCTCCATCGTGGCCAGTGCGGCGTTGAAGACGTCGAGGTCGGCGAGGGCGTGCTCGTGGCGGGTCCAGGGCAGGACGCCGGCCACCTCGTGCGGCGTCCGCGCCCCGCCGCCGGCGAGCGCGTCGGCGCACAGGCACAGCCGGTCCTCGTGGTGGGCGAGCAGCTCGTCGACCCGGGCGTGGCTGGAGTCCGCGACGGGGCCGTGCGCGGGCAGCAGGCGCAGGTCCGGCATCGCCCGCACCTTGGCCAGCGAGGCCATGAAGTCACGCAGCGGCTGGCGCACCGGCACCGGCTCGAACCCGATGGACGGTGTGATGGTCGGCAGCACGTGGTCGCCGGCGAAGAGCAGGCCGGCGGCGTGGTCGGCGAAGACGACGTGGCCCTGGGTGTGGCCCGGGGTGTGCACGGCGGACAGGGTGCGCGAGCCGAGGTCGACGTCCCGGTCACCGTCGAACCAGTGGTCGGGGTAGCCCCAGTGGGCCGGGTCGGTGGTCGGCCCCGCGTCGCTGCGGGAGCGCGCCCACCGCTCGGCCAGCTCCGGCGCCCCGGCGCGGCGCAGCAGGTCGACCGAGCCGCTCAGGGTGGGGTCGGGGGCGTGGATGAGGTCCAGGGTGGGCTTGTCGCCCAGCCCGAGGGTGACCTCGGCACCGACCTCCCGCGCGATCACCGAGGCCAGGGTGTAGTGGTCACGGTGCACGTGGGTGACCAGGAATCGCCGGACGTCACCGAAGCCGAACCCGATCGAGGTCAGCGACGCGGCCAGCAGCTCACGCGCCTGGGGGATCGACCACCCGCCGTCGACCATGGTCAGGCCCTCGTCGGTCTCGACGGCGTAGACGTTGACCGCACGAAGGCCGTCCGAGGGCAGCGGGAGCGGGATGCGGTGCACCCCGGGAGAGACCGGCCACGCGCCGGCGTCGCTCCAGGGGCGGCCCGAGTCGGGCGAGACGGCGCGGGAGGTGCTCGGGCTGCTCATCCGCCGCAGGCTACGCCGCGCCGGACCCTGGGCGGTCCTGCCACCATGCTGGGGTGGACCCCGGCCAGGAGCGTGACGCCCGACTGGTGACCCGGCTGCGTGCCGCCGGGTGCGTGTACGCCGAGGAGGAGGCCGCGCTGCTGCGCGAGGCCGCGGACGACGGGGCCGACCTGACGGCCCTGCTGGCCCGTCGCCTCGCCGGGGAGCCCCTCGAGCAGGTGCTGGGCTGGGCCGCGTTCGCGGGCCTGCGGGTGCCGGTCGCCCCCGGGGTGTTCGTGCCCCGCGCCCGCTCGGCCCTGCTCGTGCGCCTCGCCCTGGTCGACCTTCCCACCGCAGCGGTGGTGGTCGACCTCGGGTGCGGCACCGGCGCACTGGCCGCCGCCGTGCTCGCAGCCCGCCCCGACGTCGCGGTGCGGGCTGTCGACGTCGACCCCGCCGCCGTGGCCTGCGCCCGACGCACCCTGCCCCCGGACCTGGTCGGCCAGGGCGACCTGTTCTCCGCGCTTCCCGAGGCGCTGCGCGGACGGGTTGACGTGGTGCTGGCGAACGCGCCCTACGTGCCCACCGACGCCGTCGCCGCGATGCCCACGGAGGCCCGGGACCACGAGCACCACGTCGCGCTCGACGGCGGCCCGGACGGTCTCGACGTGCAGCGGCGCATCGTCGCCGACGCGCCGTGGTGGCTGGTCGACGGCGGCCGCCTGCTCCTCGAGACCGGCCGGCACCAGGCGCCGGCGACGGCGGCGCTGATGGCTGCGGAGGGGCTGAGGGCCCGCATCGAGACCGACGACGACCTCGAGGCCACCGCCGTGGTGGGGGCGGCGGTCGGTGGCGGGCGGGTCGGTGGCGGGCTGTCGGTGCCGGGCAGGCTCAGTGCTCGCGCAGCGCCTCGATGAGGTCGTCCTTGTTCATCGACGAGCGGCCCTCGACGTCGAGCTCGGCGGCCCGCTCGTGCAGCTCCTCGACGGTCCACTCCTCGTAGGAGGGGTTGCTGCCCCCGCGCTGGCCGACCTCGGAGCGCGAGCTGTTCGCGGCGGCATTGGCGATCCGCGCGGACTTCTCCTTGCTGTTGCCCTCGTCGCGCAGCTTCTCGTACAGCTCGTCGTCCTTGACGCTGGGTCCGGGGTCCTCGCGGTCGGGCACGCCGGCCTCCTTCGGTGATGATGTGAGGTGTCTCCACGATAGGTCGGCGGCGGGGCCGGCCGCCACGACCCGCAGGGTGAAGCCGCCGCCGGTGGGTCGGGTGGTGCCCGTGGCGGCGGGGGCTGCGAGGGTGGTCCCGTTCCCTCCCGCTCCGGAAAGGCCACCGTGACCTCCATCGAGACCGTCCTCCTCGACCTCGACGGGACCCTCGTCGACTCCGTCTTCCTGCACGCCGTCACCTGGAAGGCCGCGTTCCGCGACGTCGGGCTGACCGTGCCCAGCCACCGCCTGCACCGTGCCATCGGGATGGGCGGGGACCGCCTCGTCGCCCACGTCGCCGGCGAGTCGGCGGAGAAGGCCGTCGGCGACGAGGTCCGCGCGCGGCACAGCCAGTACCTCGACGACCACTTCGGCGAGATCACCCCCACCGACGGCGCGGGCGAGCTGCTGGAGACGCTGCGCGAGCGCGGCTTCACCGTCGTGCTGGCGAGCTCGGCGGACAAGGCCCTCTCCGAGCGCCTGATCGAGGTGCTCGACGGCGCCGGACGCCACCTGCACGAGTCGATCGCCGGGGAGGAGGCCGAGGCCTCCAAGCCGGCCTCGGACCTGCTGCAGGTCGCGCTGAGGTCCGTCGAGGCCGAGTCCGCGGTGATGATCGGCGACGCCGTGTGGGACGTCGAGTCGGCCAAGAACGCCGGCGTGCCCTGCATCGGCATGCTCACCGGCGGCTTCGGCGAGGCCGAGATGCGCGAGGCCGGCGCGGTCGAGGTCTACGACTCCCCGCGCGACCTGCTCGAGCACCTCGACGAGTCGATCATCACCCGCTGACCCACCCGGGTCCGGGCCGCACGCGCGGCCCGGACCGGTACGGCCCGCGGCGGCGGCTCAGCCCAGCACGCGGTCGAGGTTGAGGGCGGCGCTGATCAGGCTCAGGTGGGTGAAGGCCTGCGGGAAGTTGCCCAGCTGCACGCCGGTCAGGCCGATCTGCTCGGCGTAGAGGCCGAGGTGGTTGGCGTAGGTGAACATCTTCTCCAGCGCCAGCCGGGCGTCCTCGACACGACCGGCGCGCGTCAGCGCCTCGACGTACCAGAACGAGCACAGCGAGAACGTGCCCTCGCCGCCCTCGAGACCGTCGGTGGACCTGCCGGTGTCGTAGCGGAAGACCAGGCTGTCCGAGACCAGCCGCTCCTCGATGGCCCTCAGCGTGGACAGGAAGCGCGGGTCGTCGGGCGCGATCAACTTGACCATCGGCATCAGCAGCACACCGGCGTCGAGGGTGTCCCCGCCCTCGTGCTGCATGAAGGCGCCGACTTCCGCGTCCCAGCAACGCGTCATCAGGCGCTCGAAGACGGCGTCGCGGGTGCGCGACCACAGCTGGATGTCGCCGGGCAGGCCGCGCTGGCGGGCGATGCGGATCATCCGCTCCAGGGCCACCCAGACCATCAGCCGCGACGTGGTGTGGTGCCGCGGCTCGCCGCGGACCTCCCACATCCCGGCGTCGGGACGGTCCCAGTTCTCCAGCAGCCAGCCCAGGACGCGGGTCAGGTCGGCCCAGGAGTCGTAGCTGAGGCCGTTGCCGTACTTGTTGAACAGGTAGACCGAGTCGATCAGCTCGCCGTAGATGTCGAGCTGCAGCTGACCGGCCGCGGCGTTGCCGACCCGCACGGGCCTGGAGTCGAGGTAGCCGCGCAGGTGGTCGAGCTCGTCCTCGTGCTCGGGGACGTTGCCGTCGATGTCGTAGAGCACGCGCAGCGGCCCGACCTCGGGGTCGATCTCGTCGCCCTGCTCCTCGATGCGCTTCGAGAGCCAGCCCATGAAGGCGTTGGCCTCGTCGGTGAAGCCGAGGCGCAGCAGGGCGTACAGGCTGAACGCGGCGTCGCGGATCCACACGTAGCGGTAGTCCCAGTTGCGCTCGCCCCCGACCTGCTCGGGCAGGCTCGTGGTCGGCGCCGCGACGATCGCGCCGGTCGGCTCGTGGGTGAGCAGCTTCAGCGTCAGCGCCGCCCGGTTGACCATCTCGCGCCAGCGGCCCTGGTAGGTCGACTGGGCCAGCCACGAGCGCCAGTAGGCGGCCGTCTGGCGTCGAACAGGTCACCGGTGTCCTCGCAGTCGGCGGGGGCCAGGTCCTCGCCCTCGGCGAGGACCTGCAGCACGAACAGCGCCTCCTCCCCGGTGCCGAGGGAGAGCTCGGCGTCGCACCACGCCGTCGGAGACGCTCAGGTCGGCGGTCGACACGATGCCCAGGCGCAGGCCGCCGCCGGTGACGAGCGCGTCGGAGCCGACCAGCTCGACGTCGGGGGTGACCCGGCCGTAGTCGGGCCGGGCGGCCAGCCGCATCTGGAGCCGGGTCCTGCCCCGCACCGCGACGACGCGGCGCACGATGCGCTGGCGGTGGTGGGGGTCGTGGGCCTGGAGCACCGGCATGAAGTCGTGGACCTCGGCGACGCCCTCCTCGGTGAGGAATCGGGTGACCAGGATGTTGGAGTCGGGGAAGTAGAACTGGGCCGTCGAGACGTGCCCGTCGACGACCCGGAGCTTCCAGGACCCGCCCTTCTCGGGGTCGAGCAGGGCGCCGAACACGCTCGGGGAGTCGAAGCGGCCGGCGCAGAACCAGTCGATGGTGGCCTCGGAGCCCACCAGCGCCGCGGTGCGCAGGTCGCCGATCAGGCCGTGGTCGGCGATCGCGAGGTACTCCCCGACCTGGGTGGCTCCCTGCTGCTCAGGCACCCTCGCGCCCCAGCCGCCAACCGCCCTCGGGCAGGTCCAGGGCCGGACCTCGGCCCCCACGAGCCCTTCTCGTAGGACTCGATCGCCGGCGGGTCGTCCAGCACCGGCGAGACGACCTGCCACAGCCGGTCGACCTCGTCGGAGCGGGTGAACAGCGTCTGCTCGCCGCGGATGACCTCGAGCAGCAGTCGCTCGTAGGCCTCCAGGGGGTCCGCGCCGGGGATGGCGTTGCTGAAGTCCATGCACATCCGCGCGTCGGCGAGCTCCATGTCCGGCCCGGGGCGCTTGGCGCGCATGTGGATGGTCACCTGCGGGTCGTCGGTCAGCTCGAGCACCAGCTCGTTGGGGCCCGGGTCCTCCCCGAAGATGAGGCTCTGCGCGGTGCGGAAGCGCAGCGTGATGGTGCGCCGGCCCTGGGCGAGCGCCTTGCCGGTGCGCAGGTAGAACGGCACGCCCTGCCAGCGGTCGTTGTCGATGAACGCCTCGATGGCCACGAACGTCTCGACCTCGGAGTCGTCCTCGACGTCCTCCTCCTCGCGGTAGCCCTCGAACTGGCCGAAGACGACCCGCTCGGGGTCGAGGGGCTGCATGTCGGCGAACACCTGGGCCTTGGCGTCCCGCACCGCGTCGGGGTGAAGGTGCCCGGGTCCTCCAGCGCCACGAAGCCGAGCAGCTGGGCGAGGTGGGTGGAGATCATGTCGCGCAACGCGCCGGTGGACTCGTAGAAGCTGCCCCGGCCCTCGAGGCCGAGGTCCTCGGGGACGTCGATCTGCACCGAGGAGATGCTCTGCCGGTTCCAGGCCGGCTCGAAGAGGCCGTTGGCGAAGCGCAGCGCCAGGATGTTCTGCACCGCCTCCTTGCCCAGGAAGTGGTCGATGCGGAAGACCTGGTCCTCCGCGACGACGTCCTTGAGCGCCGCGTCCAGGCTGCGCGAGGAGTCGAGGTCGAGACCGAACGGCTTCTCGATGACCAGGCGGGCGCGCTCGGCGAGCCCCTCGCGGCCGAGCATGGCGATCATGTCCTGCATCGCGGCCGGCGGCACCGAGAGGTAGACCAGGCGGCGCACGTCGCGCACGTCGTCGCCACCGGCGAGGTCGCGCTCGGCGGCCGAGACCGCCTCGGCGAGCTCGGAGCCGTCGTCGGCGTTCGAGGTCTGGAAGGACACCCGGCCCACGAGGTCCTCGACGGTGTCGTGGTCGGCGTCGTCGACGTGCTCGTCCAGCGCCTCGCGGACCTGGTCGCGGAACTCGTCGTCGGTGCCGGGGCTGTGCCGACCGCTGCCGATCACGGCATAGTCGGCGGGCAGGCGGCCGGCGCGGGCGAGCTGGTACAGGCCCGGGAAGAGCTTCCGGGCGGCGAGGTCACCGGTGGCTCCGAAGAGCACCATCACGTGGGCGGGCAGCTGCTCAGTCACCCGCCCAGAGTGCCAGGCAGGCGGGCGCGGGTGGCACCGCCCCGTCCGGGGCCGGACGGGTGGAGGCCCACGACGCAGGCCGGCGGGGCGCAGGACCGCGGCGCAGCCGCGCGTCGGGCGCAGCAACCGGCAGCCATGCTCGGTGCCTGACTGCGTGAGTCGGGTGTCCGGGCGTGACCGCCGGTCCGCGCCCATCATGCCCTACCGCCGGTGGCCCGGGCGGTCCGTCCGCGGACCGGCCGGTCGCGCCGGTCGCGCCGGTCGCGCCGGTCCAGGGCGCGGATCGCGGGCGCCCACCGCGTCGAGCTGCTCCGGGACGGGGCCACCGACCGCGCCGTGCGCGCGGCGTCGGACCGCCTGGTGGAGGCCGGCCTGCCCAGGCAGGGCACCGCACCAGCTCCCACGCTCCGCACACGACGCTGACCACGGCGGAGGGCAGGCCCGGCGACGCGGACCCTTCGTGCTCGTACCGACGCTGGTCGCCACCGCCGACCTGCTCGCGCCGCACGCGCGCCTCGACGCGGTGCTCGGTGAGCCGGTCCGGCCGTTCCTGGCCCCCGGGGCGTGGGTGCCGCGCGTGACGCTGGCTCCGCGCCCGGACCCCGGCGCGGACGCCGCAGCGGCGGCTCGCCGGTCGACCCCGTGCGGCCGCCGGCGACGGCTAGCGTCAGCACCATGACCCGGTTCCCGTTCTCCTTCTCCCGCCGCTACCGCCTCGCGGGCCTGCCCTTCGGCGTCACGCCCTCCCGCGCCTGGGTCGAGGTCGACGGCACCGACCTCCGGGTCCGCTTCGGGCCCTGGTCGCTGCGCACCCCGCTGGGCAACGTCGCGGGCACGACCGGCACCGGGGGCTATGCGTTCCTCAAGACCGCGGGCCCGCCGCACCTGTCCTTCTCCGACCGCGGCATCACGTTCGCCACCAACGCCGAGCGCGGCCTGTGCGTGAGCTTCCACGAGCCGGTGCCCGGCATCGAGCCGACCGGGCGGCTCCGCCACCCCGGCGCGACCGTGACCGTGGCCGACCCGGACGGCCTCGCGGCCCTGCTGGGCGCCGGCGCGGACGGGGCCGGCACGGACGGGGCGGGCCGGCGGGCGGGCCGGTGAGCGCCTCCTACGACGTCGCCGCGCTGCGGGCCCACTTCCCTGCGCTCGCCGACGGCACCGCCTACTTCGACGGCCCCGGCGGGTCGCAGACGCCCACCGCGGTCGCGCAGGCCGTCGCGGCGGCACTGACCGGGGGCCTGTCCAACCGCGGCGCCACCACCGCCAGCGAGCGAGCCGCCGACGAGGTCGTCCTCGGTGCCCGCGCCGCGGTCGCCGACCTCGTGGCCGGCGACGCCGGCGGCGTGGCGTTCGGGCGCAGCATGACCGCGCTGACCTTCGACCTCGCCCGTGCCCTCGCCAGGTCCTGGGGCCCCGGCGACGAGGTCGTGGTGACCCGCCTCGACCACGACGCCAACGTGCGGCCCTGGGTGGCCGCGGCCGAGGCCGTCGGGGCGAGCGTGCGGTGGGCCGACTTCGACCCGGCGACGACCGAGCTCGGCGTGGAGCACGTCGTCCCGCTGCTCGGGCCGCGGACGCGGCTCGTCGCGATCACCGGCGCCTCCAACCTGCTCGGCACCCGGCCCGACGTCGCCGGCGTCGCGGCCGCGGCCCACGAGGTCGGAGCGCTGGTCCACGTGGACGGCGTGCACCTGACGCCGCACCACGAGGTCGACGTGCAGGCCCTGGGGGCCGACTTCTTCGCCTTCTCCCCCTACAAGCTGCTCGGACCCCACTGCGGGGTGCTGCACGCTTCTCCCGCCCTGCTCGAGCAGGTCCACCCCGACAAGCTGGAGCCCTCCCCGGACCGGGTGCCCGAGCGCTTCGAGGCCGGGACGCTGCCCTACGAGCTGCTGGCCGGCGTGCGGGCGATGGTCGACTTCCTCGCCGACCTCGGCGACGTCGTCGCCGCACCCGGCGCGGCCCCCGCGACCGCCCCCCGGCGGGCGCGGCTGAGCGCGTCGCTGGCCGCCGTCGAGACGCACGAGGCGCGCCTGCGCGACCGTGTCGAGGGGGCCGCGCACGAACTCGGGATCACGGTGCGCTCGCGCGCCGCACGCCGCACGCCGACCCTGCTCCTGACCTTCGAGGGCGTGCCCGGAGCCGACGCGGGCGAGGCCTACCGCTACCTCGCGACGCAGCAGGTCAACGCCCCGGCGAGCAGCTTCTACGCGCCGCACGCCTCGCGCCACCTCGGACTGGGGGACGCCGGCGGGCTGCGGGTCGGGATCTCGCCCTACACCGACGACGGGGACGTCGACCGGCTGCTGCGCGGCCTGCGGCGCATCGTCACCGGGGCGCGCTGAGCCGACACCGTGCACCCTCACCCCGGGGGGTGGAAAATCGCTCCGATGTGGCACTCTGTGCAGGCTTGTGCAAGATTGTTAGACATCGTTCAACAGAGCACACCTCAAGGACCGGCGGCACCGAGCCCGCCCCTGGTTGGCACGTCCCTGTCGGGACGCGCCGGCGGCCCGACGACAGCGACGCGCCGAAGGACCTCGGCCCCGTGTGCCGCGGCGATGGACGACGTCACGCCATCACTGTCCGCACCACCGCGCGCCCGGCCGCCGGGCCGCGACGCCGCAGACCGACTTCCCTTCGGCACCCTGAGGAGCACCCGCATGTCCACCCCTTCGTCCTCCCCCCTGACCATCGCCCTCGTCGACGACCACGACCTGTCCGTCGCCGGCCTGACCAGCCTGCTGAGCCCCTTCGGCGACCGTGTCCAGCTGCTCGACCTGCGCAACGCGCTGGCCCGGGCCAAGGACCTCGACGTCGTGCTCTACGAGCCGGTCGGCCAGGCCGCGTTCGGCGAGGCCATGCTGCGCGACCTGCAGCAGGCCGGCGACGCGGTCTCCGTGGTGTGGAGCTGGGCTCCGGCTGGCCAGCTGCCGACCGCCACCGCGCGGCCCTACCTGTCGAAGCGGCTCACCGCCTCCCAGCTCGTGCGCAGCATCGAGGACCTCGTCGAGGGCCGGGGGGACCACGAGTCCACCCCGGGTCAGGACGAGGACGACGCGGGGAACGGCGACCTCGACCCCGTCGAGGTCGTCCCGGAGCCGCGCCAGATGCGGCCCTCGGCGCCGGCCACCCCGCAGACCCCCTCGGGCCTGCGCCTGACCCGTCGCGAGCACGAGATCCTGGTGCTGATCACCAACGGCCTGACCAACGCCGAGATCGGGGAGCAGCTGACGCTGAGCATCAACTCGATCAAGACCTACATCCGCCAGGCCTACCGCAAGATCGACGTCGAGCGCCGCGCCCAGGCCGTGGCCTGGGGCATGACGAACGGCCTGGGTGGCCAGATGCCCGAGGACCTCGACCTCGAGCAGGACGAGGAGGCCGAGGCCGACCGCGCGAGCGCGGCGGCGACGCTGGCCGCGGTGCCGGCCGCCTCCTGACCCCGACCCGATGACCGGAGTGCGAAGACCGGCGCTCCGCCCCCCACCCCCCCCGGCGCGCGCCGCGGCCCCGTGACGGGGCCGCGGCGTCGCTCGTGCTGACCACGCCGGCGGGCGCACCCCCGCACCCCCGCGCCGCCGCTACCGTGGCCCCTGGGCCGTCGCCGGACCGCGCCCCCTGCACCGCACCGCACCGCCCCGCACACCGAGGAGCTCCATGACCGCCCGCCGCGTGCTTCCCACCGACGACGTCGGCCGAGCTGCTGCGCCTGGTGCGCACGATCGCCACCGACGAGCTGGCGCCCCGCGCCGCCGAGGCGGAGGAGAGGGCGGCGTTCCCGCGCGAGGTGTTCCGGCTGCTGGGCACGACCGGCATCCTCGGCCTGCCCTACCCCGAGGAGCGTCGGCGGCGGCGGCCGTCTCCTACGAGGTCTACCTGCAGGTCCTCGAGGAGATCGGCGCGGTGTGGGCCTCGGTCGGCGTCGGCGTCTCGGTGCACGCCCTGTCCTGCTTCGGCCTGGCCACCGCGCGGCACCGAGGAGCAGCGCAGCGGCCTGGCTGCCCGAGATGCTCGCCGGCGAGCTGCTCGGCGCCTACTGCCTCTCCGAGGCCCACGCCGGCTCCGACCCGGCCGCGATGCGCACCACCGCGCGCCGCGACGGTGACGACTACGTCCTCGACGGCGCCAAGGCCTGGACGACCCACGGCGGCGAGGCCGACTTCTACAAGGTGATGGCCCGCACCTCGGGCGACCCGGGTGACGCGCGGCGGCATCTCCTGCTTCCTCGTACCGGCCGACGCCGCCGGGCCTGCCCGCCGACACCCCCGAGCGCAAGATGGGCCTCACCGCCTCCACCACCGCCACGATGCTCTCTCGACGGCGTCCGCGTGCCCGCGCAGCGTCGCCTCGGCGAGGAGGGCGACGGCCTGCGGATCGCCCTGGCCGGCCTGGACTCCGGGCGCCTCGGCATCGCCGCCGTCGCCACCGGCCTCGCCCAGGGTGCGCTCGACGCACGCGCTGGCCTACGCCCAGCGAGCGCGAGACCTTCGGCCGCCGGATCATCGACCACCAGGGCCTGGCCTTCGTGCTCGCCGACATGGAGGCCGCCGTGCACGCCGCCCGGGCCACCACCCTGGCCGCGGCCCGGCTCAGCGACGCGCGGCCTGCCCTTCGGCCGGGAGGCGTCGGTCGCCAAGCTGGTCGCCACCGACCAGGCGATGAAGGTCACCACCGACGCCGTGCAGGTCCTCGGCGGCGCCGGCTACACCCGCGACTTCCCGGTCGAGCGCTACATGCGCGAGGCCAAGGTGATGCAGATCTTCGAGGGCACCAACCAGATCCAGCGCATGGTCGTGGCCCGTGGCCTCGACACCGCCGGCGCGGGCGCGATCACCCACCGTTGAGAACCGTTGAGAACCGCTGAGAACCGCTGGGCCGTGGTCCGGGCCCCGGTGCGGACCAGCCACCCTGTGAGGTGCACTCCCACCACCAGAGTGCAAGAATGCACTGCATGACCGAGAGTGCAACCGCGGAGGCACGGCGCCGTCGACGTGACACCGCGCTGCGGATCACCGTCGCCGCCCAGCGGCTCACCGAGCAGCACGGCATCGACGGCTTCACCCTGGAGGACCTCGCCGGCAGCGTCGGGGTGTCCCGGCGCACCCTGTTCAACCACGTCCCCGGCAAGCTCGACGCCGTCCTGGGCCCGGTGCCCGTGCTCGACCCCGACCTGGCGGCCACCTTCGTGGCCGGAGGGCCCTCGGGCGACCTCGTCGAGGACACCATCGTGCTGGCCCACGCCCTGGTCGACACCAGCGGCCTGAGCCGGGACGACCTCGAGCGCGGCCGGCGGCTGCTGCTCACCGAGGCCCGCCTCATCGCGCGGGCCCACCAGCGCTTCGACGAGCTCAGCACCGGCTTCGGCGACCTGGTCCTGGCCCGCGAGGGCGAGGAGTTCGGCCGCGAGCGGGCGCTGCTGCTCGTGCGCGTCCTGGTCTGCACCTGGGACGTCGCCCTCGACCGCCTGCTCGCCGACGAGCAGCGATCGGCCGAGGGGTTCGCCGACCTGCTCGCCACCACCATCCGCGAGGTCCGCGGCCTCTTCACCTGACCGACCCGCACCTCTCGCCCCGAGCCCCTCCCGCCACACCGATCCAGGAGACCGTCATGGCCACCCTGCTCTACCGTCTCGGCCGCGCGTCCTACCGCCGCTGGCCCCTCGTGCTGGCCGTCTGGCTGGTCGCGATCATCGCCGTCGGCACGGTCGCCGCGACCCTGTCCAAGCCGACGACCGACGAGTTCACCATCCCCGGCATCCCCTCCGAGCAGGCCGCGACGCTGCAGCAGCAGCTGTTCCCCGACGCGGCCACGCCTTCGACCAGGCGAGCGTCACCGTGGTCGTGGCCGCCCCCGAGGGCGAGCAGCTCTCCGACCCGGAGAACAGCGCCGCGGTCGAGACGCTGATCAGCGACCTGCGCGGGATCGACCAGGTCCCCGCCGACGCGCCGCTGGCCAACCCGGCCCAGGCCTGGCCCCAGCAGCGCGAGCAGATCATCGGCGCCCAGGTCGAGGCCGGCACCCCCCGCCCGGCGGCCGTGGCCAACGCCGAGACGCTGGCCACCCTGTCGCCGGACGGCCGGACCGGCACGATGGGCTTCGTCTTCGACGTGCCGTCCGTCGCCGACATCGACCCCGCCAGCCAGGAGGCTGTCAAGGACGCCCTCGCCGAGGCCCGCGACGCCGGGCTGAGCGCGGAGGCCAACGGCCAGGGCATGTCCAGCTTCGAACCCCCGGGCGGAGCCTCCGAGCTCGTCGGCATCGCCGTGGCGCTCGGCGTCCTGGTGCTCACCTTCGGCTCGCTGGTCGCCGCCGGCCTGCCCATCCTCACCGCGATGGTCGGCGTCGGCCTGGGCATCACCGGCATCACCGCCGCCACCGCGTTCACCGACGGCATCGGCTCGACCACGCCCACCCTGGCCACCATGATCGGCCTGGCCGTCGGCATCGACTACGCCCTGTTCATCCTGGCCCGCTACCGCGCGGAGCTGGCCCGCAACCCCGACCGGTCCGAGGCGATCGGCGTGGCCGTGGGCACCGCCGGCTCGGCGGTCGTCTTCGCCGGCCTCACCGTGCTGATCGCCCTCGCCGCTCTCGCCGTGGTCGGCATCCCGTTCCTGACCGCGATGGGTCTGGCCGCGGCCGGCACCGTGCTCGTGGCCGTGCTCGTGGCACTGACCCTGCTGCCCGCCGTGCTCGGCGTGGTCAAGGGCAAGGCCTTCGGCGGCGTCGTGCGCCGCCGCCCCACCCACGCGCTGAGCAACGGCGTGCGATGGGCGCGGTTCGTGGGCCGCACGCCGGTCGCGTTCGTGCTGCTGATCGTCGTGGGCCTCGGGGCGCTGGCCATCCCGCTGAAGGACCTCTACCTGGCCTTCCCCACCGACAGCACCGCGTCGGTCGACACCACCCAGCGCCGGGCCTCCGACCTGATCACCGAGGCGTTCGGCCCGGGCCGCGAGGCCCCGATGCTGGTCGTCGTCGACGCCCGCGACGTGCCCGCCGACCAGCGCGGCGCGGCGTTCGGCTCCGTGGTCGGCTGGGCCGCCGGCCAGCCGGGCGTGGCGAACGCCCAGCTCGCCGGCACCAACGCCGACGGCACCGGCGCGCAGGTGCTCCTCACCCCGCGGGCCGGCCCCGACGACCCGGCGACCAGCGACCTGCTCACCGAGCTGCGCGACACCCAGGGCGCGACCGAGGAGGCCACGGGGACCACCCTGGGCATCACCGGCCTGACGGCGATCACCACCGACGTCTCGAACCGCCTCAACGGGGCCCTGCCGGTCTACCTCGGCGTCGTCGTGGGCCTGGCGTTCCTGCTGCTGATGGTGGTCTTCCGCTCGCTGCTGGTGCCGCTGACCGCGACGATCGGCTTCCTGCTCTCGGTGCTGGCCACCCTGGGCGCCACCGTCGCGATCTTCTCCGAGGGAGCCTTCGGCATCCTGGAGGGCCAGCCCCTGGTCAGCTTCATGCCGATCTTCCTGATCGGCGTGGTCTTCGGGCTGGCCATGGACTACCAGGTCTTCCTGGTCACCCGGATCCGCGAGGCGCACGTGCACGGCATGTCGCCGCGCGAGGCGGTCGTCGACGGATTCCGCAACTCCGCCCGCGTCGTGGCCGCCGCCGCGGTCATCATGACCTCGGTGTTCGCCGCCTTCATGCTCATCGACGACCCGATCATCAAGTCGATGGGCTTCGCCCTGGCCGTGGCGGTCGTGCTGGACGCCTTCCTGGTGCGGATGACCCTCATCCCCGCCCTGATGTACCTGATGGGCGACAAGGCCTGGTGGCTGCCCGCCTGGCTGGACCGGGTCCTGCCGTCGGTCGACGTCGAGGGCGAGCGGCTGCGCACCCACCTCGACACCCGCGGGCGTGCCACCGAGCCGGGCGCACGCGGCCTCGACGCCGGACGCTCCGAGGACCCCGAGCTGGCCACCGCCGGGCGCTGAGAGGGCGCCAGCAGACGGGACGAGGGGCTCGGTGGCACCGCCGCCGGGCCCCTCTCGTGCGTCTCAGCCCTCGTTGGCCTGCTCGCGCAGCACGAACTTCTGGATCTTGCCGGTCCCGGTCTTCGGCAGCTCGCCGAAGACGACCCGCTTGGGCGCCTTGAACCCGGGCAGGTGCTCGCGGGAGAAGGCGATCAGCGTCGCCTCGTCGAGGTCGCTGCCCTCGCGCACGGCGACGAAGGCGACCGGGACCTCACCCCACCGCTCGTCGTCGGCCGCCACGACCGCGGACTCCAGCACGTCCTCGTGCCGCTCGATCGCCTGCTCGACCTCCACCGAGGAGATGTTCTCCCCGCCGGAGATGATCACGTCCTTGGCCCGGTCGCGCAGCTCGATGTAGTGGTCGGGGTGCATCACGCCGAGGTCACCGGTGCGGAACCAGCCGTCGACGAAGGACTCCGCCGTCGCCTCCTCGTCGTCGAGGTAGCCCAGGGCCACGGTGTTGCCGGTGACGGCGATCTCGCCCATCGACTCGCCGTCGGCGGGCACGTCGTTCCCGTCGTCGTCGAGGACGCGCACCGGGGTGCCGGCGATGTTGGCGTTGCCCTGGCGGGCCTTGAACGAGGCCTGCTCCGCCAGCGGCGCGTCGGCCATCTCGGGCGGGAACTCCGAGACCACCGAGGGCCCGAAGGTCTCGGTCAGGCCGTAGAGGTGGTGCACGTCGAAGCCGAGGTCGCCGAGCTTCCCGAGCAGGGTCGGCGACGGCGGCGCCCCGCCGGTGGCCACGCGCACCTCGTGGTCGAGGCGGTGCGCGGAGTCGTGGGCCGCGAGGTCGATCAGGACCGTGGGCGCGGCGTTGAAGTCGGTGACCCCCTCGGACTCGATGAGGTCCCACACCGCGCCGGGCTCGGGGCGCGGCACGCACACGTGGCGCCCGCCGGCCGCGGTGACCGCCCACGGGAAGGCCCACCCGTTGCAGTGGAACATCGGCAGCGTCCACAGGTGCACCGTCCCGGGCCCGAGGTGGGAGTGGAAGGCCATGGCCATCGCCTGCTGGTGGGCGCCGCGGTGGTGGTAGATCACGCCCTTGGGCCGACCGGTGGTGCCCGAGGTGTAGTTCAGCGAGATCCGGGCGTACTCGTCCTCGACCGGGCGGGAGACCTCCGGCGCGTCGGCGAGGCGCTCCTCGTAGTCCTCGGACCCGAGCAGGGTGCCGACGCCCATCTTCTCGGCGACCTCGGCCAGGGAGTCGTCGTGCAGCAGCACCCGTGCGCCGGCGTGGCCCACGATGTAGGTCAGCTCGTCCGGGGTGAGGCGCACGTTGAGGGCCAGCAGCGTCGCCCCGGCCATGGCCACGCCGTAGTGGGCGTCGAGGACCATGCGCGAGTTCGGGGCCAGCACGGCCACGACGTCGCCGGGCTCGACGCCCAGCTCGCCGAGCAGCCCGGCCATCCGGCGCGCGCGGGGCAGCCACTCGGCGTAGGTCAACCGCACGTCCCCGTCGACGACGGCGACGCGCTCGGCGTGGACCACGGCGGCCCGTTCGAGGAAGGTGATCGGGGTCAGGGGCAGGTCGGTCGACGGCTTCACACCGCCACGCTAGCCACGTCGACGTGACGCGCGCCACACCGCCCCGGGGGTGGTCGGGACGCGGGCAGGGCGGAGGCTGCGCCCTAGTAGCGGCCGCCGTCGTGCCGGGTCTGCGGGCGGGTCTGCACCTGGTGCTGGTGCTGGCGCTCCGAGCGCTCCCCGAGGCCCGTCCAGCGGCTGCGACGACGACCGCCGCCCAGGTCGCGCGGTGCGCCGGTCCCGGGCCCAGTCGAGCACGAGGACGAGCAGGACGACAGCGACGACGACGGCGGCGACCAGCACGGGGACCTCCGATGAGAGAATCGCCCGTACCCCACCTCGGGGTGTGAGGCAGGCGGCGGGATCGGCGTGGGCACGACTTTGTGCCGCCCGACCCTCTAAGGTGCCCGACGTGACCTCCTCGACCCGCGACACGACCCACCCCTCCTACGCCGACGTGGCCTCCCTGCCCGCCTACGGCGAGCGCTCCGTGCCCGCCGCGTTCGAGGACGTCAACGGCCACATGAACATCCGCCACTACGCCGGCATCGCCAGCGAGGGCCTCGACGAGTCGCTCACCGAGTGCGGTATCCCGCAGAACTGGCCCACCGTCGCCGGGTCCGCGGTCTTCACCGCCGAGCACCACATGACCTACCTGTCCGAGCTCGTCACCGGCGACCGCATCTCCACCCGGGTGCGTCTCCTCGGCCGCTCCGAGCGCGCGATGCACGTGCTGGTCTACCTGCTCGACGACACCCACAAGCGGATCAGCTACGTGATGGAGGAGATCTTCCTCCACGTCTCGATGGAGACCCGTCGCACCGCGCCGTGGCCCGACGACGTCGCTACCCAGCTCGACGAGCGCGTCGCCGAGCACGCGCGCCTCCCCTTCGAGTCCCCCGTCTCGGGGTCGATGGCCCTGCGGTGAGCTGTGGGAATCCCCGGCTGACCGGGGGTTCCCGCACCTGTCGGGGGTTGCAATGCCTGACAAGTGCAGGAACTCCCTGACAAGCCCTCTACACGTCGCCGAGCTCGGTGAGCACCCGCTGGGCGACGGCGAACGCGGCGTTGGCTGCGGGGACGCCGCAGTAGATCGCGCTGTGCAGGATGACCTCGCCGATCTCCTCGGCGCTCAGGCCGTTGGTGCGCGCCGCGCGCACGTGCAGGGCCAGCTCGGCCTCGTGGCCCAGCGCGACCATCGCGGTGATCGTGATCATCGACCGCGAGCGCCGGTCCAGGCCCGGGCGCGTCCAGACCCCGCCCCAGGCGTACTCGGTGATGAAGTCCTGGAAGTCGCGGGTCAGGTCGGTGACCGCGGCGGTCGCCCGGTCGACGTGGGCGTCGCCGAGGACCTCGCGACGCACGACCACCCCGGCCGCACGACGCTGCGACCCCGGGTCGGTCGGCGACGACCCCCCCGGCTCCGACGGCCCCGGCTCCGACGGCCCCGGCTCCGGCGGCCCCGGCTCCGGCGGCTCCGGCTCGATCCCCAGGCAGTGCTGGAGGATCAGGGCGACCATCCGCTCGGGCTGCTCGGCGGGGGCGAGGTGGGCGACGCCGTCGAGGACCTCGAGCCGGCCCTCGCGGACGCCGGTGGCGATCTCCTCGAGGCCGGCCACCGGGGTGGCGGTGTCCTCGGATCCGGCGACGGCCAGCACCGGCGCGGTGATCGAGCCCAGCCGGTCCCGGACGTCGAAGGCGGCCAGGGCCCGGCACACCGCGGCGTAGCCGGCGTCGTCGGCGTCGGCGAGCGCGCGCAGCAGGGCCGAGGCGCGCGCGGGCTCACGCGTGGCGAAGCCCGGGCCGAACCAGCGCGCGGCCGAGGCCTCGACCAGCGAGGCGGTGCCGCCCTCCTCGACGGCGCCGATCCGGTCCAGCCACGACTCGGCCGTGCCGATCCGCGCCCCCGTGCAGGCGAGGACGGCGGAGGTGACGCGGGTGGGGGCGTCGAGGAGCAGCTGAAGGCCCACGGCCCCGCCGACGGAGTCCCCGGCGTAGTGGAAGGTGCGCTCGCCGACCTCGTCGACGAGGTCGAGGACCGCCGCGGCGAGGTCGGCCAGGCTCAGCGGACGCTCCGGCACGGACCGGTTCAGGCCGTGGCCCGGCAGGTCCCAGGCGAGCACGGTGAACTCGTCGGCGAGCCGCTCGGCCGCGGCCGACCACAGCGTGGTGGCCGAGGTGCCCAGGGACGGCCCGAGGACGAGGAGGGGCTTGCCGGCGGCGGCGCTGCCGCGGCCGAATCGGACGGCGGTGATCACAGGTCCTCCACGGGACGGCGGTGGGTGGCGGCACGGGCGAGGGCCTCGTCGACGAGGTCGCCGGCGACGCCGAGGTAGCCGGCGGGGTCCGGGGTTCCCCCGGGCTCGGGAGCACCGCGGACGAGGGCGGCCATCGCGCGCTGCTCGGCCGTCAGCGCGGTCGCGGCGGCCTCGGCACGCTCGCGCATCACGTCGGCGTGGACCACGAGCCCACCGAGCAGCTCGGTCGCGTGCGACGCGGCGGCGACGGCTCGGCGCGCCAGGGTGCGCAGCGGGGCCCACTCGGCCTGCCAGGCGCCGTCGGCGCGCTCGTCGACCTGACCGGCGGACGCCAGGTGCAGCGCGGCGCCCTCGCCGGGCGCGGCGAGGGCGGTGCGGCGCAGCAGCAGCGCGCGGACCGGGTTGGCCTTGCCGGGCATCGTCGAGGATCCGCCGCCGGCGGACTCGGTGACCTCGCCGACCTCGGGCCGGCCCAGGACGAGCACATCCCCCGCGAGATGGCCCCACGCGTCGCAGGCGCCGACCAGCGCGTCGCCGACGCGGGTCAGGGTCCGGCGACGGGTGTGCCAGGGCGCGACGTCGCCGAGGGCCAGCTCGTCGGCCAGCGTGGTGACGAGCAGGCGGGCGCGGGCCGGGCTGCCGGCGAGCTCGACCGGGCCGGCCAGGGTGCCGGCCGCGCCCCCGGCCTGGACGTCGAAGCGCAGCGCCGCGAGGTCGTCCTCGGCGTCGAGCAGGCCGTCCAGCCAACCGGCGGCCCGCAGGCCGAAGGTCGTCGGCACGGCGTGCTGGGTCAGCGTGCGGGCGGCCGCGACGCTGTCGCGGTGCGCGCGCACCAGCGGCGCCAGCGCGTCCACCTGCGCCGCGAGACCGCGACGGACGACGGCGACCGCGTCGCGGACGTTCAGCACCAGGGCGGTGTCGAGGACGTCCTGGCTGGTCAGGCCCCGGTGCAACCAGCGGGCGGCCTCCGGCTCGCCGGCCGCCGCGAGCCGCTCGCGCAGCAGCGCGACGAGGCCGACGACGGGGTTGCCGGCGCCGTCGGCCCGCACGGCGACCTCCTCGAGGTCTCCCGCGCCGAGCAGCCGGGCCAGGCCGCCCGCGGGCACGGCGGCGGTGCCGGGCGCGACGTCGTGGACCACCAGCGCGGCCAGCCAGACCTCCTCGACGCGCACCATCGCGGCCAGGACGGCGGCGTCGGAGAACGTGTCACCGGCGAGGTGGTCACCGGGCCACAGCAGGTCGCTCACGAGACCGAGGCTACGGCGGGCCGTGCCCCGGCGGCGGCGGGCACCGCTCAGCCGCCCTGGGCGGTGCGCGGGTAGGCCAGGAAGACGGTCTCGGCCTCGCCCTGCAGGTGCACGTCGAAGCGCCAGCCGCGCTCCTCGGCCCGCGCGACCAGCGTCGCGCGCCGCGACGGTTCGAGCGAGGCGAGCAGGGGGTCGGCGGCCAGCGCGGCCTCGTCGCCGGTGGAGGGCAGGTAGGCGCGGGTGAGCAGCCGGTGCAGCAGCCCCCGGGCGAACACGGTGAGCAGCACGTACGGCACCCGGCCGGCCGCGACCGGGCCGGGCGCGAGCGTGCTGAACAGGTACTCCCCCGCACCGTCGGTGGCGCACCGCCCGAAGCCGGTGAACCGCCAGCCGTCGCGGCGCAGCGAGCCCGGCTCCTGCACCGGGCGACCGGCGGCGTCGGCCTGCCACAGCTCGACGAGCGCGTCGGGCACCGGGTCGCCCGCCCCGTCGAGCACCCGCCCGCGAAGCCGCACCGCGTCGGCGCGGCCGGGGGCGACGAGGTCGGCGTCGCCGGGCCAGGGCAGGGCGGTGTGGAAGAACGGGCCGACGGTCTGGCCGGCGGTGAGGGTCGGACCGGTCGGGGTCGGGCTGGTCATCGCAGCTCCTCGGTCAGGTCGTCCTCGCGCACGGTGCGGTGGCTGCCGGACAGCACGACGTCCCACCGGTACCCGGTGCTGGTCCCGGGCACGGTGAGGTCGTGGTCGTAGGTCGCCACCAGCCGGTCACGGGCGGCCGGGTCGAGGATGGACTGGTAGATCGGGTCGAGGGCGAACAGCGGATCGCCCGGGAAGTACATCTGGGTGACCAGCCGCTGGGTGAAGTCGGTGCCGAACAGCGAGAAGTGGATGTGGGCCGGCCGCCAGGCGTTGCGGTGGTTCTTCCACGGGTACGGCCCGGGCTTGATGGTGGTGAACCGGTAGACGCCGTCGGCGTCGGTGAGGCAGCGGCCCATCCCGGTGAAGTGGGGGTCCAACGGCGCGGGGTGCTGGTCGCGCTGGTGCACGTAGCGCCCCGACGCGTTGGCCTGCCAGATCTCGACGAGCTGGTGGCGCACCGGGCGGCCGTCGCCGTCGAGGACGCGGCCGGTGACGACCATCGTCTCGCCGATCGGCGCACCACCGTGCCCGATCG
>CAVSIQ010000007.1:0-301746 GCA_963728085.1 uncultured Actinomycetota bacterium | reverse complement strand
GTGGCGAGGGCCCCGTCGGACGGGGTAGACAACGAGCATGGCTCGCACCCCCGGCACCGGCCAGGACCCGCACCGTCCTGGCCGGGGGGCTGGCCGCCGTCGCCGCCCTGGCCGCGCACGACCTGCTGCAACGCGACCACGCGCTGCTGCGCAACTTCCCCGTCCTCGGCCACGCCCGCTACCTGATCGAGTCGATCGGGCCCGAGCTGCGCCAGTACGTCGTGGCCGGCAACGACGAGGAGCGGCCCTTCACCCGCGACCAGCGGCGCTGGGTGTACGCCTCGGCGAAGCAGGAGAACAACTACTTCGGCTTCGGCACCGACAACGACATCGAGCACACCCGCGGCTACCCGATCATCAAGCACCGCACGTTCCGCCGGGCCGTGCCGCCGTCGGCACCGGGCGCCGGGCACGACGTGGCGCTGCCCTGCGCCAAGGTGCTGGGCGCCGCGCGCGGGCGGCGCGCAGGCCTTCCGCCCGGAGTCGGTGGTCAACATCTCCGGGATGAGCTTCGGCTCGCTCTCCGGCAACGCGGATCGAGGCGCTGAACCGGGGCGCCGCGCTCGCCGGCTGCCTGCACAACACCGGCGAGGGCGGCCTGTCGCCGCTACCACCGCAACGGCGGCGAGCTGGTCTTCCAGCTCGGCACCGCCTACTTCGGCTGCCGCGACGACGCAGGGCCGCTTCGACCTCGACCGGCTCGCGGACGCTGGTCGCGGGCGCCCCGGTGCGGGCGATGGAGATCAAGCTCTGCCAGGGCGCCAAGCCCGGCCTCGGCGGCCTGCTGCCGGCGGCGAAGGTCACCGCGCGAGATCGCCGCCACCCGCGGCGTCGCCGGCGGGCGAGGACTGCGTCAGCCCGTCGCGGCACGCCGCGTTCTCCGACGTCGACTGCCTGCTCGACTTGGTCGAGCTGCTCGCCGCCGCGACCGGCCTGCCGGTCGGCATCAAGTCCGCCGTCGGCGACCTGGGCTTCTGGGACGAGCTCGCCGACGCTGATGGCGCGACGACCGGCCGGGGCGTGGACTTCGTGACCGTCGACGGCGGCGAGGGCGGCACCGGCGCCGCCCCGCTGCTCTTCACCGACCCGGTGGCGCTGCCCGTTCCAGCTCGGCTTCGCCCGCGTCTACCGGCCGTTCGCCGAGGCGCGGCCTGCACCGAGACGTGGCCTTCGTCGGCGCCGGCAAGCTCGGCCTCCCCGACAACGCGCTGGTCGCGTTCGCGCTCGGCGCCGACATGGTCAACGTCGGGCCGCGAGGCGATGCTGGCGATCGGCTGCATCCAGGCCCAGCGTGCCACACCGACCGCTGCCCGACCGGCGTGGCCACCCAGAACGCGCTGGCTACACCCGCGGCCTGGACCCGGCCCGCAAGTCGGTGCGGGCCGGCCAACTACATCCGCACGCTGCGCCGGGACCTGGCCAAGGTCGCCGAGGCGTTCGGCGTGCGAGCACCCCGGGCTGATCACCCCCGAAGACATCGACCTGCTCGACGGCGACCGCCGCCGCACCGGCCTGGGCGCGCTGTACGGCTACGGCCCGGGCGGCGGCCGCCTCGGCGAGGAGCGCTCGCGCGAGGTGCGCGAGGTGATGGCCGCCCTGGCGCCGTGAGGGCGGGCCGGCCGCGATCCGGCGACCGGCCGGGCGCGGGTCCCGCCTCAGGCGCCGTCGGGGGTGCGCACGGACTTGCCGTGCGGGGCGTCGACGTGGTCCAGCATCTCCATGAACGCCTGCGCCCAGGCGGCCACGTCGTGCTTGCTGATCGTCCTGCGCATCGCCTTCATCCGCTTGGTCGTCTCCTTGTCGTCGGCGTTGAACGCCTCGAGCAGGGCCGACTTCATCCCGTTGATGTCGTAGGGGTTGATCAGCCAGGCCTGGCGCAGCTCCTCCGCGGCGCCGGCGAACTCCGAGAGCACCAGCGCGCCGTCGTCGTGCACGCGGCAGGCCACGTACTCCTTGGCCACCAGGTTCATCCCGTCGCGGTAGGGCGTGACGACCATGACGTCGGCGGTGCTGTAGAGCGCGGCCATCTCCTCGCGCGGGTAGGAGGAGTGCAGGTAGGAGATGACCGGTCGGCCGATGCGGCCGAGGTCGCCGTTGATCCGGCCGACGAGCTGGTCGATCTCGTTGCGCAGCAGCCGGTACTGCTCGACCTGCTCGCGCGAGGGCACCGCCACCTGGACGAAGACGGCGTCGTCGACGTCGACCTCGCCGTCGCGGACCAGCTCGGCGTAGGCCCGCAGGCGGGCGATGATGCCCTTGGTGTAGTCGAGGCGGTCGATGCCCAGGAAGATCTTGCGCGGGTTGCCGAGCTCCTCACGGATCTCCTTCGCGCGCGCCACGACGGTCTCGGAGGTGGCCAGCGTCTCGAAGCCCTCGGTGTCGATGGCGATCGGGAAGGGCGCCGCGCGCACGGTGCGGCCGTCGGGCAGGTAGACGAGGTCCTTGTGCGTCTTGTGGCCCACCCGCTGGCGCACCAGGCGCACGAAGTTCTGCGCCCCGCCGGCCAGCTGGAAGCCGAGCAGGTCGGCGCCGAGCAGGCCCTCGAGGATCTGGCGCCGCCACGGCAGCTGCTGGAACAGCTCGCCCGGCGGGAAGGGGATGTGCAGGTAGAACCCGATGCGCAGGTCGGGGCGCAGGTCGCGCAGCATCTGCGGGACCAGCTGCAGCTGGTAGTCGTGCACCCACACCGTGGCGCCCTCGGAGGCCAGCTCGGCGGCCTTCTCCGCGAAGCGCCGGTTCACCGAGACGTAGGCGTCCCACCACTCGCGGTGGAACTCCGGCTTGGCGACGACGTCGTGGTAGAGCGGCCACAGGGTGGCGTTGGAGAAGCCCTCGTAGTAGTACTCGATCTCCTGGGCGGTCATGCTCATCGGGACGAGGTTCATCCCGTCGTCCTCGAACGGCTCGAGGTCGCCGTCGGTGCCGCCCGGCCAGCCGATCCACGTGCCGTCGTTGGCGCGCATCACCGGCTCGATGGCGGTGACCAGCCCGCCTGGCGACTTGCGCCACCCGACGCTCCCGTCGTCGTTGGTGACGTGGTCCACGGGCAGGCGGTTGGCGACGATCAGCAGGTCGGAGCTCACGCGGTGATGCTAGGCCACCGGCGGGTGAGCGCGGTCACACCGCCTCGCCGGCTCAGGACTCGGGGTCGTCGGGGTCGTCGGGGTAGCGGATGCCCACCTGGGCACGCACCGCGTCCATCTGGCGCATCAGCGAGAGCGTCTGGGCGTGCGGGACGAGGGGGCTCTCGAGCAGTCCCGCACGGACGCACCGCACCGCCTCGGCGGCCTCGTTGCCGTAGCCGCGACCGATCACCGGGTCGTCGCCGAGGATCGTCTCCACCGTGGGCTCGGCGCCCGCGCCGGTGCGGTCGTGCGTCGAGCCGTCCTCGACGGGGGTGAACGTCGCCGACGTCGGGTGGTGGAAGTCCCCGTCCAGGACGAGCCGGCCGCGGTCGGTGGCCACGACGGCCGAGCGGTCCGACCAGGAGGTGATCGAGGCCGTCATGGTCCCCAGGGCCCCGCCGGGGTAGCGGCCGGTGACGGCGACGTCCAGGTCGATCCCGGAGGCGGCGAGCACCGCGGTGGCGCGCAGCTCCTCGGGCTCGCCGAGCAGCAGGTGGGCCAGGGTCAACGGGTAGATGCCCATGTCGAGCAGCGCGCCCCCGCCCAGCTCGGGCTCGTGCATCCGCCCGGTCGAGCCGGGGACGTGGAAGCCGAGCTCGGCGCGCAGCTGGCGCGGGGCGCCGAGCTCGCCGGTGGCCAGGCGGGTCACGACTGCGCGCACCACGGGGTGACAGGCCGTCCACATCGCCTCCATCAGGAACAGGGAGCGCTCGGCGGCCAGGCGGGCCATCTCCTCCCAGTCCGCCGCGCGCAGCGCCACCGGCTTCTCGCACAGCACGTGCTTGCCGGCCTCCAGGGCCAGACGGACGTGCTCGAGGTGGAAGGCGTGCGGGGAGGCGACGTAGACCACGTCGACGGTCTCGTCGGCCACCAGCGCCTCGTAGGAGCCGTGCGCCGTCGCGCCCGGCGCGTGCTCGGCCACGAACTCCTCGGCGCGCTGCGTCGAGCGCGAGCCCACCGCGGCCACCACGCAGTCGTCGAGGTGGGCCAGGTCGGCCACGAACGCCTGGGAGATCCGCCCGGGCGCCAGCACCCCCCAACCCAGGGGAGCGGTGGTGGTGGAGGACGACGAGGCGCTCATCGTCTGGACGCTAGCCGACCCGCGGCGTTGCGAACCACACCGGTGTGGTTCTCGCCGTACAGTGACCCGGTGCCCCCCGCACTGGGTAGCACCGCACCACGTAGCACCGACCCGACGTCCCCGAAGCACCCACGGTGGGAGACCCGCGCGATGACCGCTCTCAGCGACCAGGCCGACGGCAGCGAGAGCGCCGCGACCCCGTCCCCCTCGCTCAGCGACCGCGACCGCTCCGTCCTGGAGTTCGAGCGCCAGTGGTGGAAGTACGCCGGCGCCAAGGAGACGGCCGTGCGCGAGCAGTTCGACATGAGCTCGACGCGCTACTACCAGGTGCTCAACGCTCTCATCGACCGCCCCGAGGCGCTCGAGGTCGACCCGCTGCTCGTGCGCCGCCTGCGCCGCCTGCGCTCGCAGCGCCAGCGCCAGCGCTCGGCCCGCCGCCTCGGCTTCGAGGTCTGAGGCGTGGCCCGCTCCCGAGACCAGCGCGGCGTCGCCCTGCCGTCCCCGGTCGTGCTGCTGAGCATCGTGGCCATCGCCATGGCCGCCATCGCCTACCTCGCTACCCAGGGTGCGCCGCCCACCGAGCGCGAGGTCGCGATCGTGGCCCGCGACGAGAGCCCGTCCGCGGCCCCGGACGCCGACGCCGCGGCCCCCGCCTCGCCGTCGCAGGAGGCCTCGCCGAAGCCGAAGCGCACTCCGAAGCCGGTGCCGCGCTCGGAGATCCTCGTCGACGTCTACAACAACTCCGGGATCACCGGCCTGGCCGGAGAGGCCGGCGGCGCCGCGGCCGGCGCGGGGTGGCAGGTGGCCACCACCGACAACTGGTACGGCTCCGTGCCCGAGAACACCGTGTACTTCCCGCCGGACCTGCAGCGCGCCGGTCGCCAGCTCGCGCTCGACCTCGGGGTCCAGCGCACCCTGCCGGCGGTGGGCTCGATGAACCCCGACCGGCTCACCGTGATCCTCACCGGCCCCCTGGGCTGAAGGTCCTGGGCTGAAGGTCCCGGGCTGGAGGTCGGGACGCCGGGACGGGCTCGTCCCGCGGGTGGGACGTGGTTGGGTGAGGCCCGTGGAGTTCATCAGTGAGCAGGGGGAGCAGCGCTACGCGCGTTTCATCGCGGCCGCCTCGCGGGGCGCGATCGGCCTCGACTTCGACGGCACGCTGTCTCCGATCGTCGACGACCCGCGGGAGGCGCACATCCACCCCGACGCGACCGAGGTGCTCCTCGCCCTGGCCGGCCGGGTCCGCGCGGTCGCCGTGATCACCGGCCGGCCCGTGCGCCAGGTCCTCGAGCTCGGCGACCTCGAGGGCCTCGGCCGCTCGTTCGCCGGCACCGGGACGGATCTGCACATCTTCGGCCAGTACGGCAACGAGCGCTGGAGCTCCGACCGCCCCCGCATCGAGAGCCCCGAGCCGCCCGAGGGCCTCGCCGCCTTCGAGGAGGACCTGCCCGGCACCCTCGAGCGGCTCGACGCCTCCGCGGCGTGGGTGGAGGACAAGGGCCTCGCGGTCGCGGTGCACACCCGACGCCTCGACGGCAGCCAGGCGGCCTTCGACCGGTTGCTGCCGGCGCTGCGCGAGCTCGCCGAGGAGCACGGGCTGTCGGTCGAGCCCGGCCGCAACGTGATCGAGGTCCGCGGCCCCGGCACGGACAAGGGCGGCGCCGTGGCCACGCTCGTCGAGGAGCTCGACCTCGAGGCGTTCTGCTTCACCGGGGACGACCTCGGCGACCTCGACGCCTTCACCGAGCTCGAGCGCTGTGAGGGCGAGCGGATGGCCACCCTGCGGGTCTGCTCGGCCTCGGAGGAGGAGGGCGCCCTGCTGGAGCACGCCGACGTCGTGGTGCACGGCCCCGACGGCGTCCTCGACATGCTGCGCCGGGTCGCCGCCGAGGCCGCCGAGCCCGACACCGCCGACGCCTGAGCGCCGCCACCACCGGGCGAGCTCGCCTGTGCTCGGTGCGCGGCGCAGCAGGGCTCCTTCTCGCGCACCTCGAAGGGCACCAGACCCCGTCGCGCCTGCTGCACCAGCAGCACGCAG
Source organism: uncultured Actinomycetota bacterium (assembly GCA_963728085.1). Lineage (GTDB taxonomy): Bacteria > Actinomycetota > Actinomycetes > Propionibacteriales > Nocardioidaceae > Nocardioides. The sequence goes on along the minus strand of CAVSIQ010000007.1, from coordinate 295,502 downwards.
CCGCGCGGGCCCCAGGGGCCGCACGTGTCCCCGCAGGTCGAGGACGCTCCCCGGCGAGGTCCACGGCGAGGTCGACGGCGAGGTCGACGGCGAGGTCGAGGGCGAGGTCGAGGGCGAGGTCCCTGGCGAGGCCCCTGGCGAGGCCCCGGGCCGGCGCACCGGCGACCCGGTGGGCCGCGACCCCGTCGGGCATCACCCAGGTGGCCGCGACGGCCACCCGCCCGCCGGCCACGACGTGGGTCCCGGCCCACGTGGGGCGCGGATCGTCACCGCCGAGGAGCCCGGCCAGGCCCACCGTGAGCCGCTCCAGCAGGCGCTCGGCGTCGTGGAGGTCGCGGGAGCCGTCGTCGGCGCCCAGCCGCAGCAGCGTCCCGGCCCGGACGGTGCCGCTCATCGGGTCGGCGCCACCCAGATCGGGTTGGTGTAGGCCCACAGGTCGACCCAGGGGTCGCCGTCGCCCTCGACGTCGATCACGGGCCCGGCCGGGTCGACCCGCGCCCGAGGAACCCGGGCTGGGAGCGGTTCGCGTCGGTGCCGCGCAGGCGCAGGTAGAACGGCTCCTCGGCCCGGCCGAGGTCGCGGCGGATCTCGAAGGTGCCGGTGCGGCCCGAGGTGTCCCACTGCCGCACGACCTTCGTGCCGGGGGCGAGGAACGTGTCGCGGTCCGAGGCCGAGGAGGCCACGACGTCGCCGCGCACCAGGTCGAGGCGGTTCAGGGTGGGCACGAACTGTGCCCAGTTGGGCACGTCCTGCGCGGTGACGCGCACGACGAGCTCGAGGCGCTCGCCGCGGCGCGGCTGCAAGGTGTCGCCCAGGGTGGCCACGCCACCGCGGCCCCGTCCCCGGCCGCGCGAGCGGATCGTGACGTCGAAGGACCTCACCAGCCGACCGTGGTCGACCCACATCCGCCCGGCGCGCATCCCGCTCATCAGCGCCTGGTAGCCGCGGCTCCGGGGGCCGACGTGGGTGCGGCTGTAGAAGCCGGGCCAGAAGTCGCCCGCGGTGTCGTTGACCGAGCCCGCGTAGACGGGGTCGCCGTAACGGCCGTCGGCGTCGAACCGCGCCGAGGAGGACCCGTCGGGACGCCGCGAGGTGTCACCCCAGTTGGCTGGCTGTCGCTGTTCGCGCGGACGACAGCGAGCATCAGGGCGCCCGGTGACGGGGGATCCGCGTCCAGGTGGACGGGCCACGACCAGACGGTGACGTCCGGATCCCGGGATCAGGTGACGCATCCTGAGACGTCAGCCTGTAGAGTGCGGACCAGCTCATCGAGAGGGACTGAGGGATACGGCCCGCAGAAGTCCCGGCAACCGCCACGAACCTCCGCCCAGCGGATCCCCCGACCCGGGGGACGCGCAGTCGGACGTGGACACAGGTGCTAATTCCGTCCTGGAGCGAGAGTCGCCCAGGGAAGATGAGAAGGAGGAATCATGAGCGCCCTCGTAGCCGAGAAGACCGGTGTCCCCGACCCGGGGTCCGACCCCGCCGACCTGGGCATCCGCGAGGGTGCCTTCGGCAATGCCACGGCCCTGGCCTGCCGCGAGTGCGGCCACGAGGTCGAGCTGGGCCCGCACTACGCGTGTCCGGAGTGCTTCGGACCCCTGGAGGTCGCCTACGACTTCCCGACCGTGACGCGCGCCGAGATCGAGGCCGGCCCGCGCAACATCTGGCGCTACAAGGCGCTGCTGCCGGTTCCCACCGACATCGAGACCAGCCCCAACACCGAGCCCGGCTTCACCCGGCTGCTCAAGGCCGGCAACCTGGCCCGCGAGCTCGGCATGGACTCGCTGTGGGTCAAGGACGACTCCACCAACCCCACGAACTCCTTCAAGGACCGCGTCGTGGCCTGCGCGCTGAGCGCCGCCCGCGAGTTTCACGCCAAGGTCTTCGCCTGCCCCTCGACAGGCAACCTGGCCAACGCCGTCGCCGCCGCGGGCGCCCGGGCCGGGATCAGGACGGTCGTCTTCATCCCCCAGCAACCTCGAGAAGCCCAAGCAGGTCAACTCGGCGGTCTACACCGAGCAGCTCGTCGCCGTCGACGGCAACTACGACGACGTCAACAAGCTCGCCTCGGAGATCGCGGGCGAGGAGGACGGCTGGGCGTTCGTCAACGTCAACGTCCGCCCCTTCTACGCCGAGGGCTCCAAGACCCTGGGCTACGAGATCGCCGAGCAGCTCGGCTGGCGCCTGCCCGACCAGGTCGTCATCCCGGTGGCCTCCGGCTCACAGCTGACCAAGGTGCACAAGGCCTTCGGCGAGCTGGTGCGCCTCGGCCTCGTCGAGGACAAGCCGGTCAAGATCTTCGGCGCCCAGGCCAGCGGCTGCTCACCGGTCTCGGTCGCCTACAAGGCCGGCGTCGACGCGATCCGCCCGGTCAAGCCCGACACCATCGCCAAGAGCCTGGCCATCGGCAACCCCGCGGACGGCATCTACGTCCTCGACGTGGCCCGCTCCACCGGGGGTGCGGTGGAGGACATCAGCGACGAGGAGGTCCGCGAGGGCATCCTGCTGCTCGCGCGCACCGAGGGCATCTTCACCGAGACCGCCGGCGGGACCACGGTGGGCGTGCTGAAGAAGCTCGTGGAGACCGGGCAGCTCGACCCCACGGCCGAGACCGTCGTGATCAACACCGGCATGGGCCTGAAGACCCTCGACGCCATCGCCGACCGCGTCGGGCCCGCCGCCACGATCGCGCCGAGCTACGCCGCGTTCCAGGCCACCGGCATCGCCTGACCCGGCCCCGCGCCGCACCCCCGGCGACCCCCACCCCGAGCCGAGCCTCACCCCCGAGCACCCACCCCGAGACCAGGAGCAGCACCGTGAGCGTGTCCGTCCGCGTCCCCACCATCCTGCGCACCTACACCGGCGGCGAGTCCGAGGTCGCCGCCGACGGCGACCGCCTCGCCGACGTCCTCGACGACCTCGACGTCCGCTACCCGGGCATCAAGGGCCGCGTGCTCGCCGAGGACGGCACGCTGCGCCGCTTCGTCAACGTCTACGTGGGCGACGAGGACGTGCGCTTCCTCGACGACCTCGCCACCCCGACCCCCGACGGCACGCGGATCTCGGTCATCCCCGCCGTCGCGGGTGGATGAGCCGGCTCTCCTCGCCGTCCCGCTCCAGGTCGGTCCGCACGGTCCTGGCCCAGCCCGAGGCCGGTCCGGCGGCGGTCTGTCGCTCACGCAGCGGGCCCGTGACCTGACCGAGTTCGGCGTCGGCGTCGTGATCGGCCGCGGGGTCGTCGTGCCGCGGCGCACGGAGGCGCCCCGGCGGCGACGCGCGGTGTTTGCACTCGGTGCCCGCGAGTGCTAAACATTTGATTGGCAGTCTCGACCTGAGAGTGCCAGACCGACGTGGCGCAGCTGAGGCCCGCGGCCGCGGCGAGGAATGGTTCGCCGACAGCCCGGGTCGTCCGTCGCGGGCAGCCCGCCCCGTCGTACCCACCGACTCTAAGCGTGAGGAATCGCAGGAGTTATGCCGAAGCTGATTGCATTCGACGAGGAGGCCCGGCGCGGCCTCGAGCGTGGCATGAACACGCTCGCCGACGCCGTGAAGGTCACCCTCGGTCCCAAGGGCCGCAACGTGGTCCTCGAGAAGAAGTGGGGTGCCCCCACGATCACCAACGACGGTGTGAGCATCGCCAAGGAGATCGAGCTCGAGGACCCCTACGAGAAGATCGGCGCCGAGCTGGTCAAGGAGGTCGCCAAGAAGACCGACGACGTCGCCGGTGACGGCACGACGACGGCGACCGTCCTGGCCCAGGCCATGGTGCGCGAGGGTCTGCGCAACGTCGCCGCCGGCGCCAACCCGATGAGCCTCAAGCGCGGCATCGAGGCCGCCGTGGCCGCGGTGTCGGAGAAGCTGCTCTCCATGGCCACCGACATCGAGACCAAGGAGCAGATCGCCGCCACCGCGTCGATCTCCGCCGCGGACCCGGTCGTCGGCGACATCATCGCCGAGGCGATGGACAAGGTCGGCAAGGAAGGCGTCATCACCGTCGAGGAGTCGAACACCTTCGGCCTCGACCTCGAGCTGACCGAGGGGATGCGCTTCGACAAGGGCTACATCTCGGCCTACTTCGTCACCGACACCGAGCGCATGGAGACCGTCCTGGAGGACGTCTACATCCTCATCGCCAACCAGAAGGTCTCGAACGTCAAGGACCTGCTGCCCATCCTCGAGAAGGTCATGCAGTCCGGCAAGCCGCTGCTGATCCTCTCCGAGGACGTCGACGGCGAGGCGCTGTCCACCCTGGTGGTCAACAAGATCCGTGGCACGTTCAAGTCCGTGGCCGTCAAGGCCCCCGGCTTCGGCGACCGCCGCAAGGCCATGCTGCAGGACATCGCGATCCTCACCGGCGGTCAGGTCATCTCCGAGGAGGTCGGCCTCAAGCTGGACTCCACCGGCCTCGAGCTGCTCGGCCAGGCCCGCAAGGTCGTCGTCACCAAGGACGAGACGACGATCGTCGAAGGTGCCGGCGACGCCGACCAGATCAACGGTCGCGTCAACCAGATCCGTGCCGAGATCGAGAACTCCGACTCCGACTACGACCGCGAGAAGCTGCAGGAGCGCCTGGCCAAGCTGGCCGGCGGCGTCGCGGTCATCAAGGTCGGCGCGGCCACCGAGGTCGAGCTCAAGGAGCGCAAGCACCGCATCGAGGACGCCGTGCGCAACGCGAAGGCGGCCGTCGAGGAGGGCATCGTCGCCGGTGGCGGCGTCGCCCTGGTGCAGGCGGCGGCCGAGGCCTTCGCCAAGCTCGAGCTCGAGGGCGACGAGGCGACGGGCGCGAACATCGTGCGCTACGCCACCGAGGCGCCCCTGAAGCAGATCGCGATCAACGCCGGCCTCGAGGGCGGCGTCGTGGCGGAGAAGGTGCGCAACCTGACCCCGGGCCACGGCCTGAACGCGGCCACCGGCGAGTACGTCGACATGCTCGCCGAGGGCATCATCGACCCCGCCAAGGTGACGCGCTCCGCGCTGCAGAACGCCGCCTCCATCGCGGCGCTGTTCCTGACCACCGAGGCCGTCGTGGCCGACAAGCCGGAGAAGGCCGCCCCGATGGGCGACCCGTCCGGTGGCATGGGCGGCATGGGCGGCATGGACTTCTGAGTCCCGCCGCTGCGTGAGCAGCACCAGCACGACCTGATCCACCAGCAGGGCCCCCGCCGACGGCGGGGGCCCTGCTGCGTTCGGGTGACCGAGACGGGCCGTTCGGGTGACCGAGACGGGCCGTTCGGGCGACCAGGACGGGCCGTTCGGGTGACCAGGACGGGCCGCTCGGTGGGCCAGACGGACCGCTCGGGTGACCGAAGGGGGCCGCTCGGCGGGGGCGGGGGCGTGCGGACCCCGCTCCGGCCGCGTCGGCCGCGGTGGCGGCGGGCCTGTGCCAGGCTGGGCCGGTGGCCCTCCTGCGAGCAGACCGTGGCCGGTACCGGCCGGGCCCCCGTCGGTGCCGTCCACGCACCACGGCGCCCGTCACGCGCCGGCCCGCCCTCGTGCTCGCCGCCCCCGTGCCCGCCGCCCTCGGCCTGCTCGCCGCGGCGGGCGTCCTCGCCGGGTGCGCCGGGCCCGTGCGGGGGACGGTCGAGGCGACCGACGACGCGCCCCGCAGCCCGGTCGCCAGCGCGACGGCGACGGCCGGGGCCGCGCTGGTGCTCGACGTGCCCGCAGCAGCCCCGGGCCGGTGCCGGCCCCCGGACGTCGCGCTGCTGCGGCGTCAGGACGTCGCCCTGCGCGGCGAGGTCACCGCGGTCGACGGGCGCGCGGTGACGCTCGCCGTGGACCACTGGTTCCGCGGCGGCCCGGGCGAGGTCGTCGAGGTCGACGCTGCGCCCGACGCGCTGCGGGACCTGCTGCTGGCCCCCGACCTCGAGGTGGGCACGAGCCACCTGCTCGCCGCCCGCGACGGCGAGGTCGTCGTGTGCGGGGCGTCCGGACCGGCTGCGCCCGCGCTGGTCCGCCTCTACGAGCGCGCCTACGGAGCACCGTGAGGGTCAGCGGCCTGCTGCTCGCCGCCGGGGCGGGCTCCCGGATGGGCCGGCCGAAGGCGCTGGTGCACGACGAGGACGGCCGATCCTGGCTGACGCGCAGCGTCGAGGTGCTGCGCGCCGGCGGCTGCGACGACGTCGTGGTGGTGCTCGGCGCCGCCGCCCCCAGCGCCCGGGCGCTGCTGCCCGACGACCTGAGGACCATCGGGGTCGACGTGGTCGAGGCCGAGGCGTGGGCCGAGGGGATGGCGGCCTCGCTGCGCGCCGGGCTGACCCGGCTCGGCGAGGGCGACGCGGACGCTGCCGTCGTGCTGCTCGTCGACCTTCCCGACCTGGTGCCGGACGTGGTGGCGCGGCTGCTGCCGCTGGCCGCGCCCGGGGTCCTGGCCCGTGCCGCCTACGACGGCGAGCCCGGCCACCCCGTGGTCCTGGGCCGCGAGCACTGGGCGGGGGTCGCCGAGAGCGCCGTCGGCGACCACGGGGCACGGCCCTACCTGCGCTCCCACGCCGACCGGGTGCGCCTCGTGGAGTGCGCGGACCTGGCCACCGGCGAGGACCAGGACACCCCGACCGGGTGAGCGGCCCCGCGGCCCCGCGGCTGCAGCCCCTGGCCCGGGCCCGCGTGGCCCGCCTCGGGGCGCAGGGCGAGGCCTGGCTGGCCGCCCTGCCCGCTGTGCTGGCGCGCCTGGAGGACCGGTGGGGCCTGACCCTCGGGCCGCGCTCCCTGCCCGGCGGCAGCGCCGGGGTCGTGCTGCCCGCCGAGACCGCCGACGGGCGTCCCTGCGCGCTCAAGATCGCCGTCCCCGACGCCGACCTCGGCCCGCAGGCCCGGGTGCTCGCCGCGGCCGACGGCCACGGCTACGCCCGGCTCCTGGCCCACGACCTCACCGGCGAGGTCACGGGGCAGCCCGGCCACCAGGCCCTGCTGCTCGAGCGCCTCGGTCGCTCGGCCGAGCAGACGCCGGTGCCGCCGGAGCGCACGGTGCCTCGCCTGCTCGACGCCCTCCAGCGGGCCTGGCAGGTGCCGGCGGCGGTCGCGGCCCCGTTCTCGCCCGAGCTCGCCCGCGCCGCGACCCTGGCCCGGAGCCTGCCGCGTGACCCGCCCCACGACGCGCCCGACGTCGAGGTGGCCGTGCTCGCCCGGGCAGGTGAGTACGCGGCCCGGCGGGCCGCGGCGCTCGACCCGCGGCGCCTCGTCGTCGTCCACGGCGACCCCCACCCCGGCAACCTGCTCCGGGTGGAGGTGCCCCGAGCCGGTGCCGAGGACGGGTGGGCCCTCGTCGACCCCGACGGCCGCCTCGACGACCCGACGCGCGACGTCGGGGTCACCCTGCGCGACCACTCCGCGCACCTCCGCGGACCCGACGCCGCGCGGGTGCTGCGCGGCTGGTGCGACCGGGCCGCCGGGGCGAGCGGCCAGGACCCGCAGGCGGTCTGGGAGTGGGCGTTCCTCGAGCGCGTGGCCACCGGCCTGTACGTCGCCTCCCTGGGCGCCGACCGGGTGGCGCGGCCCTTCCTCGAGACCGCCGCCGGTCTGCTGGAGGGCGACTGAGCCGCTCCGCACCCGCTCCTGAGCCGCTCGCGGCCCGGCGGCACCAGACGGGTGGGTGAAAACTCATCCAGCCTGGCTACGGTCGCGGGACCCGACCTGAGGAGCACCACCATGAACCCGACCACCCACCGCGCCCGCCGCACGGCCACCGCCCTGGCCGCCGCCGCCCTCGTGCCCGCCCTCGTGACCGGCCCGGCCGCTGCCCACGGCCCGCACGAGGGGAAGCAGCAGGGCCAGCGGGCCACGTTCCCGACCGTGATCGACCTGCCCGACGGCTTCAGCCCCGAGGGCATCGCCACCGGTCGCGGCCCCCGCGCCTACGTCGGCTCGCTCGTCGACGGTGACATCTACGGCGTGGACCTGCGCACCGGCGAGGGCTCGGTGATCAGCCAGGGCCCCGGCACCTCCTCGGTCGGGCTGGAGGTCGACCGCCGCAACCGGCTGTGGGTCGCCGGCGGCCCGGCCGGCGACGCCCGCGTGGTCGACGTCCGCAGCGGCGAGGTCCTCGCGACCTATCAGCTCGGCGAGGGCGCGACCTTCGTCAACGACGTCGTGCTCACCGACGACGCGGCCTGGTTCACCGACTCGCAGGCCGCCCAGCTGTACCGGGTCCCGCTCACCCAGGACCTCGCCGACCAGGACGCCGTCGAGACCGTGCCGCTGACCGGGGAGTGGGAGCAGGTCGCGGGCGACTTCAACGCCAACGGCATCGCCCGCACCCCCGACGGCAGCGCCCTGCTCGTGGTGCAGTCCGCCACCGGGTTCCTGTTCCGCCTCGACCCCGCGACCGGTGAGGCCACCCGGGTCGACCTCGGCGGCTACCTGCTCACCAACGGCGACGGCCTGCTCACCGAGGGCCGCACCCTGTACGTGGTGCAGAACCGGCTGAACACGGTCGCCGCCCTGCGGCTGTCCGCCGACGGCACCGGCGGCACCCTGGCCCGCACCATCACGGCCGACAACTTCAACGTGCCGACCACGGTGGCCCGCTTCGGCGGTGCGCTCTACCTGCCCAACGCCCGGTTCGGCCAGGACGCGACCGAGTTCTCGATCACCCGCGTGCGCCGCTGACGCCCACCGCCACCCCACCCGGGGCGGTCCCCGTCCGGCTCACGCGCGCCGGACGCGGATCGCCCCGCGCGCCGTCGAGGGGTCCACGACGGTGCCGCCCTGGGTGATCTCGACCTCGCCGGCCGCCACCAGGCGGCGCGCCGCGCGCCGCGCGGGCTCCATCTGCTCGCGCCAGTCGTCCTCGCCCGCCACGGCCCGCGCCGCCTCCGAGGGGCAGATCGTCTTCCCACGCGCCCCGGGCGTCGAGCAGCCGGACGATCGCGGTCTCGAGCGCCCGGTCGGTGTCGGTGACGCCGCGCCGGCGACACGCGGTGGAGCAGTAGCGCACCTGCTCCCAGTCGCGCTCCCACTTCTTGCGCCACTCGATGGTGCGCCCGCACGAGACGCAGGTCCTCGGCTCGGGGGCGCCGGAGGTACCGGCGCGGCTGGAACGGCTCACCGTGCCAGTCTGGCGCGCCGCACCGGACCGGCTCACCGCACCAACCCGCCGCCAACATGACGCGCCCTATGTTGGGACCATGCACACCCTGGGCTCCGACCCGGCCCTCTCGCCGGGCGGCATCACCGAGCGCCTCGCCGCGACCGGCTACCTGGTCGACCCCGAGCTGGCCACCGTCGCCTTCCTCGCCCTGCGGATGCAGCGGCCCCTGCTGCTCGAGGGCGAGCCCGGCACCGGCAAGACCGCCCTGGCCGAGGCGCTGGCCGAGAGCTTCGACCTGCCCCTGGTGCGGTTGCAGTGCTACGAGGGGATCGACGCCACCCAGGCGCTCTACGACTGGGACTTCCCGCGCCAGATCCTGCACCTGCGCGCGCTCGAGGCCGCCGGGGGCGCGGACGCCTCCGAGGCCGAGAAGAGCCTCTACGACGAGCGGTTCCTGCTCGCGCGCCCGGTGCTGGCCGCGCTCCAGCGCAGCCCCGCGGTGCTGCTGATCGACGAGGTCGACCGCGCCGACGACGAGTTCGAGGCCTTCCTGCTCGAGGTGCTCAGCACCTACCAGGTCTCGATCCCCGAGCTCGGCACGGTCACCGCCGTCGAGCCGCCGCTGGTGGTGCTGACCTCCAACCGCACCCGCGAGCTGCACGACGCCCTCAAGCGGCGCTGCCTCTACCACTGGATCGACCACCCCGGCCTGGAGCGCGAGCTGGCCATCCTGCGCTCGCGGGCCCCCGAGGTCGGCCACACCCTGGCCCGTCAGGTGGTGTCCCTGGTGCAGGGCCTGCGCGAGCGCGAGGACCTGGAGAAGCCACCCGGCGTCGCCGAGACCCTCGACTGGGCCCGCGCCCTGGCGCACCTCGGCGCGACCGAGCTGGACCTCGCGTCCTCGGCCGCGACCCTGGGCGCGCTGGTGAAGTACCGCGAGGACGGCGAGAAGGTCCGCCACGCGCTGGAGGCGGTGCTGCGGTCGTGACCGGCCGGTGACCGTCTCCGTGAGCGCCGGCGGCCTCGGCGTCCTGGGCCACGGCCCGGACGAGGTGCTGCTCGCCTTCGCCACCGCGCTGCGCGCCGCCGGCGTCGCGGTCACCCAGGACCGCGCCCAGACCTTCGTCGCGGCCACGGCCGAGGTCGGCCTCGACGACGTGCTCGGCACCTACGCCGCGGGTCGCGCCACCCTGTGCGGCTCGCCCGACGACCTGGAGCGTTACGACCAGGTCTTCGAGGCCTTCTTCGACCACCGTGCCGGGCTGCCGCGGGCCAAGCAGGTGCCGCCGTCCACGGCGCCGTCGTACTCCACCCTGCCCCTCGAGGACGCCCCCGAGGGCGAGGGTGGCGGCGAGGAGGGCGGGGACGTGGTGCGTGCCCGGGCCAGCGAGGCCGAGGTGCTGCGACAGCGCGACGTGGCCGACCTCAGCGCGGGCGAGCGCAGCCGGCTCAACGCGATGCTCGCCGCCCTGCGCCCCCGGCCGCCGTACCGGCGCACCGCGCGCCACCAGTCCTGGCGCCGCGGTGACGTCGACGCGCGGCGCACCCTGCGCGAGAGCCTGCGCCGCGTCGGGGAGCCGGGCGAGATCTCCTTCCGGCGCCCGGGCACCCGGCCCCGGCGCGTGGTCCTGCTCGTCGACGTCTCCGGCTCGATGAGCGGCTACGCCGACGCGCTGCTGCGCCTGGCCCAGCGCACCACCACCGCCTACGCCCTGGCCGGCGGCCGCGTCGAGACCTTCGCGCTCGGCACCCGGCTGACCCACCTGACCCGCGCCATGCGCCTGCGCGACCCCGAGCGCGCCATGGTCGCGGCCGGGGACACCGTGCCCGACTGGTCCGGCGGCACCCGGCTGGGGGAGACGCTGGGCGTCTTCGTCGACCGCTGGGGCCGGCGCGGGCTGGCCCGGGGCGCGGTCGTGGTGATCTTCTCCGACGGCTGGGAGCGCGGGGACTGCACGCTCCTGGGCGATCAGGTGCGCCGGCTGCACCGGGTCGCCCACCGTGTGGTGTGGGTCAACCCGCACCGCGGCAAGGCCGGCTACGAGCCGGTGCAGTCCGGTGTGCGGGCGGTCCTGCCCCACGTCGACGACTTCCTCGCCGGCCACTCGCTGGCGACGTTCTCCGAGCTGATGGAGGTGGTGGCCCGTGCGTGAGGTCCTCGATGACCTGATGACCTGGTGGGAGGCCGGCGAGACCGTCGGTGTCGGCACCGTGGTCGCGACGTTCCGCTCCGCGCCCCGACCGGCCGGCGCCTCGATGCTCGTCGGCCCGGACGCCTCCGCGGTCGGCTCGGTCTCCGGCGGCTGCGTCGAGGGCGCGGTCTACGAGCTCGCCGGCACGGTGGTCGAGTCCGGCCGGCCGGTCCTCGAGCGCTACGGCGTCTCCGACGACGATGCCTTCGCCGTCGGCCTGACCTGCGGCGGGATCCTCGACGTGTGGGTGGAGAAGGTGAACCGGCAGACCTTCCCCGAGCTCGGCGCGGTCGCCGCCGACATCACCGCCGGCCGGCCCGTCGCGCTGGCCACCGTGGTGGACCACCCCGACCCCGCGTGGCTCGGGCGGCGCCTGGTGGTGCGGCCCGACGAGGCTGTCGAGGAGGGAGCGACCGGAACCGGCTCCCTGGGCTCGTCCCGCGCCGACGCCGCCGTGCGCGACGACGCGCTCGGCCTGCTCGCGGCCGGCCACCACGCGACGCTGACCTACGGCCCCGACGGCGAACGCCGGGGCGAGGGCATGCGGGTCTTCGTGTGGGCGTTCGCGCCCAAGCCGCGGATGCTCGTCTTCGGCGCCATCGACTTCGCCGCCGCCGTGGCCCGGGTCGGCAGCTTCCTGGGCTACCACGTCACCGTGTGCGACGCCCGTCCCGTCTTCGCCACGACCAGCCGCTTCCCCGACGCCGACGAGGTGGTCGTGGACTGGCCGCACCGCTACCTCGCCGCCGAGCAGGAGGCGGGGCGCATCGACCAGCGCACGGTGCTCGCGGTGCTCACCCACGACCCCAAGTTCGACGTCCCCCTGCTCGAGGTGGCGCTGCGCCTGCCCGCGGTGGCCTACGTGGGCGCGATGGGCTCGCGGCGCACCCACGAGGACCGTACCGAGCGGCTGCTGGCGGCCGGCCTGGAGCCAGCGGAGCTCGAGCGGCTCTCCAGCCCGATCGGGCTCGACCTCGGCGCCCGCACCCCGGAGGAGACCGCGATCAGCATCGCCGCGGAGATCGTCGCCGCCCAGTGGGGCGGCACCGGCGACCGGCTCGCCGGGCGCGACGGGCGCATCCACCATTGACGCCGCGGCGCACCTGCCCGAACGGGCAGGCCGCGCCCCCCGGCTCGTGGGTGCCGTGGCCTCCCGCGATTCGTAGCGTCGGTGTCCTGGGCGCCCGCTCCGGGCGCCGACGAGGAGGAGTCATCCATGGGTCGCTACGTGATCGAGCGGAGCCTGCCGGGCGCAGGCGGCCTCGACGACCAGCAGCTGCACGACATCAGCGCGAGGTCCAACGAGGTGCTCGCCGGCATGGAGGACATCTCCTGGGTGGAGTCCTACGTCAGCGACGACACGTTGTTCTGCGTCTACGACGCCGCGGACCCCGCCCGGATCGAGGAGCACGCCCGCCGGGGCGGGTTCCCGTGCGACCGGATCAGCCCGGTGCACCGGACGATCTCGCCCGCGACCGGTCGGTGACGCCGCTCACACCGGACCCTTGGTCGGCGGCCCCCGGGAGCGTAGGTTGACACCACCTGTCCGGGGGGGACGATGACCATGACGAGCGCCGCGGGCCCGCGGCTGACCCCGAGCCCCGAGCCGGACCACGGCTCGCGGCCCGACCACGGCCCCGACCACGGCCCCGACCACGGCCCTGGGCAGGGCACCCGGCAGGGGTCCCCGTCGGACCGCCCCCTCGACGGCGATCGCGACCTGCCGGGGTCGATGCCCGACAGCGTGGTCAAGTTCCACGCCCCCGAGCTGGTCATCGGCCACGGCTCGCTGTCCGAGGCCGGGTTCGCCGCCGCGCGCCTCGGGGCGCGCCGGCCGTTCGTGGTCACCGACCCCGGGCTGCTCGAGACCGGGTGGGTCGTCGAGCTGCTGGGCCACCTGCGCGGCAGCGGCCTGGAGCCCGTGGTCTGGCACGACGTGACGCCGAACCCCAAGGACCACGAGATCCGGGCCGGCTACGCCCGCTACGCCGAGACCGGAGCCGACGTGGTCGTCGCCCTCGGCGGCGGGTCGTGCATCGACGCCGCGAAGGGCGTCGCGCTGCTCCAGGGCAACGGAGGCGACATCCTCGACTACGCCGGGGTCGACCAGGCCACCCACCCGATCCCGCCGCTGGTGATGATCCCGAGCACCTCGGGCACCGGTGCGGACGTCTCGCAGTTCTGCATCGTCACCGACACCGAGCGCTCGGTGAAGATCACCATCATGGGCCGCGCCCTCGTGCCCGACATCTCGATCACCGACCCCCGGCTGCTCGTCACCATGCCCGAGGCCCTCAACGCCGCCACCGGCCTCGACGCGCTGACCCACGGCATCGAGTCCTACGTGTCGCTGGCCCACAACCCGCTGGCCGACGTGCACGCACTGAACGCCGTCGGCCTGGTGTGCCACCACCTGCGCACCACCATCACGCACCCGCGCGAGGAGCGGGCTCGCTCCAAGATGGCGCAGGCCAGCCTGGAGGCCGGCCTGGCGTTCACCAACGCGATCCTGGGCGCCACCCACGCGATGAGCCACCAGGTCGGCGGCCTGCTCGACCTGCCCCACGGCGTGGTCAACGGCGTCCTGCTGCCCCACGTGATCCGTTACAACGCCCGCGCCACGCCGGCCCGGTTCGTGGCCCTGGCCGCCCAGGCCGGCCTGCCGGTCTTCGGGATGCCCGGCGAGGAGGCGGCCGACCTGCTCGCCGAGCACGTGCGCCGCCTCGCCGACGACGTCGGCGTGCCGCGCGGCCTGCGCGAGCTCGGGGTGAGCGAGCGCGACGTGCCTCGGCTGGCCGAGAACACCCTCGACGACGCGTGCCTGGCCACCAACCCCCGCTCGGCCTCGGTCGCCGAGGTGGACGCGCTGTTCCGGGCCGCGCTGTGAGCGCGGCCGGGGTGCGCGGGACGTGAGCACCACGGCCGAGCCCGGACGTCGTCCCGACCTGGCGACCCTGACCGGGGTCCGCTCCGGCAAGGGGTCCTACTACCGCGCCTACCTGCGCTCCGACGAGCGCCTGCAGCACGCGGTGCGGGCGATGGACTCGATCTCCCGGGCGCTGGTGCGCACCGTCCAGGGCCCGCGCGGGCTCCTGGAGGAGGTGGTGCGCGCGGTGGGCACCCACCTCGACGCCGAGTGGGTCGTCCTGGCCCTGGCCGACGGCCAGCTGCCCGGCGCCCGGCCCCGGTTCCTGGCCCTGGGCCGCGACGACGCCCCGGCCGACGACGACGCCGCGCTGCCGCCCGCGGTGCGCCGCGAGCTGGGCGCGATCCGGGCCGGCCACGCCCGGCGCACCGACGACCTCGGATGGGTGCGGGTGCCGATGAGCCTGGAGGGCCGACCCATCGGATGCCTGGCCGCCCGGCACAGCCCGGTGGTGGAGCCCGAGCCCAGCGACGTGTCGGTGCTGCGGATCCTGGCCAACCAGGCCGCGGTCTCCCTGCACACCTCCGAGCAGTACCAGGCCGGCGCCGCCCTGCACCGTCGCGCGCAGCGGCTCTACGACGAGGCGCAGGCCCAGGCCGCCGACCTCGAGGCCCGCACCCGCGAGCTGCGCCAGGTGGAGCGCCGCCTGGTCCTGGCCCACCAGCGCGAGCTCATCGACACCGAGCGGCACCGCATCGCGCGCGAGCTGCACGACAGCGTCACCCAGTACGTCCTGTCCGCGGGCATGGCGCTCGAGGTCGCCCGCGGTGACCTCGCCCGGCTCGGCGGGCCGGCCCGGGAGGCGCTCGACCAGGTCGCCACGGCCAAGCAGCTCTCCGCCCAGGCCGTGGAGCAGCTGCGCCGCGCCATCTACGCCCTGAGCCAGCCCTCGAGCGAGACCGTCTCGACCTTGCCCGAGCTGCTCGTCGAGGTGGCCGCGCACCACCGGGGCCACCTCGCGGTCCAGGTGCGCGTCGAGGGCGACGTGCTCGGGCTGCCCGCCGACGCCGACCACGAGCTCGCGCGGGCCGTGGGCGAGGCGCTGTTCAACGTCGCCACCCACGCCCAGGCCAGCCGGGCCGTGGTGCGCCTGCGCTACGCCCCCGACCAGCTGCGGATCAGCGTCGCCGACGACGGCGTGCGGCGACCCGACCGCGCTGAGCCGGGTGCTGCGCGTGCAGCGGGCCGACACCAGCGGCCGGCACCGCGGCCTGGCCAACATCGAGAGCCGCGTCGTCGAGCTCGGCGGACGGCTGACCTTCCGCCGGGCCCGCCTGGGCGGGGTGCGCCTGGAGCTGCGCGTGCCGCTGCCCCTGCTCGTGCCGGCCGGCGCCGGGATGATCACCGGCCTGATCGACTCGCGCGAGCGCCCGGCGGCGCCCGTGCCACCCGAGACCCACCCCGACGACGTCCCAGGACGAGGACCATGAGCCCGCGCACCCCCACCCCGGCCCCTTCCACCCGTGCGCGCCCCGGGGGCACCCGCCCCGCAGGGGGCGGCCCCGCGAGCGACCCCGTGCTCGGTCCGGTGCGGATCATGCTGGTCGACGACCACGCGATCGTGCGGCAGGGCCTGCGCTCGATCCTGGAGCGGGAGTCCGACCTCGACGTCGTCGCCGAGGCCTCGACCGCGGCCGAGGCCCTGGTGGTGGCCGGCCGCGCGGCGCCGCACATCGTCCTGCTGGACCTCAAGCTGTCCTCGTCGCGCGACGCGGAGGGCCTCGAGGTCTGCTCCGACCTCGTCGCGGCCCACCCCGCGCTGCGTGTGCTGGTGCTGACCACGTTCCTCGACGAGCACCTGGTGCTGCGCGCGATCCGGGCCGGGGCCACCGGCTACGTGGTCAAGGACGTGGACACGACCGGGCTGATCCGCGCGATCCGCGACGTCGCCCGTGGGGAGAGCGCCTTCGACGCCCGCTCGGCCGCGGCGATGGTGCGCGGCCTGCACGCCCCGAGCCCGCCCCCGTGACCCCGCTGACGGCCCGCGAGACCGAGGTCCTGGCCCTGCTGGCCCGGGGTCACTCCAACGGCGAGATCGGCAAGGCCCTGTACATCTCCGAGACCACCGCGAAGTTCCACGTCGGCAACATCCTGCGCAAGCTCGGCGTCTCCCGGCGCGCCGAGGCGGTCTACGAGGCGTCGAAGCTGGGCGTCATCTGACTCTGGTGGTCGAACACGTGTTCGAGTATGATGGACCTATGTCCAGCTCGACCGTCCCCACCCCCACCCGGGTCGCACTGGACGCCGTGCGCAGCCACGAGCAGGCGGTCCGCGAGCACGAGGTCGCCACGATCCGCGCGGTCCTGGAGTGGGCCACCCTGTGCGAGGCGCGCACCCTCGACGAGGCGGCCCACGTGCCGGACTTCGGGGAGGACGAGGGCCAGGCCGTCGCCGGCGTCGGCGCCCCGCTGGTCCGCGAGTCCGCCCTCGCCGAGCTGACGGTCGCGCTCGGCCGGTCGCCGGAGGCGGGCCGCGCCTACCTCGGTGCGGTGCTCGAGGTCCGCTACCGCCTGCCGCGGCTCTGGGAGGCGGTGGCCTCGGGCCGGTGCGCGTTCTGGCGGGCCCGACAGGTGGCCGAGCGGACGATGCTGCTCTGCGAGGAGGGTGCGGCCTACGTCGACACCCATGTGAACGGGTTCGTCCACGCCGTGTCCCACGCCCAGCGCGACCGCATCGTCGAGGCCGCCCTCGCCCGGTGGCAGCCCGAGCTGGCCGACGAGCGTCGTCGGGCCGCCGCCGAGCAGCGGGGCGTCGAGGTGCACCTGCGCTCGATGGGCGTGACGGGCACCGTCCAGGTCACCGCCTGCCTCGACGGCGCCGACGCGCTCGACCTCGACACCCGCCTGCAGGACGGCGCCCGCGAGCTCCGGCTGCTCGGGTCGACGGAGTCCCTCGGGGTGCGGCGGGCGCAGTCGCTGGGCGACCTGGCCCGCGGGCAGGCCACGCTGCCGGCCGGGAAGGACGAGCGTGCCGACGGGCCCCCGACCACCCTGCCGGCCAGGCGTGCGGTGGTCCTGCACCTGCACGTGGCCCTCGCGGCCGTGACGGGGTGCGGTGCGACCAGCGACGAGGAGACCCTCGCCCGGGTCGGCAACCTCCGCGCGCCCGTCCTGACCGAGCAGGTCCGCCGCTGGTGCGGCACCGCCGGCACGATCACCGTCCGGCCGGTCCTCGACCTCGACGGCCTGCTCGCCGCAGAGTCCTATGAGGCCCCGACGCGGCTGCGCGAGCAGATCGAGCTGCGCGACGCGACCTGCGTGTTCCCGCACTGCACCCGCCCGGCCACGCGGGCCGACCTCGACCACGTCGTCCCCTGGCCCGCGGGCCCGACGACGTCGCAGAACCTCGCGCCGCTGTGCCGACGCCACCACCGCCACAAGACCCACCACGGCTGGTCCTACGAGGTCCTCGCCGCAGGCGTGCACCTGTGGCGCAGCCCCCACGGCCTGCGGTCGCTGCGTCTTCCGTCCGGCACCTACGACCTGAGCGAACCACCCCCACCGGCGTCGGCCGCGCCACCCCTGACCGCGACGCGGGTGGTCCGGCCACCGCGTCGGCCGGCCTCGTGCGTCGTGCGCGCCACCTCACCGCCCGGGCGCGTCCCGCCCGAGGAACCACCCTTCTGAACCTCGACGGGGTCCTCAGCGGTCCAGGACCAGCCACCCGCCGTGGTGGTCGTGCACCTCGAAGTCGGCGGCCCGACCGGCGGCGACGGCGCGGCGTCCCCACGTCTCGAGGTCGGCGAGCCCGATGGTGCGCACGTGGCCCCAGGTGGTGTCCGCGACGTCCTCGAGCGGCACCGCGACCACCACCCGGCGCGCGGCGAGGCGCAGCGCCTCGGCGAGCACGCGGTCGCCGTGGGCTGCCTCGACGTGCTCGAGCAGGTGCAGCGCCAGGACGGTGTCGTGCGCGGCGTCCGGCGCCGGCACCCGGGCGGCGTCGGCGACCCGGGTGGCCAGCGCCACGTCGAGGCGCGCCGCGACCCGCTCGAGGAGCCCGACGGTGCCGGCCGAGACGTCGACGGCGGTCACCGAGCGGCCGGCCCGGGCCAGGCGCAGCGCCAGGAACCCGAACGAGCACCCGAGGTCGAGCACGGTCGAGCCGCGCAGCAGCGCGCCGGCGTGGTGGTACACGGGCGCGTAGGAGGCGATCACGCCGTCCGGACGGTCGGTGCCGAGGTCCTCGACCCGGCGCAGGGTGTTGCGGTAGAACGCCTCCCACGCCGAGAGGGCGTCCGGTGCGCTGGTGAGGACGACGCCGGTGACGATCCGCTCGAACAGCTCCGAGCCGCGCAGCCAGCCGGGGCCGAACAGCTCCCCGGCGAGCAGGCCGGCGAGGTCGTCGTCGACCTCGTCGGGCGCCAGGGTGTGCTCGACGTGCACCCGCTCGCCTCGGGTGGTCACGTCGAAGTGCCGGGTGCGCACCGTGTGCAGGGAGCGGCGCGAGCGCGGCAGGCCGGTGGCGCGGACCTCGACGACCTCGTCGCGGTAGACCCCGAGCGACGCTGCGGCCAGGGGGTCGATCGGCGCCGCGGCCACGCTCATCGGCCGGGGCTCATCGGCCGGGGCTCATCGGCCGGGGCTCATCGCGGCGCACCCTCGCGGGCCTGCTCGGTGACCCGCTCCAGGCCGGTGAGGTTGCGCACCACCTGGACGCGGTCGCAGAAGTCGGCGTAGGAGGGCAGGTCGCAGCCGCCGAGTCCCCACGAGTACCGGGGCTCGGGGGTCAGCCACACGGTGGCGCGCGCCCTCCGGGTCAGCTCCTCGAAGGCCCGCAGGCCCGGGTCGTGGCCGTTGCCGCGGCCGTCGCCGAGCACGAGCAGGGTCGTGCGCCGGGTGACCGCGGAGCCGTAGAGGTCCAGGAACGTCTCGAAGGAGGTGCCGTAGTCGGAGTCGGCGTCGACGTCGAGGACGCCGCCGGCCGGCAGCCCGGCCATCACCAGCGAGAGCGCCTCCTCGATGCGGTGCTCGGCGAACAGGTCGCTGATCTCGACGAGGTCGGAGACGAACGCGAACGAGCGCACCGAGGCGGCCACCGACTGCAGGCTGTGCACGAGGTGCAGGGTGAACCGGGCCGTGGAGCGCACGGAGAGCGAGACGTCGCACAGCACCAGCAGCCGCGGGCGGTCCTCGGCCTTCGAGACGGTGACCGGGCGGAACGGGACGCCGTCGTACTTCATGTTCGCGCGCATCGTGCGCCGGCCGTCGACGGTGCCCCGCGCGGAGGCCCGGCGCCGCGGCCGGGGCGCCCCGTGCAGGGTGCGCAGCAGCCGTCGCAGCGACTCCTCGAGGTCGGCGCGCTCGTGCTCGTCGAGGGTCTCGGCCTGCGCCGCGGCGATCTCGCGGCCCTCGATCTCCCGTTCCAGCGACATCAGCCGCTCGAGGTGGTCGCGCAGCGTCTCGGGCAGCTGGGCCAGCCAGGGCGCCAGCGCGTCGCGCAGCGCGGCCAGGCTGGCGCCGCGCTCCTCGTCGGGGTCGTCGGCGGCCGCGGCGACCCGTTCCTCGATCCAGCTCAGCAGGGCGACCTCCTCGGCCACCGACAGCTCGACGTCCAGCCTCATGCCGGGCGCGCGCACCAGGTCACCGGGGTTGCCGGGGTTGTGCATCCGGCTGGTGGAGAGCTGCACGCGGGCCATCTCACCGGCCTGGTCGCTGGTCTCGTTCGAGAGCACGATCTCGTCGGTCAGCGCCGCGACGTCGATCTTGTTGGCCTCCTGGTGCAGGTTGTACTGCTGGGCCATGTCCTCGGGGGAGAAGAACTCCTTGATGTCGTCCGGCTTGCCGTGGGAGTGGCCGTCCTCGGGGACGTCGCCGGGCTCCTCGGAGAGGGTGAAGTCGGTCAGGTCGCCGTCGTCGGTGAGGTCGTCGTGGGCGTGGCCGTGCCCCTCGTCGGCGGCCTCGACGACGGCGCGCAGGCCGAAGAACCGGTCGAAGACCGTCTCGAAGGTCGCCAGGTCGCGACGGTCCTTGACCAGGCTGACGGCCAGGGCCGAGCGCAGCACGGTGCGGTCGTCGAGGACGCTGGGCTGCGCGACGGCGCGCATCGCATCGATCACCTCCGCGGTGCTGACCCGCACCCCGTGCAGCCGCAGCAGCCGTACGAAGCGGTGCAACGCTCCCTCCATGGCCCGCGCCGCCTAGACCGGGCGGCGACGCGTCGGGAACGAGCGGCTGCCCTGGCTGCTGGTCACCCGACGCCCGGCGGTGACCGACGCCGTGTCCGGGTCGCCCGGCGTCGTCCTCCCGCCGCCGCGGTAGGCCTCCTCGTGGCGGCCGGGCCGGTCCTTGGCCGCCCGCCTCGCGCGGCCGTCGGCGTCGCCGTCCTCGGTGTGAGCGGGTGCGCGCGGGGTGCTCGGCGCCGGCTCGGAGTGGCCGTGGCCGTGCCCGTGGCCGTGCCCGTGCAGGCTGTCGGGCACCTCGGCGTTCGGGTCGACGATGCGGGGCAGCGCGCCGAGCGCCTTGCTCAGGTCGCGCTCGTACTTCACGACCACGTTCAGGGTGCCGGCCAGCACCTCGGCGGTGAGCTCCTCGACACCCAGGACAGCCAGGGTCCGGGCCCAGTCGATCGTCTCGGAGATGCTCGGCGACTTGCGCAGCTCCAGCTCGCGCAGGCCCCGCACGATCTCGACCAGGCGAACGCTGAGCGCCTCCGAGAGCCCGGTCTGCTTGGAGCGGATGATCTCCAGCTCGCGCTCGGCGCCGGGGTAGTCCAGGAACAGGTGCAGGCAGCGCCGCTTGAGCGCCGCGGACAGGTCGCGGGTGTTGTTGGAGGTCAGCACCACGTAGGGCAGGTGCTTGGCGCGCACCGTGCCGACCTCGGGGATCGAGATCTGGAACTCGGCTGAGCAGCTCGAGCAGCACGGCCTCGAGGGCCTCGTCGGCGCGGTCCACCTCGTCGATGAGCAGCACGACGGGCTTGTCGGACTCGATGGCCTGCAGCAGCGGGCGCGCGGCGAGGAACCGCTCGGAGAAGAACACGGAGTCCTGCTGGGAGATCCGGTCCACGGCCTCGTTCAGGTCGACGGCGTCCTCGACGACCTGGCCGATCTTCTCGCGCAGGATCTGCGTGTAGAGCATCTGCTTGCCGTAGTCCCACTCGTAGAGGGCCTTGGTCTCGTCCTGGCCCTCGTAGCACTGCAGGCGCAGCAGCTCGCGGCCCGTGGCCCTGGCCAGGCTGAGCGCGAGCTGGGTCTTGCCGACGCCGGCCGGGCCCTCGAGCAGCACCGGCTTCTCCAGCCGGGTCTGCAGGAAGACCGTGGTGGCCAGCCGCTCGTCGGCCAGGTAGCCGTGCTCGGCGAACCGGTCTCGGACCTCGGCGACGTCGGCGAAGTCGGGCTCGCGCTCGACGGGGGACTCGTCACTGCTCACGCAGGCTCCTCGTTCGGGTGCTGCGCGCGGCGGCGCAGCCGGGTGGTGGGCCAGGGCCGACGGACCCGGGCAGCGAGGCTGCCCGGGCCCGGCGGGAGGGGGAGGGGACCTCAGCCGAGGAGGTCGTCCAGGTCTCCGTTCATGCAGTGGTCGACGACGGGCTGCACGGTCTCGAAGGTGCACTCCTTGGCGTTGCCCGGCGTGCAGGCGTCCCCCAGCACGTGGTTCGTGATCCGCGCGACGTCGGCCTGGTCACCGGTGATCACTCCTGCGTTCTGGTAGAACGCGGTCGGTCCCTGGCCGAGCCGGTTCTTGGAGTAGGAGTCGGCGGTGACGTCGGTGAACTTCTCGGTGATCCCCACGTCGCGCAGCAGCCGGATCGCCGCTCCGAGGGCCGCCTCGGCGGCCTGGACGTCGGTCATCCCGTGGGTGTCGATGTCCATCGCCCGGGCGATGTCGGCGAACCGCTTGTACTGGGTGGGCATGTTGAAGGCCCACACCCGCGGCAGCGCGATCGCGTTGTTCAGGCCGTGGTGGGTGTCGTAGAAGGCGCTCACCGCGTGCGAGATGGAGTGGATGATGCCCAGGCCACCGGAGTTGAAGGCCTGCGCGGCGATGTACTGGGCGTACATCATCCCCTCCCGCCCGGCGAGGTCCTGGCCGTTCCAGACCGCCTGACGCAGGTTCTCGTTGGTCAGCTTGATCGCGTGCAGCGCGTTGCCCAGCGAGGGCTGGAAGTTGATCCGTGACACGTACGGCTCGCTGGCGTGGGCGAGGACGTCGAAGCCGCACTGCGCGGTGTAGTCCACGGGGCAGTCGAAGTAGAGCACCGGGTCGTCGATGGCCAGCGAGGTCACCGAGGCGTCGTCGAAGGCGACGTACTTGTGCGGGTTGTCGGGGTCGGTGGTGGTGTCGGTGATGACGTAGGCCCAGGAGGTCTCCGAACCGGTGCCGGCCGTGGTGGAGACCGCGATGTGCGGCGGGTTCTTCGGGTTCTCGGACATGTTGAAGCCCTCGAACTCGTTCACGTTGCGCCCGTCGTGGGCGACCGAGACGCGGGCGCCCTTGCAGGCGTCGTGCGAGGAGCCGCCGCCGATGGAGACGAAGGAGTCGCAGGCGTTCTCCTGGTAGAGCTTCACCGAGTCCATGACGTTGTAGTCCTTGGGGTTGGACTCGACCTTGTCGTAGACCACCACCTCGAGGCCGTGGTACTTCATCGACTCCACGATCTTGTGGACGATGTCGGTGCCGCGCAGCCCGGAGGTCATCACCAGGGTCTTGCGAAAGCCCATGCCCAGGGCCTCGGGGCCGATCATCTCGTGCGCGCCCGGCCCCATCAGGGCTCGGGGGAACGGATGGAACTCCTTGATCGGGAAGGGCTTGAGCAGCTCGTCGACCTGCATGGTCTCGGTACCTCCTGGGTTGGGCTCCGCGCCCGGGACGGGGGCGGCGGCTGCTCGGGGACGCTAGGAGCGCCGCGGGGCGCCGCACCAGACGAGGACCCGGAAACCGGTCCTCCGGGCGGGCGCGACCTGCCCGGTCGCACAGGTCCCGGTGCCCGCACGATGATGGGCCACACCATGGACACCCGCACCGAGCCCGCCGAGCCGCGCCGAGCCCGCCGAGCCCGCGGAGCCCGCGGAGCCGAGGCCCCCGGAGCCGACGCCCCTGCTGCCCGACGGCACGGGCGTCCGGCTGCGCCGCGGGGTGCGCACCGGCGCGCAGGGACGACGCCTCGTCGGCGGCGGCGCCGACCGGGTGCTGCACCTGTCCCCGCGGGCCGCGGCGATCGTGCGCGCGCTCCCCGCGGTGCCGACCGACCCCGTGGGCGCGCGGCTGGCCCGCACCCTGCTCGACGCCGGGGTGGGCCGGGCCTGGTGGCCGGGACCGCCGCCCGAGGACGCCGGCATCGACGACGTCACCGTCGTGGTGCCGGTGCACGACCGCCCGGTCGCCCTGGCCCGGCTGCTCGCGGCCCTGCCGCCGGGGCTGGCGGTCGTGGTCGTCGACGACGCCTCGCCGGACCCCGCGCCGACGGCCGAGGTCGCCACCCGGTTCGGGGCCCGCCTGGTGCGGAACCCGGTCAACCGCGGCCCGGCCGCCTCGCGCAACGCCGGCCTGGTCGAGGTCGGCACCGCGCACGTCGCCTTCTGCGACTCCGACGTCGTCCCGAGCCCGGGCTGGCTCGGGGTGCTGCGCCGACACCTCGACGACCCCGCCGTCGCCCTGGCCGCACCCCGGGTGCTCGGCCTCGACCGCGATCTCAACCGCGACCCCGACCGCGACCCCGACCCCGGCCGGCTCCAGGACCGGGACCGGGACCGACGCGGGCCGTCGGGCTGGGTGGAGCGCTACGAGGCCGCGCGCTCGTCGCTGGACCTCGGCGCCGAGGCGGCCCAGGTGCGTCCGCGCGGCCCGGTCTCCTACGTGCCCAGCGCCTGCCTGGTCGGACGCACCGCGGTGCTCCGCGCGGCCGGCGGGTTCGACGAGCAGCTGCGCTCGGGCGAGGACGTCGACCTCGTCTGGCGCCTGGTCGCCACCGGCTGGCGGGTGCGCTACGACCCGGCGTCGGTGGTGCGCCACGACCACCGCACGCGGGTGGGCGAGTGGGCCCGGCGCAAGGCGTTCTACGGCGCCTCGGCGGCCTCCCTGGCCCGTCGGCACGGCGACGCCGTCGCCCCGGTCGTGCTGACGCCGTGGAGCACCGGCGTCCTGCTCGCCCTGCTGGTCCAGCGCCGGGCCTCGCTGCCGGTCGCGCTGGTCGCCTGGGCGGTGGGCACCGGCCTGCTGGCCCGGCGCCTGCCCGGCGAGCAGACGGTGCGGGCCGCGGTCGGCCTGACCTCGGCCGGGGTGGTGGCCACCCTGGACCAGGGCGCGGCCGTGCTGCTGCGCCACCACTGGCCGCTGGCCCTCGCGGCGTCCGCGTGCTCGCGCCGCGCCCGGCGCGCGGGCTGCTCGTCGCCGCCGTGGCGGAGGCCTGGTCCGACCGGCGCCGGCACCCCGGGGACCTGGGGTCTCTGGCCCTACCTGCTGGTGCGCCGGGCCGACGACCTCGCCTACGGGGCCGGGGTCTGGGCGGGGGCGGCGCGGGCGCGTTCGGCGCGGGCGCTGCTGCCGGCCCTCGTCGGCTGGCGACGGGCCCTCGACCACCCTGCGCACCCGGTCCCGGCCCCGGTCCCGGCCCCGGTCCCGGCCCCGGTCCCGGGCCCGGTGCCGGGGTGGGCGAAGCCCACGTGAGCCCCCTCACACCGGTGCTAGGTTGGCAGCGCCGGGACGAGACGACCGGCTGAGGCGGAGGTCCGATGAGGCGCGACGATCTGCACACCCGTCAGGTGGAGACCCTGCGGGCGTGGACCTCGTTCGTGGAGCACGGCGACCGGGCCGAGGCGCTCGTGCGCCCCGAGATCCTCTCCAGCTGGACCCGGTCGGTGGCCGCCATCCCCACCGACGTGCCCGCCGCCCCGATGGCCGACGAGTCCGAGACGGCCTCGATGTGGGCCGACTCCCCGTTGCAGGCCGCCGTGGCCGGCGTCGAGGCCGAGCTGCGCCGCACCGCCGAGGACGGCGACCTGGTGCTGGCCATCACCGACGCCGAGACCCGCATCCTGTGGACCTACGGCGGGCGGGTGATGCGGCGCAAGGCCGAGACGGTCAACTTCGCGCCCGGGCGCCCGCTGGGACGACCAGTCCGTCGGCACCAACGCCCTCGACCTGGCCAACCGGACGGCGTCGCCGTCGATGGTCTTCTCCGCCGAGCACTACGCCCCGATCGTGCACAGCTGGGTGTGCTGGGCCGCGCCGGTCTTCGACCCGGCACACCGGTCGCCAGATCGGCGTCATCGACCTCTCCACGACCTGGGAGCGCACCCACCCGATCGGCCTGGCCACCGCCCGGGTGATGGCTCGCCTGATCGAGTCCGCGCTGCCCGCGCTCGGCCCACCGCCGACCGCTCGCCCGGCCGCCTCGGCCACCTCGGGCGTCCGGCCGGCCTGGCGGCCTGCTCGACGACGACGAGGCCGAGCCCGGCCTCGTGCTGCGGCTGCTCGGCACCGCCGAGGTGCGCCACGACGGCCAGCGGCTGCTGCTCAACCGGCGCCAGACCGAGGTCCTCGCCCTGCTCGCGCTGCACCCCGAGGGCCTGTCCCTGGACCAGCTGCACGCCCTGGTCTACGGCGACCAGGCCGTCACCCTGTCCACGCTCAAGGCCGAGGTGTCCCACCTGCGCGCCGCCCTCGGCGGCCAGCTCTCCTCGCGGCCCTACCGCCTGATGATGCCGGTCGCCACCGACGTCGACCAGGTCCTGGACCTGCTGCGCGCGCGGCCAGGTGGCCGCGCGCCGTGCGCGCCTACGGCGGCGACCTGCTGCCCGGCACCAACTCCCCGGCGCTGGCCGAGCTGGCCGACTACGTCGCCGTCGCCGTGCGCGAGGCCCTGCTCGACGACCCCGAGCCCGGGGCGGTCCTGCGCTACGCCGACCTCGCGCCCTACGACACCGAGGTCGTCGAGCACTGCCTGGCGACCCTCGGCGAGCGGCACCACCCGGCCAAGCCGCTGCTGAAGGGCAAGCTCGCCGCGGCCTCGCGCTGAGCCCGGCCCCGGGCGGGGCCCGCCGCCCGCGGCGGTGTCCACGACCCCAACCATCCACCAACCCTCCCGCCTAGCGTCGCGGCGAGAGACTCACGTCACACCCGCGTCGTCCAGCGCACGAGTCACGCAACCCACCGCAAGGGAGCGATCACGCATGGCCAAGATCAGCCTCACCGTCGACGGAGCGAAGGTCTCCGACGACGTCGAACCCCGCATGCTGCTGGTGCAGTACCTGCGCGAGAAGCTCGGCAAGACCGGCACCGTCATCGGCTGCGACACCAGCAACTGCGGCGCGTGCACCGTGCACCTCGACGGCACCTGGGTGAAGTCGTGCAACGTGCTCGCCGTGCAGGCCGACGGCAGCGAGGTGACCACCATCGAGGGCCTGGCCACACGACGGCCGGCTGCACCCGGTGCAGGAGGCCTTCCGCGAGTGCCACGGCCTGCAGTGCGGCTTCTGCACCCCGGGCATGATCATGCAGAGCGTCGCGCTGCTGGAGGAGAACCCGAGCCCCACCGAGCAGGAGATCCGCCTCGGTCTCGAGGGCAACCTGTGCCGGTGCACCGGCTACCACAACATCGTGCGTGCCGTCCAGCACGCGTGCGGCTCCGTCGGCGGCTCGGCCACCGCCGCGGGCGCCGAGGAGGTGACGGCATGACCACGACCGAGGACCGTCCGGTGGTCGCACCCGAGATCGGGCAGCGACCGCCGCCGCAAGGAGGACCAGCGCCTGATCACCGGCCGCACGCGCTGGACCGACAACATCACGCTGCCCGGCATGCTGCACCTGGCCATGGTGCGCAGCCCCTTCGCCCACGCCACGATCACCTCGATCGACAAGACCGAGGCCGAGGCGTCGCCGAACGTCGTCGCGGTGCTTCACCGGCGCCGACCTCGGCGAGAGCCAGGGCGTGCTGATCAACGCCTGGGCGATCACCCCCGACCAGGTCACCCCGGCCCACCAGCCGATGCCCGCGCGACCGGGTCATCTTCGCCGGCGAGATCGTCGCCGTCGTGGTGGCGCGCACGCCGCCGAGGCCCGCGACGCCGCCGAGCTCGTCGACGTCGAGTACGACGAGCTGCCCGCCGCGATCGACCTGAAGGAGGCGGCGGCCGACGAGGTCGCTCGCCCACCCCGACCTCGGCACCAACAAGTCGGCGTTCTGGAAGTTCGACTCCGCCGAGGCCGGCACCGGCGGCGACGTCGAGGAGGCGATCGAGAAGGCGCGCACCGACGGCATCGTGATCGAGCGCGAGTACCGCCAGCAGCGGCTGATCCCCGCCTTCATGGAGCCCCGCTCCACCGTCGTCGACCCGACCGGTGAGCAGATCACCATGTGGTCGGCCACCCAGATCCCGCACATCCTGCGCTTCGCGCTCGCCGCGACCACCGGCGTGCCGGAGTCGAAGATCCGCGTGATCGCCCCCGACGTGGGCGGCGGGTTCGGCGGCAAGCTGCAGACGACGCCGGAGGAGTGGCTGGCGTTCGCGCTCGCCAACCGCCTCGGCAAGCCGGTCAAGTACACCGAGACCCGCTCGGAGTCGCTGATGGTCGGCCACCACGGCCGCGACCAGTGGCAGAAGCTGACGCTCGTCGGCGGAGAAGGACGGCACCGTCACCGGCCTCAAGGTCGACCTGCTGGCCGACCTCGGCTCCTACGTCTCGCTCGTGGGCGGCGGCGTGCCGGTGCTCGGCGCGTTCATGTTCAACGCGATCTACAAGTTCCCCGCCTACCAGTTCAACTGCCAGACGGTGCTGACCAACAAGACCTGGACCGACGCCTACCGCGGCGCCGGCCGGCCCGAGGCGACGTACGCCATCGAGCGGCTGATGACCGAGCTCGCCGCCGAGCTGGGCGTCGACCCGCTCGAGATCCGCGAGAAGAACTGGATCAAGCACGAGGAGTTCCCGTTCACCACGGTCGCGGGCCTGGAGTACGACACCGGCAACTACGAGGCCGCCACCGCGAAGGCCAAGGAGATGTTCGGCTACGACGAGCTCCGGGCCGAGCAGAAGCGGCGCCGCGAGGCCGGCGACCCGGTCCAGCTCGGCATCGGCGTCTCGACGTTCACCGAGATGTGCGGCCTGGCCCCCTCCCGGGTGCTCGGCTCGCTCAACTACGGCGCCGGCGGCTGGGAGCACGCCAGCGTGCGGATGCTGGCCACCGGCAAGGTCGAGGTCGTCACCGGCGCCTCGGCCCACGGCCAGGGCCACGAGACGGCGTTCAGCCAGATCGTCGCCGACCGGCTCGGCGTGGCCGTTCGAGGACGTCGAGATCCTGCACGGCGACACCCAGATCGTCGCCAGCAAGGGCCTCGACACCTACGGCTCGCGCTCGCTGGTCGTCGGCGGCGAGGCGATCGTCGGGCCGCCGACAAGGTGATCGAGAAGGCCAAGCCGATCGCGGCGCACCTGCTCGAGGCCTCGGTCGACGACATCGAGTTCTCCGGCCGGCCGCTTCGCCGTGCGGGGCACCGACCAGGGCATGGCGATCGGCCGAGATCGCCGATGGCGGTCTTCGCCGCCCACGACTACCCCGAGGGCATGGAGCCGTCGATCGACTCCGAGGCGACCTACGACCCGGTCAACTTCAACTACCCCCACGGCACGCACCTGTGCGCCATGGAGGTCGACACCGAGACCGGCGCGGTCAAGATGCGCAAGTACGTCTGCGTCGACGACATCGGCACGATCATCAACCCGCTGATCGTCGCCGGTCAGGTGCACGGCGGGCTCGTGCAGGGCATCGCCCAGGCGCTGTGGGAGGAGGCGGTGTACGACGACGCCGGCACGCTGGTGTCCGGCTCGTTCGTCGACTACCTGCTGCCGACCGCGGCCGACACGATCAGCTTCGACGTCGACCACACCTCCTCGCCGTCGATCACCAACACCCTCGGCACCAAGGGCGTCGGCGAGGCCGGCACCATCGCCTCGACGCCGGCCGTGGTCAACGCGGTCGTCGACGCGGTCCGCCACCTCGGCGTCAACGACATCCAGATGCCGTGCACGCCCGAGCGGGTGTGGAAGGCGATCCACGGCCGGTGCCGGCGGGACGCCCGCGACCGAGGGCGCGGCCGCGCCGCACTTCGACGGACACCGGCATGGAAGGCACCGCCGACCGCACCACCGGAGGGAGCAGCGCATGATCCCCGCAGAGTTCGACTACCTCGCCCCCACCTCGGTCGAGGAGGCGCTCGCCGCGCTCGCCGAGCACGGCGACGACGCCAAGATCCTGGCCGGCGGGCAGAGCCTGCTCCCGGTGCTGCGGATGCGGCTCAACGCCCCCGAGGTCGTCATCGACCTCGGGCGGATCGACTCCCTGCGCGGCGATGCGCGACGACGGCGACGCCATCGTCATCGGCGCGATGACCCCGCACGCGGAGGTGGGCAAGCGACCCGCTCGTCGCCGAGCACGCCGGCTGCTCGCCAAGGCCGTCGAGCAGCTCGCCGACGCGCAGATCCGGCACCGCGGCACCTTCGGCGGGGCGCTCGCGCACGCCGACCCGGCCGGTGACCTCGGCGCGCCGGCGCTCGCGCTGGGCGCGCAGTTCGTGATCGCCGGCCGGGCGGCACCCGCACCGTGGAGGCCGACGACTTCTTCGTCGACCTCTTCGAGACCGCCGATCGGCGAGGACGAGATCCTCACCGAGGTCCGCATCCCCAAGCACACCGGCTGGGGCGCGCACTACGAGAAGTTCGTGCGGGTGGCCCACCAGTGGCCGATCGTCGCGGTCGCGGCGACCGTCCGGGTGGAGGGCGGCACGATCGCCGAGGCGCGGGTCGGGCTGACCAACATGGGCTCCACCCCGCTGCGGGCCCGCGCGGTCGAGGAGGCGCTCGCCGGGCCGAGGCCGCGGACGACGCCGTACGCGACGCCGCCGCCCAGGCCGCCGAGGGCACCAACCCGCCCTCCGACCTCAACGGCGACGCCGACTACCGAAGCACCTGGCGACCGTGCTCACGCGCCGCGCGGTGCTCGCAGCGGCGGGGGCTGAGAGCGCCGTGGATCTGACGCACACGCTTCACCGTCCCGACCGGCGTCGAGGAGACCTGGGCGCACTTCCAGGACCTCGCCGCGCTGGCCGAGTGCTTCCCCGGGGCCACGATCACTGACTCCGACGAGCGACTCGTTCGCCGGCTCGGTCAAGGTCAAGCTCGGACCGATCGCCCTGGTCTACAACGGCTCCGGCACCTTCGTGGAGAAGGACGAGGCCGCGCACCGCTTCGTCGTCGACGCCAAGGGCAAGGACAAGCGCGGCAACGGCACCGCCGGCGCCAAGGTCTCGCTGCACGATGGCCGAGGACGCGGCGGGCTCCACCGAGGTGGAGGTCCTCACCGACCTCGCGTCACCGGCAAGCCGGCGCAGTTCGGTCGCGGCGTGATGCAGGACGTCTCCGACAAGCTGCTCGGCCAGTTCGTCGCCTGCCTCGAGCAGCGGCTCTCCGCGCCGGCCGAGGAACCGGCGGCGGCCGAGCCGGCGCCGGAGACGGTCGCGGCACCTCGCTCGGCGACGAGGCCGAGGGGGCTCCGCCGGCCGCGGCCGCCTCGCCGGCCGCTCCGGCGGCCTCCGGGTCGCCGGCGCCACCCGCGGCACCGGGCACGCCGTCCGCTGCGAGCCGGCCCGCGCCGGCCCCAGCGGGCTCCTCGGGCTCGGCCCCCGGGGGAGAGGCGCTCGACCTCGGCGCCGCGGTCATCCCGGTGCTGGCCAAGGCCTACTGGAAGCAGGGCGCGGCGGCGGCTGCGCTCATCCTGCTCGGCTGGCTCCTGGGGCGTCGCGGCTAGTCGCTCCCGCACGCACGAACGACGCGGCCCCACAGGATCCTCCCCGGGGCCGCGTCGCGTCGTGGTGGGGTCGCCTCAGGACTGGTCCTGCTCGGTGAGGTCGCCGGCCCACAGGGTGTGGAAGGTGCCCTCGCGGTCGGTGCGCTCGTAGGTGTGCGCGCCGAAGTTGTCGCGCAGGCCCTGGATCAGCGCGGCCGACAGCCTGTCGCGGCGCAGCGCGTCGAAGTAGCTCAGCGACGAGGCGAACGCGGGCGTCGGGACGCCGGCGCGGGCGGCGGTGGCCACCACGTCACGCCAGGCGTCGAGGCCGTCGCGCACGGCGTCGGCGAAGTACGGGTCGACCAGCAGGCTGGGCAGCCCGGGCGAGCCGGCGTAGGCCTCGCGGATCCGGTTGAGGAACTGGGCGCGGATGATGCAGCCCCCACGCCAGATGGTGGCCATCGCGGCCAGGTCGACGTCCCAGTCGAACTGGTCGCTGCCGGCCTTGATCTGGTCGAAGCCCTGCGCGTAGGCGACCACCTTGGAGGCGTACAGCGCGGCGCGGATCCTCTCCACGAACGCGTCGCGGTCGACGCCGACGTCGTGCACCTCGGACCCGAACGTCTCGCGGGCCGCCTCGCGCTGGCCGGTGTGGCCCGAGAGGCTGCGGGCGAACGTGGCCTCGGCGATGCCGGTGACCGGGACGCCGAGGTCCAGCGCGCTCTGCACCGTCCAGCGGCCGGTGCCCTTCTGCTCCGCGGCGTCGCGCACGACGTCGATGAAGGGCCGGCCGGTCTCGCCGTCGGTGTGCGCGAGGACGTCGGCGGTGATCTCGATCAGGAACGACTCGAGGTCGCCCTCGTTCCAGCCCCGGAAGATCTCGGCGATCTCGCCGGGGGAGAGGCCCACGACGGTGCGCAGCAGGTCGTAGCTCTCCGCGATCAGCTGCATGTCGGCGTACTCGATGCCGTTGTGGACCATCTTGACGAAGTGACCGGCCGCGTCCGGGCCGACGTGGACGGTGCACGGCTCGCCGTCGACCTCGGCCGCGATCGAGGTGAGCACCGGCCCGAGCCGCTCCCAGGCGTGCTCGGAGCCGCCGGGCATGATCGAGGGCCCGTTCAGCGCGCCCTCCTCGCCGCCCGAGACGCCCATGCCCACGAAGTGCAGGTCGTGGGCGGCCAGGGCCTCCTGGCGGCGGCGGGTGTCGTCGACGTGGGCGTTGCCGGCGTCGACGACGATGTCCTCGGCGTCGAGCAGCGGCACCAGCTCGTCGATGACGGCGTCGGTGGCGGCGCCGGCCTGGACCATGATGATGATCGCGCGGGGACGCTCGATGGCGTCGACGAACTCACTCAGGCTCTCGGTCGGCACGAAGTCGCCCTCGTCGCCGAACTCCTCGACCAGACTGGTCATCTTCTCGGTGCTGCGGTTGTGGACCGCGATCGTGTGACCGTGGCGGGCGATGTTGCGCGCGAGGTTGCGGCCCATCACCGCCAGTCCGGTGAGACCGATCGTGGCGCGTGCGGTGTTGTCAGCCATGCCTGAGCAAACCACGCCGGAAGCCCCGGTGTTCCGGACGGCCGCCTCAGAAGACGTTGAGCGGGCGGAACTGCACCGAGACGCGCGGGCCGGCCGAGGCCACCTTGGGCACGGCGTGCTCCCAGGTGCGCTGGCACGAGCCGCCCATCACGACGAGGTCGCCGTGGCCCATCTCGACCGAGCGGGACTCCCCGCCGCCGCGCGGGCGCAGGCTCAGCCGGCGGGGGTCGCCCACCGAGACGATCGCGACCATCGTGTCCTGGCTGCTGCCGCGGCCGATCGTGTCGCCGTGCCAGGCCACGGAGTCGCGGCCGTCGCGGTAGTAGCAGCAGCCGGCGGTGCGGAACGGCTCTCCCAGCTCCTCGCGGTAGTGCGCGCTGAGGGCCTCGCGCGCGGCGACGAGCGCCGGGTGGGGGAGGGCCTCGCCGATCATGTAGGTGTGCACCAGGCGGGGCACGTCGACCAGGCGGTCGTACATCTGGCGCCGCTCGGCGCGCCAGGGCACGTCGCGGACCAGGGTGGCCAGCACGTCGTCGGCCTCGCCGAGCCACCCGCGCCGCACGTCGACCCAGGCGCCGCGGGTCAGCGTGGTGCGCTCAAGGCCGTCCAGGCCCGCCGGCGCCGGCCCCGGCGCGGCACCGTCGTCAGGCTCCGGGGCGAACAGCGTGGCCTGGAAGTCCATGGCGGCACCCTACCCCGATGTCGAACAGGCGTTCGGCCCCCCCGGACGTCGGACCTCCCCGGCGCACGGCCGGGTCGCGGTCCGGCCCCGGGCCGGGCAGGCTGGTGCCATGACCGTCGCAGCCCGCGTGCGCAGCCTGACCAAGTCCTACGGCCGGGGCGCGGCACGCGTCGTGGCCCTCGACGACGTCTCCCTCGACCTGGAGGCCGGCCGGTTCACCGCCGTCATGGGGCCCAGCGGCTCGGGCAAGTCCACGCTGATGCACTGCTGCGCGGCGCTGGACCGCGCCGAGAGCGGCCAGGTGTGGATCGGGGAGGAGGACCTCACCACGCTCAAGGACGCGGCCCTGACCCGGCTGCGGCGCACCGAGGTCGGCTTCGTGTTCCAGTCGTTCAACCTGGTGCCCACCCTGGACGCGCGCGAGAACATCCTGCTGCCGCTGTCCATCGCCGGGCGCAAGCCCGACCAGGACTGGTACGACACCGTCATCGACACCGTCGGCCTGCGCGACCGGCTGCGGCACAAGCCCTCCGAGCTGTCCGGCGGCCAGCAGCAGCGCGTCGCCGTCGCCCGGGCGCTGGTCAGCCGGCCGCGCATCGTCTTCGCGGACGAGCCCACCGGCAACCTCGACTCCCGCTCGGGCGCCGAGGTGCTGCAGCTGCTGCGCGACGCCGTCGACGTGCACGCCCAGACCGTCGTGATGGTCACCCACGACCCGGTGGCCGCCGCCTACTGCGACCGGGTGGTCTTCCTAGCCGACGGCCGCGTGGTCTCCGAGCTCGCCCGGCCCGACCGCGAGCAGGTGCTCGCGGTGATGTCGCGGATGGCCGACCCCGCCACCACCGGGTCCGCCCGCACCGAGCCGGGCGGTCGCTGAGGTGCTGCGGGCGACGCTGCGCAGCCTGCTCGGGCGCAAGGTGCGCCTGGTGATGAGCACGTTCGCCATCGTGCTCGGGGTCGCCTTCGTGGTCGGCTCCCTGGTCTTCTCCGACACCCTCGGGCGCAGCTTCACCGCGTTGTTCGACTCCACCGTCGGCGACGTCGTCGTCGAGCGGGCCGGCGCGGTCACCGAGGACGGCGCCCCCTCGACCCTCACGGTGCCGGCCTCGCTGGTCGACGACCTCGCCGCCCTGCCCGGGGCGGCCCGCGCCGACGGCCGGATCGACGCCACCGGCGTCTACGTCGTCGGCGAGGACGGCACGGTGCTCGGCGGCTTCGGACCGCCGGCGCTGGGCAAGAACTGGAGCGACGCGCCCGCCGCCGGCGGCCTCGAGGGCCTCGTGATCAGCGAGGGCCGCGCCCCGGTCGGGCCGGACGAGGTGGCCCTCGACACCCGCACCGCCGAGGCCGGCGGCTACGAGCTCGGCGACACCGTGCCGCTGCTGACGGCCGGTGCGCAGCCGCGCCTCGAGGCGACGCTGGTCGGCGAGGCCGCCTTCGCCGAGGGCGGGTCGCTCAACGGCGCCACCCTGGCCCTCTTCGAGACCCCCGTGGCCCAGGACCTGTTCCTCGGCGGCGAGGACGTCTTCACCTCGATCTGGGTCAGTGCCGCCGACGGCGTCAGCCAGGACGACCTGGCCCGGCAGTCCGCCGAGGTGATCCCCGAGGAGCTGCAGGCCGTCACCGGCGACGCAGCGGCCGAGGCCGCGGCCAGCGACCTGCTCCGGGCGCTGTCCTTCCTGACCACCTTCCTGCTGATCTTCGCCGGCATCTCGCTGGTCGTCGGTGCGTTCCTCATCGTCAACACCTTCTCCATCCTGGTCGCCCAGCGCAGCCGCGAGCTGGCGCTGCTGCGCGCCCTGGGCGCCTCGCAGCGCCAGGTCACCGGCTCGGTGCTGCTCGAGGCCCTGGTGCTGGGGGTCGTCGGCTCGACGCTCGGCCTGGGCCTCGGCGTGCTGCTCGCCGAGGGCCTGCGGGCGCTGTTCGGCCGCTTCGGCCTCGACCTGTCCGGCCAGGGGTTGGTGCTGGCGCCCCGCACCGCGGTGGCCGCCTACGCCGTCGGCGTGGTGGTCACGCTGCTGGCCGCCCTGGTGCCCGCGCTGCGCACCGCCCGGATCGCCCCCGTGCAGGCCCTGCGCGACGACGTCGCGCTGCCCGAGAGCTCCCTGCGCACCCGCTTCCTGCTCGGCACCGCGCTGGTGACCGGCGGCTCGGGAGCGCTGCTGCTCGGCCTGCTCGGCGACGTTGCGCGGGCCGGCTGGCTGGTCGGCGGGGGAGTGCTCCTCGTGCTGCTCGGGGTGGCCGCGGCCAGCCCGGTGCTCAGCCGGCCCTTCCTGCGTGGCGCCCGCAGTCTCTACGCCGCCGCGTTCGGCAGCGTCGGCAACCTGGCCGGCCAGAACTCGTTGCGCAACCCACGACGCACCACCGCGACGGCCTCGGCGCTGATGATCGGCCTCGCCCTGGCCTCGACGATGGCGATCATCGGGGCCTCGGCCAAGGCCTCGGTCGACCGGGCGGTGGAGGTCAACTTCGTCGGCGACCTGATCGTCTCCAACGTCTTCGCCGGCGGGTTCTCCCCCGACATCGCCGACGCGATGGCGGACGTGGACGGTGTGACCCGGGTGGTGCGCGAGCGCTACCAGCGCGCCGAGGTGGGCGGCTCCACGGAGGGCGTCGCGGCCACCGCGCCCTCCAGCGTGGGCCCGCTCGGACTCGCCGTCGTCGACGGCGAGGCCACCCTGGACGACGGCACCGTGCTGGTCGGCCGACCTGGGCGCAGGACAACGGCGTGGGCGTGGGCGACGAGCTCACCGTGCGCGTGCCCGCCGGCGAGCGGTCCTGGCCGGTCGTCGGCGTCTTCGCCGACAACCCGGTGATCTTCTTCCCGGTGCTGACCACCCTCGAGACGTTCGAGGCGGCCGGCTCCCCGCGCCAGGACAACGCGCTCGTCGTCGACGTCGACGACGCGGCCGGCCGCCGAGCCCGGCGGCCTGGCCGCGTGCGGGGCGCCCTCGAGGACGTGGTGGCCGACCTGCCGGTCGTCACCGTCAAGGACCAGGCCGGGTTCGCCGCGGAGCAGCGCGAGCCCGTCGACCGGTTCGTGCTGCTCATCTTCGCGCTGCTCGGGCTCGCGCTGCTGATCGCGGTGCTCGGCATCGTCAACACCCTGGCCCTGTCGGTCCTCGAGCGGACCCGCGAGATCGGCCTGCTGCGCGCCGATCGGCGTCACCCGCCCGCAGCTGCGGGCGATGATCACCCTGGAGTCCGTGGTGATCTCGGTGCTCGGCGCCCTGCTCGGGGTGGTGCTCGGCGTCGTCTTCGGGGTGGCGCTGATGTACGCCCTGCGCGAGGAGGGCCTGGAGGTGATCAGCGTGCCGGTCCTCCAGCTCGGGGTCTTCCTGCTGGTCTCGGTGGGGGTGGGCGTCCTCGCGGCGCTGCTCCCGGCGCGGCGCGCCGCGCGCCTCGACGTGCTCGCGGCCATCGCGGCCGAGTGAGGTCGCACCGCCGGGGCGGCTTCTGCCAAAGCCGGGACGGCGCCGCGGGGGCCGCCCTACTGTGAGCCTCGTGAGCGAGTCGATGACCGACGGACGGGCCCTCAAGCACGTGCTGGTCCGCGAGTACGTGCGCGACCTGGTGGCGGGTGCCGCGCCGGGCGCGGCCGGCGCCCTCCGAGCGCGAGCTGGTGGCCCGCTTCGGCGTCGCCCGGATGACGGTGCGCCAGGCCCTGGACACCCTCGTCTCCGAGGGCCTGCTCGAGCGCATCCCCGGCCGCGGCACCTTCGTGGCCAACCCGCAGACCAACCGCGGCCAGATCACCGGCTTCACCCAGGACCTCAAGCGCCGCGGCGTGCTCGCGGAGTCCCAGACCCTGCTGGCCCGCCGCGAGAGGCCGGCCCCGGCGTCGCCCGCGCGCTGAGCCTCACCGAGGGCGACGCCGTCATCCACTGGCGCCGGCTGCGCCGCGGCGACGGCACCGTGATCTGCGTCGAGGACGCCTACCTCAACGAGGTCCTGCTGCCCGGCTTCCTGCAGAGCGGGATGCCCACCAGCCTCTACGACGCGCTCGAGGTCGCGTGGCCTGCGCCCGACCTGGGCCGAGGACTCCATCACCGCCGACCAGGCCGGCCCCGACGAGGCCCGCCTGCTCGAGGTCGACCCGGGCTCGGTGGTGCTGCGCCACTCGCGCCGCGCGGTCTCCGGCGACAAGGTCGTCGAGGTCTCCCGCAGCGTCTACCGCGCCGACCGCTTCACCCTCTGGGTCCAGCTCTCCGCCTGACCCGCCCTGACCGCCGAGCGGCCCGTCCCAGTCAGCCGAGCGGCCCGCCCAGTCAGCCGAGCGTCCGTCCGGTCACTCGACGGTCTGCCTCCGTCAGCCGGGCGCGATCCCGTACGCCCGCGAGGGTGGTGCTCAGCCGCGCCAGGAGCCGAGCGTGCCCAGCGGCGTGATCACCTGGCCGGACTCCTCGCACACCCACTGCGGGTCCGGGCCGCCGAGGTCGGGCTGGATGTACAGCGAGTGCTGCGGCAGGTCCGGGCAGCCCTCGCAGACCGGCCAGCGTCCGGCGGTCTCGAACAGCGCGTCCTGGACGTCCTGCGCCACCAGGCCAGCCACGTACACCGCGCCGGCGGGCCACTGCTCGGCCCACCACGTGCGCGACGAGCAGGACTCCTCCAGCGCGGAGACCGCTGCGGGCGTGGCCTGGCGCCGGGCCTCGAGGTCGGCCAGGACGCGAGCGCGTGCGGCCAGGATCAGGGCGACGTCCATCCCCCCAGTCTGCTGGACGGCGCAAGCCGGGGCCAGCGCCTAGAGTCCTCCCATGACCACGACCGCCCCCCGCGCCGGTCTGCTGGAGGTCGCGGTGACCCAGCAGCGCGACGTCCCGGGAGCCGTCGACGGCGGCGCCGACCGGCTCTCCCTGGTCGTGCCCGGTCGGGATCACGGCGTCTCGCCCGACCCGGCCACGGCCTCGGCCGTCATCCGCGCCAGCGACGTCCCCGTGCGCGTGGTGCTGCGCGCGGAGGCCGGCGACCGGGCGGACGAGGCCACCCTCGGGCGGCTCGTCGAGCTCGGGCAGGAGTACGTCGCCCTCGGCGCCGAGGGCGTCGAGCTGCGGGTTCCTCGACGTCGACCTCGAGATCGACCTCGCAGCGTGCCGCCGGCTGGTCGAGGCCCTGCCCGAGGTGCCCTGGACGCTGCACCGCGCGATCGACGACACCCTGGACCCGGTGCGCTCGTGGGGCCGCGTCGTCGACCTGCCCGGGCTGACCGCGGTGCGCTCCGGCGGCTCGCCGCGGGGCCTGGCCCAGGGCTACGACGACCTGCTGGCCCTGGCCGGACGATCACCGGACGTGGCCGCCCTGCTGCTCGCGGCCGGCGGCCTCGAGGCCGAGCACGTGCCGTGGTTCGTGCGGGCCGGCGTGCGCCAGCTGCACCTCGCGGAGCAGGTCCGCCCCGGCGCGACCTTCCGCTCCTACGTCGACGCCGGCTACGTCCGGTCGTGGCGCCGGCTGCTCGACGACGCCGTCGCACGCTCGGAGGCCGTCGTGATCCTGATCGACCCGCCGCAGGTGGAGTGGCGCGGCCGGCGCTGGTCGCACCTGGCCTCCGACACCTCCTTCGAGGAGCTGCACGCCTTCGCCCGGCGGCTCGGCGTCCCCGAGCGGGGCTTCGACCGCGACCACTACGACGTGCCGGCCGAGTGGTACGACCAGGTCGTCGCGTCTGGGCGCGACCGAGGTCTCCTCGCGCGAGCTGGTGCGGCGCCTCGTCGCGGCCGGGCTGCGTCGGCGCAAGAGCCAGCCGGCGGCGCGCGGCGGCCCCTGAGGCCCGCCCGGCCCTGTCCGGGAGAGGGGGACCTCAGGCCCGCCGTGCCCGGACCCCGGGTAGCAGCCGGTCCAGCTCGGCGCCGACGTTGGCCCGCGCCGCGTCCTCCCACGCGCGCGAGGCGTGCTCGGTGTGGAACAGCCGCGGCTTGGCCAGGAGGTCCTCGAGCACCGCGGCGCGGCCGCGGGCGAAGTCGTGCGTCGTCGACGTGGGCGTACTCGCGGCGCACGGCGGCGACGTACTCGGCGTAGCGCGCGGGGGAGGCGGCGAGGATGGCCAGGTCGGCGTCGGAGAGGGCGCAGCCGTCGGGGTCGTCGTCCTCGGGCTGGTGGGTCTCGGTGAGCCGCACCAGCCGCGCGACCTCGGCGACGGTCGTGGCCGTCGCACCAGGTCGACCAGGGCCTCCTCGGCCCAGACCGCCGAGCGCTCCTCGGCGTCACGCTCGCCGTCGTAGACGCTGTCGTGGAACCAGGCCGCGAGGTGGACGGTGCGGCGCGTCGAACGGGGTGCCGGCGCGCTCGAGGCCGTCGAGCGCGGCCAGCACCTCGTCGAGGTGGCGCAGGTCGTGGTAGGCCGCGGTCGGAGCCTCGCCGCAGGCCGCGACGAGCGCGGCGCGCAGGGCGTGCGAGGCAGGGTCGGCCTCCAGCGGCCACGGGCGTGCCGCGGCCGGGGCGTGGTCGGGCTGCGGGTCGGGGCTGTTGGTCGGGGTCGGGCATCGGACTATCTAAACAGCCTCGGTGCTCGGCAGCGGGAGTCATGGCCCACCGGATGGTGCCGGTGGCCAGCGGTGCCCAGTGCGCGGACGACGGTGCGCTCGGAGACCGGCAGCCAGGGCAGGCGCAGCGGGCAGCCGCGTCCAGGCCGGCATCAGGCCGACGCCGGCGGCCATCAGCACCGCGTACGGCGCCCGCGCCGGCAGCGGCAGCGGCGGGCCT
Organism: uncultured Actinomycetota bacterium; assembly: GCA_963728085.1. Taxonomy (GTDB): domain Bacteria; phylum Actinomycetota; class Actinomycetes; order Propionibacteriales; family Nocardioidaceae; genus Nocardioides. The sequence goes on along the minus strand of CAVSIQ010000007.1, from coordinate 255,711 downwards.
GAAGCAGCAGGTAGCGCACGGCGTCGCGGGCCTCGGGGGTGCCGCGCAGCTCGGGACGGAACGCGGCCACCCGCTCGGCCAGCTCGGCCTCCGGTGCTGCGGCGGGTCGACGACGCCGAGCGCGCGGGCGACCTCGCCCACCTGGGCCACGTAGGTGTCGCGCTCGTCCTGGGTCAGCGTGGTGGCGCCGTAGACGGTGAAGGCGCGCAGGAAGCTGTCGACCTCGGCGACGTGGACCCACTCCAGCAGGTGCGGGTCGGAGGCGGCGTAGGTCGAGCCGTCGGGCATCGTGCCGGTGACGCGGCGGTGCACCGAGCGGATCGACGTCGACCATCTGCTGGGCGTCCTCGGCGTGCCCGAAGGTGGTCACGGCCAGGAAGCGGCTGGTGCGCGCCAGCCGGCCCCAGGTGTCGCCGCGGTAGCCGGAGTGCTCGGCCACGGCGCGCATCGCGGCCGGGTGCAGGGTCTGCAGCAGCACGGCGCGGATGCCGCCGACGAACATCGAGGCGTCGCCGTGCACCACGGTGATCGGGCTGCCCGGCTCGAACCAGCGCGGGCCCTCGCGGTCGTGGATGCGGGCCCGGTGCTCGGGCCCGTCGGGTCCGGCGACGCGCTCGAAGATGGCCTCCCCGAGGCGGTGGCGGACGGCGTCGATCACCCTGTGAACCTACCCATGCGTCGGTGGCGCGCGCCCACCCGCGCAGGTGTGCGCGCCCGCGCGTCGCCGGCGGCCCGGCTGGCTCAGGCGGCGCTCATGGTGCGCAGCAGGACCGTCTGGGGCAGCGCGCGCAGCGTGGCGAGCGTCGTCTCGTCAAGCGGCCTCGGCGACGTCGGTGACGACGTAGCCCTGCTCGCCGCGGGTCGACGAGCGACTGGCCCGAGCACGTTGACGCCGGCCTCGGCGAGGGCCTGGTTGAGCTCGGCCAGCACGCCCGGCATGTTCTGGTGCAGCAGCGTGACGCGGTGCGTGCCCGGCTCGGGCGGGCCGCCGGCCTCGGGGAAGTTCACCGACAGCGCGGTGGTGCCGTGGGCGACGTAGCCGGCGAGCTTGCCGGCCACGAAGTGCCCGATCTCCTCCTGCGCCTCCTGGGTGGAGCCGCCGACGTGCGGGGTGAGGATCACGTTGTCCAGCCCGCGCAGGGGGGAGTCGAACCGGTCGCCCTGGGCCTTCGGCTCGACGGGGAACACGTCGAGGGCGGCGCCGGCGATGTGGCCGGACAGGATCCGGTCGCGCAGGGCCTCGGTGTCGACGAGCATCCCGCGCGAGGCGTTGATGAACAGCGAGCGGGGCTTCATCAGGTCGAAGAACCCGGGGCCGAACAGCCCGGCGTTGCCGGGGCGGCCGTCGACGTGCAGCGTGACCACGTCGGACTCGACGAGCAGCTCCTCGAGGCTGCCCATGCGCCGCGCGTTGCCGTGGGCGGGCCGGTCGTTGATGTCGAAGAAGACGACCCGCAGACCCATCGCCTCGGCCACCACGGAGAGCTGGGAGCCGATGTTGCCGTAGCCGACGATGCCGATGGTGCGCCCGCGGATCTCGTGGCTGCCGGCGGCGGACTTGTCCCAGATGCCGTCGTGCATCCGGCTGGTCTTCTCCTGCAGGCGCCGGGCCAGCATCACGATCTCGCCGATGACGAGCTCGACCACGCTGCGGGTGTTGGAGTGCGGGGCGTTGAAGACCGCCACGCGGGCCGCGGTGGCGGCGGGGAGGTCGACCTGGTTGGTGCCGATGCAGAAGCAGCCGACGGCCATCAGGTCCGGCGCGTGCGCCAGGGCGCGGGCGGTGAGCTGGGTGTTGGAGCGGATGCCGAGCAGGTGGACCCCGGGCAGGGTGTGCACCAGCTCCTCCTCCGAGAGCGAGCCCTTGCGCAGCTCGACGTCGTAGCCGGCCTCCTCGAGGCGGGCGACGGCCTGGGGGTGGATGTTCTCGAGCAGCAGCGCCTTCATGGCGCCAACGCTAGGACCTCACCGCGCACCGACCCGCATCGGTGCCCGCGGTGGGACGGACGTCACGTGCGGTGTCCCGCAGGGCTCCCTCGGGGCCGGGCCCGGGTCGCGACCACGCCGCGCGGGGCGTCGGGGGCGCGGGGTGCCTCAGGCGGACAGGTCGCGCAGGTCCTCGGCGTCGAGGATGCGGTAGGCGTAGCCCTGCTCGGCGAGGAACCGCTGCCGGTTCTGTGCGAACTCCGCGTCGACGGTGTCGCGGGCGACGACGGCGTAGAACCGGGCGGTCTGGCCCTTGCTCTTGGGCCGCATGAGCCGGCCGAGGCGTTGGGCCTCCTCCTGGCGCGAGCCGAAGGAGCCCGAGACCTGGATGGCGACCTCCGCGGAGGGCAGGTCGATGGAGAAGTTGGCCACCTTGCTCACCACGAGCAGGCCGATCTCGCCGGAGCGGAACTGCTCGAACAGCCGCTGGCGCTCGCGCACGGTGGTGTCGCCCTTGATCAGCGGGGCGTCGAGGTCGGCCGCGAGCTCGTCGAGCTGCTCGATGTACTGCCCGATCACCAGCGTCGGCTGGCCGGCGTGACGCTCGACGAGCTCGCGCACCACGGTGTTCTTGTGGTGCGTGCACGCGGCGAGGCGGTAGCGCTCCTCGGGCTCGGCGGTGGCGTAGACGAGCCGCTCGGACTCCGGCAGCGTCACCCGGACCTCGACGCAGTCGGCCGGGGCGATCCAGCCCTGGGCCTCGATGTCCTTCCACGGCGCGTCGTAGCGCTTGGGGCCGATCAGGGAGAACACGTCGCCCTCGCGGCCGTCCTCGCGCACCAGCGTGGCCGTCAGGCCGATGCGACGGCGCGCCTGGAGGTCGGCGGTCATCCGGAAGATCGGCGCCGGGAGCAGGTGGACCTCGTCGTAGACGATGAGGCCCCAGTCGCGGGCGTCGAGGAGCTCGAGGTGGGGATAGGCGCCCTTCCGGCGCAGCGTGAGCACCTGGTAGGTCGCGATGGTGACCGGGCGGATCTCCTTGACGGCGCCCGAGTACTCACCGATCTCCTCCTCGGTCAGCGAGGTGCGCTTGACCAGCTCGTCCTTCCACTGCCGCGCGCTGACGGTGTTGGTGACCAGGATCAGCGTCGTCGCCCCGGCGTGGGCCATCGCCGCGGCGCCGACCATGGTCTTGCCGGCGCCGCAGGGCAGCACCACGACGCCCGAGCCACCGTGCCAGAACGAGTCGGCGGCGTCGCGCTGGTAGTCGCGCAGCTGCCACTCGGTCTCGTCGAGGCTGATCGCGTGGGCCTCGCCGTCGACGTAGCCGGCGAAGTCCTCCGCGGGCCACCCGAGCTTGAGCAGGGCCTGCTTGAGGTTGCCGCGCTGGGAGGCGTGGACGACCACGGTGTCGTCGTCGAGACGGGTGCCGATCATCCCGGCGACCCGCTTGGCGCGCAGCACCTCCTCCAGCACCGGGCGGTCGTTGCTGACCAGGACCAGGCCGTGGACGGGGTTCTTCTCCAGGCGGAGCCGGCCGTAGCGGGCCATCGTCTCGGCGACGTCGACGAGCAGCGAGTGCGGCACCGAGTAGCGGCTGAACTCCAGCAGCGTGTCGACGACCTGCTCGGCGTCGTGGCCGGCCGCACGGGCGTTCCAGAGGCCGAGCGGGGTCAGGCGGTAGGTGTGGATGTGCTCGGGGGAGCGCTCGAGCTCGGCGAACGGCGCGATCGCCTTGCGGCAGTCCTGGGCGCGCTCGTGGTCGATCTCGAGGAGGAGGGTCTTGTCCGACTGGACGATGAGGGGGCCGTCGTTCACCCCCCGAGCCTACGAGCCGCCGCGCACCCCGGCTGCTTCCTCGCTCCCCACCCCCGCCGAGCGGCCCACTTCGGTCAGCCGAGCGGCCCACTTCGGTCAGCCGAGCGGCCCACTTCGGTCAGCCGAGCGGTCAGGTCCGGTCAGCCGCGCGGTCAGTCCGGTCACGCGAGCGGCCCGCTGTGGTCGGCCGACAGGCCAGGGCTGCTTACGCGAGCGGCCCACCGTCGTCGCCGTCCCGCGAGAGACCCCGTCGATGTGCGGGAACGGGCTCCTCGGCTGACCGAAACAGACCCCTCGGCTGACTGAGACGGGCCGCTCGGCGATCAGGCGCCGGGGACGGGCTGGACGGAGTGGATGCGGTGGACGGCGAAGGTGCGGACGTCGTCGGCGCGCTGGTCGTGGGCCACCAGGGTGCCGCCCTCCACCGAGACGGGGTCGACGAGGCGGTCGCTGCGGGTGCCCTGGTTGTCGACGTAGGTGATCAGGACGGCGGTGCCGGACTCGACGGCCTCGCGCAGCGCGCTGAGCGCCCCGCTGGGCGTGAGCGACCCGGGCCGCGGGCCGCCGGACGGGGCGTGCCGGGACGCGCGGTCGCCGGATCGCACCGCGGTGACGACAGCGGCGGCGGTGGCGCTCTGCCGCGCGGTGCGCGCCGCGGCCGGCCGCTCGCGCGGGGTGCGGGCTCGCATCAGGTCGGGGCGGGTGATCTGCACGGTCCCGTCGGCGGCCTCCACCACCGGGGAGGCGCCGAGCTCGCGAAGCCGGGGCAGCAGCACGTCGAGCGGGGTCTCGCTGACGAGCACCGTCGGGGCGATCTGGCGCAGGCCCAGCGCGGCCGCCTTCGGGTGGTGCACCAGCGTGCGCAGCGCGACCTCGTCGTCGGAGCGCAGGAACGCCTCGGCGTGGCCCACGCGCACCGTGCCGTAGGTGCGCACCGCGTCGTCGACGAGGTACGTCAGCGGTTGCGGCACCGGGGTGCGCGAGACCGAGCCGAGGAACTCGTGGACCTCCGCGGCGGTCCAGCCCACGTCGAGCGCGCGCCGTACCGAGCCTGCCGAGAACCGGTAGACCGTCGCACCGCCGCGCGACTCGACGTCGGCGAGCAGCTGGAGGCGGCGGGCCAGCGAGGACTCCAGCGGCCCGGGGGCGACCGCGGTCAGGTCGGCCTGCACCAGCACGTGGTCGACCGGTTCGGGCAGCAGCGCGGCCAGGGATGTCGTCGGGTCGTCGTCGGCGACGAGCAGGTCGGCGTAGGAGGCGGTGGCGCCGAGGGCGACGAGCCCGAGCACCGCGGCCTCCTCGAGGGCCTCGGCCACCTCCCGGGCCCGGGAGGCGGGACGGCGGGGGCGCAGCCAGGCGATCCGGGCGACCAGCGAGGGCACGCCCGTGCCCGCGGCGAGGACCTCCTCGGCGCCCAGGCCGCCGAGCACGACCAGGGCCATCGACCGGGACTCCACGACGGTGCGGCTGCTCAGACCGGGGGCGAGCGCGTTGCGCGGCTTGTCGGTCTCGTCGCGGGTGCCGACCAGCGCCGCGGCGCGGGGGTTGGCCAGCCAGGCCCGTCCCAGCACCGCCCACCGCTCGGCGGTCTCGTGGGCGCTCCAGCGGTCGAAGGCGTCGGTGGGCACCCACACGGCGTTGCCGTCGCCGCCGGCGCGCTGCGCCAGCAGACCGGCCGCGGCGGCGGTCTCGACGAGCAGCGCGGCCACCGGCTCGGTGGTGTGCAGCAGCCGGGCCGTGGCCTTGAGGTCGCGCACGCCGAGGCCCCCGCTGCGCAGGGCCGGCGCGGGGGCGGAGCCCCAGTGGTCCAGGAGCAGCTCGACGCGGCGCACCGTCTCGAAGGCGGCGCCGGCCGCCGTGCGGTCCACGAGGTCGCCGGAGCGCTCGGCGGTGGCCAGCGCGGGCAGGGCGTCCACCGCCTCGCGGGTGGTGCGCCCGCCGCGCAGCGCGAGCCCGACCTCGCCGGGCATCACCACCGCGGAGCCCTCGCGGGGCACGAGGAGGCCGCGGGCGAGCAGCTCCTCGGCCGGGCGTGGCGGCCTCGGCGACGCCGACCTGGTGGCGCGAGCCGCGCGTGGTGGCGTGCCCGCCCTGGTCGGCGACGTGCTCGAGCAGGGCGCGCGCCGGGGCCGAGAGCTCCACCAGCCGCGCGGCGACGACCTCGTCGTCGGGCCACGGGTCCGAGCGCGGCCGCAACCCGCTCGCGACGGTCTCCGAGGTGAGGGCCAGGGCCTCGGGCACCCCGCCGAGGGTGCGCAGGCCGGTGGAGGACTCCCAGACGACCGCGAGGTCGACGAGGTGCTCGACCGCGCGGCGCACCGCCGCGACGTCGGCGTGGACCGCGGCCACCAGCACCTCGCGCGGGGCCGGCCCCAGCACGACGAGCGCGTCGAGGGTGAACAGCTCGAGGCGGTCGAGCTGGTCCAGCGCCCGCACCAGCGAGACCCGCACGGTGGCCCGCGAGGCCAGCTGGCCGAAGTCGTGCGGAGCGGGCGTGGACAGGTCCGGGCGCGCGAGGAGCAGACGCGCCAGCCGGTCGTCGGTCCAGCTGCGCAGCTGGTCGGCCAGGGAGCGGTGCCCGTCGGCCACGGAGGGAGTGCCCATCGTTCCCACGCTACCGGCCCAGGCACTATCGTCGCCGCCGTGACCGCGGTGGAGGTCCGCCACGGGGCGGCCAGCGACGTCGGCCTGGTGCGCGAGACGAACGAGGACGCGTGGCTGGCCGCGCCGCCGCTGTTCCTGGTCGCCGACGGGATGGGCGGCCACGACGCCGGTGACGTCGCCAGCGCGCTGGTCGTCGAGGAGTTCCGCGCACTGCTCGCCGACCCCGGTTCGCTGAGCGGCGACGCGGGCGAGGTCGCCGAGCAGGTCGAGGCCGTCCTGCGCACCTGCCAGGAGCGGATCACCGCCTACGACGAGGCCCAGCGCGCAGCCGGCGCGACCTCGTTCTCCTCGGGCACCACCGTGGTCCTCGCGGTGCTCACCCACGACGACGGCGCCCCCGCGTGGCTGCTGGCCCACGTCGGCGACTCCCGCGCCTACCGCGCCGCGGTCAGCGGCGGGGACCTGGTCCTGCGCCGGGCCAGCGTCGACCACAGCCTGGTCCAGGAGATGCTCGACGCCGGCCTGCTCGCGCCCGAGGACGCCCGCCACCACCCCGAGCGTCACGTCGTCACCCGCGCTCTCGGCGGGGCCGGCGACGCCCGGGCCGAGCACCGGGTCGCGCGACTGGGCGGTCCCGAGCGTCTCGTGCTGTGCTCGGACGGGATCAGCGACATGATCGACGACACCACCATCGCCGCGGTCCTCGCCGCGGCACCCGAGGCCGACCAGGCCGCCCGAGACCTGGTCGCGGTCGCCCTCGAGGCCGGTGGCCGCGACAACGCCACCGCCCTGGTGGTCGACGTCGTGCCCGCCGCCACGACCGCCGCCGACGACGCGGCGCACCGGCCGGACGCCCCGACCGAGCCCGAGCGCCAGGAGGGACCCACCCCGTGAGCGAGCCCACCACCCAGTCGACCACGGGGTCCCTGCCCGTGCGCCCTGCCGGCGCGGCCACCCCGGCGTCGTGGTCGGTCACCGACGGTGACGACCTCGCCGTCCTCGGCGCGCACCTCGCGGTGCTGCTGCCCGGCCACGAGCGCGAGCGCGCCGCGCGGCTGTGGGCGCTGCTCGACGCCGGTGCCGGGCTCGCCGAGGTGGTCGACGCCCTGCTGGTCGGCGGTCTGGCCACGCTGCCCGACGTCGTGGTCGTCGCCCGCGACGCCCCCGGCCGGGTGACCTCGCTGGTGCGCGGCACGCGTCTCTCGGTCGCGGTCACGCTGGCCGGCGACGCCGCGGGCGTGCAGCGCGACGACCTCGTCGTGGTCGACGGGACCACCGCCCGCACCTGGGCCGAGCGGTCCTTCGCCGACGTCGTCTCGGTCGCCCTGCTCGCCGGCCCCGACCGCCCCGGCGCCCAGCCGGTGCGGATGGGCTCGGGCCTGGTGCGTGCGGCCCGGGTGGAGTCCGTGGTCGTCGCGGAGCCGTCCGGCGCCTCGCCGGCCGCGCCCCCTCGCCCGGCGTCGCGCCCCACGCCCCGCGGGCCCGCCGAGCCCCCGCAGCCGACGACCCCGCCGGGCGGCCCGGGCCCCGGCGGCCCCGGCGACCCTCCGGCGCCCGCCCCCGCCCCCGCCCCCGCCCCCGCCCCGGCGACGGGGGAGCACCCGGCGGCGGTGCTCGCGTTCTCCGACGGCACCCGCGTCGACGTCGACGAGGTCGTGCTGGTCGGCCGCGCGCCGGCGCCGCGCGGCCTGCCCGGGCCCCGTCCGCCCCGTCTGGTCGTCGTGACCAGCCCGCAGCTGGAGGTCTCCGCCACCCACCTCGAGGTGCGCCCCGGCACCACCGGTCCGGACGCCGGCTGCGCGGTGCTCACCGACCTCGGTTCGACCAACGGCACCGTGCTGGTCGCCCCGGGGCGCCGGCCCGAGGACCTCGTGGCCGGGATCGGGGTGCGCGTCGAGCCGGGCACGATGGTCCACCTCGGCGACGGGGTGTCCTTCGAGGTGCTGCGCCCCTGAGGCCGCCGCCCCCTGGCCGGACCCGACGGGCAGGGCCGAGGCCGGACGGGGCGGGGTCAGCCGGTCGAGCCCTCGGCCGACGGCACCGCGTCGTAGGCGTCGGGCCGGGACAGGACCGAGGCGTGGCCGGGCGGCCAGGCGATCGCCGCGACCTTGCCGACGACGAGGTCCACCGGCACGTAGGCGCCGGCGGGGTCGCAGCCCCGCGGGTCGGCCGGGCACAGCCGAACCGAGGAGTCGGCCGACTGGCTGCGGTTGTCGCCCATGACGAACAGCTCGCCCTCGGGCACCGGCCCGGCGGTCCAGTCGCAGGCGCCGCCGCCGGGCATCGGGCCGGCGCACAGCGTCTGGTGCGCGATGAAGCCCGTCTCGTCGACCGCGACGCCGTTGACCATCAGGTGGCCCTCGTCGTCGCAGCACTCGATGACGTCACCGGCCACGCCCACCACGCGCTTCACCAGGTGGCCCCCGGTCGGGTACAGCCCGATCCTGGCCAGCCCGGAGGTCAGCAGGCTCGTGGGCGGTGCGTCCTCGTCCGGCCCGAGCCAGCCGCCGGGGTCGTCGAAGACGACGGCGTCGCCGCGCTGAGGGGTGCCGCCGAACCAGTAGGAGACCTTCTGCACCAGGATCCGGTCGTCGACGACGAGGCCGGGCCGCATCGAGGACGACGGGATGTAGAAGGCCTGCACGAAGAAGGTCTTGATGATCAGCGCGAGCACGACGGCGAGCACGAGCAGCACCCCGGTCTCGGCCCAGATCGGCAGCGTGCGTCGGGCCCGGGTGCTCACGTGGCCCGACAGTACGGCACCCCTGGACGGGCCGAGGCGCGCACGCGGCAGGTGGCCCCCGCCCGTCCCGCCACGCGGTCGACGCCCTAGCCTCGCAGCACATGACGCACGTCTGGTACGTCTCGTACGGCTCGAACATGTCCGCCGCGCGGCTGGCCTGCTACCTCGAGGGCGGCTGCCCCCCGGGCGGGCTGCGCGCCAACCCCGGCGCCCGCGACCGCACCCCGCCGGTGCGCTCGCGCGCGGTGGACCTGCCCGGCACGACCTACTTCGCGGGCGACTCGCCGCAGTGGGGCGGCGGGGTGGCCTTCTACGACCACGACACCGCGGGGCACACGGCGGCCCGCGGCTACCTGCTCACCCGTGGCCAGCTCGTCGACGTCGCGGCGCAGGAGATGTACCGGGTGCCCAGCGAGGGCGACCCGCTCGAGGAGGTGCTGCTCGAGCCGTTGCCGGGCGGGCGCCACACGGTGGGCCCGGGCCACTACGAGACGCTGGTCGAGGTCGGGCGACTCGACGGCGTCGCGATGCTCACCTTCACCTCCCCGCACGGCGCGCACGCCGTGGAGCACGTGGCGCCCTCCGCCTCCTACCGCGAGACCCTGGCCACCGGCCTGCGGGAGAGCAGGGACTGGGACGAGGAGCAGGTGGGCGACTACCTCGACGCCCTGGTGCCCACCGAGCGCCGCCGCGGCGAGGGCCGCGACGAGACCGGTCCCGCCCGGCCCGCCCGTCCGCCCGGTCCGGTGGCCCGGGGACGTCTGGCGCGCCCGGCCCGGGCGACCTAGGTTCACCCCCATGGAGTCCTACGCCGCCGGTGAGACCACGACCCCGCTGCTCGAGGAGACGATCGGGGCCAATCTGGAGCGCACGGTGGCCGCCCACCCGGACGGCGAGGCGCTCGTCGAGGCTGCGACGGGCCGACGCTGGACGTGGGCCGAGCTCGACGCCGACGTCGACGCGCTGGCCCGCGGCCTGATCGCGGCCGGCGTCGAGGTCGGCGACCGGGTGGGGATCTGGGCCCCGAACTGCGCGGAGTGGACGCTCACCCAGTACGCCGCGGCCAAGACCGGCGCGGTGCTGGTCAACGTCAACCCGGCCTACCGCACCCACGAGCTGGCCTACGCGGTGGACCAGAGCGGGCTGAGCCTGCTGATGGCCGCCAGCAGCTTCCGCTCCAGCGACTACCGGGCGATGGTCGAGGAGGTGGCGCCGCGCTGCCCGACGCTGCGGCGCACGGTGTACCTCGACACCGACGACCTCGCCGCGCTCGTCGCCGAGGGCGTCTTGGTCGCGCCCGAGCGTCTCGCCGAGCGGCAGGCCGGCCTGCGCCCGGGCGACCCGATCAACATCCAGTACACCTCCGGCACCACCGGCTACCCCAAGGGCGCCACGCTGAGCCACCGCAACATCCTCAACAACGGCCACCAGGTGACCGAGCTGATCGGCCTGACCGAGCGCGACCGGCTGTGCATCCCGGTGCCCTTCTACCACTGCTTCGGGATGGTGATGGCCAACCTCGGCTGCACCTCCCACGGCGCGACGATGGTCATCCCGGCGCCCGGCTTCGACCCCGCCACCACCCTGCGCGTCGTCGAGGCCGAGCGCTGCACCGCGCTGTACGGGGTGCCGACGATGTTCATCGCCATGCAGAGCTGCCCGGAGTTCGCCGGGACGGACCTGTCCTCGTTGCGCACCGGGATCATGGCGGGCTCGATCTGCCCGGTGGAGGTGATGACCCGGTGCGTGGAGGACATGCACATGGCCGAGGTCTCGATCGCCTACGGGATGACCGAGACCTCCCCGGTCTCCTGCCAGACCCGGGTCGAGGACGACCTCGAGCGCCGGACCGCGACGATCGGCCGGGTGCACCCGCACGTGGAGATCAAGGTCGTCGACCCCGCGAGCGGGGAGACCCTCGAGCGCGGCGAGACCGGCGAGTTCTGCACCCGGGGCTACTCGGTGATGCTCGGCTACTGGCAGGACGAGGAGAAGACGGCCGAGTCGGTCGACGCCGAGGGGTGGATGCACACCGGCGACCTCGCGGTGATGCGCGAGGACGGCTACTGCGTGATCACCGGTCGGATCAAGGACATGGTCATCCGAGGCGGCGAGAACATCTACCCGCGCGAGGTCGAGGAGTTCCTCTACACCCACCCCGACGTCGAGGACGTCCAGGTCGTGGGTGTGCCCGACGCGACCTTCGGCGAGGAGCTGTGCGCCTGGATCCGGGTGCGGGCGGGTCGCGAGCCCCTGGACGCCGCCGCGGTGCGCGCGTTCTGCACGGGCCGGCTCTCGCACCACAAGATCCCGCGGTACGTCATGGCCGTCGAGGAGTTCCCGATGACGGTGACCGGCAAGGTCCGCAAGATCGCGATGCGCGAGGAGTCCGCGCGGGTCCTCGGCCTGGGCTGAGCCCGCTGGTCGGGTCGGCCGGCTCAGCCGCGCCGGGCGGGCTTGTGCAGGACGAGCACCGAGCCGCCGCCGGCGACGGAGGTGGCCGCACCGGGCACCAGCCCGCCGCGCCCGAGTGCCGCCACCGGATCGTCGGCGCCGGCGGGCAGCAGCACGACCAGGCGGGCGCCGGGGCGCAGGCCGGCGCGGGTCATCCGTGCGAAGCGCAGCGGGTCCTGGAGCCGGTGCACGACGGTGCAGCAGGCCAGGTCGTAGTGCTCGAAGGGCAACGTGGCCTGCTCGAGGTCGGCCTGCTCGTAGCGGACGGCGCGCTGCCCACCGGGGTGCTCGCGGGCTGCGTCGAGCCGGGCGGCGTCGAGGTCGAGGGCCAGCACCCAGCTCGCGCCGCGCGCCGTGCACCAGCGGGCGACGTGGCCCTCGGCGCACCCGAGGTCCACCACGTCGGCGCCTCCGAGCGGCTCCAGCGCCTCGGTCCAGGCGGCCCACGCGGGGTGCGACGGGCTCACCGGGTCACGACGACCGGCACCCGGGCCCGGCTGCCGTCGGCGCCGCGCCACAGCACGACCCCCCCGTCGGAGCCGCGGCGGCCGCTCGCGTCCGGGGCGGTGACCCGGAAGGTCACCTCCTCGCCGGGGTCGAGGCGGACCGCGGCCGGGGTGACCTGCACACGGGTGCGGAAGCCGTGCGCGCTGGAGGAGAAGTAGCGCGCGGTCGAGGCGGTGCTGCGCAGCGTGCGCGTGGCCGTCCGGCGGCCCTCGGAGAGCAGCACGGAGGGCGTGTTGACCTCGCCGCGGCGTCCCTCGAGCCAGGCCCGGTAGCGGGCCTGGGTCTCGGGGAAGGTGAGGCGGGCAGCCTCCGCACGGCCGAGGTCGACGCGCCCGGCGCCGGAGCGCAGCGGCTGCGAGACGCCGGGCAGCCCGACGGTCCCGGTGGCCAGCGCGGAGCGCACCCGCACCGCCGACCAGCCGGGGTGGCGCCCTCGCACCGCGGCGGCGGTGCCGGAGGCCCAGGCCGTGGCCAGCGACGTCCCGGAGCCCACCGTCCACCGGGCGAAACCTGCTCCCGTGCCGGTTCCCGGGACGGGGCCGAGCAGCCCGGTGGCGGGGGCGAGCACGTCGGGCTTCAGCACGTCGCCGGCCGGGTCGCCGGGCGGGGTGAAGCCGGCCAGCCCGCGGCCCGGGTCGGTCCCGGCCGGGGCGAGGGTGGCGCGGGCGTCGGGGTGGGTGCGCAGCCAGGCGGTGAGCCGTCGGGCGGGCGCGGCGGCGAGGTGCACCGTGGGCACGGCGTGGAAGTCCGCGGACGTCCCGCCGGGCCCGCCGTCGAGGAGCACCATGCCCACGCCGTCGGCGAGCGCGACCGCGGCCGACTTGTCCACCCGGCCCACGACACCGCGCTCGCAGACCACCACCCGGCCCGCGACCCGGGCGGCGTCCAGACTGCCCGCCTCGCACACGCGGGCGCGGGACGCCTCCACCCCGGGGCGCCGCACCACGGCGGCTCGCACCAGCCGGCCGGAGACCGGCGCGGTCGCGGCGCTGGCGCCGCGCAGGGCGGGGCCGCCCCCGCCGAGCCGGACGACGCCTCGGGGGGTGCTCCCCTGCGTGCCGCCGACCGTGGTGACCCAGGGGGTGGGGTGCGCCGCCCACGGGCCGTCCGGGTCATTGCCGGCCGCGCCGAGCACGACGACGTCGGCCTCGGCCGCGCCGAGCAGGGCCCGCTCGACGGTGTCGAGGTCGCCCGAGCCGGCGGTGGACAGGTTCAGCACGTCGACGCCGTCGGCCACGGCGCGGTCGATCGCGGCGACGAGGTCGGCGCTCGCGCACCCGTCGTCGTCGGGGTCGGGCGCGGTCCAGCAGGCCTTGTAGACCGCGATGCGGGCGTCGGGCGCCTGGCCGCCGGCGGTGCCGACCGTGCGGCCGCGCACCCTCACGGGCACGCCGGCGTTGCCCGCGGCGACCGCCGCGACCTGGGTGCCGTGGCCCTCGTCGTCGCGGGGCGAGAGCACGGCCCCCGAGCGCAGCGCGTCCCGGCCGAAGCCCTCGACGAACCAGCGCGCGGCGGTGATCTTGCCCCCGCAGCGCGCCGCCGCCCACTCCGGGCCGCTCTGGCACGCCGAGGCCGGTGGACGGGGCCGCGTCCCCTGGGAGGCGAGGGTCGCGAAGGAGGCCACGTCGGGGTCGAGGCCGGAGTCGACGACGCCGACGACGACACCGCGCCCGCCCGTCACCGGGCCCCTCCCTGCGAGGCCCCGGCCCGCCGGGCCCCTCGTGGTCGCCACGGCTGCGGTCGCGGCTGCGGCCGTGGCCGTGGTCGCGGTCGGCACGGCGGCGAGCGGTCGCACCCGGTCGCGCTCGACCCGGGCGACCCGCGGGTCGGAGGCCAGCCGACGGGCCTGGGCGGCCGAGAGCGACAGCGCCATGCCGTTCAGCGCAGTGGTCCAGCGGTAGGCGGGCTCGCCGGCGCCGACGAGGTCGCGCAACGCGTCCTGGTCGCGCAGCATCCGCGTCCGGGCCGTGACGCGGGTGCCGGCCTCGAGACCGGCCGTCCCGGCGCCGGTGAGGCTCACCAGGTGCAGTCGCGGCTCGTCGGCCAGGTGGCCGGCGGTGGTCGTGCCGACGGCGGTGGCGGCGGTGGCGCCCACCGTCCTGGCCGGGAGCGCGGCGGCCGCCCCGGGTGCGAGCGCGGGGACGCCGGAGAGCACCAGGGCACCGAGCAGCCCGGCGGCCACGATCCGCACGCACCCACCTCCTCGCCGTCCGCGACGCGCCGGTCGGCGCGAGTCGTCCATTGTGACCCACCCGCCCCACGAGCGCACCCTGACCGGGAGGCCGACCTCGCGGGGACGCTCTGGCGGGGGCGCCGTCGCCTTGCGGTCCCCGGCGTGCGGCTCGATGGCCTACCATCGCCCGGCGCGACCGGACCGGCCGGCGGGCGACGACGAAGGGGGCGGGTCCGTGCCTACTGGCAAGGTGAAGTGGTACGACGCCGAGAAGGGCTTCGGCTTCCTGTCCCAGGAGGACGGCCCGGACGTCTACGTCCGCTCCGACGCCCTCCCCGACGGTGCAGGTGCGCTCAAGGCCGGCACCCGCGTGGAGTTCGGCATCGCGCAGGGCCGACGCGGTGAGCAGGCGCTCCAGGTGCGCGTGCTGGACCGCCCGGCGTCGGTGAGCCGCAACGCGGCCGCGGCCAAGCGGCGCAAGCCTGCCGAGATGGAGCCGATCGTCGAGGACCTGATCCGGCTGCTCGACGGCGTGGGGGAGTCCTACCGCCACGGCCGGCACCCGGACGCCCGCACCGCGGGCCCGACGGCCAAGCTGCTGCGCGCGCTGGCCGACGAGCTCGAGGCCTAGCCCGGCCGGCCTAGCCCAGCCGGCCGGACACGGCCGGCAGGCGGCCGGGCCGGCGCGCTAGAACGGGCTGGTCGAGCGTCCCGACCCCGGGCGCGTGAGCAGCACGTAGGCCGCCCAGGTGACCAGGACGGCCGCGGCCACCCCGAGGCCGAGGCGCGGGATCAGCGGCATCGCGATGCCCACGAACCCGCCGACGACCCAGGCCAGCTGCAGGGTGGTGTCGCTGCGGGCGAAGGCGCTGGCCTGCACCGAGGGCGGCACCCCGACCTGGATGGTCGAGTCGAGGGAGACCTTGCCGAGGGACTGCGCGAGCCCGGCGACCAGGCCGAGTGCGACGATGGTCGCGACGCCGTAGAGGGCCGCGCCGAGCGCGACGCCGAGCGCGTCGGCGACCAGGACGCCCACCACGGTGGCCGCGGGGTCGATGCGGCGCAGCACGGAGGCCGCCACGATGCCCAGCGTGTTGCCGATCCCGGCGCCGGCGACGACCAGGCCGAGCAGCAGCTCGGGACGGTCCTCCCAGCCGGGCAGCGGGTTCTCGCGCAGCAGGAAGGCCATGAACATGACCAGGAAGCCGGTCAGCCAGCGCGGGCCGCAGTTCGCGCGCAGGGCGAACGCGACCGCGGCGGGGATCCGGGTCGCGCGGCGCACCGCCCGGCCGGCGTCGGGCCCGGTCCCGGGGACGGGCTCGGGATCCTCACCCGGCATGGCGAGCGCCTGCTCGCCGGCCGAGGCGTCGACCTGCTCGGGCAGCAGGATCGCCAGCACCGTGGCCACGACGAAGACCACGAACGCGTAGCGCAGCGCCCACCCGGCGCCGGCGGTCGCGGCCAGCACGGCGACCGGCGCCGACAGGCTGGCCCCCACGACGCCGGCCAGGGAGACGCGGGCGTTGGCCCGCACCAGGCTCAGCGAGGCCGGCAGCAACCGAGGCACCGCCGCGGCCCGGGTCACCCCGTAGGCCTTGGAGCAGACCAGCACGCCCAGCGCAGCGCCGAAGAGGACCGGCGACCCGGCCAGGACGGCGTCGGCGAGCACCCAGCACAGGAAGGCGCGCAGTGCCATGGTCGCCCCGATCGCCCAGCGGCGGCCGTGGCTGAACCGGTCGAGGAACGGTCCGATCAGCGGGGCGACGATGGCGAAGGGCAGCATCGTCAGGCCCAGGAACAGCGCCACCTGGCCCCGGGCCTCGCCGGTGGGCGCCTGGAAGAACAGGGTGCCGGCCAGCGCGATGGCCACCGCGGCGTCGCCGGCGGCGTGGACGGCGTGCAGCCCGATCAGCCGTGAGAGCCCGGACTCGTCGGCGCCCTCGGCGTTGGCGGCGCGCCGGGCCTGCCCGAGGGTGTAGCGACCGGCCCGGCCGGCTCCCCGTGCGACCCCGCGCACCCCGCGCCCCGTCGCCCGGGCTCCGCTGCCGACGCCGCGGGCCGCCGCGCCGGCCCGCTCGCCGGTCCTGCCCCGCCCGGGGGAGCCGCCGTCGTCCCCGGGCGCACCGTCACCGGGGGGCGTCGACGGCGGGGGTGTGGTGCTCACGCCCCCCATCCTGCCGTTCGGGCCCTCGCGCGGGGAGCGCCACCGCCACCCGGCCCCCGGGAGGCCGCGACGGATGAGACACTGCACGCGTGAGGACCTCGACGCGCCGCCAGCCCGACGCCGTCGCCGCATCGGCCGTCGACGCGGCCCGTTCGGCGCTGCTCGAGGAGGTCGGGGCCGGCGACGTGGGCGAGCACCGGGGAGCCGTCGCCGACGGCGACCGCGTGGTCACCCACCAGTTCGCCTGCACCCGCCGCGGCTACGTCGGCTGGCACTGGTCGGTCACCGTGGCCCGCGCCTCGCGGCAGCGCCGCGTGACCGTCGACGAGATCGTCCTGGTGCCCGGCGACGGGGCCATCGTCGCCCCCACCTGGGTGCCCTACCGCGAGCGACTGCAGCCCGGTGACATGTCGGCCGGCGACCTGCTGCCCGTCGAGGACGACGACCCGCGCCTGGTGCCCACCTACTCCTTCGGCGACGACCCGCTCGACGCCGACGAGAAGGCCCAGGTGCGCCAGGTCGCCACGGACCTCGGCCTGGGTCGGGTGCGCACCCTGTCCCGCGAGGGCCGCGACCTGGCCGCGGAGCGCTGGTACGACGGGGACGGCGGGCCCTCGTCGCCGCTGGCGCAGTCGGCCCCGCAGTCCTGTGACAGCTGCGGCTTCCTGGTCCGGCTCGCCGGTCCGCTGGCGCTGACCTTCGGCGTCTGCGCCAACGGCGACGCCAACGACGACGGCCGGGTGGTCTCGCTCGACCACGGCTGCGGCGCCCACTCCGAGGTGCGCCTGGCCAAGCGGCACGAGCCGCAGCCTCTGCCCGGGCACGTCGTCGACGACCTCGACGACGACGTCGAGACCTTCTAGGCGCCGCTAGGGCTCCGGGCCCGCGCGAGCACCCACACCGCGTAGTCCTCGCGCGGCGGGTGCAGCTCGTAGCTGCCGAAGCGGTGCTGCACCACCAGGCCCGCCGCCTCGGCGTCGCGGACGAACTCGGCCGGGTCGTAGTCGCGGCTCGTGGTGGGCCCGTCGACGGGGTGGAAGCCGGCCAGCAGCCGTCCGCCCGGGGCCAGCAGGCCTGCGAGGCGCCGCAGCACGGCGGTCTCGGTGCCCTCGGCGAGGAAGACCATCACGTTGCCGACGGCGACGACGAGGTCGAAGGCCTCGGGGGCGCCGTGGGCGGCGAGCACCTCGGCGTCGAGGTCGAGGACGTCGCTCTCGACGACCGTCAGGTCCGGGTAGGTCGCCCGGGACTGGGCGACGAGGTCGGCCTGGGGCTCGACGCCGACCACGAGGTGGCCGCGGGCCCGCAGCGCGGCGCCGACCCGGCCCATCCCGCAGCCGGCGTCGAGGACCCGCGCCGCACGCGGGCACAGGGCGTCGGCCAGCCGCGCCTCCCCGTCGACGTCGTCGCCACCGGCGACCAGCGCGGCGAAGCGCGGGCCGAAGCCCTCGTTCTCGGCGCCGCCGCGAGCCCAACGGGTCTGGGGGGCGCTCACGGGCGCCCGCCCGGCCCGTCGGCGCCGCCCGGCCCGTCGGTCCTGCCCGGCCCGTCGGTCCCGCCCGGCCCATCGGCGCCGGCACGGCGGGCCAGCCGGGCGCGCCGGGTGCTGCGGTGGCGCCGGCAGTAGGCCAGGCCGAGCAGGCCCAGTCCGACGCCGGCCAGCGCGGTCCACAGCCACCAGCCGCGGTCCTGCTGGGCCAGCGCCTCACGGAACGGCAGCATGACCAGGAAGACCAGCGCGAACAGCGCGATGCCCACCTGCACGGCGCGCACGCCGTCCACGTCGAGGGGGTCGACGTCGGCCACCGCGTAGGTGCGGCTGCCGATCTCGTGCGCGCTCGGCTGCTCCTCGCCGGTGTCCACGCGCTCACGCTAGCCGAGCCGGGCCGGGTCGGGACCTCCGCGTGAGGGTGCCGTCGCCGGGGTCTGGAACGATGCACCCCGTGAGCGACACGACCACCCGCCGCCGAGGCGGCCTCGACGGCTACTTCCAGATCACCCGCCGCGGCTCGACGGTCGGCCGGGAGGTGCGGGGCGGGGTCGTCACCTTCGTGACGATGGCCTACATCGTCGTGCTGAACCCGCTGATCCTGGGCTTCGCCCCGGACGTCGAGGGCGCCTTCCTCGGCGGCGGGCCGGGCGACGGCTCCAACCTGCCGGCGATCGCCGCGGGCACCGCGCTGGTCGCGGGCGTGATGACCATCCTGATGGGCGCGGTGGCCAACTACCCGCTGGCCCTGGCCACCGGCCTGGGGCTGAACGCCTTCGTGGCGGTGGCCATCGCGAGCCGGATGACCTGGGCCGACGCGATGGGCCTGGTCGTCATCGAGGGCGTCGTGATCCTCGTGCTGGTCCTGACGGGCTTCCGGGCCGCGGTCTTCCGTGCGGTGCCGGCGGCGCTGAAGACGGCGATCTCGGTGGGCATCGGGCTGTTCATCGCGTTCATCGGCCTCGTCGACGCCGGGTTCGTCGGGCGGATCCCGGACGCCGCCAACACCACCGTGCCCGTCCAGCTCGGCCGCACCGGCCAGCTCACCGGCTGGCCCGTGGCGGTCTTCGCCCTGGGCCTGGCCCTCGTGGTGACCCTGTGGGTGCTCAAGGTGCGGGGCGCGATCCTGATCTCGATCGTGGCCGCCACCGTGCTGGCCGTCGTCGTGGAGGCCGTGGGCCACCTCGGGTCGTCCGCCGAGGGCCCCGGCGGGTGGAGCCTGACCGTGCCGAGCCTGCCCGACCAGGTCGCGGGGCTGCCCGACTTCGGCACCCTGGGCACGTTCAACCTGCTCGGCTCCTTCGAGCGGATCGGCGTGGTGGCCGCGCTGCTGCTCGTCTTCAGCCTGATGCTCGCCGACTTCTTCGACACCCTCGGCACGATGACCGCGATCGGAGCCGAGGCCGGCCTGCTCGACGAGGACGGGACCCCGCCGCGCAACCAGCGGATCCTGGTCGTCGACTCGGTCGCCGCGATCGCGGGCGGTGCGGGCGGGGTCTCCTCCAACACCAGCTACATCGAGTCCGCCGCCGGCGTGGGGGAGGGTGCGCGCACCGGGCTGGCCTCGGTGGTCACCGGGGTGCTGTTCCTGCTGACGATCTTCCTCTCCCCGCTGGTGGCGGTCATCCCCTCCGAGGCGGCCGTGCCGGCCCTGGTGCTCGTCGGGTTCCTGATGATGCAGCAGGTGCGCGAGATCGACTGGAGCGACGTCGAGATCGCGTTCCCAGCCTTCCTGACGATCATCCTGATGCCGTTCACGTACTCGATCAGCGTCGGCATCGGCGCCGGGTTCGTGGCCTTCGTGCTGATCAAGGTGGTCACCGGCAAGGCGGCCGAGGTGCACCCGCTGATGGCGCTGGTCGCGGCGCTGTTCGTCGTCTACTTCGCCCTCGAGCCGATCACCGCCCTGCTGACCTGATCCTGACCCGATCGGCGTCCGGCCAGCGGACCGGCCGCGTTTTGACCCCGCCGGGGGCGGCCGGTAATCTCGGGGCTCGTGTCTGGGTCACCCAGACCGTCGTGCGCTCCCGGAGCGATCGGAAGCCGGCGTCAACCGGCCCCCTCCGTCACCGGCGCCGACCGAGGCACACCGCATCACAGGCAGCAACGTCGTGCCCGGCAGAGCGTCGGGTACTGAGAGCAACAGGAAAGGGAACCACCAGGTGCCCACCATCAACCAGCTGGTCCGCAAGGGCCGTGCCGACAAGGTGTCGAAGTCCAAGACGCCGGCCCTCAAGGGCTCGCCGCAGCGCCGCGGTGTCTGCACCCGCGTCTACACCACCACCCCGAAGAAGCCGAACTCCGCCCTGCGCAAGGTCGCCCGCGTGCGCCTGTCCAGCGGCGTCGAGGTCACCGCCTACATCCCCGGGGTCGGCCACAACCTCCAGGAGCACTCGATCGTGCTCGTGCGCGGCGGTCGCGTGAAGGACCTGCCCGGTGTGCGCTACAAGATCATCCGCGGCTCGCTCGACACCCAAGGCGTGAAGAACCGCAAGCAGGCTCGCAGCCGCTACGGAGCCAAGAAGGAGAAGAGCTGATATGCCGCGCAAGGGTCCCGCACCGAAGCGCCCCGTCGACATCGACCCGGTCTACGGGTCCCAGCTGGTGAGCCAGCTGGTCTCGAAGGTGCTCGTCGACGGCAAGAAGCAGGTCGCGCAGCGCATCGTCTACACCGCCCTCGAGGGGTGCCGCGAGAAGAACGGCACCGACCCCGTGGTGACGCTCAAGCGCGCGCTCGACAACGTCAAGCCCGCCATCGAGGTCAAGTCCCGCCGCGTCGGCGGGGCGACCTACCAGGTCCCGATCGAGGTCAAGGGCACGCGCGGCACCACGCTGTCGCTGCGCTGGCTCGTCGGCTACTCGCAGGCCCGTCGTGAGAAGACGATGTCCGAGCGACTGATGAACGAGATCCTCGACGCCTCCAACGGCCTCGGTGCCGCGGTGAAGAAGCGCGAGGACACCCACAAGATGGCCGAGTCGAACAAGGCCTTCGCCCACTACCGCTGGTGACTTCTCGGCGACCGGCCGCCTCGGCGGCCGGCCGTCCACCCGGCCCCACCCCCATGCGATAGGAACGTGACCCCCAGTGGCTGTTGACATCACCACCGATCTCAACGTCGTCCGCAACATCGGCATCATGGCGCACATCGACGCCGGCAAGACCACCACGACCGAGCGGATCCTCTTCTACACCGGCATCTCCTACAAGATCGGCGAGGTCCACGACGGCGCCGCCGTCATGGACTGGATGGAGCAGGAGCAGGAGCGCGGCATCACCATCACGTCGGCCGCGACGACCTGCTGGTGGAAGGACCACCAGATCAACATCATCGACACCCCCGGGCACGTCGACTTCACCGCCGAGGTCGAGCGCTCCCTGCGCGTCCTGGACGGCGCCGTCGCCGTGTTCGACGGGGTGGCCGGCGTCGAGCCGCAGACGATGACCGTGTGGCGCCAGGCGAACAAGTACTCGGTGCCGCGCATGTGCTTCGTGAACAAGCTGGACCGCACCGGTGCGGACTTCTTCCGCTGCGTCGACATGATGGTCGACCGCCTGAACTCCACCCCGTTGGTCCTGCAGCTGCCCATCGGGGCCGAGGGCGACTTCCTCGGTGTCGTCGACCTCGTCGGCATGCGCGCGCTGACCTGGCGCGGCGAGACCACCATGGGTGAGGACTACACCGTCGAGGAGATCCCCGCGGCGATGGCCGAGCAGGCCGCCGAGTACCGCGTGAAGTTCCTGGAGACCCTCGCCGAGGCCGACGACGACGTCATGGAGAAGTACCTCGAGGGCGAGGACTTCACCGTCGCCGAGCTCGAGGCCGCCGTGCGCCGCGCGACCCTGGCCGACAAGGTCAACCCGGTCCTGTGCGGCACCGCGTTCAAGAACAAGGGCGTCCAGCCCCTGCTCGACGCCGTGGTCAAGTACCTGCCCTCGCCGCTCGACGTCGACGGCATCGTGGGCCACTCGGTCAAGGACGAGGACGTCGAGATCGTCCGCAAGCCCTCCGACGACGAGCCGTTCTCCGGCCTGGCCTACAAGATCGCCTCTGACCCGCACCTGGGCAAGCTGATCTACGTGCGCGTCTACTCCGGCAAGCTCGAGGCCGGCTCGACCGTGGTCAACTCGGTCAACGGCCGCAAGGAGCGGATCGGCAAGGTCTACCAGATGCACGCGAACAAGCGTGAGGAGATCGCGTCGGTCGGCGCCGGCCAGATCGTGGCCGTCATGGGCCTCAAGGACACCAAGACCGGGCACACCCTGTCCGACCCGCAGAACCAGGTGATCCTGGAGTCGATGACGTTCCCGGCCCCGGTGATCGAGGTCGCGATCGAGCCCAAGACCAAGAGCGACCAGGAGAAGCTGGGCCTGGCGATCCAGCGGCTCTCCGACGAGGACCCGACCTTCACGGTCAAGTCCGACGAGGAGACCGGCCAGACCATCATCGCCGGCATGGGCGAGCTGCACCTCGAGATCCTCGTCGACCGGATGAAGCGCGAGTTCCGCGTCGAGGCCACCGTCGGCAAGCCCCAGGTCGCCTACCGCGAGACGCTCCGCAAGGAGGTCAAGAACCACAGCTACACCCACAAGAAGCAGACCGGTGGTTCGGGCCAGTTCGCGAAGGTCGTCATCTCCCTCGGGCCGAACATCGACCCCGAGACGGGCACCGGCGCGGGCTACGAGTTCGCGAACAACGTCAGCGGCGGCCGCGTGCCGAAGGAGTACATCCCCTCGGTGGACCAGGGCGGTCAGGAGGCCATGCAGTTCGGCGTGCTCGCCGGCTACCCCATGGTCGACGTGAGGTTCACCCTCGAGGACGGCGCGTACCACGACGTCGACTCCTCCGAGCTGGCCTTCAAGATCGCCGGGAACCAGGCCTTCAAGGAGGCCGCCCGGATGGCTCGACCCGTGCTGCTCGAGCCGATGTTCGCCGTGGAGGTGACCACGCCGGAGAGCTTCCTCGGCACGGTCATCGGCGACATCAACAGCCGGCGAGGCCAGATCCAGAACCAGGAGGAGCGGCACGGGGACATGGTGATCACCGGCCTCGTGCCCCTCTCCGAGATGTTCGGGTACGTTGGCGACCTGAGGTCGAAGACCTCCGGGCAGGCGTCGTACTCGATGGAGTTCGACTCGTACGCCGAGGTTCCCCAGAACGTCGCCGACGAGATCATCAAGAAGGTTCGCGGCGAGTAGCGCGCACCCTCGGCACGAGCAAGCAAGTACGAGTCCCGTAACAGACACATCAGGAGGAGCCACCAGTGGCTAAGGCGAAGTTCGAGCGGAACAAGCCGCACATCAACATCGGCACCATCGGTCACATCGACCACGGGAAGACGACGCTCACCGCGGCGATCTCGAAGGTGCTGCACGACCAGGACCCGGTCGGCAACCCCAACACCGAGGCCTTCGACATGATCGACAAGGCCCCCGAGGAGCGTCAGCGCGGGATCACGATCTCGATCGCGCACATCGAGTACCAGACGGCCAACCGGCACTACGCCCACGTCGACTGCCCCGGTCACGCCGACTACATCAAGAACATGATCACCGGTGCGGCCCAGATGGACGGCGCGATCCTCGTGGTCGCCGCGACCGACGGCCCGATGCCCCAGACGCGCGAGCACGTGCTGCTCGCCCGCCAGGTCGGCGTCCCGGCGCTCGTCGTCGCGCTGAACAAGTGCGACATGGTCGACGACGAGGAGCTCATCGAGCTCGTCGAGATGGAGGTGCGCGAGCTCCTCTCCGAGTACGAGTTCGACGGCGACGACATCCCCGTCGTCCAGGTCGCGGCCTTCCCGGCGCTCAACGGCGACGAGAAGTGGGGCCAGTCCGTCCTCGACCTGATGCAGGCCGTCGACGACTACATCCCCACCCCCGAGCGCGACACCGACAAGCCGTTCCTCATGCCCGTCGAGGACGTCTTCACGATCACCGGTCGCGGCACCGTGATCACCGGTCGCATCGAGCGCGGCATCGTCAAGGTGAACGAGGAGGTCGAGATCGTCGGCATCCGCGAGAAGTCGCAGCGCTCGACGGTCACCGGCGTCGAGATGTTCCGCAAGCTGCTCGACGAGGGTCAGGCCGGCGAGAACGTCGGGCTGCTGCTCCGCGGCACCAAGCGCGACGATGTCGAGCGCGGCATGGTCGTCGTGAAGCCCGGCACCACCACCCCGCACACCAACTTCGACGCGAGCGTCTACATCCTGTCGAAGGAGGAGGGTGGCCGTCACACGCCGTTCTTCAACAACTACCGCCCGCAGTTCTACTTCCGCACCACGGACGTGACCGGCGTGGTGACCCTCCCCGAGGGCACCGAGATGGTCATGCCGGGCGACAACACCGAGATGGCCGTCGAGCTGATCCAGCCCGTCGCCATGGACGAGGGCCTGCGCTTCGCGATCCGCGAGGGCGGCCGCACCGTCGGCGCCGGCCGGGTCACCAAGATCAGCAAGTGACCCCCTAGCACCATCTCGAGAGGCCTCGCCCGGTGGGCGGGGCCTCTCGTGCGTCCGGGCCCCGACGACGGCACGGCGCACGTCGGTCGGCTGCGCGGAGCGGCCTCGCTCAGGCGGCGTCGGCCAGGGGCAGGCCCCAGCGGTGCAGGACCCGTTCGACGCGGGTCCGCTCGCGGTCCAGGTGCTCGCCCGGGGCCAGCACCCCCAGCAGGTGCGGCACCTCCAGCGCGTCCGCGCAGCGACCCAGGGCCCGGTCGTAGGCGAACCGGACGGCGTCGATCTTGCAGAACGAGCTGCCCGGGGTCGGGGCGTGGAAGCGGGCGGCGAGCCGCCGCGCGTCGTCGGCCAGCACCTCGAGCGGAGGACCGGCGGGACGCAGCGGCTCGGGGGCCAGGAGCCGGGCGCGGCGCAGCATCGCGACCAGCCTGGCCCGCGCGTCCATCGCGACACCTTCCCGTCCCGCACCCCGGACCTCCGACGGTAGGCCGTCGCGGCAAACCCCACCACCCGATCCCTCACCGGGCTCCCTCCCGGAGCCCGTCCCGACCCTCCTGGAGGACCCCGTGCCCGAGCAGCCCGTCGGCGAGCACACCCCCGCGTGGGACCACGAGGCGGCGCCGGCCCCCCGGCCGCACCACAAGACGACCGCCGAGGGACGCCGCGTGCGGGAGGTCCTCAGCTACTCCCGGCGCGGGAACCGCTTCACCCCGCGCCAGCTCGAGGCCTGGACGGCGCACCACGACCGCTGGGTCGTGCCCGAGGACGCCGTCGACGCCGTCGACTTCGCCTGGCGCGACTACTTCGGCCGCGAGGCGCCGATGGTCGTGGAGATCGGTTCCGGCGTCGGGGAGGCCACGGCCGCGCTCGCCGCGACCCGCCCCGACATCGACGTGCTGGCCCTCGAGGTGTGGCGCCCCGGTGTGGCCGACACCTTGTGGAAGCTGCACGACGCCGGCGCGTCGAACGTGCGCCTGTGCGCCGTGGACGCGGCGTGGACCCTGGAGCAGCGGATCGCCCCCCAGTCCCTGGTGGGGCTGTGGACCTTCTTCCCCGACCCGTGGCCCAAGACCCGCCACCACAAGCGCCGCCTCGTCGGACGTGGGTTCGCGGCCCTCGCGGCGAGCAGGCTGGCTCCCGGCGCGACCTGGCGCCTGGCCACCGACTGGCCCGACTACGCCGAGCAGATGCAGGCGGTGCTCGACGCCGAGCCCGGCCTGCGCGGCGGCCGGGTGGAGCGGTGGGACGAGCGTCCGGTCACCCGCTTCGAGCGCAAGGGCCTCGAGGCAGGGCGCGAGATCGTCGACCTGGCCTACACCGCGGCCGGGCACTAGCCGCGGGCGCACCGTCGCGTCGGCGCGGCTCGACCGCCGGGTCAACCGGCCGGTCAACCGCCCCGGGTCAGCCGCTCCCGCAGGCGCTGCTCACGCGCCAGGCGGGCGCCGTCCCGCTCGCGTCGCACGGCCGCGACGGCCGCGAGGTAGTGGTGCGCAGTGGTGCCTGAGGGCGGTGGCGGCGCGACGAAGGGCTCCACCTGCTCCCGCAGCGTCGCGCCGACCCGGTCGCGGGAGGTGGTGTCGAGGGTGGGCACCCGGGCGAGGTACCGGCGCAGGGCCAGCCCGAGCGACGTGGGCAGCGGGGCGACGTCGGCGCAGCGCGCCCACGCCGCGAGGTGCTCGGGCATCGGAGGAGGGGCGTCGAGGCGCAGCCGGACGCGGTCCCGCACGACGTAGGTGCCCGCGGCCAGGTCGCCGAGGCGCTTGCCGCGCCGGTTGACCAGTGAGCAGAAGAACGCCGGCACCCCGGTGAGGGCGTAGATCTCCACCACACCGACCAGGGCGCGGGTGAACGCGTGCTGCGCGGTGATCGGTCCGGCGTCGTCGCGCACCGTGCGCAGGCCCAGCGCCATCTTGCCGACCGAGCGCCCGCCGGTCAGGGTCTCCAGCGTCGTCGGGAAGGCGACGAGCACGCTGACCAGGACGCTGACCTGGGCGACGCGCTGGAGCGCGGCGTCGGCGCCGGCCGAGGCCAGGGCGAGCAGCCCGATCGCTGTGACGAGCAGCACCGCGGTCAGGAGCAGGTCGAGCGCGCCGGAGGCCAGGCGCGACCCGAGACCGGCGGCGGGCAGGTCGAGGGCGACCGCCTCGCCGGTGACCAGGTCGTCGTCGGTGACGGTGGCGAGCTCGGGAGGTCCGGGTGCGTCGGTCATCGCGCGCCTAGGCTAGCGCCGTGGACCTCGACGCCTACGTGCTCGCGCACCGCGACGAGTGGACCCGCCTCGAGGCGCTCACCCGTCGGCGTCGCCTGGACGGCCCCGAGGCCGACGAGCTGCTCGACTCCTACGAGCGCGTCGCCACGCACCTTTCCGTCGTACGGACCTCCGCGCCCGACGCGGCCGTCGTCGCGTACCTGTCCTCGATCCTGGCCCGGGCCCGTCGTCGCGCGTCCGGCACCCGGGTGACCAGCTGGCGCTCGGTCGGCTCGTTCTTCACCCACCGCTTCCCGGCCGCGCTGTACCGCCTGCGCTGGTGGTGGCTGGGCTGCGCGGCGGGCAACATGCTGGTCACCGCGGTGATGATGCTGTGGCTGCTGGCCAACCCCGACGTCCAGCAGAGCCTGCTCAGCCCCGACGAGGTCGACGCGCTGGTCCAGGAGGACGTCGAGGGCTACTACAGCCAGTACGCGGCGAGCCACTTCGCCGCCCAGGTGTGGGTGAACAACGCCTGGGTGGCCGGGCTGTGCCTGGCTCTCGGGGTGCTCGGCGCGCCGGTGCTGTACCTGCTGTTCCAGAACGTCGCCAACCTGGCGATGATCGGCTCGATCATGACCCGCGCCGGACAGGGGGGTCACTTCTGGGGTCTGATCCTGCCCCACGGCCTGCTGGAGCTGACGGCGGTCTTCGTGGCCGGCGGGGTGGGCCTGCGGCTGTTCTGGTCCTGGGTGGAGCCGGGCGACGAGACGCGAAGCCGGTCGATGGCCCGCGAGGGCCGCACCGCGGCCACCGTGGCGCTCGGCCTCGTCGTCGTGCTGGCCGTGAGCGGGCTGATCGAGGGTTTCGTGACCCCCTCCGGCCTGCCGACCTGGGCGCGCGTCGGGATCGGCGTGCTCGCCGAGCTGGTGTTCCTCGCCTACGTGTTCGTGGTGGGACGCGCCGCTGTCGCCCACGGGCACACCGGTGACCTCGAGGCTGACCTTCTCGAGGACGCGGCGGCCGCCCGGGCGTGATGGTCGTCCGGCCGGCGGGCGCGCGGCCGGCGCCGGTGTCGCTACCGGTGGGCGGTTGATCAGACCCGACGGTGGAAGCGGACCTGGTGGTCACCGAGGACCTGATGCTCGTAGCGAGGATCGTGGATCCGGCGGTGGTGGTGCGGACAGAGCAGCCGGGCGTGCTCCACGTCGGTCTTGCCGCCCTCGGCCCAGGCCTCGTCGTGGTGCAGCTGGCACATCGCCGGCGGCCAGTCGCAGCCCTCGGCGGTGCAGCACCGGTCGATGACCCCGCGGGCGGGCGCATCACCTGGGTGTGGAAGCGGTTCTTCCGGCCGGCGTCGAGGACCTGCGAGCACCCGTTCATCACCATCGGCAGGATGCCCGCGCTGCAGGCCATCCGCCGCGCCTCACTGGCGAGGAGGCGTTCCCCGGTGTCCAGGCGGGCGACGGAGAGGCGCTCGGCGATCCCCTCGTGCTCGACGGTGATCACCACGGTGGCGTCGCAGCCGCCGGCCTGGGGGAGGTCATCCGCGGACAGGGACTCCAGGAGGTCGCAGAACGCCTGCCCCATCCGCTTCGGACCCGGCCGCACCAGACCCGTGGACGCCTCGCAGGGCTCCTGGTCCTCGGCGAGCCGCTCGGCCGCGGCGCGGTGCGCGGGCGAGGCCAGCGCCCACAGGGCCTTCTTGAGGATCGCGCCGTGCAGCTCGGGGACGGTGAACCGTCCGTGGACGGCGCCGTGGCCATCAGGGGTCAGCGTCAGGCGGGTCTTCTCCCGGGCCCGGGCCAGCTCGGCCTCGAGACGCTTGCCCTCCTCCTCCTCGGCGACCTGCGGTGCGACGGCCTCGAGGACCGCGCGGCCCAGGCGGCGCAGCTCGATCGGGTCGTGGATCGCGGCGAGGTCGACCAGGTGCTGCTCGGCCGCGGCGAGGATGCCGGCGTCGAGGTCGGCGGGGAGGTCGTCGAGGGCGTGGACGAGGACGCGGGCCTGGTCCAGGTGCACCCCACCCGAGGCCAGCGCGGCACCCGACCCGGCGCCACGTCGAGGCCAGCGCCGTGGCGAGGCGGACCTGCCCGGCCGCCTGGGCCCGGGCCTGCCGGGTCGCGCACGCCCACCACACCCCCGTCGACGTGGCACCGGAGTCCGCACCCACGCCCACCTCGTCGGCGTGGGCCGCGACCCGCAGCCGCAGCGCCGCCATCCGGGCCTCGACGTCGGCCAGCGCGACCAGGGTCGCCCGGGTGCCGGCGGCGTCGAGACCGATCAGCGAGCACTCCAGCAGGTCGACCGAGGGCCTCGTCGAGGACGGCCACGCCCGCGGGCACCGGGTGCCCGACCAGGGTGTCACCGTCTCTGACCATGGGTCCAGTCAAGCACCGACCGCCGACATCACGCCTGCTCAGGGAATGCGCTGTGAGCGGCTCGGCGAACGATCGAACATGTGCACGAGTAGCGGCCCGGTGCCGGCCGCTCGCCTCACAGCAGCCCGCGCGCCTTCAGAGCGAGGTAGTGGTCGGCGAGCGCCGGGGCGAGCCGCTCGGCGTCGACGTCGAGCACGTCCACCCCCAGCCGGGAGAGCAGTGCGTGCGTGGAGCGCCGGGCCCGCAGGGCCTGTTCCGCGGCGGCCGCGGTGTAGACGGCGTCGACGTCGTCGCGGGTCGCGGCCAGGCGCTCCAGCTCGGGGTCGCGCACCGAGGCGAGCACGACGCGGTGCCGGGCGGTCAGGGCCGGCAGCACCGGCAGCAGGCCCTCCTCGACCGCGGCGGGCTCGACGGGGCTCAGCAGCACCACCAGGGCCCGCTGACGGCCCAGGGTCGCCACGGCGGCCGCCAGCGAGCGCCAGTCGGCCTCGGCGATCACCGGCTCGAGATCGGCGAAGACGTCCTGCAGGCGCGAGACCACGTCACGCGAGGTGGTCGCCCGCAACCGGGCACGCACCCGCCGGTCGCCGGCGACGACCTCGACCCGGTCGCCGGCGCGGGTGGCCAGCGCGGCGAGCAGCAGGGCGGCGTCCATGGCGGAGTCCAGGCGCGGCTCGTCGCCGACGCGGGCCGCCGAGGTGCGCGAGGTGTCCAGCACGAGGACCACCCGTCGGTCGCGCTCGGGCTGCCAGGTCCGCACGACGACGCCGCGGTGGCGGGCGCTGGCGCGCCAGTCGATCGAGCGGACGTCGTCACCCTCGACGTAGTCGCGCAACGAGTCGAACTCGGTGCCCTGACCCCGCACCCGCACCGCCGCGCGGCCGTCCAGCTCGCGCAACCGGGCCAGACGCGAGGGCAGGTGACGCCGGGAGCCGAACCGGGGCAGGGCCCGCACCGAGCCGGGCACGTCGAGGGTGCGCTGGCGCGCCACGAGACCCAGGGGGCCGTGGGAGCGCACGGTCAGGCCCCGGGCGCGCAGGTCGCCGCGGCGGGTCGGGCGCAGGGTGGTCGCGAGGAGCGCCTCGGCCCCCGGGGCGAGGTCGACCCGGTGCCGGTCCCCGGCGGCGCCCGCTCCCGGGGTCCAGGCATCACGCACCTGCAGCCGGAGCCGTCGGCGGCCCGGGTTGCCCACGACGAGCTCGGTGACGGCCTCCTCGCCCAGGGCCAGGCGCGGGGTCGGCAGGCGTCGCCAGGTCGCGGCGTCGGGCCGGGGCGCGCGCCACCAGTCCAGCACCGCGGCCAGCGCCACGAGCGCCACCCACCAGACCACCGTGCCCGTGCCGGGTCGCAGCACCACCGGCACCAGGCCGAGGAGCAGCAGCAGGGGCACCCGCCCGCCGAGGGCCACGGCTCAGCGGGGGACGGGCACGGAGCCCAGGGCGGAGGCGAGGACCTGGCCGACGTCGACGCCCTCCAGCTCGGCCTCCGGTCGCAGTCCGAGCCGGTGGGCCAGGGTGGCGTGGGCCAGGGACTTGACGTCGTCGGGGGTGACGTACCCGCGACCGCTCAACCACGCCCAGGCCCGCGCCGTGCGCAGCAGCGCCGTGGACCCTCGCGGGCTGACGCCGAGGCTCAGCGACGGCGAGGACCGGGTGGCGCGCGCGACGTCGACGACGTAGCCCGCGACCTCGGGGGAGACCCGCACCCCCGCCACCGCCCGCTGCGCCGCGGCGAGGTCCTCGGGCCCGGCGACGGCGCGCACGCCGGCCGCGGCGACGTCGCGGGGGTCGAAGCCGGCGGCGTGCCGGGTCAGGATCTCCAGCTCGTCGGCCCGCCCGGGGACCGGGACGACCACCTTGAGCAGGAACCGGTCCAGCTGGGCCTCGGGCAGCGGGTAGGTGCCCTCGTGCTCGACCGGGTTCTGGGTGGCCGCGACCAGGAACGGCGTCGGCAGCCGGTGGGTGGTGCCGTCGACGGAGACCTGGCCCTCCTCCATCGCCTCCAGCAGCGCGGACTGGGTCTTCGGCGGGGTGCGGTTGACCTCGTCGGCGAGCAGCAGCTGGGTGAACACCGGGCCCTCGCGGAAGCGCAGCGAGCCGGCCGCCGCGCCGCCGGAGCCGGACTGGTCGACGACCATCGAGCCGGTGATGTCACCCGGCATCAGGTCCGGGGTGAACTGCACCCGCCGGGTGCCGACGTCCAGGCTCGCGGCCAGGCTGCGCACGAGCAGGGTCTTCGCCGTGCCGGGCACGCCCTCGAGCAGCACGTGGCCGCCGCACAGCAGGGCGACCAGCAGGCCGGAGACGGCGGCGTCCTGGCCGACCACGGCCTTGGCGACCTCGGCGCGCACCGCGGCGAGGCGAGCCCGGGCCTCCTCGACGGGCTCGGGCGTGGGCGGGGACTGTGGGCTCTCGCTCATGGGTGCTGCGCCTCTCGGTCGAGCCGGTCCAGGTCCTGGGCCAGCATGATCAGGTCGTGGTCGCTGCCGGGCGGCGGGCCCCCGGGCTCGAGCAGCCGCGCGACCTCGGCGGGGTCGCGGCCGGTCCGTGCGGCCACCGCCGGGGGGCCCGCGGTGCCGAGCCGGTCGCGCAGGCGGCCCCGGGCGGCCCCGCGCAGCACCTCGGCGGCGTGGGCGCGGTCCCCGGCGTGGCGGTAGAGCCGTCCGCGGCTGAGCACCGTCTCGGTGGCCCGCACGACGACCGGCAGCGGCTCGA
The DNA here is from genome assembly GCA_963728085.1 of uncultured Actinomycetota bacterium. Taxonomy (GTDB): domain Bacteria; phylum Actinomycetota; class Actinomycetes; order Propionibacteriales; family Nocardioidaceae; genus Nocardioides. The sequence goes on along the minus strand of CAVSIQ010000007.1, from coordinate 224,094 downwards.
CGACCAGCGCGCCGAGCCGGCGGCCCCGCCACGGCACGACCAGGGCCAGTGCGAGACCGGCCAGCACCAGGCCGGGCAACACCCACGGCGGCAGCAGGGAGCGCAGCGTGACGGCGTCGCTGCCGCCGAGGTCGCGCAGGTCGGGGACGTACCAGACCAGCCGCTCGCCCCCGCCGAGCAGCCGCAGGCCCAGGGCGGCGTCGTCGCCGCGGAGCACCGTGTCGTTGGTCAGGGCGTCGGCAGCGCCGAGCACCACCACGTCGTCGGCCAGGACCAGCGCCGCGCGCCCGGTCCCGTCCGCGAAGCAGCCCGGTGCGGCGTAGGTGGCGGCACGGTCCACGCTCAGGACGAGGTCCGCCACCTCGTCCGCCACGGCGCCCGGGACGGCCACGTCGCAGTCGGCCCGCACCCCGTCCGCGGCGTCCAGGGAGCCCACCTCGCTCGCGCGGTCGTCGCCGACCAGGAGCGACCACACCGCGCCCCCGGGCTCGAGGAGCACCGTGCGGGCTCCGCCGACGTGGGTGCGCAGCCGGTCCAGGCTGCTCGCGCCGAGGTCGTCGGAGGAGGACACGACCACCGTGGTCGCGGAGTCCACGCGCGTCGCCTCCAGGGCGGCCGCGTCGCGCACGACGACGACCTCGACGCCGCGGTCGGCGAGCACCGAGACCAGGGCCCGGGTGCCGTCGGGCCCGGCGTTGCGCGGGTCCAGGGGCGTCTGGCTGCGGGCCCCGCCGCCCGCGAGGACGGCCAGCGCGACGGCCAGGGTGGTGGCGAGGACCAGGACGACCACGAGCCGGTGCCGGCGCCACCGGGGGAGCGTGGCGGCGGCGCTCACCGGCGGCCCGCCGCGGCGTCGAGGGCGAGGACGTCGGCGGCCTGCTCGGCCGTGGCGCCCGAACCCCCGTAGAGGACGGCGTCGAAGAGCTCGGCGGCCCGCCTCACCCGGTCGTCGTCGAGCGAGGCGGCCACCTCGCGGGCGGTCGCGCCCGGGTCCTCGACGAGGCGGCCGCGCTCGACCTCGCGGCGGGCCAGGGCACGGAAGGCCTCGAGCAGGGCCTCGTCGTGGCGGCCCTCGGCGTGCAGGCGCTCGGCACGTGCGCGCAGCGCGTCCGCGTCGGGCCCGAGGGCGCCCAGCACGTCGCCCGGCCGGGGGCGCGAGCGTGCGGTGCGTCGCGCCCGCGAGGCCAGCAGCAGCAGGGCCAGCGCCAGGGCCAGGAGCAGGACGGTCGCGACCCACGTCGAGGCCGCCGAGGCGTCCCCCACCGCGACCAGGCCCTGCTCGAGCAGTCCGCGCAGCCAGTCCAGCAACCGCGTCACCTGGTCGCGGTCGCGGTAGCGGGGGTCGAGCAGCTCACGGCGCACCGCCTCGCGGGCCTCGGACGGGGAGGGACCGGGGGAGCCGGCGCCGCTGACGGGGCCGAGCCGGGGCACCAGCACCCGCTCAGCCGATCCCGGCCCGGGTCGCCAGCTCCACGTCGTAGGCCTCCTTGCGCATCCGCTGGTCCAGGTACTGCAGCGTGGTGACCGAGGCGGTGAACGGCGCGGTGAAGGCGGTCGTGGCCACCGTGGAGAGCGCCTGGCCGACGGCGAGCACCAGCGCGGCCTGCGCGGGCAGCGCCAGGGCGGCGGCCTGCCCGGCGAGGGCCAGCGGCACCCCGAGGACGAGGCCGGCGATCCCGGTGACGATCACGGTGACCAGAGCGATGCCCAGCACCCGCCAGACCTGGCGCGACGTCAGCCGGAAGGCGCGCCCGACGGCCGCCAGGACCCCGACGCGCTCCAGGGCGAGCGCCACCGCGGCGAGCAGCACGCACCGCACGTAGTACCAGGCACCCACCACCAGCAGGACGAGCGCGCCGAGGACCGCGGAGGTGATCACCGGAGCAAGACCCGGTCCGCTCGCGGCGAAGCCGACGACCACCGCGGCCCAGACCGCGAAGCCGATCAGGAACGGGACGTTGACCAGGACGGCGAGGCCGAGAAGTCGCCACCGGGTGCCGTGCGTGCGGGCCCATGCCTCGCCCAGGCCGATCGTGCGGCCGACGGCCGCGGCGTGGGTGACGTGGGCGACCATCCCGGTCACCAGGACGAGCCCGACCTGGAGCGCCAGGACCGCGAGGAGCTGCGCACCGAGGGCGCCGATGCCGCCGGCGAGCGTGGCGCCGCCCCCGGTGGCCACGGCGAACGGGTCGCCGAGGTCGGTCGCGGCGCCGAGGGCCGGGGTGAGGAGCGCGGCGGCCAGCACCGGCAGGGCCATCGCCACGGCCGAGACCAGCAGGGCGGCCCCGACGGTGGCCCGCGGGTTGAAACGGATGATGCGGAACGCGCCGTCGAACATGTCGCCGAGCCCGAGCGGGCGCAGCGCAACGGCTCCGGGCCGGTGCGCGGCGGCGCCGGGCGGGGACGCCGAGGCGCTCGACGGCCCGGTGGGAGGCGGCACGGGTCCGCCCGGCGGCTCCCAGGACGGCGCCGGATCGCCACCGGCGGGTCCGCCGGTGGGCTCGCCAGGAGGCGGGAACGGGTCCTGCTCGGGCATGTTGGTTCTCCACCTCTGGGGCTCTCGGCCCGTGGCCGACCGCGGCGCTGAAGGCCGGTGCTGACGGGGTCGATCCTGACAGCCCGCACCTGCTCCGGCGCGGCATCCCGGACCGATTTGGCGCAGTCGGGGGGATCTGCCAAGATAGTCAGGTTGCTCCGTGAGGGTTCTCCGAGCGCCGTACGACTTGACTACTGAATCGCGTTTCCTGATGCCGGTGCCCCGCGCCGGATCACTCGTGAGTTCACCGTCGGTCCGTGTCAGCGCCCCAGGAGACCCGATCAGGCCGGTGAACCACCGGCCGCCACCGGCGGCGGCGCCCCGCAGGATCGGTCGTGGATGGACGTGCCCAGCACGACACGCCCGACCACGGGGGTCGCAGACCGAGGCGCGCAGCAGGGGGACCGACTCAAACCCGAGGACGTCTTGGACCAGCACGGCACGAGCGAGTGAGAAGGACGAGAGAGACCTATGGCGGGACAGAAGATCCGCATCAGGCTCAAGGCCTATGACCACGAGGTGATCGACACCTCGGCGCGCAAGATCGTGGACACCGTCACCCGCACGGGTGCTCAGGTCGCCGGCCCCGTGCCGCTGCCGACCGAGAAGAACGTGTACTGCGTCATCCGCTCGCCCCACAAGTACAAGGACTCGCGCGAGCACTTCGAGATGCGCACCCACAAGCGGCTGATCGACATCATCGACCCCACCCCGAAGACCGTCGACTCGCTCATGCGGCTCGACCTCCCGGCGGGCGTCGACATCGAGATCAAGCTCTGAGGTCGAGGACTAGCACATGACTATCGAGCGCAACGTCAAGGGACTGCTGGGCACCAAGCTCGGCATGACCCAGCTCTGGGACGAGAACAACCGCATCGTGCCGGTGACCGTCGTCGCGGTGTCGACCAACGTGGTCACGCAGGTGCGTGGCCCCGAGGCCGACGGCTACAACGCGATCCAGGTCGGCTACGGCGAGATCGAGGGCCGCAAGGTCACGAAGCCGCAGGCCGGTCACTTCGCCAAGGCCGGCACGACCGCCCGTCGCCACGTGGTGGAGATCCGCACCGCGGACGCCTCCTCCTACACCGTGGGCCAGGAGCTGGCCGTGGACACCTTCGCCGTCGGCGAGGTCATCGACGTCACGGGCACCAGCAAGGGCAAGGGCTACGCCGGTGTGATGAAGCGTCACGGCTTCCACGGCGTCGGCGCCTCCCACGGTGCCCACCGCAACCACCGCAAGCCCGGGTCGATCGGCGCCTGCGCCACGCCGGGCCGCGTCTTCAAGGGCACCCGCATGGCCGGTCGGATGGGGACGGACACCGTCACCACCCAGAACCTGACCGTGCACGCCATCGACGTGGAGAAGGGCATCGTCCTGATCAAGGGCGCCGTCCCCGGCCCCAAGAACGGCCTGCTCATGCTCCGCTCGGCCGCCAAGATCACCCAGGAGGCGTGAGAGATATGGCCAACACCGTCCAGGTCGACCTGCCCGCCGAGATCTTCGACGCGACCGTCAGCGTCGCGGTGATGCACCAGGTCGTGGTGGCCCAGCAGGCCGCCGCCCGCCAGGGCACGCACTCCACCAAGACGCGCGCCGAGGTGCGCGGCGGTGGCAAGAAGCCCTACCGGCAGAAGGGCACCGGTCGCGCCCGCCAGGGCTCGATCCGCGCGCCCCAGTTCGCCGGTGGTGGCATCGTGCACGGCCCGCAGCCGCGCAGCTACGACCAGCGCACCCCCAAGAAGATGAAGGCCGCCGCCCTGCGCGGTGCCCTCACCGACCGCGCCCGTGAGGGTCGCGTCCACGTCGTCGACGCGCTGGTCACCGGCGAGAAGCCGGCCACCGGCGTCGCCCTGGCCGCGCTGCGCGAGCTGAGCACCCGTCGCCACTTCCTCGTGGTGCTCGAGCGCGGCGACACGCTGACCTGGCTCTCGCTGCGCAACGCCGCCGAGGCCCACCTGCTCTACGCCGACCAGCTCAACACCTACGACGTGCTGGCCAGTGACGACGTCGTGTTCACCCAGGCCGCCTACGAGGCGTTCGTGGCCGGCGCGACGAAGACCAAGGAGGCTGCCAAGTGAGCACCCTGCACAAGGACCACCGCGACGTGCTGATCGCCCCCGTGGTCTCCGAGAAGAGCTACAGCCTGCTCGACGCGAACAAGTACACCTTCCTGGTCCACCCGGACTCGAACAAGACCGAGATCAAGATCGCGGTCGAGAAGGTGTTCAACGTCAAGGTCACCTCGGTGAACACGCTGAACCGGTCGGGCAAGACCCGTCGCACCCGGTACGGCATGGGCAAGCGCAAGGACACCAAGCGCGCCATCGTCAGCCTCGCCGAGGGTCACCGCATCGACATCTTCTCCGGCCCGAGCGCCTGAGCGGGCGCGAGACAAGGAATCTGACATGGCTATCCGCAAGTACAAGCCGACCACCCCGGGCCGTCGTGGCTCCTCGGTCGCCGACTTCGTCGAGATCACCCGGGCCACGCCGGAGAAGTCGCTGACGCGTCCGCTGCCCAAGAAGGGCGGCCGCAACAACCAGGGCCGGATCACCACCCGGCACCAGGGCGGCGGCCACAAGCGGGCCTACCGCATCATCGACTTCCGTCGCTACGACAAGGACGGCGTGCCCGCCCGCGTCGCGCACATCGAGTACGACCCCAACCGCACCGCCCGCATCGCGCTGCTGCACTTCGTGGACGGCGAGAAGCGCTACATCATCGCCCCCCGCGACCTGGTGCAGGGCACCGCGGTCGAGTCCGGCCCGAACGCCGACATCAAGCCCGGCAACAACCTGCCGTTGCGCAACATCCCGGTCGGCACGACGATCCACTGCGTCGAGCTCCGCCCCGGCGGCGGCGCGAAGATCGCCCGCTCGGCCGGCATGAGCGCCCAGCTCGTCGCCCGCGAGGGCTCGCGCGCCACGCTGCGGATGCCCTCGGGCGAGATGCGCTTCGTCGACGTGCGCTGCCGCGCCACGGTGGGCGAGGTCGGCAACGCCGAGCAGTCGAACATCAACTGGGGCAAGGCCGGCCGCATGCGCTGGAAGGGCAAGCGCCCGACCGTGCGCGGCGTCGTGATGAACCCCGTCGACCACCCGCACGGTGGTGGTGAGGGCAAGACCTCCGGTGGACGTCACCCGGTCTCGCCGTGGGGCCAGCCCGAGGGCCGGACCCGCAAGCGCAAGAGCAGCGACGCGCAGATCATCCGCCGTCGCAAGACCGGCAAGAAGCGCTGAGCGCGCGGACCCAGGAGACAGACCCATGCCCCGCAGCCTGAAGAAGGGCCCCTTCGTCGACGACCACCTTCAGAAGAAGGTGGACGCCGAGAACGACAAGGGAAGCCACAACGTGATCAAGACGTGGTCGCGCCGCTCGATGATCGTGCCGACCATGATCGGTCACACCATCGCGGTGCACGACGGCCGCAAGCACGTCCCGGTGTTCGTGACCGACTCCATGGTCGGCCACAAGCTGGGCGAGTTCGCCCCGACCCGCACCTACCGCGGGCACGCCAAGGACGACCGCAAGGGCCGCCGCCGCTGACGCGGGGCGACCCTGAGAGAGACTGGAGAGAGAGCCATGAGCGTTACCGAGCGCAGGCGCAGCAGCGCCCGACGCGACTCGCTGCTCGGCGACCAGCCGGGCGCCTTCGCGAGCGCGCGCTTCACCGGCATCGCGCCGATGAAGGCCCGCCGGGTCGTCGACCTCGTCCGCGGCCTTCCCGTCGCCGACGCCCAGGCCATCCTGCGGTTCGCTCCGCAGTCGGCCTCGGAGACCGTGCTGAAGGTGCTCAACAGCGCCGTCGCCAACGCCGGGACCACCGAGGGTCTCGACACCGGTGACCTGGTCGTCTCCGTCGCGCAGGTCGACGAGGGCCCCACCATGAAGCGCTGGCGCCCCCGGGCCCAGGGCCGGGCGACGCGCATCAACAAGCGCACCAGCCACATCACCCTCGCGGTGCAGCCGGCCGACGCCGTCGCTGCCACCCGCGGTGCGAAGAAGGGACGGGCCTGATGGGCCAGAAGATCAACCCGAACGGGTTCCGCCTCGGCATCTCCACCGACCACAAGTCGCGGTGGTACGCCGACAAGCTCTACAAGTCCTACGTGGGCGAGGACGTCGCGATCCGCAAGCTGCTCTCCAAGGGCATGGACCGCGCCGGCATCGCGAAGGTGGAGATCGAGCGCACGCGTGATCGCGTCCGCGTCGACATCCACACCGCGCGTCCGGGCATCGTCATCGGCCGCCGCGGCGCCGAGGCCGACCGCATCCGCGGCGAGCTCGAGAAGCTCACCGGCAAGCAGGTCCAGCTGAACATCCTCGAGGTGAAGAGCCCCGAGGTCGAGGCCCAGCTCGTCGCCCAGGGCGTCGCCGAGCAGCTCGCCGGTCGCGTGCAGTTCCGCCGCGCGATGCGCAAGGCGATGCAGACCGCGATGCGCTCGGGTGCCCAGGGGATCCGGGTCCAGTGCTCGGGCCGCCTCAACGGCGCCGAGATGTCGCGCACGGAGTTCTACCGCGAGGGCCGCGTGCCCCTGCACACGCTGCGTGCCGACATCGACTACGGCTTCTACGAGGCCAAGACCACCTTCGGTCGCATCGGCGTGAAGGTCTGGATCTACAAGGGCGAGGTCGCCGGCACCCGTGCCGAGCGCCAGGCCCAGGCCGCCGCCCGCGCCGGCGTCCCCGGCCGCGGCGGTGCCAACCGTGGCGGCGCCCGGGGCGGCGAGCGTCCCAGCCGCAGCTCCCGCGGCGACCGTCCCACCCGCTCGGACCGCGGCGGCGAGCCCAGCACCGAGCAGGCCGCTCCCGCCACCGCGGGCGCCGGCTCCGAGACCGCGCGAACGGAGGCCTGAGCCATGCTGATGCCGCGTCGCGTCAAGCACCGCAAGCAGCACCGTCCCACCCGCACCGGGGCCGCCAAGGGCGGCACGCACCTGAACTTCGGTGACTTCGGGATCCAGGCGATCGAGGGTCACTACGTGACCAACCGACAGATCGAGTCGGCCCGTATCGCCATGACCCGCCACATCAAGCGCGGCGGGAAGGTGTGGATCAACATCTACCCCGACCGCCCGCTGACCAAGAAGCCGGCCGAGACCCGGATGGGTTCGGGCAAGGGCTCGCCCGAGTGGTGGGTGGCCAACGTCAAGCCCGGCCGCGTCATGTTCGAGCTGTCCGGCGTCAGCGACGAGGTCGCCCGCGAGGCGATGCGTCGTGCCATGCACAAGCTGCCCATGAAGTGCCGTTTCATCACGCGAGAGGCTGGTGAGTTCTGATGGCTCAGGGCACCAAGACCCACGAGCTCGACGACCTCAACGACGTCGACCTCGAGGTGCGCCTGCGCGAGGCCAAGGAGGAGCTGTTCAACCTCCGCTTCCAGGCGGCCACCGGCCAGCTGGAGAGCCACGGCCGGCTGCGCACCGTCAAGAAGGACATCGCCCGGATCTACACCGTGGTGCGCGAGCGCGAGCTCGGCATCCGCACCGCACCGGGCACCGACGAGGAAGAGGTCAGCGCATGAGCGACCAGAACGCCGCCGCCCCCGAGGCAGGCGACGCCGTCAAGCGGAACTCCCGCAAGGTCCGCGAGGGCCTCGTGGTGAGCGACAAGATGGACAAGACCATCGTCGTGGCCGTCGAGGACTTCGAGAAGCACCGTCTGTACGGGAAGATCCTGCGCTCGACGGCCCGCCTGAAGGCCCACGACGAGACCAACGACTGTGGCGTCGGTGACCGGGTCCGCATCATGGAGACCCGTCCGCTGTCCGCCACGAAGCGCTGGCGCGTCGTCAGCGTCATCGAGCGCGCCAAGTAAGCACCCAGCCGTTCGGCCAGGCTCGGCCCCCGACCGGGGCATGAGAACCGGTCCGACAACCAGGAGAAACTGATGATCCAGCAGGAGTCGCGACTCAAGGTCGCCGACAACACGGGTGCGAAGGAGATCCTCTGCATCCGCGTGCTCGGCGGCTCCGGTCGCCGCTACGCCGGTATCGGCGACACCATCGTCGCCACCGTGAAGGACGCCATCCCCGGCGGCAACGTCAAGAAGGGCGACGTCGTCAAGGCCGTGATCGTGCGCACCGTCAAGGAGCGCCGCCGTCCCGACGGTTCCTACATCCGCTTCGACGAGAACGCCGCGGTGATCCTGAAGACCGACGGGGAGCCCCGGGGCACCCGCATCTTCGGTCCCGTCGGCCGCGAGCTGCGCGACAAGCGCTTCATGCGCATCGTCTCGCTCGCACCGGAGGTGCTCTGAGCATGGCCAAGAAGATGAACATCAAGAAGGGCGACACCGTCAAGGTGATCGCGGGCAAGGACAAGGGCGCCGAGGGCAAGGTGATCTCCGTCCAGCGTGAGCGCGACCGGGTGGTCGTCGAGGGCGTGAACCGGATGAAGCGGCACACCAAGGCCGTCACCACCGGTGCGGGCAGCACCGGTGGGATCATCACCGCCGAGGCCCCGATCCACGTCTCGAACGTGATGCTCGTCGAGGGTGACGGCGTCACCCGCGTCGGCTACCGCCGCGACGAGGTGTCCAAGACCCGTCCCGACGGTTCCACCTACGCCGCGCACCGCAGCGTGCGCGTGTCCCGCAAGAGCGGGGAGGAGATCTGATGACCGAGACCCAGGCGCCGCCGGCGTCCGCGTCCACCACGCCGCGTCTCAAGACCCGCTACCGCGAGGAGATCCTCCCGGCCCTGCGGTCGGAGTTCGAGATCGCCAACGTGATGCAGGTCCCCGGCCTGACCAAGATCGTGGTCAACATGGGCGTGGGCGAGGCGGCTCGCGACTCCAAGCTGATCGAGGGCGCCGTGCGCGACCTCACCGCGATCACCGGCCAGAAGCCGGCCGTGACCAAGGCCCGCAAGTCGATCGCTCAGTTCAAGCTGCGCGAGGGGATGCCGATCGGCACCCACGTGACGCTGCGCGGTGACCGCATGTGGGAGTTCCTGGACCGTCTGCTCTCGCTGGCGCTGCCCCGCATCCGCGACTTCCGCGGTCTCTCGCCGCGCCAGTTCGACGGTCGCGGCAACTACACCTTCGGTCTGACCGAGCAGGTCATGTTCCACGAGATCGACCAGGACCGCATCGACCGGTCCCGGGGCATGGACATCACCGTGGTGACCACGGCCACCAACGACGACCAGGGTCGCGCGCTGCTCCGGCAGCTCGGGTTCCCGTTCGCCGAGCGCTGAGCGAGCAAGGAGACTCCCCATGGCGAAGACATCCCTCAAGGTCAAGGCGGCCCGCAAGCCCAAGTTCGCGGTCCGTGGCTACACCCGCTGCCAGCGCTGCGGCCGCCCCAAGGCGGTCTACCGCAAGTTCGGCCTGTGCCGGATCTGCCTGCGCGAGATGGCCCACCGCGGCGAGCTGCCCGGCGTCACCAAGTCCTCCTGGTGACCCGGACCCCGCTCGCCCTCCACACCAACACCGCTGAAGGTCGCCACGCCGTCCACGGCGCTGCGAAACCGCAACGAGAAAGGGCCTCACGGCCATGACGATGACTGACCCGATCGCAGACATGCTCACGCGTCTGCGCAACGCCAACCAGGCTTTCCACGACGACGTCTCGATGCCCTCGAGCAAGCTCAAGGTGGGCGTCGCCGAGATCCTGCGCCAGGAGGGGTACATCGCCTCCTTCGCAGTCGCCGAGCCGACCGAGGGCGAGGTCGGCAGCACGCTGACCATCACCCTGAAGTACGGGCGCCACCGCGAGCGCTCGATCGCCGGGGTGCGCCGCATCAGCAAGCCGGGCCTGCGGGTCTACGCGAAGCACACCGGTCTTCCCAAGGTGCTCGGCGGCCTGGGGGTGGCGATCATCTCCACCAGCCAGGGCCTGCTCACCGACCGTCAGGCGAACCAGAAGGGCGTGGGTGGGGAAGTCCTCGCCTACGTCTGGTGACCCGGACCTACTAGGACGAAGGAGAGAACAAGCATGTCGCGCATCGGCAAGCTCCCCGTCACGGTCCCGTCCGGCGTGGAGGTCCAGATCAACGAGCGCCTGGTGACCGTCAAGGGCCCCAAGGGCACCCTGAGCCACCAGGTGGCCACCCCCATCGTCGTCGAGCAGGGCGAGGGCGTCCTCGACGTCCGCCGTCCCGACGACGAGCGCGAGTCCCGGTCGCTGCACGGCCTGACCCGCACCCTGGTCAACAACATGGTCGTCGGGGTCACCGACGGCTACGAGAAGCGCCTGGAGATCGTGGGCGTGGGTTACCGCGTCCTGTCCAAGGGCCCCACCCAGCTGGAGTTCCAGCTCGGGTACTCCCACCCGATCATCTTCGACGCGCCCGAGGGCATCACCTTCTCGGTGGACGGCCCCACGCGTCTGGGTGTCTCCGGTATCGACAAGCAGCTCGTCGGCGAGGTCGCCGCGAAGATCCGCAAGCTGCGCAAGCCGGAGCCCTACAAGGGCAAGGGCGTGCGGTACGCGGGCGAGCAGATCCGCCGCAAGGTCGGAAAGGCTGGTAAGTGACATGGCCATCTCCCTGAAGCAGAGCAAGCACGGAGCCGCTCGCACCACGGCGCGCCTGCGCCGGCAGGTCCGGGGGCGCAAGCGCGTCTCCGGCTCGGCCGAGCGGCCCCGCCTGGTGGTCACCCGCTCCGCCAAGCACATCACCGTGCAGGTCGTCGACGACCTCGTGGGCAAGACGCTGGCCTCGGCCTCCACCATGGAGGGCGACCTGCGCAGCCACGAGGGCGACAAGACCGCCAAGGCCAAGCGCGTCGGCGAGCTCGTCGCCGAGCGTGCCAAGGGCCACGGCGTCGAGTCGGTCGTCTTCGACCGGGCCGGCAACAAGTACCACGGTCGCGTCGCGGCCCTGGCCGACGGTGCCCGCGAGGGCGGGCTGTCGTTCTGATGAGCGCCGTGAACTCGCAGGCAACTCGCAAGGAAGAGGAAATCTCATGAGCGGACCCCAGCGCGGACAGCGCGCCGGTGGTGAGCGTGGTGGCCGCGGTGGCGGCGACCGTCGTGGCCAGGGCGCCGAGAAGAGCCAGTACATCGAGCGCGTCGTGACGATCAACCGCGTCGCCAAGGTCGTCAAGGGTGGTCGTCGCTTCAGCTTCACCGCCCTGGTGATCGTCGGTGACGGCGACGGCATGGTCGGCGTCGGCTACGGCAAGGCCAAGGAGGTGCCCGCCGCGATCGCGAAGGGCGTCGAGGAGGCGAAGAAGAGCTTCTTCCGCGTCCCCCGCATCCAGGGCACCATCCCGCACCCCGTCCAGGGCGAGAAGGCCGCGGGCGTCGTCCTGCTGCGCCCGGCCGCCCCCGGTACCGGGGTGATCGCCGGCGGACCCGTGCGCGCCGTGCTCGAGTGCGCCGGCATCCACGACGTGCTGAGCAAGTCGCTCGGCTCGTCGAACCAGATCAACATCGTGCACGCGACGATGACGGCCCTGCGCCTGCTGGAGATGCCCGAGACCGTGGCCGCCCGCCGCGGCCTGCGCGTCGAGGACGTCGCCCCGGCGGCGCTGCTCAAGGCCGGCGCCGAGGTCCTCCCCGGCGTGTCCGAGGAGGTGTCCTCCTGATGGCCCGGCTCAAGGTCCAGCAGCACCGCTCGTCCATCGGCTGCAAGGCAAACCAGCGCAACACGCTGCGCTCGCTGGGCCTGCACCGCATCGGCGACGTGGTCGTCAAGGAGGACCGTCCCGAGTTCCGCGGGATGGTCGACACCGTGCGCCACCTGGTGACGGTGACCGAGATCGAGGGAGGGGAGTGAGCAGATGACTCTCAAGCTGCACAACCTGCGCCCGGCCCCCGGCGCGAAGACGGCGAAGACCCGCGTCGGCCGCGGTGAGGCGTCCAAGGGCAAGACCGCGGGCCGCGGGACCAAGGGCACCAAGGCCCGCAACCAGGTCCCCGCCGCGTTCGAGGGCGGTCAGATGCCCCTGCACATGCGGCTGCCGAAGCTGAAGGGGTTCAAGAACCCCTTCAAGGTCGAGTTCCAGGTCGTGAACCTGGACCGGATCGGCACGCTGTTCCCCGAGGGCGGCGAGATCACCGTCGACTCTCTGGTCTCCCGCGGAGCGGTCCGCAAGGGCCACCCCGTCAAGGTCCTCGGCCAGGGCGAGATCTCGGTGCCCGTCACCGTGAGCGCCCACGCCTTCTCGGCCTCGGCCAAGCAGAAGATCGAGGCCGCCGGCGGCACCATCACCGCCGTCTGATCTGCACCCCCCACGTCGGGCCCGTCGGATGCTTCCGCCGGGCCCGTCGTCGCCTCCGGGCGACCCCGACCCGACCCCCCGTGCTGTTAGGCTCGCCGCGGGCTGTGGCCCGTGCGGCCCGCCCCCTGCCAGCTGGAGAAAGAGGACCTCGTGCTCAGCGCGTTCGTGAACGCCTTCCGGACACCGGACCTGCGGCGCAAGCTGCTGTTCGTCCTCATGATCGTGGTGATCTTCCGCGCCGGGTCCCAGATCCCCGCCCCCGGGGTCAACGTGGCCAACGTGCAGCGGTGCCTCGGTGACCAGGCGAACAACGAGGGCGTCTACAACCTGATCAACCTGTTCTCCGGCGGGGCGTTGCTCCAGCTGACGATCTTCGCGCTCGGGATCATGCCGTACATCACCGCGAGCATCATCCTGCAGCTGCTCGTCGTGGTGATCCCGCGCCTGGAGGCCCTCAAGAAGGAGGGCCAGGCCGGCCAGACGAAGATCACGCAGTACACCCGCTACCTGACCCTCGGCCTCGCGCTGCTGCAGGCCACCGGCATCGTGGCGCTGGCCCGCTCGGGCAACCTGATCGCCTGCGACCAGCCGCTGCTGCACAGCGACAGCACCTCGACGTTCCTGGTCATGGTGATCACGATGACCGCCGGCACCGCGGTGATCATGTGGCTCGGCGAGCTCATCACCGACCGCGGCGTCGGCAACGGCATGTCGATCCTGATCTTCTGCCAGGTCGTGGCGACCTTCCCCTCGGCCCTGTGGCAGGTCCGCATCAGCCAGGGCTGGTGGGTCTTCGCCCTCGTCCTGGCCATCGGCCTGGTCGTGATCGCGGCCGTGATCTTCGTCGAGCAGGCGCAGCGGCGCATCCCCGTGCAGTACGCGCGGCGGATGGTGGGCCGCAAGATGTTCGGCGGCTCCTCGACGTACATCCCGCTCAAGGTCAACCAGGCCGGCATCATCCCGGTCATCTTCGCCAGCTCGCTGCTCTACCTGCCCGCCATGGCGGTGCAGTTCAACCAGAACAGCGACGCCGCGTGGGTCTCCTGGATCTCGCGCTACTTCCAGACCGGCGCGCACCCGGTGTACATGGTCACCTTCTTCGCGCTCATCGTCTTCTTCACCTACTTCTACGTGTCGATCACCTTCAACCCCACCGAGGTGGCGGACAACATGAAGAAGTACGGCGGCTTCATCCCCGGGATCCGGGCGGGAAAGCCGACCGAGGACTACCTGTCCTACGTCCTGTCCCGCATCACGCTGCCCGGCGCGCTGTACCTCGGACTGATCGCCCTGATCCCGCTGATCGCGCTCGTGCTCATCGGGGCGAACCAGAACTTCCCCTTCGGTGGGACGTCGATCCTGATCATGGTCGGCGTGGCCCTGGACACGGTGAAGCAGATCGAGAGCCAGCTGCAGCAGCGCAACTACGAAGGATTCCTGCGTTCATGAGGCTGATCTTGATGGGCCCCCCCGGAGCGGGCAAGGGCACCCAGGCCGCACGGGTGGCCGAGCACGTCGGCGTCCCGGCGATCTCCACCGGCGACATCTTCCGGGCCAACGTGTCCGAGGGCACCGAGCTGGGTCGCGAGGCCCAGCGCTACATGGACGCCGGCGAGTACGTCCCCGACGAGGTGACCAACCAGATGGTCCGGGCCCGCATCGCCGAGGACGACGCCCGCGGCGGTTTCCTGCTCGACGGCTACCCGCGCACGACCGCCCAGGTCGAGGAGCTCGACGGCATGGTCACCGAGCTCGGCCACGAGATCGACGCCGCGGTGGTGCTCCAGGTCGACACCGAGGAGCTCGTCGACCGGCTGGTCAAGCGGGCCGAGACCGAGGGTCGCACCGACGACACCGAGGACGTCGTGCGCCGCCGCCAGGAGGTCTACGGCGAGCAGACCGCCCCGCTGATCGGCGTCTACCGCGACCGCGGGCTGCTCGTCGAGGTCGACGGCATGGGCGAGGTCGACGAGGTCACCCAGCGGGTGCTCGACGCCCTGCCCGCCGCGCCCCGGGGCTGAGCCGCACCGCGGTGTCCTGGTTCGGACGCGGGCTCGAGGTCAAGAGCGCCGGGCAGGTCGACGTGATGCGTCGCGCCGGCCTGGTCGTGGGCCGCACCCTGGAGCTCCTGCGCGAGCAGGTCGCTCCCGGGATGAGCACGGCCGAGCTCGACGGGCTCGCCGAGGACAGCATCCGGTCCCAGGGCGCCACGCCGTCCTTCCTGGGCTACCAGGGGTTCCCGGCCTCGATCTGCGTCTCGGTCAACGACGAGGTCGTGCACGGGATCCCCTCGGCGCGCGTGCTGGCCGAGGGCGACCTGGTCTCGATCGACTGCGGCGCGATCGTGGAGGGCTGGCACGGCGACGCCGCGACGACGGTGGCGCTGGGCCAGGTGGCCCCGGACGTCCGCGAGCTGATGCGGGTCACCGAGGAGGCGATGTGGCGCGGCATCGCCGCCGCGACGCCGACCGGCCGGGTCGGTGACATCTCGCACGCGGTCGAGAGCCACGTGCGCGCCGAGAGCGGGTTCTCCATCGTCGCGGACTACACCGGCCACGGCATCGGCACGGCCATGCACCTGCCGCCCGACGTGCCCAACCTGGGTCGCCCCGGCCGTGGCGCGCGCACCGTCGAGGGACTGGCGCTGGCGGTGGAGCCGATGCTCACCCTGGGGCGTCCGGAGACCGTCGTGCTCGAGGACGACTGGACGGTGGTCAGCGCCGACGGCTCGTGGGCTGCCCACTACGAGCACACCTTCGTGCTCACCGGCGCCGGCGCCTGGGTGCTCACCGCGCTCGACGGCGGCCAGGAGGCGTTGAGCCGCCTCGGGGCACCCTTCGGGGGACGCTAGGTTGGTCCTCGGCCCGGGCCGCGCGGTCCGGCCTGATCCCGACAGGAGCCTCGTGGACATCCATCCCTGGATCTGGGGCGTGACGGTCGTCGTCACCGTCGCAGTCCTCCTCTTCGACGTGGTGATCGTGGGGCGTCGCCCGCACGAACCCAGCCTGCGCGAGTGCGCGCGCGCCCTGGCGTTCTTCGTCGGCGCCGCGGTGGTCTTCGGCCTCGCCGTGTGGTTCTTCGCCGGCGGCACCTACGGGGGGCAGTTCTTCGCCGGGTGGCTCACCGAGTACTCGCTCTCCGTGGACAACCTCTTCGTGTTCCTCATCATCATGGCCAAGCTCGGCGTGCCCCGGGAGTACCAGCAGACGGCGCTGCTGGTGGGCATCGTCATCGCCCTGCTGATGCGGGGCGCCTTCATCGCTGTCGGCGCGGCGGCCATCGCCCAGTTCAGCTGGATCTTCTACGTCTTCGGGCTCTTCCTGATCTACTCCGCGGTCAAGCTCGCCCGTGACGACGACATGGACGGCGAGCAGTACGACGAGCCCCGTGTGGTCGGATGGCTGCGCGGCCACCTGCCGCTGACCGAGACCTGGCACGGCGTGACGGTCCTGGCCCACGAGAACGGCGCCCGGGTGCTGACCCCGATGTTCATCGTCGTCGTCTCCCTCGGCGTCACCGACCTGCTGTTCGCCCTCGACTCCATCCCGGCCATCTTCGGACTCACCAGCGAGCCGTACCTGGTCTTCACCGCCAACGTCTTCGCGCTGATGGGCCTGCGCCAGCTGTACTTCCTCATCGGCGGCCTGCTCGAGCGCCTGGTGTACCTGTCGCTGGGCCTCTCGGTGCTCCTCGGCTTCATCGGCGTCAAGCTGATCCTCGAGGCGCTGCACGCCAACGAGCTGCCGTTCCTGTACGGCGGGCGACCGGTGCCGTGGGCCCCGGAGGTGCCGATCTGGGTCTCGCTGGTGGCCATCGTCGGGATCCTGGTCGTGACCGCCGTCGCCAGCCTGGCCAAGGACCGCGCGGACGAGCGCGCCGACGCCTGAGCGCACGACGGGAATCCGGCTCGGCCCGGGCGCGTTGGAGCAGACGATGTCCTCCACACGCGCCCCGCAGACACACCCGGTCCTCTCCGTGCTCGACCTGGTCCCGGTCCGCACCGACCAGTCGAGCAGCGACGCCCTGGACGCGGCCCGGTCGCTGGCCGTCGCCGCCGACGAGGCCGGCTACCGGCGCTACTGGGTGGCCGAGCACCACAACATGGCCGCGGTGGCGGCGACGAACCCGCCGCTCGTCGTGGCCCTGCTCGCCGCCGCCACCCGGCGGATCCGGGTCGGCTCGGGCGGCGTGATGCTCCCCAACCACGCCCCGCTGGTGGTGGCCGAGCAGTTCGCCCTGCTGGAGGCGGCCTTCCCGGGCCGCATCGACCTCGGCATCGGCCGGGCACCCGGCACCGACCCGGTGACCTCCTTCGCCCTGCGCCACGGCGCCGGGGGAGTCGACGACGACGCGGTGAACCGGTTCCCCGAGTACGTGGACAACGTGGTGGCCATGATGGCGCCCGGGGGCGTGGGCGTCTCGGTCGGCGGACGCTCGCACGTGCTGCGCGCGACCCCGGCGGCTCGCTCGGTGCCCGACCCTGTGGCTGCTCGGGTCCTCCGACTACTCCGCACGGCTCGCCGCCGTCCCGCGGCCTGCCCTACGTCTTCGCCCACCACTTCGCCGGTCAGGGCACCGCCGAGGCGCTCGCGCTGTACCGTGACGGCTTCACCCCCACGCCGGGCGCGGCGGGCGAGGACCGCTCGCCGCGCACCTTCCTGACCGTCAACGTCGCGGTGGCCGAGACCGCGGAGGAGGCCGAGCTGCTCGCGCTGCCCCAGCTGCTGGCCATGGTCGCCCTGCGCACCGGCGGGCCGATGGGGCCCAGCTGCTGGTCGAGGAGGCCGAGAAGCAGGCCGCCGCGCTGCCCGAGCCGCACCGCGACCTGCTGGAGGCGATGCGTCGTCGCTGGGTGGTCGGCACCCCCGACTCCGCCCGCGAGGACCTCGACCGCCTCGCCGCCGAGCACGACGTGGGCGAGGTGATGGTGCACCCGGTCGCCGGAGCCACGTGGACGCCGAGCCGGCCCGCGCGATCGAGCGGGAGCGCACGCTGCGGCTGCTCGCGGGCTGACGACACGACCACGACGGTCCGCCGGTGGCCGCGCTCCGGGGCCCGCGTCACCGCGCGAGCCGGCCGCGCCGGGACGATTCGTGTTTCTCGCCGGCCTGCGCCTAGACTGGTGTGTCGGCCCAACGTGGGTCTGTTTCGTGGTGCCTAGCGGCTTCCCGTGCCCGCGTGTCTCGTCCAGCGAGCGTCGCGCGTGCCCGGGCGTGGCGCACGCAGCGGCAGCACGAGGTCCACTCCGGCCCATCAGGAGTGGCGGGAGGTTCTGTGGACGACGGTGGACGACAGCAGGACGAACGAGATTGCGGAGGACATGCCGAAGAAAGAAGGCGTCATCGAGATCGAGGGCACCGTCGTCGAGGCGTTGCCCAACGCGATGTTCCGCGTCGAGCTGAGCAACGGGCACAAGGTGCTGGCCCACATCAGCGGCAAGATGCGTCAGCACTACATCCGCATCCTCCCCGAGGACCGGGTCGTGGTGGAGCTCTCGCCCTACGACCTCACCCGCGGCCGCATCGTCTACCGGTACAAGTAACCGACCGCATACCGCACCAAGAAAGGGCCTGACATGAAGGTCAACCCGAGCGTCAAGCCGATCTGTGACAAGTGCCAGGTGATCCGTCGCCACGGCCGCGTCATGGTGATCTGCTCCAACCCGCGCCACAAGCAGCGCCAGGGCTGACCCCCGGCGCCGCAGGGCCCCGGCCCCACGACCGCACCACCAGCACCACCGCACCACCCACCACGTGATCGCTAAGACGCACCGTGCACGCCCGCCCAGCGACCGACCACCCCCGGAGCAGAGGCCGGAGCCCGGCACACGAGCCCGGGACGCGGCACGACCAGACACCTCCAGCACCACAACCGAAGGGACACGCCACTCATGGCACGCCTCGTTGGTGTCGACCTCCCGCGTGACAAGCGCGTGGAGATCGCACTCACCTACATCTACGGCATCGGCCGTACCCGCTCCCAGCAGCTCCTCGCCGCCACCAACGTCGACCCGGACACCCGGGTCCACAAGCTCGGTGACGACGAGCTGGTCGCGCTCCGCGACGCGATCGAGGCCAGACTTCAAGATCGAGGGCGACCTCCGTCGTGAGGTCCAGGCCGACATCCGTCGCAAGATCGAGATCGGCAGCTACCAGGGTCGCCGCCACCGCCAGGGCCTCCCTGTCCGTGGCCAGCGCACCAAGACCAACGCGCGCACCCGCAAGGGCCCGAAGCGCACCGTCGCCGGCAAGAAGAAGACCCGCTGACCCTCCCGCTCAGCGGCCGGCCCCGGGCTCCCTGCCTCACCCTCAGCTCACCGACCTCACACACCAGCCAACCCAGGAGATAGCAGATGCCTCCCAAGAGCCGACAGGCTGCGGGCGCCAAGAAGGTGCGCCGCAAGGAGAAGAAGAACGTCGCTCAGGGCGAAGCCCACATCAAGAGCACGTTCAACAACACGATCGTCACGATCACCGACCCCACGGGCGCCGTGATCGCGTGGGCCTCAGCCGGCACCGTCGGCTTCAAGGGCTCGCGCAAGTCCACCCCGTTCGCCGCGCAGATGGCAGCGGAGGCCGCCGGCCGCCGTGCCATGGAGCACGGCATGAAGAAGATCGACGTCTTCGTGAAGGGCCCGGGCTCGGGCCGCGAGACCGCGATCCGCTCGCTGGGCGCGATCGGGCTCGAGGTCGGCACGATCCCCGACGTCACGCCCACGCCGCACAACGGCTGCCGCCCGCCCAAGCGCCGTCGCGTCTGACCGCCGAGACCTTCGCAGAATCAGGAGACTGAAACATGGCCCGCTACACCGGCCCCATGACCCGGAAGTCCCGCCGTCTCGGCGTCGACCTCGTCGGCGGCGACGCGGCGTTCGAGAAGCGCCCGTACCCCCCCGGCATGCACGGTCGCACCCGCATCAAGGAGTCCGAGTACCGCAACCAGCTGCAGGAGAAGCAGAAGGCCCGCTTCACCTACGGCGTGATGGAGAAGCAGTTCCACAACTACTACGACGAGGCCACCCGTCGCCCCGGCAAGACCGGTGACAACCTGCTGCAGCTGCTCGAGTGCCGCCTCGACAACGTCGTCTACCGCGCCGGCTTCGCCCGCACCCGTCGGCACGCGCGTCAGCTCGTCGCGCACGGCCACTTCAAGGTCAACGGCCACAAGGTCGACATCCCGTCGTACCAGGTCACCGCAGTACGACATCATCGACGTCCGCGAGAAGTCGCTCGAGATGACCCCCTTCATCGTGGCTCGCGAGACCCACGGCGAGCGGATCGTCCCGGCGTGGCTCGAGGCGATCCCGGGCCGCATGCGCATCCTGGTCCACCGCGTCCCGGTCCGCGCCCAGATCGACGTCCCGGTCCAGGAGCAGCTCATCGTGGAGTTCTACTCCAAGAAGTAATTCGGTCGGGGGTCGCCCGGGGACCCCCCGCCGTCCCCCGCACCGCCGTCTCCGTCACCACTTGCGGATTCGAGCCCGTCAAATAGCGGGTGGGCCCGGAAAGGAAAGAACAGTGCTCATCGCCCAGCGCCCCACCCTGTCCGAAGAGTTCGTCGACGAGTTCCGCTCGAGGTTCGTCATCGAGCCCCTCGAGCCGGGCTTCGGCTACACCCTCGGCAACTCGCCTGCGTCGCACCCTGCTCTCCTCGATCCCCGGCGCCTCGGTCACCAGCATCAAGATCGACACCGTGCTGCACGAGTTCTCCACCGTCGAGGGGGTCAAGGAGGACGTCACCGAGATCATCCTCAACCTGAAGTCCCTCGTCGTCTCCTCCGAGCACGACGAGCCCGTCACCATGTACCTCCGCAAGTAGGGCCCCGGTGACGTCACCGCCGCCGACATCGCCCCGCCGGCCGGCGTCGAGGTGCACAACCCCGACCTGCGCCTCGCCACCCTGTCAACGAGAAGGGCAAGCTCGAGATGGAGCTCGTCGTCGAGCGCGGCCGCGGCTACGTCTCGGCGGTCCAGAACAAGGCCGCCGACAACGAGATCGGCCGGATGCCGGTCGACTCGATCTACAGCCCCGTGCTGAAGGTGACCTACAAGGTCGAGGCCACCCGAGTCGAGCAGCGCACCGACTTCGACAAGCTGGTCATCGACGTCGAGACCAAGCCCTCGATGCAGCCGCGCGACGCGATCGCCTCGGCCGGCAAGACCCTGGTCGAGCTGTTCGGCCTGGCCCGTGAGCTCAACGTCGAGGCCGAGGGCATCGACATCGGCCCGTCGCCGGTCGACGAGCAGCTCGCCGCCGACCTGGCCCTGCCCGGTCGAGGACCTGCAGCTGACCGTCCGGTCCTACAACTGCCTCAAGCGCGAGGGCATCCACACCGTGGGTGAGCTGATCGCGCGCTCGGAGCAGGACCTGCTCGACATCCGCAACTTCGGTGCCAAGTCGATCGACGAGGTCAAGGCCAAGCTGGTCGAGATGGGTCTGTCCCTCAAGGACAGCGCGCCCGGCTTCGACCCGGCCACGCGGCCCTGGCGGCGTACGGCGACGACGACGACGACGCGTTCGTCGAGGACGAGCAGTACTGATCCCGCCGCCGGGCGGCACTCGGCGGCCGCCCCGTACCCTGAAAATCGGCACGGTCGTCTACCCGGGTACCTGACACGGCCCGGGAGAATCGAGAAGCACATGCCCACTCCCAAGAAGGGCACCCGCCTCGGCGGCAGCCCGGCCCACCAGCGCCTCATCCTCGCGAACCTGGCCACCGCGCTGTTCGAGCACGGCCGGATCACCACCACCGAGGCCAAGGCGCGGACCCTGCGCCCGGTACGCGGAGAAGCTGATCACCAAGGCCAAGAAGGGCGACCTGCACAACCGTCGCGAGGTCCTCAAGACCATCCGCGACAAGTCGGTCGTGCACGTGCTGTTCACCGAGATCGCGCCCGACGCTTCGCCGAGCGTCCGGGTGGCTACACCCGGATCACCAAGATCGGCCCCCGCAAGGGCGACAACGCCCCCATGGCGGTCATCGAGCTCGTGACCGAGGCGTACACGCCGAAGCCGGCCGCGTCGAAGTCGTCGAAGCCCGCGGCGCCGAAGTCCGCCGGCCCGCGGCGGAGGCTCCCGCCGAGGAGACCGACGGACGAGGCCGTCGAGGCCCCGGCCGAGGACGCCCCGGCCGAGGACGTCCCCGGTCGAGACGTCGCCGGCACCGAGGCCGCCCCGGCGAGCACGTCGCCGCGGCCGAGGAGACCGAGGACGCCGAGGCGTCCGCCGAGGACAAGGCCTGACCCGCACGCAGCACCCCGACCAGGGCCCGTCACCCGCTCGGGTGGCGGGCCTTCGTCCGTCTCGCGCCCGTCGCGGGGGTTGCGGCCTGCTCGGCGTCCACGCGGTCGACCAGCCGTGACACGACGGTGGTGGCCCGGCGCTCCAGGGCTCGGCCTACCGCGCTCGACCCGGGACCTCACGGGGCGCCGCGCCTGGTCCAGGTGCTCGATCGCGGTGGCGCTCGACCCGCTGCGCCCCCGTCAGCCGCGCGGGGCAGGCGACGCCGGACGCGACCGACCCGCCGCTCGCCCAGGTCGGCGCGGCGACCGGCGGCCCACCCGTCGGCCCCGCCCGACCCGGACAGCGCCGGGGCCGGGCGGTGGCGGGCCGCGGGTAGGCGTCGTGGCCACGGCGGACTCGACGAGGGCGGACCGGTCGGCGAGGACCAGCTCGGTCGAGGTGCCGGACGCGCGGAACCGCTCCGCGGACGCTGCCTCGGCCCGCCGCTCCGCGGCCTCGAGGCGGCCGGCGCCGACGGCCATCCGGAAGCCGGCGAGCCAGGACCGGCGGAAGGCGGCCTTGTGCTCGCGGGGCGGGACGCGGGTCCGGGCCAGATCCGGTGGCGGCCTGGAGGAGCAGGCTGGTGAAGAGCAGCTCGGTGCGCTCGAGGTCGGAGTCGTGGCCGAACAGGTGCAGCGAGAGTCCTTGCGTCCCTCGCGCCAGCGGGTGCGCTGCACCGCAGCTGCACCGCAGCCGAGGGCGACGGTCCACAGCAGGTCGGCCTTGTCGGCGGCGTACGGCGCGTCCATGGTCAGCACCCGGTCGCCCACCGGGTCGGAGGCGGGGTCCGCCTGCGCCGAGCAGGGCCTGGTCGATGCCGTAGTCGGCGATGAGCTGGGCCGCCTTGGCGGTGTAGGTCACGGCCTCGGCTCCGTCGCTGCCGGGTCCTCGGCCATGGCCAGCAGCTTGCGGACCTTGGCGAGGATCGGGTCATGGTCGGTCATGGGTTCCTCCGTGGGTGCGTGCCGACCACGCTGACAGGCGGTGGGGACAGTCAGGGGGCCGGTGACGCGGGTTGTCCACAGGTGCGGCCGGGTGCCGGGGGCTGTCCGGCCCGCCGTCCCGGGTGCCGCGCGGCGCCGGACCAGGACTCGTCGAGCAGCTCGTGCGCCTCGGCCAGGTAGACCGCCGAGCCGGCGCACCCGGCGGCGTACTCGTCCGCGGCCCGGCGGGCGCCGGCGGAGCCCGCGGCGGGGTGCCCGCCACGAACGTCCCGCGCCGGCCCTCGGTGACCACCACGCCGTCCGCCTCGAGCTCCCGGTAGACCCGCGCGACGGTGTTCACCGCGAGGCGTGCCTCGGCCGCCAGCGCCCGGACGGTCGGCAGCCGGGTGCCGGGCGCCAGGTCGCCGCTGGCCGCGCGGGCCGCGATCTGGCGCCGCAGCTGCTCGAAGGGCGGCTCGTCGGCGCGCCGGGGTCCAGCGGCTGGAGTCTCCATGGCCCGCAGCCTCGAGGTGCGGTCGGCAGGCGGGACGGTCCGGCCCGCCGGTGCCGGACCTTGCCCCGTGCGGGAGACCTCCGCATGGATGACGTCCTCGTCGTCGGCGAGGCCCTCGTCGACATCGTCCTCGCCGCCGACGGCGAGCCCGGGCGAGTACGCCGGGCGGCAGCGCCGCCAACGTCGCCGTCGCGCTGGCCCGGCTGGGGCGCCCGGTCCGGTTCGCGACCGCTTCGCCGACGACCGGCCACGGGCGCCTGCTCGCCGACGCACCTCGCGGCGGCCGGCGTGGAGCTGGCCTGCGACCCCGCTCGCGCTCGGCCACACCTCGACGCGCCGAGGCCACGATCGGGCCGCGACGGCGCCGCCTCCTACGAGTTCGACCTCGAGTGGCGCCTCGGCCCGGTGCACGACCGCTCCCCGCTGGTCGTGCACGCCTGCTCCCTCGGCGCCGTGCTGGCACCCGGCGCCGACGACGTGGTCGCGCTGCTGGAGGGTCTCGACGACGGCGTCCGGTGACCTACGACGTCAACGCGCGGCCCGCGATCACCGGCACCGGGTCCGACGTGGTCGCGCGGGTGGAACGGGTCGCCGCGCTGTGCGACGTCGTCAAGGCCAGTGACGAGGACCTCGAGCACGCTCTACCCGCGCTCGGCGAGGCCGGGGCCGCCTCGCGTCTGCTCGACCTCGGCGCCTCCGGCGTCGTGGTGACCCGGGGTGGGTCGGGCGCGGTCTGGTACGAGGCGTCGGGCTCGGTCGCCGTGGAGTCGGTGCCCACAGGTGGCCGACACCATCGGCGCCGGTGACACGTTCTCGGCCGGCATCATCGACGCCCTCTGGGACGACGCCGCGCGCGAGCGGGGCGAGGTGCTGGCCCGCGCGGCCCGGCTGGCCGCGGTCACCGTATCCCGGCCGGGGGCCGACCCGCCGTGGAGCCACGAGCTGGACTAGGTCAGCGGCGGGCGGCCTCGAGCCAGCCGTGCACCAGGGGCACCACCGAGGCGCCCTCGCCGGACGCGGCGGCGACCCGTTTCATGGACCCGGCGCGGATGTCGCCGACGGCGAAGATGCCGGGCACCGAGGTGCCCAGGCTCGCCGGCGGCAGGGGGTCGAGCCACTGCTCGCGGGGCACGTCGCGCCCGGTCAGCACGAAGCCTCGCTCGTCGCGGGCCACGTCGTCGGGCAGCCACTCGCAGTGGGGCTCGGCGCCGAGGAGCAGGAACAGCCCGCCGACGGCGCGGTCCTCGCCGGTGCCGTCGCGCACGTCCTCGAGGCGCACCCACTGCAGACGGCCGTCGCCCCCGCCGTCGACCACCTGCGTGTGCGGCAGCACGGTGATCCGCGGGTGGTGGGTGATCTCGTCGAGCAGGTAGGACGACATCGTCTCGGCGAGCCCGCCGCGGCGGACCGCCACCGTCACCGAGCGCGCGAAGCGGGCCAGGTGCACCGCCGCCTGGCCGGCGGAGTTGCCGCCGCCCACGACCACGACGTCCTGGTCGACCATCTCGCGGGCCGCGGTCATCGCCGCGCCGTAGTGGACGCCGGCTCCGACGAGCATCTCGAGCGGCTCCACGCGCAGCTTGCGGTAGGTGACGCCGGTGGCGACGACCACCGACCGGGCGAGCAGGTCCCCCTCGTCGGTGCGCAGCCGGTGCGGTTCGCCCTCGGCGCAGGGGGTGAGGCCCTCGACCAGCCAGCCGGCCAGGAACCGGGTCCCGAAGCGCAGGGCCTGGTTGCGGGCCCGCTGAGCCAGCCGCATCCCGGAGATGCCGCGTGGGAACCCGAGGTAGTTGCGGATCATCGACGAGGTGCCCGCCTGGCCGCCGATCGCCTCGGCCTCCAGGACGACGGTGGACAGCCCCTCCGAGGCGGCGTAGACCGCGGCGGCCAGGCCGGCCGGTCCGCCGCCGACGACGGCCACGTCGACGACCTGCTCGAGGTCGGCGTCGGTGGCACGGCCGTAGACCGCGAGGGCGACGTCGCGCACCGAGCGGGGGGCGCTGACGGCGCGGTCCATCGGCACGAGCCAGGGGGTCTCGGTGCCCTCGGGCAGCTCGGCCGCGGCGGCGCGGCCCACCGTGCTGGCCGGGTCGTGGACGCCGTGCGGCAGGCCCATCCGGTCCAGGAAGTCGCGGATGTTCAGCGTCAGGGAGTCCATCACGGGGCTGATCACCTGCACCGACTCCACCTCGGGGGTCGCGGCGGTGGAGGCCCACTCGGAGAGCAGCTCGCTGACGGCGTGGTGGAACTCCTCGTCGCGCGCGGCCTGCGGCATCAGCAGGTAGGCGTCGTACTTGCCGCTGGCCATCCCGGGCCGCAGCGCGTCGGCGTCGGCGAGGAACCAGTCGCGGTGCGCGGCGACCAGGCGGCGCGCCGAGGGCACGACGGTGCGCCAGGCGTGGAACGCGGTGAGGATCGCACTGTCGGGCAGACGGGAGTCGCTGACGAACAGGGCGACCTGGCCGCCCCCGGCGCGCACCTGTTCGGCGACGTCGAGGGCCTCCGAGCAGGTGGTGGCGGTGCGGACGTCGTAGTCGTCGGTGTAGCGGCCGAAGCCGGCACTCAGCTCGTCGAGGTGCTCGCCGGAGACGAGCAGCAGGGTGGGGGTCCTCACCGCGCAACCGTAGTCGGGCCCCGCGCACCGGGGCATCGCGAAGGGGCGGGTCGCGCCGCGCGCGGGACACGCGCCGGGTCAGGACCGGGCACGCCCTAGGCTGGCCCGGTGCGCCTGCGGATCGACCTCGCCTACGACGGCGCCGACTTCCACGGCTGGGCGGCGCAGCCGGGCCTGCGCACCGTGGAGGAGGAGCTGGTGGCGGCGCTGACGACCTCGCTGCGGGTGCCGCCGACGAGCGCGGCCGTGCGGGTCATCTGCGCCGGACGCACCGACGCCGGGGTGCACGCGCGGGGCCAGGTCTGCCACGTCGACGTCGACCCCGGGCTGGTCGCCCGCTCCGCGCCCGAGGGACCCGTGCGGCTGGTGCGCCGGCTGAACGGGATCCTCCCGGCCGACGTCCGCGTCCGGCGCGTGCTCGAGGCGCCGTACGGCTTCGACGCCCGCTTCTCGGCGCTGTGGCGGCGCTACGTCTACCGCGTGGCCGACGCGCCCGAGCTGATGGACCCGCGGGCCCGCGGCCACGTGCTGGGCTGGCCGCGTGAGCTGGACCTCGAGGTGATGCACGGGGCGGCGGCCGCGCTGCTGGGCCGTCACGACTTCGCGGCGTTCTGCAAGCGGCGTCCGGGCGCCACGACGATCCGCACGCTGCTCGACCTCGACCTGGGCCGCGACCGCGACGGCCTGGTCGAGGTGGTGGTGCGCGCCGACGCGTTCTGCCACTCGATGGTGCGCTCGCTGGTCGGGTGCCTGGTGGCCGTGGGGGAGGGGCGCCGCTCGCCGGCCTGGCCCGCCGAGCTGCTCGCCGCCCGCCGGCGGGACCCGTCGGTCGTGGTGGCGCCCGCGCGGGGACTGACGCTGGAGGAGGTCGGCTACCCGGCCGAGCCCGCGCTGGCCGCGCGGGCCGAGCAGACCCGACGGCGTCGCGAGGAGCACGAGCTGGTCGGCGGGGCGTGCTCGTGAGCGAGGACCACTACTTCTCCGCCGACCCCGCCGTCGCCTTCCGGCGGGCCCCGGTGCGCGCCGAGGTGTGGGGCCGCACCCTGGACCTGGTCTCGGGCTCCGGGGTCTTCGCCCAGGGCCGGGTCGACCAGGGGACCTCGGTGCTGCTGCGCGAGACCGACCCGCCCCGGCACGTGGGCCGGGTGCTCGACCTCGGCTGCGGCTACGGTCTGCTGGCCACCGCCCTGGCCACCACGCTGCCGCATGCCCACGTCACCGCCGTCGACGTCAACGAGCGCGCGCTGGCCCTGACAGCTGAGAACGTCACGTCGCTCGGGGTGGCCGACCGGGTCCTGGTCGGCACCCCCGAGGCCGTCCTGGCCACCGACCCCGCGCCCTGGGACGAGATCTGGTCCAACCCGCCGATCCGGATCGGCAAGCCGGCCCTGCACGCGCTGCTGCTCACCTGGCTGCCCCGCCTGGCCCCCGGTGGCCGGGCGGTGCTGGTGGTGGGCAAGAACCTCGGCGCCGACTCGCTGGCGCGCTGGCTGGACGAGCAGGGGTGGCCGACCACCCGGCTGGCCAGCGCCAAGGGGTTCCGCGTCCTGGAGGTCCGGCGCGCGGGGACCACGTCCTGAGCCTGCCGCAGCAGGCGCTGGAGGCGGCCGGGTCCGCAGGGATCTTTGTCCGCTGCCCGCCGAGCGCGCCGCCCAGGTCACCCCGCTGCTCAAGGCGCTCGCCGACCCCGTGCGGCTGCGCCTGCTGTCCCTGGTGGCGGCCCACCCCGGGGGCGAGGCGTGCGCGTGCGACCTCCAGGACGCCTTCGACCTGTCCCAGCCCCACGATCGGCCACCACCTCACGGTGCTCGAGGAGGTCGGGCTGCGGACCCGCGGACCCCGGCCCCGCAGACCCCGGCCCCGCGAACGCTGGTCGCCGGGGCGGCGCTGATCGCGCTGTTCCTCGCGCTGCAGCCGGTCTCGGCCG
The DNA here is from genome assembly GCA_963728085.1 of uncultured Actinomycetota bacterium. GTDB lineage: Bacteria > Actinomycetota > Actinomycetes > Propionibacteriales > Nocardioidaceae > Nocardioides. The sequence continues at coordinate 196,128 of CAVSIQ010000007.1, read as the reverse complement.
CCTTCGACCCGGTGGTCACCCTCGTCGAGCGTGCCCGGGGCCTGGTCAGCACCCGTGACATCCTGGTCCTGGTGATCGTCGCCCGGATGTTCTCCGACACCCGGTTCTTCTCCGACGCCGTCCACGTCCTGTACCCGCCCGTGTCGCTGCCCGAGGAGACCCGATGAGCCCCAGCCCCGACCCCAGCCACGACCCCAGCCACGACCCCAGCCACGACCCCAGCCACGGCCCCAGCCACGGCCCCAGCCCCGATCCCCCGCCGGACTCCGGCTCCGGATCGACGACGCGGCCGACCGTGCTGTTCGTCTGCGTGCACAACGCCGGGCGCTCCCAGATGGCGGCCGGCTACCTGGCCCACCTCGGTGCCGGGCGCGTCGAGGTGCTCTCGGCGGGCTCGGCCCCGGCGGGGGCGGTCAACCCGGTCGCGGTCCAGGCGATGGCCGAGGAGGGCATCGACATCTCCCGCGCGCAGCCGAAGGTCCTCCGCGAGGACGCCGTACAGGTCTCGGACGTCGTGGTCACGATGGGCTGCGGTGACGCGTGCCCGTACTTTCCGGGGACCCGGTACGAGGACTGGGCGCTCGACGACCCTGCCGGCCAGGACCTCGAGGCCGTCCGCCCGATCCGCGAGGAGATCCGCGCCCGGGTCGAACGGCTCCTCGTCGAGCTCCTCGGCTGAGGCCGGCTCAACCCGCCCCGACCAGCAGCAGGGTGCCGGCGAAGACCACGCCGGTGATCAGCAGCACGACCGAGGTGTAGCCCAGGATGTCGCGCACCTTGAGCCCTGCGACGGCCAGCAGCGGCACGGCCCAGAACGGCTGGATCATGTTGGTCCACTGGTCGCCGTAGGCGATGGCCATGATGACCACGGGCTGCGCGACGTCGAGCGACTGTGCCGCGGTGGCGAAGATCGGCGCCTGCAGGGCGAACTGGCCGCCACCGGAGGGCACGAAGACGTTGACCAGGCCGGCGGCGAGGAACGCGAACACGCCGAGCGTGCCCGGCGTCGCAGCCGAGACGATGCTGTCGCTGAGCATCGTGGCCAGCCCGCTGGCCGACATCATCGCCGCGATGCCGGCGTAGAGCGGGTACTGCAGCAGGACCTCGACGACCGTGCGCCCGCCGCGGGCCACGAGGGCGGCGAGCTCGCGGGCGTTGCCCACGATCAGCAGGACCAGGCACAGGAACGTCCAGTTGACGATGTCGAGGGTCAGGTTGAAGCCGTTGTCGAGGAAGTAGAACACCAGGTACAGGCCGAGGAACAGGCCCATCGCGAGGGTGACCAGACGTGAGGTCTCGATCCGGTCGGCCGGCGACCCGGACTCCTGGGGGCCGTCCGCGCCGTGCTCGTCCGCGACCACCTCGAGCGCCTCGACGGGCGCCTCCCGGACCGTCTCGCCCTTGCCGGGAGCCATCAGCGGCAGGGTCACGGCCAGGACCACCAGCGTCACCACGATCGCGGCGATGTTCCACCACGCGAAGATGGTCTGCGAGACCGGGACGACGCCCATGTCCAGGGTGGTGTTGTACACGCCGCTCTCGGTGGCGGCGTTGAGCGGCCCGGAGCCCGAGTAGCCCATGTGCCACACCACGAAGCCGGAGTAGGCCGCCGCGACGAGCAGCGGGTAGTGCAGCGGCGTGCCCTTGTCGCGGAAGCGGCGGGCGACCTCGACGGCGACCACGCCGCCCACGATCAGGCCCAGGCCGAAGCTGAGCAGCGAGGCCAGCCCGGCCACGACGGTCACGAACGCGTAGGCCGAGCGGGTCCCGCGGGGCACCCGGGCGACCACGGCCAGGAAGCGACGCACGAGGGGGATGTTGGCCAGGGTGTAGCCCAGCAGCAGCACCAGCGCGACCTGCGTCATGAAGGCGAGCAGGTCGGTCAGCCCGGTGCCCCAGGCGACGCTGAGCTCCTTCGGGCCGGTGTCGGTCAGCAGCAGCGCGAGCGCCGCGACGATGAACGTCAGGGCGACGGCGAAGACGAACGCGCCGGGCAGCCAGCGCTCCACGAATCGGCTGGCGGGTCCTGCGATGCGTCTCAACATGGTGCTCTCCCTCTGGAGTCTTGGTGCGGTGCGGTGCGGTGCGGGCCGTGCGGTGCGGTGCGGGCCGTGCGGTGCGGGCCCGAGGTGAGGATCGCGCGGTGCGCGGCCCGGTGGGCGACGACGCGCCGACGGCCGGGGAGCGAGGGTGATCCTGCTCCCCGGCCGTCGGCCGGTACGGGTCCCGGGTCGTGCTGGTGTCGCGGTGCCGGGTCAGCCCTGCTCGGGCGGCACGCCGCTCTCGGGCGGGGCGTCGTCGGCCGCGCCGGTCGACTCCTCCTCGATCGGGGCGTCACCGATGTCGGTGACCAGCACCGGGGTCAGCTCCTTGGTGGCCTCGCCCTGGATCTCCACGATGCGCATGCCGGAGATGCCGAGGTGGCTCTCGGGGGAGTAGCGGAACGGGGCCAGCGGGGGGCCACCCAGCTCCACCTCCTCGACGGTCTCCACGAGGCCCTCGCGGGTCAGGTCCGGGCCGGCCGCCATCAGCGCCTGCACCATGGCGTAGGCCTGGCTCATCCCGTAGACGCGGTAGTTGGTCAGCTCGCCGTCGCCGCCGTTGGCGTCCCAGACCTTCTGCCACAGCTGGACCCAGGGGTCCTCGGGGGCGTCGACACCGGGGATGTACTCGGAGGTCATCACACCGTCCAGGGCGCCGCCACCGTCGACCGCGCCCTCGGAGAAGCGGCTGAGCAGCGAGCCCACCAGGGTCGCGTCGGAACCGACGTTGGAGTAGTACCAGTCGGGCTTGAAGCCGATCTGCAGCGCGACGAGCTGGCTGAGCGCGGTGTAGGAGGGCGTGTTGAAGCCGAGCACGAGATCGGCGCCGGAGGCCTTGAGGGCCGCGATCTGCGGGCCGACGTCGGTGTTGCCGGAGGTGTAGCGCTCCACGCCGACGATCTGGTCGTCGATGAACTGGCGCACGCCCTTCTCCCCGTCGCGGCCGAAGTCGTCGTCCTGCAGGAACAGGCCCACCTTGGCGTCCGGCATGTTCTCGGCCACGTACTGGCCGATGATCTTGCCCTCGATCTCGTAGTCGGGCTGCCAGCCGAAGGTGTAGGGGTTCTCCTCCACGTCGTCACCCCAGGCGAGCGCGCCGGAGGAGACGAACATGTCGGGGACCTTCTCCTGGTTCAGGAAGTCGATCACCGCGGAGTGGGTAGGCGTGCCGAGGCCGCCGACCATCGCGAAGATCTCGTCCTGCAGGACCAGCTGGTCGGTGACCTTGCTGGTGTTGGAGGGGTTGTAGCCGTCGTCCTCGACGAGGTAGTCGATCTGTCGGCCGTAGACGCCGCCGTTGTCGTTGACGTAGTCGAAGTAGGCCTTCGCGCCCGTGGGGATCTCGCTGTAGCCGGGGGCGGCCACCCCGGTCAGGGGGAAGTGGGCGCCGAGCTTGATGGAGGTGTCGGTGACGCCCGTCTCGGAGGAGCCGCCGCCGTCCGCACTCGTGTCGGACTCGCGGTCCGAGCCGGCGCCGCAGGCGGCCAGGGTCATGCTCAGGGCCGTGGCGGCGGCCGTGAGGCCGACGAGGCGCACACCGCGTGCGGCACCTCGCTGACGCCGTGGGTCGAGGCTGGTCATGGCTGTTCTCCCTTCGTGGTGGTGGCACGCGGGCGCTCCTCGGACGAGGAGCCGTGCCCTTCCGTTTCGTGCGGTCGGTGGTCGGCCTTCTCGGTCTGCTCGGCCTGCCCGACGCGGGCGGAGACCGAGGGGTCCGGTGCGCGGCGGGCGGCCCGGGCGGCGCGCCAGCGCAGGAGGGAGCCGACGAGCCCGGCGGGGGCGAGCAGGATGACGACGATCATCACCGTGCCGTAGGCCAGCGGGGCGAGCTCGGCCGAGGCGATGCTGCTCAGGCCCAGCGAGGAGCCGAGGTCGGTGGCCAGGCGGATGGTGTAGGTCAGGATCACCGCGCCGATGATGGCGCCGGACAGCGTGCCGAGCCCGCCGAGCACGACGGCGGTGAGCAGGGTCAGGCTGAGCGTCAGCTCGAAGGCCGTCGGGGCGGCGAGACGGATCTGGATGGCCATCAACCCGCCGGCGAGACCCGCCACCGCGGCGCTGACGGTGAAGGCGGACACCCGTGCCCGGCCGAGGTTGATCCCGGCCAGCTCGGCGGCGACCTCGTCGTCGCGCACCGCCGCCCACTGGCGCCCCGTGCGGCCGCGGATCAGGTTGGCCAGCAGGAAGAACACCACGACCAGGATGAACCAGCCGAGGATCGCGTAGTACTGCGTGATCGTGGGCTCGGTGCCGGTGAGAAAGTAGAACAGGTCCAGGAACCAGCCCGGCGCGTCCGGGCTGCTGACCCGCAGGCCCTGCTCGCCGCCGAGGAAGTCGGTGTACTGGCGCGCGATGCCGGGCAGCGCGATGGCCAGGGTCAGCGTGGCGCCGGCGAGGTAGGGCCCGTGCAGGCGGGCGGCGGCGATGCCGACCACGATGCCGACCAGCAGCGCCACGGCGAGCGAGGTCAGCAGGATGATCGGCAGGGGGAGCGCGGTGTCGGGCTCCTGGAGCAGCAGGGCCGTGGTGTAGGCGCCGATCGCCATGAAGGCCCCGTGGCCCAGGGAGATCTGGCCGTTGATGCCGGTCAGCACGGTCAGGCCACCGGCGGCAAGGCCGATGTAGGCCAGCTCGGTGAGCTGGCGGTTGCGGAAGTCGTCGAGCGACATCAGCACCGACGATCGCGATCAGCAGGCCGACCACGGCGACGATCGCGTGCCGGGTCAGCGTCGAGGCCCAGGCCCGGGAGGCGACGGTCTTGATGGACATCCCGACCCCCTCAGACCCGTCGCGCCTGGGCGGCGGAGAACAGGCCGGCCGGTTTCAGGGTCAGGATCAGCATCAGGATCACCAGGGCTGCGAGCGGCACGATCTGGGAGCCGACGTACCCGCTGACCAGCGAGAGCGACAGGCCGAGGATGAGGCCCCCGACGACCGCGCCGATGGGGCTGTCGAGTCCGCCGAGGACGGCGGCGACGAAGCCGTAGACCACGACAGGGTCCATGTAGCCGGGGTGCACCAGGCTGCCGCCGGCGATGAGCAGGCCCGACAGGGAGCCGACGACGGCGGCGAGCGCCCAGCCCAGGGTCAGCATGGCGCCGACGCGGACGCCGAGGAGCGTGGCGACCTCCTGGTTGAACGCCGAGGCCCGCATCTTCAGGCCGAGGTCGGTGAACCGGAACAGCGCCGTGAGCAGCGCCATCGTCACCATCACCGCGGCCAGGATGAAGATGCCGGCCGGGCTGAGGCCGAAGGTGCGGGAGCCGATCTCCAGGCCACGGATGGAGAACGGCGCGGGGAAGGAGCGGAACTGGCTGGAGAAGATGATCGCGGCGGCGGCGTGCAGCACCACGAACAGGCCCAGGGTCAGGATCACGGGGTTGATCTCCGAGGAGTGGTCGACGCGGCGGATCAGGGTGAACTCCACGACCGCGCCGAGCACGAGGCCGGCGATCAGGGCGACCACGAAGGCGACCCAGTAGGAGAAGCCGCGGTCGATCAGGTCGAGGGCCAGCAGGGTGGTGATCATCGCCATCGGTGCCTGGGCGAAGTTGACGACCCGCGTGGAGCGCCAGATGAGCACCAGCGCGAGCGCGAACGCGGCGAAGACCGCGCCGGTGGTGAGCCCGTTGAGGAGCGTGTTGATCAGCTGCATCGAGACTCCTAGAAGCCGAGGTAGGCGTGTCGAAGCTGGTCGTCGGCGGCGAGCGTGGAGGCCTTCTCGTCGGCGACGACCGCCCCGAGGTTGAGCACCACGCCGTGGTCGGCGATGGACAGGGCGCTGCGGGCGTTCTGCTCCACGAGCAGCACGCCGAGGCCCTCCTCGATGACGAGGGTGCGCAGCATCGTGAAGATCTGCGACACGATTCGCGGCGCGAGGCCCAGGGAGGGCTCGTCGAGCAGCAGCATCGTCGGCTTGGCCATCAGCGCGCGGCCGACGACGAGCATCTGGCGCTCACCGCCGGACAGGGTGTGGGCCACCGAGCTGCGGCGCTTGCCGAGCACGGGGAACAGGTCGAAGACGTGGTCGAGGTCGGCGGCGCGGATCTTGCCGCCGCGGCCCATCCCGCCCAGGCGCAGGTTCTCCTCGATGGTCAGCTCGGTGATCACGCCGCGCCCCTCGGGCACGTGGGACAGCCCGAGAGCCGGCATCCGCTCCGGGGACGTGCCGACGAGGTCCTTGCCGTCGAACGTCGCGCTGCCCGCGGAGGGCCGCAGCAGACCGGAGATGGTGCGCAGCAGGGTCGTCTTGCCGGCGCCGTTGGCGCCGAGGACCGCGGTGATGCGTCCCGACTCGGCGGTGAAGGTGACGTCGCGCAGCGCCTGGACCGGGCCGTAGCTGGTCGAGAGGCCCTTGAGCTCGAGCATCTCAGGCTCCTCGGGGTGCGGTGGTCGCGGACTCGTCCGCGCCGGTGTCGTCGCCGGTGTCGTCGTCCACGTCGTTCCCGAGGTAGGCCGACAGCACCGCGGGGTCCTGCTGCACGTGCTCGGGAGTGCCGTCGGCGATGACCTTGCCGAAGTCCAGGACGGTGATCCGGTCGCACACCTTCATCACCAGGTCCATGTGGTGCTCGACCAGCATCACGGCCATCTCGGGGCGCAGGCCGACGATCAGCTCGCCGAGCTCGTCCATCTCCTCGGTGGACAGCCCGCTGGCGGGCTCGTCGAGGAACAGCAGGGTCGGCTCGGCGACCAGCGCCCGGGCCAGCGCCACGCGCTTGCGCAGCGCGTAGGGCAGGCTCGGCGGGTAGCGGCGCGCGTGCTCGGCGATCCGCAACCGCTCCAGGGCCTCCATCGCGCGTCGACGCAGGCCGGCCTCGTCCCGCCCGGTGCGCGGCAGGGCGAGCATCGAGCCGAGGAAGCCGGAGGTGGCGTGCCGGTCGGCGCCGGTCATCACGTTGTCGAGCACGCTCATCCGGTCGAAGAGGCCGAGGCCCTGCAGGGTGCGGGAGATGCCGTGGCGCGGCAGCTCGTGCGGGCGCAGCCGGGCCAGGGTCTCGCCGCGGCGCACCACCTCGCCGCTGTCGGGGCGGATGAAGCCGCAGGCGACGTTGAACAGCGTGGTCTTGCCGGCCCCGTTCGGGCCGATCACGCCGTGCACCGAGTTCTCGGCGACGGTGAGGCCGGCGCCGTCCAGGGCGGTCACGCCACCGAAGGTGACGGTGATCGAGCGCAGCTCGAGGGCCGGGGTGGCGGAAGCCGGGGCGGCCTCGGGCATCCAGTGCTCCGTTCACGGTGGGGGTCGGCGGGTCGGCGGCGGGTGTCGGCGGGTCGTCGGCGACGGGGTCGGCCGATCGTCGCACGTGTGTGTGACCGGCACCACCTTGGTGTGCGCGCACAGCGCGCGCATTAGGCGCGCCGCACAATTCTTGTTGGCCGAGCCGGTCAATCCCGGTCACAGTCTGGTCAAATTTGGGCGCAGAGTGCGACTGTGCCCTTGTGCGATCCGACAGTCGACCCCCGCTGCGAGCCGCCCCGTCCGGCCAGCCGACGGGCCAGCCCGCGGGCCCGGTGCTTCCCGGCGAGCCGGCGGCGGCCGTGCTGGCCTCCGCCGCCGCGGCGCCCCGCGCCGACGTCGAGCAGGCCTGGTCGCTGCTCTACACGCAGTCCGACGCGATCGCCGACACGATCACCCTGACCCTGTTCGAGCGCAACGCCGACCTGTACGAACGCTTCGGCCCCGACCTGCGCGTCGACGTGCGAGAGAGCACCCGCGAGCACCTCCGGCGCGGCCTGCGGGTGCTCGCCGGCGACCGCTCGCAGATGGAGCAGGCCCACGAGATCTGGCGCGAGACCGGACGACGGCGGGCCCGGCAGGGTGTGCCCCTCGAGCTGGTCATCAACGCCTACATCATCGGGGCCCGGGTCCTGTGGGGAGCGCTGGTCGACCGCGCCCGCGCGGTCAGCGGCGAGGGCATCGACGCCGACATGCTGATCCGCGCCGGCAAGGCGGTGTGGTCCAACCTCGACGTGCAGAACGGCGTGCTGGTCGAGGCCTACCACCGCGAGGCCGCCCGGCTGCAGCGCCAGGACCTCCAGCGTCAGCAGGTCGTCATCGAGGGCCTGCTCGAGGGGCGCGGCGCCGACCCCGACTTCGCCCGCGAGGCGCGCGAGGCGCTCGGCCTCGGCGCGGACGACGCCGTGGCCTGCGTCGTGGTGCTCGCCGAGGACTCCCCGCTGGACTCGCTGCTGCCCGTCGAGGACCGCCTCGACCGGCTCGGCGTGCGGGCGTTCTGGCACCTGCGCGGCGGGGTCTACCTCGGCCTGCTGGCCGGGCCGCTGCCCGACGAGCACGGCCTGGTCGCGCTCTTCGAGCACACCGCCGCCGGACGGATCGGAGTCGGCCTGTGCGCCGACGGCGTCGCCGGCCTGGCCACCGCCTTCCAGCTCGCCGTCCGCGCCGCCGAGACGCTGCCGCGCCACCAGCGCGGCGTCGTGTCGGTCACCGAGCGACTGCCCGAGGTGCTGCTCGCGGGCAGCCCGCAGGTGATGCCCCTCCTGCTCGCCGAGACCCTCGGCCCGCTGCTGGCGCAGCCCGAGCCGCAGAGCCGCACCCTGCTGGACACCCTCGCCGCGCTGCTGCGCCACGACGGCTCACCGACCCACGCGGCGGAGGACCTCTACTGCCACCGCAACACGGTGATCTACCGGCTGCGCCAGATCGAGGAGCTGACTGGCCGCACGCTCACCGAGCCCCGCGACAAGCTGCTGCTCTCGCTGGCGATGCTCGCGCGTCCGTCCAGCGGCTGAGCGCGTTCGGCCCTGCAGGAATCCCCGGCTGACCGGGGGTTCCCACACTTGTCAGGGGTTGCAACACCTGACAAGTGCGAGAACCCCCGGCCGACCGGGGATTCCCCACCCGGTCACACGAACGCGCTGATCCCGGTCTCGGCGCGCCCGATCAGCAGCTTCTGGATCTGGCTCGTGCCTTCGTAGAGCGTCATCACCCGGGCGTCGCGCAGGTACTTCGACGGCGGGTACTCGTCGATGTAGCCCGCTCCGCCGTGGACCTGGATGGCGAGGTTGGCGGCGCGCACCGCGGCCTCGGAGGCGAACAGCTTGGCCTTGGACGCGGCCGTGCCGAAGGCCTCACCGCGGTCGACGAGGTCCGCGCAGCGCCACACGAGCAGGCGCGCGGCGTCGGCGTCGAGGGAGATGTCGGCGATCATGTCCTGCACGAGCTGGAAGCCGGCGAGCGGGCGGCCGAACTGGGTGCGCTGGGTGGCGTACTCGACGGCCGACTCCAGGCAGCCCTGCACGATGCCGACGCAGCCCGCGGCCACGGCGAGGCGGCCCTTGTCCAGGGTGCTCATCGCGATCTTGAAGCCCTGGCCCTCCTCGCCGAGCATCGCCGAGGCCGGGACCCGGACGTCGGTGAGGAACAGCTCGGCGGTGGCCTGGCCACGCAGACCGAGCTTGCCCTTGATCTCGCGGGCCTCGAAGCCCTCGGCGTCGGTGGGCACCAGGAAGGCCGAGATGCCGCGCGGGCCCTCGCCGCCGGTACGGCAGAACACCAGCGCCACGTCGGCCCAGGTGCCGTTGGTGATGTACAGCTTCTGGCCGTTGAGCACCCAGTCGTCACCGTCGCGGCGGGCCTTGGAGGTCAGGTTGCCGGCGTCGGAGCCGACGTCGGGCTCGGTGAGGCCGAAGCAGCCCAGCTTGGAGGCCTCGGCCAGCTGCGGCAGCCACTCCTGCTTCTGCTCCTCGCTGCCGAAGAACAGGATCGACTTGCCGACCAGGCCGGAGGAGACCGACACGATGCCGCGCAGGGCGGAGTCGGCGCGGCCGAGCTCCTCCATGCCGATCGCGTAGGTGACGTAGTCGCCGCCCAGGCCGCCGTACTCCTCGGGGATGGTGAGTCCGAAGAAGCCGATCTCGGCCATCTTGGGCACGATGTCGAGGTCGACGGCCTCGCGCCGGTCCCACTCGATGCGGTGCGGGACCGCCTCCTTGTCGAGGAAGGTGCGGGCGAGGTCGCGGAAGCTTCGCTGCTCGTCGGTGAGGCTCAGGTCCATGAGGTGGATCCTCCCTGATCGGGGTGGGGTGGCGGTAGGTCCACGAGGACGGCCAGGTCGTCGCGGTGGGAGGCGGGGGAGCCGAGCAGCAGGGCACCGGCCTTGGCCCGCTTGAGGTGCAGGTGGCAGGGGTGCTCCCAGGTCATTCCCAGGCCGCCGTGCAGCTGGACGGCCTCCTCGGTGGCCAGCACCGCCACCTCGGAGCACCACGACTTGGCCACCGCGATCGCCACGTCGGCCTCGGGGTGGTCCTCGGCGACGGCCGCCGTGGCGTAGCGCGAGGCCGCGGTGGCGGACTCGACCTGGACGTACAGGTCGGCCAGGCGGTGCTTGAGGGCCTGGTAGCCGCCGACGACCCGGCCGAACTGACGCCGCCCGCCCAGGTAGGCCACGGTGGTCTCCAGGGCCCAGGCGGCGTTCCCGGCCAGGTCGGCCGCGGCCAGGGCGGCCCCGACGCGCAGCGCCTCGGCGACGGCCGCGGAGGCGTCCCCGGGCAGGGCGCTGGAGGGCGCGTGGTCGAGGGTGACGTCGGCCAGCGGGGTGGTCATGTCCAGGCCGACGACGGCTGTGAGGTCGACGCCGTCCGCGGGCAACCGGACCAGGCGCAGGGCGGGCGATCCGGCCTCGACGACCGGGACCAGCAGCAGGGACGCCGGGGCGCCACCGAGGACCCCGGGCACCGAGCGGACGGCGCCGCTGAGGCGGCCGTCGTCGTGCAGGGCCAGCGGAGCGACGTCACCCGCGCGGTGCGCGGTGGCGGGCACGACCAGCGCGGCGACCGCGCCGGCGGCGAGCTCGCCGAGCACCTCGCCGGCGGGTCCGCCGGTCTCGAGGTGCGCCAGCGCCGTCGTGGCCACCACCGCGGAGGACAGGTAGGGCGCCGGGGCGGCGTGGCGGCCGAGCTCGGTGAGCACCACCGCCGCCTCCCGGGCGCTCGCGCCGGCGCCGCCGCACCCCTCGGGCACCAGCAGCGCGGTGACGCCGAGGTCGCCGAGGCCGGACCACAGCTCGCCGGCCACGGAGTCGTCGCCGTCGAAGCAGGCGGCCACGCGCTCGCGGGTCGCGCGGGGCTCGAGCAGGCGACGCAGGGAGTCGCGCAGGTCGTCCTCGACGTCGTCGGCGAGCAGGGTCAGGTCGCTCATCGGGGCAGGTCCTTCCACGCGACGTCCTTGTCCACCCGGTGCTCGCCGGGCAGGCCGAGCACGCGCTCGGCGATGATGTTGCGCAGGATCTCGGAGGTGCCGCCCTCGATGGAGTTGCCCTTGGCGCGCAGGTAGCGGTAGCCGGCGTCGCGGCCGGTCATGTCGACCTGGTCGGGGCGGCGCAGCGTCCAGTCGTCGTAGCGCAGGCCCTCGTCGCCGGCCAGCTCGACCTCGAGGCCCGACAGCTGCTGGGCCAGGCGCGCGAAGGCTCAGCTTCATCGCCGAGCCCTCCGGCCCGGGGGCGCCCACGGCGAGCTTCTGGGCCAGGCGCATCCCGGTCATCCGGGTCGCCTCGGCCTCCACCCACAGCCGCAGCAGCCGCTGGTGCGCGTCGTGGGTGCGTCGCTCGGGGTGGGAGCGCCACGCGTCGGCCACCACGCCCACCATGCCGGCCTCGCGGGCCGAGCCGCTGCCGATGGCGACCCGCTCGCTCATCAGGGTCGCGTTGGCCACCTGCCAGCCCGCCCCGACCTCGCCGAGGCGGTCGGCGTCGGCGACCACGGCGTCGGTGAGGAACACCTCGTTGAACTCGGCCTCGCCGGTGATCTGGCGCAGCGGACGGACCTCGACACCGGGCTGGCGCATGTCCAGGGCGAAGTAGGTCAGCCCGCGATGCTTGGGCACGTCCGGGTCGGTGCGGGCCAGGAGCAGCGCGCGGTCGGCGAGGTGCGCCGAGGAGGTCCACACCTTCTGGCCGTTCACCCGCCACGAGTCGCCGTCGGGCACCGCGCGGGTGGCCACGCCGGCGAGGTCGGAGCCGGCGGAGGGCTCGGAGAACAGCTGGCACCAGATCTCCCGGCCGGTCCACAACGGCCGCAGGAAGCGTTCCTGCTGCTCGGGGGTGCCGAAGGCCAGGATCGTGGGGGCGGCCATGCCCAGGCCGATGCCGTTGCGCCGGGGCGCGTTGTCGGGAGCCCCCGCCGCGGCGAGCGCGTCGTCGACGACCTGCTGCAGCGCGCGCGGCAGGCCGAGGCCCCCGTGGCCCTCGGCGACGTGCACCCACGCCAGACCGGCGGCGTAGCGGGCGTCGAGGAAGTCGAGGCGGTCGGTGCCCGCCGGGTCGTGCTCGGCGAGCAGCGCCTCGACGCGGCGCGCCAGGTCCGCGCGCACGTCGGTGCGGCTCGTCGGGGCGCTGGTGGTCACGAGGCGGAGCCCACCTGGCGACGGATCTCCGCCTTGGCCAGCGAGTTGCGGTGCACCTCGTCGGGGCCGTCGGCGAAGCGGAGCGTGCGGATCCCGGCCAGCTGCCGGGCCAGCGGGAAGTCCTGCGAGAGCCCGCCGGCGCCGTGGGCCTGGATCGCCTTGTCCACGATCCACTGCACCGTGGTGGGCGTGGCGATCTTGATGGCCTGGATCTCGCTGTGCGCGCCGCGGTTGCCCACGGTGTCCATCAGCCAGGCGGTCTTGAGCACGAGCAGGCGCAGCTGCTCGAGGCGCACGCGGGACTCCGCGATCCACTCGCGGATCACGCCCTGCTCGGACAGGCTCCGGCCGAAGGCCGTGCGGCCCTCGACCCGGCGGCACATCAGGGTGATGGCCTCCTCGGCGACGCCGATCGAGCGCATGCAGTGGTGGATCCGGCCCGGGCCGAGACGGGCCTGGGCGATCGCGAAGCCCTCGCCCTCGCCGCCGATGAGGTTGCCCACCGGAACCCGGACGTCGGTGAAGCGCAGCTCGGCGTGCCCACCGTGCTCGTTGTCGTCGTAGCCCAGCACGTGCATCGGGCGCACGACCTCGAGGCCGGGGGTGTCGCGCGGCACGAGCACCTGGCTCTGCTGGCGGTGCCGGGCGGCGTCCGGGTCGGTCTTGCCCATCACGATCATGATCTCGGCGTTCGGGTTCATCGCCCCGGTGATCCACCACTTGCGGCCGTTGATCACGTACTCGTCGCCGTCACGCACGATCGAGGTCGCGATGTTGGTCGCGTCCGAGGAGGCGACGTCGGGCTCGGTCATCGCGAACGACGAGCGGATGGTGCCCTCGAGCAGCGGGCGCAGCCAGCGCTCCTGCTGCTCGGGGGTGCCGAACATCGCCAGCACCTCCATGTTTCCGGTGTCGGGCGCGGCGCAGTTGATCGCGGCGGGCGCGATCGTGCCGTGGTGGCCGGTGATCTCGGCCAGCGGCGCGTACTGCAGGTTGGTCAGGCCGGCCCCGAGGTCTCCGTGCTCCCTCGGCAGGAACAGGTTCCACAGGCCCAGCGAGCGGGCCTCGGCGCGCAGCTGCTCCAGGACCGGGACCGTCGACCACGCCCAGCGGTCCTCGGAACCCTCGAGCTGCGCCTCGAAGGTCGTCTCGGCCGGGACCACGTGCGTCGTCGACGAAGGTCTGCAGGCGCTCCTGCAGCTCGCGGGTGGTCTCGTCGTGCTCGAAGTGCATGGGTGCTCCTGGGTGGGTCCGTCGGGCGGGTCGGTCTCACGACCCGGGCTGCGGGAGAGCCCGGGTGCTCAGGCCAGCGAGCGGGTGGCCGCGAGGCCGGCGGCGAGCAGCGGCTCGACGGAGTCGCCGACGCCCTCGAAGCCGTCGCCGACGGTCTGGCCCTGCTGGTGGCGGTAGGTGATGCCCTCGAGGATCGCGGCCAGCTTGAAGTAGGCCAGGCCGAGGTGGAAGTCGAGGGTGTCCAGGCTCAGCCCGCCGGCGGCGACGTAGCGCTCGAGCTGGTGCTCCGAGGACGGGTAGCCGGGCGCGCGGCTGGCGTCGGCCACGGCCGCGCCGCCGGTGATCGTGGAGAGCCGGTCGTAGACCTGCAGCAGGGCGACGTCGGTGAGCGGGTCGCCGAGGGTGGCCATCTCCCAGTCGACGACGGCGAGCACCTCCTCGCCGGTGCGGTCGGGATCGGCGAGCAGGTTGTCGAGGCGGTAGTCGCCGTGCACGATGCCGGCCCGCTCCGCCTCCGCGTCGCCGGGGGGGATGCAGGCCGACAAGCGGGCCAGCAGGGTGTCGGCGTCGGGCAGCTCCCGGGTCCGCGAGCCGTCGAGCTGGCGGCCCCAGCGGCGGACCTGGCGCTCGAGGAACCCCTCGGGCCGGCCGAGCTCGGAGAGGCCGACCTCGGCCGGGTCGACCTGGTGCAGCGCGGCGAGCACGTCGACCATCGCGTCACCGAGCCGCGCGGTGGCCTCGGCGCCGATCGCCTCGAGCTGCTCGGCGCTGCGGAACGGGGTGCCCTCGACCTTCTCCATGACGTAGAACTGCGCACCGAGGACGTCGACCTCGCGGCACATCGCGTACATCGTCGGCACCGGGACGCCGTGCCGGCCAGGGCGGACATCGCGGTGTACTCGCGGCCCATGTCGTGCGCGGTGGCCTGGACGTGTCCCAGCGGGGGGCGGCGCACGACCCGCACGACGGAGCCGTCGGTGATCTCGTAGGTCAGGTTCGACTTGCCGCCGGCCAGGAACCTCCCCCGCAGGTCGGCGCCGAGGTCGCCGGGGCGCTCGGCGTCGTACCAGCGGTGGAACGCGGCGAGGTCGAGACCCTTCAGGTCGGTGCTCATCTGGTCGGTCACGAGTCTCCTAGGGCGCGGCGCTGCAGCCGGCGCATGCCGGCCAGCCACGTGTCGGTGTCGGTGGCGCGGGCGACGTAGTATCGTGCACCTCGGGGTGGGGCAGGACGAGGAACCGGTCGTCGGCCAGGGACGCGACCCAGGCCTCGGCCACGGCCTCCGGCGCCAGGGCGGCGTCGCGGGACAGCAGCGCCTGCAGTGGTCCGGAGCCGTCGAGCATCCGGGTGGCCACGCCCTGGGGGCAGATGGCCTGCACGGCCACGCCCCGGTCGCCGTAGGTGATGGAGAGCCACTCCGCGAACGCGACGGCGGCGTGCTTGGTCACCGAGTAGGGCGCGGAGCCGATCATCGAGAGCAGGCCGGCCGCCGAGGCCGTGAGGACCATCCGGCCGCCGCCGCTCTCCAGCCAGCGCGGCACCAGGACGCGCGCGGCGGCACGTGGGCCATCACGTTGACGTCGAGGACCTGCGACCAAGACCTCCTCGGCGGCCTCCAGGCTGGCGCCGGCGGTCGTGCCGAGGGCGCCGTCGATGCCGGCGTTGGCGAAGTAGACGTCGATGCGGCCCAGCACCTGCTCGGCCCCGGTGACCAGCGACGTCACGCCCTCGGGGCTCGCGCAGTCGCCGGGCAGGGCGGTCGCGCCGATCTCGGCGGCGACCTCCTCGCAGGCCTCGGCGTCGAGGTCGTTGACCACCACGCGGGCCCCCTCGGCGGCCGCCCGGGTGGCCAGCGCGCGGCCGATGCCGCGCCCGGCCCCGGTGACCACGACGCCGCGGTCGGAGAGGACCTCGTGCACGTCGGCCATCTCAGGCACCACGGTGAGCGTGACGCCGCCGTC
The DNA here is from genome assembly GCA_963728085.1 of uncultured Actinomycetota bacterium. Lineage (GTDB taxonomy): Bacteria > Actinomycetota > Actinomycetes > Propionibacteriales > Nocardioidaceae > Nocardioides. The sequence continues at coordinate 180,532 of CAVSIQ010000007.1, read as the reverse complement.
GAGGACCAGCGTCTGACCGGTGACCCAGGAGGCGTCGGAGGAGAGCAGGAAGGCCACCGCGCCGCCGACGTCCTCGGGCTCGCCGAGGCGCTTGAGCGGGTAGGCCGAGGTCACCTCCTCCTCGCGCCCCTCGAACAGGGCGGTGGCGAAGCGGGTGCGCACCACGGCGGGCGCCACGGCGTCGACGCGGATCGAGGGCCCGAGCTCGACGGCGAGGTCCTGGGTCAGCGAGATCAGCAGCGCCTTGGTGGCCCCGTACCAGGCGATGCCGGGCGCGGGCCGCACCCCGGCCACGGAGGCGACGTTGACCACGGCGCCGCCGTGCTCGCCCATCCACACCCGGTGGCACTCCTGCACGAAGGCCAGGGCGGCGATGCCGTTGACGTCGACGGTCTTGCGCGCCGCGTCGTGGTCGAGGTCCATCAGCGGGCCGTAGGTCGGGTTGATGCCGGTGTTGTTGACCAGGAGGTCGACGCTGCCGAACCGCTCGAGCGTGGTCGCGACCGCCTCGCGGCGGTGCTCGGCGTCGCCGGCGTTGCCGGCCACGGCGATCGCGGAGCCCTCGCCGTGCTCGGCCACGATGGCCGCGACGGCCTCCTCGAGCGCCTCGGGCTTGCGGGCCGTGAGCGTGACGCGCACCCCCTCGGCCGCCAGGCGTCGGGCGACGGCCAGGCCGATCCCGCGGCTGGATCCGGTGACGATCGCGGTCTTGCCGATCAGGCCCTGCATGGGCGCCTCCTGTGCTGGTGGTGCGGGCGCGTGGCCGTTGCCGTGCGCTAAGCGCTTGCTTACTCTGGTGCTCGTGAGCGTGCCCCGTCAACCACCCACGCGCACCGAGGACCCTGGCCCCGGCGCCTCGCCGGAGCGCGTCGAGCGCTCCGGCGACGCCCGCGCCCGGCTGCTCGCCGCGGCCGTCGAGGCGTTCGCCGCCCGCGGCTTCCACGGAACCACCACCCGCGACATCGCGGCCGCCGCGGGCATGTCGCCCGCGGCGCTCTACGTCCACCACCGCTCGAAGGAGGACGTGCTCTTCGCGATCTCCCGCGCCGGGCACGAGCGCACCCTCGACGTGGTGGCGCGCGCCCAGGCGGCCAGCGACGACCCCGGCGAGCGGCTCGGCCGCCTCGCCGCCGACTTCGTGCGCCACCACGCCCTGGCCCACACCACGGCCCGGGTGCTCAACTACGAGCTCGGCGCGCTCTCGCCGGAGCACCGCGCCGAGATCGACGAGCTGCGCCGCGCGATCAGCGCCTGCGTGGTCGGGGTGCTCGCCGACGGGCAGCGCACCGGCGCGTTCCAGGTCCACGACGTGCGGATGACGGCGGCGGCGCTGCTCTCCCTGGGCATCGACCTCGCCCGCTGGTACGACGAGGCCGGCGGCTGGGGGGCCGAGGAGCTCGCCGCGCACTACCGCGAGCTGGCCCTGCGCATGGTCGGCGCCGACGCGACCTGACACCGCTGCGGCGACCTGGCACGATCGGGTCGTGTCCCACACCTCGTTGAACCCCGTCGACACGGTCTGGCTGCACACCGACCAGTCCGACAACGTGATGGTCATCGAGGCCCTCGTCCGGCTCGACGGCACGCTGGACCGGGGCCGGTTCGTCCGCGTCGTGCAGCGTCGCCTCGTCGAACGGTTCCGCGTCTTCAGCCAGCGGCCCGTCGCGCCGCTGGTGCCCGGCCTCCTCCCGCGCTGGCGCGACGTGCCCGACTTCGACGTCACCGACCACCTCGTCGAGGCCGTCCTGCCCGCGCCGGGCGACGACGCCGCCCTGCAGGACTACATGGCCGGCTCCCTGGGCACCCCGCTGCCGCGCGACCGGCCGCTGTGGCAGATCCACCTCGTCGAGGGCCGGCCCGAGGGCACGGCGCTGTTCCTGCGGCTGCACCACGCGCTGGCCGACGGGATCGCGCTGACCCGGGTGCTGGTCTCGATCACCGACGCCTGCGCGGACGCCGAGGACGACGCGCCCAGCGACGACGCGCCCAGCGACGAGGCCCCGCTCGACGGCGGCCCCGACGAGGGTGCCCGCGACGCCCCGGTCGCGCCGGTGCGGCTGGCGCGACGGGCGGGCGCCGTGCTCGGCGGCCTGGCCCAGGTCGTGCCGATCGCGGGCAAGCTGCTCCTGAGCCGGCTGCCGGACTCCCCGCTGGCCGGCGAGGTCGTCGACCGCAAGCGGGTCGTGTGGGCGCGCCCGATCAGCCTGCCCCGCGTCAAGCAGGTCGCCGAGGCATCGGGCGCCACCGTCAACGACGTCCTCGTCACCGCGCTGGCCGGCGGTCTGCGGCGCTACCAGCGCCACCACGGCGCGGAGCCGGTGGACCTCGCCACGATGATCCCGGTGAACCTGCGCCCGCTGCACAAGCCGCTGCCCGCACGGCTGGGCAACCGGTTCTCGGTGGTGCTGCTTCGCCTGCCCTCGGGCCGGGTCGGGGCGCCGGAGCGGCTCTCGGAGACCAAGCGCCGGATGGACCGGATCAAGGCCTCGCCCGAGCCGCTGATGACGTTCGTGCTGATGCACCTGATCGGGGCCGTGGGCCCGCACCTCGGCCGCGGGCTGGCCCGCTTCTTCGCCGGCAAGGCCGTCGGGGTGACCACCAACGTCCCCGGGCCCCGCGAGCAGCGCTACCTCGCCGGCACCCGCGTCGACGCCCTGCTCGGCTGGGTGCCCGGCACGGGCCACCAGAGCCTCGGCACGTGCATCTTCACCTACGCCGGGCAGGTGCACGTCGGGTTCAAGGTCGACGCCGGCATCGTGCCCGACCCCGAGGAGGTGCTCGAGGGCTTCCACGCCGAGCTCGACGCGCTGCTCGAGCACCACGTCGAGCCCGACGGCCCCGGCCCCGACGTCGCCCCCGCGACGGCGCGCGGCGTGGTCCCGCCGCCGCTGCCCGCACCGGGTGAGGAGCCGCTGTCCGACGAGACGCCGCTGGTCGCCCTGACCTGAGCGGTTCGGTCCCGCCGATCCGTGCGGGTCAGCCGTCCGTGCGCACCCCACCGCCCGGCGTGACCTCGGCCGCGGTCCTGGAGGCCGCGGCCAAGCTCGGCGTGGCCTGGAGGGCGATGATGTCGGCCGGCATCTCGATCCCGGCCGCGTCGAGGGCCGCCTTGGCCGCGGTGATGGCCCGGTCCTGCACCACCAGCCCCTCGTGCTGGCGGGACGCGCACCAGAACCGGACCTCGATGCTCGACCGTGGAGGTGCCCAGCTCGGTGACCAGCGCCTCGGGTGGCGGTTCGGCGTCGAGGCCCTGCGACCCCTTCGAGCGCGGCCACTACCGCAGCCGTGCCTCCCGGCGTCGTTCTCGTAGGCGATCCCGACGGTGAAGGTCAGACGCCGGTCGTCGAAGTGGGTCTGGACCCGGATGACGCTCTTGTAGACGTCCCGGTTGGGGATGACCACCAGCTGGCCGTCGAAGGTCTTGATCCGCGTCTCGCGGATGGTGATGGCCAGCACCGTCCCGCTCTCCTCCTGCACCTGGATCTGGTCGCCGGTCACGAACGGCTGGCGGAACAGCAGCAGGACCCCGGAGAGGGTGTTCTCCAGGATGTCCTGGAAGGCGAAGCCGATGGCCACCGAGAAGAAGCCCAGGCCGGCGAGGAGGTCGACCGGCTTCACCGAGGGGAACGCGGCCGCGGTGGCGGCCAGCAGGGCCACCCCGAAGAGCATGCAGCCCGCGACCTTGCTCATGACCCGGGCGAAGCTGGGGGTGCGGGTGCGCCGGAACCAGGCGCGCAGCACCCAGCGCAGGCTGCGGGAGAGCACCCAACCGGCCAGGACGAACCCGAGAGCGAGCCCGAGCCGCGGCAGGGCGGCCGTGAGCGCCTCGACGGTGCGGTGTGCGGAGTCGGTCACCTGGCGGTCCTCGCGCTCGTCGGCCCGGCCGTGGCCGGCCGGTCGGGGGTGGGGGGTGGGGGTCGGGGTGGGGGTCGGGGTGGGGCGAAGGGTAGCCCGGTCGGGCCCGGACCGAACCGACCCCGGCCTAGGCTTCCCGAGACCCGTGCGCCGGCGCGGGCGTGCGAGGAGGCGACGCCGATGTCGAGGACACGAGCCACCGTCGGGGCCCGGCGGTGAGCGGGCGTGACGTGCGGTTCCCCGGGGCCGGCGCGGTCGAGCTGGCCGGCCGCCTCGACCTGCCCGACGGCCCGGTGCGCGCCACGGCGCTGTTCGCGCACTGCTTCACCTGCAGCCACCGCTCGCACGCCGCGGCCCGGATCAGCCGGGCGCTGGCCGTGAGGGGATCGCGGTGCTGCGCTTCGACTTCACCGGCCTGGGCGGCTCCGGGGGCGAGTTCGCCGCCGCGACGTTCACCGGCAACGTCGCCGACGTGGTCGCCGCCGCGCGGTGGCTCGGGCGAGGAGCTCGCGCCGGCCCGCCTGCTGGTCGGGCACTCCCTCGGGGAGCGGCGGTGATCGCCGCCGCCGGCCGCTGCCCGAGGTGCGCGGCGTGGCGACCGTCGGCGCACCGGCCAGCCCCGAGCACGCAGCACCTGCTCGCGACGCGGGCCTGGCCGCGGGGGCCGAGGCGCCGACGACCGAGCCCTTCGAGGTCTCGATCGGCGGCCGGCCGTTCCGCTGCGGCGCAGACTTCCTCGACGACATCGCCGACCAGCGCCAGCACGAGCGCATCGCGCGCCTCGGCCGGCCCTGCTGGTGCTGCACTCTCCGGTCGACGAGGTCGTCGGCGATCGACCACGCGCGCCGGATCTTCGACGCCGCACGCCACCCCAAGTCGTTCGTCTCCCTCGACGACGCCGACCACCTGCTCGACGAGCCCGCCGACTCCCCTATGCCGCCGGCGTGATCGCCGCCTGGGCCGAGCGTTTCCTGCCGCCCGCGCCCGACGAGGACGCCGACGAGCGGCCGGCGGTGGTGCCGGCCGGGGGCGCGGTGGTGGTCGGTCGAGGTGGACCCGGCCGGCCTCGCGCACGGCGCCGCCGTCCCGGGGCACCCTGGCTGTCGACGAGCCGGTATCGGTCGGGGGCGGTGACTCCGGCCCGAACCCCTACGACCTGGTCTCCCTCGCTGGGCGCCTGCACCTCGATGACGATGCGGATGTACGCGCGGCGCAAGGGTTGGGACGTCGGCGAGGTCGGCGTGATCTGCGGCACTCCCGGGTGCATGCACGCGACTGCGAGGAGTGCGAGGCGACCAGTGGCAAGGTCGACCGACCTGCACCGCGAGATCACCCCGCCCCCCGGCCTCGACGAGGAGCGGCGGGCGAGGCTGCTGCGATCGCCGACATGTGCCCGGTGCACCGCACGCTGACCGGTGAGGTGCGGGTGGTGACCTCGACGACGGACTGAGCCCCGATCACCTGAACCGATGCGGCGTTGACCCCCGGCACCGCGTCGCCGGACAAGACGGCGATGGAGCCCGGCACGCTGGTGATCGGCGCGGCCGTCCTGGCGCTGGCCGCGGTGCTCGCGCTGCTCGTGACGCGGCGGGCCGCACGGGCGACGTGCCGCTCAACAGGACGATCGGCATCCGCACCCGCACGACGACGGCCTCGCAGCGGGCGTGGGTGGTGGCCCACCGCGCGGCCCTGCCCTGGGTGACGGGGGCGGCCTCGGCGTCGGTCGCCTCGGCGGGGCCTGAGCGTGGCCACGGTCCTCGGCACCAACGCCGGCCGGCAGGTGGGGCAGCTCCCCGCGGAGGTGGTGCTCGTCCTCGGCTACGGCGCCCTGGTCGTCCTCCTGGTGGCCGGGACGTCGGCGGGCCACCGCGCGGTCCGTCGGGCCGACCTGCTCTGAGACTCCGGGGGCGTGGTCGGTGGCGGCGGCGGGCCGGTGGTCGTGGCTCGGGTGGAGCGCGCGGTCACCACGAGGCTGAGGAACAGCAGCCCGACGCCGACCCAGCCGAGCGGGGGCAGGCCCTCGCCGAGCACGAGGACGGCGACCAGCGCGGCCACGGCCGGCTCGAGGAGTGAGACGGTCGTGGCCGTGCTGGCGTCGACGCGGCTCAGCCCCCGACCGAACAGGACGTAGCCGAGCAACATCGGGACGAGCGCGAGGTAGGCCGCGACGGCGAGGTTGCCGCCCGAGGCGAGGATCGGGGCGCCGGTGAGCAGCAGGACGGGCAGCAGCAGGAGTCCGCCGAGACCGAAGACCGTGCCCATCACGGCCCGGCCCGGGATCCCGCGACGCATCACGCGGGCCGCGCCCCACGAGTAGAGGGCGTAGGTGACGCCGGCGAGCAGACCGAGCGCGATGCCCAGCACGGGCTGCGACCCGGGCGCGCTGGTGGCCTCGCGCTCGGCATGCGCCAGGGCGAGGGCGAGCACGCCGGCCACGCCGACGAGGGTGCCGAGCGCCCAGCCGCGCGAGAGCGGCCTTCCGTCGACGACCCGTTCGATCAGCGCCGCGGCCGGGGGTGCCGACCCGATGGACACGACGGTGCCGACCGTCACCCCGGCCAGTCGCATCGAGGAATAGAAGGCCAGCGGGTAGACGGCGACGGCGATCGCGGCGACCAGGACGGTGCGGCGGTGCGCGGACAGGGCCACGCGGTGGCGCAGCATCGACCGGCTCGCGACGGCCGACTGGAGCAGGCCGCCGACTCCCATGGCCGCGGCTCCGATGGCGAGCGCGCCGACGCCGGGGGCGAGGGCGGCGGCCGTCCCGGTCGTGCCCCACAGCGTCGCCGCGAGCAGCACGAGCACGACGCCGGAGGTGCGGGGGCTGCTCACGGGGCCAGTCTGCCGACGGTCGTGGTGGGAGATGCGGGGCATGGACCCCGCGGCCGACGAGGCGACGGCCACGCGGTAGCCGAGGACATGCGCCGACGCCGGTGGGTCGCTGCCCTGTCGCTCGGAGGTGGCGCCCTGATGCTCGCGACCCTGGCCTCCTGGCTGGTGCTGGGCGTGACGCAGCTCGACGGCTACAGCTGGGACGACAGCGCCCTGGTCCCCGCCGACGGCGGCCCGCACGAGGTCACGGTCAGTGGGCGACGACGATGGTGCGGGTCGAGGAGTCGGTCGCGACGCCGACCGGCGCCGCCTCCGACACGGCGTCGGGGGAGACCCTGGGCCTCGAGCCCACGGACGGCTCGTACCGACGCGGTGGCGGAAAGCCGGGCGACTGGGTCGGGGTAGCGACCGTCGACGCGCCGGCCGGGCGCGTGACCGTGACCTGCACGCTCGGCGACGCCTCCGCGCGCTCGGAGACGGCGGGCCCGTCCGGCGTGCTTGTGGCCCCGCTCCTCGCAACGGCCGTGGCGCGGGTCCGCCGCGCCGCGCGGCCAAGGGACAGCCAGCTGCGGCCGTAGGTCACCGCCAAGGGGTGGCACCTTCGCGGCCAACCTCAGCCTGGTGTGACCACACCTCCGGTGACGTCAGATTCGGCGGTGGAAGCGGACCTGGTTGTCCGGTAGGACGCGATGCTCGTAGCGAGGATCGTGGATCCGTCGGTGGTGGTGCGGGCACAACAGCCGGGCGTGCTCCACGTCGGTCTTGCCGCCCTCGGCCCAGGCCTCGTCGTGGTGCAGCTGGCACATCGCCGGCGGCCAGTCACAGCCCTCGGCGGTGCAGCACCGGTCGATCACCCCGCGGGCGGTGCGCATCACCGCGGTGTGGAAGCGGTTCTTCCGCCCGGCGTCGAGGACCTGCGAGCACCCGTTCATCACCATCGGCAGGACGCCCGCACCGCAGGCCATCCGCCGCGCCTCCGAGGCCAACAGGCGTTCGCCGGTGTCCAGGCGGGCGACGGAGAGGCGCTCCGCAATGGTCTCGTGCTCCACGGTGATCACCACGGTGGCGTCGCAGCCGCCGGCCTGGGGCAGATCATCCGCGGACAGGGACTCCAGGAGGTCGCAGAAGGCCTGCCCCATCCGCTTCGGACCCGGCCGCACCAGACCCGTGGACGCCTCACAGGGCTCCTGGTCCTCGGCCAGCCGCTCGACCGCGGCCCGGTGCGCGGGCGAGGCCAGCGCCCACAGGGCCTTCTTGAGGATCGCGCCGTGCAGCTCGGGGACGGTGAACCGTCCGTGGACGGCGCCGTGGCCATCAGGGGTCAGCGTCAGGCGGGTCTTCTCCCGGGCCCGGGCCAGCTCGGCCTCGAGACGCTTGCCCTCCTCCTCCTCGGCGACCTGCGGTGCGACGGCCTCCAGGACCGCGCGGCCCAGGCGGCGCAGCTCGGTGGGGTCGTGGAGGGCGGCGAGGTCGACGAGGTGCTGCTCGGCCGCGGCGAGGATGGCGGGGTCGAGGTCGGTGGGGAGGTCCTCGAGGGCGTGGACGAGGACGCGGGCCTGGTCCAGGTGCACCCCACCGGCGGCCAGCCCGGCCCCGACCCGCGTCCAGGTCGAGGCCAGAGCCGTGGCGAGGCGGACCTGCCCGGCCGCCTGGGCCCGGGCCTGCCGGGTCGCGCACGCCCACCACACCCCCGTCGACGTGGCACCGGAGTCCGCACCCACGCCCACCTCGTCGGCGTGGGCCGCGACCCGCAGCCGCAGCGCCGCCATCCGGGCCTCGACGTCGGCCAGCGCGACCAGGGTCGCCCGGGTCCCGGCGGCGTCGAGCCCGATCAGCGAGCAGTCGAGCAGGTCACCGAGGGTCTCGTCGAGCGCGTCCACACCGGCGCGCACGGGTTGCGCGGTGAGGGTGTCGCCGTCCTTGACCATGGGTCCAGTCAAGCACTCACCACCGACATCGCTGCTGCTCAGAGAAGGGTCTGTGCGCGACAGCGCCACCAGTCGAACATGTGAACGACTGGTGGCGCTGTGGAGGGGTGGATCAGGCGAGCGGGTCGATGCCCGAGTACTCCCCGACCGAGCCCGCGAGCGACTTCAGGTGGTGCGAGCCGTCGCCGAGCAGGTGGTCGAGCGCGGTGAGGCGCGCGACGTGGTTGCCCACGGCGTACTCCGCGGTGACGCCGATGCCACCGTGCAGCTGGATCGACTCCTGGCCGATGTGCCGTGCGGCGCGGCTGACCTGGAGCGAGGCCCGGGTGGCCGCGTCGTGGGCAGCCTTCGGGTCGCCGCTCATCAGCACCATCGTGGCCCACTGCACCATCGAGCTCGCCAGCTCGAGGGAGACGTACATGTCGGCCGCCCGGAACGTCAGCGCCTGGAAGGTGTTCAGGGTGACGCCGAACTGCTTGCGGCTCTTCAGGTAGTCCGTGGTCATCGTGAGCGCCGACTGCATCGAGCCGAGCGCCTCGTTGGCGGCCGTGATCCGGCCGATGTCGAGGATCGTGGCCACGGTGCGCTCGCGGTCGGTGGCCTCGCCGAGCGGGGTCGCCGGCGTCGAGGACAGCGTGACCCGTGAGGCGCGACCGCCGTCGTAGGTGCGGTACGAGGTCCGCTCCAGGCCGGAGGCGTCGCCGTCGACCAGGAAGACCGCCGTGCCGCCGCCCTCGGGCAGGGCCGCGGTGACGACCAGCTGGTCGGCCCGTGCGCCCTGCACCACGGGCTCCTTGACGCCGGTGAGCGTCCACGAGTCGCCGTCGGGGCTGGCGGTGACCCGCGAGGCGGTGTCGGACCACTGCGAGCCCGGCTCGTCGTGGGCGAGGGCGAGCAGGTGCTCGCCCTCGGCCACCTTCGGCAGGATCGCCTGGCGCTGCTCGTCGGTGCCGATCGCGGAGACCAGCCCGCCCGCCATGACCAGGCAGGTCAGGAACGGCTCGGGTGCGATGACGCGGCCGAGCTCCTGGGCCACGATGCCGATCTCGACCGGCCCGGCACCGACGCCGCCGTCGCTCTCGGCGAAGGGCAGCCCGAGGATGCCCATCTCGGCCATCCGGGTCCACTGCTTCTCGTCGAAGCCCGGGTCCTCGTTCACGGTCTGGCGGCGGTGCTCGTGGTCGCCGTAGGTCTTGCCGACCAGGCCGCGCACCGCGTCACGCAGGGCAACCTGTTCGTCGTCGTAGGTGAAGTCCATCGTCTCTCTCCTGCCCTCGCCGACTCAGAGGCCGAGGATCGTCTTGCTGATGATCTGGCGCTGGACCTCGTTGGAGCCGCCGTAGATGGAGGCCTTGCGGAGGTTCAGGTAGGTGGGGGTGGAGCGTCGCGCCCACCCGTCGAGGTCGGAGTCGTCACCGGCCCCGGACGCGAGCGAGCCCGGGCCGGCGAGGTCGACGGCGAGCTCGCTGACGGCCTGCTGGAGCACGGTGCCCTTGAGCTTCAGCACGGAGCTGGCCGGGTGCGGCTCGCCGCCCTCGGAGTGGGCGACCACGCGCAGCGCGGTCAGCTCGAGGGCGAGCAGCTCGTTCTCCAGCTCCGCGATCCGGGCCGCGAGCAGGGGCTCCTCGACCCGGTCGCCGGCGCGCTCCTTGGCCAGGGCCAGGTTGCGCTTGGTGGCGCCAACGGGGGCGACGCCGACGCGCTCGTTGCCGAGCAGGAACTTCGCGATCGTCCAGCCCTGGTCAACCTCGCCGACGAGGTTCTCGCCGGGGACGCGGACGTCGGAGAACCAGACCTCGTTGACCTCGTGGCCACCGTCGATGAGCTCGATCGGGCGCACCTCGAGGCCGGGGGAGGTCATGTCGATGAGCAGCATCGAGATGCCGGCCTGCTTCTTCACGTCCGGGTTGGTGCGTACCAGGGTGAAGATCCAGTCGCCGTACTGGCCCAGCGTGGTCCAGGTCTTCTGGCCGTTGACGACCCAGTCGTCGCCGTCGCGCACCGCGGTGGTGCGCAGGCTGGCCAGGTCGGAGCCGGCGTCGGGCTCGGAGAAGCCCTGGCTCCACCAGATGTCGATGTTCGCCGTCTTCGCCAGGAACCGCTCCTTGAGGTCGTCGGATCCGAACTGCGCGATGACCGGGCCGATCATCGAGGTGTTGAACGCCAGGGGAGCGGGCACGAACGCGCGCTGCATCTCCTCGTTCCACAGGTGGCGCTTGAGGTCGCTCCAGCCGCGGCCGCCGTACTGCTCGGGCCAGTGCGGCACTGCGTAGCCGGCGGCGTTGAGGACCCGCTGGCTCTCGACGATCTGCTCCTTGCTGAGCTCGCGGCCCTCCTTGACGGTCTCGCGGATCTCCTCGGGGACCTTCGTGGTGAAGAAGGTCCTCATCTCCTCGCGGAACTCGCGGTCCTCCTGGGACAGCTCGAGCTGCATCGGTCGCCTCCTGGTGCGGCTTCATCGGGTCGGGTGTCGACCTCTCCACCCCATCATGACGCGCACCCCTACGCGCCGGTAACCCCGCCTAGCCCGCGTTGTGCACCGCGACCGGCCCGTGACCTCGCTCCACCGCGACCGGGCCGCGGCGCTCGGGGCCGTGCTGGCACCCGGGGACCTGCTGGAGCGCGTCGAGGCGGGCCGCCTCCCTGCTGCGGCGCCGGGGCGGTCGGCCGGCCCGAGGCCCGCGCGCCGCTCGGGCCGCGCGACGCGCTCGACGACGTGATCGACGGCGCGCCGGACCACCTGGGCCCGGCGACGCCGACGCAGACGGCCCCCTCGGCCGACGCAGACGGCCCCCTCGGCCGACGATGATGGACCGCTCGGCGGGCGGTGCGGCGTTGGCCCAGGCCGGACCCGCTAGTCCAGGCAGAGCACGTTGCCCGCGGGGGTCGGCCATCACCAGCCTCACGATAGGTTCCCGCGGCGGCGGCCCCGGGAACCCTGGTGCGCGCGCGGGCCGCGTCGGGGATGATCCTCGGCGTGGGACACGTCGACCTGAGCGGGATCCGCTACGAGCTGCCCGACGGCAGGGTGCTGCTCGACGACGTCTCGCTGCGCGTCGGCGAGGGCGCCAAGGTCGCCCTGGTCGGGGCCAACGGGGCCGGCAAGACGACGCTGCTGCGCATCGTGACCGGTGACCTGGCCCCGCACGCGGGCGCGGTGACGCGCACCGGCGGCCTCGGCGTGATGCGGCAGATGGTGGCCGCCGACCTGCCGGGCGACCCCGTCGCCCCGACCGTCGCCGACCTGCTGCTCTCGGTCTCCCCGCCGGCGGTGCAGGCGGCCGCCGCCGCCGTGGACGCCTGCGAGCGGGCGCTGATGGACACCGACGACGAACCGACCCAGATGCGCTACGCCACCGCCCTGGCCGACTACGCCGACGCCGGCGGCTACGACGTCGAGGTCACCTGGGACGTGTGCACCGTGCGGGCCCTGGGCGTCGGCTACGCCCAGGCCCGGCACCGCGAGCTGCGCACGCTGTCGGGCGGGGAGCAGAAGCGCCTGGTGCTGGAGTACCTGCTCGCCGGGCCCGACGAGGTCCTGCTGCTCGACGAGCCCGACAACTACCTCGACGTGCCGGGCAAGATCTGGCTCGAGGAGCGGATCCGCGCCTCGGACAAGACCATCCTGTTCATCAGCCACGACCGCGAGCTGCTCGCCGCCACCGCCACCCGGGTGGTCACCGTCGAGCTTGGCGCGGCCGGCAACACCGTGTGGACCCACCCCGGCGGCTTCACCAGCTACCACGAGGCCCGCCGCGACCGGTTCGCCCGCTTCTCCGAGCTGCGCCGCCGCTGGGACGAGGAGCACGCCAAGCTGGTCGCGCTGGTGCTGCGCTACCGGGTCAAGGCCGAGTTCAACGACGGCCTCGCCTCGCAGTACCGGGCCGCGCAGACGCGGTTGCGCATGTTCGAGGAGGCGGGTCCACCCACCGAGCAGCCCCTGCAGCAGCAGGTGACGATGCGCCTGTCCGGCGGTCGCACCGGCAAGCGGGCGGTGGTGTGCGAGCACCTCGAGCTGTCCGGGCTGATGCGCCCCTTCGACCTCGAGGTCTGGTACGGCGAGCGGGTCGCGGTGCTGGGCTCGAACGGCTCGGGCAAGTCGCACTTCCTGCGCCTGCTCGCCGCCGGCGGCTCCGACCCCGACGTCGAGCACCGCCCCGTGGGCGAGCACGCGATCGAGCCGGTGCGCCACACCGGTCGCGCCCGCCTCGGCGCCCGGGTCCGGCCCGGGTGGTTCGTGCAGACCCACGAGCACCCCGAGCTGCTCGGCCGCACCCTGCTGGAGGTGCTGCACCGCGGCGACGCCGCCGCGGACGGCCGGGGCCGCCACGGCATGGCGCGCGAGCAGGCCAGCCGGGTGCTCGACCGCTACGAGCTCGCCCACGCCGCGGAGCAGCGCTTCGAGTCGCTCTCCGGCGGCCAGCAGGCCCGGTTCCAGATCCTGCTCCTCGAGCTGTCCGGCGCGACGCTGCTCCTGCTCGACGAGCCCACCGACAACCTCGACGTGCAGTCCGCCGAGGCCCTCGAGCAGGGCCTCGACGCGTTCGCCGGCACCGTTCTCGCGGTGACCCACGACCGGTGGTTCGCCCGGGGGTTCGACCGGTTCCTGGTCTACGGGGCCGACGGCGTGGTCTACGAGTCCGACGGGCCCGTCTGGGACGAGGGCCGGGTGGCCCGCGCCGCTAGCCGGCCGGCGCCGAGCACCTGGCGCCGCGGAGCCGCAGGGGCCAGGGTGGGGGGGTGGCCCACGACGACCTGCCCGGTGAGGTGCTGGCCGACGTCACCGACCTGCTGGTCGCCTGCCCCGCGTTCCGCGGCGTCGCCCGCGACCGGCTCGCCGCCCTGGTGCGCGACGCCGAGATCGCGCACCTCGCCGAGGCGGGCCCCCCGCTGCGCCCGGTGGCGGTGGTCATGCGCGGGGGAGTGCTGGTGCGCGACGCCCAGGGACGGGCCGTCGAGGCCGCCGGCACCGGCGAGCTCGTCGTGGTCGACGACGACGAGAGCGTCGACCCCGCCGAGCCCACCCTGCTGGTCTGGCTGCCCGAGCCCGCCCGCGACCTGGCCTGGTCCGTGCCGTCGGCGCCCCGGGCCCCGGCGCTGACCCCGCTGCCCGACGACCCCGCCGCGGGAGAGGCCTCGGTCGACCTCCAGGCCACCGTGGTGCGCCAGGTGATGCGCTCCCCGGTGGAGCGGGTGCCGGCCTCGGCGACGTGCCAGGAGGCCGCCGGCCGGATGCGCGACCTGGGCGTCTCGTCGGTCCTCGTCGAAGGACCCGAGATCGGGATCGTCACCGACCGCGACCTGCGCACCCGGCTGGTCGCCGAGGGCCGCTCCGCACAGACCCCGGTGGGGGAGATCGCCACGTCGCCGGTGGTCACCGTCGACGCCGGGGACGCCGTGTTCGAGGCGCTCGTGCAGATGCTGGGCCGCGGCGTGCACCACCTGCCGGTCGCCGAGGGCGCACGGCTCGTGGGGATGCTCAGCTCGGGCGACCTCGCCCAGCTCGGCTCCCGCAGCCCGCTCGGCGTCCGGGTCGCGCTCGACCGGGCCGCCGACGTCGAGGACGTCGCGCGGGCGGTCCGGCTGCTGCCGGCCACGGTCACCGCGATGCTCGACGGGGGCACCCGCGCCGAGGCCGTGTCCCGGGTGGTGGCCACGATGACCGACCGCGTGCAGCGCCGCCTGCTCGACCTCGCGTTCCTCGAGCACGGCGGCGCGCCCAGCGCGTACGGCTGGCTGGCCTTCGGCAGCCAGGCCCGCCGCGAGCAGACCCTGCACACCGACCAGGACACGGGCCTGCTGCTGCCCGACGACCTCGACGCCGCCACCCACGCCCGGTGGGCCGAGGTGGCCAGGTGGATGGTCGACGCGCTCGCCGAGGTCGGCTACCCGCGCTGCCCCGGTGGCGTGATGGCCTCCGAGCCCCTGTGGCGCCACGACGTCAGCGGCTGGCGACGCCGCATCGCCCGGCTGCTCGAGCAGCCCACGGAGGAGCACCTGCTCACCTCGGCGATCCTCTTCGACGTGCGCACCGTGGCCGGCGACCTGCACGCCGGGCGCCTGCTCGGTCCCAGCGTGGCCGCGGCGGCGGGCCGGCAGACCTTCCTGGGACGACTGGCCCGCGCGGCGCTCACGCACCGCCCGCCGCTGGGCTTCCTGGGCCGCCTCGCCGTCGAGCGCTCCGGCAGGAACGTGGGGAGCTTCGACGTCAAGGCCGGCGCGATGCTGCCGGTGGCCGACCTGGCCCGGCTCACCGCGCTCTCGCGCGGCGGATCCGAGACGGCCACCCGCGACCGGCTCGCGGCCGCGGGGACCGACCACGTGCTCTCCGAGCCGCTGTGCGCGACCCTCGGCGCGGGCTACGAGCTGGCCACGGGCCTGCGGCTGCGCCACCACGCCGAGCAGATCGCCGCCGGCGAGGCGCCCGACGACTGGATCGACCCGACCCGCCTCGCGCCGCTGGAGCGCTCGCAGCTGCGGGAGACGTTCAAGGCCGTGCGCACCGCTCAGGAGGTCGTGGCGGGGCGCTACAGCACCACGATGCTGGGATGAGGGCCCGGCGGATGAGTCCGCGGTGGTGAGCCTCGACCGGCGGGCGAGCTGGCGCGAGCGCACCTACGTCGCGGTCGACCTCGAGACGACCACGGCCGACCCCCGTCGCGCGAAACCGCTCTCCCTCGGCTGGGTGCGGGTGCGCGAGGGACGGGTGCGCTGCGGCGAGGCCGGCTACACGCTGGTGCGCCACCACGGCCCGGTGCCCGCGGCCTCGCTGCCGGTGCACCGGCTGCTGCCCGAGCACCTCGGCGGGGGCGCGGCCCCGGACGAGGTGGCCGCGGTGCTCCGCGAGGCGCTCGGGCAGGACGGCGTGCTGCTGGCCCACGGTGCCCCGCTGGAGCAGGCGGTGCTGCGCCGCCTCGGGGTGCGACCCACCTCGGTGGTGGACACGTTGAACGTGGTGCGTCGCCTCGACGAGCGCGCCGGTCGCAGCGGCGCCGACCCGCGGCTCCCGGCGGCGGCGCGGCGCTGGGGCGTGCCGCCGCTGACGGCCCACCACGCCTTCTCCGACGCGCTGACGACCGCGCTGCTGCTCCTGGCCCTGGCGGGCTCGGTGGAGCAGCAGCGCGGTCGGTGCGAGGCCCGTGACCTCGAGCTGCTGGGCCGCTGAGGCCCGCCCGCGGATCACGGCGGGTCGGGTCCGGCCTGCGATCAGCCGGCTGTGGTGGCGTCGCTGGCGTCGGAGTCCAGCGTCAGGGTGGTGGTGGCGGTCTCTCCGCCGCGCAGGTAGGTGATCTCGACGTCGTCACCGGGGCGGTAGCCGCGCACCGTGGTGATCAGCGAGTCGGTGCTCGTGATCATCGTGTCGTCGACCTTCGTGATCACGTCGTCGGCCTGCAGGCCGGCGGCCTGGGCGGCGGAGCCGTCGTTCACCTCGCCGATCTGGGCGCCCGCGCCGACGAGCTGGCCGCTGCCCGGGCCGGGCTGGACCGGGCCGATCGAGATGCCGAGCACGGCGTGGGTCGGCGTCTCACCGGCCTTGATCTGGTCGATGATCGGGGTGACCTCGTCGATCGGGATCGCGAAGCCGAGACCGATCGAACCGGGCTCGCCCGAGGCGCCCGAGGAGTCGCTGCGGATCGAGGCGTTGATCCCGACCAGGTGGCCCGAGGTGTCGACCAGGGGGCCGCCGGAGTTGCCCGGGTTGATCGCGGCGTCGGTCTGGATCGCCGGGTACGCGGTGACCTGGCCGCTGGAGTCGCGGCCCACGTCGACGGGACGGCCGAGCGCACTGACGATGCCGGAGGTGACGGTGGCGTCGAGGCCGAAGGGGGAGCCGATGGCGACGACGCCCTCGCCGACCCGCAGCTCGGAGGACTTGCCGATCGTGATCGGCGTGAGGCCGTCGACGCCGTCAGCCCGGACGATGGCGATGTCGGTGAGCGGGTCGGTGCCCACGATGGTGCCGGGCGCCGTGGTGCCGTCGTTGAAGGAGACGGTGATCGAGCCGCCGTCGGCGCCCAGCTCGGCGACGTGGTTGTTGGTCAGGATCATCCCGTCCGAGGAGATGATGATGCCGGAGCCGGACCCGGCGGCCTGGGCCCCCTTGACGTCGAGCTTGACCACCGAGGGCAGCACCGCGGAGGCGACCTGCTCGGTGTTGCTGCTCGACTGGTCGACCTCGCTGGAGACGACCGGCGAGGTGGTGACGGCCGTCGTGCTGGTGGTGCCGGCGGTGGAGCCGCCGTCGAACCAGGTGGAGTAGGCCGCGGCGCCACCGATGCCGGCGCCACCGCCCACGACCAGGGCGCCGACGAGCACGCCGGCGGCGAAGCGACGCCGGCCGGGCGAGCGCCGCGGCTCGCGGACCAGGGTGTCGCCCTGGGCGGGTGCTGTGGCCTGCTCGGCCGGGGCGGTCGGGGGCAGGACGCGGGTGGGCTCGGGCTGGGCGGAGGGGCGGTCCTCGGGAGGAAGGCTGTCGTCGGGCATGCCCCCAGTCTCCGGGGCGCGGCTGTGAGGTTGCTGAGACTGCGCTGATCGGGAGGCAAGAAGTCCCGCTCCGTGGGGCGCTAGGCGCCCGTGCGCGGACCCTCCCGGCGCGACGAGCGGTGCGTCCGGGGCCGCAGCGCCTCCACGGCACGGCTCGAGTGGGCCACCGCCCCGAGGACCAGCACCACGCCCAGCACCTGCAGCGGGCCGACCCGCTCGTCGAGCACGACGCGGCTGATCACCAGGGCCAGCACGGGCTGGGCCAGCAGCAGCGCGGCGACCGCGCTCGAGGCCAGCGCGGGGGAGCCGCGGTTGACGAACGCGAAGGCCAGGGCCTGCCCGAGCAGGGCCAGCAGCACCATCAGCACCCAGGCCCGCAGCGAGAGGTGGGCCAGGCCCAGGCCCGAGGAGAGCGGGGAGAGCGCGGCCGCGGCCCCCGCGGCCGCCGCCGAGGCCCAGACCAGCGGCTGCAGGACGACGCCCGGGTCGCCCCGGGAGGCCCGCCGGGTCAGGTAGAGGTAGCAGGCGTACCCGATCCCCGCGAGCAGGGCCAGCGCGGTGCCGCGCAGCGGGGCGCCGCCCACCGTGCTCGACCCGAGCCCGCCGACCAGGCCCACCCCGAGCAGCATCGGCACCGTGGCCACGGCGAAGCGGCGAGGCACCCGCTCGCCGTCGAGCACCCGGCCCAGCAGGGGCAGCACCACGACGTTGACGTTGATCAGCACCGTCGCCACCCCGGCGCCGACGGCGTAGATCGAGGCCGTCCACGCGGAGTAGTCGGTGCCCAGGGCCAGGCCCGCGGCCAGCGACCAGGCCACCCCGCGCCGGGACAGGGCGTGGTGGCGGCGAGCCTCGCGCACCGCGAACGGCGCCAGCAGCAGCACCGCCACGGCGCAGCGCAGGAACGCCGTGGTGGGCGCGTCCACGCCGGCGAGCTCGACGATGACCGCGGTGACCGACAGGCACGCCGCCCCGGCCAGCACCCACGAGCCGGCGACGACGCCGCCGGGCCGGTCGCCCGGGCCCGCGTCGACGGCGCCGTCGCCGACGCCGGTGGTGGCGCCGGTGGTGGCGCCGGCCGGGTCGGTGGGGTCCCCGGCGTGGGGCGCGCTCGCGGCGTCGGGGGCGGAGGGCACCCGGTGAGGCTAGGCCGCCGTCGCGGACACCCCGCAGGGGGTCCGGGCGCGGCCGCGGCGCGTGGCAGGGTGGCCGGATGAGCCAGCCCCCCACCGAGAACCCTCCCGTCGTCGTCGTCACCGGGGCCAACGGCCTCGTCGGCTCGCGCACCTGCGCAGCCCTGCTCGAGCTCGGCGTCACCGTGCGCGCCCTGGTGCGCCGCGCCGGCACGGCGCCGGCGGGCACCGAGGAGCACGTCGGGGAGTTCGGCGACGCCTCCGACGCCGCTGCGGTCGTCGAGGGCGCCGCCGCCGTGGTGACCACGGTGCACCCGATGGGCAGCGACCTCGACGTGCAGCGCTCGGTCGCCGTCGAGGGCACCCCGGTGATCGCCCGCGCCGCCGCGGAGGCCGGCGCCGCCCGCCTGGTCCACGTCTCCACCGCCGCGGTCTACGACCGCTCGCCGGGCACCGGCGACGTCGACGAGCAGGGCGCGCTGGTCGGTGACGACGGGGGCGACTACCCGGTGACCAAGCGCGAGGCCGACGAGGCGCTGGCGCGGGTCTCCGGGCTGACCACGGTGCTGGTCCGCCCGCCGGCGATCCTCGGTGCGGCCGAGAGCTCGGTGTGGAACTCGCTGCGCCCCGCCGCCGTCCGCGAGCACGAGCAGGCCCGGCGCGCCAACCCCGAGCAGAGCTTCGCGTGGGTCCACGTCGAGGACCTCGCCCGGGTGCTCGCGCACGTCGCCGCGGGCCGGGTGCCCGCCGGCACCGACCCCGAGCAGGGCCCCGTCGAGGGCGCCTGCACCCCGTTGAACGTCGCCGCCGAGCCGGCCGCCCTGCACGACTACCACGCCACGGTCTGCGAGGCCGTCGGTGTGGAGCCGACCTGGACCGACGAGCCGACCTGGACCGGGAGCGTCCTCGCCGGCCGCGCCCAGCGCTGGGGCTTCACCCCGCAGGTCACCCTCGATGCCGCGTTGGCCGAGGTCCGCGAGGGCCTCGCCGGGTGAGCCCCGGGCCCCCGGCCCGCCCGCTCAGGCCAGCAGGCCGCGTTCGACGAGCGCGGCGCGCAACGCGCGGGCGTCGGTGAAGACGATCCCGTCCATGCCGGCGGCGCGGGCGGCGGCCACGTTGGCCTCGCGGTCGTCGACGAGGACGAGCCGCTCCAGCGGCAGGCTGACCCGGCCTGCGAGGACCTCGAAGACCCGAGGGTCGGGCTTGGCCACTCCCTCGACGCCCGAGACCACGACGTCGCGCAGCAGGCCGAGGACGTCGAAGCGGTCGGGCGCGTGCGGGTACAGCTCGGCGGACCAGTTCGTCAGGCCCCACAGCGGGACGCCGGCGGCGTGCAGCTCGCGGACCACGTCGGCCGTCCCGGGCACCTCGCCGCGCAGCGAGGCCACGAAGTGGGCCCGGTAGGACTCCGCGTGCGCCCGCCAGTGCGGGTGGCTGCGGGCCACCGACTCCTCGGCGTCGGCCCAGGCGAGCCCGGAGTCCGGGCCGTGGTTCCAGGCGTGGAAGTCGAAGTCGTCGGCCTCGAGGAAGCGGCGGGCCTCCGCACGGCCGACACCGGCCGCGACGGCCTCCAGCGGGTCCCAGTCGATCAGGACGTTGCCGAGGTCGAGCACCACCCCGGCCACGCCCACCGAGGACGGGGACGCCGAGCACGCCGAGGGAGCCGCTGGCGGTCCGGCGCTCACAGGAAGTCGGCGGGGTCGAAGTCGTCGATGGCGATCACGCGCATGCGCGGCAGCCGGGTCTGGAACGCCGCCACGTCGTCCTCGAGGTCGAAGACCTGCAGGCCGCGCTCGACGAGCGCGCCGAGTCCGAGGTTGCGGAACTCGGTGAAGCCGACCAGGCCGACCAGCCGCGAGGGGTCGTCGAGCAGCCGCGCCACGTGCTCGGTGAAGTCACCGTCGTTGCTGACCAGGACGACGTCGTCGCTGCGGCGGGCCAGCTCGTCGAGGGTGCGCTGGATCGCGATGTCGACGACCTTCTGCCCCGGCGCGCCCTGCAGCGGCACCGGCCGGTAGCCCAGCGCGGTGAGCGCCTGCACGAACGACATGGGCAGCTCGCCGTTGACGGCGAGGAAGAACAGGCCCTTCGGGGAGCGGCTCCAGGTGCGGCCCACGAAGTCCAGGAGCCGCTCCCACCGGGGCCGCTCGGCCGGATGGGGCCGGCGTCCGAGGATCGAGTTGCCGAGGGTGGCGTCGATGTTCTCCCCGTCGACCAGGACGTACGCGGGGGGAGGACCCGGCACCGCCTCGGCCATGCTCAGGCCCAGCGCTCCGAGGCCGGCGCGAAGTCGAGCGTGCGCGCGCCGGTGTAGATCTGCTTGGGACGGGCGATCCTCTGGTCCTTGTCCTGGACCAGCTCCAGCCACTGCGCCAGCCAGCCCGGGGTGCGGCCGATCGCGAACAGCACGGTGAACATCTCCGGAGGGAACTGGAAGGCCTCGTAGATCAGGCCGGAGTAGAAGTCCACGTTCGGGTAGAGCTTGCGCTTGACGAAGTACTCGTCCTCGAGGGCGATCTTCTCCAGCTCCAGGGCGATCTCGAGCAGCGGGTTGACCCCGGTGACCTCGAAGACGTCGTCGCAGGCCTTCTTGATGATCGTGGCGCGCGGGTCGTAGTTCTTGTAGACCCGGTGCCCGAAGCCCATCAGCCTCTCGTTGCCGTCCTTGACGCCCTTGATGAAGGCCGGGATGTTCTCCTTCGACCCGATCCGGCGCAGCATCCGCAGCACCGCCTCGTTGGCGCCGCCGTGCAGCGGGCCGTAGAGGGCCGCGACGCCGCCGGCGACGGCGGAGTAGGGGTCGACCTGGGAGGAGCCGATCGATCGCACGGCGTTGGTTGAGCAGTTCTGCTCGTGGTCGGCGTGCAGGATGAACAGGATGTCGAGGGCCTTGACGAGCCGCTCGTCGGGCTCGAAGGTCTTCTCGCTCATCTTGAACAGCATCGACAGGAAGTTCGCGGTGTAGGAGAGCTCGTTGTCGGGGTAGACGAACGGCTTGCCCTGCGCGTGGCGGAACGACCAGGCACCCAGCGTCGGCATCTTGGCGATCATCCGCACGATCTGCATGTGCCGGTTCTCCGGCTCGTGGATGTCGCGGGCATCGGGGTAGAAGGTCGACAGCGCGCCCACGGAGGCCATCAGCATGCCCATCGGGTGGGCGTCGTAGCGGAAGCCCTCCATGAACGACTTGATGTTCTCGTGGACGAACGTGTGGTAGGTGATCTCGTGCTCCCACGCGTCGTACTGCTCCTGGGAGGGCAGCTCGCCGTGGTTGAGCAGGTAGGCGACCTCGAGGAAGTTCGATCCCTCGGCGAGCTGCTCGATGGGGTAGCCCCGGTACTCCAGGATCCCCTTCTCCCCGTCGATGTAGGTGACGGCGGAGCGGCAGGACGCGGTGTTGACGAAGCCCGGGTCGTAGACGGAGAGACCGGGCTGGTCCTCCCCGACCTTGATCTGCCCGAGGTCGGCGCCCTTGACGGCGCCGTCGGTGATCGGGAGGTCGTACTCCTGGCCGGTCCGGTTGTCGCGTACGGTGAGAGAGTCAGTCACGCGGCCCAACCTAGTGCGCCCCCGCACCTGGGCGCCACGGGGTCGGGTGATGCGGTCCGAGCGGTCGGCACGGCTCCGTCCTCCTCGGGGAGCAGCCCGTTTTGACCTGCGTCGTGGCGCAGCCGTAACATCGACGGTCGCGGCCTGCCCCGGAGATCCACCCGGTGCACAGCGTCCCCGACCGGCACCTCCGGTCTCCGCGTGAGCGGCCGCCCGGCTCCACACCCTGCGCGCGAGCGGCAGGACACCAGCTCCACCGACACCGACGAGAAGGCTTATCACCGTGCGTACGTTCAGCCCCAAGTCCGCTGACATCCAGCGTGAGTGGCACGTCATCGACGCCGAGGACGTGGTCCTCGGTCGTCTGGCCGTCGAGGTCGCCACCCTCCTGCGCGGCAAGCACAAGGCGATCTACGCCCCCCACATGGACACCGGCGACTTCGTCGTCGTCGTCAACGCCGAGAAGGTCGCCCTCACCGGCGACAAGGCGACCAAGAAGATGGTCTACCGCCACTCCGGCTACCCGGGCGGCCTCTCGGCCACCCCGATCGGCGAGGTCCTGGCCAAGGACGCGCGCAAGGCGATCGAGAACGCCGTGTGGGGCATGCTGCCGAAGAACAAGCTCGGCCACGCCATGCTGAAGAAGCTGAAGGTCTACACCGGCCCGACGCACCCGCACGACGCGCAGCAGGCCAAGCCGCACGAGATCGTCCAGGTCTCCCAGTGACGGACGGCTGCTCGAGGAGCAGCCGACGCACCGACCCCCGCAACACACGAGCAAAGTCTGAGTGAGGAACAACGTGGCTGACTCCACCGAGGTCGAGGAGACCTACCAGGCCGACGAGAGCGGCGTGGCCTACAGCTCCGAGTCGACGCCCGGCGCCGAGGCGTCCGAGCGTCCGGCGACGATCGCCCCCGCCGCGGCCACCGGCCGTCGCAAGGAGGCCGTGGCCCGCGTGCGCATCGTCCCGGGCACCGGCCAGTGGACGGTCAACGGCCGCACGCTGGACAACTACTTCCCCAACAAGCTGCACCAGCAGGTCGTCAACGAGCCCTTCGCGACGACCCTGCTCGAGGGCCGCTTCGACGTCGTCGCCCGCATCCACGGCGGCGGCATCACCGGCCAGGCCGGCGCCCTGCGCCTCGGCGTGGCCCGCGCGCTGAACGCCGTGGACCTCGACGCCAACCGCGCCGTCCTCAAGGCGGCCGGGCTGCTCACGCGCGACTCCCGCGCGATCGAGCGCAAGAAGGCCGGCCTGAAGAAGGCCCGCAAGGCGCCCCAGTTCAGCAAGCGCTGACCCGTCCCGACGCGGACGCAGCGGCCTGTGGCACGACTCTTCGGCACCGACGGGGTGCGGGGGCTGGCGAACGGTGACCTCACCGCCTCGCTGGCCCTCGACCTCGCCGGTGCCGCGGCACGTGTGCTGGTCGCGCACGGCGAGTTCGCGGGCGACCGCCCCGTCGCCGTGGTCGGCCGCGACCCGCGCATCTCGGGGCAGTTCCTCGAGGCCGCCGTCGTGGCCGGGCTCGCCTCGGCGGGCGTGGACGTCGTGCTCCTCGGCGTCCTGCCGACGCCGGGCGTCGCGTACCTGACCGGTGCGCTCGACGCCGACCTCGGCGTGATGCTGTCGGCCTCGCACAACCCGATGCCCGACAACGGCATCAAGCTCCTCGCCCGCGGCGGGGTGAAGCTCGACGACGCGCTCGAGACCGAGATCGAGGCCCTGCTCGGCCGTCCCTGGACGCCGCCGACCGGCTCGGCCGTCGGCCGGGTGCGCACCCACGACGACGCGGTGGCCGACTACGCCGCCCACCTCGTGGCCACCGTCGACCGGCCCTTGACCGGCCTGAAGGTCGTCCTGGACTGCGCCGAGGGGGCGGCCCACGCGGCCGGCCCGCTGGCCCTGCGCGAGGCCGGCGCCGAGGTCGTGGCCATCCACGACCACCCTGACGGCCTGAACATCAACGAGGCCTGCGGGTCCACCGACCTGGCCCCGCTGCGCACGGCGGTCCTCGAGCACGGCGCCGACGCCGGGTTCGCCGTGGACGGCGACGCCGACCGCTGCCTGGCCGTCGACGCCGAGGGCCGCGTGGTCGACGGTGACCAGATCCTCGCGGTGCTCGCCCTCGCGATGCGCGACGCCGGCACCCTGCACGAGGACACCGTCGTGGTCACCGTGATGAGCAACCTCGGCTTCGGCCTGGCCATGGCCGAGGCCGGCGTCGTCGTCGAGCGGACCAAGGTCGGTGACCGCTACGTCCTCGAGGCGATGCGCCAGGGTGCTCCGCACGCTGGGTGGCGAGCAGTCCGGCCACGTCATCATGAGCCGCCACGCCACCACCGGTGACGGCCTCCTCACCGCGCTGCAGGTGCTGAGCCGGATGGCGCGCACCGGTCGCAGCCTGGCCGAGCTCGCCGGGGTGATGACCCGCCTGCCGCAGGTGCTCCTCAACGTGCGTGGTGTCGACCGGGCCCGCACCGACGACGCGGCGCTCCAGGAGGCGGTGGCCCGCGAGGAGGCGGTGCTGGGCGAGACCGGTCGGGTGCTGCTGCGCGCCTCGGGCACCGAGCCGATGGTGCGGGTGATGGTCGAGGCCCCCGAGCAGGAGCAGGCCGCCGGCGTCGCCGAGCGGCTCGCCGACGTGGTCCGCGTGCGCCTCGCCCTGTGAGCCTCGCCGTGTGAGAAGCGCCCTTGTGAGAAGCGACCTGTGAGAAGCGCGCCGGTCCGCCATCCGGACCTCGGGAAGGGTGGCCGGTCGTCGTCGGTTGGGGCGGGCATGACCAACACACCGGAGAAGATCGTCTACACCGCCCGCGCCTCCGTCACCGGCGGCCGGTCCGGGCACGCGAGGTCCGAGGACGGCATCCTCGACCTGTCGCTGACCGCCCCCCAGGAGACCGGCGGCCCCGGCACGGGCACCAACCCCGAGCAGCTGTTCGCCGTCGGCTACGGCGCCTGCTTCCAGGGCGCGCTGGGCCTGGTCGCCAAGAAGCAGGGCGTGGACGCCTCGGCCTCCACCGTGGACATCGCCGTCGGCTTCGGCCCTGAGGGCGACTCCTTCGCGATCACCGCCGAGATCACCGCCACGATCCCCGGCGTCGACGACGAGACCGCCCAGCAGCTCGTCGAGGCCGCCCACCAGGTGTGCCCCTACTCGAAGGCCACCCGTGGCAACGTCCCGGTGACCGTCACCGGCAAGGGCGCCTGACCCGCCGCAGCCCACGCAGCCCCGACCCGCCCGCCCCGACCCGCCCGCCCCGACCCGCCCGCCCCGACCCGCCCGCCCCGACCCGCCCGCCCCGACCCGCCCGCCCCGACCCGCCCGCCCCGACCCGCCGGGTCGGAACTTGTCGGGGCTCTCGTGCGCTTGTCGGGCGTTGCAACCCCCGACAGGTGTGGGAATCCCCGGCCGACCGGGGATTCCCACCGCCCCCGTCACACCTTGCGCAGCCGCACGTAACGCACCGAGTGGTCGCGGTCCTTGCGCAGCACCAGGGTCGCGCGTGACCGTGTCGGCAGGATGTTCTCGACCAGGTTGGGGCCGTTGATGGTGTCCCAGATCCGCTCGGCCTCGCGGATCGCCTCGCCCTGGGAGTAGGCGGCGTACTTGCTGAAGTACGAGCCCGGGTCGCGGAACGCGGTCTCGCGCAGCCGCAGGAACCGCTCGACGTACCAGGCCCGGATCTTGTCGCGCCCGGCGTCGACGTAGACGGAGAAATCGAAGAAGTCGCTCAGCGTCAGCCCCGGGCTCCCGTCCTCGCGGACGCGGGCGGGCTGCAGGACGTTGAGGCCCTCCACGATGACGATGTCGGGGCGCCGGACCACCACCGTCGCCTCGGGCAGCCGGTCGTAGGTCAGGTGCGAGTAGGTGGGCGCCTCGACCTCGTCCTTGCCCGACTTCAGGTCCACCACGAAGCGCAGCAGCGCCCGCCGGTCGTAGGACTCCGGGAAGCCCTTGCGCTGCAGCAGGCCGCGCCGCTCGAGCTCGGCGTTGGGGTACAGGAAGCCGTCGGTGGTCACCAGCGCCACGTGGGGGTGCTCGGGCCAGTGGGCCAGCATCTGCTGCAGCACCCGCGCGGTCGTCGACTTGCCCACCGCCACGGAGCCGGCCAGGCCGATCACGAAGGGCGTGCGCGGCGGCGTGCGCTGGTGCAGGAAGTCCTCGCTGTCGCGGTGCAGGCGGCCCGCGGAGGCCGACGTACAGGCTCAGCAGCCGCGAGAGCGGCAGGTAGACGTCACGCACCTCGCGCAGGTCCAGGGAGTCCCCGAGACCCCGCAGCCGGGTGATCTCCTCGGCGGTCAGGGGCGCCTCGACCTGCGGCGTCAGCGCGGCCCAGGTGTCGCGGTCCAGCTCGAGGTAGGGCGAGGTCTCGCGCCCGGGGGCGATGCCGGAGTGGTCGGCCGCACGGGCCCCGCCTGCGGTCATGGCGAGGATTCTTGCAGCACGCGGCGCCCCGTGTGGTGGCCGGGAGCGGGCGCGGGGGTCGCTAGAGTCGTGGTCCATGTGCGGCATCGTGGGCTACGTCGGTCACCAGTCGGCCCAGGAGGTCGTCGTGGAGGGGTTGCGGCGCCTGGAGTACCGCGGCTACGACTCCGCGGGCGTGGCGCTGGTCCACGACGGCGAGATCGTCTCCGACAAGCGGGCCGGCAAGCTGGCCAACCTGGAGAAGGCGATCGCCGAGGCCCCCCTGCCGGCCGCCACGACGGGCATCGGCCACACCCGCTGGGCCACCCACGGCCCGCCCACCGACGCCAACGCCCACCCGCACCTCGGCGAGCTGCGCCGGGTGGCGCTGGTGCACAACGGCATCATCGAGAACTTCGACGCCCTGCGGGCGCAGGTGGAGGCCGACGGGCACGTGCTGCTCTCCGACACCGACACCGAGATCGCGGCCCACCTCGTCGAGCTGCAGGTGCGCTCCGGGGTGGACCTGACCACCGCGATGCAGCGGGTCTGCCAGCGCCTCGAGGGCGCCTTCACCCTGGTCGCGGTGGACGCCCACGACCCCGCCCGGGTGGTCGCCGCCCGCCGCAACTCGCCGCTGGTCGTCGGGATGGGGGAGGGGGAGAACTTCGTCGGCTCCGACGTCTCGGCCTTCATCGAGCACACCCGCGAGGCCCTCGAGCTCGGCCAGGACCAGGTCGTGACGATCACCGCGCGACGACGTCGTCGTCACCGACTTCCACGGCGCGCCCCGGCGAGGGCCGGCGCTACCACGTCGACTGGGACCTCTCGGCGGCCGAGAAGGACGGCCACGACTGGTTCATGCGCAAGGAGATCTTCGAGCAGCCCCGCGCCGTGGCCGACTCCCTGCTCGGGCGCCGCGCTCCGCACCGGGCTGCTGCAGCTCGACGAGATGCGGCTCTCCGACCAGGAGATCCGCGACGTCGACAAGATCATCATCATCGCCTGCGGCACCTCCTTCTACGCCGGGATGGTGGCCAAGTACGCCATCGAGCACTGGTGCCGGGTGCCGGTGGAGGTCGAGCTGGCCAGCGAGTTCCGCTACCGCGACCCGATCCTCGACTTCTCCACCCTGGTCGTGGCGATCAGCCAGTCCGGCGAGACCGCCGACACCCTGCAGGCGATCCGGCACGCGCGCACGCAGCGCTCGAAGGTGCTGGCGATCTGCAACACCAACGGCTCGACCATCCCGCGCGAGTCCGACGCGGTGATCTACACCCATGCCGGGCCCGAGATCGGCGTCGCCTCCACCAAGGGGTTCCTGACCCAGCTGGTGGCCTGCTACCTGCTCGCGCTCTACCTCGCGCAGGTCAAGGGCACCCGGTTCGGCGACGAGATCGACGAGGTCGATGCGACCAGCTCGAGGCCGATCCCGGCGCAGATCGAGGGCCTGCTCGAGCGCGCCGACGACGTCTACGCGCTGGCCCGCGCCCACCTCGGCACGTCGGTCGGTGCTGTTCCTGGGCCGTCACGCCGGCTACCCGGTCGCGCTCGAGGGCGCGCTGAAGCTCAAGGAGATCGCCTACCTGCACGCCGAGGGGTTCGCCGCGGGCGAGCTCAAGCACGGCCCGATCGCGCTGGTCGAGGACGGCCTGCCCGTGCTGTGCGTCGTCCCGCCCCGGGGCCGCGACCAGCTGCACGACAAGATGCTCAGCGGGATCCAGGAGGTCCGCGCCCGCGGGGCCCGCACCATCTGCCTGGCCGAGGAGGGTGACGAGGCGATCGCGCGCTACGCCGACGTGCTGGTTCGCCTGCCGCAGGTGCCGGTGCTGCTCCAGCCGCTGGTGGCCGCCGTGCCGCTGCAGCTGTTCGCCTGCGAGCTGGCCACCGCGCTGGGCCACGACGTCGACCAGCCGCGCAACCTCGCCAAGTCCGTCACGGTCGAGTAGCGCCGCGGCAGCGAGCGGCGGTGGCCATCGTCAGCGTCGGCATCGACGTGTGCGACATCGCCCGGTTCGGGGCGTCGCTCGAGCGCACGCCGAGCCTGCGCACGCGCCTGTTCACCCCGCGACGAGGCCACCCGGCCGCCGGCCTCGCTGGCCGCCCGGTTCGCGGCCAAGGAGGCCCTGGCCAAGGCGCTCGGCGCGCCCCGGGGCCTGGCCTGGCACGACGCCGAGGTCGTCTCGGAGGAGTCCGGGCGCCCGGTGATGACGATGCGCGGCACCGTGCGCGCCCGCGCCGACGAGCTCGGGGCGGTGCACGTGCACCTCTCGCTCTCCCACGACGCCGGCATCGCCTCGGCGGTCGTGGTGCTCGAGGAGTGAGCCGCTCCAGCGGTGCCCGTGCCGTGCCGTTCCCGTGCCGTGCCGTCCCGTCCCCAGGCCGTGGCCAGCCGTGCGCGGCGTCCTCGCGCCCGGGGCCTACCGTGACGCCATGAGGCGAGCCCACACCGTCGAGCAGGTCCGCGCCGCCGAGGAGGCGCTGATGGCGCAGCTGCCGGAGGGTGCGCTGATGCAGCGCGCCGCCGCCGGCCTGGCCGCACGCGGTGCTGGACCTGCTCGGCGGCCGGCGGCCACGCGGTGTCTACGGCCGCCGGGTGCTGCTGCTGGTCGGCGGGGGCGACAACGGCGGCGACGCGCTGTAGGCCGGCGCCCGGCTCGCGCCGCGCGGGTGCGCGGTGGAGGCCGTGCTGCTGGCCGACCGTACCGACGAGGCCGGCCTGGCCGCGCTGCGCCGCGCCGGCGGGCGCACCGTCGGGGCCGCGTCCTCGCGTCGCCCCGACGTCCTGGTCGACGGGATCGTGGGCATCGGCGGCCGGTCCGGGCCTGCGCGAGGGCGCGGTCGCGGCGCTGGCGGTGCACCCGGGCGTCACCGTCGTCGCGGTCGACGTCCCCTCGGGGGTCGACGTCGACACCGGCGAGACTCGACGGGCCGCACGTGCGCGCCGACCTGACCGTCACCTTCGGCACCCACAAGGCCTGCCACCTCCTCGACCCCGCCGCGCAGGCCTGCGGCGCGGTCCACCTCGTCGACCTCGGACTCGACCTGCCGGAGCCCGCGGTCGAGTCGCTGCAGCCCGCACGACGTCGCCGCGCTGCTGCCCCGCCCGGGCGCGCAGGCGCACAAGTACACCCGCGGGGTCGTCGGCGTCCGGGCCGGCTCGGCGACCTACCCCGGCGCCGGGCTGCTCAGCGTGGCCGGCGCGGCGACCGGCCTGGCCGGCATGGTGCGCTACGTCGGTGACGAGGCGGTCGCCGACCGGGTCCGCGAGGCCCACCCCGAGGTGGTCGGCGCCGGTCGGGTGCAGGCCTGGGTCGTCGGCTCGGGCAGCGGCGACGGCGCCGGCGGCACCCTGGCCGAGGCGCTGGCCGACGACGTCCCCCTGGTCGTCGACGCCGACGCGCTGGCCCACGTCGCCGGCCCCGCCGCCGGCCCAGCGGTGCTCACCCCGCACGCCGGCGAGCTGGCCCGGATGCTCGACGTCGACCGCGACGACGTCGAGGCTCGCCCCCTGGCCCACGCTGCGCACGGCCGCCGAGCGCTACCGCTGCACCGTCCTGCTCAAGGGCCGGCACACCCTGGTCGCCGCGCCCGGCACGGCCGGTGCGGGTGACCACCACCGGCGTGCCGTGGCTGGCCACCGCCGGCGCCGGGGACGTCCTCGGCGGGCTCGTCGGCGCCCTCCTCGCCGCCGGTCTGGAGCCGCTACGACGCCGCCTCGGTCGGGTCGTGGCTGCACGGCGCGGCCGCCACCGCGGCCTCGGGCGGGGGACCGATCACCGCCCTCGACGTGGCGCACGCGCTCCCGGGCCTGGTGGCGGAGCTCCTGGCGGGTACTCCGGCCCGCTTCGGCCCGACACGGCCGGGTCGGGCTGAGCCCGGCCGGCGACGGTGGAAGGATGGTCGCTCATGACCCCCGGCCCCGCGACCTCCGCGCGCGCGAGATCGTGGTCGACCTCGCGGCCGTGCGGCACAACGTCGCGCGTGCTTCGCGCGCGGCCGCCGGCGTGCCGCTGATGGCGGTGGTCAAGGCCGACGGCTACGGCCACGGCCTGCTCCCGGTCGGCCCGGGCCGCCCGCGAGGCCGGCGCCGAGTGGCTGGCGTCGCCACCCTCGACGAGGCGCTGGCGCTCCGCGCCGCCGGCGACACCGGCCCGCTGCTGTGCTGGCTGACCGTCCCCGGCGACGACCTCGCGCCCGCCGTGGCCCGCGGCATCGACGTCGGCGCCTACTCGGTCGCCGAGCTCGACGCCTGGAGGACGCCGTGCACCGGGTGCGCCGCCGCCGGCGGCGACGCGGACGCCCTCGCCGGCGTCCAGCTCAAGGTCGACACCGGGCTGTCCCGCGGCGGCGCCCGAGGCCGACTGGCCGGCCCTGTGGGCGCCGCGGCGCTGGCCGGCGAGCGGGCCGGGCCGTGGCGGGTGATCGGGCTGTGGTCCCACCTCGCCTGCGCCGACGAGCCCGAGCACCCCGCCAACGACGCCCAGCAGGCGGCCTTCGGAGCGCGCCGCCGTCTCCGCCGCGCAGCCGGCCTGCGCCCGCCGCTGCGGCACCTGGCCAACTCCGCCGCCGCGCTGCTGCGCCCCGGCGCCCGCTACGACGCTGGTCCGCTGCGGGATCGCGATCTACGGCCTGGACCCCGCGCCGGACGCCACGCCCGGCGCCGCCCACGCCGCGGACCTGGTGCCCGCGATGACGGTCCGCGCCCGCCTGGCGATGGTCAAGCGCGCCGCGGCCGGGGACGCCGTCTCCTACGGTCACACCTGGACCGCCGACCGCCCGACCACGCTGGGCCTGCTCCCGGTGGGCTACGGCGACGGCGTGCCCCGCCAGGCCGGTACCCCCGAGCCCGTCGTCGAGGTCGCCGTGGCCGGGCGACGCGTTCCGGTGCGCGGTCGGGTCTGCATGGACCAGCTCGTCGTCGACCTCGGCCCGACGAGGTCGGGCCGCCCGCGGCCGGCGAGGTGGTGCTCTTCGGCCCGCCCGGGCGACGGCCGGCCCACCGCGCCGACTGGGCCCGGGCCTGCGGCACCATCAGCTACGAGATCGTCACCCGCATCGGCGGCCGGATGGCCCGGCGCTACGTCGACAGCGCCCCGCCAGGCCGTCGCCCCCGTCGGAGCCGACCGGGAGTGAGGCGCGATGAGCCTGCGCGGACGCGGTCATCGGCGCTGTCGCCGGCGGCCTCGGCCTCGCCGCGGCCGGCACCGTCTACGGCGTGGCCCACCAGAGCCGCGCCCTGGACCACCGGCCCGCCCACGACCCCGACGAGACCGTGACCGGGCCGCCGGGACGCCGCGGGCCCGCCCTGCCCGGCGGGCTCGGCTCCCTGCGCTCGCCCCCGATGACGGTCATCGCCGAGCGACGGCGTGCCGCTGCACGTCGAGGTCGACGAGCTCGACGACGCCCTCGAGCGCGCGCTGCCCGGCGCGCCCGCGGACCTCACCGTGGTCTTCGTCCACGGCTACTGCCTCAACCTCGACTGCTGGCACTTCCAGCGCGCGGCCTACCGCGGCCGGGTGCGCACGGTCTTCTACGACCAGCGCTCGCACGGCCGCTCGGGCCGCTCGGCCCGGGAGAACGCGCACCATCGACCAGCTCGGCCAGGACCTCGCCGCGGTCGTCGACACCGCCGCGCCCGAGGGCCCGGTGGTGCTGGTCGGCCACTCCATGGGCGGCATGAGCGTGCTCTCGCTACCTGGCCCGACGCCCCGAGATGCTCGAGGACCGGGTGGTCGGCGTCGGCCTGGTCTCCACCGCGGCCGGCGGCCTGGACCCGGGCCGGATCCTGCTGCCGCTGGTGCCGGCCCGGCTCAGCGGGCAGGTCACCGGCACCGCCGTGCGCACCCTGGACCGCACCCACCGCGTCGTCGACTCCGTGCGCCGTGCCGGCCGGGTGGTGGGCCGTGTGGGCACCGACGTGTTCTCCTTCGGCGGACCCGTGCCCGCCTCCTACGTCGACTTCGCCGACCAGATGCTCTCCGCCACCCCGTTCGCGGTGGTCGCCGACTTCTACCCCGGCTTCGGCGCGTTCGACCTCTACGACACCGTCGGCGCCCTGGGCGCGTGCCCACGGTCGTCGTCGGCGGCACCGCGGACCGGCTGACCTCGATCGGGCACAGCCGCAAGCTGCACGCCCGGATCCCCGGCTCTACGGCTGCTGCGAGATCGCCGGGGCGCCGGCCACCTGGTGCTGCTCGAGCGCCACGACGACGTGACCGCGGAGGTCGACCGCCTGCTGGCCCGCGCCGCGGAGCGGCTGGGCCGGTGACCGCCAGCGACCCCGCCGCCGACCCCGCCGCCGACCCCGCCGCCGACCCCCCGCCGCCGGGGCCGGTGCTCCGGGTGCGAGACGGTCGGGCCCGAGGACGCCGTCACGGTGCTGGGCGTGGTCCGCGCCGCGTTCGCGGACCGTCCCGTCCTCGACCCGCCCGCCGACGCCCTCGGCGAGACGCTGGAGAGCATCGAGCGGCGCCTGCGGACGGCCGGCGGCATCGTCGCCCGCCTCGACGGCGAGGCCGTCGGCGCGCTGCTGCTCGACCCCGACCACGAGGGCATCGTGTGGCTGCGCCGCTTCGGTGTGCTGCCGGGCAACCAGGGCCGGGGCGTCGCCGGCGCCCTGATCGACGCCGCCGCCCGCGCCTCGGTCGGGCGCCGCGGCCTCGGGGTGTTCGCCCGCGAGGAGCTGCCCAGCACGGTGGCGTTCTGGGCCCGCCAGGGCTTCGCCGAGATCGACCGGCACCCGCCCTACGTCGAGATGGTGCGCTCGCTGCCCCAGGAGTACGCGGTGGCCACCGCCGACGAGATGCGCGAGCTGGCCCGGGCGCTGGCCACCCGGCTGAGCCGGGCGACCTCCTCGTCCTCTCCGGCGGCCTCGGCGCCGGCAAGACGACCTTCACCCAGGGCCTCGGCGAGGGCCTCGGGGTGCGGGGCGCGATCACCTCGCCGACCTTCGTGATCTCGCGCGTGCACCCCTCGACGGTCGGCGGCCCGTCGCTGGTCCACGTCGACGCCTACCGGCTCGAGGGCCTCGACGAGCTCGACGACCTCGACCTCGACACCGACGTGGGGGACGCCGTGACCGTCGTGGAGTGGGGCAGCGGCCTGGTCGAGCGGCTCTCCGACTCCCGGCTCGAGGTGCGCATCGAGCGCAGCGGCACCACGCCCCCGGCGCACCCGGCACCCGACGGGGACGCACGGCAGGACCCGGACGACCCGGAGCCCCTCGACCCGCGCGTGGTGCGCGTTCAGGGGTACGGCCCCCGGTGGACCTTCCTGGCCCGCCTGCCCCGCTGAGGCGCCGGCCCGCGGGGGAGCCCGCCGCGCTGGGGCGCCTGCCCCCTGAGGCGCCGCGGCGCCGGTCCTGCTCTGGTCCGAGGGACTGTCGCAGGGCTGCGTGACGCGGCAGGATCGGGGCAGCCGACGTCGACGGAGGAGTCGCCATGACCGATCGCAGCCGTATCGACCCGCAGTCCCGGGTCCCGCTCGACCAGCTGCTCGAGCTGATGCCGGGCGGGTTCAACGCCATTCCTGACATCGTCACCCGACGCGCCACGCTGACCGCGATGCTCCAGGCGATGACGGCCGACCTGCCCGCCAACGAGCGGGTCGTCCGCGAGGACCGGTCGGTCCCCGGCCCCGAGGGGGCGCCCGAGGTGGGCCTCGCGGTCTTCAGGCCCGCCGGTGCCGAGGGCGTGTTGCCCGTGGTCTACCTCATCCACGGCGGGGGGATGGTCCTCGGTGACGTCGAGGGCGAGCGGCTGACCGCGGAGATGCTCTGCGAGAGCCTCGGTGCCGCCGTCGTGTCGGTGGAGTACCGCCTCGCTCCCGAGCACCCCCACCCCGCCCCGTCCGAGGACTGCTACGCGGGCCTGGTGTGGGTGGCCGCCCACGCCGACGAGCTCGGCGTCGACCCCGGGCGTCTCGCCGTGGTCGGCGGCAGCGCCGGGGGCGGCCTGGCCCTGGCGGTCACGCTGATGGCGCACGACCGCGGCGGCCCGCCGGTCGCCTTCCAGATGCCCTTCTACCCGATGATCGACGACCGGAACACGACCGCGTCGAGCCACGACGTCACCGACGTCGGCATCTGGGACCGGGCGGCCAACCTCGAGGCCTGGGAGTGGTACCTGGGCGGGAAGGAGGCGGACGCCTACGCCGCGCCGGCGCGGGCCGAGGACCTGACCGGGCTGCCGCCGACCTTCATCGACGTCGGCGACGTCGACCTGTTCCGCGACGAGGACCTGGCCTTCGCCACCCGACTGCTCGCCGCCGGGGTGCCGACCGAGCTGCACCTCTACCCCGGCGCGTACCACGCCTCGGAGGTCTTCGCCCCGGAGGCCGAGCTGTCCGCGCAGATCTGGGCGACGCGGATCGCTGCGCTGCGGCGAGCGCTCGTCCCAGCCGTCGAGCCCGTCGAGGTCGCGGCCCAGGGCACGGCAGGGGAGCGGGCTCGGTAGCCTGCCCGGGTGCTCCTCGCCCTCGACACCGCGACCCCGCTGGTCACCGTCGCCCTCCACGACGGGAGCGACGTGGTCGTCGAGCTGGTCTCCGAGCAGCCGATGCGTCACGGGGAGCAGCTCGCGCCCCTGGTGCGCCACGCGCTGGCCGAGGCCGGCGTCGACCGCTCGGCGCTGACCGGCGTCGCCGCCGGCGTCGGCCCGGGGCCGTTCACCGGCCTGCGGGTCGGCCTGGTCACCGCGCGCACCCTGGCCTGGTCGCTGGGCGTGCCCAGTCCACGGCGTGTGCTCCCTGGACGTCCTCGCCCTGGAGGCCGTCGGCACCGGGGTGCTGCCGGCCGGCACCGAGCGGTTCGTCGTGGCCACCGACGCCCGCCGCAAGGAGGTCTACCTGGCCACCTACGACGCGGGCGGCGCGCGGCTCGACGGCCCGGTCGTCGCGCGGCCCGACGCGGTGGCCACCACCGGGCCCGCGGTCGGCGGCGGTGCGCTGCTCCACCCCGAGGCGTTCCCTCGTCCTCTCGGACCGGTGCGGCCCTCGGCAGGGTGGCTGGCCCGCGCCGTCGTCGACGGCCTCGCCGCCGTCGGCGATCTCGAGCCGCTGTACCTGCGACGCCCCGACGCCGTGGCCCCGGGCCCGCGCAAGCCAGCGTCGTGAGCCGACGGCCTCCGGGCGCGGTGCGCGTGCGGGCGGCCCGGTCCGACGACGCGGATGCCGTGGCCGACCTGGAGGCGACGTGCCTGGGCCAGGACGCCTGGTCCCACGGGCTGGTGGCCGAGGTGGTGGCGGGCACCCTGCCCACGGTGCACGCCGTCGTCGCGGTCCCCGACGACGGCGCTGGCCAGGACGCCGCGATCGGCTACGCGGCCCTCAGCGCGGTGGAGGATGTCTCCGAGCTCCAGCGGCTCGCCGTCGCGCCGGCGCACCGCCGCCGGGGCCTGGCCTCCGCGCTCCTCGACGCGGTGGTCGACCTGGCCGCCGTCGCGGGCGCCGAGCGGTTGCTGCTCGAGGTGCGCGAGGACAACGACGGGGCGCGTGGCCTTCTACGCCGCGGCCGGCTTCGTCGAGCTGGCGCGCCGGCGCGCGGTACTACCGCGACGGCTCGGCGGCGGTGGTGCTCGAGCGCGTCGTGGGCTCCAGCGGCCCCGAGACGAAGGCGTGCGCGCGCGCGTAGCCCAGCCGGCGGTAGACCCGCAACGCCGGGGCGTTGTGGGCGTAGACGCCCAGCGCGGCCAGCGGCGCCCGCTCCAGGGCGGTGCGGGTCAGCGACGCCGAGACCAGCGCAGCCAGGCCGCGACCCCGGGCGGCGGGGTGCGTGGTGACGCCGCGCAGCAGGGCCGAGCCGTCGGGCTGGCCGACCAGGGCCCCCGCGGCGAGCAGCCGCGACGGGTCGGCCGGGTCGCGCACGGCGTGCCAGGTCAGCACGCCGGGCGTGCCCGGGCGGGCGACGGAGTCGGGGAAGCCCTCCTCGAGCAGGGCCAGGACGGCCTCGCCGGCTCCCTGGTCGAGGTCCTCGACGACCGGGGGAGGCCCGGGGGCCGTGCGGTCAGGCGCGGAGGGGGTGAACGCCTCCTCGCTGACGCTCATCCAGTCCCACGACCAGCGCTCGGCGTGGCGCCACGCGGCCGGCACGGCGCCCAGCGCGGCGGCCTCGACGGTCAGCCGCTCGGGCGGCTCGACCGCGGACGACGCCTCGGCCAGCAGGGGTGCCGCGGCCTCGGCGGTGCCGAGCACGGTCACCACGGCGGCCGGGCCGGCCGCGGTCCGTCCGGTGCCCGACCAGCACGCCGCGCGGCCGTCGGGGGCGAGCCAGGCCCGCTGGACCGAGTCGCGCGCCACCTGCCGGTGCAGGAAGGCGCCGGCGTAGCCCGCGAACAGCTCCCCGACCCCGACCTCGAGCGTGACCTCGTCCACGGCCGCAGTCTCCCAGTGGCACGATGACGGGTGTGAGCGAGCCCCTGGTCCTCGGCATCGAGACCTCCTGCGACGAGACCGGCGTCGGGATCGTGCGCGGCCGGACCCTGCTGGCCGACGCCGTGGCCAGCAGCGTCGAGGAGCACGCCCGCTTCGGCGGCGTCGTGCCCGAGGTCGCCAGCCGGGCCCACCTCGAGGCGATGGTGCCCACCATCGAGCGGGCCTGCGAGACCGCCGGCGTCCGCGTGGGCGACGTCGACGCCGTCGCGGTGACCAGCGGGCCCGGCCTGGCCGGGGCGCTGCTGGTCGGCGTGGCCGCGGCCAAGGCGCTCGCCCTGGGCCTGGGCAAGCCCCTCTACGGCGTCAACCACCTCGCCGCCCACGTCGCCGTCGACGAGCTCGAGCACGGCCCGCTGCCCGAGCCGTGCCTGGCCCTGCTGGTCAGCGGCGGGCACTCCAGCCTGCTGCGCGTCGAGGACGTCACCGGCCACGACGAGGGCATCGTGCCGCTCGGCGCGACCATCGACGACGCGGCCGGCGAGGCCTTCGACAAGGTCGCCCGGCTGCTGGGACTGCCGTTCCCCGGCGGCCCGCACGTCGACCGCGAGGCCCGCTCGGGCAGCAGCGTGGCCATCGACTTCCCGCGCGGCCTCACCGCTCGGCGCGACCTCGAGCGGCACCGTTTCGACTTCTCCTTCTCCGGGCTCAAGACCGCCGTCGCCCGCTGGGTCGAGGCCCGCGAGCGGGCCGGGGAGCCGGTGCCGGTGGCCGACGTCGCCGCCAGCTTCCAGGAGGCCGTGTGCGACGTGCTCGTGCGCAAGGCGCTCGACGCCGCCGCCAGCACCGGGGTGGAGCACCTGCTGATCGGCGGCGGCGTGGCGGCCAACTCGCGCCTGCGGGCGCTGGCGCTCGAGCGCGCCGAGCGGGTCGGCGTCGAGGTGCGGGTGCCGCGCCCGGGTCTGTGCACCGACAACGGCGCCATGGTCGCCGCGCTCGGCTCGGCGATGGTCGAGCGGGGCCGCACCCCGTCCTCGCTCGACCTGCCGGCCGACTCCAGCCTGCCGGTCACCGAGGTCCTCGCCGGCTGAGCCGCGCCGCGACCGGCCGCTAGCCAGGCTCGGGCACCACGAA
Organism: uncultured Actinomycetota bacterium; assembly: GCA_963728085.1. Taxonomy (GTDB): domain Bacteria; phylum Actinomycetota; class Actinomycetes; order Propionibacteriales; family Nocardioidaceae; genus Nocardioides. Next base: position 142,842 of record CAVSIQ010000007.1, on the reverse strand, counting down.
CGCCGCCTCGACGCCGTCACCCCTCGAGGTCCGTGCGACCACCCTGCTCGTCCCGTCCGTCCCGAGCAGCGAGAGGCTGGACGACCGGTCGAAGCCGACCCCCTCGATCGACAGCCACGAGTCGTCCACCCAGACCGCCCGCTGCAGCGCCTGGTCGTCCGTCTCGTAGCGTGCCACCTCCTCGCCGGTGGTGGCGTCGAGGATCGCGACCCACCGCTGTCCCAGACCGTCGCGGTAGGCGGCCGTCGCGGCCAGGTAGGAGCCGTCGGGGGAGAACGCGTAGAAGGAGTAGTCGCACGTCGGCGCCCACACCGCGCGGCCGTCGCGGCGCACCGCGCTGCAGCTGCCGTCGCCCGTGCTCGAGGTGACCCCCGCGAGGGTCCCGTCCTCGGTGACGTCGGCCAGGGAGAGGATCGTCTCGTCGGCCACGACGTCCTCGCCGGACGGACCCACCACCCGGGCGGACCCCGGGCGGAACCGTCCGTCGTCGTAGAAGACCTCGCACGAACCGGTGGGCCCGGAGTCCTGGGGGGCCCGGCTGCCGAAGGCCCGGGGGACGCAGGAGCCGGTGACGGCCACGGTCCTGACGTCCCCGGCGACCGGTCTCCCGGGCCCGCCGACCGGCTCGAAGCCGGCGTCGGGTCCCACCACCGTCATCCCCTCGGGGCCGGGGAAGGCCACGACCGGTCGCTCGGTGCTGCGGGCCAGGTCGCCGGTGGGGACCGGCGTCGAGGAGACGATGCGGCCCTCCGCGTCGAGCACGTCGAGGCCGAACGCGTTCCTCCGCCCCCCCGAGCCGGTCATCTGCGTCCCGACGAGCGCGTCCTCGAGGCCGGCGGCGCTGCGGTACCCGGCAGGCAGGTCGAGCGTCGTGCCGTCGGCGCGGGTGAGGACGTCACCGCGGATCCAGTCGAACCCGAGGGCGGTGCCGGGCTCGGTCTCCTGGCCGGGCCGCACCGGCGGCGCGTCCTCCAGCTCGAAGCGGGGGTCCTCGCTCGCGGTGTCGTCGACCGCGGTGTCCCGGGCCGGCGAGGGGGACGCCGGGGTCGTCGCGACGGGGGGCGCGTCGGTGCTTCCGGTGACGTCGCTGGTCGCCAGACCGACGGGCACCAGCACGGCGATCGCGGCCAGCACGGCACCGGCGGCCGCGAGACGACGACCGCGCCGGATGCCGCGGGCCCGGACCCGCACGTCGTCCAGGCTGAGCTGACGGCCCGCATGGTGGGAGGCCTGCTGCTCCAGCGCACGGTCGACCGCGCGCTCCCAGGGGTCGATCGGGGCGCTCACTGGACGTCCTCCTCGTGCTGGCCGGTGCCGGGGGCCGGGTCGGTGCCGGCCGGCGGCCCGTCCTCCTCGACGTGGGACGGGCGCAGGTGCTCCGGCACCCGGGCGCGCATCGTGGTCATCGCCCGGCTGCACTGGCTCTTGACGGTGCCGACCGAGATCCCGAGCACCTCGGCGGTCTCCGCCTCGGTCAGCTGCTCGTAGTAGCGCAGCACCACGACGGCCCGGCTCCGCGGCGGGAGTCCCTGGACGGTGGCCCAGACCGCGGCGCTGGTGCCCTCGTCGTAGACGTCGCGGTGCGGGGTCGGCTCCGGGAGCGTGTCGGTGGCCCGCTCGCGACGGCGCCACGCGCGCCGCCACAGCGAGGTCGTCTCGTTGACCAGGGCACGACGGGCGTAGGCGTCGACCGCGGCCGGGTCGTCGATGCGGTCCCAGCGCAGGTAGAGCTTGGCCAGCGCCGTCTGCAGGACGTCCTCGGCCTCGTGCGCGTTGCCGCACAGCAGGACCGCGGTGCGCTGGAGCGCCGGCTGGCGCAGGGTCAACCAGGCGCTGAAGTCCGCGTCGCGGTGTGCGGCGGTACGACGCTCCCGCGTCAGGGCCCCGGCCGTCCCGGAACCGTCCCTGGGCCCCGCACCGACGTCGCTCATGTCCACCAGACGTCCTCGGGTCCTCGATGGTTGTCCTCGTCGTAGGCTGGCCCGCGCCGCGCGCCCCGCGCCCGCTGCAGCGGGCCACCCACCCACCCGCGGCCCGATCATCGAGGAGTCTGCATGCACCAGGTCCAGGGCGTCGTCGCGAAGGCCAAGGGCCAGCCGGTCGAGCTGGTCACCATCCACGTCCCGGACCCCGGTCCCGGCGAGGCGCTGGTGGCGGTCCAGGCGTGCGGGGTCTGCCACACCGACCTGCACTACCGCGAGGGCGGCATCAACGACGAGTTCCCGTTCCTGCTCGGCCACGAGGCCGCGGGCGTGGTCGAGGCCGTGGGCGAGGACGTCACCTCGGTGGCGCCGGGCGACTTCGTGGTCCTGAACTGGCGTGCGGTGTGCGGCCAGTGCCGCGCGTGCGAGCGCGGCGAGCCGCAGTACTGCTTCGCCACCCACAACGCCAGCCAGAGGATGACCCTCGAGGACGGCACCGAGCTGTCCCCGGCCCTGGGCATCGGCGCGTTCGCCGAGAAGACCCTCGTGGCGGCGGGCCAGTGCACCAAGGTCGACCCCGAGGCCCGCCCGGCGGCCGTCGGCCTGCTCGGCTGCGGGGTGATGGCCGGCATCGGGGCCGCCCTCAACACCGGCGGCGCGACCCGCGGGAAGTCCGTGGCCGTGATCGGCTGCGGCGGGGTCGGCGTGGCCGCCGTCGCCGGGGCGGCGCTGTCGGGCGCCAGCCCCGTCATCGCCGTCGACATCGACGCCGCCAAGCTCGAGGCCGCCACCCGCCTGGGCGCGACCCACACCGTCGACTCCTCGCAGGTGGACCCGGTCGAGGCGATCAAGGAGATCTGCGGCGGCTACCACGAGGGCGCCGAGGGGGCCGACGTCGTGATCGAGGCCGTGGGCCGCCCCGAGACGTGGAAGCAGGCGTTCTACGCCCGCGACCTGGCCGGCACCGTGGTCCTGGTCGGCGTGCCGACCCCGGAGATGAGCGTGCCCGAGATCCCGTTGATCGACGTCTTCGGCCGCGGCGGCTCGCTGAAGTCCTCCTGGTACGGCGACTGCCTGCCCAGCCGCGACTTCCCGATGCTGGTCGACCTGTACCGCCAGGGCCGCCTGGACCTGGACGCGTTCGTGACCGAGGAGATCGGCGTCGGCGACGTCGAGGCCGCGTTCGAGAAGATGCACGACGGCGGCGTGCTCCGTTCGGTGGTGCTCTTCTGATGGCGGGCGCCGTGCGCGTCGACCACGCCACCTCCAGCGGCACGTTCAGCCTCGACGGGGAGGTCCACGAGGTCGAGAACAACCTGTGGGTCGTCGGCGACGACGAGACGTGCGTCGTCATCGACGCCCCGCACAGCGTGGAGGACGTGATGGCGCTGGTGGGGGAGCGCACCGTGACCGCGATCGTGCTCACCCACGCCCACGACGACCACTGCCGCGTCGCCCCGGCGCTGCGCACCCGGGTCAGCGCGCCGATCCTGCTCCACCCCGACGAGCGCCCGCTGTGGGAGCTGACCCACGGCGGCCCCGAGGACGTCGACGCCTGGCTGTGGGACGTCGACCTGGCCGACGGCACGGTCCTCGAGGTCGGCGGCACCCGTCTGGAGGTCCTGCACACGCCGGGCCACTCGCCCGGCGCGGTCTGCCTGCACGCCCCCGACCTGGGGTGCGTGTTCACCGGGGACACGCTCTTCCAGGGTGGGCCGGGCGCGACGGGCCGGTCGTACAGTGACGCCGAGGTGATCGTGTCCTCCATCCGCGAGCGGTTGCTGCCGCTGGGCGACGGGACCGTGGTGCACACCGGCCACGGTCCGGACACGACGATCGGGGCCGAGCGAGCAGGAGTGACGGGTGGATCCAGCGGCGACGGGTGAGGCCGCGTGCGACGCCCCCCTGGTGCTCGTCTCCTCCGCGGAGGGTGGGCGGCACGCGCTGCCGGCGCGCAGCGTCGCCGACGGCCTCGCCCGGGCCGGCTGGGCGGTGCACTACGCCGGTGACGACCCGGAGCCGGGCGACCTCCTGCACCAGGTGCTGGCCCTCGAGCCGCACGCGGTCTGCCTGAGCGCCTCGCTGCACTCGACCCTGGCCCACGTGAGGCCCCTGTTCGCCTCGCTGGCCGCGATCGGGGTACCGGTCGTCGTGGGCGGCCGGGCCTTCGGCGACGACCCGCAGCGCGCCCTGCGGCTGGGCGCCACCGCCTACGCCGCCGACGCGAGCGCCGCGGTCGAGATCATCCGCGCGCTGCCGCGGCGCCTGGTCCGGCCCGAGCGCGCGGGGGGCTCCGTGCGGGCGGCCGATGACGAGGCGGCGTGGATCGTCGCGCACCTGCCGGCGCTGGCCGCAGCCTCGCTGGGCGGTCTCGGCGCGACCCCCGCCGCGGTCGGGGTGGGGCGGGCCGAGCTGACCGGGCACGCCCGGCACCTGCTGGGCAGCCTCGCCGCCGCCCTGGTGGCCGGGGAGGCGGCGATCGTCGAGGAGACCCACGACTGGCTCGCCGAGACCCTGCGGTCGCTCGGCGCCGACGACGGCCTCCTGACCGCGCTGCGGACCGGCGTCCTGCGGGTGCTGCGGGGCCGTGACCTGGCCCGCGGCCTGCTGGAGGCCGCCGCGCCCGGCGCGGGCGAGGAGGACGGCGTCTCCGCCTGACCGGCCGGGCGGCGGTGCGCTACCCCACCAGGCATGCCGGTTTCCCAAGGGATGCAGGAGGCTGCCCACCTCCCCGTGCGAATTCGCCCAGGGAGGTGAGGACCTGCCGTCATCCCTTGGGATTTCGACACACCCCCGGGGGCGTCAGAGGGGGTCGACGAGCAGCGCGGTACCCCGTCCCGCGACGCGGGTGAGCACCAGTGTCGCCTCGCGGTCCCCCCGCAGCCTCAGCCGGGGCCGCAGCTGCTCGGGCACGACCTCGACGCCGCGCTTCTTGATCGTCAGCCGGCCGACGCCGCGCTCGCGCAGCGCCGCACGCAGCGGCTTCTCGCGGTACGGCACCTCCTCCAGGACCCGGTAGGCCCGGGCGAACGGGGTGGCGCGGTGCACCTCGGAGGTCACGTAGGCCAGGTGCGGGTCGAGCCGGCCGCCCTCGACCAGGGCGCTCACCGTGGTGACCAGACCCGCGCGGATGACGGCGCCGTCGGGCTCGTAGAGGTAGGACCCGACGCCGCGGACGTCGTCGCTGGCCGGGGCCTGGTCGTCGAGGGTGGCCAGGCCGGCGGCGCGCACCACGGTCGCGCGGCGCGCGGTGGTGGCCAGCGCGCCCGACCACAGGGCCACCTCCTTGACCCCGCCCTCGTCGCTGACCCACTCGGCCTCCACGCCCGCGGGAACCCGGTCGTGGGGAAGGCCGGGCGCGGCCTTGACGCAGGAGTCGCGGGCGAGCAGGGACTCCACGAAGGACCACGGCGGCGTCCAGTCCTCCACCCGGAAGCTGCGCCCCGCGCCGCTGCGCCGCGCGGGGTCGGCGAAGGCGACGTCGAACGGGGTCAGGTCGAGGGTGGTGGCGTCGGCGACGCTGACCGCTCCCGGCAGGCCGAGGGCGGCCAGGTTGGCGCGGGCCACCGCGACGCGCACGGGGTCGAGGTCGACCCCGACGCAGGTCAGCCCGGCCCGGGCGGCCGCGACCAGGTCGCCGCCGACGCCGCAGCCGAGGTCGACCAGGGAGGTCGCGCCGAACGCCGCCAGGCGGGCGGCGCGGTGCTCGGCGACACGGGCGCGGGTGGCCTGCTCGAGGCCGTCGCGGGTGAAGAAGAGGCGCGCGGCGTCCTCGCCGAGCTTGGCCCGGGCGCGCAGCCGCAGGTCGACCTGGGTGCGGGCGGCGGCGAGCCGGTCGGGGGTGGCCCCGGCCATGCGCTCGGGACGGGCCCCGGGATCGGCGCAGGCCGCGAGCAGGGCCCGGCCGTCGTCACCGAGCAGCCAGTCGAAGGTCTCGAGGTCCACGGCGGCATCCTCGCAGCAGCGTCCACCGGGCCCTGCTGGCACTCCCTGATGGTGAGTGCTAGTTTCGCACTGGCACTCTCACCTCGAGGGTGCCAGATGCAGGAGAGCGGCGCGAACCCCGCGACGGCGTGCCAGGACCCTGCCCCAGCGTGCATCACCCGTCAGCAATCCAGCCGAAAGTGGAGGTCGACATCGTGTCGGTCAACATCAAGCCCCTCGAGGACCGCATCGTGGTCAAGGCGCTCGAAGCCGAGCAGACCACCGCCTCGGGCCTCGTCATCCCCGACACCGCCAAGGAGAAGCCCCAGGAGGGCGAGGTCGTGGCCCTCGGCCCCGGCCGGGTCGACGACAGCGGCAACCGGGTCCCGATCGACGTGGCCGTGGGCGACAAGGTCATCTACAGCAAGTACGGCGGCACCGAGGTCAAGTACGCCGGCGAGGAGTTCCTCATCCTCTCCGCCCGCGACGTCCTGGCCGTCGTCTCCTGATGCTCCCCCGGGTCGTGGACCTCACGTCGTGCTCCGGCACGCGCTGAGGGCCACGACCCGGCCGCATCTCCTCCCCTCTACATCGAGCAGTACCCGAGCACAGCCGAAGGAGAGCTATGCCCAAGATCCTGGAGTTCGACGAGCACGCACGACGCGCGCTCGAGCGAGGTGTCGACGCCCTCGCCAACGCCGTCAAGGTGACGCTCGGCCCCAAGGGCCGCTACGTCGTCCTGGACAAGAAGTGGGGCGCGCCGACCATCACCAACGACGGTGTCACCGTCGCCCGCGAGATCGAGCTCGACGACCCCTTCGAGAACCTCGGCGCCCAGCTGACCAAGGAGGTCGCCACCAAGACCAACGACGTCGCCGGCGACGGGACCACCACCGCCACGGTGCTGGCCCAGGCGATGGTCCACGAGGGCCTGCGCGCGGTCGCCGCCGGCGCGAACCCGATGAGCCTCAAGCGCGGCATGGACGCCGCCACCGAGGCCGTCGGCCAGGCGCTGCGCGAGGCCGCTCGCGAGGTCGAGACCAAGGAGGACATGGCCTCGGTCGCCACGATCTCCAGCCGCGACTCCCACATCGGCGAGCTGCTCGCCGAGGCCTTCGACAAGGTCGGCAAGGACGGCGTCATCACCGTCGAGGAGTCCTCCTCGATGGGCACCGACCTCGAGTTCACCGAGGGGATGCAGTTCGACAAGGGCTACATCTCGCAGTACTTCGTGACCGACCAGGAGCGCATGGAGGCCGTCCTCGACGACCCCTACATCCTCCTGCACCAGGGCAAGATCTCGTCGGTCTCCGACCTGCTGCCCCTGCTGGAGAAGGTCATCCAGGCCGGCAAGCCGCTGTTCATCCTCGCCGAGGACGTCGACGGTGAGGCGCTCTCGACCCTGGTCGTGAACAAGATCCGCGGCACGTTCAACGCCGTGGCCGTCAAGGCCCCGGCCTTCGGCGACCGCCGCAAGTCGATGATGCAGGACATCGCCACCCTCACCGGCGCGCAGGTCGTGGCGCCCGAGGTCGGCCTCAAGATCGACCAGGTCGGTCTCGAGGTCCTCGGCACCGCGCGGCGGGTCGTGGTCACCAAGGACGACACCACCATCGTCGACGGGGCCGGTGAGGCCTCCGAGGTCGAGGCCCGGGTCAACCAGATCAAGGCGGAGATCGAGAACACCGACTCCGACTGGGACCGCGAGAAGCTGCAGGAGCGCCTGGCCAAGCTGGCCGGCGGCGTCTGCGTCATCCGCGTCGGTGCGGCCACCGAGGTGGAGCTGAAGGAGAAGAAGCACCGCATCGAGGACGCCGTCTCCGCGACGCGCGCCGCGATCGAGGAGGGCATCGTCCCCGGCGGCGGGTCCGCGCTGATCCACGCCGTCTCCGTCCTCGACGGCGGCCTCGGCCTGAGCGGCGACGAGGCGGTGGGCGTGCGCATCGTGCGTCGCTCGGCCGACGAGCCGCTGCGCTGGATCGCCGAGAACGGTGGCGAGAACGGCTACGTCATCACCACCAAGGTGCGCGAGCTCGGCGTCGGCAACGGCTACAACGCCGCCACCGGCGAGTACGGCGACCTCGTGGCCCAGGGCGTCCTGGACCCGGTCAAGGTCACCCGCTCGGCCCTGGTCAACGCCTCCTCCATCGCGGGGATGCTGCTGACCACCGAGACGCTGATCGTCGACAAGCCCGAGGACGAGGACGCCACCCCCGGAGGCGGCGGCCACGGTCACGGTCACGGCCACTGAGGCCCGCACACCACCGCACCATCCCTCGGCCCGTCGCGCTCGTCGCGGCGGGCCGAGGTGCGTCCGGGGCTCCTCGCGGGCGCGGCTGCTCAGGCGGCGAGCAGGGCCAGCAGAGCCCGGCCGTAGGCGCCCGCGGCGGTGACGTCGACGTGACGCTGCTCGACGTCGTCGAGGACCACGACGGCCGCGTAGCCGGCGACCTCGGCGCTCGCGACCCGCTCGAGGCGGACGAACGCCGGCCCGAGCAGCGCGCGCAGCTGGTCCTCGTGCGGCAGCCACACCGCCTGCTCGACCTCGAGGCTGTCCAGGGCCCACTCGGTGGTCCCGTTGAAGGCCAGGACGGTGACGCCCTCGGGCAGGTGCAGCAGCTCGACGACCATGTCGCTGAGCACGAACACCTCGCCGTCGAGGTCGCGGTCGGGCACGGCGAAGGCGTCCCCGTTCTGCGGCGACCAGGCCAGCCCCGCCGCCCGCAGCCGCACCGCCAGCTCGTACCCCGCGCCCGCCCTCGTCACGAGCCCAGTGTGGCCGACCGCGCGAGGGCGGGCGAGTCTCGAGCCGGCGGGAACCGGTGCGTCCCGCTCGTGCGGCGACCCGTGCGCAGGAGGCTGGGACGCCCGCGACGGGCCGTCCGCGCCGGAGGCGCCGGTGCCGGGCCGTCGGGGCTTGACCTACGGTGGCGGCGTGGACGAGGGCGGGAGCAGCAGTGAGGGCGCTCGGGATGGCTCCGGGGAGGTCGTGGTGGTGCATACCGACGGCGCGTGCGTCCCGAACCCGGGCCCGGGGGGATGGGGCGCGCTGCTCCAGGTGGCGGGCCACGAGCTCGAGCTGTGCGGCGGCGAGCCCGGGTCGACGACCAACAACCGGATGGAGCTCACCGCGCCGATCCGGGCCCTCGAGGCGCTGACCCGTCCGGTCACGGTGCACCTGCACACCGACTCCACCTACGTGCGCAACGGCATCATGACCTGGGTCGCCGGCTGGGAGCGCAACGGCTGGCGGACCTCGGCGAAGCAGCCGGTCAAGAACGAGGACCTGTGGCGACAGCTCGTCGCGGCCTGCGAGCGCCACGACGTCACCTGGTTCTGGGTCAAGGGCCACGCCGGCAACGAGGGCAACGAGCGCGCCGACCGGCTCGCGGCGCGTGGGCTGCGCGAGGCCGTCGGCGCGGACGTGTCCGGCGTGTAACAGCGCCGACGCGGCCACGCAACGTCGGCGGGCGATGATCGGCCGATGATGTGGAGAGTCCGCACCGACCTGCCCGACCGCCCCGGCACGCTCGCGGGCCTCGCGGCCTGCTGCTCCGAGGCCGGGGTCGACATCCGGCGCATCCAGATCCTCCCCGGCCGAGCCGGCGCCGGCTCGGTGACCGACGAGCTGGTCCTCGAGGCGCCCGAGGAGCTCGACGGGGCCGCTGTCGTCGCCCTGGTCCGCGCCGCCGGCGGTGAGCGCGTGCACGCGATGGCCTGCACGCCGGCGGCGCTCGACGACCAGCCCACCCGCTACGTCGAGGCCGCCCGCTCGGTGCTGGTGCAACCGGCCTCCTTTCCCGACGTCGTGGCCCGCCTCTTCGACGCCGAGGCCGCGCCGCCCGAGGGGGCGACCGACGTGATGGAGCTGCGCGTCGGCGACCTCCGCGTGCAGCTGCGCCGGGCCACCCCGTTCACCCCCACCGAGCGTGAGCGCGGCCTGGCGATGGCCGGCCTGGTCAGCGACGTCCTGGCGCGCGAGCGCTCCGAGCACGGGGCCGGGCGTCGCCTCGGGTCGGGCGCCACCGTCACCTACGTGGTGCACGAGGACGCCGTGCAGGCGCAGGCCGACGGGGTGGTCGTGGGCCAGGCGCGCCTGCTGCCCGCCGCGGCCGACACCCCGGCGTGCCGCGAGGTCGACCTCGTCGTCGACGTGTCCTGGCAGCGCCGCGGCCTCGGCACCCGCCTGCTCGGCGACGCCGCCCGGCTCGCGCGGCGCCTCGGGGCCGACGAGCTGCTCGTGCGCACCCGCGCGGACAACCAGGCGGTGATGCCGATGGTGCTCGCCGCCGGCATGCGGGGACGGATCCGGATGGCCGGTGACGAGCTGACCGTGCGGGTCCCGCTGCGCGAGATCCGACCGCTCGCGTCCTGAACGACCTCTCGGACGACCGGGGCTCGCCCCTCGGATGGTCGATACGGACCGCTCGGGTGACTGAAGTGGGCCGCTCGGCCGGGGGGAGGGGGTCGTGCGGTGGGCAGTAGGATGCGGGCGTGGAGCTACCGGAGAAGTTCGAGGCGGTCGGCCTCACCTACGACGACGTCCTGCTGCTGCCCGGTCACTCCGACCTCGCGCCGTCGGAGATCGACACCACCTCGCGGCTCACCCGCGAGATCTCGCTCAAGGTCCCGCTGGTCAGCGCGGCGATGGACACCGTGACCGAGTCGCGGATGGCGATCGCGATGGCCCGCCAGGGCGGTCTCGGCGTGCTGCACCGCAACCTGTCGATCGCCGACCAGGCCTACCAGGTCGACCTCGTCAAGCGGACCCAGACCGGGATCATCTCCAACCCCGTCGTGATCGGCCCCGACGCCACCCTGGAGCAGCTCGACCAGGTGTGCGGGGAGTACCGCGTCTCCGGGGTGCCGGTCGTCGACGCCGACCAGCGCCTGCTGGGGATCATCACCAACCGCGACCTGCGCTTCACCCCCGTCGCTCAGTGGGCCACCACGAAGGTCGACGAGGTGATGACCCCGATGCCGCTGATCACCGGCCCGGTCGGGATCAGCCGCGAGGACGCCACCCTGCTGCTGCGCCAGCACAAGCGCGAACGGCTGCCGCTCGTCGACGCCCACGGCCGCCTGGCCGGCCTGATCACGGTCAAGGACTTCGTCAAGTCCGAGCAGTTCCCGCTCGCCTCCAACGACTCTCACGGCCGGCTCATGGTCGGCGCCGCGATCGGCTACTTCGGCGACGCCTGGGAGCGGGCCACCACGCTCGTCGAGGCCGGCGCCGACGTGCTGGTCGCCGACACCGCCCACGGTGACGTCCGGATGCTGCTCGACATGGTCGCCCGGCTCAAGAAGGACCCGGCCACCCGCGACGTGCAGGTCATCGGCGGCAACGTGGCGACCCGCGAGGGCGCGCAGGCCTTCGTCGACGCCGGCGCGGACGCCGTCAAGGTCGGCGTCGGCCCCGGCTCGATCTGCACGACCCGCGTGGTCACCGGCGTCGGCGTCCCGCAGGTGACCGCGGTCTACGAGGCGTCCCTGGCCGCGAGGCCGGCCGGTGTGCCGGTGATCGCCGACGGCGGCATGAAGTACTCCGGCGAGATCGCCAAGGCCCTCGTGGCCGGCGCCGACGCGGTGATGGTGGGCTCGCTGCTCGCCGGCTGCGACGAGTCGCCGGGCGACCTGGTCTTCGTCAACGGCAAGCAGTACAAGGCCTACCGGGGCATGGGCTCGCTCGGCGCGATGTCGAGCCGCGGCAAGAAGTCCTACTCCAAGGACCGCTACTTCCAGGCCGAGGTCGACAGCGACGACCAGATCGTCCCCGAGGGCATCGAGGGCCAGGTCGCCTACCGCGGTCCGCTGGCCGCGGTGGCCCACCAGCTGATCGGCGGCCTGGGCCAGTCGATGTTCTACGTCGGGGCGCGCACCGTCCCCGAGCTGCAGGACCGGGGCCGCTTCGTGCGGATCACCCAGGCCTCGCTGCAGGAGAGCCACCCGCACGGGGTGCAGATGACCGTCGAGGCCCCGAACTACTCGACGCGCTGACCCGCCCCGCCGCGCTCACCGCGCGGCAGCAGCGACCCGGGGGCGACGACGAACGGGCACAGGGCGGCACCGAGGGGTACGGCCAGGCCGCCGCGGTGCACGGGGCACCGGTCCGGGCCGTCGACGAGCACCTGCTCGGGGCCGGCGTCGGGCGTCCACACCAGGCGGAAGGCGGCGCCCTCGCCGACGTCGCGCCGGGTCTGCACCTGGCTCCAGGTGAGCCGCCCGCCGTGCTGCCAGGAGGTGCGGGTGTCGTCGAGCTCGGGCAGGCGCCGCCACCCGTCGGTGCCGAGCACCCAGGTCCGGCGGGTCACGCCGGGGTCCGCGCGCGTCTCGGCCTCCCCGATCGCGACGCGCACCACCACCCGCCGACCGACCTTGTCGAGCGCCTCGACACGCCAGGAGGGGTCGTAGCCGTCGGGCATGCCGTAGTCGGCGACCACCTCGCCGGTGGCGGGGTCGACCTCGACGACCTCCTGGCCCGCGCCGCACCCGTCGCAGTCGTCGCCCTCGCCGCGCTGCCTCAGCACCAGCAGCGCGGCGCCGTCGCTGCTGGGGACCAGCGAGACCACCGGCACGCCGGCCAGCACCTCGACCGCACGGCCGTCCTCGACGCGGAGCACCCCGCGGTCGGCGCGCTGCGAGTACTCCCCGAAGTCGCCCCACTGCACCCAGGTGACCCCGTCGAGGGTGTACGGCGTGCGGCTCAGCCGGTAGCCGGACCGGGTCTCCTCCTCGTCCTCGCCGTCGATCTCGACCGTGCCCGGGTCGACGTCGATCACGCGGCGGTCGGTGAGGTCGGGGGAGCGGACGACCAGGCGCCACCCGGAGCGCAGCGTGACCGCCTCGGGGGTGACGCCCCAGTCCCCGGTCTCGTCGCCGGGCGCCCGGGCCAGGACGTCGCCGGTGGCCGGGTCGACGAGCCGGACGCCGGCCCCGGGGCCCGGGGCCTGCACCAGCAGCCGGCCGTCGGCGAGCCAGTCGACGCCGAGGACGTCCTCGACGGCGGTCCGCGCGCCCGCGACGACGACCGCGCCGGTGGCGCCGCCGTCGGGGCGCTGCGCGAGCGGCAGCGAGACGTAGGCCGGCCCGGGGGGAGTGCGCACCGCGTGGGCGGGCAGCGTCGAGGCGACGACGTCGTCGGCGCCCGAGCCGCTCCCGCACCCGGCGACGGTCGCCGTCAGCGCGAGCGCGAGCAGGGCCCGCTCCCGCCGCCACGGACGACTGCCCACCGCTCGCCCGCCCGCCCGTTACCCGTCTACAGCTCGCCGGTGAGGAACTGCGCGCGGCCCATCCCGAAGGACCAGTCCTCGCGCTCGGCGGCGACGACCGAGACCATCAGGTCCTCGGGACGCACGCCGGCGCGGGCCTCGAGCCGCTCGGCGAGCGCCGAGTAGAGCGCCTGCTTCTGCGCGGCCGTGCGGCCCTGCTGGGTCACCTGGACGACCATCTGGCCCGCCGAGCGCTCCAGGCCGAGGCCGGTGTCCTCGAGGATGATCCGCCCGGGCCTGTGCTCGGTGATCACCTGGTAGCGGTCGCGCGGGGGGGCGGCGAAGACGTCCTCCACGCACTCCTGCACGACGTCGGCGATGGTGCGCAGCTCCTCGTCGGAGCGGCCCTCCTCGAGATCGATCCTCACCAGTGGCATGGGGCCAGGGTCGCACGGCGGTGGGCGTCTAGGCTGAGCCGGTGAGCGAGATCGAGATCGGCCGCGCCAAGCGGGCGCGACGCGCCTACTCCTTCGACGACATCGCGATCGTGCCCTCCCGGCGCACCCGCGACCCCGAGGAGGTCAGCGTCGACTGGCAGATCGACGCCTACCGGTTCTCCCTGCCGGTCCTGGCCGCCCCGATGGACTCGGTGATGTCGCCGACCACGGCCGTCGCGATGGGCCGCTTCGGCGGTCTCGGCGTGCTGAACCTCGAGGGCCTGTGGACCCGCTACGAGGACCCCGAGCCGCTGCTGGAGGAGGTGGCCGGCCTGCGCGGCACCCGCGCCACGCGCCGGCTGCAGGAGATCTACACCGAGCCGGTCAAGGCCGAGCTGATCACCGAGCGGCTGCGCGAGGTCCGCGCCTCGGGCGTCACCGTCGCCGGCTCGCTGTCCCCGCAGCGCACCAAGGAGTTCGCGAAGGTCGTCGTGGACGCCGGCGTCGACATGTTCCTGATCCGCGGCACCACGGTCAGTGCCGAGCACGTCTCCAGCCAGTCCGAGCCGCTGAACCTCAAGGAGTTCATCTACGAGCTCGACGTGCCGGTCGTGGTCGGTGGGTGCGCCACCCACCAGGCCGCGCTGCACCTGATGCGCACCGGCGCGGCCGGCGTCCTGGTCGGCTTCGGCGGCGGCGCCGCCCACACCACGCGCACCGTGCTCGGCGTGGCGGTGCCGATGGCCTCCGCGGTGGCCGACGTCGCCGCGGCCCGTCGCGACTACCTCGACGAGTCCGGCGGACGCTACGTGCACGTGATCGCCGACGGCTCCATCGGTCGCTCGGGCGACATCGCGAAGGCCGTGGCCTGCGGCGCCGACGCGGTCATGGTCGGCTCGCCGTTCGCGCGCGCCACCGACGCCCCCGGTCGCGGCTTCCACTGGGGCGGCGAGGCCCACCACGCCGAGCTGCCGCGGGGTCAGCGGGTCGAGCTCGACCAGGTCGGCAGCTTCGAGGAGATCCTCTTCGGGCCCTCGCGGGTCGCCGACGGCACGATGAACCTGATCGGTGCCCTGCGTCGCGCGATGGCCACCACGGGCTACACCGACCTCAAGGAGTTCCAGCGCGTCGAGGTCGTCGCCTCGTGAGCACCGGCCAGGCGGTCTCCGGCGGCCACGTCGAGCCGCGGGTGGTCGTCTTCGACGTCAACGAGACGCTCTCGGACCTCGGCCCGATGCAGCAGCGCTTCGCCGACGTCGGCGCGCCCGAGCACCTCGCGCCGACCTGGTTCGCCTCCGTCCTGCGCGACGGGATGGCGCTGAGCACCGTCGGCGAGACGGCCGGGTTCGCCGACATCGGCGGTGCCCTGCTCGACTCCCTGCTCCCCGGCTTCCTCACCGGCGAGCAGCGCGACGAGGCGGTCGCACACGTGCTGGAGGGCTTCACCTCCCTCGCGGTCCACCCCGACGTGCCCGACGGCCTGCGCGCGCTGCGCGAGCGTGGCCTGCGGCTGGTCACGCTGAGCAACGGCGCGTCCTCGGTGGCCGAGGGGCTCCTCGAGCGTGCCGGCGTCGCCGACCTCGTCGAGGCCACTCTCAGCGTCGCGGACGCCGGCATCTGGAAGCCCGCCGCCGCGGCCTACGCCCATGCCGCCGAGCGGACCGGGGAGCCCGCCGAGCGGCACCTGCTCGTCGCGGTCCACCCGTGGGACGTCCACGGGGCCCAGCGCGCCGGGTTCTCGTCGGCCTGGATCGACCGTTCCGAGCAGGCGCCCTACCCCGGCCACTTCCTCGAGCCGCAGGTGCGCGCGAGCGACCTCGTGGACCTCGCGGAGCGGCTCGACGCGTGGGCCGGCGACGACGCGTCCCGCTGAGGCCGAGCCGCCGACGTGACCCCGACGGTCTCGCTCTGGCTCGGTGGCGCCGACGGCGCCACCCTCGCCTCGCGTGAGGCCGACGCGGCCCACCCGGCGGCCAGCCTGGTCAAGCTGCCGCTGGCCGTGGCGGCCCACCGCGCCCACGAGGCCGGCCTGCTCGACCTCGACGCCCCGGTCCTGGTGCACGACGACCTCGCCTCGGCCGTGCCCGGGGCCCGGTTCGCCCCCGAGCGGGCCGACGACCAGGAGGACCTGACCTGGCGCGAGCGGGGCGGGAGGACCCCGCTGCGCACGCTGGTCTCCCGCGCGGTGTCCCTGTCGAGCAACCTGGCCTCGGCGCTGGTCCTCGAGCACGTCGGACCGGTGGCCCTCGAGCAGGTGCTGCGCGACGCCGGGTGCTCGGCCACCACCCGCGTCGGCCTCGCGATCGGCGACGCGCCCGCGCGGGCCGCGGGCCGGGCCAACGTCCTCACCGCGGCCGACGTCGGCCTGGTGCTGGCCGCGCTGGGCGGCGCTCGCCTCGCCGGCCCCGCGGCCACCGCCGCGGTGCTCGCCGACCTGGACGCCCAGGTGCACCGGGGCGGGATCGCGGCCGGCCTGCCGTCCGGCCTGGGGGTGGCGAGCAAGTCGGGCTGGTTCGACGGCGTCACCCACGACGCCGCCCTGGTCCGGCCGGCCGGCCACCCGCCGGTCGTCCTCGTCGTGCTCACCGGCCACGACCTCGACCGCACCGGGGGCGACGCGCTGGTCGCCCGCCTCGCCGCCCGGGCCTGGACCGACCTCGAGCGCCGGGTCGGCCGCCCGCTGCGCGGCGCCGCGTGAGCCGCCCCCGGGTCTCGACCGTGCGTGCCCGAGCAGTCTCGGTGCCGCTGCACACGCCGTTCGTGACCGCCGTGCGTCGCACCACCACGATCGAGGTCGTCGTGGTCGAGGTCACCGACGACGACGGCGTCGCGGGATGGGGCGAGGCGCCGCAGGCCTGGCGGATCACCGGCGACTCGCTGGCCGGCGTCACCGCGTGCGTGGAGGGCCCCCTGGCCGCCGCCCTCCTCGGCGGGCCGGCCGACCCGTGGGAGGCCTCGGCGGCCCTGCAGTCCGCGGTCGTCGGCAACCCGGGGGCCCGGATGGCCCTGGACGTGGCCCTGCACGACCTCGCCGCCCGCCGCGCGGGCCTCCCGCTGGCCGCGCACCTCGCGGCCCGGACCGGGGCGGTGCTGGGCGGCGGCGCGCTGCGGGTCGGCACCGACGTCACCCTCGCCGCGGACGACCCGGACGCGCTCGCCGCTGCGGCGCGGGACCGGGTGGCCGAGGGGTTCGGGGTGCTCAAGGTCAAGGTCGGCACCGACGCCGCCACCGACGTCGCCCGGGCCCTCGCCGTGCGCGCGGCCGTCGGGCCGGACGTGACGCTGCGCCTGGACGCCAACCAGGGGTGGGACGCCCACCAGGCGGTGCGGGTGGTGCACGCCCTCGAGGACGCCGGCGCCCACGTCGCCCTGGTCGAGCAGCCCGTGCCGGCGCGCGACCTGCTCGGCCTGGCCCACGTGCGCGCCCGCGTGTCGACGCCGGTGATGGCCGACGAGTCGCTGGTCGACCTCGAGGACCTCGTCGACCTGGTGCGCCTGGAGGCCTGCGACCTGGTGAACGTCAAGCTGGCCAAGTGCGGCGGGATCACCCCCGCCCTGGAGCTGCTCGACCTCGCCGGCCGCCACGGCCTGGGCACGCTGGTCGGCTCGATGATGGAGTCCCACCTCGGGGTCGGCGCCGCCGCGGCCCTCGCGCTGGCCGGCGGCGCCACGCTGCTGCCCGACCTGGACGCCGCCTGGTGGGCGGTGGCCTCGCCCTACGTCGGCGGGCCGACCTACGACGGGGCTGCGCTGGTGCTGCCCGACGCCCCCGGCCTGGGCGTCACCGGGCTGCGTGCCGACTCCGAGGTCTCGGGGCCCGACCGGCCCGGGGCGTAGCGGCCGGGGGCTCCATGCGCTAGGCAGGGGCGTCGGCCGTCCGTCGACCGGCCCCCGGCCGCCGCACCACCGGAAGGCACCACCATGCCGCGCTACACCTCCTCCCGCGACCTGCAGGAGGGACTCGACGTCCGGCCCCAGTTCAGCCGCGACGGCGCCGTCGTCGACATCCCCCGGCGTCGGATGTCCGAGCAGTCGGTCGACCCCGACACGGCGTACCACGTGATCAAGGACGAGCTGATGCTCGACGGCCACGCCCGGCTCAACGTCGCCACGTTCGGCACGACGTGGATGGAGCCGCAGGCCGAGATGCTGATGGCCGAGTCGGCCGACAAGAACCTCGTCGACCGCGACGAGTACCCGCAGACCGCCCAGCTCGAGGACCGCTGCCTCGACATCATCGCCGACTTCTGGAACGCCCCCGAGCCCGACAACCCCATCGGCTGCTCCACGATCGGCTCCTCGGAGGCCTGCATGCTGGCCGGGATGGCGCTGAAGTGGCGCTGGCGCGACCGGCAGCTCGCGAAGGGCCGCTCGGCGGCCAACCCCAAGCTGATCGTCGGGGCGAACGTGCAGGTGTGCTGGCACAAGTTCTGCCGCTACTGGGAGGTGGAGCCGGTCGAGGTGCCGATCCGCAAGGGCGAGACCACCCTGCACCCCGACGACGTGGCCGCCGCCTGCGACGAGGACGTCATCGGCGTCGTCGGCATCCTGGGCTCCACCTTCGACGGCGCCTACGAGGACATCGCCGGGATGGCCCGGGCGCTGGACCGTCTCCAGGTCGAGACCGGCCTGGACGTCCCCATCCACGTGGACGCCGCCTCGGGCGGTCTGTTCGCCCCGTTCGTCGACCCCGAGCTGGTCTGGGACTTCCGCCTCGAGCGGGTGCAGTCCATCAACGCCTCGGGCCACAAGTACGGCCTGGTCTACCCCGGCGTCGGGTGGGTGCTGTGGCGCAGCGAGGAGGCCCGGCCCGAGGGCCTGGTCTTCCGGGTCGACTACCTCGGCGGCGACCACCCGACGATGTCGCTGAACTTCACCAAGCCCGGTTCCGGCGTGGTCGCGCAGTACTACCAGTTCGTCCGGCTCGGCTACGAGGGGTTCCGCCGCGTCCACGAGCACAGCCGCGACATCGCCCAGACGATGGCGACCGCGATCGGCGCGATGGAGGAGTTCGAGATCATCGCCGACGGCAGCGACCTGCCGGTCGTCGCGTTCTGCTTCAAGGGCGCCAACACCAAGTCCGGCCGGCCGCGCAAGGGCAGCTACGCCGAGAAGGTCGACTACACCCTCAGCGACGTCGCGGACTGGATGAAGCAGGGCGGCTGGTCGGTGCCGGCCTACCACTTCTGCGCGGACCGCGAGGACCTGGAGATCATCCGGGTCGTGGTGCGCAACGCCTTCAGCCGCGACCTCGCCGAGATGTTCCTGCGCGAGCTCGGCCGGGCGGTCGGTCGCTGCGACGGCACGGGGGAGGACCCGGGCCGTCCGTTCCGGCACTGACGCCGGCGCGGTGGGGCGGGTGCGCCCGCCCCACCCACCCGTCGCACCCGGACCTGCAGCCGGCGGACTCCAGGGCGCGCCCCCGGTGGCTGATCGCCGACGGCCTCCGGCCGTGAGTCGGAGAGGTCCCCGCACGGCGATGCTCGTCGATCGTGTCGCTGTGCTGCACGTGCTGACCCCGTCTAGCGTCCGCGGCGTGGACTCTCTCGCCGTCGTCGCGTCCCTCGTCACCGGCGCGCTGACCGGTCTGACCCTGATCCTCGCGATCGGTGCCCAGAACGCCTTCGTGCTGCGCCAGGGTGTGCTCGGCGAGCACGTCGGGGTGGTGGTGGCGATCTGCGTGGCCTCCGACGTCGTCCTGATCGCGGCCGGCGTGGGCGGCATCGGCGTGCTGGTCGAGCAGGCCGGCTGGCTGCTGGAGGTGGTGCGCTGGCTGGGCGTGGCGTTCCTGACCACCTACGGGCTGCTCTCGCTGCGGCGGGCGTGGCACGCGGGAGCGCTCAGCCCCGACGACGCCCCGCGCCCGGGCCGCTCGCGGGGGGCGGTGGCGCTGACCGCGGTCGCACTGACCTGGCTCAACCCCCACGTCTACCTCGACACCGTGCTGCTCCTCGGGTCCGTGGCCGCCCAGCAGGGGCCCACGCGACGGTGGTGGTTCGGCCTCGGGGCGATGCTCGGCAGCCTCGTGTGGTTCCTCGCCCTGGGCTACGGGGCCCGGTCGCTGCGCGGCCTGCTCGCCCGGCCTCGGGCGTGGCAGGTGCTCGACGTGGCGATCGGGCTGGTGATGCTCGCCCTCGCGCTGGTTCTCGTGCCCTGGTGATCCCGGGTGGCGGTGCCGGCGCCGTCGGTGCCCGGGTCCACGATGGGCGGATGCCCCTCGTCGAGCCCGCCCACCGCGTCCTGCTCCTCGTCGGGCGCGAGGACGTCACCCCGCCCGGCTCGTTCGGCGGCGCCACCTGCGTGAGCACCCGCGACTGCCTCGCGATCGGGGTGGCCCCGCGCACCGAGGTCGAGGTGGCGCCCGCCCCGGGCACGGCCTCGCTGGTGCGGCTCGGGGAGTTCCGGATCGAGAGCGAGGGCCTGCTCTCGCTGCGCAGCGCCTACAGCCGCGAGTACGACACCATCGGTGTCGAGCCCGGCCTCGTGCTGGTCACGGTGTGGGCCGACGACCCCGACGAGCCGTCCGCGCTCGCCCTCCAGGTCGGCCCGACCGGGCCCGCGGGGGGAGCCGCGCAGGGGTAGCAGAGCGCCCACGATCGCGCGGCGGTACCCCGGTGGGCACGGTGAGTCCTCACCGCCTGTCAGTATCCCAGCATGCCGACCGTCGCCCGCACCCTCACGCCGGTCCTGCGCGTGCCCGACGCCGACGGCGAGCAGGTGAGCCAGCTGCTCCCGGGCGAGCCCGTCGTCGTGCACGAGCCGGGCGAGGAGTGGACCCGCGTCGTGGCGCCGTGGCAGCCGAGCTCGCAGCACGCGGACGGTTACCCGGGGTGGGTCAGCTCGGGGCACCTGCAGGAGGTCGGTGAGGACGCCGAGCGGGCGCCCCGGACCCGGGTCAGCGGGGTCGACCTCGTCCACGCCGCCGCGGGCTACCTCGGCACGCCCTACCAGTGGGGCGGGATGAGCGCCGACGGGATCGACTGCTCGGGCCTGGTGCACGTCGTCGCCCGGGCGGCCGGGCTCGACGTCCCCCGCGACGCCCGCGACCTGGCCGCGACCCTGCCCGCCGTCGGTCTCGACGAGGTCGACGTCGGCGACGTGTACTTCTTCGCCCGGCCCGACCGTCCGGTGCACCACGTCGGCTGGGTCTCGGTGCCCGCCGACCGCGGGGCGCGGCGGATGCTGCACGCCCCCGACGTCGGCGTCGAGCGCCGGGTGGTCGAGGAGGAGCTGAGCCCCGAGCGGCTCGCGACGCTCGTCGGGGCCGCCCGCCTGCTGGGTCACTGACCCGTCCGGGCGGCCGATACGATGCGGGTTCTGCCGAGAGCTCGCGAAAGGCCACGGATGACGCAGGGCACGAACCCCGCCACGCCCGACCACGACCTGGTGCTGGTGGTGGACTTCGGGGCGCAGTACGCCCAGCTGATCGCCCGTCGCGTGCGCGAGGCGAAGGTCTACTCCGAGATCGTGCCCCACACGATGCCCGTCGAGGAGATGCTGGCCCGCGACCCTGCCGCGGTCATCCTGTCCGGCGGCCCGTCGTCGGTCTACGAGGAAGGCGCCCCCCGCCTCGACGGCACGCTGCTCGACGGCCGGGTGCCGGTCTTCGGCATCTGCTACGGCTTCATGGCGATGGCCGCCGCCCTCGGCGGTGAGGTCTCGCGCACCGGCCAGCGCGAGTACGGCCGCACCCGGGTCTCGGTGCTGGAGCCCGGAACCCTGCTCGAGGGCGTGCCCTCCGAGCTCGTCTCGTGGATGTCGCACGGCGACGAGGTCACCGGCGCGCCCGAGGGCTTCACCGTGAACGCCCGGTCGCCGCGGGCGAGCGTCGCTGCGTTCGAGGACGTCGAGCGGCGCATCGCCGGCGTGCAGTGGCACCCGGAGGTGATGCACTCCGAGCACGGCCAGGCCGTCCTCGAGCACTTCCTGCACGACATCGCCGGCTGCCGGCCCACCTGGACGATGGTCAACATCGTCGAGGAGCAGGTCGCCGCGATCGCCGCGCAGATCGGCGAGCGCGGCCGCGCGATCTGCGGGCTGTCCGGCGGCGTCGACTCCGCGGTCGCCGCGGCCCTGGTGCAGCGGGCCATCGGGGACCGGCTGACCTGCGTCTACGTCGACCACGGGCTGATGCGCTCGGGTGAGACCGAGCAGATCGAACGGGACTTCGTCGCCGTCACCGGCGCCGACCTCGTCGTCGTCGACGCCGAGCAGCGCTTCCTCGACGCGCTGGCCGGCGTCAGCGACCCCGAGCGGAAGCGCAAGGTGATCGGGCGGGAGTTCATCCGGGTCTTCGAGGCCGCCCAGGCCGACATCCTGGCCGCGGCCGTCACCGGCCAGGACGCCGACGGGGTCGCGTTCCTGGTCCAGGGCACGCTCTACCCCGACGTGGTCGAGTCCGGAGGGGGAGCGGGCGCCTCGACGATCAAGTCGCACCACAACGTCGGCGGCCTGCCCGACGACCTCGAGTTCGAGCTCGTCGAGCCGCTGCGCACGCTGTTCAAGGACGAGGTGCGCGCCGTGGGCGAGCAGCTCGGCCTGCCCGCGGACCTGGTGCACCGCCAGCCGTTCCCCGGGCCGGGTCTGGGGATCCGGATCATCGGCGAGGTCACCCGCGAGCGGCTCGACGTGCTGCGCGCCGCCGACGGCATCGCCCGCGAGGAGCTGACCGCCGCCGGCCTGGACCGTGACATCTGGCAGATGCCGGTCGTGCTGCTCGCCGACGTCCGCTCGGTGGGCGTGCAGGGCGACGGGCGCACCTACGGCCACCCGGTGGTCCTGCGCCCGGTGACCAGCGAGGACGCGATGACCGCCGACTGGGCGCGGCTGCCGTTCGACGTGCTGGAGCGGATCTCGACGCGGATCACCAACGAGGTCGACGAGATCAACCGTGTCACCCTCGACCTCACTAGCAAGCCCCCGGGCACCATCGAGTGGGAGTAGCGGCCCCGGGATCCCGCGCCGGGGTCACCCGGCGGCACTGCGGCCGGCACTCCCGTGGAGGGGCCCGAGATCAGCCAGCAGGAGGCCGAGCAGGCCGTCGAGCCCGACGACGACGCCGTCGAGGTCGACGGCCCGCAGGCCGGGCACGCCTGAGGCTGCGCGGCCGGGCCCGGCCTCAGATCGTCTCGTCGTCCTCGGGAACGACGTGCACGGCCGCCTCCTCGGCGCCGGCGGCGGCACCGTCGATGCCGGCGTCGTCGCCGACCATGCCCTGCTCGGACTCGACGCCCGCGTCGGCGTCCGGGTCCACGAGCCGCCCGGCGCGCTCGTCGCCGACCTCGCCGTCGTCGAGGTCCTTGACGTCCTCGGCCGCCGCGGCCTCGTAGGGGTCCTCCTCGGGCACCTCCTGCTCGAGGCGCTCCTCGAGGGTCTCGCCCTCGAGCTCCTCGACCGGGGTGGTGCCGTAGCGCAGCGCGCCCGACGGCTTCTCCGGCGGCGAGTAGCCGCGGTCGAGCTCGTCGGTGACGTCGTCCTCCGCACCGGCGAGGGCGTCCTCGCGGGAAAGCTGGTCTGCGGCGTAGATGTCCCCGTCTTGGCTCATGCCTCCACCGTATCGACGCCGTGGGGACCGCCCGGGTGGTGGGCGGCCGGGGCGGGGGGCCGCCACGAGTCTTGACTTTAGTACGAGACTCGTACTTAATAGGCGTGTGACCTACGTCATCGGCATCGACTCCTCCACGCAGTCCACCAAGGCCGTCCTCGTCGACGCCGCGGACGGCCGCGTCGTGCGCAGCCGGTCGGTCGCCCACCCCGAGGGCACCGAGGTCGACCCGCGCGCCTGGCTCGCCGCCGTCGACGAGGCCACCGGGGGCATGCGCGAGGAGGCCGACGCGATCGCGGTCGGCGGCCAGCAGCACGGCATGGTCGCCCTCGACGCCGACGGCGAGCCGGTGCGCGAGGCCCTGCTGTGGAACGACACGCGCTCGGCCGGCGCCGCCGAGGAGCTCGTCGCGGAGATGGGCGGGCCCCAGGCCTGCGCCGACGCGATCGGCAGCGTGCTGGTCGCCTCCTTCACCGCCACCAAGCTGCGCTGGCTGCGCGACCACGAGCCCGAGAACGCCCGCCGGGTCGCCGAGGTGCTGCTGCCCCACGACTACGTCTCCGGCCACCTCGCCGAGGACGGCACGCCGGCCTTCACCGACCGCGGTGACGCCTCCGGCACGGGCTACCTCGACACCGCCGCCGGCGCCTGGCGCCCCGACCTCGCCGCCGCCGCGCTCGGCCACGAGGTCGACCTGCCGCGGATCGTGGCCCCCGGCGAGCAGGCGGGACGCACCGCGGACGGCCTTCTCCTGGGCCCGGGCACCGGTGACAACATGGCCGCCGCCCTCGGCATGGGCCTGCGCCCCGGCGACGTCCTCGTCTCGATCGGCACCTCCGGGGTCGCCTCGGCCGTCAGCAGCACCGCGGTCGCCGACGGCACCGGGGTCGTCACCGGCTTCGCCGACGCCACCGGCGGCTTCCTGCCGATGGTGACCACGCTGAACGCCGCGCGGATCCTCGACCTCCAGGCGCGCTGGCTCGGCGTCGACCACGACGGCCTGGCCGAGCTCGCGCTGGCCTCGACCCCCGGCGCCGGCGGCGTGCGGCTCTCGCCCTACTACGGCGGCGAGCGCTCCCCGAACCGTCCGACGGCCACCGGCACCTGGGCCGGCCTGCACTCCGGCACCACCCGCGCCGACCTCGCCCGCGCCGCCGTCGAGGCGCTGCTGTGCTCGCTGGCCGAGGCCGTCGAGCGCCTCGGCGAGGCGACCGGCGAGAGGGTCGAGCGCCTGCTGCTCGTCGGCGGGGCGACCGCCAACCCGGCGGTCCAGGCCCTGGCGCCCGGCCTGCTCGGCCACCCGGTGCTGCTGCCGCCCACGGGTGAGTACGTGGCCCTCGGCGCCGCCCGCCAGGCCGCCTGGGTGCTCGCCGGCACCGACGAGCCGCCACGGTGGGAGCCCGGGGCGACCACCACCCTGCACCCCCGCGCCGACCGCGCCACCGACGCGGCCGCCGTGCGCGCGGCCTACGCCGACCTGCGCGCGCGCACCGCCGACCTGGCCTGACCCGACCCGACCTGCACCACCGCCGCACCCCGCACCTGACGCACCAGCACCGGAACCCCAGCGAGAGGCACCTCATGAGCATCCCCACCCCCACGCCCGCCGACAAGTTCTCCTTCGGGCTGTGGACCGTCGGCTGGCAGGGCCGCGACCCCTTCGGCGACGCCACCCGCGAGGCGATGGACCCCGTCCACGCCCTCGAGAAGCTCGCCGAGCTCGGCGCCTACGGCGTCAACTTCCACGACGACGACCTGATCCCCTTCGGCAGCGACGACGCCACCCGCGACGGCATCATCGAGCGCTTCCGCCAGGGCCTGGCCGACACCGGCCTCGTGGTCACCACCGCGACCACCAACCTGTTCACCCACCCGGTGTTCAAGGACGGCGGCTTCACCGCCAACGACCGCGACGTGCGCCGCTTCGCGCTGCGCAAGGTGATGCGCAACATCGACCTCGCCGCCGCCCTCGGCGCGACGATCTACGTGGCCTGGGGCGGGCGCGAGGGCGCCGAGTTCGGCGCGTCCAAGGACGTCGCCGTGGCGCTGGACCGCTACAAGGAGGCCTTCGACCTGCTCGGGCAGTACGTCGTCGACCAGGGCTACGACCTGCGCTTCGCCATCGAGCCCAAGCCGAACGAGCCCCGCGGCGACATCCTGCTGCCCACCGTCGGCCACGCGCTGGCCTTCATCTCCTCCCTCGAGCGCCCCGAGCTGGTCGGGGTCAACCCCGAGATCGGCCACGAGGAGATGGCCGGCGTCAACGCGGCGGCCGGCTACGCGCAGGCCCTGTGGTCGGACAAGCTCTTCCACATCGACCTCAACGGCCAGAACGGCCCCCGCTTCGACCAGGACCTGCGCTTCGGCGCCGGCAACGTCCGCGGCGCGTTCTGGGTCGTCGACACGCTGCTCGCCGGTGGCTACGACGGCCCGGTGCACTTCGACTTCAAGCCCTCGCGCACCGAGGGCGAGGACGGCGTGTGGTCCTCGGCCGCGGCCTGCATGACCAACTACCTCATCCTGCGGGACAAGGTCCGCGCCTTCCGCGCCGACCCCGAGGTCGTCGAGGCCCTCGAGGCCGCCCGGGTGCCCGAGCTGTCCGTGCCCACCCTGGCCGAGGGCGAGACCTGGAGCGACGTGCGCGCCGAGGCCGAGCCCGACATCGCGGCCCTGGCCCGCCGCGGCGCCCGCTACGAGCACCTCGACCAGCTCGCCCTCGAGCACCTCTACGGCGTGCGTGGCTGAGCGCTCCCGCACCACCGAGGGGCTGCGCCGCGCCAACACCGCGCGGGTGCTGCGCAGCCTGCGCGACGAGGGCGCGGCCAGCCGCGTCGAGCTCGCCACGCGCACGGGGCTGTCCAAGGCCACGGTGGGCGTGATCGTCGCGGCGCTCGAGGACCTCGCCGTCCTGGGGCCCGCGGCGGAGGTGACCCCGGTGCGCGGCGCGCCCCCCGCCCCGGTGCGGGGCCGGCCGGGACGCCCGGTCGGCCTGGACGGGGCCGGTCACGTCGGCATCGGCCTGGAGCTGAACGTCGACTACGTCGCGGCCTCGGTCGTCGACCTCGCCGGACGGGAGCGGCTCTCGATCACCCGGCCGGTCGAGGCGGGCTCCGGTCTGGCCGCGCTGGGCCGCCTCGCCGGTGACGTGCTCGACGTGGTGGGCCGCGACGGCCGCACCGACGTCGTCGGCACGACGGTCGCGGTGCCCGGCCTGGTGCGCGGCGACGAGCAGCAGGTCGCCTGGACGCCCAACCTGCGTCTCGCGCCCGACGAGCCGGTGCGCACCGTCGTCGACGTCCTCGGCCCGGGCGTGGTGGTGCGGGTGGGCAACGACGCCGACTGCGCGGCCCGCGCCGAGTGGCGCCACGGCGCCGCCCAGCAGGTCGCCCACGCGCTGTACCTGACCGGCACCGTCGGCGTCGGTGCCGGCATCCTGCACGACGGCCGCCCGCTGCGCGGCGGGGCCGG
Organism: uncultured Actinomycetota bacterium; assembly: GCA_963728085.1. Taxonomy (GTDB): domain Bacteria; phylum Actinomycetota; class Actinomycetes; order Propionibacteriales; family Nocardioidaceae; genus Nocardioides. Next base: position 116,339 of record CAVSIQ010000007.1, on the reverse strand, counting down.
GTTCGCCGGCGAGGTGGGCCACCTGCCCCTGGCCGGCGCCGAGGCCCGGTGCGGGTGCGGCCGGCGCGGCTGCTGGGAGGCCGCCGTGGGACTGCACGCGATGCTCGCCGCCGTCGGCATGTCCGAGCTGTCCACGCCGCTCGCCTCGGCCGAGGCCGTCGCCGAACGGGCAGGCACCGATGCCGCGGTGCGCGCCGGCCTGGCCGAGGTCGGTCGTGCGCTCGGCACCGGCCTCGGCGTGCTGGTCAACGTGCTCGACCCCGAGGTCGTCGTCCTCGGCGGCTACTTCGCGGTGCTCGGCGACCACGTGCTCGACCCGGCCCGCGAGCGGCTCGACGCCACGCTCGCCTCGCCGGTCCAGGTGCGTCCCGAGCTGCGGCCGGGCCGCCTGGGCATCACCGCCGCGGCACTCGGCGCGGCCGAGCGATCCCTCGAGCCGGTCTTCGACGGCACCCACGCCCTCGCCCCGACGCCCTGAGCCCCGTCTCGAGGTCGCACTGCGCTGCGGTGCGGCGTCAGAGCCGGCCGAGGCGCGAGCGCGACAGCGGCGGACGCCCGGGAGCGGGCTCCAGGCCGTACTCGATGCGCAGCCGGCGCACCTCGGTGAGCGCGGCCAGGCGCAGCGGGGAGCCCTCGTCCAGCAGCGCGACCTGCCGCTCCCACAGGGTCAGGTCGTCGGCGCCCCAGGCCGACCGGGTGGCCACGGCCAGCAGGCCGGCGTCCTCGCAGGCCGCGACGGCGGCCAGGACGTCGCGGTGCAGCCGGTCGCGGCGCCGCACCACGCCAGGGGCGTCCGAGGCCGGGAGCAGCGGTCCGCGGTAGAGCCGCAGCGCGTCGACCAGGCGCCCCTGGGCCAGGGCGGTGCCGACGTCGAGCCAGTCGGCGCGGACCTCCGGGCGCAGCCGGTAGGGCCGCGACTCCAGGACGTCGTGGCCCAGGATGCCGCGCAGCCGGGTGACCTGGGCGCGGGTGGTGGAGGGCTGCACGTCCTCGTCGTAGACCTCCAGGGCCAGCCCGTCGGCCGAGACGCCCTCGGGCGCGTCGGCCAGCACGGTGACCAGGTCCCCGTGGCGCCGGCTCAGGCGCAGGGTGCGTCCGTCCAGCTCGACCTCGCAGTCGGGACGGCCCAGGCCGTGCAGGCGCAGCACGTCGCGCGCGGCGCGCGCGCCCCCGCGCGGTCGGGCGCCGCGCTCGCGGGCGGCCAGGCGTCGCTCGAGGTCGAGCCGGCCGAGCTCGGACTCGGCCATCCGCGCCACGGAGCGCACCAGGGCGAGGGTCTGCGGCAGGTCGACGGCGTCGCCCCCGGTGACGTCGACGACGCCGAGGATCCGGCCGGTGGCCGGGTGGTGGATCGGTGCCGCGGCGCAGGACCACGGCTTGTAGGCGACGTTGAAGTGCTCGCGCGAGCTGATCTGCACCGGGGCGTCGAGGCGCAGCGCGGTGCCCGGCGCGTTGGTGCCGATCAGGGCCTCGTCCCAGTCGGTGCCCTCCACGAAGTTGATCCCCTCGGCCCGGCGCAGCACCCCGGGCCGGCCGCACACCCACAGCAGCCGGCCGCGGGCGTCGCCGACGGCCATCACGCAGTCGGAGTCCTCCGCGGCGCGGCCCAGCACGTCGTGGAGCAGCGGGAACACCGACGAGAGCGGGTGGGCGGCGCGGTAGTCGAGCAGCTCGGGGCGCTCGAGGCGCAGCGGGGCCTCCGCGTGGTCGGCGTCGATGCCGGCCGCGGCGGAGCGCTTCCAGGACTGGGCGACGAGTGGACGCACGGGGCCTCTCCGGATGTCGCAGGGCGACGTTCTCGGTGCAGCATAGACGCAACGTGACGCGTGCCACAGTCGTAGGAACGGCACCCCGCACGGGTGCCCGACCCGCGACCGCCGCCCCGTCGTGCCGGCGGCCAGGAAGGATCTCGATGTCCCTGCCCGAGCTGGACCGCACCGACTACCCGTTGAGCGTGCACCGTCCCGACCTGCTCACCACGCCGACCGGGGCGTCGTTCGACGACCTGACCATGGCCAAGGTGGTCTCGGGCGAGGTGAGCAACGAGGACCTCCGGATCACCCCCGACACCCTGCGCCTGCAGGCCAGCATCGCCGACGGCGTCGGGCGCCGGCAGCTGGCGTCGAACTTCCGCCGCGCCGCCGAGCTCACCGCGATCCCCGACGAGCGGCTGCTCGCGATGTACAACGCCCTGCGCCCGAACTCCTCGACCAAGGCCGAGCTGCTCGCCCTGGCCGAGGACCTCGAGACCACCTACTCGGCCCAGCACGCCGCGGCCCTGGTCCGCGAGGCGGCCGACGTCTACGAACGTCGCGACATCCTCGCCGACGAGGACCAGTGAGGAGCACGCCATGACCACGAGCACCGCCGGCACCGACGCCCCCGGCACCCGCCGGACCTCGCTGCGCACCGAGGCCCTCGAGGCCCGCCCGGTCAACCTCGACGGCTTCGTCGAGGAGTGGCCCGAGAAGGGCATGGTCGCGATGGACAGCGCCTTCGACCCCTCGCCCAGCATCCGCATCACCGACGGCGTGGTCGTCGAGATGGACGGCACCGAGCGTGCCGACTTCGACTTCATCGACCAGTTCATCGCCGACCACGCGATCGACACCAGCGTCGCGGCCGACGCCATGCAGCTCGACACCGTCGAGATCGCCCGGATGATCGTCGACCCCGGCGTCACCCGCACCACGGTGCGCGACGTCGTCGCCGGCCTCACCCCCGCGAAGCTGCTCGGCGTGGCCAACCACCTCAACATCGTCGAGATCATGATGGGGATGCAGAAGATGCGCGCCCGCCGCACCCCGGCGAACCAGGCGCACTGCACCAGCGCCCGGGACAACCCGCTGCAGGTGGCGTGCGAGGCCGCCGAGGCGGCGCTGCGCGGATTCTCCGAGATCGAGACCACCCTCGGCGTCGTGCGCTACGCCCCCCTGGTGGCGATGGCGCAGACCATCGGCGCCCAGGTCGCCGAGGAGGTGCCGCTGACCCAGTGCGCGCTGGAGGAGGCCACCGAGCTCGAGCTCGGCATGCGGGGCATCACCAACTACGCCGAGACCATCTCGGTCTACGGCACCGAGCCGGTCTTCGTCGACGGCGACGACACGCCCTGGTCGAAGGCCTTCCTGGCCTCGGCCTACGCCTCGCGCGGGATCAAGATGCGCTTCACCTCCGGCACCGGCTCCGAGGTGCAGATGGGCAACGCGCAGGGCAAGTCGATGCTCTACCTGGAGATCCGCTGCATCCTGATCGCCAAGGGCGCCGGCTCCCAGGGCCTGCAGAACGGCTCGATCTCCTGCATCGGCGTCCCCGGCGCGGTGCCGTCGGGGATCCGCGCGGTCGCCGCGGAGAACCTGATCGCCTCCGCCCTGGACCTCGAGTGCGCCTCGGGCAACGACCAGTCGTTCTCGCACTCCCCGATGCGGCGGGTGGCGAGGCTGCTGCCGCAGATGCTGCCGGGCACCGACTTCGTGTGCTCGGGCTACTCCGCGGTGCCGAACTACGACAACATGTTCGCCGGCTCCAACCTCGACACCGACGACTTCGACGACTTCAACACCATCCAGCGCGACCTGATGGTCGACGGCGGGCTGCGGCACGTCGGCGAGACCGAGATCCTCGCCGCCCGGCAGCGGGCGGCCGAGGCCCTCCAGGCGGTCTTCGAGCACCTCGAGCTGCCCGCCGATCCGCGACGAGGAGATCGTCGCGGCCGTCTACGCCAACGGCAGCAACGACTGCGTGCCGCGCGACGTGCTCGAGGACCTCAAGGGCGCACAGTCGGTGATGGACCGCGGGATCACCGGCCTGGACCTGGTCAGGGCGCTGGAGGCCACCGGGTTCTCCGACATGGCCCAGAACCTGCTCACCGTCCTGCGCCAGCGGGTCTCGGGCGACCTGCTGCAGACCTCGGCGATCCTGCGGCACATGGTGCCACTGTCCGCGGTCAACGACGACAACGACTACGCGGGCCCCGGCACGGGGTACCGGCCCAGCGGCGAGCGGTGGGAGCAGATGAAGCGTCTGCGCCACGTCACCAGCGCCGAGAACCCCGAGACCGAGGTCGGCTGAGGGCCGGCGGCGAGGAGACGACGATGACGCTCACCACAGGAGCCCGCACCATCCACCTGAGCGAGGTCGGCCCGGCCGCCCGGGGCGAGCGGCGCGACGAGGTCGTGATCGCGCTCGCCCCCGGCTTCGCCGACACCTTCACCCGCACCATCGTCGACGTCCCGCACGCCGAGCTGCTGCGCCAGGTGCTGGCCGGGATCGAGGAGCAGGGCGGCACCGCCCGGCTCGTGCGGTTCCGGCACACCTCCGACCTCGCCGCGATGGCGCACGCCGGGGCCAGGCTGTCCGGCTCGGGGATCTCGATCGGGATCCTCTCGCGGGGCACCACGATGATCCACCAGCGCGACCTGGCCCGGCTCTCCAGCCTCGAGCTGTTCCCGCAGTCCCCGCTGATGACGCTGGAGACCTTCCGCAACGTCGGGCGCAACGCGGCGCGCTACGCCCAGGGGGAGTCGCCGGAGCCGGTGCCCACCCTCAACGACCAGATGGCGCGCCCGCGCTGGCAGGCCAAGGCGGCGCTGCTGCACCTGAAGGAGACCGAGCTGATCGTGAAGGGCGCCAAGCCCGTCGAGGTGACGCCCGAGTTCGCGACGGCCCCGTGAGCGCAGGCGCCACCACCGAGCTCGTGGTCGGCGTCGACATCGGCAACTCCACGACGGAGGCCAGCGCGGCGCTGGTCACCGCCGGGTGCGCGGCCGAGCACCTGGGTGCCGCGCTGAGCCGCACCACCGGCGTCAAGGGCACCGTGGACAACGTCGCCGGGGTGCTGGCCGCGCTCGAGGCCGCGCTGCGCCGCGCGGGGCGCGCCGTCGCCGACGTCGGGACGGTCCTGCTCAACGAGGCGACGCCGGTGATCAGCGGCCTGGCCATGGAGACGATCACCGAGACGATCATCACCGAGTCCACGATGATCGGGCACGACCCGCGCACGCCGGGCGGGGCCGGGCTCGGGGTCGGGGTGACCACCGCCCTGGCCGACCTGGACGTCGTCGAGCCCGGCCGGGCCGTGGTGGTCGTGGTGCCCGCCGCCAGCGACTTCGACGACACCGCCGCCGCCCTGGAGGCCGCCACCGCCCGCGGGGTCCGGGTCGCCGCGGCGGTGCTCGGCAACGACGACGCCGTGCTGGTCGTCAACCGGCTGAGCACCCCGGTGCCGGTCGTCGACGAGGTGTCCCGGGTCGACGCGGTGCCCCTGGGCATGCTCGCGGCGGTGGAGGTCGCGACCCCCGGGCGCACCGTACGGACCCTGTCCAACGCCTACGGCCTGGCCGGGGTGTTCGGCCTGGACGCCGACCAGACCCGCACGGTGGCGCCGGTGGCGCGCGCGCTGACCGGCAACCGCTCCGCCGTGGTCGTGCGCACCCCCAGCGGCGACGTGACCGACCGGGTCGTGGCCGCCGGCGAGCTGCGCCTGGTCGGGACGGGGCGCACCCTGGCCGTCGACGTCAGCCGGGGCGCCGCCGAGGTGATGGAGGCTCTGGCGCGCGTCGCGCCACTCGTCGACGCCACCGGCGAGGCCGGCACGAACGTCGGCGGGATGATGGCCTCGGTGCGCCAGTCGATGGCCGACCTCGCCGACCTCGCGCTCGACGAGGTCCGGGTCGGTGACCTGCTCGCCGTCGACACCGTGGTGCCGCAGGAGGTGCGCGGAGGCCTGGCCGGCGAGGTCGCCCTGGAGAACGCCGTGGCCCTCGCGGCCATGGTGCGCACCCGGCACAGCGGCATGCAGCGCGTGGCCGACGCCGTCCGCGACGCGCTCGGCGCCCGGGGCGCCGACGGCGTGCGGGTCCGGGTCGGCGGGGTCGAGGCGGAGATGGCCGTGCGCGGCGCCCTGACCACGCCCGGGACCGACACCCCCCTGGTCGTGCTCGACCTCGGGGGCGGGTCGACCGACGCGGCCGTGCTCGAGCGCGACGGCGGGATCCGGGCCACCCACGTCGCGGGCGCGGGCGACCTGGTCACCCGGCTCATCGACGCCGAGCTCGGCCTCGACGACCTCGAGGTGGCCGAGGAGGTCAAGCGCAACCCCCTGGGCAAGGTCGAGAGCTTCTTCCACCTGCGCCTCGAGGACGGCACGGCCCAGTTCTTCGCCGACCCGCTGCCCTCGACCACCTTCGCCCGGGTCGTCGCGCTCGGCGAGCACGGCCTGGCCCCCGTGCCGACCCGCCACCCCCTGGAGCGGGTGCGCGACGTGCGGCGCTCGGCCAAGGAGCGGGTCTTCGTCGTCAACGCCCTGCGCGCCCTGGAGCGGGTGGCGCCCCGCGGTGACCTGCGGGGGATCGGCTTCGTGGTGCTGCTCGGGGGCTGCGCGCTCGACTTCGAGATCCCCGAGCTGATCGCCGACGCCCTCGCGCCCTACGGGATCGTGTGCGGGACCGGCGACGTCCGCGGCAGCGAGGGACCCCGCAACGCGGTCGCGACCGGGCTGGTCTCGGCCTACCTCGCGGGCGGGGCCGGGGACGGCGGGGGAGGCGACGGTGGCGCGTGACGCGGGCCGGCCCGAGCCGCCCACGGTCGTCGTGCTGCTCGGCCCGGGGACCGGCGCCGAGTCCGCCACGCTGCGCGAGGTGCTCGCCGGGCTCGAGGAGGAGGCCGTGCCGGCCGCCGTCGAGACCGCCCGCCCCGCGGTCGGCGACGCCGCAGGTGGCCCGGGCTGCCTCGCGCTCGCCGAGCGGGCCGCCGAGCGGTCGTCCCTCGAGGTCGGGGTGGGCATCGCCGCCGACGGCGCCTGCCTCACCCACCGCGGGCTGCCGGACGGCTCGCCGCTGGAGCAGGCCGACGCCCCGGTCCCCGCCGCACGGGCGCGCCGGATCGGGCACGACGCGGCCCGCCTGGTCACCGGCATCCCGCTCAAGCGTCCCGACCCCTGAGGCGGCCGCACGACCCGCCCGACCCCTCGCCTGCGTCCCACCCGATATCCCGTCCCACCCGAGCACCCAGGAGCAGCCATGTCCCACCACCTCACCCTCGCCGACGCCGACGCCGTGATCGCCGCCGCCCGCGCCCACGCCGAGCAGATCGGCCAGCCGATGAACATCGCCGTCGTCGACGACGGGGGACACCTCGTCGCCTTCGCGAGGATGGACGGCGCGATCAAGGCCAGCATCGACATCTCGACGCGCAAGGCGCGCACCTCGATCATGATGAACCTGCCGACCGGCGCGCTCTCGCAGGTCACCCAGCCCGGTGCCGAGCTCTACGGCCTCGAGCAGACCAGCGGCGGGCTGGTCACCTTCGGCGGCGGCGTGCTGCTGGTGCGCGACCAGGAGACCGTCGGGGCGGTCGGGGTCAGCGCCGGCTCGGTCGAGCAGGACGTCGCGGTCGCCGAGGCGGGCGCGGCCGCGCTCTAACCGACCTGGCGCCCGGCGAGGTCGCCGGCGGCGTCGCGGACCGCGGCCTGCAGGCCGGCCACCGGGTCCTCCAGCAGGGGGGCCAGGGCCAGCTCGGCGGCGCCGAGCAGGACCGAGTCGGCGCCGAGGCCCGGCAGGGCCAGCTCGACGGACTCCAAGGGTGCCGGCAGCGCGCTCGCCACGCCGGCGTGCACGTCCTCGGGCACCAGGCGGTACAGGCTGCGGAAGTACCCGCCGAGCACGACGATGCGGGGGTTGAACACGTTCACGACGCCCGAGAGGCCCTCGCCGAGACGGCGGCCGATGGCGTGCAGCGCCGGGGTCGGTGGCCCGAAGTCGGCGAGGACCTCGTCCAGGGAGGCGACGGCGTCCAGCGGGCAGTCGATCGCGGCGGCGATGGCGTGCGCGCCGACCTCGGTCTCCCAGCAGCCGCGGGCGCCGCAGTGGCAGGTGCGCCCGCCCGGGGCCAGGACGACGTGGCCGATCTCGCCCGCGTAGCCGCCGGCGCCCTCGAGGCGGTGGCCGCCGGCCACGACGCCGGCGCCGACGCCGACGTTGCCGGAGATGAAGATCAGGTCGTCGATGCCGATCCCGACGCCGCGGCCGTGCTCGGCCAGCGCGCCGAGGTCGGCGTCGTTGGCCAGCGAGACCGGCACGTCGAGGCCGAGCGCGGCCAGGATGATCGAGCCGGGGGAGACGTCGACCCAGCCCAGGTTGGGCGCGAGACGCACCAGGCCGTCGCTGCGGCGGACCAGGCCGGGCACGGCGATGCCGATGCCGAGCAGCGGCGCGCCCGTGGGGGCGCCGAGGACGACCTGGCGGACGAGGGCCGCGATGGTGGTGCCGGTGCGCCACGGCTCGTCGCCGGCGTCCACCGTGCCCCGGGCCCGCTCGTGGACGACGCCGCCGAGGCCCACGCGGGCGACGGCGACCTGGTCGACACTGAGGTCCACCGCGACCACGTAGGGCCCGCCGGCGGCCAGGCTGACCTGGGCCGACGGGCGCCCGGCCCCGCGCCCACCTTCGACGGGCACGCTGCCGGCCTCGAACAGGCCCAGCTCGGTGAGCTCGCCGACCAGGCCGCCGATGGTGCTGCGGTTCAGCCCCATCGCCGCGGTCAGCTCCGCGCGCGAGGTGGTGCCGCCGAGGTGCACCTGACGGAGCACCGTCGCGAGGTTGTGGCGCCGCACGCCGCCCTGGGTGGCCCCGGTGCCCGTGTGGCGTGGCGCCTGCACGGGCACCGGTCAGATCCCGGCGGCCGAGCGGCGTCGGCGCGAGATGGCGTCGACGCTGGCGGCGAGCAGGAGGACGCCGCCGGTGACCAGGAAGTTGATGTAGCTGGCCTGGTTGAGCAGGCCGAGGCCGTTGGCGATGGTGGCGATCACGACGCCGCCGAGGACGGCGTCGAGGGCGCGGCCCTTGCCGCCGAACAGGCTGGTCCCGCCGATGACGGCCGCGCCCACGGCGTAGAGCAGGGTGTTGCCGCCGCCCGAGGCGGTGGAGACCTTGCCGGTGTAGGAGGACTGCACGATGCCGCTGGCCGCGGCCATGGCCGAGCAGATCATGAACGCGGTGACGCGCATCTTGAGCACGTCGATCCCGGCGCGGCGCGCGCCCTCGGCGTTGCCGCCGACCGCGTAGAGGTGGCGGCCGAAGGCGGTGCGGTCCAGGACGAAGGTCCACATGATCAGCAGCACGACGACGACGGGCAGGACGTAGGGGATGCCCGCGATCGGGAAGTTCGGGTTCAGGCTGCGGTTGGTGTTGAGCATCGCGGTGATGCCCAGGATGACGACACCGACGACGACGACCTTGATCAGCACCACGCTCAGCGGCGAGTGCTGCAGGTGGTGGGCCACCTTGCTGCGGTAGCCCAGCAGCGAGCCCGCCGCGAAGGCCAGCGTCAGCACGACCGCGGCGACCCAGCCGGCCACGACCGGCACGTTGTCGATGGTCAGCCCGCGGATCACCGGGTCCGCGACGCGCACGGAGCCGCCCGCACCGATCATCCACAGGATGACGCCCTGCAGGCCCAGGAAGAAGGCCAGGGTGACGACGAAGGAGGGGATGCCCAGGCGGGAGACCAGCTCGCCGATGATCAGGCCGATGACGGCGCCGGTGAGGATGCCGGCGAGCACGGCGACGTACCAGGGCAGGCCGCGCTCGACGATGAACTGGGCGGTGACGGTGGCCGCGACTCCGCCGGCGACGCCCGCGGAGAGGTCGATCTCGCCGATCAGCAGCACGAAGACCAGGCCCATGGCGAGCAGGCAGATCGGGCCCGCCTGGACGACGAGGTTGGCCATGTTCAGCAGCGAGAAGAAGCTGTCGCTGGCCAGGCCGAAGATGACGAACAGCACCGCGATGCCGAGGACGGCGGGCAGCGAGCCCATGTCGCCGCCGCGCAGGCGCCCGGCGTAGTCGCGCACGCTGTCGGACAGGGTGGCACTCGAGCGGGTGTCGCCGGCGAAGTCGCTGGCGGCCTGGCTCGAGGAGCCGGCCCTCGCGGTGCCGGTCGTCGTGTCGCCGGTGGTCTCAGGGGTGGTGCTCATCAGGGTGGAGCCTCTCCGGGTGGTGGCGGTCGTCAGGCGAGGGCGGAGTCGCTGAGGCCCAGGGACCCGCTTCGTCCGGCGGTGATCAGCTCGACCACCTGGCTGTGGTTGACCTCGGAGGTGGGCACGTCGGCGGCCACCCGGCCGAGGTAGAGGGCGGTGATCCGGTCGGCGACCTCGAGGACGTCGCCCATGTTGTGGGAGATCAGCACGACGCCGAGGCCGCGATCGGCGAGGCGGCGCACCAGGTCGAGGACCTGGCGGGTCTGGGCCACGCCGAGGGCCGCGGTGGGCTCGTCGAGCAGCACGATCTTGGAGTTCCACAGGACGGCCTTGGCGATGGCGACCGTCTGGCGCTGGCCGCCGGACAGGCTGGCCACCGACTGGCGCACCGACTTCACGGTGCGCACCGACAGCGAGGCCAGGGTCTCGCGGGCCCGGGACTCCATCTCGGTCTCGTCCAGGACGATGCCCTTGCGGGTCTCGCGGCCCAGGAACATGTTCTGCACGATGTCGAGGTTGTCGCACAGCGCGAGGTCCTGGTAGACGACCTCGACGCCGAGGTGGGCCACGTCGCGCGGACCGGTGACGTCGACCTTCTCCCCGTCGAAGAAGTAGTCGCCGCTGTCGCGGCCGTAGATGCCGGCGATCACCTTGACCAGCGTCGACTTGCCGGCGCCGTTGTCGCCGACCAGCGCGGTCACCTGGCCGGGGTAGACGTCGAAGTCCACGTCGTGCAGCACGTGGGAGGTGCCGAAGCTCTTGTTCACGCCGCGCAGCTTCAGGAGGGGTTCGGTCGACATCGGCGGGTCCTTCGTGAGGTGGGTGTGCGGTGTGCCCGCAGCACGACCGGCCGGCGCGGGGGCCGACCGGTCGTGCCGGGTGGTGCGGGGTGGTGCGGGGCGGGACGTGGGTCCCAGCCCACCCCGGTGGGTCGCACCGGGGCGGGCCGAGGATCAGGAGATGCCGGCCTCGCTTGCAGAACTTGGCGAAGCGCTTGGTGCACACGTCGGCCGCCTTCTGGCCGCCGTCGTCGATGACGTCCTTGACCGTGTCCTTGGTGATGGACTGCGGCTCGAGGAGGATCGAGGGCACGTCGCGGCCACCGTCGGAGTCGGCGGTGGTGCCGTTGGTGTCGGCCTCCTCGCCCTTGGCCAGGGCGATGGCGACGTCGGCCAGCGCGTTGGCCTCCTGCGTGGCGGACTTGTAGACCGTCATGCACTGGGTGCCGGCGAGCACGTTCTGCAGGCCCTCGACGGTGGCGTCCTGGCCGGTGACCGGGACCTTGCCGGCCTCGCCGTTCTTCTCCAGGATCGAGATGGCCGAGCCGCCGAGACCGTCGTTGGCGGCGAGGACCCCGTGACGTCGCCGTCGGCCGGGTGTAGAGCTGCTCGAAGATCGTCACGGCCTGGTCGTTGTCCCAGTCCGGCACGGCCTGCTCGCCGACGATCGTGTAGCTGTCGATCGTCGTCGAGCACGCGAGTGCGCACCCTCGGAGAACAGGGTGGCGTTGTTGTCGGTGGGCGAGCCGTTGAGGTAGACGATGTTCGCCTCGGTGTCACCGAGGCAGTCCGCGAGGCCCTGGCCCTGCAGCTCACCGACCTTGGTGTTGTCGAACGAGACGTAGTAGTCGGCCGAACCGCCGAGGGTGAGGCGGTCGTAGTCGATGGTCTTGACGCCCTGGGTGGCGGCCTTCTCCTGGATGGCCGCGCCGGAGTCGGAGTCGAGGTTGACGATGGCCAGGACGGTGACGCCGTCGGCGATCATGCCGTCGGCGATCTGCGCCATCCGGTCGGCGTCGCCCTCGGCGTTCTGGATGTCGGCCTCGACCCCGGCCTCGTCGAAGGCGGCCTGCAGGGCCGGGCGGTCCGCGGACTCCCAGCGGACCGAGGACTTGGTGTCGGGCAGGATCACGCCGACCTTGCCGACCGAGGCGCCGTCCGAGCCGCCCGAGCCGGCGGTGCTGCCGGAGTCGTCGCTGCCGCACGCGCCGAGCGTGAGCGCGAGCCCCATGGTTGCTGCGATGGCCAAACCCTTGTGTCGCCTCACGCGAAAGCTCCTTCGTGGTGTCCGGTGCCCGCCGTCATCGGCCGCACATATGTTGTGAGGCACAACATATGCAGTGGTGAGCGTCACGTCCAGAGGGACGAACGGCCTGTTTCCGAGTTGTTACACGCGTAGCGACGTCGTGTCTCACCGGTGAGGCGCCGAACCCCGACCGGGGTATATGTCGCGGAAAACAACAAACCAGGGCCGTCGGCCCGTGGGGCAGGCGTCAGCGCGAGCCGTAGAGCGTGGTGCGCTCGCGGACCGGGCGGCCGATGCCGGCGCCGATCTGCTCGAGCTCGGCGACGGTGCGGCCGAGCCGTGCTCGGAGCCGGCCATCCGGCTGATGGTCTCCTCCATCAGCGTGCCGCCGAGGTCGTTGGCGCCGGCGCCGAGCATGGCACGGGTGCCCTCGGTGCCGAGCTTGACCCAGGAGGTCTGGATGTTGTCGACCCGGCCGTGCAGCAGCATCCGGGCCATCGCGTGCACCGCGAGGTTGTCGCGGCGGGTCGGGCCGGGTCGGGCGACGCCGGCCAGGTAGATCGGGGAGGAGGTGTGCACGAAGGGCAGCGGCACGAACTCGGTGAACCCGGTGCCGCCGTGCCTCGCGGGCGGCGTCCTGGACGCGGGACAGCACCCGCAGGTGGGAGACCCAGTGCCGCGGGTGGTCGACGTGGCCGTACATCATCGTCGAGGTCGTCGGGAGGCCGATGCGGTGCGCGGTGGAGACGACCTCGACCCAGGTCCGGGTGGGCAGCTTGCCCTTGGTCAGCACCCAGCGGACCTCGTCGTCGAGGATCTCCGCGGCGGTGCCGGGCAGCGAGCCCAGACCGGACTCGCGCGCCTTGAGGAGGAAGTCCTCGATCGACAGCCCCGTGCGGGCGGTGCCGTTGAGCGACCTCCATCGGGGAGAAGGCGTGCACGTGCATGGCGGGCACCCGCCGGCGCACCGCGGCGGCGAGGTCGAAGTAGGCGCCGGCGGGCAGCTCGGGGTCGATGCCGCCCTGCATGCAGACCTCGGTCGCGCCGAGGTCCCAGGCCTCGGCGGCGCGGTCGGCGACCTCGTCGAGGCTCAGGGAGTAGGCGTCGGCGTCGGTGCGCCGCTGGGCGAAGGCGCAGAAGCGGCAGCCGACGTAGCAGACGTTGGTGAAGTTGATGTTTCGGTTGACCACGTAGGTCACCGCCGTCGCCCACGACCTCGCGGCGCAGGTCGTCGGCGAGGCGGCAGACCGAGGCGAGCAGGTCGCCCTCGGCGGACATCAGCGTCAGGGCGTGCTCGTCGGACAGACCGCCGGGGTCGGCCTCGGCGGAGCGCAGGGCGGCGCCGCCCTCGGCGTGCAGCACGGCGGGTGCGCCCCGGCCGGTCGCGGCGGCGTCGTCGCGCACGGCGTCCCAGTCGCCGTAGACGTCGGCGAAGTCCGAGCGGCGGTCCTCGGTGCGCCCCTGGGTGTCGACGGCCACGTGCAGGTCGGTACGGCCCGACCGGAGGCGAACCCGCCGTCGGGCTCCTGCCACGGCAGGCCGACCGGGCGCACGCCCGCGCGGGCCAGTCCGTCGGGGCCGGCCAGCGCGGCGACGTGGGCCGAGACGCGGGGGTCCAGCCAGGGCTCCCCGGCGAGGACGTGCTCGGGGTGCACCGTCAGGCGCGGACGCAGCGTCAGGCCGGCCTCGGCGGTGATCGCCCGCAGCCGCTCCAGCGACGGCCAGGGCCGCTCGGGGTTGACGTGGTCGGGCGTCAACGGCGAGACGCCGCCCCAGTCGTCGACGCCGGCGTCGAGCAGCGCGCGGCACTCCTCGGAGCCCTGCGCGGTCTCGACGAGGTTCGGCGGGGCCTGGACCCGGGCCCGGGGCCCGAGCACGAGGCGGGTGACGGCGATCGCGGCCCGGTACTCGTCGAGGTCGAGGTCGTCGCGGTGGCGCATCGCGGTGTCGGGCTTGGCCCGGAAGTTCTGGACGATCACCTCCTGCACCGCGCCGAAGCGGCGGGCCGTGCCGCGCAGCGCGAAGATCGTCTCGGCCCGCTCGGTGAGGGTCTCGCCGATCCCGACGAGCAGGCCGGTGGTGAACGGCACCGAGAGCCGCCCGGCGTCGTCGAGGACCCGCAGGCGGACCTCGGGGTCCTTGTCGGGGGAGCCGAAGTGGGCCTCGCCCCGGGTCTCGTGCAGGCGTCGCGAGGTCGTCTCCAGCATCATCCCCATCGAGGGCGAGACCGGCTTGAGCCGGTTCAGCTCCTCCCAGGACATGACGCCAGGGTTGAGGTGGGGCAGCAGACCGGTCTCCTCCAGCACCCGCACCGCCATCGCGCGGACGTAGGCCAGCGTCGAGTCGTAGCCCCGCTCGTCGAGCCACTCCCGGGCCTCGGGCCAGCGGTCCTCGGGCCGGTCGCCGAGGGTGAACAGCGCCTCGAGGCAGCCCAGCTCGGCGCCGCGGCGGGCGATGTCGAGGACCTCGTCGGGGGACAGGAACAGCTCCTCGCCGGCGCGCCGCAGCCCGCCGGGGGAGTCCACGAAGGTGCAGTAGTGGCACCGGTCGCGGCACAGGCGGGTGAGCGGGATGAACACCTTGGGCGAGTAGGTGACCACCCCGGGACGGCCGGCCGCGACCAGGCCGGCGTCGCGCACCGCGCGCGGCGGCCGCGGTCAGGCGCTCCAGCGAGCCGCCGGTCGCCGCGAGCAGTGCGGTCGCCTCGGCGACGTCGAGGGTGGCGCCCCGCTCGGCGCGGGCCAGGGCGCGGCGTACCTGGTGCTCGGTGGGGCTCATCGTCGTCCAACCTAGCCGCGGCCCCGCGAGCCGCCCGGCCCACCCGTGGTCAGGTCCAGGTGCCGGCCCGGGCCACGGCGGTGACGAGGAGGTCGGCGTCCAGGACGACCAGGTCGGCCTGCGAGCCGGTGAGCAGCCCTCCCGGGGCCAGGCCGAGCGCGCGGGCGGGCACGGTGGAGGTCTGGCTGACCGCGCCCAGGATCGCGGCGTTGGAGTCGGGGCCGCCCTGGGCCACCGCGGAGCGGAACACCCGGTCCATGGTCGCGGTGCTGCCGGCGATGGTCGCCGAGCCGGCCAGCCGCGCCACCTGGTCCTCGACGCGCACGGCGAGCCCGCCGAGCTCGAAGTCGCCGTCGGGCATCCCCGCGGCGGCCATCGCGTCGGTGACCAGCGCGACCCGTGCGGTGCCGACGCGGGTGAGCACCTCGCGGTAGAGCGCCGGGTGCAGGTGGGTGCCGTCGGCGATCAGCTCCAGGACCACGCGCTCGTCCTCGAGCAGCGCCACCACGGGCCCGGGGTCGCGGTGGTGGACGGGCCGCATCGCGTTGAACAGGTGCGTGGCCACGCGGGCGCCGGCCTCGACCGCGGCGCGGGCCTGCTCGTAGGTCGCGTCGGTGTGGCCCACGGCCGCCACCGCGCCCGCGTCGACGACGCGGCGCACGGCCTCCAGCGCACCGTCGCGCTCGGGGGCCAGCGTGACCATGCGTACCGTGCCGCGGCCGGCGGCGAGCAGCGCGGTGACCTCGGCGGGGTCCGGGTCGCGCAGGACCGACGGCTCGTGGGCGCCGCAGCGACGCAACGACAGCCAGGGGCCCTCGAGGTGGACGCCGGCCAGCAGCCCGTCGTCGACCTGGTCGGCGAGGGCCGCGACCTGGCGGAGCAGGTCGCCGGGCGCGGCCGAGACCAGCGAGGCGATCTGGGTGGTGGTGCCGTGGCGCCGGTGCAGCCGAACCGCGGCGCGGGTCGCGGCCGCGTCGGCGTCGGAGAACGAGGCGCCGCCACCGCCGTGCACGTGCACGTCGACGAACCCGGGCACCACGGTGGAGGTCTCGCCGAGGTCGACGTCGGCGGGGCGGGGCGGCTCACCGGCGCCCCCGTCGAGGACCCGGCCGCCGCCGACCTCCAGCCACCCCGGCCGACGCACCTGGTGGGCGGTGACCACGCGCCCGGCCCGCAGCACCTGCCGCACTGGGCTCACAGGCCCTGCCAGGCCGGCTTGGCCGACCAGGTGGCGCGGTAGTGGTCGGCCAGCTCGAGGCGGCTCGCGGCGGCCTCGTCGAGGAGCACGCTCACGTGCGGGTGGTGCTGGAGCACGGTGGCGGGCCACCGCGCGCTGACCGGCCCCTCGACGAGCTGGGCGACCGCCTCGGCCTTGCCCTCGCCGGTGGCCAGGAGCAGCACGTGGCGCGCGGCCATGATCGTGGCCAGGCCCTGGGTCAGGCAGTGGGTGGGCACGGCGTCGAGGTCGCCGCCGAAGAAGCGGGCGTTGTCCTCGCGGGTCTGCGGCGCCAGGGTCTTGATCCGGGTGCGCGAGGCCAGCGACGACCCGGGCTCGTTGAACCCGATGTGGCCGTCGGTGCCGATGCCGAGGATCTGCAGGTCCACCCCGCCCGCCTCGGCGATCGCCCGCTCGTAGGCCGCGCAGGCCGCCGGGACGTCCTCGGCGAGGCCGTCAGGAGCCTGCACCGCCGCCGACGGGAGGTCCGTGCGGGACACGAACGTCTCCTCGATGACGTGGCGGTAGCGCTCCGGGTGGTCGGCCGGCAGGCCGACGTACTCGTCGAGGGTGAAGCCGCGGGCGCGGGCCAGGCTCACCTCGCCCGTCTCGACGAGGTGCGCGAGGTGGTCGTAGACGCCCATCGGGGACGAGCCCGGTGGCCAGGCCCAGGACGGCGTCGGGCCGACGGCGCAGCAGTGCGGCGACCTGGTCGCCGCCCAGCCTGCCCAGCGACGCGCCGTCGTCGAGGATGACGATCTCCACGGGGTTCTCCTTCCTCACCGGGTGCGGGTCAGCAGGGGGTCGAGCCGGTCGACCTCGGCGCCGACGGCGGCGTCGAGCGCGACCTGGTCGGCGGCGGAGTCCATCACCACCACGACGGTGACCGGGTCGCGGCCACCGGCCTCGACGGCGGCGACGTCGACGGTGACCACGCGGTCCCCGGCGGCGACCTCGTCGCCCTGGCTCACGTGGGTGGTGAACCCCTCGCCGTCGAGCTGGACGGTGTCGAGGCCGAGGTGGACCAGCACGCCGACGCCCTCGGGGGTGAGGATCACGAAGGCGTGCGGCATCAGCCGCACCAGGCGCCCGCCGACCGGGGCGACGGCGTCGACCTCCCCGCGCGGTGGGTCGATCGCGGCGCCGTGGCCCACGGTGCCCCGGGCGAAGGTCTCGTCGGCGACCTCGGTGAGGGCGACGACGCGGCCGGGCACGGGGGCGAGCACCGCCGTGGTGCCCGCAGTGGCGCCGGCGCCCGTCGTGGTGCCCGCGTCCGCCCCGTCGATCGACGGGCGCTCCTCGGTGGCGACGGTGGCGCCGCCGCCCGGGCGGGGGCCGCGGGCGAGCGCGGCGTTGATCTCGGTCTTCAGTGCGTCGGCCCGCGGGCCGAACACGGCCTGCACGTTCTGGCCGACCTCCATCACGCCGGCCGCGCCCAGCGCGGCGCAGGCGCGCCGTGTCGACCGCGCCGCGGTCGCGGACCTCGACGCGCAGCCGGGTGATGCAGGCGTCGACGTCGGCGAGGTTCTCCCGGCCCCCGAAGGCGGCGATGAGCTCCTCGGTGCGGTCCCGGCCGGCCGCCGTCGGACGCCTCGTCGGACGTCTCGTCGTCGACGGTGTCCTCGTCGTCGACCTGGCGGCCCGGGGTCGCCATGTTCCAGCGGACGATCGCGAAGCGGAACATCACGTAGTAGAGGGCGAAGAAGACCAGGCCCATCACCACCAGCAGCGGCATGTTCTGCGCCGCCGGCGCCGTGCCGTAGAGCAGCAGGTCGATCAGGCCGGCGGAGAAGGAGAACCCGAGGTGGATGTCGAGGGTGTAGGCGACGGCCAGGGACAGGCCCGTCAGCAGGGCGTGCACGACGTAGAGCGGGAAGGCGACGAACATGAAGGCGAACTCGAGGGGCTCGGTGATCCCGGTGAGGAACGCCGTCAGGCCGGCGGCGGAGAGGATGCCGACGGCGACCTTGCGCTGGCCGGGGCGGGCGACGTGGATCATCGCCAGGGCGGCACCGGGCAGGCCGAACATGAGGATCGGGTAGAAGCCGGAGGTGAGCAGGCCGGCGCCCGGGTCCCCGGCGGCGAAGCGGGTCAGCTCGCCGGTGACCAGCGCCGTCGGGGCCGCGGTAGTCGCCGTAGATGAACCACACGTAGGTGTTGAGGATGTGGTGCAGGCCGACCGGGATGAGCATCCGGTTGCTGAAGCCGTAGACGAACGCGCCGAGCGCGCCCGAGCCGCCGATGAAGGCACCGAGCGAGGTCAGGCCGGTGTTGAACAGCGGGTAGCACCAGCTCAGCGCGAAGCCGAGGACCAGGCAGGCCAGGGAGACCACGATCGGGACGAACCGGCGGCCGCCGAAGAAGCCGAGGTAGGACGGCAGCTCGATGTCGTGGTAGCGGTCGAAGAGGAACGCGGTGACCAGGCCGACGGCGATGCCGGCGAAGACGCTGTAGTCGATCATCGCCTGCTCGCCCGGCGGCGTCGGTGACGCCGTCGAGCACCACCGGCGACATCGGACTCGAAGACCGCGGCGATCACCAGGTAGCCGGCGGCGGCGGACAGCGCGGTGGAGCCGTCGGCCTTGCGGGCGAAGCCGATCGCGACGCCGACGGCGAACAGCAGCGGCAGGTTGGCGAAGATCGCCCCGCCCGCGGCGCTCATCGCGTCGAAGAAGGCCCCGAGCACCGGGGCGTCCGCACCGTGCCGAGCAGGTCGTCCTGGCCCAGGCGCAGCAGGATGCCCGCGGCGGGCAGCAGCGCGATGGGCAGCATCAGGCTCTTGCCCAGTCGTTGGAGCCCGGCGAAGCCGGGCATCCGCAGCCGGCGGGCCGTCGGGGCCGGGGTGGTGGTACGGGCGCTCATGGGTCTCCCTGCTCGGGCCGACGGGGCCGGCGCCGCGGATTGGTCTATACCTTTCGGGAATATTGGCATAGACCAATCCCGGGGGGCAAGGGATCGGCGTGACGCCCGTCGCAGGGGGCGGGGGATTGGTCTACTCCAATGCCGTAGCCTCGAGTCGTCGCGCGGGCCCCCGCGGGCCGAGCCGCACCAGGGAGCGCATGGGTGAAGGTCCCGAAGTACTACCAGGTCAAGGGCGAGATCCTCGCGCTGAGCGCGGCGCTGGAGCCGGGCTCGGCGGTGCCCACCGAGCGCGAGCTCGCCGAGCGGCTCGGCACCTCGCGCACCACTGTGCGCCAGGCCATCGCCGAGCTCGTCGTCGACGGCCGCCTCGAGCGCACCCAGGGTCGCGGCACGTTCGTGGCCCGGCCCAAGCTGATGCAGGTGCGCCCGCTGACCTCGTTCTCGCAAGACCTCGCCTCCGAGGGGTGGAAGCCCGGTAGCGTCGTGCTCGACATCGGCGAGCGGGCGGCGGACGCGGAGGTGGCCGCCGGCCTCGGCGTGGCCCCGGGCACCGTGGTGCACCGCGTCGAACGGCTGCGCACGGCCGGCGACGAGCCGATCGCGCACGAGATCGCCCACCTGCTCGGCCCGCTGCCCGGCCTCGCCGACGAGCTCGCCGCGCGCGGCTCGCTGTACCGGACGCTGGGCGAGGCCTACGGCGTCGTGCTCGACGTCGTGGAGGACGTCGTCGAGACCGCGCTGGCCGACCCGGGCAGGCCGCGCTGCTCGGGGTCGACACCGGCCTTCCCGTCCTGCTGGTCCACCGGACCGGGCGCGACGAGCGCGGCCGGGCGGTGGAGTGGACGCGCTCGGTCTTCCGGGGCGACCGGTTCCGCTTCGTGAGCCGCCAGCGGCTCGCCGACCGGACGGACCCCGCCCCCTCCCGCTGACCCGCGCCGGGTGCCTCGGGGGAGCCTCAGGCGCGGTGGGCGCCGCCCACCCGGGGCGCACCCGGGCGCTCGGCCCCGGCCAGCCGGCTCGGCCACCAGATCCGGGGTCCGAGCAGGTGGCACACCGCGGGCACGAGCAGCGAGCGCACCACCAGGGTGTCGAGCAGGACGCCGAAGGAGACCACGAACGCGATCTCGGCCAGGAACAGGATCGGCACGACGCCCAGCGCCGCGAAGGTCGCGGCCAGCACGACGCCCGCGGAGGTGATCACCCCGCCGGTCACCCGCAGGCCCTTGCCGATGCCCTCGTGGGTGCCGCGGCGCAGCGCCTCCTCCCGCACCCGGGTCATCAGGAAGATCGAGTAGTCGATGCCGAGCGCGACCAGGAAGACGAAGCCGATCAGCAGCGTCGAGGGGTCGCTGGCGGGGAAGCCGAGGACGTGCTCGAAGACCAGGGCGCTGACCCCGACGGTCGCGGCGAAGGAGAGCACGTTGGCCACGACCAGGACGAGCGCGGAGACCAGCGAGCGCAGCAGCAGGGCCAGCACCACGAAGATCACCGCGAGGATCGCCGGGATCACCACCGAGCGGTCGTGCGCGGTGGTGTCCAGGGTGTCGATCTGGGTCGCCGTGGCGCCGCCGACGAGGACGTCGGGGGAGATCTGGTGCAGGGCGGGGCGCAGCCGCTCGACGGTGGCGATCGCGGCGGCGGAGTCGGCCGAGTCGGCCAGGGTGGCCAGCACGACCGCGCGGCCCCCGACGACCCGGGGCACCCGCCGGTCGTCCGGCTCGGGGACGACCACGACCGGCGGGGCCGCCCCCGGCGTCGCGGCGGCCACGCCCTCGGCGCCGTCGAGCAGGGCGACGACCTCCGGCACGGCGGCGGCCGGGGTGACGACCTGCACAGGGCTGGCCGCGTCGGCCTCGACGTGGGCGTCGAGCACGTCCTGCGCGGTGACCGACTCCACCTCGGTCAGGAACAGCTCGGTCTGCGGGACCGGCTCCTCGTTCAGCGTCACGATGAAGGCGGCCGCGGTGCCCAGTCCGACCACGCAGACCGCCGCGACCCCGACGGTGCGCCGCGCCACCAGGCGGGCCACGGCGCCCCACACGCCGTCCTCGTCGCCGTGCTCGCTGCCGGCCTGCGGCACCGAGGGCCAGAACGCACGCCGGCCGAGGAGCACCAGCGCGGCCGGCAGCAGGGTCAGCGAGGACAGCATCGCGCCGAGGATGCCCAGCGCACCGACGGGCCCCAGGCCGGCCAGGCTGGACAGGTCGGAGAGCAGCAGGCACAGCAGGCCGAGGACGACGGTGATCCCCGACGCCGCGATCGGCTCCCAGGAGGCCCGGTAGGCCGCGCGCATCGCGGCGTAGGGCGACTCGTGGTCGCGCAGCTCCTCGCGGAAGCGGGCCACCAGGAGCAGCGAGTAGTCGGTGGCGGCCCCGATCGCGAGGATGAACAGGATGCCCTGGCTCTGCCCGTTCAGGTCCAGGACGTCGCCCGAGGCCAGCGCGTAGACCACCGCGGAGGCCACGCCGAGTCCGAGCACCGCGGAGAGCAGCACGACGACCGGCAGCACCGGGGAGCGGTAGACCACGACGAGGATCCCGAACACCACGCCGAGCGCCACCAGCAGGAGCAGGCCGTCGATCGCGCCGAAGGCGTCGACGAAGTCGGCCAGCACGCCGCCCTGGCCGCCGGCCAGCGCCGTCAGGCCGCGGGGTGCGTCAGCCAGGACCGCGCGGACGCCCTCGACCGCGGCGACGAGCTGCTCGCCGTCGGAGGTGGCGATCTCGACGACGACCTGGCCGGCCTCCCCGTCGGCCGACGGGCGCAGCGTGCCCACGCCGTCACGGGCCACGCCCTCGACGTTCTGCAGTGCGGGGCGCCACCCGCGCACCGTGCGCCGGTCGGACTCGGTGAGACCGCCGTCGCGCTCGACCACGACGGTGACCGGCACCGTCTGCTGGTCGGTGAAGGCGACCAGCGCCTCGAGGGCCTCGGTCGACTCCGCGCTCTCGGGCAGGAAGCCGGCGTTGTCGTTCTCCTGCACCGAGGAGAGCTGGCCGGCGAAGGAGCCCAGCGGGCCCCCGAGGACCAGCCAGACGAGGACGACGGCCACCGGCAGCAGCCGGCGGCGGGACCGGGGGGCTCGCGGCAGGCGCATGGGCCCATCCTCACCCAGCCGAGCGGCGGGCGCCCCTCGCGTGGCGCAGGTCCCCGCGGGGCAGCACCCACCGGGCCCGCCACCGGCACGACGTCGTCGGGCCTCGAGGTGAGGGCCGCCGTGCAACCACCACCCGAGGGGACGCGCGGGGCTGAGCCGTCAGGCGCAGGGCCCGGCGACCGCCTGGAGGGTGTAGGAGTGCGGCAGACGCCAGGGCCGGTCCCGCAGGCGGTGCTCGCCACCGCCGACGTCCTCCATCTGCCCGGGCAGGGCCTCCCACGGCACGCTGTCGTGCTCGACGAGGCCCCTCAGGCGCAGGCCCACGTCGAGCAGGGCGGTGACGATCTCGCCGAGGCCGTGGTTCCACTCGTGGGTGACGGTGTGCGCGAGGACGACGTCGGTCTCGACGTAGGTGCCCGGGGTGTCCCACACCTGCGGCTCGTCGCGCTCGACGTAGGGGTGCTCGAGGGCGAGCAGGCCGTCGTCGCGCTCGTCGTCGAGCGCCCAGAGCACCGGGTGGCCCTCGCGCAGGAACAGCCGGCCACCCGGCGCGAGCAGGTCGGCGACGACCCGCGCCCACCGCGTGACCGACGGCAGCCAGCACAGCGCGCCGACGCCGGTGTAGACGAGGTCGAAGGAGTGCGGCCGGAGCACCGACGTCGCCCGCTCGACGTCGGCCTCCACGAAGTCCACCTCGGCACCGGTCTCGGCGGCCAGCGCGCGGCCGACCTCCAGGGCCGGGGCGCTGAAGTCCAGCCCCGTCATCCGCGCCCCGAGCCGGGCCAGGGAGATCGTGTCGGTGCCGAGGTGGCACTGCAGGTGCACCCCGCGCAGGCCCGCGACGGAGCCGAGCAGCGGCAGGTCGAAGCGGACCACACCGGACAGGAAGCCCGGGTCGGTGCGGAACGCCTCGAGGGCGTAGTCGGGCGAGGCGGCGTGCGCGGCCACCCGCTCGTCCCACTGCACCCGGTTCAGCCGCAGGCTCTCGGGGTGCTGCTCGCTCACAGGCCGAGGCTCCGGCCGATGATCTCCTTCTGGATCTCGGTGGTGCCGCCGTAGATGGTCTGGACGCGCGCGTCGAGGAACGCCTTCGAGATCGGGTACTCGGCCATGTAGCCGTACCCGCCGTGCAGCTGGACGCCCTGGTCGACGATCCTCGTCTGCAGCTCGGTGGTCCACCACTTGGCCATCGAGGCCAGCGCGGTGTCGACGGTGCCGGCGTTGAGGCGGGTCACGCAGTCGTTGAGGAAGACCCGCGCGATGTGGACCTCGGTGGCCATCTCGGCGAGCAGGAACTTGTTGTGCTGCATCGACCCGATCGGACGACCGAAGGCCTCCCGCTCGCGGGCGTAGGACAGGCACATCTCGAGGACCTGCTCGCACGCCCCGACCGCGATCGCGGCGATCGAGATCCGCTCCTGGGGCAGGTTCTGCATCAGGTAGACGAAGCCCTGGCCCTCCGCGCCGAGGCGGTTCTCCTTGGGCACCACGACGTCGTCGAAGAACAGCTCGGCGGTGTCCTGGGCCTTGAGGCCGATCTTGTCGAGGTTGCGGCCACGCTCGAAGCCCTCCATGCCGCGCTCGAGGACCAGCAGGGTGATGCCGCGGTGGCCGGCGTCGGGGTCGGTGCGCGCCACGAGGACGACGAGGTCGCTCATGATCCCGTTGCTGATGAACGTCTTGGAGCCGTTGACGACGTAGTGGTCGCCCCTGTCGACCGCCGAGGTCCGCACGCCCTGCAGGTCGGAGCCGGCACCGGGCTCGGTCATCGCGATCGAGGAGATCAGCTCGCCGGAGACCAGCCCGGGCAGCCAGCGCTGCTTCTGCTCCTCGGTGCCCAGCGCGCTGATGTAGGGGACGATGACGTCGGTGTGCACCGGGAAGCCGAGGCCCCCTGCCCCCACCCGGCCGATCTCCTCGGCGAGGACCATGTTGTAGCGGAAGTCCTTGACCCCCATGCCGCCGTAGGCCTCGTCGACGTCGAAGCACAGCAGGCCCTGCGCGCCGGCCCGGCGCCAGACCTCCCGGCTGACCTGGCCGTCGGCCTCCCAGCCGGCGTGGTGGGGCACGACCTGCTTGTCCATGAACGCCCGCGCAGTGGCGCGGAAGTCCTCGTGCTCCTGCTCGTAGATCGAGGCGCGCCCCGGCATCAGCCGATCATCTCCTTGACCGCCGCGATGGTCCCGGGGGCGTCGGGGCCGGCGGGGGAGACCTGCAGGTGGGTGACCCCGGCGTCGCGGAACGCGGCGATCCGCTCGGCGACGTAGGAGGCCGGACCGACCAGGTTGGCCGCCTCCAGCCAGGAGCGCGGCACGGCGGCCTCGGCGTCGCGCTTGTGGCCGTCGAGGTAGAGGTCCTGGATCGTCCGCGCCTCCTGCTCGTAGCCGTACTGGCAGGCCAGGTCGTGGTAGAAGTTCTTGCCGCGCGCGCCCATCCCGCCGACGTAGAGCGCGTAGGTGGGGCGCATCCGGTCCAGCAGTGCGGCGGTGTCCTCGCCCTCGCCGATGGCGACCATCCCGCCCGCGCTGACCTGGAGCTCGCCGAGGTCGGCGGGCCGCTTGGCCCGGCCCGCGGCGAGCGGCTCGCCCCACACCTCCTGCGCCTTCTCGGGCAGGAACAGGAACGGCAGCCAGCCGTCGGCGACCTCGGCGGTCATCGCCACGTTCTTCTCGCCCAGGGCGGCGATCCACAGCGGCACGACCGGCCGCTCGGGCTTGACGAGCAGCTTCAGCGGCTTGCCGAGTCCCAGACCCTGGTCGGCGGGCAGCGGGAGGGTGAAGCTGCGGCCCTCGTGCTTCAGCGACTCCCGGCGCAGGCCCATCCTGAGGATCTCGACC
This sequence comes from uncultured Actinomycetota bacterium, assembly GCA_963728085.1. GTDB lineage: Bacteria > Actinomycetota > Actinomycetes > Propionibacteriales > Nocardioidaceae > Nocardioides. The sequence goes on along the minus strand of CAVSIQ010000007.1, from coordinate 91,551 downwards.
ACCTCGCGGGTGCGGCCCAGCGGGCGCTCGTAGGGCATGCCGTGGAACCCCTCGATGACCTGCGGGCCCGAGGCGCCGAGGCCGATGATGGCGCGGCCCTCGGAGACGTTGTCGAGGCCGGCGGCGGTCTGCAGCAGCGCACCGGGGGTGCGGGAGTAGACGTTGAGGATGCCGGCGCCGATCTCGACCGTCTCGGTCTTCGCCGCCAGGTAGCCCATCAGGGTCGGGGCGTCGAAGCCGTAGGGCTCGGCCACCCAGACGACGTCCAGGCCGGCCTTCTCCAGCTCGGCCACCTCGTCGGCGGCCGCGCGCGGGTTGCCGGAGTAGACGAGGGGCATCGAGAGCTTCATGGTTCTCCTGGGCTCGCACGGGTGTGGTGGACCTCACGGTAGGAGACGGCGCCGACGGTGACCACAGCGCGTCCGGCCCCGGCCGGCCTTCCGCCGCACCCCGTCGACCTGGGGTGCCCCGGGGTGGTCGGTGGTGAGACGATCTCCGCCCGACGACAGGAAGGCTCCTCGTGACCCAGCACCGCATCGCCGTGATCGGCGGCACCGGCCCCCAGGGCAAGGGGCTCGGCTACCGCTTCGCGCGCGGGGGTCACCACGTCGTCCTGGGCTCGCGCTCGGCCGAGCGCGCCGTCCCGGTCGCCGCGGAGGTCACCGCGCGGCTCGCGGACGTCCCGGGCGCCGGGCGCGTCTCGGGGGCCGGCAACGAGGAGGCCTGCGCCCAGGCCGACGTCGTCGTGCTGGCGGTGCCCTACGACGGTCACGACGAGCTCGTCGCGGCCCTGCCCCTGGCGGGCAAGGTCGTGGTGTCCTGCGTCAACCCGCTGGCCTTCGACAAGCGCGGCGCGCACGGCCTGGTCGTCGACGCCGGCGAGGGGTCGGCGGCGGAGACCGCCCAGCGCCTGCAGCCCGAGGCCGCCCTGGTCGGCGCGTTCCACCACGTCTCCGCGGTCACGCTGTGGGGCGAGGCGGACTTCCTCGACGGCGAGGACGTGCTCGTCGTGGGCGACGACAAGCGGGCCAAGGAGGTCGTCATGGACCTCGCGGCCTCGGTGACCTCGCGGCCCGGGATCGACGCCGGCACGCTGCGGCTGGCCCGCCAGCTCGAGCCGCTGACCGCCGTGCTGATCTCGATCAACCGCCGCTACAAGACCCACTCCGGGATCCGCGTCCACGGTCTGTGAGCCGCGGGGTCGTCCTAGCCGACGGGCGTCGCGAGGCCCTCCACGACCTCCGCGCCCGGCAGGGCCCCGAGCAGCCGGCCGGGCAGCAGCAGCTTGGAGCGGCGCACCCCCGAGCCGACGACCGCGACCTCGACGTCGAGGACCCGGGCGTCGAGAAGCAGCCGCCACCCGGACGGCAGGCCGAGCGGGGTGATCCCACCGTGCTCCATGCCCGACTCGGCCACCGCCCGGTCCATCGGCAGGAACGAGGCCTTGCGGACGTCGAGCAGGCCGCGCACGCGCCGGTTGACGTCGGCGCGGGTGTCGGCACGCACCAGGCACGCCGCGAGGCGCTCGACGCCGGCCCGGGCCCCGGCGACGAGGACGCAGTTCACGCTCGCCGCGAGCGGCACCGCGTAGGCCTGGCTCATCGCGGCGGTGTCGGCCAGCGCCGGGTCGATGGCGACCACCCCGACCCCGTGGGCCCCGTCCCAGCCCCGCAGGGCCCGGGCCACCGGGTCGGCCAGCAGGTCGGGGTGCTCGGTGGCGGGGCGGGTGGACAGGGAGCCGAGGGCGGGGGTGCTCACCGCGGTCATGGTGCCCGAGGTGCCCCGCGCCGGTGCGCGCGGCCCACGAGGCCGCGCCGGGCTCAGCGCCGGTGGTCGCGCCGCGCCGCCAGCACCGGCGCCGTCAGGCCGGCGGCGCCGCCGAGGACGAACGGCAGCGGCACCAGCCTGCGCAGGTCCGCGGGCGCGGCCACGCCGACGGCGAGCAGGCCCCAGACCAGGCCCCAGACCAGGCCCCAGGCCACCAAGGCCACGCCGAGCTCGAGGTTGGGCGGCCCGCACCCGGTGGGCGGGCCGGCCGGCGAGGTCGTCGGGGCGGGTGCGGGGGAGGTCGAGGAGCTCCTCGCAGGGTGCTTCGGTCCTGACGCGGGACGATCTCGCCGAGGGAGACCGCGACGACGAGAGGAGGTCCACGCCGCCGTCCACCGGGTGGGCGAGGGCGACGCGGTGTTCTCGCCGCGGCTGGCCGGGTTCGTGCTGGACGCGTTCGCGGGCACCATCGAGGTCGCCGCCGTCGATGACGACCTCGACCGCTCTCCGCGCGCGAGCGCGAGGTGATGCGCCCGATCGCTTGTGGCTACGCCTACGAGGAGGTCGCGCGCGAGCTGTCCATCTCGGTCGAGACCGTCGAGACCCCCACGGGCAGCGTGCTGCGCGGGCTGCAGCTCTCCTCGCGCCACGAGCTGACCCGGCGGGCCTCGGACCGTCGGCTGCGGTGAGGGTTGGCGGCCCTAGGATCGCGCCATGGAGACGCTGCGACTGGTCCTGCTGCTCGGGCACGTCCTGGGCTACGCCGCCCTGATCGGCGGCCTGCTCGCCCAGGCCCGCACCTCGCCCAAGCGGGTCACCGCGCTGGTCCGCGACGGCGTGGGAACCGCGTTCGTCACCGGCCTGCTGCTCGTCGGCGTCCTCGAGAGCGGCGACGGGGCGGTGGACCACGTCAAGATCGCGGTGAAGTTCGCCGTCGGCCTGGTCCTGCTGGTCCTGGTGATGGCCAACCTGCGCAAGGAGAGCATCCCCACCGGCCTGTGGGCCGGCATGCTCGCGCTGGCCGTGGCGAACGTGGTCGTGGCGCTCTTCTGGGCCCCGGTCCACGTCTCGGCCTGAGCGCCGCCTCCGCGGCCCCGGGCGCCGGCGCCGCGACATAGGGTGGGAGCGAGATGAGCATCCCGTTCCCCGGCCTGTCCCTGCCCGACCCCGACGCCTCCGCGCCCGCCCCCCGCACCCGTCGCGGCCCGAGCCCCGAGCGGCTGCTCGCCGGGCTGAACCCGCCGCAGGCCGAGGCCGTGCGCCACGCCGGCGCACCCCTGCTCGTCGTGGCCGGCGCCGGGTCGGGCAAGACCCGCGTGCTGACGCGCCGCATCGCGTGGCTGATCTCCGAGCGCGGGGCCCACCCGGGCTCGATCCTGGCCATCACCTTCACCAACAAGGCCGCCGCGGAGATGAAGGAGCGCGTCGAGGACCTCGTCGGTCGCCGCGCGCGGATCATGTGGGTCTCCACCTTCCACTCCGCCTGCGTGCGGATCCTGCGCAAGGAGGTGGAGCGGCTGGGCTACAAGTCGAGCTTCTCCATCTACGACGCCCAGGACCAGAAGCGGCTGATCGCCCTGGTGGTCAAGGACCTCGACCTGGACGCCAAGAAGCACCAGCCCGGCGCGGTGCTGCACTGGATCAGCAACCACAAGAACGAGCTGCGCGACCCCGAGCAGGTCGCCGCCGCGGCCCAGAACGGCCTCGAGGAGCGCTACGCGGCCGCCTACGCGCTGTACCAGCGGCGCCTGCGCGAGGCCAACGCGCTGGACTTCGACGACCTGATCATGCTCACCGTGCGGATCATGGCGACCTTCCCCGACGTGCGGGAGACCTACCGCCGCCGGTTCCGCCACGTGCTGGTCGACGAGTACCAGGACACCAACCACGCGCAGTACTCCCTGGTCCAGCAGCTGTGCGCGCCCGAGCGCGACGAGTCGCAGACCGAGCGCGAGGACTCCGGCGGCGAGCGGGTCGAGCCCGCCGAGCTGATGGTCGTCGGGGACGCCGACCAGTCGATCTACGCCTTCCGCGGCGCCGACATCCGCAACATCAACGACTTCGAGAAGGACTTCCCCGACGCCACCACGATCCTGCTGGAGCAGAACTACCGCTCCACGCAGACCGTGCTGAGCGCGGCCAACGCGGTGATCGGCCACAACCGCGGCCGCACGCCGAAGCGGCTGTGGTCCGACGCCGGCGACGGCGAGCGGATCGTGGGCTACGTCGCCGACGACGAGCGCGACGAGGCGCGGTTCATCTCCGAGGAGGTCGACCAGCTCGTCGACGGCGGCCTGCGCCCCGGCGACGTCGCGGTGTTCTACCGCACCAACAGCCAGTCCCGCGCGCTGGAGGAGGTCTTCATCCGCACCGGCCAGCCCTACCGCGTGGTGGGCGGGGTGCGCTTCTACGAGCGGCGCGAGGTGCGTGACGCCCTGGCCTACCTGCGGATGCTGGCCAACCCCGACGACTCGGTCTCGCTGCGCCGCATCCTCAACGTCCCGCGCCGCGGCATCGGCGACCGCGCCGTGGCCTGCGTGCAGGCGCTCGCCGAGCGAGACGGCCTGACCTTCTTCGAGGCCCTGCGCCGCGCGGAGCACGCCCCGGGCCTGGCCACCCGCTCGCTGGGCAGCATCCGCGCGTTCGTGGCCATGGTCGAGGAGCTCACCTCGATGGTCGAGGCCGGGGAGCGGGCCGACGTGGTGCTGGAGTCGGTGCTGTCGCGCTCGGGCTACCTCGTCGAGCTGGAGACCTCCGACGACCCGCAGGACGAGACCCGGGTGGAGAACCTCGCCGAGCTCGTCGCGGTGGCCCGGGAGTTCTCCGAGGACCCGCAGGCCGGGCCCTCGGCGGACCCCGAGGAGGTCGAGGCCGGCACCGTCGCGGTCGGCCTGGGGGACTTCCTCGAGCGGGTCGCGCTGGTCGCCGACACCGACCAGATCCCCGACGCGCCCGCGGACGCCGAGGAGGCCGCGGCCGCCGCCGACCAGGGCGTGGTGACGCTGATGACGCTGCACACGGCCAAGGGCCTGGAGTTCCCCGTGGTGTTCCTGACCGGCATGGAGGACGGCGTCTTCCCGCACGCGCGCTCGCTGGGCGACCAGAGCGAGCTGGAGGAGGAGCGCCGGCTGGCCTACGTCGGGGTGACGCGCGCCGAGAAGCGGCTCTACCTGTCCCGGGCGATGGTCCGCTCGGCCTGGGGCGCCCCGGCCCACAACCCCGCCTCGCGCTTCCTCGACGAGCTGCCCGTGGACCTCGTCGACTGGCGTCGCACCGAGGCCGCGCAGTCGCAGTGGTCGCGCACCGACCTCGCCACCGGGTCCCCGGCGCGGATGGGCGCGCCCACCAGTGCGGGCCGACGCAACTTCTCCTCGGCCGCCGCCCGGGCGGACGCGGCGGTCAAGTCCAAGCCGGCCCGCTCGGTGCCCTCCCTGGACCCGGGCGACCGGGTCGTCCACGACTCGTTCGGGATGGGCACGGTGGTGGTCGTGGAAGGGTCGGGCGAGCGCTGCGTGGCCTCGATCGACTTCGGCTCCGAGGGCGTCAAGCGGCTGCTGCTGCGCTACGCGCCGGTCGAGAAGCTCTGAGGGACCCCGGGGGAGCCCCAGCGGGGCAGTGCGCCCGGCGGCCCGGGTCAGGGCCGCAGGTCGTGCTGGCGCAGCGCGGCGTCCGGGTCGACCGGGTCGCCGCCGCCGGGACGCACCTCGAGGTGCAGGTGAGGACCGGTGACGTGACCGGTCGAGCCGACCGTGCCGATCCTCTGCCCGGGCTCGACGGCCTCGCCTCGCGAGACCGCCATGGTGGTCTGGTGGCAGTACCAGATCTCCGTGCCGTCCCCGAGGGTGACGACCGTCCTGTTGCCGTAGGCGCCCTCGTAGCCCGTCGAGGTGACGGTGCCGCCGGCGACGGCGAGGATCGGGGTGCCGCTCGGCGCGGCGAAGTCGAGACCGGTGTGGCTGCTGGCCCACAGGCCGTGGTCGCCGAACTCGGCCGTCAGCCGGTAGGAGACGACCGGCAGCACCCACCGCTCGCGGGCCAGGCGGGCCGCCTGCTGCTCGGCCTGGCGGGCCAGACCGGCCAGGGTCGCGTCGCGCTGGCGGGCCTGCCGCTCGGCGGCGGCGACCAGACGACCCTCCGAGGCGGCGCGCAGCGTCTGGCGCTGGGAGTCGCGGCTGACGGTCGTGCGGGTGCGCAGGTCGGTGCGCGCGGTGCCGGAGGTGCCGCCGAGGGCGTTCGCGCCCTGGTGGGCGGCCCGGGCGACGTCGGCGGACGCAGCGGCCCCCGGGCTCGCGGTCGGGGCGGAGGAGGCGGCCGCGCCGGCGACGGTCACGGCGAGCGCCGCGAGGCCGAGCACGGCGGGCCCGGGGCGCGGGTGCCGCAGGCGGCGGCCCTCGCCTCGATGCTGTCCCACGCTCACGCTGGTACCCCCGGGTCGACGATGATGGTGCGACGTGGCTGCGGCCCGGTCCGGAGCGGAGGGCGTTGCGTCGCGTCGCGCACCGAGGGTAACGGCGTGGTCACGGTGGGCCAAACTCGTCGTCCACCGGACGGGCCGCCGCACTACACCCGGCCGGGTGTGACGCCCGGATCGCGAGACGGGTGCCGGTGCGCCGGTGCGCGCAGCGGGCGTCCGCACCGACGACGGTGTGCGCTCGGTCACCTCAGGGCCACCGGCACTCGTGGCCCCGTCGCGATGTGACTAGGGTGCCGAGGACATCCCCAACCCATTCCTGTGCGGTCCGACGGCGGCCGCCCACTCACGAGGACACGGTGGATCAGTGGATCTGATGGAGTACCAGGCGAAGGAGCTCTTCGCCAAGCACGGCGTCGCGGTGACCACCGGGATCGTCGCCGAGACGCCCGCGGAGGCCCGCGCGGCCGCCGAGGAGCTCGGCGTCGTGGTGGTCAAGGCGCAGGTGAAGGCCGGCGGACGGGGCAAGGCGGGCGGCGTCAAGCTCGCCCGGACCCCGGAGGAGGCCGAGGCGCACGCCGAGGCGATCCTCGGCATGGAGATCAAGGGCCTCACGGTGCACCGCGTGCTCGTGGCCCCCGGCGCGAGCATCGAGGACGAGTACTACTTCTCCTTCCTGCTCGACCGCTCCCACCGTCGCTACCTGTGCATCGCCAGCGTCGAGGGCGGTGTGGAGATCGAGGAGGTCGCCCGCACCAACCCCGAGGCCGTCAAGCAGATCGCGATCGACCCGGGCACCGGCGTCGACGAGGCCAAGGCGCGCGAGATCGTCGAGGAGACCGGCTTCCCCGCCGAGCTGCACGACCAGGCGGTCACCATGGTCCAGGCCCTGTGGACGGTCTTCGTGGAGGAGGACGCGACGCTGGTCGAGGTCAACCCGTTGGCCCGCCTCGAGGGCGACGTCCTCGAGGCCCTGGACGGCAAGGTCTCCCTCGACGACAACGCCGACTTCCGCCACGACGACCACGCCGGCTTCGAGGACAAGCAGGCCGCGGACCCGCTCGAGGCGAAGGCGAAGGCCAAGGGCCTGAACTACGTCAAGCTCGACGGCGCCGTCGGCATCATCGGCAACGGCGCGGGCCTGGTGATGTCCACCCTCGACGTGGTCGCCTACGCCGGCGAGGCACACGGGTCGGTCAAGCCGGCCAACTTCCTCGACATCGGCGGCGGCGCCTCCGCGCAGGTGATGGCCGACGGCCTCGACGTGATCCTCGGCGACGAGCAGGTGCGGAGCGTCTTCGTGAACGTCTTCGGCGGGATCACCTCCTGCGACGCGGTGGCCGAGGGCATCGTCGGCGCGCTGGACATCCTCGGGGACGACGCGACCAAGCCCCTCGTGGTGCGCCTCGACGGCAACAACGTGGAGGAGGGACGGCGGATCCTGGAGGAGAAGAACCACCCGCTGGTCACCCTGGTGGACACGATGGACGGCGCGGCCGACAAGGCCGCCGAGCTGGCGAACGCCTGAGCGCGGAACGGGAGCGAGAGGAACACCATGTCCATCTACCTCAACAAGGACTCGAAGGTCATCGTCCAGGGCATCACCGGCGGTGAGGGCACCAAGCACACCCGGCTGATGATGCGCTGCGGCACCCAGGTCGTGGGCGGCGTCAACGCCCGCAAGGCCGGGACGACCGTCACCCACGCCGACGCCGACGGCCACGACGTCGACCTGCCGGTCTTCGGCAGCGTCGAGGAGGCGATGAAGGAGACCGGCGCCGACACCTCGGTCGTCTTCGTGCCGCCGGCCCACACCTTGGCCGCCTGCCTGGAGGCCATCGACGCCGGCATCGGCCTGCTCGTGGTCATCACCGAGGGCGTGCCCGTGCAGGACACCGCCGAGGTGTGGGCGCACCTCGCGGGCAGCTCGACACGGATGATCGGTCCGAACTGCCCCGGCATCATCACCCCCGGCCAGGCGCTGGCCGGGATCACGCCGGCCACGATCGCGGGTCCGGGCCCGGTCGGGCTGGTCTCCAAGTCGGGGACCCTGACCTACCAGATGATGTTCGAGCTGCGCGACTACGGCTTCTCGACCGCCATCGGCATCGGGGGCGACCCGATCGTGGGCACCACCCACATCGACGCCCTCGAGGCCTTCGAGAAGGACCCCGAGACCGAGGCGATCGTGATGATCGGCGAGATCGGGGGCGACGCGGAGGAGCGTGCCGCGGCGTACATCAAGGACCACGTGACCAAGCCCGTCGTGGGTTACGTGGCCGGGTTCACCGCCCCCGAGGGCAAGACCATGGGCCACGCCGGCGCCATCGTGTCGGGCTCCTCGGGCACCGCCGCGGCCAAGAAGGAGGCTCTCGAGGCCGCCGGGGTCAAGGTCGGCAAGACGCCCTCGGAGACCGCGGCGCTGATGCGCGAGATCCTCGGGGCGCGCTGAGGCCGCAACCCCGGCCCGACTGCGCCGTCACCGCGCCGTCCGCAGTCGTCCACAGGACGGCGGCGGACGGCGCCGCGTGGTCGGCGCCTGATGGCATCGTGTGGCCTAAGGTGATTATGAACGACGACTCGAAGGGACCAGCGATGAGCCAGGCTGGCGGCCACCCGCAGGACGACGATGTGCTGCGCGAGCGTGCGGCAGGTCAGGTCTCGGACGTGATGCTGAACCTGGAGTGGACCATCGGCGCCGCCAAGAAGGGGCACAAGCAAGTCGCCAAGGACGGGGTGGATCGCAACGCCGAGCTCGCGCTCGGCGAGTTGGTCAAGGACCTCGAGCGGCTGCGAAAGCGCTTGATGCAGGACACTTACTTCGCCGTCGGCGAACGCCTCCTTTGATCGGGGGTTGAATGCCCTCCGGCGAGGAGATCCAGCGCGCCCTGCGCGCGTTCAGCGCGAAGTGGGCCGATTACACAGGCTCAGAGAAGTCTGAGGCGCAGACCTTCCTCAACGAGCTTTTCGCCTGCTACGGCACGGACCGGTTCGCTAGCGGGGCGAAGTTCGAGCACTTCGCCGCGCAGGCGGGATTCATGGACCTGTTGTGGCCGGGCACCTGCATCGTGGAGATGAAGGCACCCACGGTCCCGGTCAGCACCGCCCAGCAGCAGGTCGAGCGCTACTGGCGAGAGTCTGGCGATTTCGACGCCGATGTGCCGGCGGCGCGTTTCATCGTGATCTGCAACTTCCGCCAGCTCGAGATCTGGGACTTCGCCCGTCACCCCAACCGTCCGCGCGCCACCATCGAGCTGGCCGACCTGCCAGATCGTTACGAAGCGCTCGCCTTCCTCGCCGGTCCGACGGTCGAGCCTGGGTTCACCCAGCACCACCGCGAGCTGACCCGTGAAGCGGCGACCGTGGTTGCCGAGGTGTTCGCCTCGCTCGCTGGCCGGCACGCCGCACCCCCGCGTGAGCTTCAGCGCTTCGTGCTTCAGTCGGTGTGGTGCATGTTCGCCGAGGACCTGCAGATGCTCGGCGACTATCCCTTCACCGCGACGCTCGCTGAAGTGCGCCGCGATCCCGACCGATCAGCCGCCGAAGTGGGCCTCCTCTTCCGGGTGCTCAACCGCAAAGGCAAGAGCCTCCGGACCGGCCGGCTCGCCGGCACCCGGTACGTCAATGGGGAGCTGTTCGCTCAGCCGGCCGAGGTAGGCCTGAATCGCGCCGAGATCGACCTGCTGCTTCAGGCCGCCGAGTTCGACTGGCGCAAGGTCAACCCCACCATCTTCGGCTCACTCCTGGAGGGGGTGCTCGGCAAGGAGCGACGCTGGGAGATCGGGGCGCACTATACGCACGAGGTCGACATCATGAAGATCGTCGGCCCGACGATCGTCAAGCCCTGGCGCGAGCGGATCGAACAATCGACGACACCCGGCAAGGCTCGCGCATTGCTCGACGAGCTCGTCACCTTCAAGGTCCTGGACCCCGCCTGCGGGTGCGGCAACTTCCTCTACATCGCCTACCGAGAGCTTCGTGCGCTCGAGGCCGAGCTCAAGGTGCGGATCCGCCGCATGGCCGAGGCTACCGGCCTTCCGGTGCCAGCGGGGGACGAGCCGTTCTACCCGCTGACCAACCTCCAGGGTCTCGACATCGAGAGATCTGCGGTCGAGATCGCGAAGGTGACGTTGTGGATGGGGCACCGGCAGATGATCGAGGAGTTTGGCGAGGCCGAAGCGCCGCTTCCACTGCAAAGCTTGCCAGGGTTACGTCAGGCTGACGCGCTACGGACGCCGTGGCCCCAGACCGACTGCATCATCGGGAACCCGCCGTTTCTGGGCTCACAGCACATCCGTTCCTCCATGGGCGACGACTACGTCGAGTGGCTTAAACGTCAGTTCGGTGTCGGTGTGAAGGACTTCTGTACCTATTGGTTCCGGCGCAGCGTCGAGCATCTGCGGCCGGGCCAGCGCGCCGGTCTCGTCGCAACCAATTCCGTCGCACAGAACCGCGCTCGGTCGGTGTCCCTGGACTACATCATGGAATCGGGGGGCGCGATCACGGACGCGGTCAAGTCGCAAGTCTGGCCCGGAGAAGCAGCGGTTCACGTCAGCATCGTCAACTGGGTATCAGATGGCGCGAGCGACTTGACGCGGGTGCTGAACGGCATCCCGGTCGCGTATATACGCTCGAATTTGACTGCTGGGGGCGAGGTCGCATGGGTGCCGAAGTCATTAAAGGCGAATCAGGCACGTTGCTTTCAGGGACCGATTCCGGCTGGTGCTGGCTTTGTGCTGGACCAGTCCGAGGCAGAGAGCTTGCTCGCCGATGCCGCCGTCGATTACAGCCTGGTAATAAAGCCCTACCTGACAGCGTCCGACATCACAAACGATCCGGCACAGAATGCCAGCCGCTGGATCGTAGACTTCGCTCAGATGCCATTGCAGGAGGCTATGCGGTTCCCGAAAGCGATCGACGTGGTGCGCGAGCGGGTCCGTCCCTTTCGTGAAGGCGTCAACCGCGAGCGGCATCGCCGGATCTGGTGGCAATTTGCGGAACCTAGAGTGGGGATGCGCCAGCGGTTGGAGCGCGTTGAGCGTAGTGCCGTAATCGCCGCGCATGCCAAGAGGTTTAACCTGGCGGTCGTCTCATCCGATGTATTGCCGAGCAATGCCTGCATGGTTGCTGCATTCGATGACGACTATGCATTGGGCATCCTGCTTTCACGCGCGCACGTCGCCTGGGCGTGGGCGCAGGCGTCTACATTGAAGGGCGATTTGCGCTACACGCCAACTTCGGTATTCATGACGTTCGCGTGGCCCGACCCCACCGTTGAACAGCGTGAGGCGGTGGCTGAGGCATCGCGGCGACTTCTTGCTCGACGTTCCGAGATCTGTACGACGGAGCAAGTCGGCCTCACCACGCTTTACAACGCCGTCGACGACGGCGCCTGGACCGATCTTGCCGACCTGCACCGGACGCTGGACCGTGCGGTCGCGGCCTGCTACGGCTGGGCCGCCGCCGTCGCACAGGACGACGAGGAGATCGTGTCTCGGTTGACGGAGCTGAACCGACAGATCAGCGACGGCGAGCTGCCCTACGCCCCCTTTGCCTGAGCGGCGGCCCCAGGTCGCTTTATATGGCCGTGTCTCAGGAGCCGTGCGCGTCGGGGTCGCGCCAGACGCGCTCGAAGGGCAGGCGCCAGGTGCGCGGGCTGATCAGCTGGTGGATCTGGTTGGGGCCCCACGACCCCTGCTTGTAGGGCCGTACCACCGGCGGGTTCTCCAGCAGCGGCGCCGAGACCTCCCAGAGCCGCTCGATGCCGTGGGCGGAGTTGAACAGCGTCCGGTCGCCGCGGGCGGCGTCGTAGATGAGCCGCTCGTAGGCCTCCAGGATGGAGCCCGCCCAGCCGGTGTCGTGCATGGCGAACTGCATCGAGAGCTTGTCCAGCTTCATGCCCGGCCCGGGTCGCTTGCCGTAGAACGACAGCGACATCTTCGCCTTGTCGGCCAGGTCGAACGTCAGGTGGTCGGGACCGTGGTCGCCGATGCCGGAGCGCTCGGGGAACATCGAGCGGGGCGGCTCCTTGAACGCGATCGAGATGATCCGCGCGCCCTCGGCCAGCCTCTTGCCGGTGCGCAGGTAGAACGGCACCCCGGCCCAGCGCCAGTTGTCGATGTAGCACGTCATGGCGATGAAGGTCTCGGTCTCCGAGTCCGGCGCGACCCCGTCGATGTCGCGGTACCCGACGTACTGGCCGCGGACCACGTCGGCGGGGTCGATGGGCAGCATCGAGCGGAAGACCTTGACCTTCTCCTCGGTGATCGCCAGCGGCTCCAGCGAGCTGGGCGGCTCCATGGCGGTGAAGGCCATCACCTGGAACAGGTGGGTGACCACCATGTCGCGGTAGGCGCCGGTGCTCTCGTAGAACGAGGCCCGCTGCTCCAGGCCGAGCGACTCCGGCACGTCGATCTGGACGTGGTCGATGTGGTGGCGGTGCCAGATCGGCTCGAAGAGGCCGTTGCCGAAGCGGAAGGCCAGGATGTTCTGCGCGGCCTCCTTGCCCAGGAAGTGGTCGATGCGGAAGATCTGCTCCTCGGCGAAGACCTGGTGCAGCTGCGCGTTGAGGTCCACCGCGGACTCCAGGTCGACGCCGAACGGCTTCTCCATCACGATCCGGCTGCCGGTGACCAGGTCCGCCTCGTCGAGCTCGAACACCACGGCGAGGGCCGCGCTGGGCGGGACGCTGAGGTAGTGCAGCCGGGTCGCCTCGACGTCCCAGTCCTTCTCGGCCTCCTCGACGGCCTTGCGCAGCGCCTTCGCGCCACCCGCGCCGGGGGCCCAGTACAGGAGCTGGGAGAACTCCTCCCAGCTGTCGATGTCGCCGTCGTCGCCGCTGAACTCCAGGGCCGCCTCGTGGGCGAGCTGGACGAAGGACTCGCGGTCGTGCTCGTCGAGGGAGGTGCCGACGACCCGCAGCTCGGTCAGCAGACCCACCTGGTAGAGGTGCAGGAGGCCCGGCAGGAGCTTGCGTCGGGCCAGGTCGCCGGTCGCTCCGAAGAGCACGACGGTGGTCGGGTGCTGGGAGGCCATGGCTCCACCCTGCCTGGCTCGTCCGCCCGAGTGAAGGGCAGGGCGTGGACGAACCGTGACGCCTCGTCGCCCCGGCCCCCGGTCCGCTCACCCCCGCGCGGCCGACCGCGTGACGTGCGGCGCTCGATCGTCGAGACGGGCCTGGGCGCGGCGGGCCAGGGCCACGAACGCCGCCTCGCTCATCGAGGCCCCGGGGACGGGGACGAACCCGATCTGGGCCAGGGTGCCGCCCCGGCGCACCAGCGCGGTCCAGAACCGGATCGAGCGGCGTGGGGACACCTCGGTGCGCAGCCGCCACACGTGCAGGCTCGTCGTGCCGGACTCCCGGCCGACCACGCGGGTCAGCGTGGTGCCCAGGTCGCGGTCCTCGCAGCCGGCGGTGCGGGAGCGGACCTGCTCCACGAAGGCGCGGGCGGTGCGCGGCGGCAGGCTCCCCACGGTCTCGGTCAGCCCGAACTCCGGCGGCAGCGGGGCGCGGGGCACCAGGAAGGTCCGGGTCAGGTTGCGCTGCCAGCGCGCGCCGCGGAACCGGCCGGAGAACGACGCGCGGTCGCACCGGGTGGCGGCGGTGTTGCGCCGCGCCCGCACCGGGTCGGTGCCCACCCAGGGCCGCCGGACCCTGGACACGGGAGGCAGGTCGACCTCGGAGAGCAGGGCGGGGACGGCTCCGACGCTCGGTGGGTCGCTCGGGCGCAGCCGCACCGACGCCGCGCAGGCCCCGCCGCCGTCGAGGTCGCACACCCCGCGCACGGCAGCCGCCTGGAGCCGGGCCAGCCCCGGTGCCGGGGGAGCGGCCGTGCCGCCGGCGGTGTAGGCGGTGGTGGTGGTCAGCCGTCCGCTGCGGCTGACCTGCAGCACGTGGGTGCGCCGCGGCGCGTCCCAGTCGCGCAGCACCAGCTGGAGCGAGGCGTCGCCCACGCCGGCGGCGCGGCGAGTGGCGAGCAGCTGGGCCCGGGGCTCGGCGCAGGCCCCGGCCCAGCCCACCAGGCGGCGGTAGGTCACCCGGGCGGCCGGGATCGTGGCCGAGGCCTGGGTCAGCTGGACCAGGCGCGGTCGGACCCGCACGGTCGCACCGGTGGCGCGTCGGGCGGGCTCCGCGGCCAGGACGCGGGTCAGGGTCCCCACGGCGTCGGGGTCGGCGTAGCGCTGCTGCTGGCACGGCAGCAGCAGCCCGTCGCCCCCGGCGCCGTCCCCGGTGCGGGTCACCGACCAGGACCGGCCCGGTACCCGGGCGGCCACCTGGTCCGCGCCGAGCAGGGAGGAGACGGGCAGCTCGTCCCCCGCGGAGCCCGCCGCCGCGGAGGGGCTCTCGCCCTCGCCCGGGTCCTGGTCCGCCGCGGAGCCGGGGGCCAGGCCCGCGAGCGTGCCGGGGGCGCGGTCGACCAGGCCGTCGACCAGGCCGTCGACCACGGTGCCGTGGGTGGTCAGGTCGAGGACCGCGGCGGCGGGGGCCAGCAGCACCGCGACGGCCCCGAGGGCGAGGACCGAGCGCCGGGTGCGGCGTCGGGCGCGGACGCCCCGGCGCACGGAGGCCGCCGGCGGCCAGGACGCCGCGCCCTCGTCGCCGAGCGCGGCGAGGGCGGCGTGCAGGGGGGCGAGCAGGGCCCTGGCCCGGTCGCGCGCCGAGCGCTCGTCGGTGGGCCCGGGCAGGGCGTCGTCCAGCGTCTCGAGCGCCTCGGCCTCCTCCAGGCCGACCTCGGCGCCCACCGCACCCAGCGGCAGCGAGGAGAGGCCGGCCAGCACCAGCACGCGGCGGGGGCGGTCCCCGAGGCCGGCCAGCACGGCGAGCGCGTGCCGCCCGGCGTCGTCGAGGTCGGGTGCGTGCCGGGGTGTGCGGTACCACCGGCGGGGTCGCCGGCGGCGGGCCAGGCGGTCCCAGGCCCCCCGGCGCACGAACGCCTCCGGGTCCTCGGCGCACCCCAGCGCACGGTGGTGGTGCCACGCCTCCTCGAACGCCTCGCCCAGGGCGCCCCGGGCCGCGTCGAGGTCCCCGTCGACCGCCCACGCCTGGCTGAGGAGCCGGCGGCGGCTGTCCAGGTAGAGGTCGTCGAAGGCGGCGGGGTCCGTCATGGCCGCTCCACCTTAGGGCGACCTCGCACGGGTGCCCAACCGCGCCGCGGCGCGCCCCGAGGTGCGGGCGCGTGGCCCGGCGACGTGCGGCGTGCCTGCGTCGGGCGGCGGCGGCGGCGGGCGAGGATGGGCGGGCCATGACCTCCCTGCTGCCCGACCGCTCCGCCCGCGCCGGCCAGACCCCGCCCCCGCCTCGTCCGCTGGCCCTCGTCGCCCTGCCCGGCGGCGCCGCGGCCGCGGCCGGCCCGCTGCTGGTCTGCCTGGCCGTCGGCGTGGTGGGCTGGTTCCTCTCCGACGCGGGCTCGCACGGCGAGCCGCGTGACGGCCTGCGGGCGGCCGCGCTGGGCTGGCTGAGCGCCCACGGGTCGGGCGTGCGCGTCGACGGCGTGCCCGTCACCGCCGTGCCGCTGGGCCTGAGCCTGCTCTGCGCCTGGGTGCTGTGGCGCGTCGCGGTGCGGGTGGGCGGCCTGGTCTCCGGTCACGGCCCCGACGCGCACCGCATCGCCGACGGCGAGCGCGACCTCACCGTGCCCGCGGCGAGCCTGCTGCTCGGTGCCGGCTACACCGCCGTGGCCGTGGTCACGCTGCTGACCGCCGGCACGCCCCAGACCGCCCCCTCCCTGCCGGCCACCGTGGCGTGGTGCGCCGCGCTGAGCGTCCTGGTCGCCGCGCCCGGGGTCGCCGTCGGGTCCGGCCGGGCGGCCATCTGGGTCGCGATGGTGCCCCCGGTGCTGCGCGGCGTGCTCGGCCTGACCCGGCGGGTCCTGTGCTGGTGGCTGGTCCTCACCGCCGCCCTGGTGGTCCTCGCGCTGGCCGTGGACCTGGGCACCGCGCTCAACGTGACGGCCCAGCTGCAGGCCTCCCCCGGGGAGGCCGCGCTGCTGGTGCTGCTGTGCCTGCTGCTGGTGCCCAACGCGGTGCTCCTCGGCGGCGCCTACCTGCTCGGCCCCGGCTTCGCGGTGGGCGCCGGCACCCTGGTCTCGCCGACCACCGTGGTGATCGGCCCCGTCCCGGTGCTCCCGCTCCTCGCCGCCCTGCCCGAGCCCGGCCCGACCCCGGCCTGGACCCCGTGGCTGGTGGTGGTGCCGTTCCTCCTCGCCGGTCTCGTCGCGGCCCGCGTCGAGCGCCGCGACCCCCGTGGACGCCTCGAGGAGACCGCCGTGCGGGCGGTGGCCGGCGGCGTGCTGGCGGGCCTGGCGGTCGGCGCGGCCACCGCGCTGGCCGGCGGCGCCGTGGGCCCCGGCCGGATGCGCACCGTCGGTGCCTCCGGGCTCGAGGTCACCGTGCACGCGGTCGCGGCCCTCGGCATCGGGGCGCTGCTCGGCGCGCTGGCCGTCGTCGGCTGGGCGCGCTGGTCCCAGCGCCGGCGCGACGCCGCGGAGTCGTCCGCCGCGTAGGCTGCCGCGGGTGCGCGACACCCCCGACCCCCCAGGCCGCACCCGGCTCGTCGTGCTCGTCTCCGGCGCCGGCACGAACCTCCAGGCCCTGCTCGACGCCTGCGGCGAGGCCGGCTACGGCGCCGAGGTCGTCGCGGTGGGGGCCGACCGTCGACGGCACCGAGGGCCTGGTCCGGGCCGAGCGCGCCGGCGCGGCCACCTTCGTCGAGCGGGTCGGCGACCACGCCACCCGCGAGGACTGGGACCGAGCGCTGACCACGGCCTGCGCCGCCCACCGGCCCGACCTCGTCGTCCTGGCCGGGTTCATGAAGCTGGTCGGGCCGCACTTCCTGGAGGCCTTCGGCGGGCGCACCCTGAACACCCACCCGGCGCTCTCGCCGACCTTCCCCGGCATGCACGGCCCGCGCGACGCCCTCGACTACGGCGTCAAGGTCACCGGCGCCACGCTGTTCCTCGTCGACGCCGGCGTCGACACCGGCACGATCGTGGCCCAGGCCACCGTCCCGGTGCTCGACGACGACGACGTCGCCTCGCTGCACGAGCGGATCAAGGTCGTCGAGCGGGGCATGCTGGTCGAGTCCGTCGGTCGCCTGGCCCGTGAGGGGTACCGCATCGAGGGACGCCGGGTCCTCCTCGGGGCCTGAGCGGCCCTATGCTGGCCCGACACGACTGGCGCAGGTGGGACACCACCAGGGAGTGACGTCGGGTGCATCGATCGCCTGGGTGCCCCGGAGTCCGCAGCACCTCGAGCAGGAGTCAGTGACGAGCGACCTCCGGATCCCGATCAGGCGCGCCCTGGTCTCCGTCTACGACAAGGCCGACCTCGAGGTCCTGGCCCGCGGCCTGCACGACGCAGGCGTCGAGCTGGTCTCCACCGGTGGCTCGGCCCGCCTCATCGAGGGCCTGGGTCTGCCCGTGACCGCGGTCGAGGACCTCACCGGGTTTCCCGAGTGCCTCGACGGCCGGGTCAAGACCCTGCACCCGCGGGTGCACGCCGGCATCCTGGCCGACCGACGGCTCGACACCCACGTCGAGCAGCTGGCCGAGCTCGGCGTCGAGCCGTTCGACCTCGTCGTGTCCAACCTCTACCCCTTCGCCGACACCGTCGCCTCGGGCGCCGGGGCCGAGGAGTGCGTCGAGCAGATCGACATCGGCGGGCCCTCCATGGTCCGCGCCGCGGCCAAGAACCACCCCTCGGTCGCCATCGTGACCAGCCCCGCGCGCTACGACGACGTGCTCGCCGCCGTCGCCGCGGGCGGCTTCACCCTCGCCGAGCGCGCCCGTCTGGCCGCGGAGGCCTTCGCGCACACCGCGTCCTACGACGTCGCCGTCGCCTCCTGGATGGGCTCCGCCCTGGTCGACTCCTCCGCGGGCGACGGCTTCCCGGCCTTCCTGGGCGCGACCTGGGAGAAGTCCTCGGTGCTGCGCTACGGGGAGAACCCCCACCAGGGGGCCGCGCTGTACGTGAACGCCGCCGACGCGGGCGGGCCGGGCCTGGCCACCGCCGAGCAGCGCCACGGCAAGGAGATGTCCTACAACAACTACGTCGACACCGACGCCGCCCGCCGGGCCGCCGCCGACTTCGACGAGCCCGCGGTGGCGATCGTCAAGCACGCCAACCCGTGCGGGATCGCCGTCGGGGCGGACGTCGCCGAGGCCCACCGCCGTGCGCACGCCTGCGACCCGGTCTCGGCCTTCGGTGGCGTGATCGCCACCAACCGCCCGGTCAGCGTCGCGATGGCCGAGCAGGTCGCCGAGGTGTTCACCGAGGTGATCGTCGCGCCGGCCTACGACGAGGGCGCCGTGGAGGTGCTCGCGCGCCGGAAGAACATCCGGGTCCTGGTCTGCCCCCTGCCCACCGGGCGGGGAGAGGTCGAGATGCGCCCGGTCTCCGGCGGCCTGCTGCTCCAGCAGCGTGACCGCGTCGACGCCGTCCTCGACGCGAGCCGGCGGGGACGACCCCGCGACCTGGACGCTGGCCGCCGGGGAGGCGTCCTCGCCCGAGCGAGCTCGCCGACCTCGCCTTCGCCTGGAGGGCCTGCCGCGCGGTGAAGTCGAACGCGATCCTGCTCGCCAAGGACGGCGCCTCGGTCGGCGTCGGGATGGGCCAGGTCAACCGGGTCGACTCCTGCCGTCTGGCCGTCGAGCGCGCCGGCGAGCGCGGCGCCGGCTCGGTGGCCGCCTCGGACGCCTTCTTCCCCTTCGAGGACGGCCCGCAGATCCTGCTCGACGCCGGCGTCGCGGCGATCGTCCAGCCGGGCGGCTCGGTGCGCGACGAGCTGACCGTCGAGGCGGCACGGGCGGCCGGGGTGACGCTGTACCTCACCGGCACCCGGCACTTCTTCCACTAGCTGGCCAGGTGGCGGCCGACCGGAAGCTGCCCCACTGCGGTGGTCGGACGTTCCAGCCACCTGCGTGCGGGAGCCTCGACGGCGTCGTCGACCCGGGCGCGGAGGCACTCGCGCGGGCGCTGGAGGCGTGGGCGGCCACCGCGCGGTGAGGCCCGTCCGGGGGGTGGCAGAGCTCACCCCGTGACTGCGCAGAGGCTCGACGGCACCGCGACCCTGAGGACGATCAAGGCCGAGCTCGCCGTCCGGGTCGAGGCCCTGCACGCCGTCGGCGTCCGGCCCGGGCTCGGCACCGTCCTGGTCGGCGACGACCCGGGCTCGCACTGGTACGTCGGCGCCAAGCACCGGGACTGCGCCGAGATCGGCATCGAGTCGATCCGCGTCGACCTGCCGGCCTCCGCGACCCAGGCCGAGGTCGAGTCCGACATCGACCGGCTCAACGCCGACCCCGCCTGCACCGGGTTCCTCGTCCAGCAGCCCACCGGCCTCGACGAGTACGGCGCTGCTGTCCCGGGTCGACCCCGCCAAGGACGTCGACGGCCTGCACCCGGTCAACCTCGGCGGCTCGTGCTCGGTCGAGCCCGGCCCGCTGCCCTGCACGCCGGTGGGCGTCGTCGAGCTGCTGCGCCGCCACGACGTGCCGCTCGCCGGCGCCGAGGTCGTCGTCGTCGGCCGCGGGATCACGTCGGTCGCCCGCTCGGCCTGCTGCTCACCCGCCGCAGCGAGAACGCCACCGTCACGCTGTGCCACACCGGCACCCGGGACCTCGCCGCCCACCTCGCCCGCGCCGACATCGTCGTCGCGGCCGCCGGCGTGCCCGGGTCGTCACCCGCGCCGCGGTCAAGCCGGGCGCGGCGGTGCTCGACGTCGGGGCGTCGCCGGGTCGACGGCAGGATCGCCGGCGACGTCGGCCGACGACGTCGCCGAGGTCGCCGGCTGGGTCTCCCCGAACCCGGGCGGGGTCGGGCCGATGACCCGCGCCATGCTGCTGCGCAACGTTGTGCGATCGCCGAGAGCGAGGCCGGCCTCGGCGTGCCGGAGCAGGCCGGTCGCTGGCGGCCCCGGCGTGACCTCCCACGACCCCGAGCACGACCCGGCGCCGCCACCCGGGGCCGCAGGAGCGCCGCCACCCCTCGACCGTGGGCGGGGCCCTGTACCTGCTCGTGCTGGTCACCGTCGGGATCGGGCTGGTCGTCACCGCCTGGGGGACTGGCGCCTGGGGGTGCGCGTGTCTCGGCTGCGCTGGCGGCTCGGCCGGCTGCCCGGCGGTGCTGCCCTCCCGCGGCGCGGGATGCTCGCGGTGCGGCACCCGCTCGATCGACGTGACCCATGCTCGGCGTGGTGGCCCTCGTGCTGTGGGTGCTCACCGACCTGCATCCCGAGCAGCCCGGGGCGTGACCCGGCCCCGACCCGGGCTGCGGGTCGGGGCCGTGCGCGCGGTGACGCGGACCGGTCGGCCGGTCGGCCGGGTCAGATCAGGCCGAGCTCGGTGACGGCGTTGCGCTCGGCGGCCAGCTCGGCGATCGAGGCGTCGATGCGCGCGCGGGAGAAGTCGTCGATCTCCAGCCCCTGGACGATCTCCCAGTCGCCGTCGGTGGTGGTCACCGGGAAGGAGGAGATCAGCCCCTCGGGCACGCCGTAGGAGCCGTCGGAGACGACCGCCATCGAGACCCAGTCGTCCTCGGGCGATCCGCGTCAGCCAGTCGCGGGCGGCGTCGATGGTGGCCGAGGCGGCCGAGGCGGCCGAGGAGGAGCCGCGCGCGTCGATGATCGCCGCACCCCGCTTGGCGACGGTCGGGATGAAGTCGTTCTCGAGTCCAGGCCTGGTCGCCGACGACCTCCGCGGCGTTGCGGCCACCCACCTCGGCGTGGAAGAGGTCGGGGTACTGGGTGGCGGAGTGGTTGCCCCAGATCGTCATCTTGGTGATGTCGGTGACCGGGGACCCGGTGCTTGGCCGCCAGCTGGGCGATGGCGCGGTTGTGGTCCAGCCGGGTCAGTGCCGAGAACCGCTCGCCGGGGGATGTCGGGGGCGTTGCTCATCGCGATCAGCGCGTTGGTGTTCGCCGGGTTCCCGGTCACCCCGACGCGGACGTCGTCGGCGGCGACCTCGTTGAGCGCCTTGCCCTGCGCGGTGAAGATCGCACCGTTGGCCTCCAGCAGGTCGCCGCGCTCCATGCCCGGGCCGCGGGGGCGGGCGCCGACGAGCAGGGCGAGGTTGACGCCGTCGAAGACCGTGGTCGGATCGTCGCCGATCTCGACCCCGGCCAGCGTCGGGAACGCGCAGTCGTCGAGCTCCATCACGACACCCTCGAGTGCCTTCAGTGCCGGCGTGATCTCCAGCAGCCGCAGCTCGACGGGCGGTCCGCGCCGAGCAGCGCGCCGCTCGCGAGGCGGAACAGCAGGCTGTAGCCGATCTGGCCGGCGGCGCCGGTGACGGCGACCTTGAAGGGTGTGGTGCTCACGGGGCTCCTTCGACAGCGGGTCTCGGACGGGTACTCCTCTCGACGCTAGCAGCACGCCGCCCCGCGTCGCCGGGCGGCGTTGCCGCGCCCGGGCCGCGGCTGCCCGAGGGCGCCCCTGCGACTATCTTGACCAATACTTTCGCAGTCCGCCGTCCGTCGACCAGGACAGCAGCCACGCCGAGCAACCGCATCACGATCATCTACACCCACACCGACGAGGCGCCGCTGCTGGCGACGTACTCCTTGCTGCCGATCGTCCCGGCGTACGCCGCCAAGGCCGGCGTCGCCGTCGAGACCCGGGACATCTCCCTGGCCGGCCGCATCCTCGCGCAGTTCGCCGTCCGCTGCCCACGACCAGCGCGCCCGACGCGCTGGCCGAGCTCGGGGAGCCGCCACCCGGCCCGAGGCCAACATCATCAAGCTGCCCAACATCTCCGCCTCGATCCCCCAGCTCAAGGCGGCGGTCACGGAGCTGCAGGCGCAGGGCTTCGCGCTGCCCGACTACCCCGAGAGCCCGGCGACCGAGGAGGAGCGGGAGGTCCGGGCCCGCTACGACAAGGTCAAGGGCTCCGCGGTCAACCCCGTGCTGCGCGAGGGCAACTCCGACCGCCGGGCCCCGGCCGCGGTCAAGGACTACGCGCGGAAGCACCCGCACTCGGATGGGTGCCTGGAGCCCCGACTCGAAGACGAACGTCGCCACCATGGGCGAGCGCGACTTCTTCGCCAACGAGAAGTCCGTGGTCGATCGCCGAGCCCACGACGCTGCTCGATCGAGCACCCCGCGCCGACGGCACGCCACCGTGCTCAAGGCGAGCTGCCCGGTCCTCGCCGGCGAGGTGGTCGACGGCACCTTCATGGGCGTCGCCGCGCTGCGCCGCTTCCTGACCGAGCAGATCGCCCGGGCCAAGCCGGAGGGCGTGCTGTTCTCGGTGCACCTCAAGGCGACGATGATGAAGGTCTCCGACCCGATCATCTTCGGCCACGTGGTGCAGGCGTTCTTCCCCACGGTCTTCGAGCAGTACGGCGAGGTGCTCGCCGCCGCCGGCATCTCCGCCAACGACGGCCTGGGCGCGCTGCTCGCCGGGATCGACGGCCCCCGAGCAGCAGGCCATCGAGGCGGCGATCGAGCGGGTCTACGCCGACGGCCCCGCGCTGGCGATGGTCGACGACCGCGGCATCACCAACCTGCACGTGCCCAGCGACGTCATCGTCGACGCCTCGATGCCGGCGATGATCCGCACCTCGGGGCCACATGTGGGGGCCCGACGGCGAGGAGCACGACGCCCTCGCCGTGATCCCCGACTCGCTCCTACGCCGGGGTCTACCAGACCGTGCATCGACGACTGCCGCGCGCACGGCGCCTTCGACCCCGCCACGATGGGCTCGGTGCCCAACGTCGGGCTGATGGCCCAGGCAGCCGAGGAGTACGGCTCGCACGACAAGACCTTCGAGATCCCCGCCGCCGGCACGGTGCGGGTCGTCGACGCCGGCCGGCACGACGCTGATGGAGCACGCCGTCGAGCCGGGCGACATCTGGCGCGCCTGCCAGACCAAGGACGCGCCGATCCGCGACTGGGTCAAGCTCGCCGTGACCCGCGCCCGCGCCACGCGGTACACCCGCGGTGTTCTGGCTCGACGCCACCCGCGCCCACGACGCCAACCTGATCGCGAAGGTCCACGCCTACCTGCCCGAGCACGACACCGAGGGCCTGACATCAAGGTGATGGCCCCGGCCGAGGCGACCGCCTACTCCCTGGAGCGGATCCGCCGCGGCGAGGACACCATCTCGGTGACCGGCAACGTGCTGCGCGACTACAACACCGACCTGTTCCCCATCCTCGAGCTCGGCACGTCGGCCAAGATGCTCTCGATCGTGCCCCTGATGGCCGGCGGCGGGCTCTTCGAGACCGGTGCCGGCGGCTCGGCGCCCAAGCACGTGCAGCAGCTGCTCGAGGAGAACCACCTGCGCTGGGACAGCCTCGGCGAGTTCTTCGCCCTCGCCGCCAGCTTCGAGCACCTCGCGGAGTACGCGGACAACGCGCGAGCCCAGGTGCTCGCCGACACCCTCGACCGGGCCACGGCGACGCTTCCTGGACGAGGACAAGTCGCCCGCGCGCACGGTCGGCGAGCATCGACAACCGCGGCAGCCACTTCTACCTCGCGCTGTACTGGGCCCAGGAGCTGGCCACGCAGTACCGAGGACGCCGCGCTCGCCGCGGACTTCGCCGGCCTCGCCCGCCGCCTGCGGGAGCAGGAGCAGACGATCGTCGACGAGCTGCCGCGGTGCAGGGCAGCCCGGTCGACGTCGGCGGCTACTTTACCCCCAGGACGCCAAGGCCAACGAGGTCATGCGCCCCTCCTCGACGCTCAACGAGGCCCTCGCCTCGCTGTAGCGCGGCCGCGCCACCCACCACGACGGACGGTGCCCCGGGAGACCGGGGCACCGTCCGTCGTGCGCCGCGGCGACGGGGCGCGGGGGTGCGGGGGTGCCGGGCGGGCTCAGGCGAGCAGGACGCCGACGACGGAGAGCAGCATCGCGACGCCGATCACGCCGACGACGCACATCACGGCGGCGACGAGCACCGCCGCGAGGCCCGGCGGCGCCGTCCTGGCCTGGGACCGTCGTTGGTCGGTGGGGTCGACCAGCACGTCGAGCTCCTGCGAACCCCCGTCGCCGGAGAGCCAGACGCCGTCGAGGTCGCCCTCACCGGTCTGGGTGGTCCCGTTGGCGTCGCGGTACTCCCAGCGGCCCATCGTGCGGGCGCGGCTGCGGCCGTGGCCGTCGTCGCCGGGGTGGTGGCGGGTCCCGGTACGGGTGGCCAGCAGGCGGGCGCGAGTCGTGGTCCACGTCCGGCGGCGGGTGCGGTCGCGCAGCAGCCGGCCGATCGTGACCGCCGGCAGCGCGACGAACACGACGCCGATCAGGGCCAGCGGGACCAGGAGGAACGCCGGGGTGCCGCTGAGGTCGAACAGCTCGCTCACGGGCACGTCCTCTCCGGGGATCGCCGGCGCACCGGGTGGTCCCGAGGGTAGCCCCGAGCGGACGGAGGGACCTTCGACTCGGCGCGACACGCCGTCCCCACGCCGGGTCCTGGGACGTTCTTCCCAAGAGTGCGTCCCGGGTGCATGATCAGCCGGAGTGAGGTCCGTCGCCGCGGCGGCCCGCGGAGGAGGCGTCGTGTTCGAGCAGGTCTTCGACCCCGTGGCAGGGTCCCTGGGGCTGTCCGCCCTGTTCGCGGCGCTGCCGCTCGCGACGCTCTTCGTGCTGCTCGGCGCGGTCCGGATCAAGGCCCAGTGGGCCTCCCTGATCGCGCTCGCGGTCGCGCTCGCGGTGGCGACCTCGTCTACGGGATGCCGGTCACCAAGGCCTTCAGCGCCGCCATGGAAGGCGCCATGTTCGGCATCTTCCCGATCATGTGGATCGTCGTGAACGCGATGTGGATCTACCACATGACCGTGCGACACCGGGCACTTCGACGTGCTGCGGAGCTCGTTCGGGTCGGTCTCCGACGACCAGCGCATCCAGGCCGTCATCATCGCGTTCTGCTTCGGTGCGCTGATCGAGGCGCTCGCGGGCTTCGGCACCCCGGTGGCGATCTGCACGGTCATGCTGATCGCGCTCCGGCTTCAGCCGCTCAAGGCGGCGGTGGTGGCCCTGGTGGCGAACACCGCGCCGGTGGCCTTCGGGGCCATCGCCGTGCCGATCACCACGCTGGCCTCGATGACCGACTGCCCGAGGAAGCGCTCGGCGCGATGGTCGGCCGCCAGACCCCGATGCTCGCGCTCTTCGTCCCCCTGGTCCTCATCGCGCTCGTCGACGGGGCGCGGGGCCTGCGGCAGATCTGGCCGCCCGCCCTCGTCGCCGGCGTCGTCTTCGCCGTGGCGCAGTACGTACGTCCAACTTCTTCTCGCTCGCGCTCACCGACATCGTCGCGTCGCTGCTCGCGGCGGGCGCGGTGGTGCTGCTCCTGCGCTTCTGGCAGCCCGCGCCGAGCTCACGGGCGAGACCCCGACGAAGCCGAGACCCGAGCGTCGCGTCGCCGAGGCCGGCGGCGGCCGATCGGCCGCCGCGACCGCCACCCGCACCGGGTCCGGGCCCGGCTCCGGGTCCGACGCCCACAGCCCGCGACGGCGCCGCGACGTGTTCCTCGCCTACGTGCCCTACCTGACGATCATCGTGGTCTTCTCGATCGCCCAGATCCCGGTCGTCAAGGACCCCCTGGCCCAGGGCGCGCTGACCTTCGGCTGGCCGCGGCTGAACCAGTCGTCACCCCGAGCGGCAACCGCCCTCGACCGCGGCGTTCACCTTCGGCTAGCTCGGCGCAGCGGGCACCCTGCTGCTGCTCTCCGGCCTCATCACGATGGCCTTCCTCGCGTCTCGCCGGGCGGGGCGCTGCGCGCCTACGGCGCCACGCTCGACCAGCTGAAGTGGGCCATCCTCACCGTTGCCGCGGTGCTCGGCCTCGCCTACGTCATGAACCTGTCGGGCCAGACCGTCACGATCGGGATGTGGATCGCGGGCTCGGGCGCGTTCTTCGCCTTCCTCTCACCGGTCCTCGGCTGGCTCGGGGTCGCGGTGACCGGCTCGGACACCTCCTCCAACGCGCTCTTCGGCACCCTGCAGGTCACCGCAGCCAGGGAGGCCGGCCTCAGCGAGGTCCTGCTGGCCGCCGCGAACTCCTCCGGCGGGGTGCTGGGCAAGATGATCTCGCCGCAGAACCTGGCCATCGCCGCGGCCGCGATCGGCATGCCGGGCAAGGAGGGCGACCTGTTCCGCAAGGTGATCGGGTGGAGCCTCGGCTTCCTGCTGATCATGTGCGTGCTGGTCTACCTGCAGTCGACGCCGGTGCTGGGCTGGATGGTGCCCTGACCCAGGCTGCGGAGGGTGCGGGTACCCAACGTCACAGCCGATGCGGGAAGACGGGCGGGTCGGGGTGTGCTGAGGTGATGCGTGAGCCTCTCCCCCCCGACCGAGCCGACCCCCGTCGGCAGCCCCCTGCGTGAGGGCCGCTCCGAGCTCCGGCTGCGCCTGGCCCTGCTGGCGCTCGCGCTCGGCGGCTTCACGATCGGCACCACCGAGTTCATGACGATGGGCCTGCTGCCCGAGGTGGCCGCGGGCGTGGACGTCTCCATCCCGACCGCGGGCCACCTGATCTCGGCCTACGCCCTCGGCGTGGTGGTGGGCGCCCCGCTGCTCGCCGTGCTCGGCGCCCGGGCCCCCCGCCGCCGGCTGCTGGTGTGGCTGATGGCCGGGTACGCGGTGGCCAACCTGTTCTCGGCCGCGGTCTCCAGCGTGGAGCTGCTCGCCCTCGCCCGCTTCGTCGACGGCCTCCCGCACGGGGCCTACTTCGGGGTCGCCTCGCTGGTCGCCGCCGACCTCGCCCGCCCCGGTCGGCAGGGCCGGGCCGTGGCCCAGGTGATGCTCGGGCTCTCGGTGGCCAACGTGGTGGGCGTCCCCGCTGCGACCTGGCTGGGCCAGGAGCTCGGCTGGCGCGCGGGCTACCTCACCGCCTCGGTGCTGGCCGTGGTCACGATGGCCGCCATCGCGCTCGTCGTGCCTCCCGTCCCGGGCAACCCCGACGCCGTGTGGCGCCGTGAGCTCTCCGCCCTGGCCAAGCCGCAGGTGCTGCTGGCCCTGGCCGCGGGCGCGGTCGGCTTCGGCGGCATGTTTGCCATCTACACCTACATCTCGCCGATCGCCACCGACGTCGCGGGGCTGAGCCGCGGCGCCGTGCCCGTCGTGCTGCTCGTGCTGGGCCTCGGAATGGTCGTGGGCACCTGGGTGGCCGGGGCGATGGCCGACTGGTCGGTGCGCGCCTCGATGGTCATCGGCTCGCTCGGCATGGCGCTGGCCCTGGTGCTGTTCTGGTTCGTCGCACCGTTCGGCTGGGCGCTGGTCGGGGCCTCCTTCCTGGTCACCGTGCTCGGCTCGCTGCTGGTGATCAACCTCCAGCTGCGGCTGATGGACGTCTCGGGGGAGGCCCAGACCCTCGGCGCGGCGATGAACCACGCCTCGCTGAACGTGGCCAACGCGCTCGGCGCCTGGATCGGCGGAGCCGTGATCAGCGCCGGCTACGGTCTGCGCGCCCCGGCGCTGGCGGGGGCGGCGCTGTCGCTGGTCGGGCTGCTCGTGCTCGTCGTCGCCCTGCGTGCCGACCGCCCGGGGAAGGGTCCCTCGTCGGGTGACGAGGCCGGCAGCGGCGCCCCGTCCGTCCGGGACCGCGTGGTCGCCCCTGCGGGCCCGACGGTCTGAGCGCCTCCACAGGGGCGCTCGAGCGGCGCCTTGCCCGCGTGGTCATGATGGGGACATGACCGAGCAGACCTCCATCTCCGCCCAGCGCAGCATCGACGCCTCCTCCCAGGACATCTTCGCCGTCCTCACCGACCCCCACCGCCACGTCGAGCTCGATGGCTCCGGCTTCGTGCGCAGCCTCGAGAAGGGCGACCGCATCGAGAAGAGCGGCGTGCAGTTCCGGATGAACATGGCCGGCGACCACATGGGCGGGGAGTACCAGACCGACAACATCGTCACGGGCTTCGAGGCCAACCACCTGATCGCCTGGAAGACCGCGCCCGCCGGCCAGGAGCCCCCGGGCTGGGAGTGGGTCTGGGAGCTCACCTCCACCGGGTCGGACTCCACCGACGTCACGGTGACCTACGACTGGTCGCAGGTGACCGACAAGGAGCTGCTCTCGAAGCTCTCCTTCCCGCTGGTGCCCCAGGAGGCCCTCGAGACCTCCCTGGGCAACCTCGCCGCGGCGACGCGTCAGGCCTGAGCGCCCGACGCCCTGATCCGCGCGGCCTGGCCGGCCAGCCACTCCTCGGCGAGCACGTCGAGGCACAGCTGGTCGGCCCGGCCTCCGCGCACGCGGGCGCCGAGCCGCTCCACCCCGTACGAGCGCAGCCCGTTGGCCTCGAGGACGCCGCGCGAGGCCGTGTTGCCGACGGCCACGAACCCGACGACCCGCTGCACCCGCAGCGCCCCGAAGGCGTAGCGCAGCGCCAGCCCGGCCGCCTCCGTGACGACCCCGAGCCCGCGGGCGTCGGGGTGGGCCCAGTACCCGATCTCGCACTCCGTGCCGGGGTCGAGGTCGACGAGCGACATCGCGGCCAGGAGCCGGTCGCTCTCGGCGTCGACCACGCCCCACACGATGCGGCGCCCCTCGGCGTGGCCCTCGCCCACGCTCATCAGGTACGCCCGGGCCTCGGCGTCGTCGTAGGGGCTGGGCATCGTCCCGAGCCACCGCTGGGTGCGCTCGTCGGCGCAGGCCTCGACGATGCGGGGCACGTCGGCCTCGGTGAGCGGCCGCAGGCGCAGGGCCCGACCGTCGGGGTCCTCGCCGTGCAGGTCGGGCGGGCGCAGCCAGGTCGTCGACGGCTCGCGGGGGTCCTCGCGCAGCAGGGTGCCCACCCACGCGTCGTGACGGGTTCCGCGTTGGGTGACCCACTGGCGCACGGTGCCCTCCACCCGGAACCCGACCTTCCACGCCAGGCGGCGCGAGGCCCAGTTGCCGCGGTGCGCACGCCACATCACCGTGTGCAGGCCGGCCTCGTCGAAGCCCCACGCCAGCACCAGGCGCAGGGCGCGCTCCATCACGCTGCGGCCCTCCACCTCGACGCCGCGCACCCCGGGGTGCGCGCCGTAGGCGATCTCGGCCACGCCGGCCGCGAGGTCGCCGTCCAGGCGCAGCGCGACGGTGCCGCCGAACGCCCCGTCGTGCTCGACCACGAAGCCCCACGAGGTCCCCGCGGCCCACCCGCCGGGCAGCACCTCGCCGACGTAGTGCTCGGCGTCGCCCCTCGTGTACGGGACCGGTGCCGAGGTCCAGCGCTGGGAGACCGGGTCCTGGCACTGCTCGTAGGAGCCGGTCGCGTCCTCGGGGCGGGCGGCACGCACGACGACCGCGCCGTCGCGCAGGGTGGGGGCGGAGCGGGGCGTGGGGACGACCATGGGCGCAGCCTGCCAAGCCGGGAGCGCCGGGTCGACCCCGCTCCGGCGCCGGGGTGTCGTCGGGTCCGCGGCGCGCGTCGGCGATGATGGAGCCCATGTCCGACACCAGCGCGTCGCCGACCACCGCGAGCGTCCCTGCGACGGCGCGACCCCGGGTGCTCTCCGGCATCCAGCCGACCGCCGACTCCTTCCACCTCGGCAACTACCTCGGAGCCCTGCGGCAGTGGGTGGGCCTCCAGGAGGAGCACCAGCCGTTCTTCTTCGTCGCCGACCTGCACGCGATCACCGTCGAGCAGGACCCGCGTCGCCTGCGCGAGCGCACCCGGCGCGCCGCGGCCCAGCTGCTGGCGATGGGCGTCGACCCGGCCCGGTCCGCGGTGTTCGTGCAGAGCCAGGTGCCTGCGCACGCCCAGCTCGCCTGGGTCCTCCAGGGCCTCACCGGCTTCGGCGAGGCGCGCCGGATGACGCAGTTCAAGGACAAGTCGGCCAAGGGCGGCGAGGGCGCCGCCAGCGTCGGGCTGTTCACCTACCCGGTCCTGCAGGCGGCCGACATCCTGCTCTACCGCCCCCAGTTCGTGCCGGTGGGCGAGGACCAGCGTCAGCACCTCGAGCTGACCCGCGACCTGGCCCAGCGCTTCAACCACCGCTACTCGAGGACCTTCCGGCTGCCCGAGCCCTACATCCTCCAGGCGACCGCCAAGATCGCCGATCTGCAGGAGCCGACGGCGAAGATGTCGAAGTCGGCGTCCTCGCCGGCCGGCATCGTGGAGATGCTCGACGAGCCGCGCCTCAGCGCCAAGAAGATCCGCTCGGCGGTCACCGACTCCGAGAGCGAGGTGCGCTACGACCCCGAGGCCAAGCCAGGCGTCTCGAGCCTGCTGAGCATCTACTCGGCGGTCACCGGCACGGGCCTCGAGAAGCTCGAGCAGCGCTACGCCGGGCGCGGCTACGGCGACCTGAAGGCCGACCTCGCCGACGTCGTCGTCGAGCTGGTCACGCCGTTCCGCGAGCGGACGCTGGCGCTGCTCGAGGATCGCTCCCACCTCGACGAGGTGCTGCGCGCGGGGGCGGAGCGGGCCGCCGCCGTCGCCGAGGCGACGCTGGCCGACGTCTACGACCGGGTCGGGTTCCTCGCGTCGGCACCGCGACGCGCCTGACGGGGGGAAGGCGGGTGGCCTCGACCCCGCTAGGGTCGGCGACGATGCGCACCATCGGCGTGGCCGTCGCCCTGCCCGAGCCCTGGGCCGGCGACCTGCAGGCCTACCGGGCGGCCCTCGGCGACCCCACCGCCACGATGATCCCCACCCACGTCACCCTGCTGCCGCCCACCCAGGTCGCCGACGGCGCCCTTCCCGGCGTCGAGCGCCACCTCGAGCAGGCGGCCGGGTCCGTGCCCGCGTTCTCGCTGCACCTGCGCGGCACGGGAACGTTCCGACCGGTCTCTCCGGTGGTGTTCGTCTCCCTCGTCGCGGGGATCTCGCACTGCGAGCTGCTCGCGGACGCCGTGCGCTCGGGCCCGCTGGCCACCGAGCTCGACTTCCCGTACCACCCGCACGTCACGGTGGCCCACCACCTCGACGACGCCACGCTGGACCGTGCCTTCGCCGACCTCGCCGACTTCGAGTGCCGCTTCGACGTCGAGGAGTTCCACCTCTACGTGCACGACCTCCAGCGCGGCTGGCAACCCACCCGCGACTTCCGGCTGGCCGCGTCCGGAGGCGCCCGATGAGCAGGGTCAAGGACACGGTGGCCGGCGTCACCGACCACGGCCCGGTGATCGCGCACCTGATCCGGATGGTGCAGCACTACGGCAAGGTCAACGCCAAGCTGCACGCGGGGGCGATCACCTTCTTCGGGTTCCTGTCGCTGTTCCCGCTGCTGGCGCTCCTGGTGTTCGTCATCGGGGTGGTGTCGCTGGTCTACCCCGGCGCCGACGAGCAGATCCGCACCGGCGTCGCCGACGCCTTCCCCGGGATCATCGGCGGCGAGGACGGGGTGTCGCTGGACGGTGTCCGCACCTTCTCCGGGTGGGCCGCCGTCGTCGGGCTCGCCGGGGTGCTCCTCACCGGGCTGGGCTTCATCCAGGTCCTGCGCCTGGCCCTGATGTACGTCTTCGAGCGGCCGATCCCGCAGGAGAACGTCGTCGTGGTCAAGATCAAGGACCTCGTCGGGCTCGTCACCGTCGGCGGCACGCTGCTGCTGAGCATCCTCCTGGGCAGCGTGCTCACCCGGTTCTCCGGCGTGATCCTCGGCTTCCTCGGCGTCGCCGACGACCTCGCGTGGCTGCTGGCGCTGCTCGCCGCCTCCACCGGGTTCCTGGCCAACCTGCTGCTGTTCTTCGTCATGTTCCGCCAGCTCGGCCGCCCCGAGGCGCCCAACAGGGCCCTGCTCGGCGGAGCGCTGCTCGGTGCCATCGGCTTCGAGGTCCTCAAGCAGCTCTCCGCGACCCTCGTCGGCCTGACCAAGGGCAACGCCGCCTTCCAGGCCTTCGGCATCGCGCTGATCGTCGTGGTGCTGCTCAACTACTTCGCCCGGCTGACCCTCTACGCCGCCTCCTGGGCCCACACCTCGCCGGCGGCCATGGCGGCCCGCACCGACCAGACCCCGTACGTGCAGGGTCCGCAGCTGCCGGACCTGACCTCCGAGCACGTGCGCGAGCCACGCCCCGGCCGAGCGGCCCGGTGGGGCGGCCCGTTCGCGGCCGGCGGCGCCGCGATGCTCGCCCTCGTGGCGCTGGTGCGCCGCCGCGACGGCGCCTGAGCGATCCCGCCCCGGACGCACCAGCGCCGCACCCCGACGAGCGGGGCGCGGCGCTGGTGGCCCTCCGGGGGCCGCGAGGGCCCGGGGCTCAGTGGCCGTGCTTGATCGCGGTGCGCAGGTCCTTGTTCAGCTGCGAGATCACGTCGAGCGGGATCTCCTTCGGGCACGCCGCGGTGCACTCACCGATGTTGGTGCAACCGCCGAACCCCTCGGCGTCGTGCTGGGCGACCATGCTCACCACGCGGGTGTCGCGCTCGGGCTGACCCTGGGGGAGCCGACCGAGGTGGGTGATCTTGGCCCCCATGAACAGCGACGCCGAGCCGTTGGGGCACGCCGCGACGCAGGCGCCGCAGCCGATGCAGGTGGCTACGTTGAACGCCTTGACGGCGTCCTCGCGCGGCACGGGCGTGGCGTGGGCGTCCGGCGCGGCGCCGGTGTTGACCGACACGTAGCCGCCGGCGGAGATGATCCGGTCGAAGGCGGAGCGGTCCACGACGAGGTCCTTGACCACCGGGAACGCCTCGGCGCGCCACGGCTCGACGTGGATCGTCTCGCCGTCGGAGAACGAGCGCATGTGCAGCTGGCAGGAGGTCGTGACCTCGGGGCCGTGGGCCTGACCGTTGATCATCAGGTCGCACGAGCCGCAGATGCCCTCGCGGCAGTCGTGGTCGAACGCGATCGGCTCCTCGTCGCGCTCGTTGAGGCGCTCGTTGAGCACGTCGAGCATCTCCAGGAAGCTCATGTCCTCCGAGATGTCGTCGACCTCGTAGGTGTGCATGG
Organism: uncultured Actinomycetota bacterium; assembly: GCA_963728085.1. Lineage (GTDB taxonomy): Bacteria > Actinomycetota > Actinomycetes > Propionibacteriales > Nocardioidaceae > Nocardioides. The sequence goes on along the minus strand of CAVSIQ010000007.1, from coordinate 58,569 downwards.
CGCCCTCGGCGTTCGCGTCGGCCTGGCGCCAGATCTTCAGGGTGAGGTTCACTTGTAGCTCCGCTGCTTCATCTCGATGGCGGTGTAGATCAGGTCTTCCTTGTGCAGGACCGGCTGGCCCTCGTCACCGCCGAACTCCCAGGCCGCGACGTAGGAGAACTCGTCGTCGTGACGCAGAGCCTCGCCCTCCTCGGTCTGGGACTCGACGCGGAAGTGGCCGCCGCAGGACTCGCGGCGGTTCAAAGCGTCGATGCACATCAGCTCTCCGAGCTCGATGAAGTCGGCCACGCGACCGGCCTTCTCCAGGCTCTGGTTCAGCGTCTGCGCGGAGCCGAGGACCTTCAGGTTGGTCCAGAAGTCGCGCCTGAGCTCGCGGATCATGTCCACGGCCTTGCGCAGGCCCTCCTCGGAGCGCTCCATGCCGCAGAACTCCCACATGATGTGGCCGAGCTCCTTGTGGTAGCTGTCCGCGGAACGGGTGCCCTGGATCGACAGGAACGTCTCGATCCGCTTCTCCACCGACTCGCGGGCCTCGACCACCGCCGGGTGCTGCTCGTCGAGCTGCTCGAACGGGCCGTCGGCGAGGTAGCCGCGGATCGTGTTGGGCAGCACGAAGTAGCCGTCCGAGAGGCCCTGCATCAGCGCCGAGGCGCCGAGGCGGTTGGCCCCGTGGTCGGAGAAGTTGGCCTCGCCGGTGACGAACAGACCGGGCAGGTTGGACTCGAGGTCGTAGTCGACCCACAGGCCGCCCATGACGTAGTGCACCGCGGGGTAGATGCGCATCGGGACCGAGTACGGGTCCTCGCCGGTGATGCGCTGGTACATGTCGAAGAGGTTGCCGTACTTCTCCTCGACACCGTCGCGGCCGTAGCGCTCGATGGCGTCGGCGAAGTCGAGGTAGACGCCGCGGCGGAAGTCGCCCACCACGGGGCCGACGCCGCGGCCCTCGTCGCAGACGTTCTTGGCCTGGCGCGAGGCGATGTCGCGGGGCACCAGGTTGCCGAAGGCCGGGTAGATCCGCTCCAGGTAGTAGTCGCGGTCGGACTCGGCGATGTCACGCGGGTCCTTGTCGCAGTCGTCCTTGCTCTTGGGCACCCAGATGCGGCCGTCGTTGCGCAGGGACTCCGACATCAGGGTCAGCTTGGACTGGTGGTCGCCGGAGACCGGGATGCAGGTCGGGTGGATCTGGGTGTAGCACGGGTTGGCCATGTAGGCGCCCTTGCGGTGGGCGCGCCAGGTGGCGGTCACGTTGCAGCCCATGGCGTTGGTGGAGAGGAAGAAGACGTTGCCGTAGCCGCCGGAGGCCAGCACGACCGCGTCGGCGAGGTGGGTCTCGATGTCGCCGGTGACCATGTCGCGGGCGATGATCCCGCGGGCCTTGCCCTCGACGGTGATCAGCTCGAGCATCTCGTGGCGGGTGAACGTGGTCACCGTGCCGGCCGCGACCTGGCGCTCGAGGGCCTGGTAGGCGCCGATCAGCAGCTGCTGGCCGGTCTGACCGCGGGCGTAGAACGTGCGCGAGACCTGCACGCCGCCGAAGGAGCGGTTGTCGAGCAGACCGCCGTACTCGCGGGCGAAGGGCACGCCCTGCGCGACGCACTGGTCGATGATGTTCGCGCTGACCTCGGCCAGGCGGTACACGTTCGACTCGCGGCTGCGGTAGTCGCCGCCCTTGACGGTGTCGTAGAACAGCCGGAAGACGGAGTCGCCGTCCTCCTTGTAGTTCTTGGCCGCGTTGATCCCGCCCTGGGCGGCGATCGAGTGCGCGCGGCGCGGCGAGTCCTGGTAGCAGAAGGACTTCACGTTGTAGCCGGCCTCGCCGAGCGTCGCCGCCGCGGCGCCGCCGGCCAGGCCGGTGCCGACGATGATGACGTCGAGCTTGCGGCGGTTGGCCGGGTTGACCAGGCGGTTCTCGAAGACGTGGTGGGTCCAGCGGTCCTTGATCGGACCGGTCGGCGCCTTGGCGTCGGCGATGTTCTCCCCGCGGGTGTAGTACCCGTGGGCGTCGTCGGAGTTCTGCACGGGCGCGTCGTTGAGCGCCTGCGTGCCGGAGGTGTCGGTGATGGCCATGAGGTGGGGCTCCCTTACCTGGGACTCGTGCCGGGGACTGCTACCTGGAGATGACGCCGAGCAGGGTGAAGATCGGCACCAGCGAGAACCCGCCGGCGACGACCACCGCCACCACCCAGCCCGCCGTGCGGGCCCGGCTGCGGGCCGCGGCGGTGCCCGTCCAGCCGAGGGTCTGGGCGGCGCTGAAGGTGCCGTGGTGCAGGTGCATGGCCAGCGCCGCCATCGCGACCAGGTAGATCAGCGTCATCCACCACACGTCGAAGGTGTCGACCATGAGGTTGTAGGGGTCGGCCGTCGAGCCACCCGCGGGGTTGATCTTCACGATGCTGAAGTTCAGCAGGTGCCAGATGAGGAACAGCAGGATCGCCAGGCCGCCCCAGCGCATCGTGCGCGAGGACAGCGAGGAGCTCGCCCGCTTCACGACCTGGTACTTCACCGGCCGGGCGTGGCTGGCGCGGCGCCACAGGGCGACGGCGGAGGCGACGTGCACGGCCAGGGAGCCGATCAGCACCAGGCGCAGGATCCACAGCACGCCGCTCCGCGGGAGGATCGGCTCGCCGATCTCGCGCAGGTGCTCGGCGTACTCGTTGAACGCGTCGTGGCCACCGAAGGCCTTGAGGTTGCCGTACATGTGCGCCAGCACGAACCCGATGAAGATGGCGCCGCTGATCGCCATCGTCATCTTCAGCGCGATGCTCGAGCGCGTGCCCCGGGGGCTCTTGACCAGTCCTGGTCCCGTCGTCGTTGCCACGGGCTCACGGTACCCCGCACCGACCCTCCGGGTGGGGGAGGGTACGGGCCCGCCCCCGGGGCCCCGCAGACGGGCGCAGGAGGCGGGGGCGCGCCTCAGCGGCCGGCGCGCCGGGCGGCGGGCAGGACCGGGGCGCCCGCGACCAGGGGCTCGAGGTGCTCGGCGAGCAGCTCGTCGACCGCCACCTCCCACGACCGCGCCGCGACGACCTCGCGGCCGCGCCGTCCCAGCCGTGCCCGGGCGGGGTCGGCGACGAGGCGCTCGACGGCGCGGGCGAGGTCGCGCCGGCCGCCCGGGTCGTGCAGCAGACCGGTCTCGCCGTGACGGACGACCTCGCGGGCCCCGCCGGCGCGCGGGGCGACGACCGGCACGCCGCTGGCGGCGGCCTCGCGCAGCACGTGCGCGCAGGTCTGGTGCTCCCCGGGGTGGACCAGCAGGTCGAGGGAGGGCAGGGCGACCCCGAGGTCGCCGGTGCGCAGGGCGCCCAGGAAGGTCGCGTCCGGAAGCCGCGAGCCCAGCCAGCCCCGCTCCGGCCCGTCCCCGACCACCACCGTGCGCACCCCCGCCAGGTCGGCCAGGACGCTGAGCCGGCGCACCCCGTGGGCGCGGTGCAGGCCCCCGACGTAGCCGACGACGACCCCGGCGCCCTCGGCCCAGCGCGGCCGGGCCCAGCGGCGGTGCAGCCACTCGTCCCGCAGGTCGGGCGTGAACGTCGTCGGGTCGACGCCCGGCGACCACACCGGGGCGTCGACGTCGACCTCGAGCAGCCGTTCGCGCATCCAGGACGAGGTGACCACGACCCGGTCCGCGCGGCGCACCACCCGGCGCCGCCAGTAGTCGGCCGAGGTGTCGAGCAGCGGCGACTGCTCGACCACGAGCGAGGGCAGGCCGGTGGCGTGGGCGTGCTTGAGGGCCTTGCGCCCCAGGCGGCCGGGGGAGGAGACGTGCACGACGTCGGGGGCGAAGGCGTCCAGCGCGCCGCGCACCTGGGCGCCGACGCCGTCCAGGGTGCTGATCCGGGCACCGGCGCTTCGCGCCACGTGGCGGGCCCGGGGCCGGGGGCCAGGAGGAGCACCGTGTGGCCGAGCTCGACGAGCCGGTCGAGGGTGGCGGCCAGCGTGGTGGTCGTCGGCGTCGGCGGCGGGCTGGAGGGTCTCGGTCACCAGGGCGACGCGCAGCACTCGCATGCGCCCAGGCTGGCCCGCCCGGGCGGCGCGCCGCCCGACGGGAGGCGTCCGGCGGGTGAACCCCACGGGCCTCCGGGGTGCGGCACGGGCGGCCGGGGCGGCCCGGGCGGTCCGCCAGGGCGGCTGTGCCGCGGCTCACCCCGGGTGGCCGGTGGGGCCCCGGCGTCCTAGGGTGCGGAGCATGACGTCGCAGGGTGCCACCGGACCCGCCCAGGAGGCCGTGGAGGGCGGTCTCGACGACCCCAGCGACCTCGAGCCCGAGCAGGGCACGCTCGCCCTGGCCGAGCCCGAGGACGACGGCACACCCGCGCCGACTGGGAGAAGGCCGCCGCCGCCGTGCTGCGCAAGGCGCGGCGGCTCGGCGAGGACGACCCCGACGACCTGGTCTGGGAGCAGGCTCGCCCGCCGCACCCTCGACGGCATCGACGTCACCCCGCTCGGCACACCCGAGCACTGTCGACGGCCTCGCCACGCGCGGCGCGTCCGGTCCGGGCCGGCGCCTGGGACGTCCGCGCCCACCTCGGACGGCCGGGCTCGAGGCCCGCGCAGGCCAACGAGGCCGCGCTCGCCGACCTCGAGGGCGGCGTCACGTCGCTGTGGCTCTCGCGCCGGCGCCGGACACCGACCTGCCGCGCTGCTCGACGGCGTCCTGCTCGACCTCGCCCCGGTCGTGCTCGACGCCGCCCCGGAGGCGCGGCGCGCCGACGGCGCTGGCGCTCGCGTCCTTCCTGGACCACCTCGGCGCCACGACGGCGCGCCCCGGGCACCAACCTCGGCGCGCCGCGGCCGACGGCGACCCGACGACCTGGTCGCCGTCGCCGCGGCTCGCGCGCGAGCGCGGCCTCCTCGGCTTCGTCGTCGACGGCACGACGGTCCACGACCGCGGCGCCTCCGACGCCCAGGAGCTCGGGTGGTCGCTGGCGCACCGGCGCCGGCGTACCTGCGCACCCTCACCGCGGCCGGCCTCGGCGTCGACGAGGCCGCGGGCCTGGTGGAGTTCCGCTACGCCGCCACCGACGAGCAGTTCGCCTACGATCGCCAAGCTGCGCGCCGCGCGGCGGCTGTGGGCCCGCGTCCTCGAGCTCTGCGGCGCCGCCGAGCCACCCGGCAGGCCGGCCAGCGCCAGCACGCCGTGACCAGCCGTCCGATGATGAGCCGCTACGACGCCTCGGTGAACATGCTGCGCACCACCGTCGCCGCCTTCGCCGCCGGCGCCGGCGGGGCCGACGCCGTCACCGTGCTGCCCTTCGACAGCCCGCTCGGCCGGCCCGAGGCGCTCGGCCGCCGGGTGGCCCGCAACACCAGCGCCCTGCTCGTCTCCGAGTCGCCACCTGGCCCGGGTCGCCGACCCCGCCGGCGGCGCCTACGCCGTCGAGCGGCTCACCGACGACCTCGCCGCGCGCCGGCTGGGCGGTGCTCGGTCGCCTCGAGGAGCCGGCGAGTCGCCTCGGCGACCTGGTCGCGGTCGCCGTCGCCGAGCGCGACGAGCAGGTCGCCACCCGGGCCGCGCCCGATCACCGGCCTCAGCGAGTTCCCCGCCCTCGCCGAGGACCGCCCGGTCCGCGAGCCCGACGGCGCCTGGGACGACGTGCGGCCCTGGGGCGCACGCCTTCGAGGCGCTGCGCGACGACGCGCCCGCCGCCCGGGTCCTCCTGGCCACCATGGGCACGGTCGCGGCCCACACCGCCCGGGCCACGTTCGCGACCAACCTGCTCGCCGCCGGCGGCGTCGGCGGTCGACGTGGCCGGGGCCACCGACGGCGTCGACGACCTCGTCGCCGCGCTACGGCGGGCAGGCCGTGGTCTGCCTGGCCGGCACCGACGCCGCCTACGCCGAGTGGGGCGAGCAGGCCGCCTCGGCGCTGCGCGGCGCCGGCGCGTCCCGCGTCGTGGTCGCCGGCAGGCCGCGCGACTGGGCCGACGACTCCTGCGCGGCCGGCGTGGACGCCCTGGCCTTCCTGACCCGCACCCGAGAGGCGCTGTGATGAGCATCCCCGAGTCCTTCGCCGGCCTGCCGCTCGGCGGCGACGCCCGCCCCCGGCGCGGGCGCCCCGCGCGAGCAGCTGGCGCCGTGGACCTGCGCCGGAGGGCATCGAGATCGCCCCGTCCTACGGCCCCGACGCCCTCGAGGGCCTCGACGCGCTGGACACCTGGCCGGGCCTGAGCCCGTTCCTGCGCGGGCCCTACCCGACGATGTACACCACGCAGCCCTGGACGGTGCGCCAGTACGCCGGGTTCTCCACCGCCGAGGAGTCCAACGCCTTCTACCGCCGCAACCTCGCGGCCGGCCAGAAGGGGCTCTCGGTCGCCTTCGACCTCGCCACCCACCGCGGCTACGACTCCGACCACCCCCGGGTGCGCGGCGACGTCGGCATGGCGGGCGTGGCCATCGACTCCATCTACGACACCCGCACCCTGTTCGACGGCATCCCGCTGGACGAGATGTCGGTGTCGATGACGATGAACGGCGCCGTGCTGCCCGTGCTGGCGCTCTACATCGCGGCGGCCGAGGAGCAGGGGGTGGCGCCCGGAGCAGCTGGCGGGGACCATCCAGAACGACATCCTCAAGGAGTTCATGGTCCGCAACACCTACATCTACCCGCCGGCGCCGTCGATGCGGATCATCTCCGACATCTTCAGCTACACCTCGGCGCGGATGCCGCGGTTCAACTCGATCTCGATCTCCGGCTACCACATGCAGGAGGCCGGGGCCACGGCCGACCTCGAGCTGGCCTACACGCTGGCCGACGGCGTGGAGTACATCCGCGCCGGCCTCGACACCGGGCATGACCATCGACCAGTTCGCCCCGCGGCTGTCCTTCTTCTGGGCGATCGGGATGAACTTCTTCATGGAGGTCGCCAAGCTGCGCGCCGCCCGCGCGCTGTGGGCCCGGCTGGTGCGCCAGTTCGAGCCGAGAACCCCAAGTCGCTGAGCCTGCGCACCCACTCCCAGACCTCGGGCTGGTGCGCTGACCGCCCAGGACGTCTTCAACAACGTCGGGCGCACCTGCCTCGAGGCGATGGCCGCCACCCAGGGCCACACCCAGTCGCTGCACACCAACGCCCTCGACGAGGCCATCGCGCTGCCCACCGACTTCTCGGCGCGCATCGCGCGCAACACCCAGCTGCTGCTCCAGCAGGAGTCGCGGCACCACCGGCGTCATCGACCCGTGGGCGGGCTCCTACTACGTCGAGCGGCTCACCCACGACCTCGCCGAGCGCGCGTGGGCGCACATCACCGAGGCCGAGCGGGCCGGCGGCATGGCCGCGGCCATCGAGCAGGGCATCCCCAAGATGCGCATCGAGGAGGCCGCCGCCCGCACCCAGGCGCGCATCGACTCCGGGCGCCAGCAGGTGATCGGCGTGAACACCTACCGCCTCGCCGAGGAGGAGCGGCTCGACGTGCTGCGCGTCGACAACGACGACGTCTACCGCCAGCAGGTGGCCAAGCTCGAGCGGCTGCGCGCCGAGCGCGACGACGAGGACGTCCGCCGCACCCTGGAGGCGCTGACCAACGCCGCCGACCGCGGGGCCGGCGGCGGAGGCGAGGACGGTCTGGACGGCAACCTGCTCGCGCTGGCCGTCGACGCCGCGCGCGCCAAGGCCACCGTCGGCGAGATCTCGGACGCCCTGGAGAAGGTCTACGGCCGCCACCAGGCGACCATCCGTACGATCTCGCGGCGTGTACCGCGACGAGTCGGCCGGGTCCGAGGGCCACGAGGGTGACGCGCTGGTCCAGCAGGTGCTCGAGGCCACCGAGGAGTTCGACGAGGCCGAGGGACGGCGCCCGCGGATCCTGGTGGCCAAGATGGGCCAGGACGGCCACGACCGGGGACAGAAGGTGATCGTCTCGGCCTTCGCCGACATGGGCTTCGACGTCGACGTGGGCCCGCTGTTCTCCACGCCCGAGGAGGTCGCCGGGCAGGCGGTCGACAACGACGTGCACATCGTCGGCGTCTCCTCCCTCGCCGCGGGCCACCTCGCGCTGCTGCCCGCGCTCCGCGAGGCGCTGGCCGAGCAGGGCCGCCCCGACATCATGGTCGTCATCGGCGGCGTGATCCCGCCCGACGACGTCCCGCGCCTGCGCGAGATGGGCGCGGCCTCGGTGTTCCTGCCCGGCACCGTGATCGCCGAGTCGGCCCTCGACCTGCTGGGCCACCTGCGCGAGCAGCTCGGGCACTGATGCCGCGCGGATCCCGTGCCGTGGCGGGTCGAGCGTGCTGAGCGTCGAGGAGCTCGTCTCCGGCGTGCTCGACGGCCGGCGGGCCGTGGTGTCCCAGGCGATCACGCTGGTGGAGTCCTCCCGTCCCGCCCACCGCGAGCGGGCCCGGGCGCTGATGACGGCGCTCACCGACCGCCCCGGCGCGGGCGTGGGCAGCCCCGCGGTCCGCGTCGGCGTCTCCGGCGTGCCCGGGGTCGGCAAGTCCACCTTCATCGAGGCCCTCGGCGCCCGGCTCACCGCCGAGGGCCACCGCGTCGGCGTCCTGGCCGTCGACCCGTCCTCGGTGCGCACCGGCGGATCGGTGCTCGGCGACAAGACCCGGATGCCGCACCTGGCGGTCGAACCCCGACGCCTTCATCCGGCCCTCGCCCGCGGCCGGCACGCTCGGCGGGGTGGCGCGGGCGACCGTGCAGGCGATGGCGGTGCTCGAGGCGGCCGGCTACGACGTCGTCCTCGTCGAGACGGTCGGGGTCGGTCAGTCGGAGGTGACGGTGGCCGGGATGGTCGACACCTTCCTGTTCCTGACCCTGGCCCGCACCGGCGACCAGCTGCAGGGCATCAAGAAGGGCATCCTGGAGATCGCCGACGTGATCGCGGTGAACAAGGCCGACGGCGACCGCGAGGTCGAGGCCCGCGCGGCGGCCCGTGAGCTGGCCGGGGCGCTGCGCTTCGTGCGCGGACACGGCGAGTGGGCGCCCCCGGTGGTGACCTGCTCGGGGCTGAGCGACGTCGGCGTGGAAGACCTGTGGGCGCACGTCCACGCCCACCGCGACCACCTGGGCCCGGCCGGGCTGGCCGCCCGGCGCGCCGACCAGCAGCTGGCCTTCACGTGGGCGCTGGTGCGCGACGAGCTCGACCAGCGGCTCAAGCACTCCGCGGGCGTCCGCGCGGTGCGCGACGACGTGCGGGCCGAGGTCCTCGCCGGCTCCCTGCCGGCCACCGTCGCCGCCGACCGGTTGCTCGCCGCCTACGACCAGCACCGGGACGGGCCCGCCGGCACGGGCTGACGCCGACCGGCCACCGGCGGGCAGAACTTGTCCCCACCACGGTCGCCCTCGCGTTGCACGTCCCTGACCTGCGGTGATGTGCGATGGCCCGCCGGGCCGACGACTTCTGCCCGCCGGTGTGCCGGCGCTGCGCGAGGATCGGGCCGTGCTCACCGACCGTGGCCGACCTCCGCCCTGCGGATCCGCGAGCCCCGGGTGGATCTGCGCCCGCCCACCGAGGACGAGCGTGGTCGAAGGCGAGCCCGGGCAGGCCGGTGCGCACGCTCGTCCCCGGACCGCGGCCCTGGTGCTCCACGCCCGGCCAGGACGAAACCACGGCGCGGAGCACGCGACCACCGAGGTGTTCGGCGACGACCACGCCTCGCAGGGCTCTCGCGCCGGCTCGGCTACGAGCCCGACGGGATCTCGCGCGACGTCCGCGACGGCCAGGTGCTGGTCTCCGACCGGCTGCGCCTCACCGCGGCACGCTGGCGCACCCGGACCCACGGACCCGTCCAGGTCGAGGGCCTGGACGGGTGTCGTGCGATGTTCGGGGTGGCCCCGTAGCCGGGGCCACCCCCGTGGTGGACGCCTCAGGAGGTGGTGAGGACCATCCGGAAGCGGGCGTCGCCGGCCATCATCTTCTGGTAGGCCTCGGCGGCGCGCTCGAGCGGCATCGTCTCGATCCGAGCCTCGACACCGGCCAGGACGGTGAAGCGCAGCGTGTCCTCGGAGTCGGCGGCGGAGCCGGACGCCGAGCCGCGCACCGCGCCGTTCGTGCCGATCAGGGCGGTGGCCGGCACCGGGATGGGCTGCTCGGCGGCGCCGACGACGACGACCTCGCCGCCCACGCCGAGCCCGCCGAGGGTCGCCGCCACGGCGTCGCCGTTGGTGACGGTGGACAGGATCACGCGGGCCCCGCCCAGCTTCGCGAGCTCCTCCCCGGGGTCGGTGGCGGTGGAGTCGATGTACTCGTGGGCGCCCAGCGAGAGTGCCAGGTCCCTCTTCTCGGTGCCGCGGGCGATGGCGACGACGCGGAAGCCCATCGTCGCGGCGTACTGCACGCCGAGGTGACCCAGGCCACCGATGCCGAGCACGGCGACGGTGTCGCCGGCGACCGCACCGGTCTTGCGCAGGCCGTTGAAGGTCGTCACGCCGGCGCACAGCAGCGGGGCCGCCTGGGCGGGGCTGAGGCCGTCGGGCATCGCGACCAGGGCGGTGGCGCGCACCAGGACGTAGTCGGCGTAGCCGCCGTCCATGGTCACGCCGGGGATGCCCATGTCGGTGCAGGAGATCAGGTCGCCGGAGCGGCAGGGGCCGCACTGGCCGCAGTTGCCGCCGTACCAGCCGACGCCCACGGCCTGGCCCTCGCTGAAGGCGGTGACGCCCTCGCCGAGCGCGGCGACGCGCCCGGCGACCTCGTGGCCGGGCACGACCGGGAAGGAGACGCCCGGGTAGGCGCCCTCCTTGGCGAACATGTCGGAGTGGCACACGCCGCAGGCGTCCACGGCCACCAGAGCCTCGCCGGGGCCGGGGGTGGGCACGTCGCGCTGCTCCAGCGTGAAGTCGCCGCCCTGCTCGTGGACCACCATGGCTCGCATCGTCTCGCTCATGGCCCTCACGCTAGACCGGCCCGCCCCACCCGTTCGCAGGTCGACCCGGTGCGGCCAGCGTCGGCGGTACCCTGCCCGGACATGTCCGAGCTGCCCGCCTCCGTTGCCCGCACCGTCGCCGACGTCGTCGCCAAGTACGACGACGAGCTGCGCGACCTGCGTCGTGACCTGCACGCCCACCCCGAGCTGTCCCGCGCCGAGACCCGCACCACGGGCCTGGTCGCCGACCGGCTCGCCCGCACCGGGTGGCAGGTCACCGCGCTGCCCGGCACCGGGCTGGTCGCCGACCTCGGCCCCGTCGAGCCCGGCGGGACGGGCTCCGGCGAGGGCCCCGTGGTGGCGCTGCGCGCCGACATGGACGCCCTGCCGCTGCAGGACCTGACCACCGACCCCTGGGCCTCGACCGTGCCCGGTGTCGCGCACGCCTGCGGCCACGACGTGCACACCACGGCACTGCTCGGTGCGGCCCTGGCCCTCGACGAGGTGCGCGCCCGCGGCGAGCTGCCGGGTCGGGTGCGCCTGCTGTTCCAGCCGGCCGAGGAGGTGATGCCCGGCGGCGCGCTGGAGCTGATCGGGCACGGCGTGCTCACCGACGTCGCCCGGATCTTCGCGCTGCACTGCGACCCGGCCGTCGACCTCGGCGAGGTCGGCCTGCGTCTCGGCCCGCTGACCAGCGCGGCCGACAAGGTCGAGGTGCGCCTCGACGGCCCCGGTGGGCACACCTCACGTCCGCACCTGACCGGCGACCTGATCTTCGCGATGGCCAAGGTGACCACCGAGCTGCCCGCGATCCTGTCCCGCCGGATGGACCCCCGCTCGGGCGTCAGCGTCGTGTGGGGCGTGATCGCGGCGGGCTCGGCACCCAACGTGATCCCCGACCGCGGCACGCTGGCCGGCACCGTGCGCATCCTCGACGCCGACGCCTGGCTGGAGTGCGAGCAGATCGTGCGCGACGCCGTGCGCGACATCGTCGCCCCCTACGGCGTCACCGCTCACGTGGACTACCTGCGCGGCGTCCCGCCGGTGGTCAACGACCCGCAGGCCAACCACGCGCTCTCCGCGGCGGTCTCCGACGTCCTGGGCGAGCACGCGCGGGTCGTGGCCGGGCAGTCCATGGGCGGGGAGGACTTCGGCTGGTACCTCGACGACGTGCCCGGCGCCATGATGCGCCTGGGCACCCGCACCCCGGGCGGGCCCACCTACGACCTGCACCAGGGCAACCTGCGCGTCGACGAGCGCGCCGTCGGCGTGGGCGCCCGGCTGATGGCCCAGACCGCCGTGCGCGCCCACCTCGCCGCAGACGACCTGTGAGGTCACCCGGCTCACCGCGCGGCACGCACCGGGGAGCGCCCGCGCCCCCGGTGCCGGGCGGGTTCCGCCTCGGTAACGATCCGCCGGCGCCCTCGGCGCGTCGGGCCGCGCTGGCCTAGGGTTCCTCGTGGTCCGCGTCCACCCGGGACGCTCGACGATCAGTACCGAGGAGGCGTCTTGCGACGCAGCAGCACCCAGCTGGCAGCTCTTTTCTCCGCCAGCATCCTGGCCCTGACCGCATGTGGTGGAGGGAGCGACGACACCTCCTCCGACAGCAGCGGTGACAGCTCCTCCGCCGGCTCCGGCCTGAAGGTGGGCATGGCCTACGACGTGGGCGGCCGGGGCGACCAGTCGTTCAACGACTCCGCCGCCGCCGGCCTCGACCAGGCCGAGTCCGAGCTCGGCATCGAGCCCCAGGAGTCCTCCGCCGAGGACGGCGAGTCCGAGTCGGCCCGTGAGGAGCGTCTGCGCGTCTTCGCCGAGAACGGCTACAGCCCCGTGATCGCGGTCGGCTTCGCCTACGAGGCCGCGGTGCAGAAGGTCGCCGAGGAGTACCCCGAGGTCGACTTCGCCATCATCGACAGCGAGAACGTCGAGGCCGACAACGTCGCCAACCTGGTCTTCGCCGAGGAGGAGGGCTCGTTCCTCGTCGGCGCCGCGGCGGCGCTGAAGACCGAGACCGACACCGTCGGCTTCGTCGGCGGCGTCGAGACCCCGCTGATCCAGAAGTTCGAGGCCGGCTACGTCGCGGGCGCCGAGGCCGTCAACCCCGACATCGACGTGCTCGACCACCTACCTCACCCAGGTCCCCGACTTCTCCGGCTTCGCCGACCCCGCCAAGGGCAAGACGGCCGCCCAGGGCATGTTCGACAACGGCGCCGACATCGTCTACCACGCCGCCGGCGGCTCCGGTGGCGGCGTGTTCGAGGCGGCCGCGGAGTCCGGCAACTTCGCGATCGGCGTCGACTCCGACCAGTACGAGACCGCCGACATCTCGGTCCGTGACGTCATCCTCACCTCGATGCTCAAGAACGTCGACGTCGCGGTCTACGAGTACCTCACCGGCGCGGTCGAGGGCGAGTCCCCGAGCGGCATCACCCGCTACGACCTCGCCGCGGACGGCGTGGGCTACTCCACCTCCGGCGGCAAGGTCGACGACATCACCGGCCAGCTCGACGACTACAAGCAGCAGATCATCGACGGCGAGATCGAGGTGCCGACCACCCCGTGATCCCGCGGTCGTGGCGGCGGACCCGCCGCGACCCACGACCGCCACGCACCACCGCACGGGGCCCCGGGCGCGCCAGCCGCTCCCGGGGCCCCGTGGCAGCTGTACCCTCACCTCGTCCCACCCCGTCCCGCCCGTCACCGCCCACCCCGCTCGGCCCGGCCCGCAGCCCGCCCAGGAGGTACCAGCGTCGTGCCCGAGACGACCCCCACCCGTGAGGCTTCGCAGGACGGTGGCGGCGTGCAGGAGCCGCTCGCGGTCCGCCTGCGTGGCATCGGCAAGCGCTTCCCCGGCGTCGTCGCCAACGACGACGTCAACATCGACGTCCGGCGCGGCACCATCCACGCGATCGTCGGGGAGAACGGCGCGGGCAAGTCGACGCTGATGAAGATCCTCTACGGCGTGCAGGCACCCGACTCCGGCACGATCGAGATCGACGGCGAGCCCAAGAGGCTCGGCTCGCCGGCCGACGCCATCAAGGCCGGGGTCGGCATGGTCTTCCAGCACTTCATGCTGGCCGACAACCTCACCGTCCTCGAGAACGTGGTCCTCGGCGCCGAGGACCGCCACGGCATCGGCGCCAAGGCCCGCCGCCGCGTCGTGGAGCTCTCGGACTCCTACGGCCTCGGCGTCGAGCCCGACGCGCTGGTCGAGGAGCTCGGCGTCGGCGCTCGACAACGCATCGAGATCCTCAAGGTGCTCTACCGCGGCGCCCGCATCGATCATCCTCGACGAGCCGACCGCCGTGCTCGTGCCCCAGGAGGTCGACGAGCTGTTCGGCAACCTGCGCGAGCTGCGCAAGGAGGGCCTCTCGGTGCTGTTCATCTCCCACAAGCTCGACGAGGTGCTCGCCGTCGCCGACGAGATCACCGTCATCCGCCGCGGCACCACCGTGCGCACGGTCTCCCCCGAGGGGGTCTCCTCGCGCGACCTCGCGGAGATGATGGTCGGCTCCGAGCTGCCCACCCCGGCCAAGGACGACGTCGTGCCCTCCCGCCGGGTGCAGCTCTCCGTGCGCGACCTGACCCTGCGCACCGCCGCGGGCCGGGTGCTGCTCGAGGACGTCTCCTTCGACATCCACCGCGGCGAGATCCTCGGGATCGCCGGTGTCGAGGGAAACGGCCAGGCCGAGCTGGTCGAGGCCATCATGGGCATGCGCCCCGGCGTGACCGGCTCGATCGTGCTCAGCGACCAGGACCTCGGGCCGATGTCCACCCTCGACCGGCGCGAGTCCGGCATCGGCTACATCCCCGAGGACCGCCACCGCCACGGCCTGCTGCTCGACTCCCCGCTGTGGGAGAACCGGGTCCTGGGCCACCAGGGCCGCCCGCCGAGCTCGTCTGGTCGGCTGATCCGGCGCCGCGCGGCTCGCCAGGACACCCAGCGCATCATCGCCGAGTACGACGTCCGCACGCCCAGCGCCGACGTGCCCGCCCGGGCCCTGTCGGGCGGCAACCAGCAGAAGCTGATCGTGGGCCGCGAGATGAGCGGCGATCCGATCCTGCTCATCGCCTCCCACCCCACCCGCGGCGTCGACGTCGGCGCCCAGGCCGCGATCTGGGAGCACATCCGCGCCGCGCGCCGCGAGGGCCTCGCCGTGCTGCTCATCTCCGCCGACCTCGACGAGCTGATCGGCCTCGCCGACCGGATCGAGGTGGTCCTGCGCGGACGCCTCGTCGGCTCCTTCGACCCCGAGGACGTCACGCCCCAGCAGCTCGGCTCGGCGATGACCGGGGCCGGCGAGGTCGCGTGAACCGCCTCGTGCGCCTCCTGCTGGCGCTGCTCGCCCCCGCGCTGGCGCTCGTGGCCGCGTTCGCCATCACCAGCCTGGTCCTGATCAGCGCAGGCGACCCCGTCGGCGACGTCTGGCGCGAGATCCTTCAGGTCCCCGACCCCCGCAACCTCGCCAACATCGTCAACCAGGCCTGCGTGCTCTACCTCTCGGGCCTGGCGGTGGCCATCGGCTTCCGGATGGGCCTGTTCAACATCGGCGTCGACGGTCAGTACCGGATCGCCGCCTTCGTCGCCGCGGTCGTCGCCGGTGAGGCCTGGCTGCCGGGCTACCTCAACACCGCCCTGGCCATCGTCTGTGCGATGGCCGTCGGCGCGGCCTGGGCCGGCATCGCCGGCCTGCTGCGCGCGACCCGCGGGGTCTCGGAGGTGATCTCGACGATCATGCTGAACTTCATCTCCACCAGCATCGTGGCCTACCTGCTGCGCCAGGCCGCCGTCGACGACCCGGGCAGCAACTCCCTGGGCACCAAGGAGATCCCCGGGGGCAGCCGGATCGGCAGCATCCCCCTGGACGGCCTGATCGGGGGCGGCCCGCTGGCCCAGGTCTACGGCTTCGTCGTGCTCGCGGCCCTCGCCGGGCTGGCCTACTGGTTCGTGCTGGGTCGCACCCGGTTCGGCTTCGACCTGCGCGCCACCGGCCAGTCGACGACCGCCGCCGTGGCCAGCGGCATCAACGTGACGCGGATGATCGTCATCGCGATGCTGCTCTCCGGGGCGGTGGCCGGCCTGGTGGGCCTGCCGATCCTGTTCGGGGAGGCCTACTCCTACGGCTCGACGTTCCAGTCCGGCCTCGGCTTCGCCGGCATCGCGATCGCGCTGCTGGGTCGCAACAACGCGGTCGGGATCGCGCTCGGCGCGCTGCTGTTCTCGTTCCTGCAGGAGCAGTCCAACCCGCTGCAGATCCTGGTCGGCGTCTCCCCGGAGATCGTGTCCATCACCCAGGGTGTCATCGTGCTGACCGTCGTCATCTCCTACGAGCTGGTGCGCCGCTACGGCAACCGCCTCGAGCAGACCCGCGTGGCCACGGCCGAGCGGCGCAGCGACGACACGACCGAGAACCAGGAGGCCGCGGTATGAGCGCCACCACCCGCGACCGGCCGTCGAGCCCGCCGGCCGCCGCCACGCGCTCCCGGCGGCGCCGGGTGCCGCGCAGCGTCCTGGTCCTGGTCGTCGTCGTGCTCGCCCTGATGGCGATGTCGGTGCTCGAGACCGTCACCGGCGCCGGCGACCTGACCTCGGCCGGCACCGTGGGCGCCACGCTGGTCGCGATGATGCCGATCATGCTCGCCGCGCTGGGCGGGCTGTGGTCCGAGCGCGCGGGCGTCGTGAACATCGGCCTGGAGGGGATGATGATCCTCGGCACCTTCGGGGCCGGGTTCTTCGCCTACCACTACGGGCCGTGGGTCGGCGTCCTCGGCGCGATCGGGATGGGCATGATCGGCGGCCTGGTGCACGCCGTGGCCACCGTCGTGTTCGGCATCGACCACATCATCTCCGGCGTCGCGGTCAACATCATCGCCCTCGGCGCCGTGCAGTACCTGGCCTCGATCGCCTTCACCGGCGTCCCCGGCGGCGGTCCGACCCAGTCCCCGAAGATCGGCGACGTGCCGACCGTGTCCTTCCCGTCCCTCTCGGACCGGCTCGGCGAGATCGAGTCGCAGAACACCTTCCTCGTCTCCGAGGTCGCCGCGATCGCCCGTGCCCTGGTGACGAACCTGTCCGTGCTGACCATCATCTCGCTGGCCCTGGTGGTGCTGTCGGCCCTCGTGCTGTGGCGCACCGCGTTCGGCCTGCGACTGCGCTCCTGCGGGGAGAACCCCGCCGCCGCGGAGTCCCTCGGTGTGGCGGTGCTGCGCTACAAGTTCGCCGCCGTGCTGATCTCCGGCGGCTTCGCCGGCCTCGCCGGCGGGTTCCTGGCCATGGTCGCCTCCAGCAACTACCGCGAGGGCCAGACCGGCGGGCGGGGCTACATCGGCCTGGCCGCGATGATCTTCGGCAACTGGCGACCCGGCGGCCTGGTGATGGGCTCGGGGCTCTTCGGCTACACCGAGACCCTCGGCCTGCGCCAGGGCGGCACGTCGGTGCACGCGCTGCTGCTGGCCCTCTCGGTGCTGGCCATCGCCTTCGCGGTGTGGCAGGTGCGCAAGGCCCGCTTCACCGCTGCCCTGGTGATGATGGCCGTCGGCCTCGGCATCGGGGCGCTGTACCTGTCCCTCGACCAGGTGCCCGGAGACTTCACCCGGATGACGCCCTACGTGATCACCCTGCTCGTGCTCGCCCTGGCCAGCCAGCGGCTGCGGATGCCGGCCGCCGACGGGCAGGTCTACCGCAGGGGGAGTGCAGGCTAGTGGGTACCGCGACCGCTGCGGGCGACCCCGGGGGCGCCTTCGACTGGGACGCGCTGCGCGCCGAGGCCGCCGAGGCGATGGGCCACGCCTACGCGCCCTACTCCCACTACCCGGTGGGAGCGGCGGCCCTGGTCGACGACGGGCGCGTGGTCACCGGGTGCAACGTCGAGAACGCCGCCTACGGGGTGGCGCTGTGCGCCGAGTGCGGCCTGGTCAGCGACCTGCACCGCGGCGGCGGGGGACGGCTGACGCACTTCGTGTGCGTCGGAGGCGACGGTGCGGTGATCATGCCGTGCGGCCGGTGCCGCCAGCTGCTCTCCGAGCACGGCGGTGCCGACCTGCTGCTGGAGACCGTCTCGGGGGTCAAGCGGATGGACGAGGTGCTGCCCGATGCGTTCGGTCCCGACGACCTCGCTTGACCTCGACGCCCCGTCCTTCGTCGCCGACCCCTACCCGGCGCTGGCCGACGAGCGTGAGCGCGGGCCGGTGCTGTGGCACGAGACCACGCAGCGCTGGCTGGTCCTGGGCCACGCGCCGGTGAGCGCGCTGCTGCGCGAGCGACGCCTGGCCCGGCTGTGGCGCGACCGCGAGCCTGCCGACCGGCTCGAGCCGTTCAACCTGCTGCACCGCCACCAGATGATGGAGAACGAGCCGCCGGAGCACACCCGGCTGCGCCGACCCGTGGCCGCCGCCTTCAACCGCGGCCACGTCGAGCGGCTCCGACCGCGGGTGCGCGAGCTCGCCGCCGGGCTGCTCGACGACCTCGACCCCACCGGCTTCGACGTCGTGGCGCAGTACGCCGAGCCGCTGCCGGTGCTCGTGATCGCCGAGCTGCTGGGCGTCCCCACGGCCGAGGTCGACGCGCTGCGCGCGTGGTCCCAGGCGATCGTGCGGATGTACGAGACCTCGCCCGACGAGCACGTCGTCGCCGCGGCCGTGCAGGCCTCCGCGGAGTTCGCGGCGCTGGTACGCGACCTCGTCGCACAGCGGCGACGGCGCCCCGCCGCCGACCTGGTCAGCGACCTCGTGACCACCGGTTTGAGCGAGGACGAGGTGGTGGCCTCGGTCGTGCTGCTGCTCAACGCCGGCCACGAGGCCTCGGTCAACGTGTTCGGCAACGGCCTCGTCGCGCTCCTGGAGCGCGGCCTGCGTCCCGCGGCCGACGTCGCGCTCACCGTCGAGGAGATGCTGCGCTTCGACGCCGCCCTCCAGCTCTTCGAGCGCACCGCCACCGCGCCGGTACCGCTGGACGGTGAGGCGGAGGGCGGCCTGGTCGCGGCGCCCGGCGAGCGCGTCGCGCTGCTGCTCGGCGCGGCCAACCGCGACCCCGCCGCGTTCGAGCGGCCCGACGAGATGGACCCGGCCCGGGCGGTCAACCCGCACGTCTCCTTCGGCGCCGGCCTGCACTTCTGCCTGGGCTCCCCGCTGGCCCGGATGGAGCTCGCCGAGTCCCTCGAGGCGCTCCTGGCCCGGTGCGGCGACCTCGAGCTCGTCGAGCAGCCCCGTCGTCGTGGCACCTTCGTGCTGCGCGGCTACGCGAGCGTCCGGGTCCGGGCCCGACCCGCTACGGTCGGCGCGTGAGCAGCCAGCACGACGCCGTCGAGGTCATCGTCGCCAAGCGCGAGGGCCGGCGCCTCTCCGACAGCCAGATCGACTGGGTCATCGACGCCTACACCCGCGGCGACGTCGCCGACGAGCAGATGTCGGCGCTGGCGATGGCCGTCCTGCTCAACGGCATGGAACCCGACGAGGTCGCCCGGTGGACCCGCGCGATGATCGCCTCGGGGGAGACCATGGACTTCTCCGGCCTCTCCCGACCCACCGCCGACAAGCACTCCACCGGCGGCGTCGGCGACAAGATCACCCTCCCCCTGGCCCCGCTCGTGGCCGCGTGCGGCGTGGCCGTGCCGCAGCTGTCCGGGCGCGGGCTGGGCCACACCGGCGGCACGCTCGACAAGCTCGAAGCCATCCCCGGCTGGCGGGCCGCGCTGTCGAACGAGGAGATGATGCGCCAGCTCGAGGACGTCGGTGCGGTCATCTGCGCGGCCGGCGACGGGCTCGCCCCGGCCGACAAGAAGCTCTACGCCCTGCGCGACGTGACCGGCACCGTCGAGGCCGTCCCGCTGATCGCCTCCTCGATCATGAGCAAGAAGATCGCCGAGGGGACCGGCGCGCTGGTCCTCGACGTCAAGGTGGGCACCGGGGCGTTCATGAAGACCGAGGCGCTGGCCCGCGAGCTCGCCGAGACGATGGTGGGTCTCGGCACCGCGGCCGGCGTGCGCACCGTCGCCCTGCTCACCGGCATGAGCACCCCGCTCGGCCTGAGCGCGGGCAACGCGATCGAGGTCGCGGAGTCCGTCGACGTGCTGGCCGGCGGTGGCCCTGCGGACGTCGTCGAGCTGACCCTCGCCCTGGCCCGCGAGATGCTCGCCGGCGCCGGGCGCGACGACGTCGACCCGGCCGACCGGCTCGCCGACGGCTCCGCGATGGACGTGTGGAAGGCGATGGTCCGCGCCCAGGACGGCGACCCCGACGCGAGCCTGCCGGTCGCCCGCGAGCAGCACGTCCTCACCGCGCCCGTCAGCGGCACGCTGACGCGCCTGGACGCGATGGCCGTCGGCACCGCGGCCTGGCGCCTCGGCGCCGGCCGGGCCCGCAAGGAGGACCCGGTGCAGGCCGGCGCCGGCGTGCGGTGGCACGCCCGGGTGGGCGAGGAGGTCCGCGAGGGCGATCCGCTGCTGACCCTGCTCACCGACGAGCCCGCTCGCTTCGAGCGCGCGCTGGCCTCGCTGGAGGGTGGTTACGAGATCGGCGACGGCACGTCGTTCGAGGCCGCCCCGCTGGTCATCGCCCGGGTCGGGTGAGCAGACCAGTGCTGGGTCCCCGGCGCGGGCCTAGACGTAGGTGACGACCTCGCCGCTCATCAGGCTCGCGCCGCCGGTGGCGAACGTGGGCACGTCAGCCGCCGCGGCCTGACCGGTCTCGCTGCCCATCCCGGCGGCGAAGGCCTCGGCGTCGTCGAAGAGCAGCACGGCCACCAGGTGCTCCGCCCGGGCGCCGTCGGGGCCCGGGTCGGGTCGGCTGGTGGTGTAGGAGCGCACGCCGGGGATCGACGCGGCGAGCGGGGCGTGGTGCTCGGCGTAGTGGCGGTCGAAGGCGTCGACGTCGTCGGGGTGGTGGTAGACGACGGTGAGCTGGTAGGTCATGGCCCGAGACTGCCCGATCGCCGCGGCCGGCGCACCCGCCGACCGGAGGGGGACGGGAATGTCGCGGTGTGCCCTGCGGGTTGGGCCGGCATGGAGCAGCAGTGGATCGCGACCCGGCCCGGTGACCTCGACGTCCTCGAGATGCGCGAGGTCGACGTCCCCGCCCCGGGCCCCGGCGAGGTGACGATCCGGGTGCGGGCGGCCGGGCTGAACCCGGCGGACTTCAAGCACGTCGCCGGTGGCGACGCCGCCGACTTCCCGCGGCCGGTGGGCTACGAGGTGTCCGGCGAGATCGTCGCGGTCGGGCCCGGCACCGAGATCGCCTCGGGCGGGGGAGCGGTGGGCGACGCGGTGCTCGCGTTCCGCGTCCGCGGCGGCTTCGCCACGGCCCTGACGGTGCCCGCCGAAGGACGTCTACGCCAAGCCCGACTCGCTGGGCTGGGAGCAGGCGGCCAACCTGCTGCTCGCCGGCACCACCGCGGCCGAGATGCTGCACGTCACCGGCGCCTCGCGGGGTGAGACCGTCCTGGTGCACGGTGCGTCCGGCGCCGTCGGCGTCAGCCTGCTGCAGCAGGCCGCCCGGCTCGACGTGCGCGTGGTCGGCACCGCCAGCGAGGCCCGCTTCGAGGAGGTCCGCCGCTTCGGCGGCGTCCCGGTCGCCTACGGCGACGGCCTGGCCGACCGGGTGCGCGAGGCCGCACCCGAGGGCGTCGTGGCCGCCCTGGACTGCGTCGGCACCGACGAGGCCGTCGACGTCTCGCTGGAGCTGGTGGCCGACCGGGACCGGATCGTCACGATCGCCGCGATGGGCCGCGCCGAGGCCGACGGGATCCGCGTGATCGCGGGCTCGATGCCCGCCAGCCAGGCCTACCGCGACTCCGTGCGCGGCGACCTCGTCCGCCTGGCCGGCGCCGGCGCCCTCGAGGTCACCCTCGCCGGCTCCTGGCCCCTGGAGCAGGCCGTCGACGCGCTGCGCGTCCTCCAGGGCCAGCACCCCGGCGGCAAGCTGTCCCTCACCCCCTGACGCCGAGCGGCCCCCTCTTGCCAGCCGAGCGGCCCGTTCCAGTCAGCCGAGCGGCCCGTTTCAGTCATGCGAGGGGCTGTTTCCGCCTTGGTAGTAGCGCGTGCTGGCCGCCACCGGAGTCCGGCGTCACGTGCTGACGGCTCGCCGCGCACGACGGGCCGCTCGGGTGACGAGAACCGGCCGCTCGGGTGACGAACACGGACCGGTCGGCCGCCTGAAGCAGACCCCTCGGCGGGCGGGACGGGCCGGTCTGCTCAGGCCTCGAGGAGCAGGACGACGGACTCGGCGACGCAGGCGGGCTTGTCCTCGTCCTCGATCTCGACGGTGGTGCGGACGGTGGCCTGCTTGCCGCGCGGGAGGTCGGTGACCTCGCCGAGGGTGACGTGGGCACGGATGCGCTTGCCCACCATGACCGGGTTGGGGAAGCGGACCTTGTTCACGCCGTAGTTGACCTTCGGGCCCGGGGTGTCGAAGGCGAACACCTGGCTGCCCAGCATCGGCACCAGGGAGAGCGTCAGGTAGCCGTGCGCGATAGGGCCGCCGAAGGGGCCGGCGTCGGCGCGCTCCTTGTCGACGTGGATCCACTGGTGGTCGCCGGTGGCGTCCGCGAACTGGTCGACCCGCTCCTGCTCGATGGTGACCCAGTCGCTGGTGCCGAGCTCGTCGCCGGCGGCGTCGGCGACCTCGTCGAAGGACGTGAACGTGCGCATGGTGGTTCCTCCCCGGCGGTCCGGCGGGCCGTTGCCCGGTGGTTGGATGAGAGTGTGACCGCCCCCTCGTCCGAACCTATCGCCCCCGATCGGGACCTGGTGCGGCGCGCCCCGAAGGTGTTGCTGCACGACCACCTCGACGGCGGCCTGCGGCCCGCCACGTCGCCGAGCTCGCCGCCGAGACCGGTCACGAGCTGCCCGTCGCCGACGCGGTGGCCGACCCGGACGCGCTGGGTCGCTGGTTCCGCGACGCCGCCGACTCGGGCTCCCTGGAGCGCTACCTGGAGACCTTCGCCCACACCGTCGCGGTGATGCAGACCGCCGCCGCGCTGCGGCGCGTCGCGCGCGAGTGCGTCGAGGACCTTGCCGCCGACGGTGTCGTCTACGCCGAGGTCCGCTGCGCCCCCGAGCAGCACGTCGAGGAGGGGCTCGCCCTCGACGAGACCGTCGCCGCCGTCCAGGCCGGGCTTCGAGGAGGGCGCCGCCGCGGTCGCCGCCGCGGGCGGACGGATCGTGGTGCGCCAGCTGCTCACCGCCATGCGCCACCAGGCCCGCTCGCGGGAGATCGCCGAGCTGGCCGTGGCCTGGCGCGACCGCGGCGTGGCCGGCTTCGACATCGCCGGAGCCGAGGACGGCTTCCCACCGACCCGCCACCTCGACGCCTTCGAGTACCTGCAGCGGGAGAACTCGCACTTCACCATCCACGCCGGCGAGGCGTTCGGGCTGCCGTCGATCTGGGAGGCGATCCAGTGGTGCGGCGCGGACCGCCTGGGCCACGGCGTGCGCATCGTCGACGACATCACCCTCGACGAGTCCGGGACGGCGCGGCTGGGCCGGCTCGCGGCCTACGTGCGCGACAAGCGGATCCCGCTGGAGCTGTGCCCCGCCTCGAACGTGCAGACCGGCGCGGCGACCTCCGTCGCCGAGCACCCGATCGGCCTGCTGCGCGACCTGCGCTTCCGGGTCACGGTGAACACCGACAACCGCCTGATGAGCGGCACCTCGATGACCGCGGAGATGACGTCCCTGGTCGAGGCGTTCGGCTGGACGCTGGAGGACCTGCGCTGGGTGACGATCAACGCGATGAAGTCGGCGTTCCTGCCCTTCGACGAGCGGCTCGTGATCATCGACGAGGTCATCAAGCCCGGTTACGCGGCGCTGGGCGTCACCGCGGGCTGATGGCGCACCAGACCCTCGGCCAGCCGGCGGCCAGCGCGGCCGCGAGCGGCAGGGTCGTGCCCCGGGCCGGGTCGTAGACGCGCACGTCGTCCCCGTCTGGCCCGACGGCGAGCAGCACGTGTCGCGGCAGCGTCCGCGAGCCGACGAAGAGGGCCACCGGCGTGCCGCCGGCGACGACCCGCCGGACCTCGGCGAGGTCCGGGCGCCACCGGGTGCGTCGCGGCCGTCCGTCGGTCAGGGCGAGTCGGCGCGCGAGGGCCCACGGCGGCGTCCCCAGCAGGCGCGGCCACGGCGCCGCCCACCGGCCGTGGTCGCGCAGACCGGTGACCGTGCGGTGGGTGGCGAGCACCTCGGTTCTCCAGCGGCGCGGGTCGGCGTCGACCCAGGCGGCGTAGGCCGGATCGGCCAGCGCGCGGGCCACGACCAGGCAGGCGGCGCCGCAGGAGCGGTCGTCGGGCTGCACCCCCAGGGGCGTCGGCTGCACGGGACCTCCTCGCGGTGCCGACCCGTGGCCTACGGCACGCGGGCACGGTACCGGGCCGTCGACCGGGCCGTCGACCGGGCCGTCGACCGGGCCGTCGACCTCGGGCACGGCGGGCACCGCCGGGGGAGAGCTCGTCCTCAGGATCGTCACAGCCGGGTGCGCCATCCTGGAACCACGTCCGTCCCCGCCACCCCCGCCAGCCCGGAGGCCCCGTGCCCGATCTCGGCTCCTTGTCCCTGGTCGACGTCGTCATCGTCGTCGCCGTACTCCTCGCCGTGGTCGGCGCGCTGCGCCGCGGACGGCTGGTCAGCGCGGTCGGGTCCGCGCTGGGGACGGTACTCGTCGCCTGGCTGGCCGTGGCCGCGATCGTCGCCTGGGGCCCGCGGGACCTGGCACGCGACGTGCGGGCCAGCGAGTTCGCGCAGGTTCTCCCGGTGCCGCAGCGGGCGCTGCAGCAGCTCGAGGGGCTCGGGGCGCCGTCGCGGGTGGGCGACGCCCGCGGCTGAGGCCGCCGACGGCTCAGCGGTGCCCGGAGCGGCTCGCCTCGAGCCCCCGGAGCCGGCGCAGGCCCTCGTCGCCGGTCAGCGGCTCGCAGCCCACCGCGACGGTGCGGGCGACCACGCGCGGCTGGTCGCGCAGCAGGGCCAGCCCGCGCCGCAGCAGCACCAGGGGCGGCTTGCGGCGCTCGCGCAGGTCGCGCTGGAGGCGTCGGGCGAAGGTGACCAGCGGATGCTGGGTCACGCAGAAGGCAGCGGCCAGCAGCCCGCGGGAGCGGCACTCCTCGACGACCTCGGCGGCGAAGATCCCCTCGGCCGCGAACAGCGCGGACCCGTGCAGGTCGAGCACCTGGACGCCGGTGCGAGCGCTGGAGGCCAGGTCGTAGACGGGCACCTCGGCCCGGCCGTCCTCGCTCAGCGCCTCCATCGCGGCCAGGGCGGCGTCGTGGTCCCACGAGGCGGGGTGGTCCCAGTCGACGAGGCCGGAGTTCGCGCCGGAGGCGATGCGCGGCAGGCCCGGCTCGTCGCCCTCGCGGTAGAAGTCGTCCAGACGCAGCACCGGCAGGCCGCTGCGCTCGGCCAGCCGCGACTTCCCGGCCCCCGACGGGCCGGCCAGCACGACCACTCGGGCGCGGCAGGGCTGCGCCCGGCCCTCGCCGGAGTCCTCGTCGGTGCCCCGCCCCACGCTCAGGCCCCGACGGCGTCCAGCGCGGCGAGGTCGTCCGCACCGAGACGCACGTCACCGACCGCGAGGTTCTCCTCCAGGTGGCTCAACCGCGAGGTGCCCGGGATGAGCAGGACGTTCTCGCGGTGCGCGAGCAGCCAGGCCAGGCCGACCTGCGCGGGAGTGGCGCCCAGACGCTCGGCGAGGCCGACGACGGTCTCGTCCTCGACGACCTTCGGCATGCCCGGGAAGGCCGAGCCCAGCGGGAAGTACGGCACGTAGGCGATGCCGTGCGCGGCGCAGTAGTCCAGGACGTCGGCGTCGCTGCGGTCCAGGAGGCTGAACGCGTTCTGCACGCACGCCAGGCCGACGCCCTCGTGCGCGGCACGAACCTGCTCGAGGGTGGCGGTGGAGATCCCGATGCCGGCGATCGTGCCCTCCTCGCGCAGCGCGGCCATCTCGCGCAGCTGGTCCTCCAGCGCGACCCGCTGCTCCGGAGGCGCCGCGGCGAGCTGCGCGGGCTCCATCAGGCGCAGGTTGACCGCGCCCAGCCGCTCGACGCCCAGGGTGCGCAGGTTGTCCTCGACGGCCGAGCGCAGCTCCTCGGGACGCTGCGCCGGGAGCCAGGAGCCGTCCGTGCCACGCTGCGCACCGACCTTGCTGACGAGGACCAGGGAGTCGGGGTAGGGGTGCAGCGCCTCGCGGATCAGCTCGTTGGCCACGTCGGGGCCGTAGAACTGGGCGGTGTCGACGTGGTCGACGCCGGCCTCCACGGCGCGGCGCAGCACGGCCAGCGCCTCGTCGCGGTCGCGGGGCGGGCCGAGGACGCCGGGCCCGGGCAGTTGCATGGCGCCCAGGCCGATGCGGTGGACGGTGGCCGGGCCGAGGGAGTGGGTGCTCACGGTGCTCACGGGCAGACGCTAGTCGGCGCGGCTCAGAGCCCGACCGGGTGCCAGACGGTCTTGGTCTCCAGGAACGTCGTCATCCGGTCCAGCCGGGGGTCGGCGAGCAGGTCCTCGGGCGCGTCCACGGGTGCGGGGCGCCGCACCCGCTTGAGGCTGCCGGCCGCGGCGACCTCGAGGTCGCGGGCCAGGTCGGGGTCGTCGACACCGGTCAGGTCGAGGCCGTCGACGTCGCCGTGGGAGGCCAGCGGACCGGCGAGCTCGGCGCGGAACCCGGTCAGGACGTTGACCACGCCGCCCGGGACGTCGGCGGTGGCCATCACCTCGGCCAGCGTGATCGCGGGCAGCGGGTGCTCCTCGCTGGCCACGACGACGCAGGTGTTGCCGGTGACGACCACGGGCGCGAGCACACTGACGAGGCCCAGCAGCGGCCCCCGCGGTGCCACGACGGCCACGACCCCGCTGGGCTCGGGCGTCGAGAGGTTGAAGAAGGGCCCGGCGACGGGGTTGGCGTTGCCGACCACCTGGGCGATCTTGTCGGCCCACCCGGCGTACCAGACGAGCCGGTCCACGGAGGCCTCGACGTACCGGCGGGCCTTCGACGCGCTGACGCCCTCGGCCTCGCGCAGCTCGCGCTCGAGCTGGTCGCGGCGGCCCTCGAGGACCTCCGCCACCCGGTACAGCACCTGACCGCGGTTGTAGGCGGTGCGCGCCGACCAGCCGCCGAAGGCCTTGCGGGCAGCGCTGACGGCGTCGCGGGCGTCCTTGCGGGAGGCCTGCGAGGCGTTGGCCAGGAACCGGCCCTTCGCGCCGCCCACCACGTAGGAGCGCGCCGACTCCGAGCGGGGGAACGCCCCGCCGATGTAGAGCTTGTAGGTCTTGCGCACGTCGAGCCGCTGGTCGCCTGGAGCCATCACGCACCGTCCTTCAGGTAGGCCGCCAGCCCGTGCCGGCCGCCCTCCCGGCCGTAGCCGGACTCCTGGTAGCCGCCGAAGGGCGAGGTGGGGTCGAACTTGTTGAACGTGTTGGCCCAGACCACGCCGGCCCGCAGCTGCTGGGCCATCCACAGGATGCGCGAGCCCTTCTCGGTCCACACCCCGGCCGAGAGGCCGTAGGGGGTGTTGTTGGCCTTGGCCACCGCCTCGTCGGCGGTGCGGAAGGTGAGCACCGAGAGCACCGGGCCGAAGATCTCCTCCTGGGCGATCCGGTGGGCCTGGGTGACGCCGGTGAACAGCGTGGGGGCGAACCAGAGCCCGCGCTCGGGCAGCGTGCACGGGGCCGACCACCGCTCGCCGCCCTCGGCCTCGCCGACGGCGGTCAGCTCGCGGATCCGGGCCAGCTGCTCGGGGGAGTTGATCGCCCCGACGTCGGTGTTCTTGTCCAGCGGGTCGCCGACGCGCAGCGTGGTCATCCGCGCGCGCAGCCGCTCGAGGAGCTCCTCGGCGATCGACTCCTGGACCAGCAGCCGGCTGCCCGCGCAGCACACGTGGCCCTGGTTGAAGAAGATCCCGTTGACGGTGCCTTCGACGGCCTCGTCGATCGCGGCGTCGTCGAAGACGATGTTGGCGGCCTTGCCGCCGAGCTCGAGGGTCACCCGCTTGCGGGTGCCGGCCACGGCCCGGGCGATGGAGCGTCCGACCTCGGTGGAGCCGGTGAAGGCGACCTTGTCGACTCCCGCGTGCTCGACGACCGCGCGGCCGGTCTCCCCGGCGCCGGGCAGGATGTTGACGACGCCCGCCGGGAGGTCGGCCTGCTGGCAGATCTCGGCGAACAGCAGCGCGGTCAGCGGGGTGGTCTCGGCGGGCTTGAGCACCACCGTGTTGCCGCAGGCCAGGGCGGGGGCCACCTTCCAGGCCAGCATCAGCAGCGGGAAGTTCCACGGGATCACCTGGCCCGCGACGCCGACCGGGGTGGTGCCGTAGCCGGCGTGCTCGAGCTTGTCGGCCCAGCCGGCGTAGTAGAAGAAGTAGGCGGCGACGGTCGGCACGTCGACGTCGCGCGACTCGCGGATCGGCTTGCCGTTGTCGAGGGTCTCGAGGACGGCGAGCTCGCGGCTGCGCTCGGCCAGGATCCGGGCGATGCGGAACAGGTACTTGGCCCGCTCACGGCCCGGCATCCGGCCCCACACCCGGCTCTGCGCGCGGCGGGCGGCCTCCACGGCGGCGTCGACGTCGCGGCCGTCGGCGCAGGCGACCTCGGCGAGCACCTCCTCGGTGGCGGGGTTGACGGTCGTGAAGGCCTCGCCGTGGCCGTCGACGAACGCGCCGTCCACGAACAGGCCGTAGGAGGCGCGCAGGTCGACGACGCTGGTCGACTCCGGCGCCGGGGCGTACTCGAAGAACGGGGTCGGGTGGGTGGCCGGGGTGTCGGGCACGGGGTCCTCAGTCCAGGGTGACGTGGTCGGGGCCGGTGTAGTGGCCGGTGCGGATCCTGGCGCGCTGCCGCAGCAGGTCGTTGAGCAGGGAGGAGGCCCCGAAGCGGAACCAGTCGGGGTCCAGCCAGTCTGGGCCGGCGACCTCGTTGACGGTGACCAGGTACTTGATCGCGTCCTTGCTGGTCCGGATGCCGCCGGCGGGCTTCACCCCCACCATCCGTCCGGTGGCGCGGCGGAAGTCGCGCACCGCCTCGAGCATCACCAGGGTGACGGGCAGGGTGGCGGCGGGGGAGACCTTGCCGGTGGAGGTCTTGATGAAGTCGGCGCCGGCCAGCATGGCCAGCCAGGACGCGCGGCGCACGTTGTCGTAGGTGTGCAGCTCGCCGGTCTCGAGGATCACCTTGAGGTGGGCCGGCGGGCCGTCGGTGCGCTGGCAGGCGGCGCGGACGGCCACGATCTCGTCGCGCACGTCGCCGTAGCGCCCGCACAGGAACGCGCCGCGGTCGATGACCATGTCGATCTCGTCGGCACCCGCTGCGACCGCGTCGGCGACGTCGGCCAGCTTGACGGCCCGGGAGGCCCGGCCCGCGGGGAACGCGGTGGCCACCGAGGCGACCTTGACGCCGCTGTCGCCCAGCGCCTGCTTGGCCACGCCGACCAGGTCGGGGTAGACGCAGACCGCGGCGGCCGACGGGCAGGAGGGATCGGTGGGGTCGGGCCGCATCGCCTTGGCCGCCAGGGCGCGCACCTTGCCGGGGGTGTCCTGGCCCTCGAGCGTGGTCAGGTCGACCATCCGCACGGCGAGCGCGAGCGCCTGCTCCTTGGCCGTGGTCTTGATCGAGCGGCTGCTCAGCATGGCCGCCCGGGCCTCGGCTCCGACCTGGTCGACGCCCGGCAGCCCGTGCAGGAACCGGCGGAGCGTGCTCGGCGAGGACGCGACGTCCCCGGCGAGCGGGGGGTCGACGAGGGGTGCAGCCATGGGGGCCAGCATAGGGTTGCCGCGGCCCGGCGCCCGCAACCCTCGACGCCCGGGCCCGCCCGCCCGACGAGGGACCGTGACCGACCCCAGGAGCACCGTGCCCGGCCAGCGTGAGGAGGACTTCCGCCCCACCGGCGGCCGCCTCCTCGGGGTCCTGGGCATCAGCGTCGTGCTGCTCGTGGTCGGCGTCGGGGTGCGCGAGCCCGACCTGAGCGTGCCGGCGTGGGGCTGGCCCGCGGCGGTCCTGGCGGCGGTGCTGCTGTGGTCGGCGATGCTGCGTCCGCGGGTGTGGGTCGGCGAGGGGCAGCTGGTGCTGCGCACGATGTACGAGACGGTGCGCCTGCCCCTGGGCGCCGTCGAGTCGGTGACCCTGCGCCAGGTCCTCGTCGTCACCGCCGGCGGTCGTCGCTTCACCTGCCCGGCGCTGGGCCGGCCGCGCCGCGCGCTGCTGCGCCACGACCACGGGGGCCGTGCCCAGGGCGGCGGGATCGGCACGTTCTTCGGGCTGGGCTCGGTCGACCGCGGCGGCGACGGCCACCCCCCGCCGCGTGCCCTGGGCGTCGACTACGCCGACTTCGTGGAGTCGCGCCTGGTCGAGCTGACCTCCCGTGGGCGCCTCGAGGCGCGGGTGCGGGCCGGGTCGCCCGAGCAGGCCGCCCTCGCCAGCGGCGTGCGCCGCGAGCCGGCCTGGCCCGAGATCGCCCTCACCACCCTCGCGGCCGTCGCCACCGTGCTCCTGCTCGCCCTCACCTGACCCGCCGAGCGGCCCTCACCTGACCCGCCGAGCGGCCCGTCCCAGCCGGCCGAGGGGTCTGTTCTCGTCACGCGGGAGGCCCGTCCCGGCCTCCCGAGCGGCCCGTCCTCGCCGGCACCGGCGCCGCCGGGGCGAGGCCGCGCTCGTCCCGGCTCAGAGGTCGAGCAGCTCGGCGAGGTCCGAGCGCAGCGCGTCGAGCCGGGTGGCGGCCTGGATGCGGGCGGCGCCCACCACGTCGGTGACGTCCTCGGCGCCCTGCTCGACGGGGACGACGACCTCGAGGTAGCACTTCAGCTTCGGCTCGGTGCCGCTGGGGCGCACCACCACGCGGGCGCCTCCCGCCAGGGAGTAGCGCAGGCCGTCGGTTGGCGGCAGGTCGTCCGAGCCCTCGGTGAGGTCGTCGACCCGCTCGACGGCCAGGCCGCCGAGCTCGGTCGGGGGCGTGGAGCGGAGCCGCTGCATCGCGCCGGCGATCAGCGCGACGTCCTCGACGCGCACCGAGAGCTGGTCGGTGGCGTGCAGGCCGTGCTCGACGGCGAGGTCGTCGAGGACGTCGACCAGCTCGCGGCCCTCGGCCTTGGTCGTCGCGGCCAGCTCGCACAGCAGCAGCAGCGCGGAGACGCCGTCCTTGTCGCGCACCCGCTCGGGGTCGACGCAGTAGCCGAGCGCCTCCTCGTAGCCGAAGGCGAGGCCCTCGACCCGTCCGATCCACTTGAACCCGGTCAGGGTCTCGGCGTGCGGCTGGCCGGCGGCGGCGGCCATCCTGGCCAGCAGGGTGGAGGAGACGATCGAGGTCGCGAACGTGCCCCGGCGGCCCGAGGCGAGCAGGTGGTGGGCCAGCAGCGCACCGATCTCGTCGCCGCGCAGCAACCGCCACCCGGTGTCACCGGGCACCGCGGCGGCGCAGCGGTCCGCGTCGGGGTCGTTGGCCACGACGAGGTCCGCGCCGACCCGTTCGGCGAGCTCGAGGGCGGCGTCCATGGCACCGGGCTCCTCGGGGTTCGGGAAGGAGACGGTGGGGAAGTCGGGGTCCGGCTGCTCCTGGGAGGCCACGACACGGGGCGTCTCGAAGCCGGCGGTCTCGAGGACCTGCACCACCGGGGCGGCGCCCACGCCGTGCAGGGGGGTGTAGACGACGGACAGGTCGCGGGGGCCGTCGCCGGCGAGGTCGGCGACGGTGTCCAGGTAGCGGTCGACGACGTCCTCGGTGAGGACCGTGCCCGGCTCGCCTCGGGGCAGGTCGGCCAGCGGCCCGACCGCGGCGATGCGGGCAGCGATGTCGGCGTCGGCCGGCGGGACGATCTGGCTGCCGTCACCGAGGTAGACCTTGTAGCCGTTGTCCTCGGGCGGGTTGTGGCTCGCGGTGACCATGACGCCGGCGGCGCAGCCGAGCTGGAGGATCGCGAAGGCCACCACCGGGGTCGGCAGGGCGCGGGGCAGCACGAGCGCCTCGATGCCAGCGCCGGTCATCACCGCGGCGGTGTCGCGGGCGAACACCTCGGAGTTGTGCCGCGCGTCGTAGCCGATGACGACCTTGAGGCGGCCCCGTCCGGCCTGGGCGTGCTCGCGCAGGTAGGAGGCCAGGCCGGCGGCGGCGCGCATCACGGCCACGCGGTTCATCCGGTTCGGCCCCGGCCCCAGCGGGCCGCGCAGACCGGCGGTGCCGAACTCCAGCGTGCCGGCGAAGCGGTCGGCCAGCACGGTGGCGTCCCCACCGCCGGCCGCGGCGGTGATCTCGTCCTCGAGCCTGCCCCGGGTGGCGGGGTCGGGGTCCTCCGCGGCCCAGGCGCGGGCGCGGTCGAGGAGGTCGGCGAGGTCGGGTGAGGCCATGGCGGCACGGTAGCCCCGCCGGGCCGCTCGGCCCATGATGGGCGGGTGAGCCTGCCGCCGCCCTCGGACGCGGGTGCGTGCGTGCGGGTGCTCCTCGACGAGCTCGTCGGGCGCGTGGGCCTCGACGAGGTCGTCGCGCGGTGCTGCGCGCTGCTGGAGGGCGCGCCCCGCGAGGACCACCTGGACGTGCTGCCCTACCTCACGGGCCACGGCTGGCGCCCCGGTGACCCGGTGCGCGACCCCGACCGTTGGCGCGGCTACTGGCTGCGCACCTGGGGCGCGCGGGGGCTGCTGCACGCGTGGGACGACGCCGCGACGCCGGTCGTGCTGCGCGGACTGGGCGACGAGCACTGGCGCCCGGTCGAGATGTGTCTCAAGGTCTGCGCGCGCCACGAGGTGGCCGGCGCGGGGGAGCCGGTGGCCCGGCTGGTCGGCCGACCCGAGCCGCGGGTGCGCGCCCAGGTGGCCCGCGCGCTGGGCGCCGTCGCCGACGTCGAGCACGTCGCCGCCCTGCGCACGCTGCTCGTCGACGACGAGCCCGCGGTGCGCGCGGCCGCCCTGCGGGCGTGGCCGGTCGCCGTCCGCCGCCTCGACCTCACCGATCAGGCCCCGCACTGCTGAGCGCCGGCGTTCAGGCGTCGATCGAGCTCATGTCGCCGTAGCGGTCGCCGACGACCGCGTCGCGCGGGACGGCCTCGGTGAGGGCACGCACGTCCTCGGCCGACAGCGCGACGTCGGCGGCGGCGGCGTTCTCCTCCAGGTAGCGCACCCGCTTGGTGCCCGGGATCGGGACGACGTCGTCGCCCTGGGCCAGCACCCACGCCAGCGCCAGCTGCCCGGGGGTGCAGCCGTGGCGATCGGCGAGCTCGCGCACCCGGTCGACGAGGCGCAGGTTGGCGCGCAGGCCCTCGCCGTTGAGGCGCGGGAAGTAGGCCGAGAGGCGCGAGTCGCCCTCGTCGAGGCTGGACTCGTCGGTGATGGCGCCGGTGAGGATGCCGCGCCCGAGGGGGGAGTAGGGCACCAGGCCGATGCCGAGCTCGCGCAGCACCGGGAGGATCTCGTCCTCCAGGTCGCGCGTGAACAGCGAGTACTCCGTCTGCAGGGCGGTGATCGGATGCGTGGCGTGCGCGCGTCGGATCGTGGCCGGCGAGGCCTCACAGAGCCCGAGGTGGCGCACCTTGCCGGCGGTGACGAGCTCGGACATCGCGCCCACGGTGTCCTCGATCGGGACGCTCTGGTCGACGCGGTGCTGGTAGTAGAGGTCGAGGTGGTCGACGCCGAGGCGCTGCAGCGAGGCGTCGCAGGCCCGGTGGACGTACTCCGGGCGGCCGTTGATGCCCAGGCGGGTGCCGTCCTCGTCGCGCTCGTTGCCGAACTTCGTGGCGAGCTGCACCTCGTCGCGCCGGCCGGCGATCGCGGTGCCGACGAGGCGCTCGTTGGTGAAGGGGCCGTACATGTCGGCGGTGTCGAGGAAGGTGACGCCGAGGTCGAGGGCGCGGCGGATGGTGTCGACACCGCCGGCCTCGTCGGTGGTGCCGTAGAACTCCGACATCCCCATGCAGCCGAGGCCGAGGGAGGGCACGGTCAGGGGCGAGGTGGTGCCGAGGGTGCGCTGCTGGAGGGTCATGCGTCCCACCTAACCGCGCCCCTGCCGGGCCGGCGCGTCCGGGGTGGGGCTCAGATGCCGGGCACCACGCGGGAGAGCAGGTCGCCCATCCGGGTCGCCGCCTCGCGGCCGGCCTCGATGACCTCGTCGTGGTCCAGCGGCTGCTGGCTGATCCCGGCGGCGAGGTTGGTGACCAGGCTGAGTCCGAGCACCTCCAGGCCGGCCGCGCGGGCGGCGATCGCCTCCAGTGTCGTCGACATCCCGACGAGGTCGCCCCCCATGGCGCGCACCATCCGGATCTCGGCGGGGGTCTCGTAGTGCGGCCCGGGGAACTGCACGTAGACGCCCTCGTCGAGGCTCGGCTCGACCGTGCGGCACATGGTGCGCAGGCGCTGGGAGTACAGGTCGGTGAGGTCGACGAACGTGGCGCCCTCCAGCGGGGAGACGCCGGTGAGGTTGATGTGGTCGCTGATCAGCACCGGGGTGCCCGGCGTCCAGGACTCGTCGAGGCCCCCGCACCCGTTGGTGAGCACGATCGCGCGGCACCCGGCGGCGGCGGCGGTGCGCACCCCGTGCACGACGGCGGCGACCCCGCGGCCCTCGTAGTAGTGGGTGCGGCTGAGGAAGACCAGCAGCCGCTGGTCGCCGTCGCGCACCGAGCGGACCTTGCCCGAGTGCCCGGCGACCGCGGCGGCGCTGAAACCGGGCAGGTCGGTGACGTCGACCTCGGCGACGGTCTCGCCGAGCGCGTCGACCGCCGGCAGCCAGCCCGAGCCCAGCACCAGGGCGACGTCGTGGTGCTCCACCCCCGTCAGCCTGGCCAGCGTGTCGGCGGCCTCGCGGGCCCGGGCGTCGTGGTCGGTCGGGCTGCTCACCGGCAGGACTGTAGCCGTGTGACGGGGTGCGGCGGCTGCGGGAATCCCCGGCTGACCGGGGATTCCCGCACCTGTCAGGGGTTGCAACCCCCGACAGGTGCACGACGTCCCTGACCAGCACGCCCGCCCACCACGCTTCCCCCGGGGAGACCACGAGCACGCCACAGCGCCGATCAACGCGCCCGTCCTGCACAGCCGCAGACGAACGGGATGGGGACGCCGCGGCCGGTCGCGAGGCTGTGGTGATGATGGTTCCCCACACCGCGAGAGCGACGGCGTCGACGCCGGTCCTCCTACGTCGCGAGCTCGTCGCCCGAGGATGGACCGACCGGATGCTCAGCCAGGCTGTCCGTCGCGGCGAGCTGGCACGGCCCCGGCGCGGCGCCTACGTCGACGGGGCGGCCTACACGGCGCTCACACGTGCGGGCCGGCACCAGCTGGCCGCACGAGCGGTGCTGGCTGCGTCACCGGTGCCGCTCGTGGTCTCGCACGCCTCCGCCCTGGCGTTCTTCGACGGACCGGACCACGGCCTGTCCTTCGACGTGGTCCACGTCACCAGGCCCGACCGACGGGCAGGGCGGGCCGAGGCAGGCGTCAGGCAGCACCGCGGGCGGCTGATCGACGGGGACGTGGTCTCGACGGGTGACCTGCTCGTCACCAGTCCTACCCGGGCGGCCCTGGAGCTCACCACCATGGTCGACCTCGAGATCGCGGTGGTCCACCTCGACGCCCTCATCCACCGTGGTCTCACCAGTCGCGAGACATTGACGACCCGCTACGCGCAGGGCATGGACCGCTGGCCGTCGTCGCTCACGACCGACCTCGCGATCCGGCTGGCGGACGGGCGGAGCGAGTCCGTCGCCGAGTCGCGGTTCCGCATGCTGGCGTGGCGCGAGCACCTGCCCCGACCCGAGGCCCAGGTCGTCGTCACCGACCATCGTGGTCGGGTCGTCGCCCGACTGGACTTCGCCTGGCCGGAGCGCGGGGTCTTCCTCGAAGTCGACGGGCGTGCCAAGTACACGAAGCTGCTCGCGGCCGGCCAGACGACGACGGAGGCCCTCATCGCGGAGAAGGAGCGGGAGGACCTGGTGCGCCGGATCACCGGCTGGCGGTGTGTCCGCATCTCCTGGGCCGACCTCGACCGGCCCTCCGCGACAGCCGAGATGATCCGGCGGGCACTGGACGAGAGCCCTGAGGCGGCCTGAGAGAGGTCAAGCGTCCTGCGGCGACGGGTGCGCGGTCGCCCGCCGCTGCTTGTCAGGGCGAACAGACACTTGTCGGGGGTTGCAACACCCGACAACGTCGGGAATCCCCGGTCAGCCGGGGATTCCTGCAGCCCGGCGGCCCTACCGCGGGGCGGGGTGGCAGGGGCGGGCGCGCAGGGCGGCGACGTAGTCGTCGGGCGCGGCGGCGCAGGCGGCGGCGTCGGCGAGGGCGGTGAGGTACGCGGCCGACGGCAGGCCGCCCTCGTAGGCGTCGAGGACGTAGGTCCACACGACCTCGTCGCCGGTCAGCGTCGAGACCCGCACCTTGGTCTTGCGGTAGAGGCCGAGGTCGGCGCCGTCCCAGCCGTCGAGGGCCTGCTCGTCCTCCCGGGTGACGTCGTAGACGGCGACGAAGACCTGGCCGGCGGCGTCCTGGACCAGGGTGGGCAGCGCGCCGTCCCAGCCGTGCTCCTCGCCGCCGAAGGTCAGCCGCCAGCCCTGCAGCCACCCGGTGGTCGCCAGCGGGGAGTGCGGCGCCCGGGCGCCCATCCGTGCCGGATCGAGGTTCGTGCCGTAGGCCGCGTAGAGGGTCACGGGCGCGAGGCTAGCCGCCGGGGTCCCCGGCGTCGCCGGTGGTGGCTAGGGTGGTGCCGTGAGCGAGAAGCAGACCCACTTCGACGTCCTCGTCCTCGGCGCCGGCCCCGGCGGCTACGTCGCCGCGATCCGCCTGGCCCAGCTCGGCAAGAGCGTGGCCGTGGTGGAGGAGAAGTACTGGGGCGGGGTGTGCCTCAACGTGGGGTGCATCCCCTCCAAGGCGCTGCTGCGCAACGCGGAGATCTCCCACATCATCACCAAGGAGAAGAAGACCTTCGGCATCTCCGGGGACGCCACGATGGACTTCGCCACCACGCACCAGCGCAGCCGCAAGGTCGCCGACACCAGCGCCAAGGGCGTCCACTACCTGATGAAGAAGAACAAGATCACCGAGATCGACGGCTGGGGCACCCTGGTCGGCGCGGTCGAGGGCGGCCAGGGCATCGAGGTGAAGGACGCCGAGGGCCAGACCACCTCCTACACCTGCGACGACCTGATCATCGCCACCGGCGCCCAGGTGCGCCTCGTGCCCGGCACCGAGCTCAGCGAGCGCGTGGTCACCTACGAGGAGCAGATCCTCACCGAGGAGCTGCCCGGCTCGATCATCATCGCCGGCTCCGGCGCGATCGGGGTCGAGTTCGCCTACGTGATGGTCAACTTCGGCGTCGACGTCACCATCGTGGAGTTCCTCGACCGGATGGTGCCCACCGAGGACAAGGACGTCTCCAAGGAGCTCCTCAAGGCCTACAAGAAGCTCGGCGTGAAGGTCATGCTGGAGACCAAGGTCGAGTCGATCGACGACTCCGGCGAGAAGGTCACCGTCACCGTCACCAAGGACGGCGAGGAGCAGGTCCTCGAGGCCGACAAGGTCATGCAGGCCATCGGCTTCGCCCCCCGCGTCGACGGCTACGGCCTCGACACCGTGGGCGTCTCGCTCACCGAGCGCGGCGCGATCGCCGTCGACGGCCGCGGCCGCACCGACGTCGAGCACGTGTGGGCCATCGGCGACGTCACCGGCAAGCTGATGCTGGCCCACACCGCGGAGTCGATGGGCGTGGTGGCGGCCGAGACGATCGGCGGCGCGGAGACGATGGAGATCAACTTCGACATGATCCCGCGCGCCACCTTCTGCCAACCCCAGATCGCCTCGTTCGGCTACTCCGAGGAGCAGGCCAAGGAGAAGGGCTACGACGTCACGGTCTCGCAGTTCCCCTTCTCGGCCAACGGCAAGGCCCGCGGCATGGCCGAGGGCGTCGGGTTCGTCAAGATCATCGCCGACGCCGAGCACCACGAGATCGTCGGCGCGCACCTGATCGGCCCCGAGGTCACCGAGCTGCTGCCCGCGCTGACGCTGGCCCAGCAGTGGGACCTCACCGCCGACGAGGTCGCCCGCAACGTCTTCGCCCACCCGACCCTCTCGGAGGCCATGAAGGAGGCCATCGAGGGGATCGCGGGTCACATGATCAACCTCTGAGCGGACCCTCCGACCCCCGGCGGCCGCACCCGCGCACGACCGACCGGCGGGCCCCTCGCGGCCCGCGGGAGGAGCCCCATGTCTGAGAAGGTCGTCATCCTCGGCGGTGGCCCGGGCGGCTACGAGGCCGCCCTCGTCGCCTCCCAGCTCGGTGCCGACGTCTGCGTCGTGGACGCCGACGGACTCGGCGGATCGGCGGTCATCACCGACTGCGTGCCCAGCAAGACGCTGATCGCCACCGCCGAGCTGATGACCGAGATGCACGGCGCCTCCGAGCTCGGCGTGACCTTCCACGACCACGAGGGCGACGCCGCCGCGGGCGTGCGCGTCGACCTGGCGCGGCTCAACGCGCGCGTCAAGCGCCTGGCCGCGGAGCAGTCCGGTGACATCGCCCAGCGCCTGGAGAAGGAGGGCGTCGAGGTCGTCACCGGCCGCGGACGCCTCGACGGCCCGGGTCGCGTCGTCGTCGGCGACCGCGCGATCGAGGCCGACGCGGTGCTGGTCGCCACCGGCGCCGCACCACGCACCCTGCCCTCGGCCCAGCCCGACGGCGAGCGGATCCTGACCTGGGAGCAGGTCTACGACCTCGACGAGCTTCCCACCGAGCTCGTCGTCGTCGGCTCCGGGGTCACCGGCGCGGAGTTCGCCAGCGCCTACCTCGCACTCGGCGTCCCGGTCACCCTGGTCTCCTCGCGCGAGCGCGTGCTGCCCGGCGAGGACGCCGACGCCGCCGTCGTCCTCGAGGACGTGCTGACCCGCCGCGGGATGAACGTGCTCTCGCGCTCACGGATGGAGTCGGTGACCCGGGACGGCGACGTCGTCACCGTCACCCTCACCGACGGCCGCAGCGTCCAGGCCTCGCACTGCATCCTGGCCCTCGGGTCGGTGCCCAAGACCGACGACGTCGGGCTCGAGGAGTCCGGGGTCGAGCTCGACGAGGGCGGGTTCGTCACGGTCGACCGGGTCTCGCGCACCACCGCGCGCGGCGTCTACGCCGCCGGCGACTGCACCGGCGTGCTGATGCTCGCCTCGGTGGCCGCGATGCAGGGTCGGATCGCGATGTGGCACTTCCTCGGCGACGCCGTGGCCCCCCTGGACCTCAAGAAGGTCTCCTCGAACGTCTTCACCGCCCCCGAGATCGCCACGGTCGGCTGGTCGCAGCAGGCGGTGGACGCCGGGGAGATGAACGCCGAGGTCGTCACCCTGCCGCTGAAGGGCAACCCCCGGGCGAAGATGCAGAACGTCAGCGACGGCTTCGTGAAGCTGTTGTGCCGCCCCGGCACCGGCATCGTCGTGGGCGGCGTGGTCGTCGGCCCCCGCGCC
This sequence comes from uncultured Actinomycetota bacterium, assembly GCA_963728085.1. Classification (GTDB taxonomy): domain Bacteria; phylum Actinomycetota; class Actinomycetes; order Propionibacteriales; family Nocardioidaceae; genus Nocardioides. The sequence continues at coordinate 19,380 of CAVSIQ010000007.1, read as the reverse complement.
AGCGAGCTGATCCACCCGGTGGCGATCGCCGTGGCGGAGTCGCTGACCGCCGACCAGCTGGCCCACACCTTCACCGTCTACCCCTCGCTGAGCGGCTCGGTGGCCGAGGCCGCCCGGCGCCTGCACAAGGTCGGCTCCTGAAGAACGGTCCCGCAGCCCGCGTCCACCGGACAGGGCGGCCGCGCCGGACGTACCCTCGGCCGGTGACGCGACCCCACGGACACCGCCGCAGCACCCCCGCCCTGCTCCTCGCCGCGCCGCTCCTCGCCGCGCTGGTCTCGGCGCCCGGGGCGGCCCACGCCGCGGGCGGCGCAGGGGGGCCGGAGCCCCTCGGCACCGCCGACGTCGTCGGCCCGGTCGCCCGGCTCGACCCGGGCCCCGCCGCGGCACCCGTCGCGCCCACCGCCACCGGCTCGATCACGGTGCGCGGCCACGGCTACGGCCACGGGCACGGGATGAGCCAGTACGGGGCCAAGGGGGCGGCCCAGCAGGGCTGGTCCTACCGCCGCATCATCTCCTTCTACTACCCCGGGACGCGGTGGGCCACGGTCCGCGGGCGCGTGCAGGTGCTGCTCACCGCCGACACCAGCCCCGACCTCGTCGTCGAGGACCGCACCGGCCTGCGTGTGCGCCCCGTCGGCAGGTCCGGCTGGACGCGGCTGTCGGCGGCGGGGGCGCAGCGCTGGCGGATCACGCCCGGCGCCGGGAGCGGCAGCGTCGTGTCGGTGCAGCGCTCGGGGTCGTGGCGCGTGGTGCGCCGCTACGCGCGCGAGGCCGAGCTGGGCGCCGGCGGCGCCCCGATCCGCCTGGTCGAGCCCTCGGGCAGCACGGCCTACCGCGGCCTGCTGCGCTCGGTGGTGCCGCCCGCGCGCTCCAGCGACGGACCCGGCGACCGCGACACCGTGAACGTGGTCCCGGTCGAGGACTACCTGCGCGGCGTCGTGCCGCTGGAGATGCCGGCCCTGTGGTCGCCCCAGGCGGTGCGCGCCCAGGCGGTCGCAGCGCGCAGCTACGTCGCCTACGAGCGGGCGCACCCGCGCAACAGCCACTACCAGGTCTGCGACACCACGTCGTGCCAGGTCTACGGGGGCGCCGACGCCGAGCACCCGGCCAGCGACGCGGCGATCCGCGCCACCCGCCGGGTGGCGCGCTACGCGGGCGACGAGCCCGCGCTCACCCAGTTCTCCTCCAGCAACGGCGGCTGGACCGCGAAGGGCGGCTTCGCCTACCTGCCCGCCAAGCGCGACACCCACGAGGTCGGCTCGGGCAACGGCTACGCGAGCTGGACGCGCACGATCTCCCGCTCCTCGATCGAGTCCTGGCGCCCGGCGATCGGCAGCCTGCGCTCGGTGCGGCCCGGCAACCGCGACGGCAACGGCGAGTGGGGCGGCCGGGTCGGCACGGTGGCCCTGGTGGGCACGCGCGGCACGGTGACGGTCAGCGGCGAGGAGCTCCGCTTCGGCTTCGGACTGCCCTCCACCTGGTTCACGACCGGCTGAGCCGGCCCGCGCCGAGCACGGCGCGCACCAGCAGCCCGACCAGCAGGGCCCAGAACGCGGCGCCGACCCCGAGCACGGCCACGCCGGACGCGGCGACGACGAAGGTGGCCACGACCGCCTCGCGCCCCTCCGGCTCGGCGAGCGCCTCGCCGAGCGCGGCCGCGAGCGTGGCCAGCAGCGCGAGCCCGGCAGCGGCCTGCACGACCCCGTCGGCGCCCGCGGCGACGAGCGCGGTCACGACCGGGGCGAGGGCGGCCAGCACCAGGTAGGTCGCCGCCCCGCTCAGCCCCGCGAGCCACCGACGCGAACGGTCCTCGCCGGCCTCCGGCCCGGCGGCGAGCGCGGCCGTGATGGCCGCGAGGTTGACCGCGTGGCCGCCCAGCGGTGCGGCCAGCAGGGTGCCGAGACCGGTCACGGTCATCGACTCGCGCCACGGCGCGCCGTAGCCGAAGCTGCGCAGCACCGCGACGCCGGGGATGTTCTGGGAGGCCATGGTGACCACCCACAGCGGCAGCGTCACCGAGAGCAGGGCCGGCAGCGTCCACGCGGGTGCGGTCGGCGACAGGGTCGGCACCAGGTCGCCGCGGCCGAGGGCGTCGCCGGCGTCGAGGAGGAGCACCGCGAGCGCCACCGCGAGGGATCCCGGCACCGCCCAGCGTCGCGCGAGGCGCACGAGCACCAGCCAGGTGACCACGACGGGGGCGACCAGCACGGGCGCCTCGACCAGCGCCGTCACCGGGGCCAGGCACAGCGGGAGCAGGACGCCGGCCAGCATGGCGCGCGCCAGCGCTACCGGCACCGCGGTGACCAGGGCGCCGAGGCGCGGCAGCAGCCCGGTGAGCAGGACCAGGACGCCGCAGGCGACGAACGCTCCGACGGCGGCGGGCCACCCGCCCGCGACCGCGCCGGTGCTGACCAGCAGCGCTGCCCCGGGCGTCGACCAGGCCAGGGTGATCGGTGTGCGGTGACGCAGGCAGAGCCAGGTCATCCCGGCCGCCTGGGCCACGCACAGCGCGACCAGGCCCGACGCGGCCTGCTCGGGTGTAGCCCCGACGGCGACCAGGCCGGTGAGGACCACGACGAAGGAGCTGGAGAACCCGACGACGGCCGTGACGACGCCGGCGAGCAGCGGGGCGGCCATCGGCCCGGGTGCGGGGTCGGCGCCGGCCGCCCGGGTGGGGTCGGTGGCCTCGCTCACCCCAGGACGAGCACGAGGTCGCCGCCCTCGACGGACTGCGTGGCACCGATCGCGACCCGCTCGACGGTGCCGGCCACCGGCGCGGTGATCGCGGCCTCCATCTTCATCGCCTCGATCGTGGCCACCGTGCTCCCGGCCTCGACACGCGCGCCCTGCGCGACCTGCACCGTCACCACGCCCTGGAACGGCGCGGCGACGTGGCCCGGGCGCGCGGCGTCGGCCTTCTCGGCCACCGCGACATCGGAGGAGACGCTGCGGTCGCGCACGACGACGGGGCGCAGCTGGCCGTTGATCGTGGCCATCACGGTGCGCAGGCCCCGCTCGTCGGGCTCACCGATCGCCTGCAGGCCCAGCAGCAGGGTCACGCCCTCCTCGAGCTCGACGACGTGCTCCTCGCCGTGGCCGAGGCCGTAGAGGTACTCCAGCGTGGGCAGCACGGACAGGTCGCCGTGGACGCGGCGCGACTCGCGGAAGTCGGCCGTGGGGCCGGGGAAGAGCAGCTCGTTCAGCGTGGCGCGGCGGTCCGCGGCCAGGCCCTCGCGCTGCTCGTCGCTCAGCTCGGCCACCGGCGGCTTCACCGTGCGACCCTGCAGCGCGCGGGTGCGGAACGGCTCGGGCCAGCCGCCCGGGGGGTCGCCGAGGTCGCCGGAGAGGAAGCCGATCACCGAGTCGGGGACGTCGTAGGAGCCCGGGTTCTCGGCGAAGTCGGCCGGGTCGGCGCCGACGGCGACCAGGTGCAGCGCGAGGTCGCCGACGACCTTCGAGGACGGCGTCACCTTGACCACGTTGCCGAGGATGTCGTTGGCCGCGGCGTACATGTCCTCGATCTGCTCGAACGAGCTCCCCAGGCCCAGCGCCACGGCCTGCTGGCGCAGGTTGGACAGCTGGCCGCCGGGGATCTCGTGGCGGTAGACCCGTCCGGTCGGCGCGACCAGGCCGGACTCGAAGGGGGCGTAGACCCGCCGGGTGGCCTCCCAGTAGGGCTCCATCGCGTTGACCGCGGCCAGCGACAGACCGGTCTCGCGCTCGGCGTGGTCGGTGGCGGCGACCAGGGCCGACAGCGACGGCTGGGAGGTGGTGCCCGCCATCGCCGCGCACGCGGCGTCGACCGCGTCGACCCCGGCGTCGATCGCGGCCAGCAGGGTGGCCAGCTGACCACCGGTGGTGTCGTGGGTGTGCAGGTGCACCGGCAGGTCGAAGCGCTCGCGCAGGGCCGTGACCAGCGTGCGGGCCGCGGGGGCGCGCAGCAGGCCGGCCATGTCCTTGATGGCCAGCACGTGGGCGCCGGCCTCGACGATCCGCTCGGCGAGGCGCAGGTAGTAGTCGAGGGTGTAGAGCCGCTCGCCGGGGTCGGAGAGGTCGCCGGTGTAGCACAGCGCGACCTCGGCCACCGTCGTGCCGGTGCCCCGCACCGCGTCGATGGCCGGTCGCATCCGGCCGACGTCGTTGAGGGCGTCGAAGATCCGGAACACGTCGATGCCGGTGGCGGCGGCCTCCTCGACGAAGGCGTCGGTCACCGCCGTCGGGTACGGCGTGTAGCCCACCGTGTTGCGTCCACGCAGCAGCATCTGGAGGTTGATGTTGGGCACCGCCTGGCGCAGCGCGGCCAGGCGCTCCCAGGGGTCCTCGGACAGGAACCGCAGGGCGACGTCGTAGGTCGCCCCGCCCCAGGCCTCCAGCGACCACAGCTGCGGCGTGGTCCGCGCGACGTGGCCGGCCACACCGAGCAGGTCGCGCGTGCGCACCCGGGTCGCGAGCAGCGACTGGTGGGCGTCGCGGAAGGTGGTGTCGGTGACCGCGACGGCCGCCTGGGCGCGCAGGCGGCGCGCGACCTCCTCGGGGCCCACGTCGAGCAGCAGCTGACGGGTGCCGTCGGGGGCGGGGACGCTGGTGTCCAGCGGCGCCAGCTTCGTGGCCGGGACCACGGTGACCGGCGCGCGCCCGTGCGGGGTGTTGACGGTGACGTCGGCGAGGTAGGTGAGCAGCTTCGTGCCGCGGTCGCCCGAGGAGCGGGCCTCGACGAGGTGCGGGTGGGTCTCGATGAAGGCGGTGGTCACCCGACCGGCCTGGAAGTCGGGGTCGGCCAGCACGGCCTGGATGAAGGCGATGTTCGTGGAAACCCCGCGGATGCGGAACTCCGCCATCGCGCGCCGGGCCTTCTCCACCGCCTTGTCGAAGGTGCGTGCGCGACAGGTCAGCTTGGCCAGCATGGAGTCGAAGTGGGCCGAGACCACCGCGCCGGTGTAGGTCGTGCCTCCGTCGAGGCGGACGCCGCCGCCCCCGGGGGAGCGGTAGGTGGTGATGGTGCCGGTGTCGGGGCGGAAGTCGTTGGCCGGGTCCTCGGTGGTGATCCGGCACTGCAGGGCCGCGCCGCGCAGGCTGACGGTGTCCTGGCTCAGGCCGAGGTCGGCCAACGTCTCGCCGGCCGCGATCCGCAGCTGGCTCTGCACGAGGTCGACGTCGGTGACCTCCTCGGTGACGGTGTGCTCGACCTGGATGCGCGGGTTCATCTCGATGAACACGTAGCGGCCCTCGGGGTCGAGCAGGAACTCCACGGTGCCGGCGTTGCGGTAGCCGATCTGCGCCGCGAAGCGCACGGCGTCGGCGCACATCCGCTCGCGCAGGTCGGGGTCGAGGTTCGGCGCGGGGGCGATCTCGACGACCTTCTGGTGGCGCCGCTGCACCGAGCAGTCCCGCTCGAAGAGGTGGATGGTCTCCCCGTCGCCGTCGGCGAGCACCTGGACCTCGATGTGGCGGGGGTCGACGACGGCCTGCTCGACGAAGACGGTCGCGTCACCGAACGCGGCCTCTCCCTCGCGCATGCACGCCTCGATCGACTCGCGCAGCTTGTCGGGGTGGTCGACGCGGCGCATCCCGCGGCCGCCGCCGCCCGCGACGGCCTTGACGAACAGCGGGAAGGGGAGGGCGCTGGCGCTCTCGACGAGGGCGTCGACGTCGGTGGACGGCTCGACTCCGGCCAGCGTCGGCACGCCGGCCGCCTTGGCCGCCTCGATCGCCCGGGCCTTGTTGCCGGTCAGCTCGAGCACGGTGCTGGTGGGCCCGACGAAGGTGATGCCGGCGTTCGCGCAGGCCTCGGCCAGGGCGGGGTTCTCCGAGAGGAACCCGTAGCCGGGGTAGACGGCGTCGGCGCCGGCGCGCACGGCCACCTCGACGATGCCCTGAGGGTCCAGGTAGGCGCGCACGGGGTGGCCGGGCTCCCCGATCTCGTAGGCCTCGTCGGCCTTCAGGCGGTGCTCGGAACCGCGGTCCTCGTAGGGGAAGACCGCCACGGTGCGCGCGCCGAGCTCGTAGGCGGCCCGGAACGCCCGGATCGCGATCTCGCCACGGTTGGCCACCAGCACCTTGGAGAACATGGCCGGAGGCTACCCATCCTGGCTCGTCGGCGCCCCCGTCGGTCCGGGCACCGGTCCGGGCACCGGTGCGGGCACCGGTGCGGGGCAGGGCTCGCTCAGGAACTGGCGCACCACGTCGGGCAGCACCGCCAGGGCCAGGGCGACGGCCTGGTCCTCGGGCACGTCGAGGACGCCGACCGACTGCGGGCCGCCGGCCGTGGTGGCGGCCAGACCGGTCAGGCCGGCGCGCCGCTGGAAGAACGTGGCACGCAGGTTCCAGCCGATGACGTGGTCGTCGCCGAGCACCTCGCGGCGCCGGGCCAGGCTGCCCGAGCGGGCCACGACGTGGCCCTCGACGTGGGCGTGGCCCAGGCCCCGCACGCGGTCTGCGGCCAGCGCGACGGCCAGCACGACGAGCCCCCCGCCGGCGGCCAGCCACCAGGGCGCCAGGTCGAGGCGGAGGACCCCGGTCACCAGGGCGAGCAGGACCAGCGTGGCGGGCACCAGGGCCCGCAGCCACCGCCGTCGGGCCGCGGCCGGGCCGTGGGGCACCAGCTCCGCCCGGGCGACCGGCGCCCCGATGACCGCGTCGACGACGCGGTCGACCTCGCGCCGGGGGGCCGGCGGCACCAGCAGCGCGCTGGCCGACTGGGCGCTGCCCAGGCCGGTGACGATCGCGCCCAGCCGGGCGGCGCCGGCCACCCGCAGGGAGAGCGGCTCGTGCAGCCGCACCCCCGCGAGCCGCTCGTCGTCGATGCTGGTCTCGCGGGTGGTGGTCAGGCCGCGTCGCAGCTGCCACGACCCGTCCAGGTGACGCAGCGTGAAGCCCCAGTAGCCCACCAGGTACCCGACGACGGCGAACAGCGACATCAGCGCGGCCGCGACCAGCAGCAGCACCAGACCGAGGACCACCACCGCCCCGACGCCGGCCGGCTCCTCGGTGAGCCCCGGGGGAGCGTCGGGCAGCAGGGAGGCGGCGCGGTCGGCGAGCTGGCCGCCGAAGCCGACGACGGCGGCCAGCACGACGACGCCGGTGCTGGTCAGCGGCGCGTAGCGTGCCCACCGCGGGTCGAGGGCGAGGACGGCCGGCTCGGGCGCGGCACCATCCGCCTCCGCGCACGGGGCGGGGGCACCCGGTGCCGCGGCGCCGGCGTCGACGCGGGCGTCGCCCGCGTCCTGCGGACCCGGGTCGCCGGTGCTCCCGGTGACCGGGGGGGTCGGGTCGACGGCGAGGGGAGTGACGCGCAGCAGGTCGTCGCGCAGCCGCTGCGCCACCGAGGAGGTCAGGCCGTCGAGGTGGATCTGCTGCTCGTCGTCGGAGGTCCCGGTGCCGATCCGCGCCGAGGTCAGGCCCAGCACGCGGTGGATCGGGCTGGCCTCGAGGTCGACGGCGCGCACCCGGTGGACCACGGCGGTGCGCGAGCGGCGCACGAGCAGCCCGGTGCGCAGCTCGATGCGACCCTCGGCGATGCGGAAGCGGGTCGTCAGGTAGCGCAGCAGCCCGATGGCGACGGGGACGACGATGCCGAGCAGCTCCCAGCGCATGCCGTCGCGGCCCGACCCGGCCACGAGCACGACGAGCACCGCGGGAAGGAAGCGCAGGACCTCGCGCACCGGGTGCACCAGCAGCATCCGACGGTCGAGCCGCTGCCAGGGCTGCTCGGGCGGCCCCGCGTCGACGCGCGGGGGCTGCTGGTCGGGCTGCTGGTCGGGCTGCTGTCGGTTGCTGGTCGGGGTCGGTCTCCGGGGCGGGGCCGGGGTCGATCACGTCGCGTCGCCCTCGACGGTGTCGGCGGCCACCGTGAGCTCCTCGGTCAGGGCCCGGGCGCGGTGCCGGTCGAGCCCGACGACCTGCAGGGCCCCCGCGGCCGACGCGGTGGTGACCGTGACGGTGGCCAGTCCGAAGAGCCGGCTGAGGGGTCCCTCCACGTAGTCGACGGTCTGGATCCGCGACATCGGGGCGATCCGGCGCTCGCGGACCCACCAGCCGGTCTGGGTGTACACCGCGCTGTCGGTGACCTCCCAGCGGTGCACCGCGTAGCGCCAGCGCGGGACGACCGCGACGCTCACGGCGACCGCGAGCAGGGCGAGGGCGACGTACCACCAGCGCACGTCCACCCAGCCGGTGACGTGCAGCACGGCCCACACGACGCCCACGGTGAGGACGCCCTCGACGGTCTCGCCGAGGGTCCACATCAGCCGGGCGCGGGGGCTGACCCGCTCGCTCGGCTCGCGCAGGGACGGTCCGGTCGGTGCCATGCTCCGCAGCGTACGGGGACGCCCGGGGTGCGCCCGCGCACGCGAGCCCGGGCCCGGCGCCGCCTCAGCAGGTCAGTCCGTCAGCTCGCAGACGACCTCGCCGTTGGTGAGGCTGCCGCCGACCTCGACGCTCAGCCCGCCGACGGTGCCGGCCTTGTGGGCCTTGATCGCCTGCTCCATCTTCATCGCCTCGATGACCACGATGGTCTCGCCCTCGGCGACCTCCTGGCCGTCGGTGACGACGACCTTGACGACGGTGCCCTGCATCGGGCTGGTCACCGAGTCCCCGGAGACCGTCGACCCCGAGCGCGAGCCCGCGGCCCGCCTCGGGCGGCTGCCGCGGCCCCCCGAGCCGCCCGACCCGCCGGTGCCGTCGCCACCCAGGTCGGCCGGCACGACGACCTCGAGCCGGCGTCCGCCGACCTCGACCACGACGGTGCGCCGCTCACCGGCCTCCGCCGCCTGCGCCGCGTCACCGCCGTAGGGCTCGATCCGGTTGTCGAACTCGGTCTCGATCCACTGCGTGTAGACGCCGAAGCCGGTCGGGTCCTCGGCGGGCTCGCCCACGAAGGCGGGGTCGACGACGACGGCGCGGTGGAACGGGACGACCGTGGGCATGCCGTCGACGACGAACTCGGCCAGCGCACGGCGCGAGCGCTCCAGGGCCTGGGTGCGGTCGCGTCCGGTGACGATGAGCTTGGCCACCAGCGAGTCGAAGGCAGCCGGGGACGGTCTCGCCGTTCTCGTAGCCGCCGTCGACGCGCACGCCCGGGGCCCTGGGGTGGGCTCCAGGCGGACAGGGTGCCGGGAGCCGGCATGAAGTCGCGCCCACCGTCCTCGGCGTTGATCCGGAACTCGATGGAGTGGCCGCGGACCTCGGGGTCGTCGTAGCCGAGCTCCTCACCGGCCGCGACGCGGAACATCTCGCGCACCAGGTCGAGGCCGGTGACCTCCTCGGAGACGCAGTGCTCGACCTGCAGGCGGGTGTTGACCTCGAGGAAGGAGATCGTCCCGTCCTGGGCGACGAGGAACTCGCAGGTGCCGGCGCCGACGTAGCCGGCCTCGGACAGGATCGCCTTGGAGGACTCGTAGAGCCGGGTCCACCTGCTCCTCGGTCAGGAACGGTGCCGGCGCCTCCTCGACCAGCTTCTGGTTGCGGCGCTGCAGCGAGCAGTCGCGGGTGGAGACGACCACGACGTTGCCGTGCTGGTCGGCCAGGCACTGGGTCTCGACGTGGCGCGGCTGGTCGAGGAACTTCTCCACGAAGCACTCGCCGCGGCCGAAGGCACCCACGGCCTCGCGCACCGCGGACTCGAAGGCGTCGGCGACCTCGGACATCCTCGCGGGCCACCTTGAGGCCGCGACCACCGCCGCCGAAGGCGGCCTTGATCGCGATCGGCAGGCCGTGCTCCTCGGCGAAGTCGACCGCCTCGTCGGCGTCGCTCGAGCGGGTCCTTGGTGCCGGGGGCCAGCGGGGCGCCGACCTTCTCGGCGATGTGGCGGGCCCTGACCTTGTCGCCCGAGGCTCTCGATGGCCGCCGGCGGCGGGCCGATCCAGACCAGCCCGGCGTCGATCACGGCCTGGGCGAAGTCGGCGTTCTCGGCGAGGAAGCCGTAGCCCGGGTGCACCGAGTCGGCGCCGGACTTCTCGGCGACGGCGATGATCTTCGCGATGTCGAGGTAGGTGTCGCCCGGGCGTCGCGCCCGTCGAGCGACTAGGCCTCGTCGGCGAGCCGCACGAAGACCGCGTCGCGGTCGGGCTCGGCGTACACCGCCACGCTGCCGATCCCCGCGTCGCGGCACGCGCGGATCACCCGCACCGCGATCTCGCCGCGGTTGGCGATGAGCACCTTCTGCAACGGCTTGACCTGCGACACCTGGCTCTCCTCCAGACGGGGTCCCGGCGGCGGCCGCCGCGGGCTCCGCAGCGGAGTCTAGGGCTCCGGGCCCCGGGGCGGGCGGCGGGGTCGCCAGCTCGTGGCGGCCCGCCCCACCCCGTGGCCCGGAGGGGTGACGTGGGTCACCCGGCCGGGTGCGCGCCCTAGACGGGTCGCGGATAGCACTGTCCCGTCTCGGTAGCCAGCATGGGAGGTCACCCGTGCTCCCTGTCGTTCCTCGCGCGCGAGCGCATCGTCGCCGCCCCCCGGCTACAGCCGGTGGCTGGTCCCGCCCGCCGCGCTGGCCGTCCACATCTCGCATCGGCCAGGTCTACGCGACCAGCGTCTACAAGAACGCGCTCGTCGAGCGCTTCGACTCCAGCCTGACCGCCGTCGGGTTCATCTTCTCGCTGGCCATCGTGATGCTCGGCGTCTCCGCGGCGCTGTTCGGCACCTGGGTCGACCGCAACGGGCCGCGCGCCGCGATGTTCGTCGCCGCGATCTTCTGGTCCTCGGGCTTCCTGGTCTCCGCGGTCGGCATCAGCGCCGGCCAGCTGTGGCTGGTCTACCTCGGCTACGGCGTCCTGGGCGGCATCGGGCTGGGCATCGGCTACATCTCGCCGGTCTCCACGCTGATCAAGTGGTTCCCCGACCGGCCCGGCCTGGCGACCGGCATGGCGATCATGGGCTTCGGCGGCGGCGCGCTCTTCGCCAGCCCCGCTCACCGGCCGGCTGCTGACCCTCTACGACGCGGACTACCCCGACCAGACCGTCCAGCGGCGGCGCCGTCACCGCGCTCTTCGTCACCCTCGGCATCGTCTACCTGCGTGCTCATGCTCTTCGGCGCGCTGATCGTGCGCGTCCCCGCCGACGACTGGCAGCCCGAGGGCTGGGACCCGTCGCAGCAGAAGGAGCAGAAGATGGTCACCACCGGCGCGCGTGTCGGCCACGAGCGCCGTCCGGACCCCGCAGTTCTGGCTCGTGTGGGTCGCGCTCTTCTGCAACGTCACCGCCGGCATCGGCATCCTCGAGCAGGCCTCGCCCATGATCACCGACTTCTTCCGCGACGGCGGCGGCTCCACGGTCACGGCCGCGGCGGCCGCCGGCTTCGTGGGCGTGCTCTCGATCGCCAACATGGCCGGCCGCTTCGTGTGGTCCTCGACCTCCGACGTGATCGGGCGCAAGCAGACCTACATGATGTTCCTCGGCGGGGGGCTGGCGCTCTACCTGCTGCTCGCCCTGGGCGGCTCCTCGTCGACGGTGGTCTTCGTGGTCCTCGCCGGCGTGATCATCAGCTTCTACGGCGGCGGGTTCGCCACCGCGCCCGCCTACCTGCGCGACCTCTTCGGCACCTTCGAGGTCGGCGCCATCCACGGTCGGCTGCTCACCGCCTGGTCGGCCGCCGGCATCGCCGGCCCGCTGATCGTCAACGCGTTCCTGGACGCCCAGGGCGAGCCCGGCGAGCTCGTCGCCGGGGACTACCGCCCGGCGCTGCTCACGATGGTCGGGGTGCTCGCCGTCGGGTTCGTGGCCAACCTGCTGATCCGGCCCGTCGACGAGAAGCACCACGAGCCCGACAGCGCCGTCCGCGCGAAGGAGGGGAGCAACGCATGACCGGCCGCATCGCCGCCGCCTGGACCCTGTCGGGATCCCGCTGGCCTACGGCATCGTCGAGACCGTCCGCAAGGCGGCCACGCTCTTCACGGGTTAACAATCGTTAACCACTGTGGCTACCATCACCCCATGACGACCACCGCCTTCGAGCTCTCCCGCGAGCACGAGGAGTTCCGCGCCAGCGTCCGCGAGTTCGCCGAGGCCGAGATCGCCCCGTACGCCGCCCAGTGGGACCGCGAGCACCACTTCCCGGTCGACGTCGTGCGGAAGATGGGCGCGATGGGCCTCTTCGGCCTCACCGCCCCCGAGGAGTACGGCGGCGCCGGCGAGGACGGCGACTTCACCAGCCTGTGCGTGGCCATCGAGGAGATCGGGCGCGTCGACCAGTCGATGGGCATCACCCTCCAGGCCGCCGTGGGCCTGGGGATCAACCCGATCCTGACCTTCGGCACCGCCGAGCAGAAGGAGCGCTGGCTGCCCGCCCTCGTCGCCGGCGAGCGCCTCGCCGGGTTCGGCCTGACCGAGCCCGGCGCCGGCTCCGACGCCGGCGCCACCCAGCACCAGGGCCGAGCTCGTCGACGGCGAGTGGGTCGTCAACGGCGCGCAAGCAGTTCATCACCAACTCGGGCTCCGAGATCACCAGCGTGGTCACCGTGACCGCCCGCACCGGGCCGCGCGAGGACGGCCGGCCCGAGATCAGCGCGATCATGCTGCCCTCCGGCACGCCCGGCTTCACCGCCGAGAAGGCCTACGACAAGCTCGGCTGGCACGCCTCGGACACCCACCCGCTGTCCTTCGACGACGCCCGGGTGCCGGCCGAGAACCTGCTCGGCGACCGCGGGCGCGGCTACGCCCAGTTCCTGTCCACCCTCGACGACGGTCGCGTCGCGATCTCCGCGCTGGCCGTGGGGTGCATCCAGGCCTGCCTCGACGCCTCGCTGTCCTACGCCGGCGAACGGCAGACCTTCGGCGGCCCGATCGGGCGCAAGCAGGGCGTGGCCTTCCAGGTCGCCGACCTGGAGGTCATGCTGCACGCCTCCCGCCTGCTGACCTACAAGGCCGCGGCGATGAAGGACGCGATGGCCCGCGGCGAGCAGGTGCCGACGAAGGACTTCAAGCAGGCCGCCGCCGTCGCCAAGCTGTACACCACCGAGTCCGCGGTCAGCGCGACCCGGATCGCCACCCAGGTGTTCGGCGGCTACGGCTTCATGGAGGAGTACCCCGTGGCGCGGCTCTACCGCGACGCGAAGGTCCTCGAGATCGGCGAGGGCACCTCGGAGGTCCAGCGGATGCTCATCGCCCGGGGGCTCGGCCTGCCGGTCGAGTGAGGCCGCGGCGCCGCGGGTGGCCCTCAGCGGCGCACGCCCGGCACGTGGCGCGCCACGAACTCCAGGGCGTCCTCGAGGACCTCGTCCTTGTTCGTCTCGTTGAGGATCTCGTGCCGCGCGCCCGGGTAGCTCTTCTGCTCCGCGTCCGGCCCGGCGACGTGGGCCCAGCCCTCCCGGGTGGGCCCGATCGGGACCAGCTGGTCGTCCTCGCCGTGCAGCCACAGCACGGGCACCTCGGTGATCGTGCCGTGCGCGGTGACGCGGTCGCAGGCCGAGGACAGCGCCAGCAGGGTGGGCCGCTTGAAGGGGCCGTGCCAGACCAGGTCGTCGGCGACGTAGGCCTCGCCGACGCTCTCGTCGCGCGACAGCGTGGCCGGGTCGATCGGGGTGTCCGGGATCTCCTCGGCGCCCAGCAGGGCCTCGACGGCGTCCCAGCGGCCCAGGACCGGCCCGGTGAGCACGACGGCGCCCAGCTCGGAGCCGTGGCGCTGGGCGTAGCGGGCGCCGATCAGGCCGCCCATCGAGTGGCCCACGAGGACCACGGGCAGGGCGGGGTGCTCCTGACCGGCCCGCTGGGCCAGCAGGTGCACGTCGTCGACGACGCCGTCGACGTCCTCGACGACGACGCGCTCGCCGCCGCTGCGGCCGTGGCCGACGTGGTCCACGCCGTAGACCGCGGCGCCGGCCTCGGTCAGGCGGGCGGCGACCCACTCGTAGCGCCCGACGTGCTCGCCGTAACCGTGCACGACCAGGGCGACCCAGGCGGGGTCCTGGGCGGGCCAGCGGCGCCCCACCAGGGGGGCCGCGTGGCCGTCGAGCTCGAGGTCGGAGGCCGTGGTGGCGGCGGGTGCGGAGGTGGGGTCGGTGCTCATGCCTCGACGGTAGCCGTGCCCTCCGACCGCGTCTCGTGCAGCGTCTCCGGAGCGCGCAGCCAGGGCAGCACCGCCAGCAGGCTCACCGCCGCGGTGGTGGCGAACGCCCATCCGAAGCCGAGCTGGTCGGCGACCACGCCGACGAGCACCGGCCCGAGGATGGCCCCGCTGTCCTGGGCCATCTGGAAGGTGCTGAGCACGGTGCCCCCGCTGCGCTCGGCGGTGACCACGTCGGCCACGGCCGCCTGCTGGCCGGGGTTGACCAGGCCGGCCCCGACACCGGAGACGGCCGAGAGGAGCAGCAGGACGAGCAGGTCGCCGCTCAGGCCGATCAGACCGAGGCTGGCCGCGGTGACCACGAGCCCCACGACGACCAGCGGCCGTCGCCCGCTGCGGTCGGCCAGACGGCCGGCGACCTGCAGCGTCAGCGCGGTGCCGAGCGCGGCCGCGGCGAGCGCGACGCCGGCCACCCAGGTCTCGTCGTGCACGGCGACCGCGAACTGCGGCAGGATCGCCACCCGCACGCCGAAGTTGCACCAGCCGTTGGCGAACCCCGAGGCCAGGCAGGCCCGGTAGGTGCGGTGCCGCAGCGCCTCGGCGACCCGCATGGGCGGTCGCTCGGGGGTGCCCGGCGCGGGACGGAGCCGGGTGCCGCCGAGGCGGAACCCGACCACCGCGGCGGCCAGGACCAGCGCGACCGCGTAGGCGATGAACGGCAGCCGCAGGCCGAAGGTGGCCAGTGCCCCGCCGATGACCGGGCCGAGCATCCCGCCGACCAGGAAGCTGCTGGCGTAGGCCGAGGAGACCCGGCCGCGCATCGTCGGCGGGGCCAGGCGCACCAGGAGAGCCATCGCCGAGACGGTGAACATCGTCGAGCCGATGCCGCCGAGGCCGCGGAACAGCAGCAGCTGGCCGTAGGACTGCGCGAACGCGGTGGCCAGGGACGACGCAGCGACGACGAGCAGGCCCGTCAGGTAGACCGGGCGCTCGCCCAGCCGGGAGACCAGGGCCCCGCCGGCGGGGGCGAAGACGAGCCGGAAGAACGCGAAGGCGGAGACGACCACGGAGGCGGCGGCGACGCCCACGTCGAAGCTGCGCGCGTAGGCCGGCAGGACGGGGGAGACCAGGCCGAAGCCGATCGCGATGACGAAGGCGGAGCCGACCAGGACCTTGATCTCGGCGGGGATCGGCTCGCGGGGCGCGCTCACCGGTCCCAGAGCCCGGTCCAGGTGTGCCCGAGGTCGGCGACCATCGTGCGCAGCAGCGGCAGGCTGACTCCGACCACGTTGTGGAAGTCGCCCTCGATCCCGGTCACGAACGCGCCGCCGAGGCCGTCGACGGTGAAGGCCCCGGCCACGGCGAGCGGTTCGCCGGTGGCGACGTAGGCGTCGATCTCGTCGTCGCTCAGGTCGGCGAAGTGCACGGTGGTGGCCGCGCCGCGCACCTCCTCGCGCCCGCTCGCGGGCTCGACGAGGCAGTGGCCGGTGTGCAGGACGCCGCTGCGCCCGCGCATCGAGCGCCAGCGCCGGGCCGCGTCCGCGGCGTCGGCGGGCTTGCCGAGCGCGTGGCCGTCGAGCTCGAGCACGGAGTCGCAACCGAGCACGAGGGCGCCCTCGGGCAGGTGGTCACGGCCGGCGACCGCGCGGCACTTCAGCGCGGCGAGGCCCGTGGCGAGCCGGTCCGGGGGCAGGCCGCCCAGCACCGACTCGTCGACCCCGGAGACCACCACGCTGGGGTCGAGGCCGGCGGCCCGCAGCGTGGCCAGCCTCGCCGGGGAGGCGGAGGCAAGGACGAGGGCGGTCACGACATCGTCACCTCGGCGACCCGCTTCAGCCGCGGGCGACGGTGGTCGTCGTCGTCGACGGTGCCGGTGGCCCACCACATCCGCAGGGCCTTGCCGTCGAGCTCGACGGTGGCCAGGTTGTTGTCGAACCAGGGCCCGCGGGCCAGCTTCCAGCGCAGCGGCGCCTCGGGGACCTTCGCGGAGCGCGCGACGACGTGCCCCAGCGGGCCGGCCACGCCGTAGGAGGCCACGGCCGTGCCGAAGCGCCACTTGCGCGGTAGCGGGTTGCGGATCGGGGAGCACACGGCCTGGATGATCCGGCTGCGCAGCGGGGCCTCCCCGCGAGCCTCGTCCTCGGTGGGCCAGGCCTCGGTGACGTAGCTGTGGTGCACGTCGCCGGAGAGGAAGGTGACGGTGTGCGGGGCGCGACCGCGCTCCCCCCGGGCGACCTCCAGGGTCATCCTCGCGACGCGCTGGAAGGCGTCCTGGAAGGCGGCCCAGTGCTCGAGGTCGACCCGTTGGCGGGCCCACTCGCCGAACCGCGCCGACCGGGTGCCCCAGCCGCCGGCCGCGACGGCCTCGGCGAACGCCTCGACGTAGTGCAGGCCCGGGGCCAGCAGGAACGGCAGCGACGTGCCGACCAGCAGGTGGTCGACGTCGCCCCGCATCTGCTCGTCGAGCCAGCGCATCTCCTCCTCGTCGAGCATGCTGCGGCGCTCCGGGTCGAGCACCCGGGCGGCGCGGGAGTCGATGACGACGAGCCGCGCCTGGCTGCCGTACTGGCGCACGTAGCTCCAGCGGTAGGCCGTGGGGTGCTGGTCGGCTCGGTCGGAGAGCTCGTCGAGCGGGTCGCTGACGTCGAGCTCGTCCTCGCCGTCGTGGGCGGCGACGCGCCGCCAGACGGGGTCGTCGAGCCGCTCGGCCGGGGTCATGTTGCCCAGGTGCTGGTAGACCCAGTACGACGAGAGGCCGCCGATGATCCGGCCGTGCCACCAGTCGGTGGCCTCCATCGCGTCCTTCCAGGCCTGCGAGGTGTTCCAGTCGTCGCGGATGTCGTGGTCGTCGAAGATCATCGCGCTGGGCACGGTCGAGAGCAGCCAGCGGTTCGCCGGGTCCGACCAGGCCAGCCAGTACAGGTGGGCGTACTCCTCGTAGTCCTGCAGCTCGGTGCCCGGAGGCTCCGCGATGTCGCGGCGCGAGCAGATGAACTCGCGCATCGCGTCGGTCGTCTCGTCGGCGTAGACCTGGTCGCCGAGGAACAGCACCAGGTCGGGCCAGCGCACCTCCGGGCCGGGGTCGGGGTCCTCGTCGCCGCCGGCGTCGACCAGCCCGGCCATCCGCAGGGCGTAGGCGCGCAGCGCGTCCACGCCGTGCAGCTCGTTGCCCACCTTGTCGTGGGAGACCGACGTGCGGCACGAGCCGAACGCCATCCGCAGCGGCTTGGCGTGGTCGAGCGTGGTGATCATCGAGGGCGGGTAGGGGGAGTCGGCCTCAGGCCACACCGGGACGCCGTCCACGCTCACGGTGTACGCCGACCTGCTGCCCGCGGCCAGGCCCTCGAGGCCCACCAGCGCGTAGTGGTGGCCGTGCACCCCGAAGGTGCGGGCCTCGGCGCCGTGGTCACCGGCGGTGACGGTGACCGTGCCCGGCTCGGCGGTCTCGACCCAGATCGTCGCGGTGGTCTCGTCGACGTGGCGGAGCAGCGGTCCGAGCACGAGGGAGTTCACTCGCGTACTTTGCCACAGCCCTTCGAGCGGGGCCCCCCTGCCTGCGGCCCCCCGTCCGACCGGGCGCAGCAGCCCTGGCGCCGGAGCCCGGGTGCGCGTAGCGTCGGCAGATGAGGATGCGGGCGCGGCGCGGTGCAGTGGGTGCGGTGGTGGCGATCGGTGCCGTCCTGGCGGGCCTCGGGGTGCCGGCCACGTCCTCGGCCGCGGTGGAGGACCCGGGCGTGGCCACGTCCCTGTCGCTGAGGAACGTCAGTCCGGTCGGCATGTTCAAGGACCACGTGAGGACCGGCTACCGGCGGCTGACGCAGAAGGTCACGGTCTTCGCCACCCTGACCGAGGAGGACGCCCAGACCCCGGTGGCCGGCGCGGTCCTGCGCCTCGAGCGACGGTTCGCGGACGAGGCCACCTTCACCGAGGTCGACGCGGCCGTCACCAGCCCCGAGGAGGGATGGGCCTCGCTGGACGCGTGGCTCAAGGGCCCGGCGCAGTACCGGGTCGTCTACGACGGCGACGCGACCCACCTGCCGACCAGCGGCGGACCGGTCGAGGTCCGGCTCGAGCGGGACCTCAACGCACACCTCGTCCTCCGTGGCACCCGGCAGCGACCGCGGCCCGTTCTCGCCGGCGTGGTGCACCCCGGCTGGGGCGGCCGCGAGGTGGTCCTGCAGCGGAGGCGGTGCGACCTGCCGTGCGCGTTCCGCACGATCGCCACGACCACGGCCGGGCGTGCCGGGCACTGGAGGTTCCACGCCGCGATCCCCCGACCGGGCCGGATCTGGAACTACCGGGCGGCGGTCGTCGCCTCCGACGGCTTCGTCGAGAGCACCAGCGTGCGTCTTCGCACCCTCAAGCCCCCGGACCGACCGGGCATCGCCAGGCTCCGCGGGCTCAGGTGACGTCGGACCACGGGTGACGCGGTCCTCACGGGTGCTGGCGACGACATCGCGGCGGCGGTACAGGGGCTGGTGACCAGCGCGGGACGGGTCTAGCGTGCCGAGATGGACGCGCGGACGTGGCGGGGCGGGCTGGTGCTGGCGGCGGGGGCGCAGCTCGTGCTGATGGCGGGCCTGGGGCCGCCGCCCGCGTCGGCCGACGGGCCGAACGTGCTCACGACGGTGTCGGTCGTCCCCACGGTCGCGCGGGGCATGTTCCACGACGTGGCGAGGCAGCCCTACGTGCGCCTTCCGGAGTTCGAGGGTCTCTCCGCGACGCTCACCGACGCCGGCGGCGCCCCGGTACCCGGTGCCGCGCTCCGGGTCGAGCGGAAGCTCGCCAGTGAGGAGGTCTTCGCCGACGTGGCCGATGGCGTCACGGATGAGGTCGGCAATGTCTTCGTCTCCGACCCGCTGGCCGGTGACGCGGCGTACCGGGTCGTCTTCGACGGCGATGCGACCCGTCTCGCGAGCACCTCGACGGCGTCGCGGGTGCGGGTGGAACGGGACCTCAACGGCGACCTGGTCGTGCGAGGCACCCGCCGGCACCCGCGGCCGGTCCTGAGGGGGGACGTGAACCCCGGCTGGGGCGGCCGCGAGGTCCGGTTCGAGCGAAAGGCGTGCGCGACGTCGTGCGCGTTCCGGACCGTCGCCACGACGATCGCCGGACCGGCCGGGCACTGGCGGTTCCGCGCGGCGTTCCCGCGCCGCGGCCACCTGTGGACCTACCGGGCCGTCCTGGACGCCGAGGGCAACTTCACCTCGAGCAGCAGCGTGCACCTACGTACGTTCACGCCCCCGCACCGACCGGGCGTGGCCCGGCTCCGCGGGCTCAGGTGACGAGGGGCCGCTCACACCGGTGGAGACCGTGACCGTGCCGCGCTCGGCGCGGTCGTCGCTGTGGGGCTCCCGGCCCGGGGCACGTCACTCTTGCGATC
>CAVSIQ010000006.1:0-476695 GCA_963728085.1 uncultured Actinomycetota bacterium | reverse complement strand
ACCTTGGCCAAGGGCCCATCCCTCGCGGGATGGGCCCTTGGTGCATTTCGGCCGTCGCGCCGGGTGCGGCGAGGATGGGCCCCGGCCGCGTCACATCAACGAGGTCACACGTCGAGCCACGAGCGCAGCAGGACCCCGAGCGGGGGCTTGGGCTGGAACGACGTCGCCTTCGCCGGCAGCAGCCGGCCCTGCTCCGCGGCCCGCCACGCCTCGGCGATCGAGGCCGGTGGCAGCAGGACCGCGACGGTGCCGGGCTGCTCGAGCTGGCCGAGGGCCGTGGCGGTGTCGTGGTGGTACCCCCAGCCGCGCTCCCCGAGGAGCGGGTCGAGGGCGGCGTGCAGGGCCTCGACGACGGTGGTCACGTCGTCGGTGTGCACCAGCATCCGCCTGGAGCCGCGCGGGTCGACCACCAGCAGCTGGTTCGCGGTCAGATCGCGGGGTGGGGCGAGGGCGGTCGTGCCGGCCGGCACCACCACGTGCCCGCGGGAGCGCAGCGCCGCGACCACGGTGTCACGACCCAGGCCGGTCAGGGTGCGGTGGATCGGTGCGAGCACCGGCGCGTGGACCTCGTCGTCGGTGACCATGGCGAGCGCGCCACCGTCACCGACCGCAGGACTGCGCCCGCGCAGGTCCAGGTGCGCGGCGAGGCGGTGGTGGCCGTCGGCGACCAGCAGCCGTCCCCGCCCGACGCACTCGGTGAGTCCCCGCGCCAGCCCGTCGTCGCGCACGGCCCAGAGCCGGTGCCGGCCCCCGCGCGCGTCGAGACCGTCGTGGTCGGGCTCGCTCCGGGTGGCGCGGGCCAGGAGGGCGGGCAGGTGGTGAGCGGCGTCGTGGCCCTCACGCTCCCGACGCACCAGCAGCAGCGGGGCCGGGTCGAGAGCCAGGTCGGCCATGCGGTCGGCCAGGCGCGCGACGCGGTCCGGGTCCACGCCCTCGTGCGGCAGCAGCGTCGCGCCCGCGCGGTCACCGAGCTCCACGTGCTCCCCGGTCAGGTCGAGGACGCCGACCACCCCCCGTACGCGACGACCTTCGACGCACAGCTCGTGCACGTGGAGGTGCGCCTCGTCGTCGAGGCGGACGTCGCCGCGGGCCGACTGGCCGCGCCGGTGATCCACCGGGCGGCTGAGGGCGCGGTCCGGTGCCCCGGCCGAGGCGGCGACGAGCGGGAGGGCGAGCCGTCGCGCGCGGAACGGGCTGAGCCGTCGCGGACCGAGCAGGGCCGGGAGGACCCTCGGTCCGGCGACCGGCACGTCAGCAGGCATCACTGCATCGTAGGGTGCCCCTCGACCCTCTCCGACCGACCCCCGAGGAGCGCCGGTGCTCGGTAGCAGCGCGGAACCCCTGACCGAGGCCTACGACCTCGCCATGCTCGACCTCGACGGGGTCGTCTACGTCGGACCCGACGCGGTCCCCGGCGCCGCGGACCACCTCGCTGCGGTGCGACGCGCCGGGATGCGGTGCGCGTTCGTGACCAACAACGCCTCCCGGCCCCCGCAGGCCGTGGTCGACCACCTGCGCGAGCTCCACGTCGAGGTCGCGCTCGGCGACGTCGTGACCTCCGCGCAGGCCGCGGCCTCGGTCCTGGCGCGCGAGCACGGGGACGGCGCCCACGTGCTGGTGCTCGGTGGGGACGGGTTGTGGGCGGCCGTCCGCGAGGCGGGCCTGCACGCCCACGAGGTGGACGTCGAGACCCGCGTCGAGGACGACGACCACGTGGCCCTCGTCACCGGGTACGGACCCGACGTCGCGTGGCGCCAGGTCATGCGGGCCGCGGTGCTGGTGCGCGACGGCCTCCCGTGGGTGGCGAGCAACACCGACATGAGCATCCCGACGCCCTACGGGGTCGCCCCCGGTCACGGTGTGCTCGTCGACACGCTGCGCCGCTTTAGCGGGGTCGAGCCCACCGTGGCGGGCAAGCCCGCCCGGCCGCTGCTCGCCGAGACCATTCAACGCCTCGGCGGCGAGCGACCGCTGATGGTGGGCGACCGGATCGACACCGACATCGAGGGCGGTATCAACGCCGGCGTCGACACCCTGCTGGTGATGACCGGGGTCACCGGGCCGACCGAGCTGGTCGCAGCCGTCGAGGCCACCCGCCCGACCTACGTCGCCGCCGACCTCGGGGGCCTGCTCGAGCCCCAGCCCCTCGTCGACCTCGACGAGGGCGCGTTCTCGTGCGGTGGCTGGCGGGGGACGACCCAGGACGGTCGGCTCGCCGTCGACGGTGACGGCGGCGTCTCGGACTGGTGGCGCGTCGTCGCCGCGACCGGCTGGTCCTGGCTCGACGAGCACGGCGACGTCGCCGACGTCAGCGGTCTCGACGTGCCGCGCGGCTGAGGTGCGCGCCGCCCGGTAGCCTCGGGCCATGACCGAGATCCCCTCCGCCGCCGACCGGGCGGGACGCGCCGGTGCCGCTGCGGCGCCGCAGACCGGTCTCGCCGTCGTCGACGGCGTGCTCGAGGACGTCCGTGCCGCGTCGGCCCTGCCGGCCGACGCGCAGGTCGCCGCGCTCGAGCAGGCCCATGAGCGGCTGCGCGCCGCTCTCGACGACACCGAGTAGGCGCCGTCGTGCCGCCCCGTCGGCTCCGCCTCGACGCCGAGCTGGTCCGCCGCGGGCTGGCGCGCTCGCGCGAGCACGCCGCGACCCTGGTCGGCGACGGCCGCGTCAAGGTGGGCGGGGTCGTGGCCCGCAAGCCCGCCACCGGGGTCACCACCGACGTCGCGCTGCTGGTGCTGGCCGACGACGGCAAGCCCGACTTCGTCTCCCGGGGGGGCCACAAGCTCGCCGGCGCGCTGGAGGACCTGCTTCCGCACGGCCTCGCCGTGGCCGGTCGTCGCGTCCTCGACGCCGGCGCCTCCACCGGCGGGTTCACCGACGTCCTCCTGCGCGCCGGCGTCGCGGAGGTCGTCGCCGTCGACGTGGGCTACGGCCAGCTCGCCTGGCGCCTGCAGCAGGACCCCCGGGTGGCCGTGCACGACCGCACCAACATCCGCGCGCTCGACACCGAGGTCCTGGGCGGTCCGGTGGACCTGGTCGTCGGCGACCTGTCCTTCATCTCGCTGCTGCTGGTCCTCGACGCGCTGATCGGGGTCACCCGGCCCGACGGCGACCTGGTGCTCATGGTCAAACCGCAGTTCGAGGTGGGCAGGGACCGTGTCGGCAAGGGCGGGGTGGTGCGCGACCCCGCCCTGCGAGCGGAGGCCGTGCTCACGGTGTGCACCGCCGCCGCCGTCCGCGGCTGGGGCGTGCGCGCCGTGTGCACCAGCCGGCTCCCGGGCCCCTCGGGCAACGTGGAGCTGTTCGTGTGGCTGCGCCGCGGCCCCGCGCTGCTCGACGACGAGGCGGTGACCAGCGCCGTCACCTCCGGGGTGACCCAGGCGCGCGGTTCGGTGTCGCCCCCGGGTGAGAAGGTGGCGGAGTGAGCCGCCCCCCCGACCCGAGATCGCCCGCGGACGCCTCGGCGACGTCGTCGCGGCGCCGGGTCCTGCTGCTCACCCACACCGGCCGCGCGGCGGCCCGCGACGTGGCCCGCGCCTCCCTGGAGGCGCTGACCGGCCGCGGGATCGTCGTGCGCCTGCTCGCCGAGGAGGCCGTCGACCTCGAGGTGGGCGTCGACGACACCGGCGCCGGCCTCGTCGAGCTCACCGCCAGCGACGTCGACGCCAGCCGCGACTGCGAGCTGACGCTGGTCATCGGGGGCGACGGCACGATCCTGCGGGCCGCGGAGATCACCCACGACGTCGGCACCCCGATCCTCGGGGTCAACCTCGGCCACGTCGGGTTCCTCGCCGAGGCCGAGGAGGACCACGTCGGGGCCACGATCGACTCGATCGTCGCGTGCGACTACACCATCGAGGACCGGCTGACCCTGGACGTGCGCGTCTACCAGGGCGGCGAGCTGGTCTCCTCCACCTTCGCGGTCAACGAGGCCAGCGTCGAGAAGGCCTCGCGTCAGCGGATGCTCGAGGTCGTCGTCGAGATCGACGGACGGCCGCTGTCGCGCTGGGGCTGCGACGGCGTGGTCTGCGCGACCCCGACCGGGTCGACGGCCTACAACTTCAGCGCGGGCGGCCCCGTGGTGTGGCCGGGCGTCGAGGCGCTGCTCCTGGTGCCGATCAGCGCGCACGCGCTGTTCGCCCGCCCCATGGTCGCGGCCCCCGACTCCGTGCTCGCCGTCGAGGTGCTCGACCGCACCGACGGCGCCGGCGTGCTGTGGTGCGACGGGCGCCGCACCGTCGACCTCCCGCCCGGCGCCCGAATCGAGGTCCGGCGCGCCGAGACCCCCCTGAGGCTGGTGCGCCTGACCGACTCTCCCTTCACCGACCGGCTGGTCGCGAAGTTCGGCCTGCCGGTCCAGGGCTGGCGCGGCGCGGCCGAGCGCCGCGCCGGTGGGATCCCGGCATGATCGAGGAGATCCGGATCACCTCGCTGGGCGTCATCGAGGCCTCCACGCTCGAGCTCGGCCCCGGGCTGACCGTCATCACCGGGGAGACGGGCGCGGGCAAGACGATGGTCGTCACGGCGCTCGGCCTCCTCCTGGGTGGCCGGGCGGACCCGGGCAGCGTGCGCTCGGGCAGCGCCCACGCGCGCATCGAGGGCGTCGTGCTCACCGCCGACCTGCCCGAGGTCGCCGCCGCGGTCGAGGCCGCCGGCGGCCTCGCCGAGGACGACCGGGTCGTGCTGGCCCGCAACCTGGCCGCCGCCGGCCGGTCGCGAGCCTTCGTGGGCGGTGCGTCGGTGCCGGTCGCCACCCTCAGCGCCGTCGCCGAGCCGCTGGTGGCGGTGCACGGACAGTCCGACCAGCACCGCCTGCTGCAGCCGCGCACCCAGCGCGAGGCCCTCGACCGCTTCGGGGGCGAGCGCCTCGCGGCGCTCGTCGCGGACCACGTCGCCGGCTGGACCGGTCTGCAGGAGCTCGAGCGCGAGCTCGCGCGAGATGGTCACCACCGCCCGCGAGCGGGCCCGCGAGGCCGACCTGCTCCGCTTCGGCCTCGGCGAGGTCGAGGCCGTCTCGCCGGAGCCGGGGGAGGTCGAGCAGCTCTGCCGCCGAGGAGTCCCGTCTCGGTCACGCCGACACCCTGCGCGCGGCCGCGGAGCAGGCCCGCGAGGCCCTGTCCAGCGAGTCCGGCGGGCCGGACGCCCTGGCCACGAGCGCGGAGGCCCGCCGCGCCCTGGAGTCCGTGCGCGAGCACGACCCCGACGCCGCCGGGCTGGCCGACCGGCTGGCCGAGGTCACCTACCTGCTCTCCGACGTCGCGGCCGACGTCGCCTCCTACGCCAGCGGCCTCGAGGTCGATCCCGCCCGGCTCGCCGCGGTCTCCGAGCGTCGCGCCGCGCTCACCGCGCTGACCCGCAAGTACGGCGAGAGCGTCGAGGAGGTCCTGGCCTGGGCCGAGCAGTCGGCCCGACGACTGCTCGACCTCGAGGGCACCGACGACCGGATCGCCGAGCTGCGCGCGGAGCGCGAGCGCCGCCGCGACGCCCTCGGTGAGCTCGCCGGCGCGCTGTCCGCGGCGCGCAGCGAGGCCGCCGGTCGCCTCGCGGTCGCCGTCACCGAGGAGCTGTCGCTGCTCGCGATGCCCCACGCCCGGCTCGAGGTGGCGGTGCGCCAGGTCGCGACCGACGAGCACGACCCGGCCGGGCTGCCGGTCGGGCGACGGCACCTGCGCGCGACCGCCCACGGGGTCGACGAGGTCGAGCTGCTGCTCGCGGCCAACACCGGCAGCGAGGCCCGGCCGCTGCACAAGGGCGCCTCGGGCGGCGAGCTGTCCCGGGTGATGCTCGCCGTCGAGGTCTGCCTGGCCGGCACCAGCCCGGTGCCCACGTTCGTCTTCGACGAGGTCGACGCCGGCGTCGGCGGCGCCTCGGCGGTCGAGATCGGTCGGCGGCTGGCCACGCTGGCGCGCACCGCCCAGGTCCTCGTCGTCACCCACCTGCCCCAGGTCGCGGCCTACGCCGACCGGCACGTGGTGGTCGAGAAGTCCTCCGACGGCACCGTGACCAGCTCGGGGCTGACGCTGCTCGACGAGACCGGCCGCGAGCGGGAGCTGTCCCGGATGCTGGCCGGCCTCGCGGAGTCCGACACCGCCATGGCCCACGCCCGGGAGCTGCTCGACGTCGCGCTGCCCTCGCGGGCCCTGACCCCCTGACCCCCGACGACCCCCGACGACCCCCTGACCCCGTGACCCCGTGGCGCCGTCCGGTCGGGGTGACCGCGCGTCGGGGACGGCACGGCGGATCGGTGTCGGGCTCGGTCCTGGGATAGCCTGGACTCCCGTGAAGGTGCATGGAGTGGAACCGACCAAGCACGTGTTCGTGACGGGGGGTGTCGCCTCCTCGCTGGGCAAGGGGCTGACCGCCTCCAGCCTCGGCCGTCTTCTCAGGTCGCGGGGGCTGCGGGTGACGATGCAGAAGCTCGACCCGTACCTCAACGTGGACCCGGGGACGATGAACCCGTTCCAGCACGGTGAGGTCTTCGTCACCAACGACGGTGCCGAGACCGACCTCGACATCGGGCACTACGAGCGGTTCCTCGACACCGACCTCGGCCAGATCGCGAACGTCACGACCGGCCAGGTCTACTCCAGCGTGATCGCGAAGGAGCGCCGCGGCGACTACCTCGGCGACACCGTGCAGGTGATCCCGCACATCACCAACGAGATCAAGGAACGCATTCTGGCCATGGGCGGCCACGCGCCGGCCGACGCGCAGCCCGACGAGCCGGTCGACGTGGTGATCACCGAGGTCGGCGGCACCGTCGGCGACATCGAGTCGCTGCCCTTCCTCGAGGCCGCCCGGCAGGTCCGCCACGACATCGGCCGGGAGAACTGCTTCTTCCTGCACGTCTCGCTGGTGCCGTTCATCGGCCCCTCGGGCGAGCTGAAGACCAAGCCCACGCAGCACTCGGTGGCCGCGCTGCGCCAGGTCGGCATCCAGCCCGACGCCGTGGTCTGCCGCGCGGACCGCGAGATCCCGGTCTCGATCAAGAACAAGATCTCCCTGATGTGCGACGTCGACCAGGACGCGGTGGTCTGCGCCGCCGACGCGCCCTCGATCTACGACATCCCCAAGGTGCTGCACCGCGAGGGCCTCGACGCCTACCTGGTGCGCCGCCTCGACCTGCCCTTCCGCGACGTCGACTGGACGGTGTGGGACGACCTGCTGCGCCGGGTGCACCACCCCACCGAGGAGGTCACGGTCGCGCTGGTCGGCAAGTACGTCGACCTGCCCGACGCCTACCTCTCCGTCGGCGAGGCGCTGCGCGCCGGTGGGTTCGCCCACGAGGCCAAGGTCAACCTGCGCTGGGTCCCCTCCGACGAGTGCGACACCCCCGCGGGCGCCGCCCGGCTGCTGCACGACGTCGACGCGGTCTGCGTGCCCGGCGGCTTCGGGATCCGCGGCATCGAGGGCAAGGTCGGCGCGCTGGCCTACGCCCGCACCCACAAGATCCCCACCCTCGGGCTGTGCCTGGGCCTGCAGTGCCTGGTCATCGAGTACGCCCGCACCGTGGCGGGCCTGGACAAGGCGGGCAGCACCGAGTTCGACCCCGACTGCCCCGAGCCGGTCATCGCCACGATGGAGGAGCAGAAGTCCTTCGTCGAGGGCGAGGGCGACCTCGGCGGCACGATGCGCCTCGGCCTGTACCCGGCCGAGCTGAAGCCCGGCTCGGTGGTGCGTGCGGCCTACGACGCCCCGCGGGTCGAGGAGCGGCACCGGCACCGCTACGAGGTCAACAACGACTACCGCGAGCAGCTCGAGGCCGCCGGCCTGGTGTTCTCCGGGATCAACCCCGACCTCGACCTCGTCGAGTTCGTCGAGCTGCCCCGCGAGGTGCACCCCTACTACGTCGCCACGCAGGCCCACCCCGAGCTGCGCTCGCGACCGACCCGGCCGCACCCGCTGTTCGCGGGACTGGTCGGAGCCGCGATCAACCGCCAGCGCGAGCTGCGCTTCCCCCTCGACGAGCGCGGCCTGCGCGGTCAGTGGGGTCCCGGGCCGGTGAGTGAGGTCCCGGTGAGTCGAGCTCCCGCCGCTGCGCGACGTCGACGCCGCCTGGCCGGTGGAGTCGTCCACCGACCTGCACCGCGACGACTGGGTGGTGGCGCTGCGCAAGGACCGCGTGCGACGGCCCGACCATCCCGAGGACGAGGCGTTCGGACGGGTGGTGCTCGAGCACCCCGGCGCGGTGATCGTGCTCGCCGTCGACGACGAGGACCGGGTGCTGGTCCTGTGGCAGTACCGCCACCCCGCGGGCCGGGTGCTTCGTGGAGCTGCCCGCCGGCCTGATGGACGGCGACGCCGGCCACCCCGAGGAGCCCGTGGAGGTCGCCCGGCGCGAGCTGCGCGAGGAGGCCGGCGTGGAGGCGGGCTCCTGGACCCACCTGGGCACGACGTGGTCCTCCCCGGGGATCTCCCAGGAGCTGGTGCACCACTTCCTGGCCCGCGACGTGCGCGACGTCGGCCGCGGTGGCTTCGAGCCGCAGCACGAGGAGGCCGACATGAGCGCCGGCTGGGTGCCGGTGGCCGACCTGCTCGAGGCCGTCCTGGCCGGACGGATCGGGGACGGCCCGCTCGTGGTCAGCCTGCTCACCGCGCACGCGCGGGGGCTGCTCGGCGACGTCGGCGGCGGGCGGTAGGGTCCGAAGCGCCTCCCGGAGCGGGGGCGCGTACCCGGAAGGACACAGCATGAAGGTCGGCGTCCCCGCAGAGGTCAAGAACCACGAGTACCGCGTGGCCATCACCCCGATCGGCGTGCACGAGCTCGCCGCCCACGGCCACGAGGTGGTCGTGCAGGCCGGCGCGGGGGAGGGCTCCTCGATCCCCGACGAGGAGTTCGTCGCCGCCGGGGCCACGATCGTCGCGGACGCCGACGAGGTCTGGGGTGGCGCCGAGATGGTGCTCAAGGTCAAGGAGCCGGTCGCCGAGGAGTACCACCGCCTGCGCGAGGACCTCACCCTGTTCACCTACCTGCACCTCGCCGCCGACCGGCCGCTCACCGAGACCCTGCTGGAGCGGCGGACCACCGCGATCGCCTACGAGACCGTCCAGCTGCCCTCGGGCGGCCTGCCGCTGCTGTACCCGATGTCCGAGGTCGCCGGCTGCCTCGCGCCTCAGGTCGGCGCGTACTCTGCGCTGAAGGCCCAGGGGGGACGCGGCGTGCTGATGGGCGGGGTCGGCGGCGTGGCCAACGCCAAGGTCGTCGTGATCGGCGCCGGCGTGTCCGGCCAGAACGCCGCCAACATCGCGCTCGGCATGGGCGCCGACGTCACCCTGCTCGACACCGACCTCGACAAGCTGAGGATGTCGTTCTGGCGCTACGGCAACCGCGTGCACGGTCTGGCGTCGTCGCGGCTGACCATCGAGCAGCAGGTCACCGAGGCCGACATGGTCATCGGCGCGGTGCTGGTCCCCGGCGCCAAGGCGCCCACGCTGGTCTCGAACGAGCTGGTCTCGCAGATGAAGCCGGGCTCGGTGCTCGTCGACATCGCGGTCGACCAGGGCGGCTGCTTCGAGGACACCCACGCCACCACCCACGCCGACCCGACCTTCGCGGTGCACGAGTCGATCTTCTACTGCGTGGCGAACATGCCCGGTGCCGTGCCGCGCACGTCGACGTTCGCGCTGACCAACGCCACGCTGCCCTACACCGTGGCGCTGGCCGGCAAGGGCTGGCAGCAGGCGATGCGCGACGACGCGAGCCTGGCGCCGGGTCTGAACACCCACGCGGGCCGGCTGACCAACGCCCCCGTCGCCGAGGCGTTGGACCTCACCTCGGTGCCCCTCGAGGAGGCCCTTGCCTGAGTCCGGGGTGGCGAGCGCCGCAGGGTCCTCGCCCGCACACGCCGTGCGTACCTACCTCGACCACCTCGCCGTGGAGAAGGGGCTCGCGCCGAACACGCTGTCCTCCTACCGTCGCGACCTGCGTCGCTACCTGGCCCACCTCGAGGCGGTCGGCGTCGAGGACCTCGACGCTGTGAGCGAGAGCACCGTCACCGAGTTCCTGGCCCGGCTGCGCGAGGGCGGCGGCGAGCACCCCGCCCTGAGCGCATCCTCGGCCGGCCGCACGGTCGTCGCGGTCCGCGGCCTGCACCGCTTCGCCGTCGCCGACGGCCTCACCCGGACCGACCCGGCCGCTGCGGTGAAGCCCCCGGCGCCGCCCAAGCGGCTGCCCAAGGCGCTGCCCCTGGCCGACGTCGAGGCGATCATCGCGGCCGCCGGCGCCCCCGGCACCCCGCTCGCCCTGCGCGACCGGGCGCTCCTCGAGCTGCTCTACGGCACGGGGGCTCGCATCTCCGAGGCGGTCGGCCTCGACGTCGACGACGTCGCCGGCCTGCGCGAGGCAGAACCGGGGCGCGAGGCCGTGCTGCTGCACGGCAAGGGCGGCAAGGAGCGGATGGTGCCGGTGGGCTCCTACGCCCGCGAGGCCCTCGCAACCTACCTCGTCCGCTCGCGACCGGCGCTGCTGGAGGGACGCCGGGCCACGTCCGCCCTGTTCCTGAACTCCCGCGGCGGACGGCTCAGCCGACAGTCGGCGTGGGCGGTGCTGGTCAAGGCGGCCGACCGGGCCGGGGTGACCCGCGACGTCTCCCCGCACACGCTGCGGCACTCGTTCGCCACCCACCTGCTCGAGGGAGGCGCGGACGTGCGCGTCGTGCAGGAGCTGCTCGGGCACGCGTCGGTGACCACGACCCAGGTCTACACGCTGGTCACCGTGGAGAACCTGCGCGAGGTCTTCGCCACCGCTCACCCCCGGGCCCGCTGATGGCCGCCCCCCACGCGGCCGGTCCGACGATGGATCCCGACGCCGTCCTGGCCCAGGTCGTCGCGCACGCGGCCGCCCGCGGCCAGGAGCTCTACCCCCACCAGGAGGAGGCGCTGATCGAGCTGCTCTCCGGCAGCAACGTCGTGCTCGCCACCCCCACCGGGTCGGGCAAGTCCCTGGTCGCCGTCGGCGCGCTGATGGGCGCGGTGGCCGAGGGCAAGGTCGGCTTCTACACCGCGCCGATCAAGGCGCTGGTCAGCGAGAAGTTCTTCGAGCTGTGCGCCATCTTCGGCGCCGACGACGTCGGCCTGCTCACCGGCGACGCCTCGGTGAACACCGACGCCCCGATCATCTGCTGCACCGCCGAGGTGCTGGCCAACATCGCGCTGCGCGAGGGCGCCGAGGCCGACGTCGGGCTCGTCGTGATGGACGAGTTCCACTACTATTCCGAGCCCGACCGGGGCTGGGCCTGGCAGGTCCCGCTGATCGAGCTGCCCGCCGCGCAGGTCCTGCTGATGTCGGCCACCCTCGGCGACGTCACCGACCTCGCCGCCGACCTGGAGCGGCGCAGCGGCCGACCCACGGCCGTCGTCGCCGACGCCGAGCGGCCGGTGCCGCTGACCTTCACCTGGGCGCTCACCCACCTCGGGGACACCCTCTCCGAGCTCGTCGAGACCAACCAGGCGCCCGTCTACGTCGTGCACTTCACCCAGGCCGCCGCCGTGGAGCAGGCCACCTCGCTGCTCAACGCCCCCTGGCTGGCCGCCCGCTCTGCCGAGGCCCAGGGCCGGGCGGAGGTGCGCCGCGAGCGTCTCGCCGCGTTCCGCTTCGGCGCCGGGTTCGGCAAGACGCTCTCGACGCTGCTGCGGCGCGGGATCGGCGTGCACCACGCCGGCATGCTGCCGCGCTACCGGCGCCTGGTCGAACAGCTGGCGCAGGCCGGCCTGCTCACCGTCATCTGTGGTACCGACACCCTCGGGGTCGGCATCAACGTGCCGATCCGCACCGTGCTGTTCACCGGTCTGGCCAAGTACGACGGACGCCGCCAGCGGGTGCTGCGCACGCGGGAGTTCCTGCAGATCGCCGGCCGCGCGGGCCGGGCGGGGTTCGACACCGCCGGCGCGGTGGTCGTCCAGGCCCCCGAGCACGTCATCGAGAACGAGAAGGCCAAGGCGAAGGCCGAGGCGAGGAACGCCGCGATGAGCGCGGAGAAGCAGGCGAAGCGCAAGAGCAAGGCCCAGCTGCGCAAGCCCCCCGAGGGCACGGTGGTGTGGACCGAGCAGACCTTCACCAAGCTCGTCGAGGGCACGCCGGAGAAGCTGGTCTCGCGGATGAAGGTCGACAACGCGATGCTGGTCAACGTCCTCTCCCGCGAGGAGGACGCCTTCCCGGTGCTGCGCCGGCTGCTGAGGGACAACCACGAGGACCGGCGCAGCCAGCTGCGCCTGGCCCGCCGGGCCCTGCGCCTGGCCCGGAGCCTGGTCGCCTCGCAGACCCTCACCCGGCTCGCGGTGCCCGACGAGCACGGCCGGCGCTACGTGCTGACCCACGACCTGCCCGAGGACTTCGCGCTGAACCAGCCGCTGGCCCACTTCGCCCTCGAGGCGCTCGACGTGCTCGACGTCGAGGCGCCCGAGCACGACCTCGATGTCGTCTCGGTGGCTGAGGCGGTGCTGGAGACCCCGCGCCAGATCCTGTTCGCCCAGCAGCACCAGGCCCGCGGCGAGGCGGTGGCGGAGATGAAGGCCGACGGCCTGGAGTACGAGGAGCGGATGACGCTGCTCGACGAGGTCACCTGGCCGCAGCCGCTGCGCGAGCTGCTCGAGGCCGCCTACGAGCTGTACCGCGGGCACCACCCGTGGTTGCCCGAGGACGGCCTGCAGCCGGCCTCGGTGGTGCGCGAGATGTACGAGCAGGGGATGAGCTTCACCGACTTCGTCGCGCGCTACTCCCTGGCCCGCGGCGAGGGGCTGGTGCTGCGCTACCTCACCGACGCCTACCGGTTCCTGCGTCAGACGCTGCCCGACGACGACCGCACCCCCGGGATCGAGGAGCTCGTCGAGTGGTTGGGCGAGACGGTGCGCCAGACCGACTCCTCGCTGCTCGACGAGTGGGAGGCGATGAACGACCCCGCCGCGATCGCCCGCACCGTGACCGACGGGTCGGTCCCGAGCTCCCCGCGTCCGCTCTCCCGTCAGGGACGCGCCTTCGAGGTGATGGTGCGCAACGCGATGTGGCGCCGCGTCGAGCTGGTCGGGCGCGACGACCTCGACGCGCTGATGGCCCTCGAGCGTGCCGCGGCCGACCGGACCGCGGAGGCGCGCGCCGTCACCATGGGCCGGTCGGCGTGGGACGAGGCGATCGGGGCCTACTACGACGAGCACGACGTGCTGCTGCGCGACGGCGACGCCCGCGGCCCGGACCTGCTGCGCACCGCCGAGGAGACCGGCGAGCCGCTCGGGGCCCCCGAGGGCACCACCGCGCGGCTGCTGCGGGTGACCCAGACGCTGCACGACCCCGAGGGCCACCACGACTGGGTGATCGAGGCCGTCGCCGACCTCGACCTGACCGACGAGCTCGGCGAGCTGGTGCTGCCCACCGCGTCGATGCGCCGGTTGTAGGGAAGGTCTGTTCCCCCGGGGCCGCGCACGCAGCACGGGCCCGACCCCCGGCGCGGGGGTCGGGCCCGGGTGCGGACGTGGTGCGGGCCAGGTGAGCGGTCAGGCCTGGCTGAGGGCGGGGTAGTCGGTGTACCCCTCGGCGCCGCCACCGTAGAAGGTGTCGGGGTCGGGCTCGTTCAGCGCGGCACCGGTGCGCCAGCGCTCGGCCAGGTCGGGGTTGGCCAGGTACTCGCGGCCGACCGCGACGAGGTCGCCGAGGCCCTCGGAGAGCATCGACTCGACGTCCTCGAGCTGGGTGACGTCGGCGAAGCCGGAGTTCAGCACGGCCGGGCCCCCGAAGCGCTTGCGCAGGTCGGTGACGAGGTCCGAGCGGGGGTCGGCCAGGATCGAGAGATAGGCCAGACCGAGGTCGGCGACACCCTCCACGACGGTCTCGTAGGCGACCTGGGTCTCGTGGGGGTCCTCCTCGAGGCAGCCCTGGATGTTGTGCGCGGGTGAGATCCGGACGCCGACCTTGTCGGCGCCGATGGCCTCGGCCACCGCGCGGGTCACCTCGACGGTGAGGCGGGCCCGGTTCTCCGGGGAGCCGCCGTAGGCGTCGGTGCGCTCGTTGGAGGAGGGGGCGAGGAACTGGTGCAGCAGGTAGCCGTTGGCGCTGTGCACCTCGACCCCGTCGACGCCGGCCTCGACCGCGCAGCGCGCGGCGTGCACGAACTCCTCCACGATGCCGGGGATCTCCTCGGTCTCCAGCGCCCGGGGCACGACGTGGGCCACGCGGCCCTCGGCGGTGACCATCTCGCCGGGCGCCCGGAGCGCGCTGGGCGCGACGGTCTCGAGACCGTCCTTGTTGTCGGGGTGGGCGATGCGACCGACGTGCATCAGCTGCACCACGATCCGGCCGCCTCCGGCGTGGACGGCGTCGGCGACACGGCGCCAGCCCTCGACCTGCTCGGGGGAGTGCAGGCCCGGGGTGTTCAGGTAGCCCTGGCCCGTCGCGCTGGGCTGGGTGCCTTCGGAGATGATCAGGCCGGCGCCGGCGCGCTGGCCGTAGTAGGTGACGGCGAGGTCGGAGGGGACCATGCCCTCGCCGGCGCGGTTGCGGGTCAGCGGCGCCATCACGAAGCGCTGGGGGAGGGTCCAGGACCCGACGGACACGGACTCGAAGGCTCGGGACACGAGCACGACCTTTCAGGACAGCGGTAGTTGATCGTTCGACCACCACAGCGTCGGCGACGGGGGATCCATTCCCGGCCAGGGTGCCGGCCGGTGTGCCAGGCGGGCTCCTACCCGGGGGGACGGCCTAGGGTCGAGGGCATGAGCGACGACGCCCTCGAGGTCCGCGACCAGCCCGACGACCGCCGCTACGAGGTGTGGGCCGCCGGCGAGCGCGCCGGCTTCTCGGCCTACACGCTGCGAGAGGGGGTGATCTCCTTCACCCACACCGAGATCGCCGACCGCTTCGAGGGCGCGGGCGTCGGCTCGGCCCTGGTGCGCGGCGCGCTGGACGACGTCCGGGCCGCAGGGCGGCTGCGGGTCGAGGCGCCCTGCCCGTTCGTGTCGGCCTGGATCGAGCGGCACCCCGACTACGCGGACCTGCTCGTGTCCTGACGCCGCCCCGCTGCCGACGACTCCGGCACGGCACCCCGGCGCGCCTGCGCAATGTCGCCGTGTCGACAATCCATGCTGTGGGGGTCAGGCCTCCGGGCGGCAGACGAGCACCATGACAGGGGTACGACCCATGACCGACGCAGGATCCTTCTCGGCCCACGGCGCACCGGGCGGTGCCGCCGCCGGGTCGATGCCCCCGCAGGTGCGAACCCCGCTGCCGCCGGCGCGCGAGGAGGAGGGGGGCTCCTCCGAGCCGCTGCCGTTCGAGCGTCCCCGGGCCACCGGGCCCGCGTCCACCGGGCCTGCCGCGACCGGGCCCGCGTCGACCGGGCCGGCCGCCGGGGCGGAGATCGGACCCACGGGCCGTCCGCTCCCGCACCTGCCCGAGCCGCCGCCGGTCGTCGAGGGCGCGCGGGCCCGCGTCATCTCGATGTGCAACCAGAAGGGCGGCGTCGGCAAGACCACGACGACGATCAACCTGGGCGCCTCGCTGGCCGAGTACGGCCGTCGGGTGCTGCTCGTCGACTTCGACCCCCAGGGCTCGCTCTCGGTCGGCCTCGGGCTGAACCCGCAGTCGATGGACCTGACGGTCTACAACCTGCTGATGGACTCCTCGGTCACCCCGGCCGACGTCGTGGTGCCCTCCGGCGTGCCCGGGATGGACCTGCTCCCCTCCAACATCGACCTGTCGGCCGCCGAGGTTCAGCTCGTCCACGAGGTGGGCCGCGAGCAGACCCTGCAGCGGGTGCTGCGTCCCGTCCTCGACGACTACGACGTCGTGCTCATCGACTGCCAGCCCTCGCTGGGGCTGCTCACCGTCAACGCGCTGACCGCCTCCGACGGCGTCATCGTGCCGATGGAGTGCGAGTACTTCGCGCTGCGGGGCGTGGCCCTGCTCAAGACGACCATCGACAAGGTCCAGGAGCGGCTCAACCCCGCCCTGAGCATCGACGGCGTCCTGGGCACCATGTACGACGGGCGCACCCTGCACGGTCGCGAGGTGATGGAGCGCCTCGTCCAGGCCTGGGGTGAGACCGTGTTCCACACCGTCATCCGCCGCACCGTGAAGTTCTCCGACTCCACCGTGGCCGGGGAGCCGATCACCGAGTACGCCAGCGCCTCGCCCGGCGCCCAGGCCTACCGACAGCTGGCCCGGGAGGTGCTGGTCCGGTGTCACGACGCGTGAGCCTGCCCTCGGCCGACGACCTGTTCCGGCCCACCGAGGAGGACGGCGACGCGCCGCGCTCGGCGCGCACCGTGCGTGTCGTCCCCGACGCCGCCCCCGACGCTGCCCCCGCCCCGGCCGAGGCGCCGGCGCCGGGTCCGCGGCGGGGCAGCGGGCGGGTCCGTCACGACGAGAAGATGACCGTCTACGTCACCGCCGAGGAGCTGCTGGAGATCGAGCAGACCCGACTCAGCCTGCGCGCCCGCCACGGCCTCGCCGTCGACCGCGGGCGGCTGGTGCGCGAGGCGATCGCGCTGGTGCTGGCCGAGTACGAGGCGCGGGGTGCCGAGAGCGCGCTGGTGCGGCGCCTCGACGCCGAGTGAGCCAGGCGCCGGCGGCGCCGTTCGCGGTCACGCTGGACAACTTCGAGGGCCCGTTCGACCTGCTGCTCAGCCTGATCGCCAAGCACCGCCTCGACATCACCGAGGTCTCGCTGTCCCGGGTCACCGACGAGTTCATCGCCCACGTCCGGGCCGGGGGCCCGGTGTGGGACCTCGAGCAGACCACCTCGTTCCTGCTCGTGGCCTCCACGCTGCTCGACCTCAAGGCGGCCCGGCTGCTGCCGCAGGGCGACGTCGAGGACGAGGAGGACCTCGCGCTGCTCGAGGCGCGCGACCTGCTCTTCGCGCGGCTGCTGCAGTACCGCGCCTTCAAGCAGGTCGCGGCCGCGTTCGAGACCCGGCTGGCCGGCGAGTCGCTGCGCCACCCCCGGGCGGTCGGCCTCGAGGAGCGCTACGCCACCCTGCTGCCCGAGGTGCTCATCGGCATCGGCCTCGAGCAGTTCGCCGCGATGGCCGCGCGGGCGCTCGCCCCGAAACCGGTCGTCGAGGTGTCGCTGGAGCACATCCACCGCAGCACCGTCAGCGTGCGCGAGCAGGGCGCCCTGGTCGTGTCGCGGCTGCGCGAGAGCGGGGCCACGACGTTCCGAGCCCTGTGCGGCGACGCGCCCGACGTGCTCACCCGCGTCGCGCGGTTCCTCTCGCTGCTCGAGCTGTTCCGCGAGGGGGTCGTCGCCTTCGAGCAGGCCCAGGCGCTCGGCGAGCTGAGCATCCGGTGGACCGGGGAGGACGGTACCGAGGTGGAGATCACCGACGAGTTCGACGGCACCCCGCCCCCGGGCGACCGGCCGGTCGAGGCAGGGGAGGATGGCGACGATGACTGAGCCGGCGACCCCCGAGGACCACGCGAGCCCGCGGGTCGCGTCCGCCGCCCTGCGCCCGAGCCTGGAGGCGATGCTGATGATCGCCGACCAGCCGCTGCCCGAGGCCGTCCTCGCCTCCGCCGTCGGCCACCGGGTGCCCGACGTCGCCGCGGCGCTCGCCGCGCTCGTCGCCGAGTACGACGAGCAGGACCGCGGCTTCGAGCTGCGCCACGTCGCCGGGGGGTGGCGCTACTACACGCGCGAGGCCTACGCCCCCGTGGTGGAGGCGTACGTCCTCGAGGGCCAGCAGGCCCGGCTGACCCAGGCGGCGCTGGAGACCCTCGCGGTGATCGCCTACCGTCAGCCCATCTCGCGCGCCCGGGTCTCGGCGGTGCGCGGGGTCAGCGTCGACGGCGTGATGCGCACCCTGATCGCGCGCGGCCTGGTCCAGCAGACCGGCACCGACCCCGAGAGCGGCGCCGCGGTGTTCGCCACCACCGGCTACTTCCTGGAGCGCATCGGCGTCACCAGCCTCGACGACCTGCCCGAGCTCGCGCCCTACCTGCCGGACCTCGCCGACCTCGAGGACGAGCTCACCGGCCTCGCCGGCCCCGGTGCCGGCCCCGGTGCCGGCGCGGGTCCCGGCACCCAGCCCGAGCCACCCGACCCCGCGGAGGACCCCTGATGCGCGAGATCGCCACCGACGAGGACGGCCTGATCCGCCTCCAGAAGCTCCTCGCGCAGTCCGGGGTCGCCTCGCGGCGCAAGTGCGAGGAGCTGATGCTGGGCGGCGAGGTCGAGGTCGACGGCGAGGTGGTCACCCGCCTCGGCACCAAGGTCGACCCCCGCACCGCGCTGGTCCGCGTCTCGGGCAGGCGGCTGCCCCCGGTCTCGGCCCACGTCTACCTCGTCGCGCACAAGCCGACCGGGGTGGTCTCGACGATGTCGGACCCCCAGGGCCGGCCCACCCTGAGCGACCTCGTCGCCGAGCGGCCGGAGCGGCTCTTCCACGTCGGTCGCCTCGACACCGACACCTCGGGACTGCTGCTGCTGACCAACGACGGCGACTTCGCCCAGCGGATGGCCCATCCCTCCTACGAGGTCGACAAGACCTACGTCGCCGAGGTGGACGGCGAGGTGCACCGGCGCACCGTACGGCGCCTCCTCGGCGGCGTCGAGCTCGACGACGGCCCGGTGAGCGTCAGCGCGGCCCGCGTCGTCGGCGGCGACCCCCGCCGCCAGGGCCAGGGCCGCTCGATCGTCGAGCTGGTCGTCCACGAGGGGCGCAACCGGATCGTGCGGCGTCTGCTCGAGGCCGTCGGGCACCCGGTGGTGCGCCTGACCCGCACCGCGATCGGTCCGGTGGTGCTGGCCCAGCTGCCCGTGGGCACGGTGCGCGACCTCACCGACGCCGAGCTCGGGGCGCTGCTCGACGCCGCCGAGCTGTGAGCGAGGAGCCCGGCGACCGGTCGGACGCCCGGACCGGCGACGAGCAGCGCTACCTCGTCGTCGACGGTCGCCGCTGGCGCCGGCAGGACCCGTGGCTGCCCGAGGACGTGGCCGCCCGGCTGCGCGCGCACCTCGGCCGCGGACGCAGTGGCACCGGCGCGGCGAGACGACGCGGTGACGTGGACGCGGAGACCGCGGCCCGCGAGCGCAGCGGCCTGGCCAAGCACGGCCTCGGCGAGCGCGGGACGCCCTGGTGGGAGCAGGACGAGCAGGCCCGCCGCGAGCGCTGGAGCGCCGCGCTGGAGGCGCTCGACGCGCTCGACGCCCCGGACACCTGACCGGCGCACCGGACCGGGCTCACCCTCGACGCGCTGGTCGGGACGTGTGACTATGACGAGCGTCACGTCCACCGGGCACCGAGGAGCACCATATGAAGACACAAGCCGCCGTCGTCTACGAGCCGGGCAAGCCGATCGAGATCGAGGAGCTCACCCTCGACGAGCCGCAGCGCGGGTGAGGTGCTGATCCGCTACACCCACGCCGGCCTGTGCCACTCCGACGTCCACATCGCCCACGGCGACCTCGAGGGCGCGTCTGCCGATGGTGCTCGGGCACGAGGGCGCCGGCGTCATCGAGGAGGTCGGGCCCGGCGTCACCCGGGTCAAGGTCGGTGACCACGTGGTCTGCTCCTTCATCCCCAACTGCGGCAGCTGCCGCTACTGCGCCAACGGCCAGCAGTCGATCTGCGACATGGGCGCGACGATCCTGGAGGGCTACCTGCCCGGGGACGTTTCCCGATCACCGGACCGAGGGGCAAGTACGGCGCCATGTGCATGCTCGGCACCTTCAGCCAGTACGGCGTGATCCACCAGAACTCCTGCGTGCAAGGTCGACGACGACCTGCCGCTGGACAAGGCGGTGCTCGTCGGCTGCGGCGTGCCCACCGGATGGGGGTCGGCGGTGAACACGGCGAGCGTCACGGCCGGGCGACACCGTGGTCGTCTACGGCGTCGGCGGCATCGGGATCAACGCGGTCCAGGGCGCGCGCTTCGCCGGGGCCAAGAACGTCATCGCCGTCGACCCGTTGGAGAACAAGCGCGAGAAGGCGATGGAGCTCGGCGCCACCCACGCCTTCGCCACCGCGGAGGAGGCGCATGGAGCCATCACCGAGCTGACCCGCGGGCAGATGGCGGACTCCGCGATCCTGACCGTCGGCCTGCATGAGCTCGGAGGTCGTCGCGGCAGGTTTCAACGCCGTGGGCAAGGATGGCATCGTCGTGCTTACCGGCCTGAACAAGCTCGACGAGGATGACGATCCAGCTGCCCGGGCTCGGTCCTCACGCTGTACCGCAAGCAGCTGCAAGGGCAGCCTGTTCGGCGACTGCAACCCGACGACCGACATCCCGCGGATCCTCGGGCTCTACCAGTCGGGCGACCTCAAGCTCGACGAGATCATCACCAAGACCTACACGCTCGACGAGGTCAACGAGGGCTACGACGACCTGCTCTCCGGCAAGAACGTGCGGGGCGTCATGGTGCATCAGCACTGATGACCCACCGCCACCCGCACGCCGGTGCTCGCCGACCCCGCCCGGCCGCGGGGCGCCGGCGGTCGTGGGCCGCGCCCCCGAGACCGAGCTGCTCGAGGCGGCGCTCGCGCACGGGGCGCACGTCGTCCTCGAGGGACCGCCCGGCACGGGCAAGTCGACCCTGCTGCGCGCACGTCGCCGCGCCCCGGGACATGCCGCTTCGTCCTCGTCGAGGGCAACGCCGAGCTGACCCCGGCGCGGCTGGTCGGCCACTTCGACCCCGCGCTCGTGCTCGAGCGCGGCTACTCGCCCGAGGTCTTCGTCGACGGACCGCTGCGTGCTCGCCCTGCGCGAGGGCGGCCTGCTGTACGTCGAGGAGCTCAACCGGGTGCCCGAGGAGACCCTGAACGTGCTGCTGACGGTGATGTCGCGAGCGCGAGCTGACCGTGCCGCGCCTCGGGCGTCGTCGCGCGCCGCGGCCGGTTCCGGTTCGTCGCGGCGATGAACCCCTTCGACGCGGTGGGCACCGCGCGGATCTCCAGCGCGCGTCTACGACCGCACCTGCCGCATCACGATGGGCTACCAGCCGGCCCCCGCCGAGGAGCGCATCCTCGCCTCCCGGGCCCCGCTGCCCTCCGAGGCCTGGGGCGCCGCCGTGGTGGCGCTCGTGCGCGCGACCCGCGAGCACCGGGAGATCCGGGTCGGCTCCTCGGTGCGCGGCGCGATCGACCTCGCCGGCCTGGCCCACGAGCTGGCCCTCGCCCGTGGGGTGCCCGGCGAGGACTGGCACGTCGGCCTGGACGCGGCCCTGGTCGCGCTGAGCGGACGGATCCGGGTCGACGAGTCCTCGACGCGGACCCCCGAGGAGGTCATCGAGGAGCTCTACGTCACCCACCTCGGCCCCCGGCCGGACTCGACCGAGGCCGACCCCGACCGCTCGGAGGCCCCGCCGGGGGAAGCCTGAGCCCGCCCCCGGCCGGGGCGGGCGCACCGGGAGCGCCCCCGCAGGGGGAGCCGCGGGAGTCGCGGCGCGGGCGGCCCGAGCGGTCCACGCCGCGCGCCGAGATGGCCCGCCACGCCCGGTTCGCCGAGCTCTCCCCCGAGGTCGGCGAGCTCGACCTCGACGCGCTGCGCGAGGCGCTGGGCGAGGACCCCGACGAGGTGCTGCCGCTGCTGGCCGCGATGAGCCGGGCCACCGACGAGGGGCTGCGCGCGCAGGTGCAGGCCCTGGTGCCGCGCCTGGTCCTCGACCGGGCCCGGACGGGGGCGCGGGGACGGGCCGGGTCGGGCCGGCTGCGGCGCCGCCCGGCCCACCACGGCGGCGACCTCGACGTCGACGCCTCGCTGGAGGCCATCGCCGCGTCCCGGGCCGCCCGCCGGCCACCGTCGCTGGAGGAGCTGACCGCCG
This sequence comes from uncultured Actinomycetota bacterium, assembly GCA_963728085.1. Lineage (GTDB taxonomy): Bacteria > Actinomycetota > Actinomycetes > Propionibacteriales > Nocardioidaceae > Nocardioides. The sequence continues at coordinate 454,951 of CAVSIQ010000006.1, read as the reverse complement.
CGTCCTGGCAGCGCCCCGACACCGCGGTCTGCCTGCTGCTGGACCGCTCGGGCTCGATGGACGGGCCGCGGCTGGTCACCGCCGCGATGGCCACCGCGGCCTGCGCCCTGCGCGCGCGCGGCGAGCTGGCCGTGGTCGCCTTCGACCGCCGGGCCGAGGTCGTCGTCGACCTCGCCCGGCCCGAGCCCGCCCTGCGCTGCGTCGAGCAGGTGCTGGGCCTGCGCGGGCACGGGATGACCTCGCTGGACGCCGCGCTGCGGGCCGCGCGAGCCCAGCTGGCCACCGCGCGGGCCCCGCGCCGGGTCACGGTGCTGCTCTCGGACTGCCGCGCCACCGACGACGTCGACCCCCTGCCCGCGGCCCGGGCGCTCGACGAGCTCGTCGTCCTCGCCCCGGCCGACGACGCCGACGAGGCCCACGCCTTCGCCCGGGCAGCCGGCGCGCGCGCCGCCACCATCGCGGTGCTCGACGACCTGCCCCGGCTGCTGGACCACCTGCTCGGCGCGGGCGCCGATGCGGGCGGCGGCGCCGGCTGAGGCTCGCTAACCTGTCCGGCGACGCGGGACGACGACAGACGACGACAGACGACGACGGACGACGACGGACGACGAGGGCGGGGGACAGCAGGTGGCGGTCAGGGCGGTACGAGGGGCCACGCAGCTCGAGGAGGACGAGCGCGACCACATGCTGGAGCGCGTCGCGGAGATGGTCGTCGACGTGATGAGCAGCAACGACCTCGAGGTCGACGACTTCATCTCGGTGATCTTCACCGCGACCTCCGACCTCGTCTCGGAGTTCCCGGCCTACGCCGCGCGCCGGCTCGGGTTCGGCGACGTGCCGCTGCTGTGCGCCCGCGAGCTGGAGATCGAGCGGTCGATGCCGCGCGTGGTGCGGATGATGGCCCACGTCGAGACCGACCTGCCCCGTCCGGAGATCACCCACGTCTACCTCCACGGCGCCGCCGCGCTGCGCAGCGACCTCACGCGCACCCGCTCCGTGCCCGATGCCTGAGCCGTCCACCGCGCTCGGGGTCGGCGCCCCCGTCGGGGTCGTCGGCCCGGGCGGGGTCGTCGGCCCGGTCGAGGTCGTCGGGGCCGGCCTGCTGGGCACCTCGGTCGGCCTGGTCTGCCGGCGCGCCGGGCTCGAGGTGCTGCTGCGCGACGTCCACGACGACCACGTGCGCACCGCCTCCGGCCTCGGCGCCGGCCGCGCGGTGCGCGACGACGACGTGCCGGCCCTCGTCGTCGTCGCGGTGCCGCCCGACCACCTCGCCGCCGAGATCGCCGCCGCCCTGGGGCGCACCGCCGGGACCGACGCCGTCGTCACCGACCTGGGCAGCGTGAAGTCCGGCCCGCTGGCCGCGCTGGCCGGCCGAGCCGACCTCGCACGCTACGTCGGCGGCCATCCGATGGCCGGCAGCGAGCGCTCCGGCCCCCTGGCCGCGACCGCCGCCCTCTTCGACGGCCGGCCCTGGGCGGTGACCCCCGACGAGGGGGCCTCCGCCTCCTCGACCGCCGCCGTCGAGGCGCTGGCCCGCCTGTGCGGCGCGGTGCCGGTGCACCTGAGCCCCCGCGAGCACGACCAGGCCGTGGCCCGGACCTCCCACGTCCCGCACCTGCTGGCCTGCGTGGTCGCGGCCCGCCTCGCCTCCGCCCCCGCCGGCCACCTCGCCCTGAGCGGCCAGGGCGTGCGCGACGTCACCCGGGTCGCCGGCGGTGACCCGCACCTGTACGGCCAGATCGTCTCGGCCAACGCCGAGGCGGTCCTGTCCCTGCTCGGCGAGGTCCGCGACGACCTCGACCGGGTGATCGGGGCGGTCGCGGGCCACGACCGGGGTGGCCTGGAGGAGGTGCTCGACCGCGGCCGCCGCGGCACCCGCGCCATCCCCGGCAAGCACGGCGGGCCCGCGACGCCCACCCGCACGCTCGTGGTCTCGGTGCCCGACCACCCCGGCGAGCTGGCCCGGCTCTTCGCCGACGCCGGGGCCAGCGGGGTCAACATCGAGGACGTCCGCATCGACCACGACCCCGGCCGGCCGGTCGGGCTCGTGGAGCTGGTGGTGGAGGACACGCTGGCCGAGCACCTGCGGGGCTCTCTGGAGTCGAGAGGTTGGCTCACGCACCGGTAGGCTCGTGTGCCGTGAGCAGCGCCGCCCGACCCCTCGACCCGACCACCCGTGCCCCGCACCTGGTGGTCGCCGTCGACGGCACGTCCGGGTCCGGCAAGTCGAGCACCTCGCGTCGGGTCGCCTCGCGCCTGGGGCTGCGCTACCTCGACACCGGCGCCCAGTTCCGGGCGATCACCTGGTGGATGCTGCGCGCCGGCGTCGACGTCCACGACGCCGAGGCCGTCGCCGCCCGCGCGGACGAGCCCGTGCTGGTCTCCGGCACCGACCCCGCGAGGCCCGCGATCACCGTCGACGGCCACGACGTCGCCGCGGCGATCCGCAGCGCCGAGGTCACCGGGGCCGTCTCCCCGGTCAGCACGGTGCCCGCGGTGCGCTCCCGCCTGCTCGAGCTGCAGCGCGCCCTGATCGGCGACGGCGGCATCGTCGTCGAGGGCCGCGACATCGGCTCGGTCGTGTGGCCCCAGGCCGACGTCAAGCTCTACCTGAGCGCCGACCCCGGCGCCCGCGCCGCGCGTCGCGCGGTCGAGGAGGGCGGCTCGGACCTGTCGGTGACCGAGCAGGTCCTGCGCGAGCGCGACCGCATCGACTCGGGCCGGGCCACCGCGCCGCTGGCCCGCGCGGACGGGGCGCTGGAGATCGACACGACCGCCCACACCCTGGACGAGGTCGTCGAGCTGGTCCTCGGGCTGGTCCCGCAGGCCTCGGCGTGAGGACGCCGCGCAGCCTGCGCGCGCCCCGACCCACCCCCGTCGACCACGAGCAGCGCGTCGACCCGCACCGCGACCCGCACCGCGACCCGCACCGCGACCCGCACCGCGACCCGCACCGCGACCCGCACCGCGACACCGCCGCGCAGCGACCTGGTCGCCCCCCGGCCCGGGGCCTGCTGCACGCGGGGCGGGCGCCGTCGCGGTGGCTGGTGCGGCGTCGCTACGACGTGCACGTCACGGGCGCCGAGCGCTGCCCGAGCACCGGGGCGGTGATCTTCGCCGCGAACCACGTCGGCGTCGTCGACGGCCCGATGCTGAGCATGTTCGCGCCCCGTCCGGTGCACTGCCTGACCAAGGTCGAGATGTTCACCGGCCGCACCGGCCGGTTCCTGCTCGCCGCCGGCCAGGTGCCGCTGGACCGGTTCCGCGTCGACCCGCGCGGCCTGCGCACCAGCCTGCGCGTGCTGCGCGACGGCGGCGCCCTGGGGATCTTCCCCGAGGGCGTGCGCGGCGCCGGCGAGCTGGACCGGTTCCACCGCGGCGCGGCCTACCTCGCCCTGGTCACCGGCGCTCCGGTCGTCCCGGTCACCGTGATCGGCACCCGCGAGCCCGGCGGGCACCGCGACTCCCTGCCGCTGCGCGGCGCGCGTGTCGACGTCGTCCTCGGCGAGCCCGTGGACCTGGGCCGCGTCGAGTGGCCCCGCACCCGCGAGCTGGTCGGGGCCAGCTCCGCAGCCCTGCGCGAGCGGATGCTCGCCGCGCAGTCCCACGCATTGGCCACCACCGGCCGAACCCTCCCCGGGCCGCTGCCCGCCGGGGAGCTCGAACCCGACCCGGGCGGCGGAGTGACGGAGCAGTCGGCATGAGCGAGCACGAGCACGAGACCACCGCAGGAGAGGGCCTCGACGCAGGCCCGGACGGGGTCCTCGACGACGGACCGCTGGGCCCCCTGCCGATCCTGGCCGTCGTCGGCCGCCCCAACGTGGGCAAGTCGACCCTGGTCAACCGCATCCTCGGCCGCCGCGAGGCGGTCGTGGAGGACGTCCCCGGCGTCACCCGCGACCGCGTCTCCTACGAGGCGAACTGGAGCGGGCGTGCGTTCACCCTCGTCGACACCGGCGGCTGGGACCCCGACGCGCGCGGCCTGGCTCAGCGCATCGCCGGCCAGGCCGAGGTCGCGGTGACCCTCGCCGACGCGGTGATGTTCGTCGTCGACGCCTCGATCGGCATCACCGACGCCGACGAGGCCGTGGTCAAGGTGCTGCGACGCTCGGGCAAGCCCGTCGTGCTGGCCGCGAACAAGGTCGACGACCAGCGCGCCGAGAACGAGGCCTCCGTGCTGTGGAACCTCGGCCTCGGGGAGCCGCAGATGGTCTCCGGCCTGCACGGACGTGGCTCGGGCGACCTGCTCGACGCGATCCTGGCCGCCCTGCCCGAGACCCCGCCCGAGCAGCACGCGGTGCCGGCCGGCCCCCGTCGGATCGCCATCGTGGGCAAGCCGAACGTGGGGAAGTCCTCGCTGCTCAACCGGCTCGCCGGGGAGGACCGCGTGGTCGTCGACGACGTCGCCGGCACCACCGTGGACCCCGTCGACGAGCTCGTCGAGCTCGGCGGGCGGACCTGGCGCTTCATCGACACCGCCGGGATCCGCAAGCGGGTGCGCGAGGCCTCGGGCCACGAGTACTACGCCTCGTTGCGCACCAGCGCGGCCATCGACCGCGCGGAGGTGGCCGTGCTCGTCGTCGACGGCGGTCAGCCGCTGACCGAGCAGGACCTGCGGATCCTGCAGACCGTGCGTGAGGCCGGCCGCGCGCTGGTGATCGCGTTCAACAAGTGGGACCTCGTCGACGAGGAGCGCCGCTACTTCCTGACCCGCGAGATCGAGCGCGACCTGGTGCAGGTGCAGTGGGCGCCACGGGTCAACATCACCGCGCGCACCGGCTGGCACGTCGACAAGCTGGTGCCGGCCCTGGACCGGGCGCTGGTCGGCTGGGAGACCCGCGTGGGCACCGGGGCGCTGAACAGCTTCCTGGGCCGGCTCGTGGCCGAGCACCCGCACCCCGTGCGCGGCGGCAAGCAGCCCAAGATCATGTTCGGCACCCAGGCCAGCACGGCCCCGCCGACGTTCGTGCTGTTCACCAGTGGCAAGCTCGAGGCCTCCTACGAGCGCTTCATCGAGCGGCGCCTGCGCGAGGACTTCGGCTTCGTGGGCTCCCCGATCCTGCTCCAGCAGCGCGTGCGCGAGAAGCGCCGGCGCTGACGCGGCACCCGCGCGGCGCCCCGGCGGCGCCGGGTCGGCGGCGCGGGGGCGCGGGGTCGGAGCATGTCGGTTTCCCAAGGGGTGAAGGGGTCTCTGCACCTCCCGGCGCGGATCCGCCCCGGGGAGTGGGCACCTCCCTGCATCCCTTGGGAATTCGACGGGCCGCGCCCACGTCGGCGCCACCGGCGTAGGATCGTGGGACCGTTCCGCTTGACCCGTTCGAACATGTGTTCGATGATCGGGGGATGGCCGCCACCCTCACCCTCGACCCCTCGCGCTCCGTGCTCGAGCAGCTGCGCGAGCGGGTCACGGCGATGGAGTCGGGCCCGGCGCGTACGCCGATCCCCACCCACGCGGCGCTCTCCGGCCTGCTGAGCCTGCAGGCCGGGGGCAGCTACGGCGTCGACTCCGCCTCCCTGGCCCTGGCCCTGGCCGCCGGGGCCTCGCAGGCCGGGGAGTGGATCGGCTTCGCCGGCTGGTCGGACTTCGGGGCCGAGGCCGCGGCGGGCCTGGGCATCGACCTCAACCGCACCGTGCTGGTGCCCGACCCGGGCGAGTGCTGGCTGGAGGTCACCGCCGCGCTCGTCGACGTCCTGCGCGTGGTGGTGCTGCGCGCCCCGGTCGGGGCCGACGCCCGCGCGGCCGGCGTCCTGGACGCGCGGCTGCGCACCCGCTCGGCGGCGCTGGTGGTGTGGGGTCCGTGGCCGAGGCTGGAGGCCCGCCTCAGCGTGGAGCGACGGCAGTGGGCCGGTCCCGAGGCCGGGCACGGCCGGCTGCGCCGACGCCGGGCCACGCTGGCCGTCCAGCGCGGCACCGCGCCGCCGGTGCGCGCCGACGTCTGGTTCCCCGGCGAGCGGGCCGTGCCGAGCAGGTCGCCCCCGCCGAGCGCACCTCCCCGGTCCGCGGCCTGCCCGCCGTCCCCGCCCGCGACCCGCCCGGGTGCGCGCTCATGAGGGTGCTGGTGGTGTGGTGCCCCGACTGGCCGGTGGTGGCCGCGCTCGCCGAGGCCGACGCGCGCCACCACGCTGCCCGCCGCGGTCCTCGCCGCAGGCGTCGTGGAGGCCTGCAACGCCCCGGCCCGTGCGGAGGCGGTGCGCCGCGGCCAGCGGCGTCGCGACGCCCAGGCGCGCTGCCCCGATCTGCTGCTGCTGCCGGCCAACCCCGAGCGCGACGTGCGGCTTTCGAGCCGGTCCTCGCCGCGGTCGAGGCGCTGCGTCCCGGCGTCGCGGCGCTGCGCCCGGGCCTGCTCGCCGTGCGCGCGCCCGGCCGCTACTTCGGCAGCGAGGAGCACGCGGCCGCGCGTGCTGGCCGAGGCGCTCGTCGAGACCGGGGTGCGCGACTGCCGGATCGGCGTCGCCGACGACCTGTTCACCGCCGAGCAGGCCGCGCGGCACGCCGACGTCCAGGCCGCGCGTGGTGGTGCCGCCCGGGGGGTCCCCGGCGTTCCTGCGCCGCTCCCGGTCGAGGTCGCTGGAGCACGACGGCGCCGCAGGGCCGCGAGACGGTCAGCCTGCTGCGCCGCCTCGGCCTGCGCACCCTCGGCGACCTCGCCGCGCTTCCCGGCGACGCGGTCGTGGCCCGCCTCGGCCGCTACGGGGCGCGTCCTGTGGCGCCGTGCGGCCGGGGCGACGGCCCGCCGTCGCCGGGCGCACGCCGCCGCCCGAGCTGGAGGCCGAGGTCGTCCTCGAGCCGCCCCTGGACTCCGTCGAGGCGATCTGCTTCAGCGTGCGCACCACCGCCGAGCGGTTCGTCGCCGACGCTCGCCGAGCGGCAGCCTGGTGGCCACCGCGGTGCGGGTCGAGGCCGAGTCAGGACGGCGTCGTCGTCTCGGCCCGCACCTGGCTGCACCCGCGGCTACTTCACCGCGCGCGACCTCGTCGACCGGGTGCACTGGCAGCTGCAGTCGGCCGACCTCGGCGGCGTCGCTGCGCTCGCGCAAGGCGTCCGGGGCGATGACGGCCCCGGTGGAGCTGGTGCGCTTCGTGCCCGAGATCGTCGAGTCCGCCGCGGCGCACGCGTGAGGCGCCTGTGGGGCGGCAGCGTCGACGACCAGGTCGAGCGGGGCGTGGCCCGGGTGCAGGCGATGGTCGGCTTCGACGCCGTGCGGCGCCCGGTGCAGCAGGGCGGACGCAGCCCGGCGGCCCGCCAGGCCGCCGTGGCGTGGGGCGAGCAGGCCGACGTCCTGCGTCCGCTCGACCGGCCGTGGCCGGGCCAGGTGCCCGGACCGCCGCCGGTGCGGGTCTTCGCCGACGCCGCTGGGGGCCGAGGTGGTCGACGACGTCGGCCGCCGCGTCGGGTCACCGAGCGGGGCGTGGTCACCGGGGAGCCGTGCCGCTTCCGGATGGGCCGGCGCGCACGCGAGCGCCGACGCCGCTGCCCGTGGCAGCCGGTCTCGGCCTGGGCCGGGCCCTGGCCGGTCGACGAGGCCTGGTGGAGCGGCGGGCGGCACCGGGCCGTGCTCGCGCTTCCAGGTCGTGGGGGCCGACGGCCGCGCCTGGCTGCTGGTGTGCGGCGAGGGCGGCTGGAGCGTCGAGGCGGGTACGACTGATGCGGTCGTCGTCGAACACCTGGTCGAATATGATGCGCCATGGGATGGAGCAACCCGGCGGTGCCGTGGAGCGAGCTGGAGCGCCGGCTCTCGGCCCGCCCCGGCGCCGAGGACGCCCCGATCTCCCGGCGCAAGCAGCCCACACCCTCCGCGGCCCGCATCGAGCGCCCCGCGACGCTCCACGCCCTACGCCGAGCTGCACTGCCACAGCCACTTCAGCTTCCTCGACGGCGCCTCCTCGCCGGCTGCGCTGGTGGAGGAGGCCGTCCGCCTGGGTCTGCACGCGCTGGCCCTGACCGACCACGACGGCTTCCACGGCGCGCCGATGTTCGCCGAGGCGGCCGCGGTGCACGGCCTGCGCACGGTCTACGGCGCCGAGCTGTCCCTGGGCCTGAGCGGCCCGCAGAACGGCGTGGCCGACCCCGAGGGCAGCCACCTGCTCGTCCTGGCCCGCGGCGTCGAGGGCTACCACCGCCTGGCCGCCGCGATGACCGAGGCCCACCTGCGCGGCGACGAGAAGGGTCGCCCGGTCTACGACCTCGACGAGCTCGCCGAGCGGGGCCGCGGCCATTGGGTGGTGCTCACCGGCTGCCGCAAGGGCCTGGTGCGCCAGGCCCTGGCCGGCGGCGGAGCGAGGGCCGCGGCGGAGGCGCTCGACGTCCTGACCCAGCGCTTCGGCCTCGACGGCGTCGTCGTCGAGCTCGGCGCCTCCGGACCGACCGACGCCCAACGACGCTCTGGCCGCGCTGGCCGGCACCCACGGGCTCCGGTGGTGGCCACGGGCAACGTCCACCACGCCAGCCCGCACGCAGCCCGGCTGGCCGCGGCGATGGCCTCGGTGCGCGCCCGCCGCGCGCTGAGCGAGATGGACGGCTGGCTGGACCTCTCGGGCTCGCTCCCACCTGCGCAGCGGGAGGAGGTGGCCGCGCGCGCTGCGCGACCGCCCGGGCGCGCTGGCGCGCACGGTCGAGCTGGCCGACGAGCTCTCCTTCGACCTGCACGCCGCCTCGCCCGCGGCTGCCCAAGCACCGCATCCCCGGGGGCCACACGCCGACGTCGTGGCTGCGGGTGATCGCCGAGCGCGGTTTCGCCGAGCGCTACGCCGCACACCCCGCACGCGGCCGAGGCCCGCGAGCGGCTCGAGCACGAGCTGGTGATGATCGAGCGCAAGGACTTCGCCGGCTACTTCGTCATCGTCCACGACATCGTCGCCTTCGCCCGCAGTCGCGGGATCCTGTGCCAGGGCCGGGGCTCGGCGGCGAGCTCGGCGGTCTGCTACGCACTGGGCATCACCGCCGTCGACGCCGTGTTCTACCGGCTGCCCTTCGAACGCTTCATCTCCGCGCACCGCGACGAGGAGCCCGACATCGACGTCGACTTCGACGCCGACCGGCGCGAGGAGGTCATCCAGTGGGTCTACGACACCTACGGCCGCCACAACGCCGCCCAAGTGGCCAACGTGATCACCTACCGGCCGCGGATGGCGGTGCGCGACGCCGCCAAGGCGCTCGGTTACTCCTCGGGCCAGCAGGACGCATGGTCCAAGCAGATCGACGGCTGGTCGAAGGTCGTCGACGACGCCGCCGACGACGCCGCCGACACCGCCGACGACACCGGGCCGAGCGGCCGGCCGGTGCGCACGCCATCCCGCGCCCGGTGGTCGACCTGGCCGAGCAGCTGGTGGGCACCCCGCGCCACCTGGGCATCCACTCCGGCGGCATGGTGCTCACCGAGCGCCCGATCGGTGAGGTGTGCCCGATCGAGCGGGGCCGGATGGACCGGCGCACCGTCCTGCAGTGGGACAAGGACGCCTGCGAGACGATGGGCCTGGTCAAGTTCGACCTGCTCGGCCTGGGCATGCTCGGTGCGCTGGAGCACATGATGCGCCTGGCCGAGGAGCACCTGGGGGAGACGTGGACGCTGGCCACGATGCCCAAGGAGGAGCCGGCGGTCTACGACATGCTCTGCCGCGCGGACTCCATCGGGGTCTTCCAGGTGGAGAGCCGGGCCCAGATCGGCACCCTGCCGCGGCTGCGCCCGCGCGAGTTCTACGACCTGGCCATCGACATCGCCCTGATCCGCCCTGGCCCGATCCAGGGCGGCGCGGTGCACCCCTACATCCGCCGGGTCACCGGCCGTGAGCCGGTGACCTACGAGCACCCCGACCTGGTGCCGGTCCTCGAGCGCACCCGCGGGCGTGCCGCTCTTCCAGGAGCAGCTGATGGCGATGGCGGTGGCCCTGGGCGACTGCACCCGCGACGACGCCGACCTGCTGCGCCGTGCGATGGGCTCCAAGCGCGGGGTGGAGCGTATCGAGAGCATCAAGGAGAAGCTCTTCGCCGGCATGGCGCGGCGCGGTCTGGTGGGCGACGCGGGCCGACGCGATCTACGTGCAGATCCTCTCCTTCGCCAACTTCGGCTTCGCCGAGTCGCACGCGCTGAGCTTCGCGCTGCTCGTCTACGCCTCGTCGTGGTTCAAGCTGCACTACCCGGCGGCGTTCCTGGCCGGGCTGCTGCGCAGCCAGCCGATGGGCTTCTACTCCCCGCAGTCCCTGGTCGCCGACGCCCGGCGCGCACGGCGTCGAGGTGCGCTACCCGGACCTGGCGCGCTCCGGTGCGCGGGCGGGCCTGGAGCTGCTGGCCGAGTCACCGGGGGAGCCGCCGGGGGAGTCGCCGGGGGAGTCGGGCGGTCCGGCAGCGACGACGGGTCTCGACGAGTGCTGCCAGGCCTCGTTCCCCCGCGCCGAGCACCGCGCCGATGCCCCCGACCCGACGCTGACCCACCGCCGTGACGGGGTGCTCGCGGTGCGGATGGGGCTGGACTCGGTGCGCGGCATCGGCGCGGAGGTCGCCGAGCGGATCGTCGCCGCCCGCGAGCAGGCCTCGTTCACCGGCGTGCCCGACCTGTCGCGTCGCGCCGACCTGACCTCGGCCCAGCTCGAGGCGCTGGCCACGGCGGGCGCCTTCGCGGGCCTCGGCCTCGACCGGCGCCAGGCGCTGTGGAACGCCGGGTTCTCCGAGGGCTCCGAGCACGTGGCCGGCAGCACGCCTACTGCGGCGCCGCCGACGCTGCCGGGCATGGGGGAGGTGGAGGAGACCCTCGCCGACCTGTGGGCCACCGGCGTCTCCACGCAGCGCCACCCCGTCGAGCACCTGCGCGAGCAGCTCCGTGCCGCGGGCATCCTCGCCGTCGGCGAGCTCGCCCGTGTCGAGCACGGCCGACGGGTGCACGTCGGTGGCCTGATCACCCACCGGCAGCGACCCGGCACCGCGGCCGGGGTCACCTTCCTCAACCTCGAGGACGAGACCGGCATGCTCAACGTCGTCTGCTCGGTCGGGGTGATGCGGGTGCACCGCCAGGCCGCCCGGAACCGGGTCGCCGTCGTGGTGCGCGGCATCCTCGAGCGCAAGGACGGCACGATCAACCTGGTCGCCGACAGGGTCTCCTCGCTGGAGACGGTGGCTCCCGGCGCGGCGCAGGCGCTGCAGGAGCGTCAGTCCTCGCGCGACTTCCGATGACCTCGGCGCCGCGGCGGTGCGGAGGCCCGGTTCGGCCCTCGCGGGGGGCTGCGGTACTGTTTCGACCGCCTCGCCGCAGCGTGCTCCCGCACTCGTGACGAGGCATCGGGCTGTGGCGCAGTTTGGTAGCGCACTTGACTGGGGGTCAAGGGGTCGCAGGTTCAAATCCTGTCAGCCCGACCGAAGAACCGCCTCTGACCTGGGGAAACGCAGGTGAGGGGCGGTTCGCAATTTGAACTCTTTCGCTGGTGGTCGCACAGTCAAATTGATCGCAGGCTCTCTGACCTGCGGAAACGATGATGCGGTAACTCTGCGCGTGAGCGTCGTCTCGCCTGCCCGGTACGGACATGGGGGACCGCATCCGTCACAGACGGGTGGCGCTGACCTGCGGAAACGCCGTCCAGGGGTCCGCTGGCAGAGTGGGTGCCCCGGAAGCGTGTGCCGCACATATTCACCGTTTATTCGAACAGCGCTACAGGGGGAGTCGCGCGAGTCGGGTTCTGGGGCCAACCGCGTCTGCCGCGTCCATGGTCCGCTCGGCGGTGTTCGTCCCGACCCACGGATCGCGCGAGCCGCAGGATCGCCACGGCAGGATCGAGGAGCAGAAACGCTGCCCCAGGACCTCGGCCATCGCGGATGCTCCGTGCGGATCAGGGAGTGGTGTCAGCGGGTGTCTCGACCAGACGCCCGCCCAGTAGCGTTCTGGGTGCCATCTAAGTCTTGGTCACGTGCCCGGTCATCCGGGGCAACGCGACGGGTGGAGACCTCCGTCAGTAGCAGAACGTCGCACCGCATCTCCTCAAGGAAGCCGCGATGGCCGCTGCTCCACCGTCCCGCAAGGTTCCAGGTTCCGATGCGCACGGGCAGAAGCCTGACGGCTTTGGATGCGACGTACACCCCAAACTCGTCGATCTTTCGACTAAGGGTTGAAAGCGTGTCCGCCAGGTGAGGGACCGCGGACGGCATCGATGATTCGACCCACGACCGCCTCGGGGTCGTCGTGCTCCCATGCCCTCAAGACAAGCCAGCCAGCGGCCGAGAGCCGATGATTCGTCTCGACGTCGCGCTCACGATTTCTCGGCGATCTTCGCACTCCAGTAGTCGGCGTGGGACTTCGGGGAGGTTCCGTGCGCAGGGCAGCCATGCCAATAGCAGCCGTCGATGAAGACGGCGACCTTAACTCTGGTGAAGACGAGGTCGGCACGCCGGTTCAGCTCGGGAAGGGGCTTCGCGTCGACCCGATAGCGAAGGCCCTGGGCGTGCGCGAGCCGACGGATGGCCATCTCGGGCGTAGTGTCGCGGCGCCGATTGGCCCGCATGACGGCCCTCGACGCAGGACTCGATGCCCATGACTCGTACGCCGCCATGGTTCGACTCTGCCACGATGGCCCGCGCGGTTCTGCCTACGACGGCCGAACGCATGTTCGACGGCGTGCCGTCGAGAGGCAGGGGATGCGGCACCTAGGCTGTCCCCATGACCACGCCGGCGTTTCGATTCATCGACCTGTTCGCTGGCGTCGGGGGCTTTCACGCGGCGTTGTCGGCCCTGGGCGGCGAGTGCGTCTACGCCGTCGAGGTCGACAAGAAGGCTGCCGCCGTTTACGAGCGCAACTGGGGACGCGACCCACTCGGGGACATCACGAAGGACGCCAACGACGACGTCATGAGCGTCCCGGCGCACGAGGTGCTTGCGGCTGGGTTCCCGTGCCAGCCGTTCTCGAAGTCAGGCGCACAGCGCGGGCATGGACGAGACCCGCGGAACTCTCTACTGGAACATCCTTCGGATCATCCAGGAGCGCCGTCCGAAGGTCGTCCTGCTAGAGAACGTGCGCAACCTCGCCGGGCCACGTCACGTGCACGAGTGGCAGGTCATCATCGAGACGCTGCGGGATGAGGGCTACCGGGTTTCCGAGGTTCCGGCCGTGTTCTCGCCGCACCTGCTGCCACCGGAGCGGGGTGGTCGTCCTCAGGTCCGCGAGCGCGTCTTCATCACGGCTACCCACGACCCGGACGGCCTCACTGGTGGCCTCGACGTCGAACCCCCGATCATCACCGGACAGCCGGTCGATGGCTGGGAGCCAGGCACCTGGCATCTCGAGGACTTGCTCGACGATAGTCACAACATCCCAGGCTGCGAGCTGACCGGTTCTGAGCGTCATTGGATCGACGCTTGGGATGAGTTCGTCCAGACATGGTTCGAGCGAACCGCGGGGCGCCGCCCGCCCGGGATGCCGATATGGGCAGACGCGTGGAGCGACGTGTGGACCACGAAGTCGGCCATGCGCCGCGCGTTCGGGCCGAATCCTGACTACCGGGAGCTGATGGAAGCAGATCCCTCGCTTCCACAGTGGAAGGCCGGTCACCTCGCCAAGAACTACGCACTCTTCATCGAGCACGAGGACTGGATCAAGCCGTGGACTCGCAAGTGGGGGATCTACAAAGACAAGTTCCCAGCCTCGCGCCGCAAACTCGAATGGCAGGCACAAGACACTCCTCGCTTGTGGGACACCGTGATGCAGCTGCGTCCGTCAGGCATCCGAGCCAAGCGTCCCACCTACCTCCCGGCGCTCGTTGCGATCACCCAGACCTCAATCGTTGGACCTCGCGAGCGGCGACTCTCCCCCAGGGAGACCGCGCGCATGCAGGGCCTTCCTGGGTGGTTCGACTTCGGGACTCAGCCACCTGCCGCCAGCTACAAGCAGATGGGCAACGGTGTGAACGTGGGTGCTGTCTGGCACGTCCTTCGTGAGCACGTTCTTCGCGACGAGGATCTGCTAAAGCGATCGGCGCCTGGTCGTCGGATCCTGGACGCGGTCGTCACGGCACCGCTGTCACCTGACGCGGTCCTGTCTGCTCGCCATTGAGCGACACCGCCGTCAGGTAGACAACTTGCCCTTCGGCCATGTGTACGACGCGACCCGGATTCCGTGACTCGCCTTGGCTGTGTTCATCTCGAACTTCGGCGGGCGAGGCGCACCGACGCCACCCTCGACCCTAGGTGCCTGGCGCCCCTGGGGTCTCGGCGTCAGCTGTCCCGACAGGATGGCGGCTCCGAGCGCGTGGCGATCGGCTACCCAAAAGGCATCCACGTGTAGCGGGTTGAACGCGGACTTCCGAACCCTGCTGCTGCCTGAGTTAGACGGTGCCGATGCCCTTCTTAAGCGCTTCGTCTTCCACGCGTCATGCCAGGTCTTGAACTTGCCGGTGTGGTCCATGACGGCCTCGCCGCTCACGACGAGGAACCCGAGGCCCTGCTCGTCAACGCAGTCCCGGACGGCGCGCTCGTCGTTAAGGAGCATGCTGTCGCTCGCAGCCTTGGTGATGGGGCCAACGGTCTGAAGTGACGTGTGGACCTTGATGTCCCAAACCCACGACAGTCCGTAGTCGAAGTCTGTCGATCCGTAGGAACGCTTCGGGCCGGGCACCTTGGGCGTGAAGGAGGCGTTGAGGATCGCTCTTGCACGCTCCTCGCCGTAGAAGCCCTGCCATTCCAGATCGTTCGAGCCGCGAAGATCCTTCTCGGCCAGCCAGCGCACAGCCTGCCTGGCATCCCAGTGAACTGGGAGTGAAGCCAGCAGAGCGGCCGCCAGCGCGTCGCCCTCAGCCTCAGGTGTGGTCAGGGCGTCGGTAACCACCTCACCCAGCCGACCAAGGTGCCGCTCGGCTCCAGCGAGGATCGCGTTCAGCCCGGTGAGCTTGATGGTCTGGCCGGTGGCAGTGAAGTCCTTCGACCAAGGCGCGTTCAGGACCTCGGCGAGCGTCGACCCGAGCCGGTGCTTGCTGCTGGTATCGATGCGCTCATCGTTTGGGAACAGGCTCGCCGCGAGGTTGAGCAGGGCGCTCTTGTGCTCCTTTGAGCCGGGGCCAAGCCACTCGCGCGGTGCCCCCGTCAGAGCGGCGAGACGTGTGACGGCTTCGATCTTCGAGCGAGCTGGGTTGAACGTCGCCCACTCGGCACCGCTTAGGCCAGGCGCAGAACGAGCAGCGATGCGCTTGAGCGAGCCTGCCGCGTAGGCGTCCGAGGCCGCGTCGAGGAGCGCGTTCAAGCCCTCGAGATTGACGCTCGTCTTGACGACATAACTCGACTCCCAGGCAATATCCAGGCGCTGGGCCGCACGCTCCGCTGTCATCGCGCCCGTCCACGACGGGTCCTCTTCCACGCCGAGCGCCTCGGCGAGCACGGCGAGTGCACCGCGCACACCTCTGGATCCGCCAGGCGAGCCATCAGCAGGAGCGCCGCCTGTGAGCGCGTAGAAGCGAGCTGTCGCCTCGTCGTAAGACTCGGCGGGTAGGAAGAAGGGCTGATCAGGTCGATCCACGCCTTGGACCGTATCGGCTTGCACTTCAGCCCGCAGATCCTGTTCCAGATGCCGTGTCTCGCGCGAGGTTGAGCGGCGTGGGTAACCGCTCCGACGTTTCGAGACCCGAGTCTTGGCTTGCGCGGAACCCGAGTTGTTGGCCGCGAGTCCATGGCAAGGTTCCGGCATGGTGCGGCTGATCCCCGAGGCTCCGACGTTCACGACGCCTTCCGAGCAGGAGGTGTGGCAGCGCCTGACGCGAGGGGCTCGGCGAGGACGACGTCCTGCTCGCCAACGTTCGGCTGACCGACGAGGACAAGGACCACGAGGCCGACCTCGATCGTGCTGATGCCCGACGTCGGCATCCTGGTGGTCGAGGTCAAGGGCGGCAGCGTCTGGCACGACGACGACGGTCGGTGGTCAGTCGCGCCGAGGGCAAGGACGTCGCAGATCCACCCGGTGACCAGGCGCGGGACGACCAAGTACGCGCTGCGCGACTACGTCGAGCGCGACCCGCGCTGGCGGCGGCGCGACCACGTCGCGTGGGCGCACGCGGTGGTCGACGCCGTACTCCGACTTCGCCGACGGACTTCGCCGCCCCCGACTGCCCGCGGTGGGCGCTGCACGACCGCGGCGACCAGGCCGACCTGGCCGGACCGGCTGGTTCTGAACGCCAACGCGCTCGTGGCAGGGCAACGGCTGCCGCCGACCGCACGACGACGTCGAGCTCATCGTGGAGATCCTGGCCGGCCGGCTGACCACGTCGTACGACGTGCAACGCCGACGCCGACGAGCGGAGCCGCCGAGGCCGACCGGCTGACCCAGGAGCAGGCCACCCTGCTGAAGGTGACCCGGCTGCTGAACCGGGTCGAGGTCCGCGGCGGCGCCGGCAGCGGCAAGACCGTGCTCGCGCTCCAGCAGGCCAAGGAGCTGACCCGCGGGCGTCGGCCGAACGCAAGGCGCCAGCGGGTGGCGCTGCTGTGCTACTCCATCGGCCTGGCGGAGTACCTCAAGCGCCAGGTTGCCGGCTGGCCGCGCAAGCACCGGCCGGCGTTCGTCGGCACGTTCCAGGAGTTCGGCAAGCAGTGGGGCGCGCCCGACGGCGACCGCGAGGACAGCGACTTCTGGGAGGAGACGCTGCCGCGATCTGATGGCCGACCTCGCCGACGGAGCTGCCCGACGGGAAGAAGTTCGACGCGGTCATCGTCGACGAGGCGCAGGACTTCGCCGACTCGTGGTGGACGCCGGTGCTCGAGGCGCCTGCGCGACGAGGAGGACGGCGGGCTCTATCGTCTACTCCGACGAGAACCAGCGGATCTTCGCCCGCTTCGGCCGGCCGCCCGTCGCGCTCGTGCCGCTGGTGCTGGACCACAACCTGCGCAACACCAGGCAGATCCACGACTCTTCGGCCCGCTGGCGCCGAGCCGGATGTACGCCCGACGGCGGCGACGGGCCCGAGGTGACGTTCGTCGGCCACGTCGCCGAGGACGCGCTCGATGCCGCCGACGACGCAGGTCGACGCGCTGCTCGACGCCGGCTGGAGCCCGGAGAACATCTGCCTGCTCACCACCGGCCACCGCCACCCCGAGCAGGTAGCGCGCAGACCGACCGGCTCGGCCAGGTGGGCTACTGGCGCAGCTTCTGGGACGGCGACGACGTCTTCTACGGCCACGTCCTCGGCTGCAAGGGCCTCGAGCGGCGCGGTCGTCGTGCTCTGCGTCAACGAGACCGGCGTGCGCGACCGCGCCCGCGAACGGCTCTACGTCGGGATGTCCCGCGCCACCGACAAGCTCGTCGTCGTCGGCGACCCGGACGTCGTGCGCCAGGTCGGCGGCGACCAGGTCGCGGCGCGACTCGGGACTTAACGAGGCACCGCTGGTCGGGTGGATAAGTTCACTGAGCCCGACGGTCGCCGATGGAGTGCCCTCCTCGCCGCCTCTAGCGATGATGGCGTCCCGCTGTTGGGCTGTGTGTCAGGTGACGGCGACGGCTGTGCCGGTGAGCGACTCAAGGTCTACGGTGCCAAACGTGGCATCTGAATCGGAACCACTGATCACCAGCGAGGCCGACTGGCTTGAACGGGTCGGCTACCCCGGAGAAAGACCGGTCGAGGACTGGCTCAGAGATCGCATCGAGCTGAGTGGACATGTTCGACGACGCCGGGGACGACCGGCAGTTCCGACGTGTGTTGCTCGTCTACGGCTGCGACGGCACGCAGGCGCAGTACTCGATCTACCTGGATTACCCGTTCCCCTTCTCGGCTCTGGAAGAGGAGGCGGATCGAGCCGAACTGACCTTCCGTAGCGTCATCCACGCATCGTCGCTTACGGCAACGGGGGCGACCCTTGGCGAGCCGGGGGGCGAGGACGACCTGACCCCGAACTCGCCGAGTGGTACCTGGGTGGCATCGCCGAGCCCGAGCTGGTCGAGGTCCTGGAGGGTGCGTGGCAGCGCATCGAGTGCGACGTGGGCCACGGCGCAAACGGCGATGACATCCACGCCTGGTACGCGCCGACAAATGCACGACCGGTGATTCTCGGGTTCGGCACGGAGAGCCTCTTCGTGGTGCCGACGCCGATCGACGCGCGCGGACGGCCAAGCATCGGGGATTTCCCGGCTCCAAGCGTCCCGCTGTGGTGGACCGGACCCTGGCAGGACGGCGTCCGGGAGAGCGAGCCCGCGGACACTCTGGAACTGCTACGAGTCGCTCTAGCCCCCTACCGGAGCTCCGCCGGTAGGTGATCAGCGCAGCGATCTCAATTGCGGGATCACCCACCGGACAGCTTCAGGATTAGCATGCGAGTGTCGGGGGTCATGGATACCGTCTCGGCTGTCAACGCCTGTCGAGTTGGGAGTCGCATGTGAACGCTTGGGCCGAGTACGAGGAAATGGGACCGAGCCCTGGCACGTCACCTCTTCACCGACGATTCCGCGGGCTTGCCGGTGTACCTCGAGGTCACTCCCGAGATCTTTTCGGCCATCGCAGATGAGCTGGGGGTCGAGGGTGGCGACCCCGCCGAGCACCTGGCGAGAGTCGTCCGAGAGACCCTGTACCTGGATGATCGCCACGGGTTCGACGCACACCGCGAGCGATTCCAGATGTGGCGGCGGCACAAGCTCGGATCCGCTACCACTCTCACCAAAAGGACTTCGACTGTCCTCGAGCCACCTCCTGTGGTCGCGTTGCTCGCTGTGCTCGTCATGGCAGCGGAGCGGATGGGCAAGGACACCAGCCAGGCCGCGAACGCCTACTACCCACGGCTTGCCGAGGTACTGGGGCTGAACGAGGCCGAAGCCACCCGCCTCCAGCAGGCGTTCCCGATCACCGAGGTGTTCTGGCGCGGTCTCAACGACTACCTGGTCGCCCACGAGGGCCGGCTCGGTCTCCCCACCGCCGACGCGCTGTCCTTCCGCTACGTAGGAATCCCGCAGTCGCAGGCCCTGGTGCGCGCCTCCGACCGGGTTAGGCTGCCCGCATTCTTCACCCGGTTCGGCCTCGCCCCGGGATCGGAGGTCATCCCGGCCGACCTCGAGCGGCTGATGGACGCCTGGATCTCCTCCAACCCATGCCCTGTCAGCAACAACCTGAAGAACCTGTGGGGGCGTGGCGCCGCCCGCGAGCGGGTCGCCGGCGTCGCGGCGGTGGAGCTCAGTCTGTGGGACGGGGCTTTCCGAGATTCCTCCGAGCAGGCTGTGGGCGCTTCCGGGCAGGTGAGTCTGTGCGCGAACCTGCGGCAGACGTTCGGCGGCCGCCGTATTGAGCTGTCCTTCGTGGCTCGACTACCAAGGCCGACCGAGGCAAGCGAGCTCATGGTGAACTCCGCCGCGGAGAAGCCGGTGGTGGGGGTGATCCCGGCCGCTGGCGGGCGCGTCCGCCCGATCCCGGGCAGCCGATTCGACGCCGAGTCGCTGGTCGGCGCGCTCTTGGAACTGCAGGAACTTGTCTCGGGGGAGATAGTCACCCGACGGCCCCGGAGGGTCGTGCCCCTGCGCCGGGACGAGTTGCTCGGCGCCCTGGTGGAGACCGACCGGCTGCAGCTTGCGGACGACGTCGCGATCCTGGTCAAGGACGACGAGAGACTGCTCAAGGACGTCCTGCGGATCATCGATCAGTGCGGGAAGCGCGGCGGCGTGTTCAGAAGCACCGAGTCCGGTGGCGCAGAGGTGCTCACGGGGCTTCCTGCTGGCTGGGTGCTGATCGAGAACGTTCAACTCTACGCCGTCCCACAGGACGTCAAGCACGTTGACCTGCACGCGCTGGTCCCGCTCACCACGGCCCAGTTGAACCTCGCCGGAGGCATGAAGATGCCGGGCCGTATCAGGAAGTTCTCGAGCTTGCAGCCGCCGGAGATCCGAGCCGCGGTAGCGGAGGCGGAGAACATTACGGTGACCATCACCTCCCTCGGAGACGAGGTGCGAAGAGCTGCACCGATGGACCGAGTCCGCGAACGCGATAGTGATCCCGCTGGACGGAATTGGCCTCGGCGATGGTGACTACGAGGTCACCCTGCAGGTCGATGACGAGGTCCTCTCGCGCCCGATGCTGCGGCTCCGGTCGGCGGACACGCCGGACGCGGTCACCTGGGAGACCGCCACCCCGCTCAACTACGAACTCGACTCTGGTGCGACTGCGGTGGTTTCTGCCGTGGCCTCGGCGCGCACCTCGATGCTCTTCGTCGACGGGGTAAACGCCGTAGGACAGCGCGACCAGCCTGTTCCCGAGCACCCGATCGTTGACGGCATCGGCTGGGAAGCGAAGAAGGTCTCCTCGAAGGTTGTTCAGCCTGTCGTCGTCCTCGGCACCGCCGACCCGAACTCGTGCATGGTGACCGGCAAGCACTACATTCAGTTGCCGACCTGGCACGGCGGCAAGGCGACGTCGAAGACCATCCAGGGCGTCTGCCGCGACTGCGGCGTGGTGAAGACCTCGCCAGCGCGACCGCGATGGAAGAAGGTCGATGCGCAGCCCGAAGCAACGGTCGAGCTGCACCTGGCTCAGTACTCGGCGCCGAGCGCCCTGCAGGCGCAGTGGGACACGTGTCTCGACGCGGTCGTGCACGTCGGCGGCGGCCGGATCAGCGCTTTGGACCGGATCGCGTCCCACGCCGACGGCACCAGCTTGTTCGCGGACGAGTTTGTGCGCACCCTCGAGCTCGTCGGACACATCGATGTCCGGAGGGACGACGCGATGGCGCCGCAGGAATGGGAGGCCAACCCTGCCTATCTCGCAGAAACCGTCGGCAACGGGTTCCTGCTCGCCGGCGTGTGGTCCCGATCTCTGCGCGATCTGCTCGCCGAGAAGGTACAGGCGCACGGCGGTCAAGTGGTTCGCGAGGGGGTGAGGGCGGCGGTCTGTCCTCGTGGTTCGCCCGCGGCCTCTCGGGAGATGGCCTGGAGGAGGCCATGGATGCCATCGGACATCAGCACGCCGTCGTTCGCGACGCGCCGCGCAGGATGTTGGCGGCTCTGCCGCCGCTGAGCGAGCTCGAGGCGGCTATGCCGGTGGTCCCGATTCCGCATCACAGCAAAGCCACCCTTTTTAGTCTCCGCGACGCCTCCTGGAAGACCGTTCCTGGAGTCGGCATCTCAGGCGCATACCGGGTCGAGCAGTCCTTCCGCAGGCTAAGCATCTGGGTCGACCAGCAGGGTGCTGTCGACCGGACAGCGCGCATCGGCAGCGTTCAGCTCGTGAAGCACCTGGCCGGCCGGGCTGGAGGTCGTCCGCTGGTCGGGTATGCCCCGTCTAGCCAGGCCTTGGTGGTTCCAATCGGCGCCGACCTACCCGGCCTGTACGGCCGGGTAGCCGCGTTGTGCTCTGGTCGCCTGCCCAGCGTGTCGACCCGCTCCAGGTCGATCGCGTACCTCGCAGTGCCCCGCGATATCGCGAACGGCCTCAACTCTCTCCTGGCTGGGTGACCACACTGATGAAGACCACGCCCCTGACGCTGCGCGACGACCTGGCCGCGGCCTACCTTCGCTACATCGACACCCAGTACTGGTTGCGGAACTCCGGGCTGTCTCGACGAACGGCGTGCCCTGTTCGGGCGGACGGGAACCTGCGAAGCGAGTGCCTGCTGGAGCCGGTGCTGCCCTACGACGCCACCGTTGACCTGCTGGCGACGACCGCCGCCGCCGGGATCTCGGCCGAGTCGGCTGAGATCGTCGGTCGCGCGCTCTTCGGTGACTTCACCGACCCGGGCCAGCCAGTGAAGCTGCGTGCCCACCAGGCCGAGGCTGTGACCAGCCACTTCCGCAGTGGCAGCGAAGCAGGGCGCGATGTCGTCGTCACCTCCGGGACCGGATCTGGCAAGACCGAGAGGCTTCTCTGCTGCCGATGCTGCTCCGGCTTGTGGAAGAAGCCAGGACTTGGCCGCTACAGCCCCCGCCCGACCTGTGGTGGAGAGACAAGCCGCAGCCGCGTCGATGGCGTCCGATCCGCAAGGCGGAGACCCGGATCCCGGCGGTCCGCTCGATGATCTTGTACCCGACCAACGCGCTCGTCGAGGACCAGGTGACCAGGCTCCGCCGGGCGGCCCGCCGGATCGGCATGGCGCTTCCGGGTCAGCCGATCTGGTTTGGCCGCTACACCGGCGTCACCCTCGGAACCTCCCGGCGCCCTGCAGACGGCCGCGGCCACGGCTTCGCCGAGCTGGTGGCGAACCTGGAGGAGCAGACATCCGAATTCGGGCGCTTGGTCGAGGCGAATGTAGGCCGAGGGTGACCTCGCGCAGTTCCCGGACCCGCGGGCGCACGAGCTGCTGGTCCGCTGGGACATGGTCGCGACGCCGCCGGACATCCTGGTCACCAACTACTCGATGCTGAACGCGATGCTGATGCGCGGCGTTCGAGGACCCGCTGTTCGAGCCAGACCCGCGGCTGGCTGGACGCGTCGCCAGACCACGTCTTCACCCTCGTCGTCGACGAGCTGCACCTCTACCGCGGCACCCAGGGCAGCGAGGTCGCGATGGTCGTCCGCAACCTGCTCTGCCGGCTCGGGCTGGCCCCGGACTCCCCGCAGCTGCGGTGCATCGCCACCAGCGCCTCGCTGTCCGCGGAGCGGGGGTCTGGACTACCTCGAGCAGTTCTTCGGCGTCGACCGGCTCGTCCTTCCACGTCACGGCCGGGCTCCCGCGAGCGCTTCACCGCCTCCGGGCTCGACCGGGACGCTTGCTCGCCGGGAGCTGCACCGGCTGCGGCGGGAGTCGACCTGCTCGCAGCAGTCGCCGCGGCCTGCGTGCGACGCCGAGACGACGCCGCGTCCGCGCCACCGAGGCCTCGCTGGTCGCCGGAGCGCCTGTTCGGGGAGCCCGACGACGAGCTGCCAGGCGCTGGCAGCCGTCGCTCGACGGCGCTGGCCGGACGCCGCGGACCGCCGGCACGTCCCGCTGCGGGCGCACCAGTTCGTCCGCACCATGCGCGGCATGTGGGCATGCTGCAACCGGCAGTGCTCGGGCGTCCCGGACAGCGGCGCGCGACGGCCGCAGGGTCGGCGTGCTCTACGGGATCCCGACGCCTGACGCTGCGCGCACTGCGGCTCGCGAGTGCTGGAGCTGCTCTACTGCTTCGAGTGCGGCGACGTCAGCCTCGGCGGCTTCGTGGTGGACCGCGACGATCGCTGGAGACGGCGGCCGGATCGGCTCGGATCGCCTCGGTCGACGTCGGCCAGGTCGCCTGGAAGCGCCCCGGTCTTCGCGCGCGACGCACGGGACTACGTCTGGTTCTGGCCGGGCGACCGGTCCGGCAGACCGACCGTCGTGGACCAAGAAGAACCCGGCACGCAAGAAGGCGGCGTCGCTTCGCGTTCGCCCCCGCGAGCCTCGACCCGGCACTCGGTCTCGTCGCAGCCGCGCTGGGACCAGCGGCCACGACGGCTGGTCATGACGGTCGGCGGCCGACCTGGGCGAGCGGAGCGCGTCCCGGCGCTGCCCGGACCGGTGCCCGCGCTGCGACACGCGCAGGGCTGCAACCAGGACGGACAAGTTCTTCGCGGGCACGGTGCGCAGCCCGATCCGCGCGCACACCTCCGGCGCCGCCCAGTCCACGCAGCTGTACCTGTCGCAGCTGGTCCGCAGCATGGGCGACGACGCCGCGGACAGTCGCGAACGATCGTGTTCACCGACAGCCGCGACGACGCCGCCCGCACCGCCGCGGGGGTTGGCCTGAACCACTACCGCGACGTGGTCCGGCAGCTGACTCAGCAGGTGCTGCGCGACCGACGTGCCGCCCGTGCGCGGGATCGTCGACGCGCGGGGTCGCGCGGCGAGACGCCTGACACGCGCCGAGCAGGCGGCGTTCGACGAGTTCAAGGCAGGCGCACCCGAGGCGTTCGAACTGCTCAAGAAGCAGGCGTTCGTGCCGCTCACGACGACGGAGAAGCGTGCGGTCGAGGCCGCGTTCGCGCCGACGACGAGGCACGCGGTCGGCTGGGCGACTGCGGCAGCAGATCTGCGAGCGGCTGGTCGCGCTGGGCATGCCGCCGGGTGGCCGGGCCCATCGGCGGCGCCAGACCAGGACGGAGCCCGTGGTGGACGGCGTTCGACGCCGCCCGAGCCGGACCTGTGGGTGCCGCTGCCGCTGAGCGGCGACGGCGAGCGCAGGCCGCGATGCAGACTGAGCAGCTGGTGCAGCCTTGCCGAGGCACTCTTCGACCGGGCCGGGCGCGACCTGGAGTCGGTGGGCTCGCCTACTTCGCGGCGCCGTGCCGAGCACGTTGGAGCCGTCGAGACCCCGACGTCGCGGGCCAGGTCCTGCGCTCCGTGCTCCGGATCCTCGGCATGCCGCGACCGCTGGGTCGGGCACGCGACGGCGAGCCGTCGACCAACGTGCCCCGCGCCGTGCGCCGCTACCTCAAGACGGTCGCCGAGCGGCACGGCGTCGACTGCGACGAGCTCGCGAGCTGGGTCGAGTCAGCGCTGCTGACAGTCGGCCGGATCGCACCGGACTGGCTCCTCGACCTCGCCGCGCTCGACGTCGCCCCTGCGCTGGTCCCGCTCGGCGGCGCAGCGCTGGCGTGTGCGACGTGTGCGCGTTCCTGCACGGACACGCCTCGGCCGGTGTCTGCGCCAACCGCGGCTGCTACCGGCCGGCGCTGGTCGAGACGGATGCCGACGCCGGCGACGCACGAGCCGCGACTACTACGGCTGGCTCGCCCGGCAGCAGCCGCGCCGCCTCGCCGTCGGCAGAGCTGACCGGCCAGACCAAGCCGCTCGAGCGAGCAGCGCCGGCGCAGCGCGGGTGTTCAAGGAGGTCCTGCTGCCAGCGCCCGGCCGAGAACGCGCTCACCGTGCCCGCTCGACGTGCTCAGCGTGACCACGACGATGGAGGTCGGGGTCGACATCGGCTCGCTGCGGTCGACGCTGATGGCGAACATGCCGCCGCAGCGGTTCAACTACCAGCAGCGCGTCGGTCGAGCCGGCCGCGTCGGGCAGGCCTTCTCCTACGCGGTCACGGTCTGCCGCGACCGGACCCACGACGACGACTACTTCAGCGACCCGCACGGATGACGGGCGACGTCCCGCCGCAGCCGTTCCTCGACCTCGACGCGGCCGCGATCGTCCGGCGGGTGGTCGCCGCCGAGCTGCTGCGCCGCGCCTTCCTAGCTCTCCAGCGATCCGCCCGAGTGGACGCCGACAGCATCCACGGAACCTTCGGGTCGACGCTCGAGTGGCCCGAGCGACGTGCGGCGTCGCCACTGGCTTGCGCTCGCCCCCGACGTTGCGGCGACGTCGTCGACCGGTTCTGCGCGTTCACCGGGCTCGATCCGATGCAGTCACAGGTGATCCGTGATGCGTTGGGCTACCGGACGGCCTGGTCGCCGACATCGACGCCGCGATCGCCAGGGACTGCGGCCGACCGACGAGCTCAGCGAGCTGCTGGCGACGTACGGCGTGCTTCCGATGTTCGGGTTCCCCACCCGGGTGCGCCACTCTCCGCGAAGCCGGCCGTCCAGAACTGCGAGGACCTCGACCGCGCCGACGGTCTCCGACCGCCCACTCGACCAAGCTGTGTCGATGTTCGCCCCCGGGTGCGAAGGTCGTCCGGGACGGCGCTTCCACACCGTCGCGGGCTTCGCGGACTGGATGCCGGACTTCAAGGGCATGAAGCCGGTCGACCCACTCGGCCCGGAGATCCTGGTCGGGCTGTGCGACCAGTGCGGGGCCGCTCGTGAACGCGGCCGAGCCGGTGTGCGGGATCTGCTCGCCGGGCTGCGGATGCTCCCGATGCACCAGCCTCGGGGTTTCCGGACCACCTACCAAGCACGGGACTACGACGACGAGGAGGACGCAGTCCGCCGAACGCGGGCTCGCCCACGATCTCGGTGGACGGCGACCCGGACCCCACACGAGACCGTCCGCGGGGCGCCGATCCGCACCTATGAGCAGGCACGGCTGCTGCAGGTCAACGACAACAACGAGCGGCTCTTCAGTATCGGCCAGGACGTGGTTACCTGGCTGGCGACCGATCCAGAGCTCTTCGCGGACCTCAAGGTGGCCACCGAAGAACCTGGTCGGTGCCAACGCAGATCGCGATCGGGGAGATGCGCGACGACCGACGTCCTGACCGTCGGACTCGACAGCGCACACGTCCCGGGCGGGCTGGTCCCGCTACTCGCCGACGAGGTGCCGGCCGGGACTGCCGCCTACCGGTCGCTGGCGCGAGGTGCTCTGCGTCGGGGCGGCCAAGCGCCAGCTCGACATCGACCCGCAGGAGCTGGCCGTCGGGCTGCACCCGCAGGGCGACGGCTCGATGAGCGTCTTCCTCGCCGACGCGCTCGACAATGGCGCCGGGTACGCCGCCGAGATCGCGGGCGGCCCAGAACTTCGCAGCGGCTGCTCGCAGAGCCCGGATGACGCTGCGCCGACCGACTGGACCGACGAAGGCGCACGCGTGATGCAACTCCTCATGCCTGGACTGCCTCCGGTCCTACGACAACCGCCGGCTGCACGGACTCGCTGGACTGGCGCCTCGCCTCGACATGCTGGACCTGCTGGCCGACGAGCCGCTCGCTCTGGCTCGATGGATGGAGCTCGGCGGCGCGCGGCCGACGGGATCGCTGTGACCGGCCTGATCAGCCTGCAAGCCGGACCACCTCAGACGGCATCTCGTACCTGCACAACACCAGTACCGGCCGATCGGTGCTGGTTGGCCACCCGCTGTGGTGGCGTTCAGAGGATCGTGCCGTCGAGGAACAAATCGATCGCGCTGATGAGCTGGCCGGAATGTCGTCTTCGGTCGCTCAGAGCGACGTGTTCGAGGCACTGCGGCGCCCGATCGGCCTGATCCGGCGGCTGGCATGAGCCACCTGACCTGGGCCTCACCCGCGGCGGAACCCCTCAAGGTGGTTTCGCCGAGCGCACTGAACGCGTACGAAAGTTGCCCCCGTAGGCTCGCTTATCAGCGTGATCCGTCCACCCGGGGCATGAGCAAGCCAGGCCCGCGGACCGCCTTAGGCATCGTCGCCCACGAGCTTCACCGAGATGGCTGCGACGGCGCACCCGCCGGCCGGTCAGGAGCGGCGAGCCTGGCTCGAAGCGGAGTGGGAGCGACTTGCTCGCTGAGCAGGTGCAGAAGGTCGCGAAAGCCTGGCCCGGTCGGGCGGTACCGCCCGTCGCCCAATGGGAAGGACTAGTCGCCACCCGGGTCCGCACGCTCCGCAAGCTGTCAGCGACTCAGGACGAGGAACCGGCTCCGGCGGCCTCGGCGGCTCCGGCGGCAGGCCCCCGGGTTCCCGTGGATCGAACGCAAGTTGACGGATCCGGACACCGGGATCTTCGGCACCCCTGACCGGGTGGAGGTGCGGAACGGTCAACTGCGCGTCGTCGACCTCAAGTCGGGCGTCCACCAGGCGGGGATCCAACACAGCCAGCGCCGGCAGCTGCTGCTGTACGCACACCTGGTTGACGTCGCCTGCGGGCAGCTGCCCACCCTCGGCGTCATTGAGTCCGCCGCCGGGCACGAGACGTCTTTCATGATCGAAAGCGTGGCCGTGAGCACCGTGGTGGAAGAGGCTCAGCGGGCGATCACTAACTTCAACGACGCTGTCGCTGCTGGCGATGTCCCCGGACATCCGGGCGAGGCCGTGTGCCGGTTCTGCGCATTCAGGACGGTGTGCTGGCCGTACTGGGCCTCGGACGCGAAGTCTGGCAGCGATGTGCGCGGAACCGTGGTCGAGGCGCCCGACGCCCGGTCGTTCAAGGTCGATGTCGGTGAGCCGGAACCGGTTCGGATCGTGACAGTTCCGGGTTGCTCGGCGCCGGCACCGGGGGACGAAGTGGCGGTCGTCGACCTCCTCCCGGCCGGCCCGGATACGATGAAGATGCGGTGGAACTCTGAGATCCGGGTACCACCCGGTGCCGCTGCTAGACTTTCGAGCGCTGGTGATTGGCGACCTGGTTGTAGTCGGCGCGGTCCGGGTAGCCGTTCGTCTGCAGGTAGTCCTTGGGGACGATGTGGTGGATGTCGCTCGACCGCTGAGTCATCGCAGCGACGTTGGCGTACGCGTGGGGCGCCACGCGCCACCGCTAGGTGGCAGTACTAGTCGATGAGCTTGCGCAGGTTGCGTCCCCGGTCGCCGTCCGTTGCGATCTAGCTCGTGCCGAAGTCCGCGTTGCTCAGCGGCACGGCCCTTTGAGTTGATCCTGATGAAGATCTCCGAGACGGTCTCCACTTCGAGGTCGTGCGCCAACCACAGATGCCAATCTGTGGCTTCTGGATTCGTCCGAGGTGCGCGAGGTTGGCAAAGGTCTTGGGGCCGGTCGACGCCTGGGTTTCGCTCCAGGTACTCACGCGCGAAGGACAGCGGTGAATCGCAGTTGAAGGATTCGCGGATGTCGGCGATCCACTGAGGGTTCTTTCGAATCGCGGGGGTGAGCGTGCCGCACATATTCACCGTTTATTCGGACTGAGCAGGGCATAGCGGGTCTCGCCGGCGCAAACGGTTGCTGAGTCTTCTCCGTCTCGATTGCGCAGGTCAGCTGTCGGCGGCCACGAGAAACTGCCCGGAGACGGCCACGAAGCTGCCCGCTGGCGGACATGAAAACTGCCCACTGACGGTCATGGGATCTGCCCGACACGACGTCGTCTGCCTCACCGGTTCCCACGGTTGAGGCCCCTCCTCAGGTGCGATCAGCGGTGCTGAAGCGCCCGTCGCCCTGAGGAGGGACATGTGAAGTCTGCCGAGGAGATCATGAAAATCTTGGATGCCTACGACCTGACCGGGTCGTTGCGTGATGCTGGCGAGCTGGCCGGCTGCTCCCACCACACCGTCAAGCACTACGTCGAGCGACGTGCTGCCGCCGGTGAGTTGAGCAAGGCCGCGGTACGGCCGATGTTGATCGATGCGTACCTGGACAAGGTCGAGGAGTGGGTCGAACGTTCGCACGGCAAGGTCCGTGCCGACAGGGCCCACGAGAAGCTGCTCTCGTTGGGGTACACCGGGTCCGAGCGCACCACCCGTCGCGCCGTTGCGACCGTGAAGAAGGCTTATCGGGCTGGACACGTCCGGGTCCATCGGCCCTGGGTCACCGAGCCGGGGATGTGGCTGCAGTACGACTACGGCGACGGTCCTGTCGTCGACGGTGTGAAGACGGTGCTGTTCGTGGCCTGGCTGGCCTGGTCGAGGTTCCGGGTCGTGATCGCGCTGCGCGACAAGACCATGCCGTCGGTGTTCGCTGCCCTGGACCAGACGTTCCGGCGCCTGGGTGGGGTGCCGACCTACGTGCTGACCGACAACGAGAAGACCGTCACGGTCGAGCACATCGCCGGGATCCCCGTCCGCAACGGACAACTCGTCGGGTTCGCTGAGCACTATTCGGTGGTCGTGCACACCTGCGTCCCGGCCGATCCGGCGTCCAAGGGCGGCACCGAGTCGTCGGTGAAGATCAGCAAGGCCGACCTCGTCCCCAAGGACACCAACCTGCGCGAGGAGTATGCCTCGTTCGCCGAGCTCGAGGAGGCGTGCGAGGAGTTCTGCGAGAAGGTCAACACCCGCCCGCACAGGGTCACTCGTCGGCCACCGGTCGAGATGCTCGCTGAGGAGCGTGCCCGGTTGCACCCGGTGCCGTCGCAGGCGCACACGGTCGCGTTCGGCACCACCCGGGTGGTGCCGGCGAATACGCCGATGGTGATGTTCGAGTCCGGTCAGTACTCGGTCCCGCACCAGTTGCTCGGCGCCACGGTGTGGGTCCGGGTGCAGGGAACCGGCGCTGAGGAGCAGGTTGTGATCGTCCACGTCGGCGAGGACGGGCCCCTCGAGGTGGCCCGCCACCGCCGGGCCACGCCCGGCAGCCCGAAGATCGATGACGACCACTTCCCACCCCAGCCCGAGGGGCCGCTGGACCGGCAGCCCCGGGCGAAGAGTCCGGCGCAGGCCGAGTTCCTCGACCTGGGCGAGGGCGCTCGGTTGTGGCTGATCGAAGCAGCTGCCGCGGGCACGCCGCGGATGCGGGTCAAGATGGCCGAGGCGCTCGCGTTGGCCAAGTTGTTCGACCCCGTGGAGGTCGACTGGGCACTGGGCCACGCCGCCGTGCATGGCCGGTTCGCTGAGGCCGACCTGTCCTCGATCCTGGACCACCACGCCCGAGCACCGAAGGCGGGTGAGCACCGGGCCAGCGAGGACTCCTCGCTCACCCAGGGCACGGCCGCCTGGGCACGACTCGGCCAGCACGACGGCCACGACGGCCACGACGGGAACGACGGGAACGAGGTGGCCCGATGACCACGAGACCCACGACGGCGTCCGCGCCGCCGCTGCCCGCGGACCTGGAGGATCTGCTGCGTCGGCTGCGACTTCCCCACATCCGTCGCCACGCACCCGAGGTCGTCGCGACCGCGAAGGCCCAACGCTGGGAACCGGCCGAGGTGTTGAAGGCTCTGTTCGCCCAGGAGGTCGCCGGCCGGGAACGCTCCGCACTCGCCACCCGCCGGGCGGCGGCGGGGTTCCCGACCGGGAAGACCTTCGATGCGTGGCAGCCCGAGGCGTCCTCGATCCCGGCGCCGACCCAGCAGGCGTTGCGGACCCTGGAGTGGGTCCATCGCCGCGAGAACCTCGTCGTGTGCGGCCCATCAGGGACCGGGAAGACGTTCCTGCTGGAGGCGCTCGGCCAACAAGCCGTCGAGGCCGGGTTGAAGGTTGCCTGGTTCACCCTGGAAGACCTCGGGGTCCTGCTGCGCCGGCACCGTGCCGACGACACCGTGACGAAGGCCATCGCCCGGGTCCTGCGCGCCGATCTGGTTATCGTCGATGACATCGGCTTGTTGCCGGTCGCAGCCGACGCCGCCGAGGGGCTCTACCGGCTCGTCGATGCCGCATACGAGAAACGGTCGGTCGCGATCAGCTCGAACCTGCACCCTTCCGGGTTCGACGAGCTGATGCCCAAGACGCTGGCCACCGCCACCGTGGACCGGCTGCTGCACCACGCCCACGTCTGCCAGACCAGCGGCGACTCCGTGCGGCTCACCCAAGCACTCGCCGGCCAGGGGGTGAGCCCGTTGAACTGAACGCCCTGGTCGGTGGTGGCCACCAGCCCCTTGGGCAGATCCCACGGCCACCACCGGGCAGTTCTCGTGACCGTCAGCGGGCAGGTTTCATGTCCGCCCCTGGGCAGTTCCTACTGGCCCTTGACAGTCAGCGCCCAGGACAGCAGAATCGCGGTCCCGGGGTAGGGGAGTGGGCGTGGTCAAGGGGTCGCAGGTTCAAATCCTGTCAGCCCGACAGAGAAACCGCAGGTCGGTGGGGGTTCTGCCCATCTCTGACTGGGGCCAGCATTGTCCGCGTGGGTCGATCGTAGGTGAGTGACCCACGTGCCCCGGGGACGACCACCGCCCAGGAGGCCCCATCCGGCCTCGAAATCCTGGACTGGCGTGGTGGCCCGGGGCGGGTACCGCACCTGACAAGTGCCAGCCACGGCCCGCGACGTCGCGGGTTCTGCTCAGGTTGTCGGCTCACGTGCCGATGGACGAGAAGTGCACGAGTTCCTGGCGGAGGACCGGTTCGTGCTCGGCGACATCACTGACTGGATCGGTGCCCGTCTGAGCGACCGCGCGGCCGACGTCACTCCCGTGGCATCGGTCAGCGTTCCTTCCGTCCAAGCCGAGGGTGTCGGGACCGCCGTCGCCTGGGCCAGCCTGCGCGACGTCATCCTGCCGACCGCGTTCCCGACCGACCACCCCCGGTACCTGGCCTTCGTCGGTGGCGCGCCGACGCCGGCAGCGGTCCTCGCCGAGGCGGCGATGTCCGCGGCAGCCGTCTACGGCGGGAGCCAGCTCGAGGCCGGAGCGGTCGTCGCGGCCGAGCGGGCAGCCATCCGGTGGCTCTGCGACGTGCTGGGCTATCCCGCGGACGCGCACGGGACGTTCGTCAGCGGTGGGTCGACCGCGAATCTCAGCGCGCTGGTGGCGGCACGGCACGGTCGTCAGGCGCCCGGAGGTCGACCGCCGGGACTCGTCGTGGCGGGCGCCTCCGCGCACTCCTCGGTGCGGTCGGCCGCGGCCATCATGGGCTGCGACGTCGTGGTCGCCGGGTCGCCCGATGCGCCGTTGAGCTCCGCCGACCTCGAGGAGGTCCTCGCGACGCTGGACCCCGCCGACGTCGTGGCGATCGTCGCGAGCGCCGGTGCCACGAACACCGGCGCGGTCGACGCGCTCGACGAGATCGCCCTGACCTGCGGGCGCCTGGGGATCTGGCTCCACGTCGACGCGGCCTACGGTGGTGCTGCCATGCTGGCGCCGGCGTCGCGGAGCCTGTTCCGCGGCATCGAGCGGGCTGACTCGGTCACCGTCGACCCGCACAAGTGGCTGTTCACCCCCTTCGACTGCGCGGCCGTCGTCTACCGCGACCCGACGGTGGCGCGGGCGGCGCACCGACAGTCCGCGCACTACCTCGACGCGACCCTGAGCGAGGACGCCGACAACCCCGGCCGACTACGCCGTCCACCTGACCCGTCGGGCCCGCGGGATCCCGTTGTGGGCCTCGCTGGTCGCCCACGGCACCGACGCCTACGTCGATGCGGTCGAGCGGTGCCTGGAGACGGCGGCCCACGCCGCCAAGTGCATCGAGGCGAGCGCAGGGCTGGAGGTCGTCACCGAGCCGCAGCTGTCCGTCGTGCTCTTCCGCTGCCGCGGTTGGCAAGCCGCAGACTACGCCCGGTGGTCGCGGCAGGCCTGGCGCAGCGGGCTGACGCTGGTCACGCCGACGACCTTCGCCGGGGAGACCGTGCTGCGTCTGTGCTTCGTGAACCCGATCACCTCCGCCGCTGACGTCGAACGGGTCCTCGACACGTTGCCGGGCCCGAGCGGAGCGGATGCCGCTACCGCCCACCCGCGGCCGACGTCGTCGCAACGCTCAGAAGCCGCTGGTGCCGGCCGATATGACCGGGACCGACCTAGGTGGGGATGATGAGACGCCAGCCGACGAGCACCCAGGCACCTGCGCGCGGCTCGGGCCTGCACCGAGCCGTGGCGCTGACCTCGTGGATGGTGCTGGGCACGGCGCTGCTCGCGCAGAGCATCGCCGAGTCGATCGCCCCTCAGCTGAGCCAGACCATCCTCGTCACCACCTTGGGGATCTTCTTCCCGCTGCTCGTCCTGCGGCTGGCGCTGGCTGCGCGGCTCTACCCGGCTCGCCGCGCGGCACTGGTCCTGCTCCTCGCGGCGGTGGCCGCGTGGTCGCTGGGCTCGATGTCGATCAACGCGGTCAGCCTGGAGGCACAGACCCACTTCCCGGCTCCCGGGGAGTGGCTGATCCTGCTCTCCTACGTCGGGATGACGGGGTACCTGATGCTCGACCTCGACCGCAGGCAGCTACGACCCTCCGTCGGCTGGCTCGACGTCACGGTCATCTGCGGCGGGACCGCCTGCCTGGCCTCGCTGCTGCTGGTCGCCCCGATCCGGATCGCCTTCGGCCAGGAGGGGCTCCCGCTGCTCCTCGCCCTGATCTATCCGCTGGCGGACACGATGCTGGCGCTGGTCGTCCTCGGTCAGGTCCTGCTGCGAGCGCGCAGCGACCGTCAGAAGTCGATGATGATCGGCGCGGCGTTCTTGTTGCTCGCCGCGGGCGACTCCGGTTTCGCCCTCCAAGTCTCCGCCCGTACCTACGACTTCGGTCCCCTCAGCAACGCGTTGTGGGGCGGATCCTTCGCCCTGCTCGTGGCGGCAGCGTGCCGGCCCGAGCGGTCGGTGATCAGGGTCATCCCCAGGGGACCGGGCACGAAGCTGGTCGTCGGCGCCGGCATCGTCGCCCTGACGGCTCTGACCGCGCTGACCCTGCGACCCCAGGATGCGATCGCGTACTACGTCGTCCCGCCGGCGGTCCTCACCCTGGCGGCGGCCGCTGCACGGATGGGCCTGGGGTTGAGGGACGCCAACCGGGCCGCTGAGGCGGTCGCACTCTCGCAGACCGACGACCTCACCAAGCTCCCGAACCGGCGCGCCGTCCGGGCCCGGCTGGGGGAGGGCATCGCCGACGGTGGACCGCTGAGCCTGATGCTGCTGGACCTCGACAGCTTCAAGGAGATCAACGACGCGCTGGGCCACCACGCCGGGGACGTCGTGCTGCGATTCGTGGCCGTGCGGATGCGCGAGTCGGTCGCCGGCGACGTCATGGTGGCCCGCCTCGGGGGTGACGAGTTCGCGATCCTCCTGCACTCCGACGAGGAGATCGAGCTGATGGAGACCGCGCGGCAGATCCTGGGCGAGCTCGGCAAGCCGGTCGTCGTGGACGGCATCGAGATCAGCCCCTCCGGGTCGATCGGCATCGCGGTGGTCACCGAGGCCGACCTCAACACCGACGGCAGCGAGATGCTCCGACGCGCCGACGTCGCCATGTACCAGGCCAAGGGCACGCGCACCGGCTACGCGCTCTACGACGTCCACCTCGACGAGTTCTCCCGGTCGCGGCTGCAGCTCGCCGAGGACCTGCGCAAGGGCATCGCGGAGGGCCAGATCGAGGTGTGGTACCAGCCTCAGGTCGACGCGATGAGCATGCAGATCCACGCGGTGGAGGCGTTGGTGCGCTGGCGGCACCCCACGGAAGGCCTGCTCAGCCCGGTGTCCTTCTTGCCCGCCGCGCGGCGGGTCGGCCTGATGGGGCCCCTCTCGGACGCGATCGCGCGGATCGCGGTGCGCGACCTGCACACCTTCCTGGAGGCCGGCCTCGACCTCCGCCTGGCCATCAACAGTGCCCCTCCGGAGCTGCTGAGCCACACGTTCCTGCCGCGGCTCTACGCGTGTCTGGCCGAGTGGGACGTGCCCGCGGACCGCCTCGTGCTCGAGGTCACCGAGGACTCCTTCCTCGCCGACCCGCAACGCGCGCGGAGCATCCTGCTCGGGGTGCGCTCCCACGGCATCCAGGTCTCCATCGACGACTTCGGCACCGGCTTCTCCTCCCTGACCTACCTGCGCGACCTGCCCGTGCAGG
Organism: uncultured Actinomycetota bacterium; assembly: GCA_963728085.1. Classification (GTDB taxonomy): domain Bacteria; phylum Actinomycetota; class Actinomycetes; order Propionibacteriales; family Nocardioidaceae; genus Nocardioides. The sequence continues at coordinate 420,074 of CAVSIQ010000006.1, read as the reverse complement.
AGCTGAAGATCGACCGGTCCCTGGTGCGCGACGTCGCCGTCGACGAACGGACCCGGATGATCGTCGCCTCGACCGTCCAGCTGGCCCACGCCCTCGACATGCGCACCGTCGCCGAGGGTGTCGAGGTGGCGGCCGACGCCGCCGAGCTCATCGCCATGGGAATCGACGTCCTGCAGGGCTACCACTTCGCCCGCCCCCTCCCGGCCGCTGAGATCGAGAGCTGGGTCCGCACCTGGGGGGTCACCGCCGCACTGTTGGACCCGGCCCGCGAGGCGGGTGAGCAGCCGCGTGAGACGCAGGCACGCACCACGGGGCCGAACCGCGCCAGCCGGGTCCTCGACGCGCCGAGGTCACAGCTCAGGCGCGGCGTGGAACCCTGAGCGCCACCGGCTCCACGCTCCACCGGCTCCACCGGCTCCACCGGCTCCACCGGCTCCACCGGCTCCGCCGGACCTGCGACCAGGTCGTCAGAGGACCCGGACGACCCTCACCCTCACGGACAGCCGAACACCAGGAGATCCTTCGTGAACGACACGCTGCTTCGGTTCGTGCTCGACCCGGTCGGCGACGAGCTCGCCGCGGCGCTCGACTGCGAGGCCGAGGTGTTCCTCGAGTCCTACGGCAACACCGTCGGCCAGCTGGCCGACGAGTACGGGCCCTACGGCGAGGCGACCGGGTTCATGGCCCTGCTGGACGACACCGGACGAGCGCTCGCCACCACGCGCTTCATCGCACCCGGGCCGGCCGGCCTGAAGACCCTCAACGACACCCGGCGCCCACCGTGGAACGTCGACGGGCTCAGGTCCGCTCGTGCCGCCGGCCTCGACGTGGCCAGGACCTGGGACATCGCGACCGTCGCGGTCCGACGCTCCTCCCGGGGAAGCGTGGCCTCCGCCGCGCTCTACCACGGCGTCGCCGCCGCGGCCAGCGCCAACGGGGTCGACTCGATCGTCATGATCGTCGACGCCCGCGCCCGTCGGCTGCTCTCCGCCTCGGGGATGCAGACCCGCGCGCTGCCGGGCACGCGCGAGGGCGAGTACCTCGGCTCGTCCAGCAGCACGCCGGTGTGGGCCGACCTGCGGGAGATGTTCGACCTGCAGCGACAGACGAACCCTGAGGCCTACCGCCTGATCTACCAGGGCATCGGGCTGGACGGCATCAGCCTGCCGACCGACTGGACCTGGCGGGGGCACGGCCTGATCTCACCCGGCCCGGCCTACGCCTGAGGGCCGAGGCTCAGGTCAGCGGGACGTGCTGGGCGCGGGCCACCGGCCGTATCCGTCGCCCGTCACCACGGCGCTCCAGCCCGGCGGTGAGCTCCGAGAGGGTGAGCGGAAGGTGCTGCCGTACGGCGGGCAGCAGCGGGGTCCGCGTGCTTCCACGCTCGCGGGACGGTGCTTCCACACCACCATCGCCGAGGGGTGCCGCGCGTCGTCGTCACCGCAGGGCGTTCGGCGTGCGTGAGAGCAGCGGGCCGGCCGGCGCAGGCTCGAGAGTTGCCAGCTGCACGGGCGGACTCGTCGACCGCTGTCGTGCCGTTCTGTTCTGTCAGCAGTCGAGTACGGACCGCGGCAGGTCGATCGCGGGAACGGTCTCGATGAGCAGGGTGCCTACCCGGCGCTCGAGGTTGCCGCTGATGCGCCGCACGGTGGCCTCGTCCTGACCGCCCAACGTCGTCGACGGGCCAGTCGGGGTAGGTCACCCCCGGGGGCGTAGGGGCATTCCTCGGCGCAACCGAGGGGTCATGGCCATGGTGCTGGCAGCGATCGTCTCCGGGGTCAGGAGCCTCGGTTGCTCGGGGGAGGTGGCGAGGCCGAGCTTCTCTGGCCGAGCGTCGATGATTCCGCTGGGTCCGCGGACGTAGGCGAGCGTGTAGACGTCCTCGTAGGTCGCCGCGCCACGCAGGGGATGGCAACCGTGCTTGGCGGCGATCTGGAGGGCCTGATCGAGGTCGTCGACGGAGAAGGCGACTCGGTGCATGCCGATCTCGTGGGGCAGGGTGGGCTGGGTCTCGATCGCTTCCGCCGGGCGACGACCGCAGTATCGCGGCCCCGGAGCCGGCGGAGCCGCAGGCCTCAGGAGCGAGGGGTACGACCGGGACTCGGCCGGGCGGCGAGGGCGCGTGCGCCGCTGCGGTGCACGTAGGTCCCGCCCACCACGAGCAGCGCACCCAGGACGAGGAACGCGAGGTCCCACGACAACGGTGCGCCGAGGTCGTCACGTACATGGTGCACGCCGAGCAGCTGATGGTCGATGACGCCCTCGACCAGGTTGAAGACGCCCCACCCGGCGGCGACCAGACCGAGGTGGAAGCGCCACGTCGGAGCAAGACGGCCCTGCTGCCAGGCACGGACCGCCAGCAGCGAGGCGGCGAGCAGGGCGACCCAGGTGGCGACGTGGAAGAACCCGTCGGCCAGCGTGTTCGCTTCCAACCCGGCCACGGTGGTCGTGGGGTACCCCGCGACGTCGCTGAGCATGTGATGCCACTGCAGCATCTGGTGCAGCACTATCCCGTCGACGAAACCGCCGAAACCGATGCCGTAGAGCAGCCCGAAGACCGTGCCGGGCGGGCGGGCGGTGCCACCAGCGACACGGGACGAGACGGAGGTCACGTAGGCGACCCTAGGTGCTCGACGGTGCCGGCCCTGGCCGAGGGCGGCTCGACCGCCGTCCCCGGGCCGATCGGCGCATCGTGGCGGGCTCACGTCTGCGGGTGTACCTGAGGCACGGCCCCACGGCGCAAGGTCGACGTGCCCCACCACGATCGACCGGCCGCGACCACACAGCGCGGAGCCGGCGCCCACCCGCAAGCTCACCCGCACCACCGACCCCGGGAGCGAACGCCGTGAGCACCATCGAGTCCCGCACCGACGCCGCGGCCGGCGAGATGTGGAGGGTCCTGATCCGCACGGGCGACGCCGGCCGCCCCGCACCGGGCTCGGCGGTGCATCACCTCCTCGGCGTGCAGCCCCGCGTCCTCGACGGCACCACCTCGGTGGGCGGCTCCGACCCGGTCACCACCTCGACCTGCGCGCTCGCCACCAGCGGACGACTCGTGCCCGGCCCCCACGCGCCGCTGCCGCTCGGGATCGGCCGCGACCTCCCGCCCCGCCTGCCTGGCCCAGGGTCGCCATGAACCCCCGCAGGCGGTCGGACCTCGTGATGGCCCGCAACGCCCCCGCGCTGGTCGGCGCGAACGCGGCGCGCACCGCGCCGGCCACCGCGCACCGTCACCGGTCCCACCGTGGATCGACCGGAGCGGGCCGTGGCTGAGCAGGCCGAGACGACCCTGGAGTTCGTGGGCACGGCCACGACGCTGATCCGCCTGGGCCCGTTCACCGTGCTCACCGATCCCAACTTCCTGCACCGTGGTCAACGGGCCTATCTCGGCCGCGGGTTGTGGTCGAAGCGGCTCACCGAACCCTCCCTGCAGCCCGATGCGCTCCCCGACCTGTCTGCCGTGCTCCTCTCCCACCTGCACGGGGACCACTTCGACCGCGCCGCACGTCGCGGGTTGACCCGATCGGTGCCCGTGATCACCACGCCGGCGGCCGCGCGAAGGCTGCGGCGATGGGGGTTCGCGGCGTCCCAGGGCCTGGCCACCTGGGAGACCACCACGATCGACGCGCCCGGTTGGTCCCTCCAGATCACCTCCATGCCCGGGACCCACGCTCCGGTCGCAGCGCGAGCGCTGCTGCCCGCCGTCATGGGTTCGGTGCTCGAGCTGCGGCGCGGAGACCGTCTCGTCCACCGCACCTACATCACGGGGGACACTCTCCTCCGGCCCTGGCTGCGCAGCGTCGTGGAGCGCACCGGGCCGCTCGACGCCGCGGTGGTCCATCTCGGGGGGACCCGCGTGCTGGGCCTGCTCGTCACGATGGACGGTGAGCAGGGTGCCGACCTCGTCGGGCTCCTCGATCCAGCACTCACGATCCCGGTGCACCACGACGACTACGGCGTCTTCCGCTCACCTGTCTCGGAGTTCACCGCCGAGCTGGCGCGCCGCGGCGACAGGCGTCGGGTCCGGGTGCCGGCCCGCGGGGAGCGCGTCTCGCTGGCCTGAGTGACCCCTCCCGGCGTGTCGGGGGCTCGGTCGCCGAGGCACGCCGGCGGCTTGGCGTGCACCACCTCCGTCAAACGCCCACGACGGCACCCCCTGAGCGTCTAGCCTGCGGTTGACCGTGGGCCTTCTCCATCGTCGCTCTCTGCCTGGGAAGCCCCAGGCGTGCCCTGTGGAGGACCCTGTGCCCAGCTCGTCTCGTCTCCGCCTTCCCGCCCTGGCGGCCGCCGCAGCCCTGTCGTTGGGCGGACTCGTGGCGCTGGGCCCGACGGCTCCGGCTGCTGCCGCCGCCCCCGAGCCCAGCTGCGACGCCACCTCCTGCACGGTCAGCTTCGGCTACACCGGGGCCCTGGAGTCGTTCACGGTCCCACCGCTCGTGAGCGAGCTCGACGTTCGCGTGAGCGGAGCGTCGGGCGGCGACGCGCGCCAGGGCTTCAGCTCCCCTGGCGGCCAAGGCGGCACCACCAGAGCGTCCCTGCCCACGACCCCCGGCACGACGTGGGAGATCCTGGTCGGCGGCGCCGGCAGCCCGGGCGACGCCGGCGGCAACCGGGCCTTCGGCGGCGGCGGCGCCACGTCGGGCGACTCCTACCTGGGCTCGGGTGGAGGCGGATCGTTCCTCTTCGGGACCGACGGGACGCCCGCCGTCGTCGCGGGCGGGGGCGGCGGGGCCGGTGGCGCTGGCGAGGGCCCGGTCCCCGGCGGTGCCGGGGGCGGGGCCGGTCTGTCCGGCGGCCACGGCTCGACGTACTACTTCTACAACCCCTCGACCGCTGCCGGTGGAGGCAGCCTCACCGCAGGCGGGGCAGGGGGCACCAACAACACCGGGTCGAACGGACTGGCCGGAGCCGGCCCCAGCGCCGGCTTCGCCGCGGGAGCCGGGGGCGACAGCGGCCGGTGGCCCTACGGGGGTCAGTACAACGGCGGTGGTGGCGGCGGCGGCTACTACGGCGGCGGCGGTGGCGCGATGGCGGACTCCGGTGCCGGCGGGTCGGGCTACGCGGCCCCCGGCGTGTCCGTCCTCGACGCGACCGTGGGCGGGCGAGTGGGCAACGGTCTGGTGACCATCAGCTGGGAGCTGGCCCCCCAGTCCGTGACCTTCACCAGCGACCCCGGCAGCCCACGCGTGGGGCAGACCTATCAGGTGGCGGCCACCGGCGGCGACTCCGGCAACCCCGTCACCTTCACGACCACCACCCCCGAGGTCTGCACCGTCAGCGGGTCCACGGTCTCGACGCTGCGGGCCGGCACCTGCGCCGTGCGCGCCGACCAGGCGGGGACGAGGAGCTATCAACCAGGTGCGGCCGAGCAGGACGTCCCGGTCGGTCGCGGCGACTCGGCGGTCTCGATCACCTCGACCAGCCCTGACGCCGTCGTGGAAGGGCCGACCTACGAGGTGGCCGTGTCGACCGGCCCCTCGTCGGGGGCCGTCTCGCTGAGCACCTCGGACACGGAGATCTGTGCCGTCTGGGGTAGCACCGTGAGCTTCGTGAACGTCGGTCAGTGCACCGTGACCGCCGAGCAGGCCGCCGACGCGAACTACGCGGCCGGGTCGGACAGCCAGACGTTCGCCGTCGGCAAGGGCAGCCAGGTCATCACCTTCACCTCCCAGCCTCCCCAGGGGGCGCACCCCGGTGACTCGTTCGACGTGCTGGCGACCGCAGGATCGCTCGGGACCGTGACCTTCGGGTCTGCCACACCCGCCGTGTGCGCCACCGACGGCGCCACGGTGACGCTGCTGGCCGCGGGCACCTGCACCATCACCGCCGATCAATCGGGTGACGACCGCTTCGACGCGGCACCGACGGTGCAGCAGGACACGGCCGTCACCAGGGTCGACTCCGCGGTCGTCCTCACGCTGCCGGCGTCGACGCCCGTGGCGGGACAGCCCCTCCACGTGCCGGCGACCGCGACGGCCGGGGGCGACGACGCCGCCGGGTCGGTGCAGTTCACCGTGGACGGCGACGACTGGGGCGAGCCGGTGGGCCTGGTCGCAGGCAAGGCCGACAGCCCGACCATCGACGTCCCGGCGGGCGAGTACGAGCTCGGGGCGACTTACCTGCCGGCCGAGACCGCCCGCGTGGCGGGGTCCACCACCAGCACGACCCTCGTCGTCCAGCAGGCGGCGACCGTCACCGTGCTGACGACCGACGGTCAGCGCCTACGGGCCGAGGTCACCTCCTCCGCCCCGAGCCAGGGCACGCCGTCCGGGGACGTCACGTTCCGGGTGAACGGCGAGCTCGTCGGCACGACGACCCTGGTCCAGGGCGTCGCTGAGCTGGCGCACCCGCTTGCGAACGGCAGCGACCTGGCACTGTCGGCGCAGTACATCGGCTCCGAGGACTTCCTCGCCTCGTCCGACTCGACCTCACGCCACGATCCCCTCATCACCGTCACGCTCAGCAGCGCCACCGCCCCCTCGACCACCGGGTGGTACCGCACCCCGGTCACCCTCACCTACCGCTGCGTCGCGGCGGGCGCCGAGCTGGTCGCCCCGTGCCCGCAGCCGCTGACGGTCTCCGAGGACGGAGCCGCCCGAGCGGTCAACGCCACGATCTCCGCCGTCGACGGCGGCATCGCGACCGTCAGCACCGTGGTGAGCCTCGACCGCACGGCCCCCACGGTCACGGTCCGTGGCGTCCGCCACCGCGGCCGCTACCTCGGGGTGGTGCCGCGTCACACCTGCCAGGCCACCGACGGACTCTCCGGCGTCGCGTCGTGCACCATCACCGCGACGCGCGGCCCCCGCGGCCCCCACGTCCTGACAGCCACCGCTGAGGACCGCGCAGGCAATGTCGCCACCGGCCGAGTCGTGTACCGGCTGACACGTCAGAAGATCCTCGGCGCCACGTGGGACGAGGGCGCGTGGCAGGTCCGCCGGGGTCGCACGTACACCCTCGCGGCCGTGGCCGAGACCCGACCGCGCTTCGCCCGGGCGGTGCCGGGCACGGACCCTCCGCGCCGCCTCGGAGCCTGGTTCGAGCGCTCCGGGAAGGTCGCCGGCCTGACGAGGTGGACCCACCGCGTACCCATGACGATGCCGGTCGGCCGGACTCGTGCCTGGACCATCGGGGTCAAGGACGGCCGCGCTGTGCACCCGGTCAGGGTCCGGCTCATCGGCTAGGCCAGACGGGTGGACGTGAGGTCGCCTCAGCGCGCCGGGTCCCAGGTCCACTCGCGGACCTCGGGGAGGTCCACGCCGTGGCGCGCGATGTGCAGGTCGTGCTCGACCAGCCGGTCGGCCATCGTCTGGACGAGGTAGTCGCCGGTGGCGCCGAGGTGGGGCAGGCGGGCCACGACGTCCTGGACGAGGTGGAAGCGGTCGAGCCGGTTCTGCACCCGCATGTCGAAGGCGGTGGTGATCGAGCCCTCCTCGACGTAGCCCCGCACGTGCAGGTTGCGGTTGGTGCGCCGGTAGGTGAGGCGGTGGATCAGCGTCGGGTAGCCGTGGAAGGCGAAGACGATGTGCTTGTCCCTGGTGAACAGGGCGTCGTAGCGGGCGTCGGAGAGTCCGTGGGGGTGCTCGCTCTCGGACTGCAGCTTCATCAGGTCCACGACGTTGACCACGCGCACCTTCAGCTCGGGCAGGTGCTCGCGCAGGATCGAGACCGCCGCGAGGACCTCCAGGGTGGGGGTGTCCCCACAGCTGGCGAGGACGACGTCGGGCTCGGCGCCGCGGTCGTTGCCGGCCCAGTCCCAGATGCCGATGCCCTGGGTGCAGTGCACCTCCGCCTCGTCCATCCTCAGCCACTGCGGCATGGCGTGCTTGCCGGCGACGACGACGTTCACGTAGTGCCGGCTGCGCAGGCAGTGGTCGGCCACCGAGAGCAGGCAGTTGGCGTCGGGAGGCAGGTACAGGCGGACGATGTCGGCCTTCTTGTTCACCACGTGGTCCAGGAAGCCGGGGTCCTGGTGGGTGAACCCGTTGTGGTCCTGCTGCCACACGTGGGAGGTGAGCAGGTAGTTCAACGAGGCGATGTCGCGGCGCCAGGGCAGGCCGCGGGTGATCTTGAGCCACTTGGCGTGCTGGTTGAACATCGAGTCGACGATGTGGATGAACGCCTCGTAGCAGCTGAACAGCCCGTGGCGGCCGGTGAGCAGGTAGCCCTCGAGCCAGCCCTCGCACTGGTGCTCGGAGAGCATCGAGTCCAGCACCCGCCCGGTCGCCGCGAGCGCCTCGTCCTGCGCCTCGACGCGACCCTCCCACTGCCGGTCGGTGACCTCGAAGAGCGCCCCGAGCTTGTTCGACAGGGTCTCGTCGGGGCCGAAGACGCGGAAGGTGCGCTCGTCGGCGTTCGCGACCACGACGTCGCGCAGGAAGCCGCCGAGCACCCGGGTGTCCTCCGCCTCGACGGCGCCCGGGGAGGGCACGTCGACGGCGTGGACGCGGAAGTCGGGCATCCGCAGGTCGCGCAGGAGCAGGCCGCCGTTGGCGTGCGGGTTGGCGCCCATCCGCCGGGTGCCCGTCGGGGCGAGGGCGGCGAGGTCGGGGTCCAGGCGGCCGTCGTCGTCGAAGAGCTCCTCGGGCCGGTAGCTGCGCATCCACTCCTCGAGCCGGGCGACGTGCTCGGGGTGGGCCTGGTCGACCAGCAGGGGGACCTGGTGGGAGCGGAAGGTGCCCTCGACCTGCAGCCCGTCCACGACGTCCGGGCCGGTCCAGCCCTTGGGGGAGCGCAGCACGATCATCGGCCACCGCGCTCGGGTGGTGCGGCGCCCGCTGCGGGCCTCGGCCTGGATCTCACCGATCGCCTCGACGGTCTCGTCGAGCGCCGAGGCCATCAGAGCGTGCATGGTCATGGGGTCGTCGCCCTCGACGTAGCGCGGCTCCCACCCGTAGCCGCGGAGCAACTGGTCCAGCTCCTCGGGCTCGATGCGCGCCAGGACGGTCGGGTTGGAGATCTTCCAGCCGTTCAGGTGCAGGATCGGCACCACCGCGCCGTCGTGGACCGGGTCGAGGAACTTCGTGGAGTGCCACGCGGTGGCCAGCGGGCCGGTCTCGGCCTCGCCGTCGCCGACCACGCAGGCCACGACGAGGTCGGGGTTGTCCAGCGCCGCGCCGAAGGAGTGGCTCAGCGAGTAGCCGAGCTCCCCGCCCTCGTGGATCGAGCCGGGCGTCGTGGGGGCGACGTGGCTGGAGATCCCGCCGGGGAACGAGAACTGGGTGAACAGCCGCCGCATCCCGTCGGCGTCCTGGCCGATGTCGGGGTAGACCTCGGAGTAGGTGCCCTCCAGGTAGGTGTGCGCCACCAGCGCCTGGCCGCCGTGGCCGGGCCCGGCCACGTAGATCATGTCCAGGTCGTGCGCGGTGATGACCCGGTTGAGGTGGGTGTAGATGAAGGTCTGTCCCGGCGTGGTGCCCCAGTGCCCGACCACCAGCGGCTTGACGTCCGCCGGCACCAGGGGACGGCTCAGCAACGGGTTGTCCCACAGGTAGGTCTGGCCCACGGACAGGTAGTTCGCGGCGCGCCAGTAGGCGTCCATCCGGCGCAGCAGCTCGGGGCTCGCCGCCCTCACCGAACCCGGCGTGCCGGTGGTCGTCGGGGGGCGTGACGGTGCTGGTCATGGCGTCGTTCCTTCTCGGTGGGCGGAGCTGGGGACGAGGGTGGTGCCGGCCTCTCCGCGAAGGATCGCGCCGGCGTCGGCCAGGGCTCCGATCGCCGAGGACCGTCCGGTGGCCCGGGTGAACCGGGCGCAGGCGCCGACCTTGGGGCCCATCGAGCCCTCGGGCAGGTCGAGTCCGGCGACGTCGTCGAGGCCGAGCCGGTGGACCGGGCGTGCCGTGGGGGTGCCGAAGCCGGTCATCAGGGCAGCGACGTCGGTCAGCAGCAGGAGGTGGTCGGCGTCGAGGTCGAGGGCGATCCGCGCCGAGGTGTAGTCCTTGTCGACCACCGCCTCGACGCCGTGCAGCCGGCCCGACGCGTCCCGGACGACGGGGGCGCCGCCACCGCCGCCGCCGATGACGACGGCGCCGGCCTCGAGCAGGCCACGCACCGAGGCGAGCTCGACGACGCCGAGCGGTTCGGGGGAGGGCGACGACGCGGCGCCACCGGTCGCCGTCGGCGCGGACCTGCCACCCGTGCCGGGCGGCGAGCGCCGCGGCCTCGTCGTGGTCGTAGACCGGCCCGATGAACTTGGTGGGCGAGTCGAACGCGGCGTCTGCCGGGTCGACGAGGGTCTGGGTGACCACGGCGATCACGGGCTGCGCGACGCCGGCGTTGGCCAGCTCCTGGGCCAGCCAGTAGCCGATCATGCCCTGGGTCTGAGCCCCGAGCGCGTCCAGCGGGTACGGACGGGTCAGCGCCGGGTCGTCCTGGCTCTCCCGGGCGAGCAGGCCGATCTGGGGGCCGTTGCCGTGGCAGACCAGCAGCCCGCCGTCGGCGGCGAGCGGCGCGAGGGCCCGGGCGGCGCGCCGGACGTGGTGCCGCTGGACGACGGCGTCGGGTCGCTCGCCGCGCTCGAGCAGCGCGTTGCCACCGAGGGCGACGACGCTCAGCACCGCGGCCGCCCGGTGGGGGCGGCGGCGGCTGCGGCGGGACAGGTGGTGCGCATGGGGGACCCCTCGGGGGTCGTGGTGCCACGGTGCGGGGCACGGAGCGGAGGATCCTGGGTCCGACGGCGGGCGGCCGGCACCCCTCGACGGGCCGAGGTCCTCGGCCTCCTCGACGCTACCGGGGAGCCGCGGCTCCCGGCGAGGGTCGTTCGCGCCGGGAACGCGGGTGCTCCCGGGCCCGGTGCGAGGGACCATCGGCCCTGTCCGTCGCCGCCCGGGTGCGCGTCAGACTGACGGGTGACCACCCCCGGGCCCTCTGCCCCTCCACCGGCCGACGTGCTCCTCGCAGACGGGACGATCGCCGTCATCCGGCTGCTGAGACCCGACGACCGCGACGGCCTGACCGCGCTGCACGCGAAGGCCTCGGACCGCAGCGTGCGGATGCGCTTCTTCAGCGCGAGCCGTTCCGCCGGCCCCTCCTACGTCGAGCACCTCTACGCCCACCCCGAGCAGGTCGCCGTCGCGCTGGTCGCCACGGTGCGCGGGGAGGTGGTCGCGACCGCGACCGCGGAGCGTGTCTCGGCCGAGGTCGCCGAGGTCGCCTTCCTGGTCTCCGACGCCGCCCTGGGCCGCGGTCTGGGGACGCTGCTGCTCGAGCACCTTGCCGCGGCCGGGCGCGACCGGGGGATCGAGACCTTCACCGCCGACGTGCTGGTGGAGAACACCGCCATGCTGCGGGTCTTCGCCCAGGCGGGCTTCGTGGAGACCCGCAGCACGAGCTACGGCGTGGTGAGCCTGGAGATCGCGACGGCCTCCTCGGTGCAGAGCCTCGCGCGCGCCGACGAGCGGGAGAGCGCGGCCGAGGCACGCTCGCTGGCCCCGCTGCTGCGGCCCCGTACGGTGGCGGTGCTCGGGGTACGTCGTGACGGCACGGGCACCGGGGCGGCCGTGCTCGGCGCGATCCGGCGGGGCGGTTACACCGGCCGGGTCCACGTCGTGCACCCGAGCGCCGAGGCGGTGGACGGGACCTCGACCCACCGCAGCCTGGTCGCGGTGCCCGAGCACGTCGACCTCGCCGTCCTGGCCGTGCCCGCGGCCGGGGTGCTCGAGGCGATGGAGGACGCCGCCGCGGCCGGGGTGAGCGCGGTCGTGGTGCTGTCCTCGGGCTTCGCCGAGCTCGGCGCGGACGGTGCCCGGCTCCAGCAGCGCCTGCACCGCCTGGCCCGCGACCACGACGTCCGGCTGGTGGGCCCGAACTGCCTCGGCGTGATCTCCGGGGACCCGGACGTCCGCCTCAACGCCACCTTCACCCACGCGGCCCCCCTGCCGGGCGGCCTGGCGATCGCCTCGCAGTCCGGCGGCGTCGGGATCGCACTGCTCGACCTGGCGCGCCGCCTCGGGTTGGGGGTCGCGCTCCTTCGTCTCCCTGGGCAACAAGGCCGACGTGTCGGGCAACGACCTGCTCGCCGCCTGGCTGCACGATCCCGACGTCACCGCGGCCGTGCTGTACCTGGAGTCCTTCGGCAACGCGCGCAAGTTCGCGCGGCTCGCGACCCGCTTCGCCGAGCGCAAGCCGCTGCTCGCCGTCGTCGGTGGCCGCTCCTCGCCGGGCCGCCGGGCCGGCGCCTCGCACACCGCTGCCGCGGCGAGCACCGCCGTCGGCGTGGACGCGCTGTTCACGCCAGTCCGGCGTCGTCGGGTGCCGCGACGCCCACGACCTGGTCCGCACCGCACGGTTGCTCACCGAGCAGCCGCTGCCCGCCGGGCCCCGCGTCGGGATCGTCAGCAACGCCGGCGGCCTCGGCGTCCTGGCCGCCGACGAGGCCGAGCGGGTCGGCCTGGCGGTGCCCGAGCTTTCCGGGGCGCTGCGCGAGCGGGTCGCCCGCGGCGTCACCGGCACGATCGGGCTCGAGCAACCCCGTCGACGTCGGTGCGGGCGTGAGCGCCGAGGAGCTGGCCGACGCCCTCGTCCCGCTGCTCGGCTCCGACGAGGTGGACGCCGTCCTGCTGCTCCTGGTCGCCACGGTGACCACCGACCTGCCGGCGCTCGTCGCCACCCTCGCCCGGCTGCGTGCCGACGTGCCGGCCACCCCGGTCCTGCTGGTCACCTACGGCGAGGAGTGCCCGGTCGCGGCGGCCCACGGGCTCACCCCGTTCGACTCCGCCACCGACGCGCTGGAGTCGCTGGCGCACGCTGCCGCCTACGCCGCGTGGCTGCGCGTCCCCCACCTCGAGGACGCCCCGGTCGACCGCGACCGGGCCCGCGCCGCCGCACGCACGGCGCGCTCGCTGGTCGGCTCGACCGCCGCCGACGGCAGCGGCTGGCTCGCGCCGGCGGAGGTCACCGACCTGCTCGACCCCTACGGCCTGGCCCCGCTCGGCAGCACCGCCGACACCGTGCCGGGCGCGCTGGCGGTCGCGGACCGCGTCGGCTACCCCGTCGCGGTGAAGGTCGCCGACCCCGAGGTGCTCCACAAGTCCGACCGGGGGCTGGTGCGCGTCGACCTGCGCTCCCCGCACGAGGTCACCCGGGCGCTCGCCGACTTCGCCACGGTCCTCGGGACCGACCGCGCCCCGTCCTGGTCCAGCCGATGCGCGACGGCGTCGAGGTCGCCCTCGGCGTGGTCCGCGACGCCGCGTTCGGTCCGCTGGTCATGCTGGCCACCGGTGGCGTCGACATCGACGTGTGGGACGACCGGGTCTTCCTGCTCGCCCCGGTCTCGACTCGCGACGCCGCCCGCGCGGTGCGTGCGTTGCGGATCCGACCCCTGCTGGAGGGGTTCCGTGGGCGGCCGCCGAGCGACGTGGCCGGCCTCGAGCGGTGCCTGGTCGCGCTGGGCCGCCTCGCCGTCGACGTCCCCGAGATCGCCGAGCTCGACCTCAACCCGGTGCTGGTGGGTCCCGAGGAGGTGAGCGTCGTGGACGTCACGGTGCGCCTGGCCCCCGCGCCGGCCGGCGACGCCGGCGTCCCCCGCCGGCTGCGGAGCCTGTGAGGGATCCGGTCGCGCCCGCCCCCGGGCGCCTCGTCGGAGGTCCCGACCGGGTGGGGCGGAGGTCCCCCGTAGGGGAGTACGACGCGGGTACCGCCGCGCCGAGACCCCCTACGAGGGTGGAGCCATGACCACTCACGAGCTCACCCCCGGCACCATCGTCGTCGCCCACGACGGGTCCGCGCACGCCGCGCGCGCCCTGGAGTGGGCCGCGCTGCAGGCCGACCGCGAGAGTCGCAGCCTGGACCTGGTCCACGTGCTCGTCTCCGACGAGACCCGCACGGCCGTCTGGGCCACTGCCGGGGTCGTCTCGGCGATGGGCGAGGGCCGCCAGCCGCGCGACCTCGCCCTGGAGATGCTCGAGGAGGCGCTGCTCGAGGTTCGCGCGGCGCACCCGGGTCTCGAGGCCCGCAGCCACGTGCTGGAGGGCGGCGACGCCCGCGACGTGCTCGCCGACCTCTCGCACGCGGCCCACCTGCTGGTCCTCGGCTCGCGCGGCCGGGGGCCGGTGGCGCGCGTGCTGCTGGGCTCGGTGAGTGCGGCGGTGGCGCTGCACGCCGCGTGCCCCGTGGTGGTCGTGCGGCCCGGGGAGCGCTCGGGCGAGGGCATCGTGGTCGGGGCGGACGGCTCGGCCGACTCCCTGCCCGTGATCGAGCACGCGTTCCGTCAGGCGTCGCTGTCGCGGATGCCGTTGACGGTGGTGCACTGCTACCGCGACGTCGTGGTCGGCGCCGGTTTCGTGGTGGCCGTCCCCGAGAGCGAGGCTGAGGACCTGCAGGTGATGCTCGGCGAGTCGGTCGCCGGCATGCGCGAGAAGTTCCCCGACGTCGCGGTCACGACCCACCTGCTGCGTGGGCTCACGGACCAGACGCTGACCAGCAGCGACCACGCCTGGGACCTGATCGTGGTGGGCCGCCACGAGCGCACCGCCTGGCACCGGCTGCTGGTCGGCTCGGTCGGACGCGCGGTGCTCGAGCACGCGGACACGACCGTCGTGGTGGTCCCCGAGGCCGACGTCGCGGCCGCGGAGCCCAGCGGCGCGTAGCGCGACCCGGGCCTCGCCTAGCAACCCCTGGCCGGCTGCTCGAGCCGGTTCCGGGTCGTGGCCGGCGTGCTCACAGCCGCTGTCGCACGCCGGCCTCCTGCTCGACACCGCTCAGCTGCTCGTCGACCCCGGACTCCATGGCCTTGCCGCGCCGGGCCGGTGCGGCCCAGGGGCAGCACCGCACGGTGGTGGACGTCCTCGAGCTCGAAGGCCATCGCGGCGTAGAGCGCGACGACGCCCAGCGCGAGGCCCGACACCCCGGCCACGACCTCCCACACCGGGGGCCCGCCCAGCTGCACGACGCCGGTGAGGGCGAAGCGCAGGGCGCTGACGGCCAGCACGACCGAGGTCACCGGCTTGGCCAGGATGCGGCGATCGGAACCGTCAGCGCCGCCGTGGCAGCGAGCAGGACGATGCCGAGGCCTGCGCTGGTGCTGCCCGGCTGTCCCAGCGCGAGGGTGAGGCCGATGCTCAGCCAGGTGCCCCCCAGCACCGCCATGCCGGTGCCCGCGGCGGGGTCCCGAGCCAGGAAGCCGAAGGCAGCCCCGGGCAGCTGCACCGCGACCGCGAGGGCCACCACGATCCTGCCCACCGGCACCGACTGGCCGAGGGGATCCAGCCCAGCTGCAGCGCGGCCACGCTGACCGTCGAGATCAGCAGCGCGAGCAGACCGACGGGCAGCGGGTTGGCGATGGGGCGCAGCATGATCCGGTAGGGCTGGCTGCCGGGGGTCTCCTGCACGCGATCAGCAGCTCGGACTCAGGACGGGGTTCGGGCCGGGGGTGCTGCAGCTCATGGAGTGATCCTCGCAGCCCGGGCCCGCCGGGGAGAACGGGCGTCCCGCGCGTCGCCACCTGACCTGCCCGGCGAACCTCCCTCGGGGTGGTGGTGGCGGGTCGGGTTCCGGCGCAGGCTCGTGGTGTTGGTGGCCCCGGAGTTCCCGGAGGTCTTACGCAGCTCCTCCGGGGGCGTGTGTACGACTCGACGGTCCGGAGCCACCAACGCTCGCACTCAGCATGGCGTCGGCTCGACGCTGCGGCCCACGAAGCCCGCGCCCCCGGTGACCAGGACGCGGCTCACCGCGAACGGCTGGTGCGCGCCTCGCGCCACCGGAGCCAGCATGGCCACCTCGACCCGGTCACGGTGCCGCTCGATGATCTCGAACAACGAGGTCAAGGCGTACCGACGGTTCTCGATGTCCATGCGCGGACGGTCCCCGTGCGTGATCGTCGCTCCGCGTGTACACCGCGTGCTTGCGGTCGATCATCGAGCACGCGGCGCCGAGCGCTGCTCCGCCAGGTGCACCACCGCGTCCGGAGGAACGCACCGCGTCGAGGACGAAGCGGCGTCGTACACGTCACCGTGGGCGGTGACCACCCGCTCACCCGAGACCTCCGACCACGCCCTGACCCGCGTGCTCGACGACTCGGTCGGCACCAGGCTCTCCGCCCCCAGCTCGTGGTCGTCACCACGACGCACCGCGCTGTCCAGCACGGCCACCTCGCGGCCGGCCGCCGACAAGAACATCGCGGTCGGCCACCCCAGGTGGCGGGGAGGGCTACGCGCCGAGACCGGTCTTGTCGACGCGGCGGTGGAAGTTCATGCCGGCGAGGCCCCCCAGGATCGCGCCGAGCAGGCTGATCGCGACGAGTGCGAGGGCGGCGATGATGCCGCCGGTGCTCAGGGTGCCTTCGTTGAGGGGAATCCTGGGGAAGGCGTTGAGCTGGGAGAGGATGTCGTACTTCGCGCCGGCGATCGCGGTGAGGACGGCGACGACGATGGCGACGACGAGGGCCCAGACCCAGACTGCGACGCCCTGCTTGATGCCGTTGAATCGCGCCATCCTCCCGGCGACGTAACCACCGCAGTAGTAGGCGACGAACAGGATGACCAGCAGCACGATGCCGCCCACGATGCCCACGGCCGACGCTGAGCTGGTGGCCTGATCGATCACCCTGTCGGGCTTGGCGTCGGCGGCCAGTCCGACTGCCGCGCCGGCTGCGCTGAGCAGCGCGGTGAGCAGCACGCTCACGCCGACTGCGGTGAGGAACCCGAAGAACGCCGAGCCGATCTTGATCCCGCCGTGCTCCTGCTTCTGCCGGGCCACGACGTCCCGTCGCGACTCCCGCCGCGCTCGCGAGGGGGGGCTGTCGGAGGTCGTGCGGTCGCGGGCGGTGTCGTGGGTGCCCCCGTCGTGGTCACCGTGGGCACCGGAGTCTCGGGGCGGGTTGACGCTGCTGCTCATGAGTTCTCTCCTGCGTCGAAGGATGGTGGGCCGCGTGGAAGGTCGGACGGGTGTGTCTCCGGGCCGGTCGGACCCGGCAGGGCGGCTCGGCTCGCGCGCGAGCCGAGCCGCCTGCTTCTGTTCCGGGGGTGGTCAGCGGCGCGGGTTCTCGTCCCCGCCCGCCGTCCCGGTCCCGGTCCTACCCGCGGTCCCGCTCGTGCCGTCGGTGCCGGTGGTGCCGGTGGTGCCGGTGGTGCCGGTGGTGCTGCCGGTCGAGGTCTCGGCCTCGCTGGTGTCGATCTCCTCCTTGCGGACCTCCTCGGACACCTGCTGCTCCTCGGTGACGGTCTCGGTGCCCAGCGTGACCCGCTCCACGGGGACGACGTCCTTGTCGACGACGACCTGCTCGGACGTCAGGTCGACCTCGTGCTCCTCGGAGGTGATGTCTCCGCCGGAGGTGGCCTCGGCCCGGTTGGCCTCGGTGATCGGCTCCCGCTCGATCCGGACCTCCTCGTGGCTGACCGGGACCGTCTTGGTGACGTTCTCGGTCACCACGTACTTGCGCAACCGCGCCTTGCCACCAGAGACCTTCTCGGTGCCGACCTTCAGCTGCTCCTCCGAGCGGGTCATCGCATCGTCGGTCGTCGGACCCGAGGTGTCGTGTCCCCGCGTCCGGTCGCCGCCCACGTCATCGCGCGTGCCAGTGGTGGTGCCGACTCCGGTGCCGTGGTCGGTGGTGCCGGAGTCGGTGCCGTGGTTGGTGGTGCCGGTGCCGGTGCCGTGGTTGGGGGAGTAGTCCTGGCCGTAGTAGCGGTACAGCTCGCCCTCCTCCTCGGGACTGAGGTGCCCGTCGGCGCCTTCGACGCGGGGGGCGTCCTTGACCTTGTCCTTGCTGAAGGCGACGGTGACGTCGTCACCGCTGACCCGGGCACCGCGCAGAGGCACGAAGCTCTCGGCGCCGCCGAACAAGCCGGTCTTCACGGTGACCCACTCCGGCTCGGAGGTGGTGTCGTCGAGGAATGCCTGCTCGATCTTGCCGATCTTGGAACCGTCGGGGTCCAGGACGGTGCCGCCGTTGGCGAGCAGGTCCTGGATCTGCTGTGTGCTGACCATGTGTCGATCTCCCTCGTGTTGGTGGTGCAGGGCGTGCAGGGTGTGCGGGCTGGTGCCGGTCGGCCGCAGCCGCGACTGAGGTGGGCGGCCGTGGGGTCAGACGCTGGTGGCGCCCGTGGACGACCCCGGCCCCACGAACGGGTCGCTGCCGGTGCCCGCCTGGCCGGCGCGGGACTGCGCCTGGGCCTGGTCCTTCTTCTGGCGGGCCTGCTCGGTGGGGCTGGGGGCCTGGCGGGCGTGCTCCTTGACCCGGGGTGCCTCGTCCTCCGCCTTGGTCAGGTACTGCTCCCAGCGGTGCTGCATCGGCTTGATCAGCCCGCCACCGGCGCCGACGACGATCACCCCCGAGAGGGTGGCCAGGATGGCGATGAGGACCGGGGTGGTGACCGTGGTGGCGACCCCGACCTGGTTCAGAGCCGCGATCACACCGAGGAAGAGGATGAACCCGCTGGCCAGCCCCGAGAGGACCTTGCCGTAGGACAGTCCGCCCAGGGTGCCGTCGATGAGTGTCTTCACCGCCGCGGCGATCGCGGCGGCGATGACGATGATGATGATCGCCACCACCAATGAGGGCAGGAACGTGATGACCTGGGTCAGCAGGTCGCTGATCGGGTTGGACCCGAAGACCCCGAAGGCCATCTGCAAGACGAACAGCACCAGTGCGTAGTAGACGAGCTTGCCGACGATGTCACTGGCGTCGAACGTCGACTTCTCCAGCGCCTTCTTGATCCCTCCCCGCTCGACGGCCGTGTCGAAGCCGACCTTCTGCAGGACGCCACCGATGGCCTTGGCGATCAACTTCGCCACGATCAGGCCGATGATCAGGATCAGCAGGAAGCCGATCATCTTGGGGACGAATTCAGCGAAGGTGCTCAGTCCGTCGTTCAGTGCTTGCTTCACAGCTGGTCTCTTCTCCGTTGTCGAACGAAGGGCCGGGCCCCGGTTCGCCATGGGCTGGCCTCGCCGCAGGTCGTCGGCACCAGGCGGCCGCTCCCGGGGGGAGCACCTGCGAAACTACGGAGCCGCCTTACGACGTAAGTACACCTGTGGGGGGTGACTCGTCCCGCCCGGCACGGCCGCTCGCGACGCCGTTCAGCAGACGCCCGACGCCCTCGGGTGACCCGTGATGTGCCGACGGCGGTCCCAGCCGCGTCGATCGCCGCTCGCACCCGTCGTCCACGGTGCTCCCGCCCGGCGGTGCGGTCTCGACCCCGAGCGGTCGGCAGGGCGCGCACGATCGACCGCACGCGCGCGCGGCGAGACCTGGACTGTTGGCGACGACGACACCCGCGTGCGTGAGCCGGGACGTCGGTGTGGAACGGCCCACCGCGATCGCCGAGCACGGTGGCGACTGGGTGCTCGCGGGCCACCCGGGCACCGCGGCGTGGGCCGGTTCGGGTGGTGCCGTGCGGCCCAGCGCCGGGAAGCTCGAGGTGGATCAGCGAGGCCGGTACGCGGCGCTGCGTCGGCCGGTGCGCACGTTGCCCGCGAGGTCGACCGCCCGGGCGGTGACCACGACGCGACGTCGGTCGTCGCTGAGACGGACCTGGGTCGCGCAGAGGTCGACGCCGGACCGGGTGTCCGTGGCGACGCAGCGCACGTCGGGCTTGGTGGTGTAGACCCGGGCGGGGTCGAACCGTCGCAGCGCGAACCGTGGTGCGAAGCGGTCGATCCTGACCGTGCTGGTGACCGACGCGGTGCGTCCGTCGGCGTCGCTGATGGAGCGCGTGGGGGTGTGGTCCTTGAAGGAGAACGCGACGGCAGGGGGGCAGGGAGTCACCAGGGGGCTGCCGGCGGCTGTACACGCGTAGTCGATGCGCACCGGGCGGCGGTACCAGCCGTTCTTGGGAGCGGCGTCGCTGCTCAGTGTGGCGGTCAGGGTCGGCGCGCCGGTGTCGACGGTGAAGTCGCGGGTGGCGGGGGTCGCGTCGGCGTTGCCGGCGGCGTCGAGGGCGCGGACGGCGAAGGTGTAGGTGCCGTCTGGAAGGGCGGTGAACGAGGCGCCGGTGGTCGGGCAGGCCGCGAAGCCGGTGTCCTCGCCGGGATCGGCGGGGTTCAGGGCACACTCGAAGCCGTCGGTGTCGTCGGCGGTCCCGCGGTAGGTGAACGCCGGGTCCCTGCTCCCGGTGGGGCCCTCGGGCCCGGTGTCCACGACGGTCTCGGGTGCGACCGTGTCCACGGTGAACGCCTGGGTGGCGGGGCCGGAGGTACCGCCCCCCGTCGTGTCGGTGGCCGTCACCGTGAAGACGTAGTCGCCGTCGGTGAGGTCGGTGTAGCTCGCCCCGTCGTCGGCGCAGGGCGCAGGACCCGGCACACCACCGGGCGCGGGCGGCGAGAGCTCGCAGGCGAACTCGTAGACGGCGGACGCGCCAGGCCCGTCGGCGGAGTAGGTGAACGTGGCCCCGGCCTCGCGGGTGCGACCGCTCGGCCCGGAGTCGACCGTGGCGCTGACGTCGTCGGTGTAGTGCAGCGTGCCGTTCCAGGCGTAGCTCGTGTAGTACTGGCTGGCGAAGGCGGGTGAGTTCCAGCTGCCACTGGTGGTCAGGGTGAGGGCGTCGTCGGCGAAGACGGGGCCCGCCCGGTAGGAGTTGCCGAAGGAGGCGTCTCGCCCGGAGTTGTGGATCACCGCCACCCCCCAGGTCCCCTGGGCCAGGTGGAAGGTGATCGGGACGGGAGTGGGCTGGTTGTAGCCCCGGCTGGTCACGGCGACGGTGTCACGCAGGGTCCACCCGTCCAGGCTGTTGGTGCTGGTACCGACCGGACCGGGGCGCGTGTAGACGCTCACTGGGATGCCGGTGCCGTTCAGGTTGACGTCGAGGGAGTCGATCCGCACGCCGGTGGCCGGCTTCACCTCGAGGTCGAAGGCGCTGCCGGCGCTGCCGTTGGTGCTCTCGAAGGTGGTGGTCAGCGAGTGACCGCTGGCGAGAGCACCCGTCACCGCGGCCGGCGCGCTCGACGGCCCCGCGGAGGCGGGGCTCGCGACCGCGCCGCCGAGGGCTGCCGCGAGCGTCACCAGGGTCACGAGCGGGCGTGCGGCTCGACGCCCACGGCGGGGCGAGGCCGGGGCCGGGGCCGGGCGGGGCGCGTTCGAGTGGGTCCTGAGGGTCAAGGGAGGCTCTCGGTCGACATGGCCGGCCCGCTGTGCGGGCGGCGGAGGATCGCCGCCGGACGACGACAGCTCGAGTAAAGGGCAGCGCCGTGCGGTTGTCAGACGAATCGGGTGAGGTCGAGCGCCGGGACCGGTCACGGTGGCCTGGACGCCCGACAGCAGCGGGTCTCGATGGCGACTGACGTCACCGTCCACGCCCAGGACGGAGATGAGCTGCGCGGAGCCGAGGTCGCCCGCACCTCGGGAGGGCGCGTCTCGTCGACCACGTCGGCATCGGCGCGCCCGGCCGGGTGACTCGCTCGTGGACTCGACAGGGTCGGGGTAAAGAATCCGCCGCTCGGCGGACGGGTCCGCGTCGCGTCGCCAGACTGGGAGCACATCACCTGCCCCCCAGGAGGAACCTCATGTCCCACGTCATCCGCCGCGCACTCGTCGCCGGCGCCGCCACCGCCGTCCTGTCCGCCGGCGCCAGTGTGCCCGCCTCTGCCGAGGACGCGCCGACCACCTGCGAGGAGGCCGCGGTCCGGCTCGAGGGCGCGGTGGCCAACGCCTCGGCTGCACGCTCGGCGTACACCGGCTTCGTGAAGGGTTCTGCTGGCGCGCAGGCACGCCGGTTCGTGGACCAGCAGGTCCGTGAGGCCGAGCGGGCCGACCGCACGGCGGACCGTCTCGAGCACCGTGCCGAGACCGCCACCGACGGGGCGCGCCGCGACGCCGCGCATGCCGCCCGCCAGGCCCGCACCGTGGCGCGCGCCGAGGCCCGCGAGGCCCGGGTCCAGCTGCGAGCCTCCCGCGACGAGGTGCGCACCCTGGCCACAGCGGAGAAGAGGCGACTCAAGGCCGAGTGGGACGGTGCGAAAGACGCGCTGCGCGACGCCCGCGAGGCCGACGAGCAGTGCTCCACCACCGAGCCGACGGAGCCGACGGAGCCGACGGAGCCGACGGAGCCGACGGAGCCGACCGAGCCGACCGAGCCGACCGAGCCGACCGAGCCGGTCGCCCACGACTGAGCCGACCCGGCAGCCGACGCGGTGACCAACCGCGTCGGCTCTCGCGCGTCGCGGACCGGTGCCGACGCAGCGCTGCCGACCGGTACCGGGCGCAAGCCGACCAGGGGCGCGGCCACGCCACGGGCGGCTAGGCTGCGCACGCCGACCGCGGCGAGCGGGACCGGCAGCACAGGCGCGTCAGCCACGCGGCGGCGCGGGACGAGGGGGCTCCGTGTCCGACGAGACCACGACCACGGTCGAGATCGCCTACGGGTCTACGGGGGTGCTGGTCGACCTCCCGGCCGGGTGCACCACCGTCGTCGCACCGCAGCACCAGGCGCCGCCGGCCAGCACCGGCGAGATCCTGCGCGGGGCCCTGCGCGAGCCCGTTGCGGGGCCCCCACTGCGCGACGTCGTCGCGCCCGGGCAGCGGATCGCGGTGTCGATCTGCGATGCGACCCGCCCGCAGCCCCGGCGGGAGATGGTGCTCGCGCTGCTCGACGAGCTGGAGGGGATCAGCACCCGCGACGACCTCGTGCTGCTCGTCGCCACCGGCACCCACCGCGGAAACACCGACGCCGAGCTGCGCGCGATGCTCGGCGACGACCTCGTCGACACCGTGCGCGTCGTCAACCACGACGCCCGCGACGACGACTCGCTGGAGTGGATGGGCACCCACGGCGACGGCGTCCCGGTCTGGCTGAACCGGATCTGGGTCGAGGCCGACGTGCGGATCACCACCGGGTTCGTCGAGCCGCACTTCTTCGCCGGCTTCAGCGGCGGGCCGAAGCTCGTCGCCCCGGGCCTGGCGGGCCTGAAGACGGTGCTGACCCTGCACGACGCCACGCGGATCGGCAGCGAGAAGGCCACCTGGGCGCTCTGCGAGGGCAACCCGGTGCACGACGACGTCCGCGCCATCGCCGCCGCCACCGGCGTCGACTACGCCTTCGACGTGGTGCTGAACCGCGAGAAGGAGGTGATCCGGGCGTTCGGCGGCAGCATCCTCGCGATGCACGCCACCGCCCGCGCGGTCGTCCAGGAGCTGTCCATGCAACCGGTGCCGGACCTCTTCGACGTGGTGGTCACCAGCAACTCGGGCTACCCGCTGGACCAGAACGTCTACCAGGCGGTGAAGGGCATGTCGGCCGCGGCGACGGTGGTCAAGCCGGGCGGGCTGATCATCTGCGTGGCCGAGTGCCGCGACGGGTTCCCCGAGCACGGCTCGTTCCGCGAGGTGCTCGCCTCCGCCGACACCCCCGAGGAGATCCTGGCGATGATCTCGGCCCGCGAGGAGACGGTGCCCGACCAGTGGCAGGTGCAGGTGCTGGCCCGGGTTCTCGCCCGGGCCAGGGTCGGGCTGCACACCACGTCCCTGACCGACGAGCAGCTGCGCACCGCCCACCTGTTCCTCGTCGAGGACGTTGCCGCCGCCGTGCGCGACGAGCTGGAGCGCGTCGGTCCCGACGCGCGGGTCTGCGTGCTGCCGGAGGGGCCGCAGACGATCCCGTACGTGGCCGGCTGAGGGCGGCCCGACCCGTGTCGGCGCGGGTGCGATGATCGCGGCATGGACCTGCGCCTCGATCACGGACGCCGCGTGCGCACCGGCGTGGCCGAGGCGGTCTACGCGCCCGGCAAGTCCCCGGCCCAGTGCGCGGACGCGATCGTGGGGCTGCTCGACGGCGACGGGGGAGGCCCGGTGCTGCTCACCCGCGCCGACCCCGCCCAGGTCGCCGCCGCCCTCGACGCCCGTCCCGGTGCGGCGCCGACGCCCGTGGGCCAGGACGGCGCTGGCACCGCGTTGACCACACTGACCTGGCGGGCCCAGGCCCCCCGGGCGGGGACCTGCCTGGTGCTCACCGCCGGCACCGGGGACCTGC
Organism: uncultured Actinomycetota bacterium; assembly: GCA_963728085.1. Classification (GTDB taxonomy): domain Bacteria; phylum Actinomycetota; class Actinomycetes; order Propionibacteriales; family Nocardioidaceae; genus Nocardioides. Next base: position 396,177 of record CAVSIQ010000006.1, on the reverse strand, counting down.
CGGTCGCGCGGGAGGCGGCGGCGGTCCTGGTCGGCTACGGCTACGCCGCGCCGGTCGTGGCCGACGTCGGGGTGGCCGGGCTGCACCGGGTGCTGGAGCAGCAGCAAGCCCTCGCCGAGGCGGACGTGGTCGTCGTCGTGGCCGGGATGGAGGGCGCGCTGGCCAGCGTGGTCACCGGACTGACCGCCGCGCCGGTGATCGCCGTGCCCACCAGCATCGGCTACGGCGCCGGACTCGAGGGCGTCACCGCCCTGCTCGGGATGCTCGCCTCGTGCAGCCCCGGCGTCAGCGTCGTCGGCATCGACAACGGCTTCGGCGCCGGCTGCGCGGCCGTGCGGATCCTGCGGGCCGCGGGGGAGGCCCGGTGAGCGACCGCGACGCGCTGTCCTGGCCCGAAGACCGCCCCGACGACCTCGAGGGCCGGCTCGCGGTGCTCGACGCGCGCCTGCGCGGTCTCGGGTCTCTCGTGGTCGCCTTCTCCGGTGGCGCCGACTCCGCCTTCCTGCTGGCCGCCGCGGTCCGCACCCTGGGCGCCGGGCAGGTGGTGGCGGCCACCGCGGTCAGCGCCTCGCTGCCGACCTCCGAGCTCGACGGCGCGGCAGCGTTCGCCCGCGACCTCGGTGTCCGTCACCTGACGCCCCGCACGGACGAGATGAGCCGGCCCGGCTACGTGGCCAACGGCGCCGACCGGTGCTTCCACTGCAAGGCCGAGCTGCTGCACGTGCTCGCCCCGCTGGCCGGCGAGCTCGGCCTGGCCGCGGTCGCGACCGGCACCAACGCCGACGACGTGGTCGCCGGGTTCCGGCCCGGGATCCGCGCGGCCGCCCTGGCCGGCGCCGCCACCCCGTTGTGCGACGCCGGGTTGACCAAGGCCCAGGTGCGCGAGGCGTCGCGCGCCTGGGGCCTGGTGACGGCCGACAAGCCTGCCGCCGCGTGCCTGTCCAGCCGCGTCGCGTACGGCCTGCAGATCAGCCCGACCCGGCTCGGGCGCATCGAGCACGCCGAGGGCGCGCTGCGCGACGCCCTGACGCGGTCCGGGCTGGCCGTGCACGACCTGCGGGTGCGAGACCTCGGGGACCGGGCCCGGGTCGAGGTCGACACCGGCCTGGTGGACGTCCTCGCCGCGCGACCCGGCCTTCTCGACGTGGTCACCGGTTGGGACACCGTCGAGGTCGATCCGCGCGGTTTCCGGTCGGGCTCGATGAACGACGCCCTCGCCCCGTCACCGCCCGCCCCGTCACCGCCCGCCCCGTGACCGCCCGCCCGTGAGCGTCCGCCGGGTCGGCTGGGTCGACGCCACCTGTGGCGTCAGCGGCGACATGCTGCTCGGGGCCTGTCTCGACGCGGGCGCGGACCTGGAGCTGGTGCGCGGGTCGGTCGCCTCGCTCGGGCTGCCCGAGCGGATCACGATCGACGTCGAGCCCGCCCACCGCGGCGGCCTCGGCGCGACCCGGGCACTGGTCGGCACGGAGACCTCGACCGTGCGCCGCACCCTGGCCGATGTTCTCGTCCTCCTCGGCGCCGCGGACCCGCCGGTGGGCGAGCGGGCGGCGGCGGTGTTCCGGGCCCTGGCCGGGGCCGAGGCGCGCGCGCACCGGGTGCCGGTCGAGCAGGTGCACTTCCACGAGGTGGGCGCGCTCGACGCGATCGCCGACGTGGTCGCGGTGGTGGCGGCCCTGGCCTCGCTCGGTCTCGACGAGCTGGTGGGCAGTCCGGTCGCGCTCGGCGGCGGACGCGCGCGCACCGCCCACGGCTCGATCCCGGTGCCCGGCCCCGCCGTGCTGGAGCTGCTCGCCTCCCGGGGGGCCCCGGGGGTCGGCGGCCCGATCGACGTCGAGCTGGCCACCCCGACCGGCGTCGCGCTGCTGGTGACCACCGCCGACCGCTTCGGGCCGATGCCCGCGCTGCGTGCCACCGCGATCGGCACCGGGGCCGGCGGTCGCGACCCCGAGGGCCACCCCAACGTCACCCGCCTCGTCGTCGGCGAGATCGACCCGGCGGTCGGCGGGCGCACGGACGGCGAGCTCGGCCCGGCGCTCCTGATCGAGACCAACGTCGACGACCTCGACCCCCGGCTGTGGCCCGCCGTGCTCGCGGACCTGCTGGGCGCCGGCGCCTCGGACGCGTGGCTGACGCCGATCCTGATGAAGAAGGGCCGGCCGGCCCACACGTTGTCGGTGCTCTGCCCGGCCGACCTGGTCGAGCGCCTCGAGCGGGTGGTGTTCACCCGGACCAGCACGATCGGCCTGCGGCGCACGAGCGTGACGAAGCGGGCGCTACCGCGCGAGGTCGTCGAGGTCGACGTGCCCGGGGGCCGGGTGCGGCTGAAGGTGGTGCGCCTCGACGGCGAGGTCGTCAGCGCCACGCCCGAGCACGACGACGTCGCCCGGCTCGCACGCGAGCTCGACGCCTCCGAGCAGGTGGTGCTCGACCGTGCCCGCGCCGCCGCGTCGACGTTCCTCGCCGACTGAGCGCCGCGCCGCGCCGCAGCGCCGTCGCCCCGCGGACCGCCCGGGTCAGTCGACGATCACGCGGTCGACGAACTGGTGGAGGTTGCGCAGCAGGCGCTCCACCGACGCCTCGACCGAGAGGGTCTCGCGCAGGCGAGCCGCGCCGGGGACCTTGCGGCCGCGCACGTAGAGCGAGCAGGCGAGGTCGCGGCACAGGTAGATCCCGGTGGAGTCGCCCTTGCGGCCGGCCGCGCCGGTCTTGCGCGCGACGCTGAGGGCCACCGACGTGCCCGAGTGCGGCGTGATGCAGACCTGGCACATCGACGCGCGCGCGGCGCCGAGGCCGGGGGACTGGCGCAGCAGCAGGCCGACCGGCTCGTCGTGCCGCTCGAGGACGAGGTAGGCGCGGGGCGAGCCCGAGGGGTCGGGCCAGCCGAGGAAGTCCAGGTCGTCCCACGGGACCTGGTCGAGGTCGGGCAGCGTGGCACGCGTGGCCTCGCCGCGCGAGCAGTTGACGAACGAGGAGCGGATCTCGTCGGCCCTCAGGGGGTTCATCGGGTCTCCCAGGTCTGCAGCAGGGTGTCGAGGGCGTCCAGGCAGCGTCGCCACGACGTCTCGGCGTCGGGCTCGCTGTGGTCGAAGCCGCCGCCGAGCTCGAGGTCGACGAAGCCACGCACGAGGCTGCCGAGGAGTCGGACGGCGTGGGTCTGGTCTGGCTCGGGCACGTCGTAGCCGAGCATCACCGCGCGGGCCATCGCCGCGTGCCGCGGGCCGGCGCTGCTCGCGGCGGTGGCGGGGTCGAGGCGCAGCAGCGCCGCGGCGTAGCGGCCCGGGTGCTCGTGGGCGTAGTCGCGGTAGACGTCGGCGAGGGCCACCAGCGCGTCCCGGCCGGAGCGACCGGCCAGCGCGAGCGTGGCGCGGTCGGCGAGGTCCGCGAGCGCGAGAAGGGCGACCCGGGTGCGCAGGTCCGCCGATCCCGCGAGATGGGAGTACAGGCTGGCCGGCCGGACCCCGAAGCGGCGTGCCAGGGCCGACACGGTGACGGCGTCGAAGCCGTCGCTGTCGGCTAGGTCGGCCGCGGCCGCCACGACCCGGTCGGTGCTCAGTCCTGGCCGCACCGGTCCTCCTGCACGTAGGTGATTACCTACAATCTATAGGACGTGGAGGGAGTGTCGTACGGGGTGGGGCACGCAGGGTGCCGGTCCGGCTCAGAACCGCTGCGGCACGAACGTCTGCTCGTCGATCGGCGGCCGCACGTAGGGCAGCTCCCGCATCTGCGGCAGCTCGACCGGCTCGGGCGCGACGTCGACGTAGTCGAGCTGCCCGAGCAGGTGGTCGATGCAGTTGAGCCGGGCGGCGCGCTTGTCGTCGGAGGGCACCACGAACCAGGGCGCCTGCTTGATGTCGGTGTGCTGGAAGGTGATGTCCTTGGCCATCGAGTAGCGCACGTAGAGCTCGTGCTCGGCGAGGTCCATCTCGGACAGCTTCCAGCGCTTCAGCGGCTCGGCGTTGCGGGCCTCGAAGCGGCGACGCTGCTCGGCGAAGGACACCGAGAACCAGTACTTGACGACGACGATCCCCGAGCGGACGAGCATCCGCTCGAACTCCGGACAGGAGCGCAGGAACTCCTGGTGCTCGACCTCGGTGCAGAAGTCCATCACCCACTCGACGTTCGAGCGGTTGTACCAGGAGCGGTCGAGCAGGACCATCTCGCCGGCCGCGGGCAGGTGCTCGACGTAGCGCTGGAAGTACCACTGCGTGCGCTGCCGGTCGGTCGGCTTCGGCAGCGCGACCACCTTCACCGTGCGCGGGCTGGTGCGCTCGGTGATCCGCTTGATCACCCCGCCCTTGCCGGCCGACCCGCGGCCCTCGAAGATCACCAGCACCTTCAAGCCCTGGCTCTGGATCCAGTACTGCAGCAGGACCAGCTGCTCGTGCAGACGCTCCATCTCGGCCTCGTAGACGTCCTTGCGAACCCGTCCGGACTTCGTGTAGAGCGTCCGGTCCGGCGTCCGGCCGGCGTAGGCCCCGACGTCGTCGGCGCCCACCGGGGGCCTGGGGTGCGTCGCCATCGTCGGACCGCCTGTCGCCGTGGCGCCGCTGGGGAACGCCGTGGAGGACCACCATGGTGCCTGGGCGGGCCGCTGGCCAGGGGGTGCCTCCTCGTGTCTCAGGGCGGACCCGGACACTGGGGGTGATGACTGAGAGCCATGAACGTGCCCGTCTCGAGATCAACTGGGCCCAGTCCACGGGCGGAGCCCTCGCCGCGGTGTCCTCCGCGGTCCTGCTGTCCACCTTCGGCGTCGCCGGCACCCTGATCGGCGCCGCGCTCGGCTCGCTGGTGATCACCGTGGGCGGGGCCATCTACTCCTACTCGATCCGCGCCACCCGCCAACGGGTCGCCGCGGCGCAGAGCCTGGCCGCGGCACGGCTCGCCCGCGCCCAGGCGAGGGTCCGCAAGACCTCCGACGGCGGCCCGACCACGGCCGGCGGCGCCGGGGCGAGCCTCGAGGACGCCGAGGCCGACCTCGACCAGGCCCGGGCCGCGCTCGACGAGGCACCGGAGGCGACCGCCGAGCGGCCAGACTGGCGCACGGTCCTGCGCGGCCTGCCCTGGCGGCGCATCCTGCCCGCCGCGGCCGGGATCTTCGTCGCCGCGATGCTGGTGATCCTGGCCTTCGAGCTCCTCACCGGGCGGGCGGTGTCGTCCTACACGGGGGGCAGCGACCCCGACCGACGCACCTCGATCCCCGGGATCGGTGGCGGATCGCAGACCGCCCCGGCTGAGCCGGGGGAGCAGCCCAGCGCGCCCGCCGAGAGCGACGGGGTCGCACCCTCGGAGGCGGTGCCGGACGGCACCGACCCGACCGGGGACCCCGCTGAGCCGGCCCCCAGCGACCCGGTCGACCCGTCCGAGGCGGTGCCCAGCGAGGCGGTGCCCAGCGATCCGGCCGCCACCGATCCCGCTCCGGCCGATCCTGCGCCCGCCGACCCGCCGACGGAGGCGCCGGCGGCGCCCTGAGCCGGTGCGCCCCCGATGGGGTAGGGCGCCGTCGCGGCCACGGCGGCGGCGACAGCGGCGAGGCGAGGGCGAGGGCTCGCGTACGCCGCGGGACCACCTCAGCCCTCGCGCGCGGGCGCGGGGGCCGTGCGGGGGGTGGGCACCACCACCACGGGGCACGTCGCATGCTCGACGACCCCCGGGGCGACCGAGCCGTACACGAGGTCGTGCAGCGCGCCGGCGCGGTGGTGCCCGATGACGAGCAGGTCGTGGTCGCGGGAGGCGGCGACGAGGTGCCGGCCCGCGAAGCCGCGCACCATCTGCACCGTGACCTCGACGTCGGGGTGCTTCTGGGCCATCCCGGCCAGCGCCTCGGAGACCAGCGCCTGCTCGTCCGCGGGCACGGGCACGGGCGAGCCGTCGCGGGGCGTGGCCACCGGACCGGCGGCGGAGGCGCAGTGCACCACCGTCAGCGTGCTGCCGCGCCACGCGGCGAGGGCGAAGGCGACCTCGACCGCGGGCACCGACAGCGCGGTGCCGTCGACGCCGACCGCGACCCGGTGGCGGGCCGGGGACGGCCCGCCCGGGCGGTGCACCAGCGTCGGGCAGGAGCCGTGCGTGGCGACGGCCACGCTGGTCGAGCCCAGCAGCAGGCTGGCGACCGGTCCGCGGCCCCGGGACCCCACCACCACCATCGCCGCGTGGCGACCGAGGCCGAGGAGCACGGTGCGGGTGTCGGCGACGCTGAGCACCGGGTGAACCTCGAGTGCGGGCGCACGCTCGCGGGCGTGGTCCACCGCGGCGTCGAGCAGGGTGCGCGCCGCGGCCCGCGCGTCCTCCAGCACCCGGACGACGTCGAGACCGTCGGTGGCGTAGGAGGCCATCGTCTGCCCGCTCGTCGGGGGGACGGCGTGCACGACGGTGAGCCGGCGGTGCTCGAGGGCGGCCTGGTCGGTCGCCCAGTCGAGGGCGCCCTGCGACCAGGACGAGCCGTCCACGCCGACGACGATGCTGCCGGCGGGGACGGACGGGTGGTCGTGCTCGACGGCGCTGGCCGGTGCGGCGGTGGGTGCGGTCGTCGGGGTGTCCATGACCCCACCGTCGCCCGGCCGGTGCGCCGTGCCTACGGGCGTTGGGCCGCGACGAGGGGTCCTTCGTCCCGCTGTCGGGCGGCGACCACCAGGCCGGCCGACCAGCCTGGGGCGCGGCCCTCGTCCGGCGGGCGCAGCTGCGCCGTGCGGTGGCCGCTGCGGGCCAGCAGCCACGCGGTGAGCGAGTTGGAGTTCCACATCTCGCCGGCGCCGAGGGCGTCGCGGCCCCACGTCGCAGCCGGGAAGCACGGCACCAGCTCCAGCAGCCGCCGCGCGCGCCACGCGTCGGTCCGCAGCCGACGGGGTCCCTGCTCGCACGCCCCGAGGTCCGGGATGACGCCGCCGGGCCAGCGGCGGACCTCGTAGCGGAAGAGGCGGGACCGGCCGAGCAGGCGGGCTCCGACCGGGCCCTGCGCGACGACCCCCCGCTCGCGCGGCGACTGGCCCCAGGCAGGGGTCATCTCCACGACGTGGGCCACCCCGTCGAGGTGCACCTGCAGGGCGGAGTGGAACAGCGGCTGCGGCCGACGGTGGTCCCGGTGGGCGACGAGCCGTTCGAAACCCCGTCCGCTCCACCGCACGAGCGGGGAGGCCTCGCCGGCGCCGAGGGGGATCCAGACCAGGTCGACGGCGGGGGCGGTGACCTCGCGCAGGCCGGAGGCCGTGCCGTGGTGGCTGCCCATCGGCTCCTCCTCCCGTCGTGCGTCGGGCGACGACGACGTCTCGATCCCACCGGTTCTCGCGCCCCGGCCACAGTGCCGAGCGGCCCTGCCGGGGGTGCCGTGGGGCCGTGGCCGTGGCCCCGACACCGCCCTAGCGTCGAGAGCGAGGGGAGGTGCCTCGCCCGGAGCCGACGACGCCCAGCTCGCCGCACCGCGCCCGGACTGCCCTCGTCGCCCTTCTCTGGAGTCCCACGTGAGCCTCACCCACCCCCGTCCTCACGCCCGCGGCCAACCCCGCGACCACGACCGCGGCACGGCCCCCACCCGCGCCGAGGTCGACGCCCTGGCCGACGGGGACGCCGCCGCCCGCGCCACGCGCCTGAGCAAGGTCCACGGCAGCGGCGAGGCCCGGGTCGCCACCCTCGACAGCGCTGCTGGCTGCGCGGGCCGTGCGGCCGACCATCCTCCGGGCCATCGTGGCGAGCCGACGGTGCGCGTGCGCCTACGCGGAACAGCGCCGACCGTCGAGGACCCCGCATGATCACCGCCGCGCGCTGGGTGCTGGTCGCGCTGCTGGTCGGTCACGGCCTGCTACACCTGCTCGGGACGGCCAAGGGGCTCGGCCTGGCCGAGGTGAGCAGCCTGACGCGGCCGATCGGAGCCGGGGCGGGGGTGCTCTGGCTGGTCGCGGCCCTCCTCGTCAGCGGTGCCGCGGGCCTGCTCGCCCTCGGCCCGCCGACGTGGTGGTGGTTCCCGGCGCTCCTCGCGGCGGTGGTCTCGCAGGTCGCGATCGCGACGTCCTGGAGCGACGCCCGGGCCGGCACCGCGGTCAACGTCGTCCTGCTGCTCGCCGCTGCGTACGGCCTCGCCTCGGAGGGTCCCCGCAGCTTCCACGCCCAGTACCGCAGCGAGGTCGAGTCCGCGCTGGCCGAGGTCGAGCCGTCCCCGGCCACGCTGCGCGAGGCCGACCTCACGGACCTGCCTGCACCTCTGGCCGCCTACGTCCGCCGTTCGGGCGCTGTCGGCCACCCGCGCACCACCAGCGTGCGCGTGAACCTGCACGGGCGGATCCGCAGCAGCCCGGACGAGGCGTGGATGCCGTTCACCGCCGAGCAGGTCAACACATTCGGCCCGAGCCCGCGGCGGATCTTCCTGATGGACGCCACCCGCTCCGGGCTCCCCGTCACCGTGCTGCACGAGTTCGCGGACGCCTCGGCGACGATGCGGGTGCGCCTGCTGTCGCTGATCGCCGTGGCCGACGCGTCCGGACCCGCGATGGACCGCGGGGAGACCGTCACCCTGTTCAACGACCTCGTCGTGCTGGCCCCCGGCGCGATCGTCGACGCCCCGGTGACGTGGGAGGCCGTCGACGGACGCCACATCCGCGGCACCTGTACCGTCGGCGAGGAGTCCGTCTCGGCCACGCTGGTCCTCGACGCCGAGCACGACCTCGTCGACTTCGTCTCCGACGACCGCTCCCGCGCGTCCGCCGACGGCAGGACCTTCACCCCGTCGCGCTGGTCCACCCCGCTCACCGGGCACCGCGACGTGGATGGTCGCCGGGTGCCCACCCGCGGCGAGGGCGTGTGGCACGCCGCGGCGCCCCAGGGCACGTTCGCCTACATCGCGCTCGAGGTGGACTCGATCCGCTACGACGAGCAGGGCGCTTCCCCGGCGCGCGCGGCACCCGGTGACCGGGGAGGTCGCGCGCCGGCGGCTGCGTGGCCGCCGACCTCCCGCTGTTCCTGCTCTCGCCGTTCGCGCCCCCCTGGCACCTGCGGTGGGGCTCCTCGGACGACGAGGTCGACACGGCCCGTGCCGGTGAGGACCTGCGTGGGCAGCCGCGGCCTGACGGGGCCCGTCGGGGGATCGACCAGCCCCGAGACGCGCGGTGCGGGCACCGACTCGGACGAGCCACTCGCGGGCGGTCCTCGGGCGTCCTCCTGATGGACCTGGGGGACGTCGCGATGATGGGCAGGACGCTGCGCGGGGTCACACAGCGGTCGTGGGATCTGGCTCGGGACCGCGCTTCGGGCTCTCCGTCGCCCGGTGCGGCCTCAGACCGACGAGGAGCAGCGTCGACGTCAGGGCGCCCAGCATCGTCAGCGCCGCCCAGATCGGCAGCTCAGAGCCGGCCCCCACCTGCTGCCGGGTCACCTCGACGCTCGCGCCGGCGAGGGTGAGCGTGTAGATGCTGCCTCCGACGCTCATCACGCCGGCCAGCGCCCATCCGAGCGGTCGACGCTGCGCGAGCCAGATCGCGGCGAGCAGCATGGGCGGGACGAGGAGGACGAGGTCGATCGCGAAGACCACGCCGGTCGGGTGCCCGGAGTCCACGATCGGCTGCGGGACCCTCCCGGAGGCCACGGAGACGAGCGAGATGCCGGTCCACAGCAGGCTCAGGCCCACCGCCACCAGGCCGGTGTAGGCGATGGCCACCACGCGGGCGACCCGCCCCGTCATGGCCTGGCCGAGGGCGACGAGGTCCACGCGCGGCACGGAGAACAGCAGGGCGTACAGGGGGAGGGCGACGGTGGCGACGTAGAGCAGGAAGAGCGGGTTGAAGGCCGCGGCGACGGCGTAGAAGAGGTAGCCATAGACGGCGAAGAACAGCATGCCCAGCCACAGCACCCGTCCCCGGGCCGACCCGTGCACCTCGGCGACCAGTCCGACGACCAGGAGGGGCACGGCGACCACGAGGGTGACCACGTCCTGGCCGCGGAACGTGGCGCTGACCAGGGCGTTGTCCCGGTACAGCCAGGAGGGGGCGAAGACCCCCGTCGCTGCCGCCCCGGCCATCGCCACCGCCGCCGCGGCGCTCAGCACGTAGGCGGCCGTGAGGTCTGGTCGGCGAGCGCTCACGGGACTGCCCCTGTCTTGGCGCGCCTGCCGGGCCGCTCGAGGACACGAGGGCCGCACTGGTGGTCGCCCCGTCTCACACCCTGCTCACAGCCTCCGCCGCGCGCGGCCCGGCGCTGGACGCCACGGGGGGCGGGGTCGTACCTCGGGTAGTGCCGAACCGGACAACCAGCTCGGAGCGAGGCCGGCCGTACCTCGTCGGCCCGAAGAGCACCCGCTCCCGCCGAGGATCCCGGCGACCACCTCGTCGGGGTCGAGTGATGGACGGTCGTGTCCTCCTCGAGCGTGTGCCGGCGGTGCTGGTCACCGCTCGTTCGCGTGACGACCTCACCGGCCCGCTGGACGCCGTCGCGGACCGGGAGGAGCGGGAGATCGAGCCCACCCGCATGCCGTCCCCGGCCCCCAGCACGAGGAGGGGGCGGAGTGGCCCGCGTGTCGTCGCGCCGCGCTCGACCGCGCCGCGCCCCGGACGACCGCGTCGGGGCGCGTGAGGACCTGCTGGCCGTGCTCGCCCTGTGCGGCGGCCGTGTCGAGGACAGCGCCTGAACCTGATCCTCGCGGAGTCGTGATCCGCCGGCGGTGGACGCGGCCCCGAGCGCACCGAGTGCGTCGAGCGCACCGGGCGGCCCGGATGTCGCGTGCGCACCGACGTGCCCGCCTGCTCGAGGTCCGAGAGCGGCCCGGTGGCGACGAGCCGCCCCTGGTTCAGGACGACGATCTCGTCGGCCAGGTGCTCGGAGAGCAGGTGGCTCGAGACGAGGACGGTCCCGGCTGCGGCGGCGCGCTTCGCGCAGCAGGCCGCGCAGGTGGTGGCGCCCGCGGCAGCCCCGGGTGGAAGGCGTTCGGCCCGAGGACGGCGCCGGGGGTGCGGGCGACGCGCTCACGGGGTCGAGGTGGTGCGCCGACCGGCGGCCCGGACGGGGGCGACGACCAGGGGCACCGCGGCGGCCAGGACCAGGGCAGCGGCCACGAAGAGCCCGAGGACCAGCCACCAGAGCGCGGGCACCTCGGCGCCCGCGGCGACGTCGGCCACGACCCCAGGGGTGCCGTCGGCGTTCATCACCACGACGGTCCAGTCGCCGCTCTCCGCGGGCCAGGTCAGCGAGGGGGAGCCGGGTCCGGAGGCCTGGGCGGCCCAGATGTCGGAGGCCGCCGGGGGCGCGGCCAGGGTGCCCGTGCCACGGATCTCGTAACGGGCGCCGCCGTCGGTGAGGTCGCGCAGCACCGAGCGTGTCGCGTCGCCGAGGTAGGCGTCGACGTCGGCGGTGCGGGCCACGCCGACGAACAGCTCCGAACCGGAGGGGGCGTCGGCGCGGATCGCGACGTCGCCGACGACCGCCCGGGGCACGTCGGGGGAGCCGGAGTGCAGCTGCAGGTCGGTGGACGTCACGGCGTAACCGCTGCTCGCGACGGCCACCGTGGGGGTCATCAGGAACCCGGCGTCGTTGCGGGCGGTGAGCGCGCCGGCGCCGAGGCCGGTGCCGGCGACGGCGAGCCCGGCGCCGAGGACGGCGAGGAGGCAGCCCGCTACCAGGGTCGTCGCGCGAGCGCCGGTCCAGCCCTCGCCGGGCCGCGTCGGCGGGGCCGGGTCGGAAGGCGTGGGGGGCGAGGAGGTCGTCGGCGAGGGGTTCTCCGGCGACGCCGTGGCGCCCGGCACCGAAGCGGTGAGCAGGGCGGCGCCGCGACCGTCGTCCTCGTGGCCGCCCTGGTCCAGCGCGAAGGGTGGGTAGCGGTCGGTCATCAGCGAGACGTAGCAGGCCACGCGCAGCACCCACCTGTTCAGGCCGAGGACGAGGTCGAAGAGGCGGGCGGGATAGCGTCCGGTGAACAGCAGCACCACGCCGGCGACGAGGACCAGGATGGTGATCAGCCCGGGCGACCCGGCCTGCGCGGTCGCCCCGGACCGGGCGGCGTATCCGATCCCGCCGAGGAACAGGGCGAGCACGGCGTAGTGGGGCAGCGCCAGCAGCCACCACTTGACGAGGACCAGGCCCCGGGAGAGGTGCTCGGGGTAGTCGACCTCGAGGTGGGCGGGGTAGCCGGGCACGTCGTGCAGCGTGAACGGCGGGTAGCGGTCGGTGCCGAGCGCACCGTAGGTGTAGTAGGCGACCCGCCAGGTCCAGCGGATCACCCCGACGTTGAAGTCGAAGATCGCCCGCGGGTAGCGGCCGGTGACCAGGATGCCGAAGAACGCGACCACGCTCGTCACGACGAAGGCCGTCCACAGCAGGCTGAGCACGACGTAGTGCGGGACGGCGAGCAGCCACTTCAGCAACCACAGGCCTCGGTTGAGGTGGGGGTCGAGCTGGGCGTCCACGTGGACGGGGTAGGTCAGGATGGTCATCGTCGTCTCTGTCCGTCGTGGGGCTGTGTGTCGAGCCTGGGCCCGTTCCGGAGCGGGCGGCAGTGCCCAAGGTCCACCTGGACCGGGCCGACCGGGCCGACCGGGCCGACCGGGCCGCCGGCGGAGGGGGCACGACGTCGCCTCCGTCTTCGCCAGGACCGTGCTCATCAGGCCGTGGAACTCGGCGCGCTGCAGGCATCATGGGTCGGCGCCGCTCGCACGCAGCCAGAGGTTCTCGCACCGCGCCGGGAGGGCCGCCTCGTCGGCGTCGTCCAGCAGCTGGCGTCCGGGCCGTAGAGCCGGACGCACGGCTCGTGGGACAACCCCCGCCCCGTGGCCGGGCCCGGCCCTCAGCGTCCGAAGCAGGCGTAGGCGCCGACGACCGCCGGGACCAGGCCGGCGAGCAGCAGCGGGCTGAACGGGTTGCGGCGGTGGATCACCAGGACGGCGGCGACCGACAGGGCGCCCATCACCCCGGCGATCACGAGCAGGCCGATCCGCGACGAGGGCACGTCAGCGTCGACGAGGTAGGCGGCAAGGGCCAGGGCACCCGCGAGGTGCAGGACGATCGAGAGCATCAGCACGGTGAGCACCCAGCGCTGCACCATCACGGTGCTGTGGCTCGTGGCGGAGGGTCCTCGGGCCTGCCCAGGCACCATCAGGTGCTTGCGGGCCCTCGGCGGCGTCGTCGCGGGGTGGGTCATCGGCTCAGCGCCCCGCTCGGGTGGTCGGACGTCCTGGGCCGGGGGACGTCCGGGTCCCCCGTGGGCGGCGCGCGCCGACGCGCCACCAGCACGTGGGCGGCGTCGATCGCGTGGGGGGTGTCGGCCAGGATCCGACCGGCCGCGCGCAGCGGACCCGCGACCCCGAGGGAGCGGAGGACCTCCTCGTGCTCGGGGGCCAGGCCCGAGAGCAGCACCGCGATCCCGCGGCGCTCGAGACGGGTGACGGTGTCGCCGAGGACGTGGGCCGCGGTCGCGTCCAGGGTGGTCACCCGGGACATCCGCAGGATCACCACGTCGACCTCGACGAGGTCGGGCAGCTCGAGCAGGAGCCGGTGCGCGGCGGCGAAGAACAGCGGGCCGTCGAGGCGGTAGGCCACGACGTGCTCGGCGAGCAGCGCGTGCTCCTCGGCGCTGTGGTCGCTCTCGCCGAGGGCGACCTCGTCGATGCGGGCGCTGGCCGCGACGGTGCGCAGGGCCAGCACGATCGCCACCGCGAGGCCGACGCCGACCGCGGTGACCAGGTCCAGCGCGACCGTGACGGTGAACGTGAGGCACACGATGAGGGCGTCCGAGCGCGTCGAGCGGACCAGGGCGAGCAGGGAGCTGGTCTCCACCATCCGCGCACAGGTCGCGAACAGGACGCCGGCCAGCGCGGCCAGCGGGATCGCGGAGACCAGCGGGGCGGCGACGAGGACGAGCCCGAGCAGGATCACGGCGTGGCTCACCGCGGCCAGCCGGGACCCGGCGCCGGCGCGGACGTTGACGGCGGTCCGCGCGATCGCGGCGGTGGCCGGGATCCCGCCGAACAGCGGCACCACGAGGTTGGCCACGCCCTGGCCGAAGAGCTCGCGGTCGGGGTCGTGGCGCTGGTCGACGGTCATCGCGTCGGCGACCGTCGCACACAGCAGGCTCTCGAGCGCGGCCAGGGCGGCGATGGCCAGCGCCGCGGTGAGCAGGACACCGATCGCGCCGAGGTCGACGAAGCCCAGGGACGGCGCGGGCAGGGTGGCGGGCAGGTGGCCCAGGGTGACCAGGTCGAGGCCGGCGACGCGGGCCATGACGGTGGCGAGCGCGATGCCGACCAGCGAGTAGGGCACGCGGGGGTGCCACCGCGCGCCGAGCAGCATCAGCGCCGTGACGCCGGACGCCGTCACCACTGGAGCGAGGTGCGGGTGCTCGGCGAAGCGGCGCACGGCGCCGGCGGCGACCGCCCACACCGTGTCCCCGGACGCACCGGCCACCCCGAGCGCGGCCGGGACCTGCTGCAGGGTGATCACCACGGCGATGCCGGCGGTGAACCCCTCGATGACCGAGACCGGCAGGTAGCGCACGAACCGGCCGAGCCGGGCGAACGCCATCGCGATCAGCGCGACGCCGGCCATCAGGCCGACCATGAGGACCCCGGCCGCGCCGTGGGCGTGGACGACCGGGATCAGCACGACCGTCATCGCGCCCGTGGGTCCCGAGACCTGGATGTGGGAGCCGCCGAGGACGGCGGCGAGGATGCCGGCGACGACCGCGGTAGCGAGCCCGGCCTGGGCGCCGAGGCCGGAGGCGCTGCCGAAGGCGAGCGCCAGGGGAAGGGCCACGATCGCCACGGTGAGCCCGGCCAGGAGGTCCTGCCGCGGGTGCCGACGTGCGGCGGCGACGTCGGCACCGCAGGGCAGCAGCTCGCCGAGGCGCCGGGCGGGCGTGGCCGCTGAGCTCCGCAGCGCACGGAGCAGGCGGTGGGCGCCCCGGGTGCCCCGGGTGCCCCGGGTGCCCCGAGTGCCCCGAGTGCCCCGAGTGCCCCGAGTGCCCCGAGTGCCCCGAGTGCCCTGGGTGCTCACCCGGACGCGGCTGAGTCGCGGAGGTCCGCGAGGAGGTCCTGCTGGTCGGCCCAGAGGGCGGCGAGGAGGCGTCGGCCGTGTCGCAGCAGGTCGGCGACCTCGGGCGTGGCGAGGGCGTAGAGCACGGTGGCGCCGTCGCGGGTGGAGCGGACCAGCCCGGCCCGGCGCAGCACGCCGAGCTGCTGGGACAGGTTGGAGGCCTCCACGCCGATCTCGTCGAGCAGCTCGTGGACGGGGCGGGGGCCGTCCTGGAGGAGCTCCAGGGCGCGGATGCGGGCGGGGTGGCCCAGGGTGCGGAACAGCTCGGCCTTGGCCTCGTACAGGGGGACGTTTCCCATCGTGACCTCCTCGGTGGTGCAGTGCCGTGAACTCTACAGCACATGAAGAACTGATCATGTACTCACGGTCCGGCCACGCCGCAGGTGGCGCCCTCCCTGCGGGCCCCGACGGTCAGCGCGTGACGGTCAGGTCGTTCTGGACGTGGGCGACGCCCGGGGTGGCCCACGCGGCATGGGCGGCCTGCGAGCGCTCCGCCCAGGACGCGACGACACCGCGCAGCGTGATCGTGTCGCCGGAGACCTCGACGGTGATCCGGTCGGCCTCGACGCCGGCGTTGCGGCGCAGGGCGTCGACGATCTTGCCCTTGGCCAGCACCGCCGAGACGTGCACCGTCGGCTTGATGGCCACGTGGTTGGTCACGTCGCGCACGCCGGGGACGGCCGCGACCGCCCGGGTGACGGCCTCCCGCTCGTGCTGCCAGGCCACGGACCCGGTCAGGACGACGATCTGGTCGCGGACCTCGGCCTTGACGGTGCCGCTGGGCTCGATGACGCGCTCGAGCACGGCGCCGACCTCGCGGGCGAGGTCGGTGTCGTCGTGCGGGCTGCGGGGGCCGTGGACCTCGATCTCGTCGGCCACGGCCGTCACACCGCGCACACGCAGCGTCGCCTTGATGGCGGCCCGGCGCTGCGGGTAGGTGTGGACCTGGCCCGACAGGGTGACGGCGCCATCGGCGACCGCGACGCCGATGCTCTCGGACGCGATGCCCGGCGTCCAGTCCAGCTCGGCCAGCACCGACTCCTTGACGTGGTGGTCCTGGATCGGTCCGTGCTCGGTGGCGGTCATGGTGCCAGCGTGGGTGCCGGCGGCCGGCGCGGGTCAGGGTCGAACGGTCTCCCGGCCCGGGACGCGGCCCGGGCGGTCCGGCGGCCCGCCCGGCCCGCCTGGCCCGCGGTGTGGGGACCATCGGCCCTGGGGGCGGCCGACGGGGCGGAGCCAGCGTGGGGGGACCCGGCGGAGCCACCGCCGCCCGACGAGGGGGACCCCCGATGCGACTGCGCGCCCTGAAGTTCACCGAACGGCACGTGGTGCTCACCGCCGGCCTGGCTGCGCTGCTCCTGATCGGTCCCGGACTGATGCTGCTGCGCGGCGTCAGCGAGCTCGAGGTGCGCGGCGTCGACGTCGTCGTCGCCCACCTCGACCTCGTCCTGGCCCGGGACCTCGCACCATGACGACCCCGGTGGCGTCGATCATCGCCACGAGCCCGGTCTGCGGCGTCGAACCGCCGGGAACGTGACGCGCGATCGGGGTCGGCCCGCGCACCCCGGCTGCGGCCGGCGGCGTGCGGAGCGGGCTCGCGGCGCGGCCCACCCGCTGAGGGTCGGGTCCCTCGTCGGGCGGCGCCCTGGCGGGTGCGCGTCGGCACGGGCCGGGCACGACGGCGCGCACGACGGCGAGGAGGCGCCCGTCCCGTGCGAGCAGGGTCAACCCGAGCAGGGTCAACGCCGTCGGCACCGGGAGGGGCGCGTCCAGGCCACCACCGGGCCCCGGGGACGCCGCGCCCCCGCAGGCGCCGGTCGGCCCCGAGACCCCACCCAGGGCCGCGGGGTCTCAAGGTCTCGGGTCAGCGCGCCATCGCGTCCATCATCGCGTCCATCTCGGCCAGGCGCTCCCGGCTCTGGCGGGCCATCGTCCCGGCCAGGCGCCGGGTGGCGTCGTCGGAACCGTGGGCCACCTCGTCCTCTGCGGCGGCGAGCATCGCGCGGTGGTTCTCACCCATGAGGGCCAGGAAGCGGTCGTCGAACGGACCGCCGCGCAGGCCGGACAGCTCGTCCATCTGCTCGTCCATCTGCTCGGACACCTGACCGGACATCTCGTCGTCGTCCATCATCATGTCGCCGTCGCCGTCGTCACCGTGGCTCGCGGAGGCGTCGCCCATCATCGGCATCGAGCCGTCGCCGTGGTCGGCGAGCGCCGCGAGGTCGCGCCGCTGGGCGGCGGTGAGGCCGCGGGCCATCATCCGCACCTGCGGGTCCGACGCGGCGCCGTCGGCCTCGCGGCTCAGCCGCAGCGCCTGCTCGCCGAGGGTCCGCATCCTCGTGACGAACGCGGCGTCGGTCGCCGACAGGGCCGCCGACCCCGCGGAGGAGGCTGCGGAGGAGGCTGCGGAGCGCGGTGCCTGACTCCCCTCGGAGTCCGAGGCGCCGCTCGAGCACCCCGACGCGACGACCAGCACGAGCAGGGCGCCGCCGAGCGGGTGGGTGAGCCCGCGGCGATTCACGGCCGACCGTCCTCGGGACGGGTCGCGGGGCCGCGGCGCTGGATGCTGCCCGGGCCGCACCCAGGAGCGGGGGAGACGTCGCGCTGCCGCAGCGCCCGACCGGTCACCGCGGTCGGGGTCAGGCAGAACACCATCGAGCGGAGCCCCTCCGGCCACGGGGTCGGGTCCGGGCCGCCCTCGGGCACCGCCGGGTGGACTCCGGGAGTGTGCTCGGCACGCCCCCGCACCAGGACGCTCCACCCGGTGTGCTGGTGCTCGTCGGCGTGGTCGACGGCGAACGCGGCCTGCTGACCCGGCAGGTGGATCGCCAGGGAGCTGTAGGACACCGTCCGCAGCCAGATCAGACCGTCGCGGGCCAGGTAGTTGAACGGCAGGATCAGCGGCCCGTCGCGATCGACGTAGGCGATCCGGCCCAGGCTGTGCGCCGTCAGGTGCGCCCAGCACTCCTCGGTGCTCAGCTCGCGCAGGAGCCCGTTGCGTCGTTCGCCCGTGCGGTTCATTCTCGCTCCTGCTGTGTGGGGTTCGTGCGCGGCCGACGTGGTCGTGCGTCTCCACTCCACCGCGGACGACGGGCCCGGGTCAGGGCCGAAGGTCGCCGTCGACCGGGCCCTTCGATGCCCGCGCGGCAGGCGGGTCCCCCGTCGAACCTCGGCCGCTCGCCAGGGGACCTTGGTCCCCGGACCGGGCCCGACCGGCCGTGGGCCGTGACGTCGCCACCGGTCAGGCTCGCGGCGTGGACATCCTCGACATCGCACGCTGGCAGTTCGGCATCATCACCGTCTACCACTTCCTGTTCGTGCCGGTGACGATCGGCCTGTCGGCCCTGGTGGCCTCGTACGAGACCGCGTGGGTGCGCACCCACAACCCCGCCTGGCTGCGCCTGACGAAGTTCTTCGGCTCGCTGCTGCTGATCAACTTCGCCATCGGCGTCGTCACCGGCATCGTCCAGGAGTTCCAGTTCGGGATGAACTGGAGCGACTACTCCCGCTTCGTCGGCGACGTGTTCGGTGCCCCGCTCGCCATCGAGGGCCTGCTCGCGTTCTTCCTCGAGTCGACGTTCCTGGGCCTGTGGATCTTCGGCTGGGGCCGGCTCTCCCCGCGGCTGCACGCCGCGTGCATGTGGTTGGTCCACCTCGGCACCCTGCTGTCGGGCTACTTCATCCTGGCCGCCAACTCCTGGATGCAGAACCCCGTCGGCTACACCTACGACGCCACGACCGGGCGCGCGGAGCTGACCGACTTCGCCGCCGTGATGCTCAACAAGGTCCAGCTCGTCACGTTCCCGCACGTCGTGCTCTCGGCGTACCTCACCGGCGCCGCGTTCGTCGTCGGGGTCGGGTTCTTCTCCATGGTCCGCCGCGGTGCGAGCGCCGAGGACCGCAGCCTGTACGGCCTCGCCGTACGCAGCGGCGCGGCCGTCGTGCTCGTCGCCGGCCTCGGCGTCGCCGTCACCGGCGACCTCCAGGGGAAGGTGATGACCGAGGTCCAGCCGATGAAGATGGCCGCCGCGGAGGGCCTGTACGAGACCACCGCCCGTGCCCCGTTCTCGGTGCTGACCGTCGGCCGGCTCGACGGGTCCGGCGCGACCAACCTCGTCGAGATCCCCGGCCTGCTCTCCTTCATGGCCACCGGCAGCCCCGACGGGGAGGTCCGGGGCATCGAGGAGCTGCGCCGTGAGTACCAGCAGACCTACGGCCAGGACCCGGGCACCGCCTACTACTCGCCGGGTGACTACACCCCGGTCGTTCCGGTGACCTACTGGTCCTTCCGGCTGATGATCGGCACCGGCCTGCTCGCCGCGATGGGCGCCGCGGCGATCCTCCTCGCGACCCGGCGCGGGCGGACCCCGTCCGGCCGGGCGTGGCTCGGCCTGGCGGTGCTGCTGCCGCTGCTGCCGCTGCTGTCGAACTCGTTCGGGTGGATCTTCACCGAGATGGGACGCCAGCCGTGGGCGGTCTTCGGGCTGATGACGACCGCGTCGGCCGTCTCGCCCGGCGCCAGCGTCGGGCTGGCCGCCACGTCGCTGGTCGTGCTGACGTTGCTCTACGCAGGCCTGATGGTCATCGAGGTCCGGCTGATGCTCACGACGATCCGCAAGGGCGCTCCCGCGTTCGTCGACCCCGCCGAGGACCCCGACGACGTGGACGAGGCCGATCGTCCGCTCGCCTTCGCCTACTGACCCCACGACCCACCAGCTACCCACCAGCTACCGACCAGCTACCGACCGGGAGGTCGTCGCATGGAGCTCACCACCGTCTGGTTCGCCCTGATCGCCGTGCTGTGGATCGGCTACTTCTGTCTGGAGGGCTTCGACTTCGGGGTCGGGATGCTGCTCCCGGTGCTCGCCGAGGACGACCGCGAGCGACGGGTCCTGATCAACACCATCGGCCCGGTCTGGGACGGCAACGAGGTCTGGTTGCTCGTGGCGGGCGGCGCGACGTTCGCCGCCTTCCCCGAGTGGTACGCCACCCTGTTCAGCGGGTTCTACCTCCCGCTGCTGCTGATCCTGGTCGCGCTGATCGTGCGTGGGCTCGCCTTCGAGTACCGCGCCAAGCGCGACGACGCGACCTGGCGCCGGCGCTGGGACGCCGCCATCATCGTCGGCTCCTGGACGCCCGCCCTGCTGTGGGGCGTGGCGTTCGCCAACATCGTGCGCGGCGTCCCGCTCGACGCCGACCACGAGTACGTTGGCGGCTTCTTCACCCTGCTCTCGCCCTACGCCCTGCTCGGCGGCGCGATGACGGTGCTGCTCTTCCTCACCCACGGCGCGATGTTCGTCTCGCTGAAGACCGACGGCCCGATCCGCCACCGGGCCCGCCGGCTGGCCGTGCGCACCGGGCTCGGCGCCGCCGGCGTCACGGTGCTCTTCCTGGGCTGGACGCAGCTGGGCACCGGCTCGGTGGGCTCCGCGGTCGCGTTCACCCTGGCCGCGCTCGCCCTCGTGGGCGCGCTCGCCGCGGCCGCCCGGGGACGGGAGGGCTGGGGCTTCCTCGGCACCTTCTGGGCCATCGGCCTCGGTGTGGGCGGGCTCTTCCTCGCCCTGTTCCCCGACGTCATGCCGAGCACGCTGGCCGGCGGCGGGCTGACCACCACCAACGCCGCCGCCACGGCCTACACGCTGCGCATCATGACGGTCGTGGCGGCGGTGTTCACCCCGCTCGTGCTGCTCTACCAGTCCTGGTCCTACTGGGTCTTCCGCCGGCGGATCTCCGTGCACCACATCCCCGTGAGCCCGCCCGCCCCCGCTCCGGCGGGCGTCGAGTGAGGCCGAGCGACCCCCGGGTCCTGCGGCGCCTCGCCCCGGCCCGCGGCCCGTTGGCCGGCGTCCTGGCCGGCGGCGCCGTGACCAGCGTCCTGGTCGTCGCCCAGGCCTTCACCGTCACCGCGCTCGTCGTCGCCCTCGTCGACCGCTCGACGGTGGCCCTCCCGGCGCTGCTGGTCGCGCTGGTCGTCGCCGCGCGCGCCGGCACCGGCTGGGTCGTCGACGCCTGCGCCGCCCGGGCCGCCGCCACCATCGGCACCGACGTGCGCCGACGCCTCGTGGAGCGCGCGCTGTCGGGACGACCGACGCCTCGCACCGCCGACGAGCTCGCCGTGCTCACCACGCGCGGGGTGGCCGCCGTCGAGCCGTACCTGACCCGCTACCTGCCCGCCCTGGTCCTGGCCGCCGTGCTCCCGGTGCTCACCGTCGCCGTACTCGCCACGCAGGACCTGCTCAGCGCCGTCATCGTGCTCCTCACCCTGCCCCTGGTGCCCGTCTTCGCCGCCCTCGTCGGCCTCGCCACCCGGGACCGGGCCCGACGCCAGTGGCGGGCGATGGAGTCCCTGTCGGGTCACTTCCTCGACGTCGTCCGCGGCCTGCCCACCCTGGTGTGCTTCGGCCGCGCCGAGCAGCAGTCGACGCGCATCCGCGCGGTCACCGAGCGCTACCGCGTCGCCACCCTCGGCACGCTGCGTCTCGCGTTCGCCTCCTCGGCCGTGCTCGAGCTCGTCGCCACCCTCTCGGTCGCCCTGGTCGCCGTCACCGTCGGCGTCCGCCTCGCCGGAGGCGACCTGACGCTCAGCACCGGGCTGGTCGCGCTGCTGCTGGCCCCGGAGGCCTACTGGCCGCTGCGCCGCGTGGGGGCCGAGTTCCACGCCGCCGCCGAGGGCGTCGCCGCCTTCGAGGCCGTCTCCGCGCTGCTCGACGACGCCCCGGTGGACGGGTCCGGCACCGGCCACGCCGACGCGACGGCCAGGGGCGCGGACGCCCTGGCCCCGCTGGTCCTCGACCACGTCACCCTGACCTACCCCGGCCGCACCACGCCCGCCCTCGCGCCGCTGTCGCTGGTGCTGCCCGCCCGGGGCGTCACCGCGCTGGCCGGCCCCTCGGGGTGCGGCAAGTCGACGCTGCTCGCCGTCCTCGCCGGCCTGCGCGAGCCCACCGCGGGCACGGTGCGCCGCGGCGCGGCCCCGGTGGCCGGTGACCTGCGCCGTGAGCAGGTGGCGCTGCTGCCCCAGCGCCCCGTCTTCGTCGCGGGCACCATCGGCGACAACCTCCGCCTGGGCCGACCGGACGCGAGCGACGACGCGGTGTGGGCCGCCCTGCGCCGGGTGGCCCTGGAGGAGCGCGTGCGCGACCTGCCCGACGGACTGGACTCGCCGCTCGGCGAGGACGGCACCACGTTGTCCGCCGGGGAGCGGGCCCGCCTCGCCCTGGCCCGGGTGGTGGTCGCCGACCGCGCCTGGCTGCTGCTCGACGAGCCCACGGCGCACCTCGACACCCTCACCGAGCAGGTCGTCGCCGACGTCCTCGTCGAGCTGGGCCGCGAGCACGGCGTCGTCGTGGTCGCGCACCGCCCGCTGCTGCTCGAGCTCGCCGACCGCGTGGTCACCCTGGACGCCCCGTCCGCCTCGCACCCGTCCGCCTCGCACCCGTCCGCCTCGCAGCCGGCGGCGGGCCGGGCGCTCAGGACCGCCACGGGCTCCGCGCGGACGGCCGGCGGCGCCCCGGAGCCCGACGTCGTGACGCCGGCCGCACCGGGAGCCACCTCGCTGCTGTGGCCGACGGTCCTCGGGGGGCTGGCGTCGGCCTCCGGCGTCGCGCTGACCGCCACCGCCGGCTGGCTGATCGTCCAGGCCGCCGCCCGTCCGCCGGTGCTCACCCTGCTCGTGGCCATCGTCGCCGTGCGCACCTTCGGCCTGGCCAGGCCCGTGCTGCGCTACGTCGAGCGACTGCGCTCCCACGACGTCGCGCTGCGGTTGCTGGCCGAGCGCCGGGTGGGGGTCTACGACGCGCTGGTCCCGCTCACGCCCGGTCGGCTCGGCCGACGCCGTGGCGACCTGCTCGCCTCCGTCGTCGACGACGTCGACAGCGTGGTGGACCGCGCGCTGCGGGTCCGGATGCCGCTGCGCGCGTTCGTCGTCGTCGCCGCGCTGGCCTCGCTGGTCGCCACCGCCGTGCGACCGGCCGCGGGCGCCCTGGTCGGCGCCACCTGCCTGGTGGCCGCGGGCGCCGGCTACCTCCTGGGACGCCTCGGCGCACGGCGCTCCGAGGCCGGCGCGGTGGCGGCGCGGGCGGCGCTCGCCGCCCGCGTGGTGGCCACCACGCAGGTCGCCGACGAGATCGTCATGTGGCAGGCCGGGCCGCGGGCGGCGGGGTCGGTGGCCCGGGCCAGCGACACCGTGGGTGACCACGCGACCCGGGCCGCGGCCTGGCTCGGCGCCGGCCGCGCGGCGGCCCTGGCCCTGGGCGGGGCGGGCGTCGCCGGGATGGGCCTGCTCCTCGCGCCCGCCGTCGCCGCGGGGGAGACCTCCGCCCCGATGGCGGCGCTGCTCGTGCTGCTGCCGCTGGCGCTCGCCGACGCCGCCGTGCCGCTCGCGGACGCCGGCGCCCTCGCCGCCCGCACGGCCGTGGCCGAGGCCCGCCTCGACGCTCTCGCCGCCCGCTCGCCGGCCGTCCACGACCCCGCAGCACCCGTCCCGTTCGCTCCCGGGGACGCCGCGGACCTGGCCGTGCGCGACGTCGTCGCCACGTGGGGCTCGCGGGTCGTCCTCGACGGCCTCTCGCTGGACGTCGCGCCCGGCCGGCGGGTCGGCGTCGTGGGGCCGTCGGGCTCGGGCAAGACCACCCTGGCCGCCCTGCTGCTGCGCTTCGTCGACCCCCGCGCCGGCCGCGTCGACCAGGCGGGGCTGTCCCTGCGCCGCCGCCGGCTGGTCGACGTCCGCGCCCGCACGGGGCTGGTCGACGACGACCCCCACCTGTTTGCCACCTCGGTCGCCGAGAACGTCCGGCTGGCCCGACCCGCCGCCTGCGACGCCGAGGTGGAGGCGGCGCTGCGCCGGGCCTGCCTGGGGCCGTGGCTCGACGCGCTGCCCGGCGGACTGGGGACCCGCCTCGGCGAGGGCGGGTCCGCGGTCTCCGGCGGTGAGCGGGCCCGGCTCGGGGTGGCCCGGTCGGTGCTGGCCGACCAGCCGGTGCTGGTCCTCGACGAGCCGACCGCCCACCTCGACCACGCGACCGCGACCCGGCTCGCCGAGGAGGTCCTCGACGCCGCCGCGGGCCGGACGGTCGTGTGGATCACCCACGAGCCCCTGGCGCTCGACCGCCTCGACGACGTCGTCGACCTCGGGGCGCCCCACGATCTGCGCGATGCGGTCGACCGACGCGGCTGAGGCGTCCCGTCGAGCCCCTCGTCGATCCGGTGAGCCGGGGAGGCGCGCGACGTGCTGTGCTGGCCCCGTGCCCGACACGACGACCAGCAGCATCGGCCTCGGCCTCGCGGCCGTGGGCCGTCCCGCCTACATCACCGCCGGCCGCGACGCCGACCTCGGCGACGACCGCTCGGTGAGTGACCTGCGCGAGCGCAGCGCCCGCACCCTCGACGCGGCGTACGCCGCCGGCGTCCGCTACCTCGACGCCGCCCGCTCCTACGGGCGCGCCGAGGAGTTCCTCGCCGCCTGGCTGGAGGCCCGTCCCGAGGTCGACGACGTCGTCGTCGCCTCCAAGTGGGGCTACCGCTACGTCGGCGAGTGGCAGCGCGAGGCGGCGGTCCACGAGGTCAAGGACCACTCGCTCGAGGCGTACCGCGAGCAGGTCCAGGAGAGCCGGCGCCTGCTCGGCGGCCGGCTGGCGACCTACCAGATCCACTCCCTGACACCCGACAGCCCGGCGCTGGACGACGCCGCCCTGCACGCCGACCTCGCGCAGCTGCGTGACGAGGGCGTCCGGGTCGGCTTCTCCACCTCGGGGCCGCGGCAGGCCGACGCCGTGCGCCGGGCGCTGGACGTCGTGGTCGGCGGCGCGCCGCTGTTCTCGGTCGTGCAGTCGACGTGGAACCTGCTCGAGCCGTCCGTCGGCCCGGCGCTGGCCGAGGCCGCCGGCGCGGGCCGGACCGTGGTGGTCAAGGAGGGCGTCGCGAACGGTCGCCTCGCCCCCGGCACCGACGACCCGGCGCCGGCGGTGCAGGCGGCGCTCGCCCTGGCCGCCGAGCGCGGGGTGGGCGTCGACCAGGTCGCGCTCGCCGCGGCCCTGGCGCAGCCGTGGGCCACCCGGGTCCTGTCCGGCGCGGTCACGCCCGAGCAGGTCCGCAGCAACGTGGCGGCCCAGGACGTCACCCTCGACGCCGCCGACCTCCACCGGCTGCTGGCACGTCCGGAGGAGGCGCCGACCTACTGGAGCGAGCGCTCCGAGCGCGCCTGGGCCTGAGGGCGCTCACGCCCCGCGGAGGGCCGTGACTTCCCTCGGCGTCTCGCCCAACACTCGACCTGGCCGTCGGTGATCCGGGTCACGGCCGTGCGCGGGCCGGCGCTCGTCGCGGCGGTTGGTCCGCTCGACGCCGAGGTCGTCGTGGCGGCGCGCGGACGCAGCGCCGACGGGGCAGCTCGCTGGAGATGCTCGCGCTCGGCGCGGGGCGGGGCGCCGAGGGCCACGGGTCGTCCGGGTCGCCGGGCGTCACAGGGCGAGCCGTCCTGACGGCGCGGCCGGCAGCTGCACGCCGACCCGCGTCCGCCGGTTCCTCCTGCGCCAGCACCGCCGGGCGATGAGCCGCCGTTGAGGGGGCGTTGAGCCCGGCGCGAAAGGGTGGGGCACCGCTCGCGCTCGCGACCAGGAGACACGATGCCTACCGCCATCCCGACCTACGTCCACTGCACCGACCCGATCTCGCTGGCCGGTGTGCGCAGCCAGCTCCGGCCCCGACCGGAGATCCGGTTGCTCGGGGGCATGGCGATCGACGAGGCGCAGGTCGCCATCGTGGTCACAGAGACCTTCGACGACGAGGCCGCTCAGGTGGTGCGCGGCCTGTGCCGGGGGGAGCGTCCCCGGATCGTGCTGGTGGCGACCTCGGTCGACGAGTCAGCGGTCGTCGCTGCCGCGGAGGTCGGGGTCCGCGGCGTGGTGCGCCGGTGCGAGGCCACGGCCGACGCGCTCGTCCGGGCGGTGCGCAGGGTGGAGGCGGGCGACGGCGAGGTGCCGGCCGACCTGCTCGGTCGGCTGCTCACCCAGGTCGGCCGTCTGCAGCGCCAGGTGCTCTCGCCCCGGGGCCTCGCCTTCGCCGGGCTCTCGGCCCGCGAGACCGAGGTGCTCAGGCTCGTGGCCGCCGGCCACGACACCGCGGAGATCGCACGACAGATGTCCTACAGCGAGCGGACGGTCAAGAACGTCCTGCACGACCTGACGACCCGGTTGCAGGTGCGCAACCGGACCCATGCGGTGGCCTACGCGATGCGCGAGGGGCTCATCTGAGTCCACCCACGGTCGGGGCGAGGATGCCTTCGATCGTCCGGGTCGCGGCACGGGCGGCGATCTGGGTGGGGCGGGCCGCGAGCGGGTGCCGGGCGAGGGCTTGCCAGCGGCCCAGGGCGTGCTGCGCCGTGTGCTGGACCTGCCACGGCGTGGCGTCCTGACCGAGGCCGAGCCGCGTCCCGGCGTCGTCGCCCGCGCCGCCCAGCAGCAGGTCCAGCTCGGACTCGAGGTGGTCGGGAACGCTGATCTCCCCGGCCCGCAGGGCGAGGAGCACGCGGACCTCCTCGAACTCGTGGGCCCCGGAGGTCAGCTCCTCGAGCCGTCGCCGCAGCGAGGCCACGTCCTGGACCGCCCTCGCGTCCGCGGACAGCAGCCGTTCCAGCGCGGCGACGGCCGAGCGGGCCTGGAGGACCTGCGCCCGCGAGCGGAACCGGGCGAGCACGAGCTCGCGGACCCGGTCCACGCCGGAGGCCGAGGACAGTCGCTCGGCGAGGTCGCCGGACGTCACGGCCGCACCGGTCGCGATCAGCTCGACGGCGAGCCGCACGCCGAACAGGCCCATCCGGTCCAGCAGCCTCGTCCGCTCCTGGGGCGTGGGCAGCCCGGGCACCACGCGGGCGGCGAACCGGTCCGCGGTGAGCAGGATCTCCGTCCCGCTCGGCCCGGCGGCCGCGATGGCGGCGAGCGTGGCGTGCTCCGTCACGCCGAGGGTCGCGGCGGCATGGCCGAGCAGCCCGTCGACGGGGACCACGAGGGGGCACAGGCGGTGCAAGCGCGGGTCCGCCTCGTAGCGCCGCGCGATGCGGTCCGCCACCGTCATCGCGTCGAGCCGGGAGGAGCCGATCTCGTCCGCCCGTGACAGCACACCGATGGTGTTGACCGGCGTCCCGTGGGCGACCTCGTCGTCGTGGAAGGCCTCGAGGAACCGGAGGTCGGTGGCATGGGTGTGACGCAGCAGGTACAGCACCGCGTCCGCCACGGGCTCGTGCCCGGTCTCGGCCGAGAGCGCTACGTGCGTGCGCTGCGACACCGCCGTCGACAGCGAGGCGATCCCCGGGGTGTCGATGAGCACGAGCCCGTCCAGGCGGCTCGTGGGCCAGCCGATCTCGAGCCGGTCGATGGTGTCCAGGTCCCGCCCGCCCAGGTCGATCTCCAGACCTCGCGGGCCCCGGGACCAGGGCCGCTCCTCGGCCGGCCCCCGCATCGGGTGGAGCCGCACGAACGGGCGCGGCGAGCGGCGGTACCAGCTGACGACCCGCGTGCACTCCCCGGCGTCCGTCGCAGCGAGGTCCTCCCCGATCAGGGCGTTGAGGAGGGTCGACTTGCCGGCCTTGACCTTGCCGGCGATGGCCAGGCGCACCGGGCCCCTGATCCGCTCGACCAGGCCGATCAGCTCCTCGCGCGTGCCCGGGTCGCGCGCCGCGGACGCGGCGTCCTCGGCCAGCGTGACGAGCCGGGCGGCGAGTGCGTCAGCCAGCACGGTGCCCCCGTTCCTCGGGGTCGGGCGGACATCTCGTGCAGGCTCACCCGGATCGCGGCCAGGCGCGAGGTCTCCGTGTCCACCTCGGCCGCGCGCCGCTGCGCGGCCTCGGGCGGCAGCGATGCGGACCCCTCCACGGCCTGGAGCGCGCCGGCGGCGGAGGCCTGCAAGGACCGCGCTCGAGCCTGGAACTCGTCCCTCAGCTGGCGCTGGGTGCGGCGGAGGGCGTCCCGGGTCTCCTTGTTCATCTCGAAGGCGACCGCGTCGACGAAGTTCGTGACAGCCTGCTTGGCCTGCGCGCGCCGGTAGGAGCGCTGCCGGGCGCTCCGTCGCGCAGCAGCTTGCCACCGACGCCGACCGCCCAGCACGGCGGCGCCGACGACCAGGAACAGCGGGGCGACGGGCGCAAGCGAGAAGGCCAGCATCGGCACCAGCGCGGTGGTCCGCGCGGTGACCAGCAGGGAGGCGAGCCGCCCGCCGGGCATCGACAGCGTCGACGCCGAGGGCAGCCGGCGTCCTCCAGCGAGCGGGCGAGGAGGTCGAGGTCGAGCTCGACCGTCCGCCCGGCCACGAGGTCGAACTCACCGGCCACCGCCTCGGCCAGCTCGGTGGCGCGCTCCACGAGCAGGTCGCGGTTCGCGACCCCGGCCGCGGCGACCTCACGACGCAGCCAGCCCTCGGTGTCGCCCCAGGTGACCCGCGGGTCGCTGCGTCGATCAGGTCGCGCGCCTGCTGCAGCACCGAGCGCATGCGCGCGTGCAGGTCGTGCTCGATGTCGGCGACGAGGTCCTGGACGCCGTCGTTGAGCCGCTGCTGCCAGGTCGCATCGGCTGCTCGAGCGTGCGGGCTCGTCTGGTGCGCGTGCTCGAGTCGCTCGGTCAGCGCGCGACTCCTCTCCGGCTCGGACAGCGCGACCCGCTCGGCGTCGGCCTGGTGGGCCAGCTGCGCGGTCACGAAGTCGACCTCGTGCGCCGCGGCCGCCGCCATCCGCCGATCGGCGCCCCGGACGACCGCGAGGGCCAGGAAGTCCATGAGGGCGGCGAAACCGCTCTCGCCGTTCAGGTCCGGGCTCACGTGCCGCGCGCAACCGCAAGAAGGACGACACGGCGATGCACCGGCACCGTCACGCCTGCGCGCGCCAGGTGCTCCCGGTCGAGCTCCACGATCCGACGCCAGTGGCGGTGCAGGTCGGTCTTGGTCACCACGAGCGCCCCGGTCGGGCACCGAGCCGAGCGCCGACCGGAGGAAGTCGACCTCGGGCGCGGTCAGCTCCTGCGAGGCGTCGGTGACGAACAGCACGCCGTCCGCCCCGTCCAGACCGCCCAGGGACACCTGCCCGTGGGCGGAGTCGAGGCCGCCGACGCCCGGGGTGTCCAGGACGCGGAGCCCCGCGCGCAGGATGCGGTGCGGCACGGCGATCTCGAGCGAGGTGACGACGCCGTCCGCGTCCTCCTCCGGGTGGGCGACCACCCTCCGCAGGTCGTTCGGTGCGACGGTGCGGGTCGTCGCCGCACCGTCCCCCCTGGGCTGGCAGGTGCGCGGTGATCTGCACCGTCTCGCCGTAGCGGACCAGCGTGGGGACGGCGGTGACGACGTCGGCGTCGGCCGGGCACGCCGAGGTCTGGATCAGGGCGTTGACGAGCGTGCTCTTGCCGCGCTTGAACTCCCCGACGACCGCGACGGTGCGCGTGCGGGTCTCGACCCGCGCGCGGACCTGCTCGAGCCGCTCGGCGAGGTCCGGCCGCTCGCGTGCCCGTGCCAGGGCAGCTCCGTCGTCCAGCGCGGCGCGCAGTCTCGGCACCGCGCCGGACCCGGTCGTCGCGCCGGTCGTCGCGCTGGTCGTCGCGCTGTCGTCGCGCCGGTCGGCGCGCCGGACCCCGCGCGGACGGGGGCCCGGCGGGGTGCGGGGGGTGGTGACGGCGGGGTCGTCGGGGCGTTCGGCGAAGGCGTCCTCGCGGGAGGGGACGGCGGGGGGCTCGGCGCGGCGGGCGGCTCGGTGGGGAGTGGGGCTGCGCCGCCGTGCGGCCCTCCGGCCGGCCAGGTGAGGAGCGACTGGCACGACTCGCAGAAGACGGTGTCCTGGGCGTTGCGGTGCCCGCACTCCGCGCAGACGGTCATCGCGTCGCCCTCGAGGTTGCCCGTTCGCGCCTGCCGTGCGGACCCTGCCCCGGGCATACTCGTCCTCCAGCGCCCTTCCGACGGGGCAGGGCGGACCGACGTGAGTCGGAGGGTCCATGACAGGCCAGGCGCACTGCGACAGCTGCGGGGAGACGAACGCCGCCAACGCGGCGTTCTGCGTGCTGTGCGACACCTACCTGGGCTGGGACCAACCCGGTCAGGCCCCGACCGGCACGACCGCGGACGACACGCGACGCCCGGACCCGAGGCCGGCCCCGGCACCCCGCGACGCTGCGGCCGCCCCCGCAGTCGGCGCGGCGACCCAGCCGCCCCAGCCGCCCCAGCCGCCCCAGCCGCCCCAGCCGCCCCAGCCGCCCGCCCCACGAGGACGGCCTGCGTCCACCGCGGGCGTGAGCGCCGTCACCGAGCGAGCCGACCAAGCGCGGTGCCCGGCCTGCGGTCACCCCGGGCCGGCCGACCGGCGGTTCTGCCGCTGCGGCCAGGCCCTGGCCGGGGCCGCGCCGGGTGCTGCGGGGTCGCGAAGCGGGGCGCAGGCACCGGCCCCGGGCCGGAGGGCAGGACTCGGTAGCCGTGCCGCCCGCGAGGCCCGGCGTGCCTACCGGGACAGCCTGCCAAGCGTCTACCGGTGGCGCCGGGCCGCGTTCGGCCTGGTAACCCTGGCGGTGATCGTGACCCTCGCCGTCGTGCTGGTCGACGACCCGATCGGGCGGGTCCGCGGGTGGTGGTACGACCTGCGCGGCACCACGGTCGAGGTCGCCGGCGTCCGCGCTCGAGCGGTGCCGCCACACTCCGCGGGCCGCGGTGCCGCGCGAGGAGTCGTCGACCGCGTTCCGTCGACCTTCTGGTCGCGGCGCTGGTCGGGTGTCGAGGCGTCGGAGTGCGGCGCGAACGCGCGCGACGGGGCGGTCGTGCTGCGCTGGGACGAGCCCGTGCGGGTCCGCGAGCTGCGTCTCGACGCCGGACTGCGCGAAGGGGCAACCAAGCGCGGTCAGGAGCTGCGTCCTCGCCAGGTCGACGTCACCTTCGCCGCGGAGGACGGCACGCAGCAGTGCCGGAGGCTGGAGCTCGACGACACCCCCGACCGTCAGGTTCGGCCGCTCGACACCGGTGGCGAGGTGAGCAGCCTGCGGCTCTCGGTGGCCTCGGTGCGAGGGGAGGACACCGGCGACAACGAGGTGAGCCTGCGCGAGGTCATCGTCCGGGCCCGGCCCTGACCTGGTCCTACCCATCGGAACCGGGGCTGGGCGGGAGGGGCTGTCGAGGACCTCGTAGACCGCCCGGCAAGCACCGAGCGGCGGCGTCGAGGCGGGATCGGCGGCCTGGAGCCGGGTCCATGCCTCCACGCACGCGGCCTGGGCCGCGGTGGCGTCCTCGCCGACAACGTAGACCATGGCGAGGGTCTCGTCGGACGGCTCGGACCCCTGGCCGGCGGACGGCGCGGCCGAGGCGGAGGAGTCCGTCGCGGAGACCGGGCGGAGCGTCACGCTCCCGGGCAGCAGCAGGCCCGCGGTCACCCCCACCGAGGCGAGCTCGTCGACGTGGTCGCGCAGGGTCTGCTGACCCCCCGGGTCGGCCGACCCGAAGAACACCGCCGCGACGAAGTCCTGCGGCTCGGGCAGCGGCCGGGTGGGCGGGGTGGTCGGCGGCGTGGACGGCGGCGTGGACGGCGAGACGCGGTCGGACGGCCCTCCCGATTCCCCGCCGCCGGGTGTGGTGGGGTCCGGGGAGGACACGGTGACGCTCGGGCTCGGTTCGTCAGGCGCCTCGCTCGGTGGTGTCGTCACCGGCTCGGTCCGCTCGCAGACCTTCTCGGTCGGCCGGGAGGCGAGGTCCTCGCGCAGCGCTGCCAGCGTGAAGCACATCTCCGTGTCCGCCTCTACCTCGGCCGCGACCAGGGTGGCCGGCTCGAGGTCGACCGGTTCCAAGGACTTCCCTGTGGCCGGGTCGACGTAGACGAGCCGGAAGCCGGTGACGTCCTCGATCTCGTCCCAGGTCAGCTTGATCTCGGTGGGGGAGACGGTGTCGAGAGCGGTGAAGCTGGTCGGTGTCGGCGGGTTGGTGAGCCGGTCCTTGTCCGGCTCCGCGTCGTCGGGCTGGTTGAGGAAGAAGACGAACGCCGCGACCAGCGCCGTGACCAGGACCGTCGCGACGGCGACCACGGTCCGGGTCAGGATCGGCTGCTGCTCGAAGGCCGCGTCGAGGACCGGACGTTCCGCGGTCGACGGTGCGCGTGCCTCGACGAGGTCGAGGGACCCCTCCGGCCCGCACGCGACCTGGAACGGCAGCCGGGTCGGGGTGCCCCACAGCACGGGTGCGCGGGTGCGTACCTTCAGGCGCGCCTTCGCCTGCCCGCCGGGCTCGATCTCGAGCAGCGCCGGGACGAGGAGGAACCCGAGGGCCTCGTCGGGGTCCGCGGCGCTCAGCGCGAGCCGGGCGGTGCCGTTGCCGTTGTTGACGATCGCCACTCGGTGCCGGGCACTCCACCGGCCCTTGCTGGTCACCGGCGTGATCGTGGCCTGGAGCCCGGCGACGCCGGCGACGTCGAGGTCGCCCTCGACGACGGCGCTCACAGCCTCATCGACCTGCGAGCGGACCCTGACACCGAACGGGATCGAGCCGCCGGGGGCACCCGGACCGGAGGGCGGGGCGAAGGTGACCACTGCGGTCTCCTCCTGCTGGGGGTAGACCGAGAGCGTGCGCGGGCTCACCGTCGCCCACTCGATCGGCTCGATCGAGACGACGTCCAGTTCGTAGCCCTCCACCCGGTTCCCCGGGTTGAAGACAGCGATCGCGAGCACGGCCTGCCCCCCCGGCTCGACGTCCGCGCGCGTGGGCTCGAGACGGAGCACGGGCTCGGTCACGTCGTCCCCTCTCGGTCCTGGCGAGTGACCGAGGCTAGCCAGCGACACGCGCTTCGTACCTCCCGTGCAGCGGTGCCGTCCGGGCAGGACGCGATGCCCGATCGGGAACGAGGCAGTGCCCCTGCGACGTCCCGGCCTCGGTGGGAGCGTGGGGGCGGCCCGGCCAGAATCCAGGGGTGATCCAGGACGTCGACGCGGCCCTCGCCGCCCTCGTCGAGCGCGACGCCGTGGGGACCCGGGTGTGGAGGTCGTCTTCGACGCCCCGACCAAGGACTGGGCGGCGCGGCGCAGCGCTCCGACGGTCGACGTCTACCTCTACGACATCCGTGAGGACCTGCGACGCCGTGAGCGCGGCATGCTCAACGAGTACGAGGCCGACCGCGTGGTGGCGCGCCGGCTGCCCCCACGCCACTTCAAGCTCTCCTACCTCGTGACCGCCTGGACGCAGCGACCCGAGGACGAGCACCGGTTGCTCTCCTCGCTGCTCGCCTGCTTCCTGCGCCACGACGCGATCCCGCCCGACCTGCTGGCCGGACAGCTGGGAGGGTTGGACGCCTCGGTGCCGGTCTCGGTGGCCCTCCCGCCGCCGGAGGACCGCTCCTTCGCGGACGTGTGGTCCGCACTGGGCGGCGAGCTCAAGCCGTCGCTGGACGTGGTGGTCACCGCGCCGACCGCCACCGGCCAGGTCTTCGAGGTGGGACCGCCGGTCGAGGCGCCGCCGCGCGTGGTGGTCGCGGGCATGGCCGGCCAACCGGCCTTCGAGTCGCGGTCGCAGCACCGGCCCGTCGCGGGGGGCGCCGGCGACGGCGCGACACCCGGCGGCGCCGCGACCGCCGCACCGGGCGCTCCGGCGGGGCGGAAGCGCAGCAGGTGAGCGTCGCCGAGCCCGCCACGGGCCTCGCTGACTGGGTCGCCGACGTCGAGCGACGGGTGGGGACCGCAGTGGCCCGGCGACGGCAGGTCGACCCGGACCCCGACGACCCCTTCCGGGGCCTGTACGTGAACGAGGACGCGGTCGACCGCCTGCTGGCCGGCGCCGAGGTCCTCGACCTCGGCCACCCGGCACGCTGCACGCCCGGTGCCGGGAGCCTGGGCGGCCTCGCCCGCGCCGTCGGTCTGACGCCGGCCGAGGTCGACCTGCTCGTGATCGCCCTGGCCCCGGACCTGGACAGCCGGTTCGAGCGGCTCTACGGCT
This sequence comes from uncultured Actinomycetota bacterium, assembly GCA_963728085.1. Lineage (GTDB taxonomy): Bacteria > Actinomycetota > Actinomycetes > Propionibacteriales > Nocardioidaceae > Nocardioides. Next base: position 362,256 of record CAVSIQ010000006.1, on the reverse strand, counting down.
ACCTCAACGACGACGTCAGCCGACGTCGCGCGACCGTCGGGCTGGCGCTGGAGATCGCCGGGCTCCCGGCGGCGGACCCCGCCGCCCGCGCGGCGCTCTCGCCGACCGGCCCGCTGGTGCGCCGGGCGCTGGTGCTCCTCGAGGAGACTGATCGCCCCTTCCTGACCCGGTCGCTGCGCGTGCCCGACCGGGTGGCGGCCCACCTGCTCGGCGACCACGTACCCCAGCCTGCGGTCGCCGCGCTCCTCCAGGAGGTCGAGCCCTACGCCTGCGCGCTCGCCCGAAGCGTCGCCGACGGCCTGCGGAGCGGCGTCGACCTCGTCCACGTCCGCGAGCACGAGCAGGGCACCGGGACCGCCACGGCCGTCGCCGCGTTGCACGACGCCGGTCACGGGGCACTCGTCGTGGACCTCACGCTGCTCGCGCGCACCACCGACGTCCTCCAGGCCGTCGACCGCTGTGCGCGCGAGGCGTTGCTGCAGGGGGCCGGGGTGGTGGCGGGGCCCGTCGAGGCTCTCGCCGAGCGGCACCTCGAGGCGGTGGAGGTCCTGACCGGCTGGCCCGTCCCCGTCCTGCTGGTCGGCGCCTCGCACTGGGACCCCCGGTGGACCCGGCGGCCGCCTCTCGTCGTCGAGGCCGCCGCGCTCGGCGCCCGGGAGCGGACAGAGATCCTGCGCGGGCACCTGGACCGGGTGGGCGCGCGGGTCACGGCCGAGTCCGTCGGCGCCTGCGTCTCCCTGGGGCCGGTGCAGATCCACCAGGCGGTGCGCGCCGCCCAGGTCGCCGCGCTCGGCCACGGTGGCCCGGTCGACACCGACGCGCTGCGCACGGGGGTGCGCGCCCAGAACGCCGCTGGGCTCGAGAGCCTCGCCCGACGCATCGAGCCGGAGGTCGGCTGGTCGGACCTGGTGCTCGCACCGGAGGTGCGTCGCGCGCTGGAGGAGCTGGCCTCGCGCGCGCGGCACCGGGACCAGGTGCTCGTGGACTGGCGGATGCGTCGGGGAGGAGGACGCGGGCGCGGCGTCACCGCCCTGTTCGGGGGCGACTCGGGCACCGGCAAGACCATGTCCGCCGAGGTCATCGCGGGTGGTCTCGGACTGGACCTCTACACCGTCAACCTGGCGACCGTCGTAGACAAGTACGTGGGGGAGACCGAGAAGAACCTGGAACGGATCTTCGCCGAGGCCGGCGGGGTCAACGCCGTGCTCTTCTTCGACGAGGCGGACGCCATCTTCGGCAAGCGCAGCGACGTGCGCGACGCCCACGACCGCTACGCCAACATCGAGAGCGCCTACCTGCTGCAGCGGCTCGAGACCTTCGACGGCCTGGCCGTGCTGGCCACCAACCTGCGCTCCAACATCGACGAGGCGTTCACCCGACGCCTCGACGCCATCATCGACTTCCCGGCCCCGACGACGGCCCTGCGCGCTCGGCTGTGGCGCCAGTGCCTGGCCGCGCCCCTGCCCGTCTCTCCCGACGTCGACCTCGAGTTCTGCGCCGCAGCGTTCGAGTTGACCGGGGGCAACATCCGCTCGGCCTCGACGACGGCGGCCTACCTCGCGGCCGCCGAGGCCACCTGCGTCACCATGGCGCACATCGTCTCCGCGGTCGAGCAGGAGTACCGCAAGCTCGGCCGCCTCGTGCTCGAGAAGGAGTTCGGCCCCTACCTCCCCCTGGTCAGCTGTTGAGGTCTGCGCGACGGTGCCCTCGCGGGCAGGACGTGGTGCCCCGACGCGCACACCGTCGGACTGGGACCGGACGGCCGGCGCTGGGACGCTGGAGGCTCGCTCGAGGAAGGAGCAGCGCCATGCGTGGACACGCGCACGACGCCGACGAGGCCGGGTCGCGCCCCCGCGCCGCGCGGTGGGAGGAACCCGTCTCGGGCCGGGCCGGCCTCGCCGCCGCCACCGGTGGTGGGCACGCCCTCAGCACGACGGACGTGCTGGGGTTGCAGCGAACCGCGGGCAACGCCTCGGTGTCGGCGATGCTGGAGAACGACCGGTCCCCCGTGCACGACGTCGTCGCGGGCGCGGGCCGTCCGCTCGAGGCCGACGTCCGCCAGGACATGGAGGCCCGCATCGGAGCCGACTTCGGGGACGTCCGCGTTCACGACGACGGCGCCGCCCACGAGTCCGCCCGCTCGGTGAACGCCCACGCCTACACGGTCGGGCCCGACATCGTCTTCCAGCGCGACCGGTACGACCCGTCATCTTCGCAAGGCCGTACCACCCTCGCCCACGAGCTCACCCACGTCGTGCAGCAGCGCAGCGGCCCGGTGGACGGGACGCCGACGGCTGGGGGCATCAACGTGAGCGACCCCTCGGACCGGTTCGAGCGCGAGGCCTCGGCCAACGCCGAGCGGGTGATGTCCGCCCCGACCCCGAGGGCCTCGGCGCCGCCCGCGACGGTCGCGGGCGACACCCGCGGGATTCCCTCGGCGACGGCCCAGCGTGAGGAGACGCCGGAGGAGGAGGAGGAGCTCACGGCTCAGGGCGCCTTCGTCCAGCGCGACGCCGCCGAGGAAGAGGACGAGACCGAGGCCTAGGCGCGCGCCATGGTGAGTCCAGCCCGGAGGTCCGAGGCCGCCCGAAGCGAGGTCGCCGACGCGCTGAGAGTGGGGCGGCGCCGCTCACCGACCTCTCGGACGGGGTCCGGGCCGGTCCGCGCGGTGCTCTCGATGCAGCGCAGGGCGGGCAACCAGGCGGTCACCGCGCTGATGCTGGGCCGGGCCCGCTCGCCGGGGGACGCGGCCCGCGAGGACCTCGACGTGGCCCTGGCCGAGGTGCGTCGCGACGAGCCGGCGGTCGATCTGGTGGAGACCGGGCTGAAGCGTGCCCAGGCCGCCGGGGTGCCGGTCGATCTCGAGGGGGTGAAGCCCCCGCCCTTGGCTCTGGCCGTCACCAAGACCGGGTTCGGCCCCGCTCAGGTCGCGTCGAAGAGGGCCAAGCCCCCGACGAAGGCCGTGCCGAGGAAGAGCCCGCTGGCCACGGCCGGCGGCGCGGCAGCGAAGCGGCGCGCTGGACCGGCGACGAAGGGCCTCGCCGTCACCCGGGGCGCGCCGGCGGCCGGCGCCGTCGGTGTCGCCTCCCCGAGCGGGGCTGCCCCGTCCCTGGCCCCGTCCCTGGCCCCTGACCAGCTGCTGCGTCCGCCGGTGCCGCCGACCCCGATGGCGCCCGAGCGCGATCCACAGTTCGCCGCCGTCACCATGTCGGTGGCCGGGTTCGGCAAGGCCACGCGCGCTCATCCGCCGGCGCGTGCGAAGGCGGCCGAGGCGCAGGGCGCGGCGCTGGCGCCGAGCGGGGACGTCCCAGCACAGGCGAAGGCGGCCAAGGCGGACGCGATGGACGCCCAGCAGCCCGGGGACTTCGACAAGAAGGGCTTCATCGCGGCCGTCAAGACCGCGATCGAGGCGACGTCACCGTCGACGCTGACGGAAGCCGACGACTACCAGGCGTCCGGGAGGGCCGGTGAGGTCAAGGGCGCGGTGCAGGGTCTGGTGACCCAGGGGAAGCAGGAGCAGTCTCGGGACATCGAGGACGCCGCGGCCGCGGCCCCGGACCCCTCCACGGCCGTGACGAAACCCGTCACCCCGCTGGAGACCGAGGACCCCGGCCAGCCGGTGACGATCCACGGCGCCGGCGCGGCCCCGAGGCCGGCCCCCGCCGAGCAGACCAACCTGCAGGCAGGAAAGCACCAGGCCGACGCCGAGCTCGCGGGGGCCGACGTCGACGAGAAGCAGCTCACCGAGTCGAACGAACCGGAGTTCCAGCAGGCGGTGACCGACAAGAAGGCGGCCGCTGCTCACGCCGACACCGCGCCGGTGGAGTTCCGCGCCCAGGAGCAGCAGGTCCTCGCCCAGGGGAAGGCCGAGGCCACGGCGCAGACGACCGCCGGCGTCGCCGGCATGCAGGGGGCCAAGGCAGCGGCCGTGGCGACGTTGATCGCCGGCAAGGGGAAGGCGAAGGCTCAGGACGAGGCCACGCGCTCCCAGGTCACGACGAAGATCCAGAGCCTGTTCGACGCGACCGAGACGGCCGTGAAGGCGATCCTCGACGGTATCGACCCGAAGGTCGAGAAGACCTTCGAGAAGGGCGAGGCCGGCGCTCGGGCGACCTTCGAGAAATACGTCGCGGCGAAGATGTCGGCCTACAAGAAGGACCGGTACGGCGGCTGGCTCGGCGGCATCCGGTGGGCGAAGGACAAGCTGCTCGGGATGCCCTCGAAGGTCGAGGAGTTCTACCAGGCCGGCCGCGAGCTGTACCTGAAGAAGATGAACGGGGTGATCGAGGCCGTCGCCGGTATCGTCGGCGGTTCGCTGACGACGGCCAAGGCACGCATCGCGAAGGGCCGCTGCGACATCGCCTCCTACGTCAAGGGCCTTCCCGCGGACCTGAGGACGGTGGGGTCGCAGGCCTCGCAGGAGATCGGCGAGGGCTTCGCCCGGCTGGAGAAGGACGTCGACGCCAAGCAGGACGCGGTCGTCGACGCCCTGGCGACGAGGTACGTCGAGGCTCGCACGGGCCTCGACGAGCGGATCGAGGCGCTCCAGGCCGAGAACAAGGGGCTCGTAGACAAGGCCATCGGTGCGATCAAGGCCGTCGTCAACACCATCCGCGAGCTGACCGCGATGCTCACGAACGTGCTCGCCCGAGTGGCTGGGGTGGTCGGACAGATCGTCAAGGCGCCGGTGGCGTTCCTCGGGAACCTGATCGCCGGGGTCAAGGGCGGCATCATCCGGTTCAAGGACAACATCCTCACGCACCTACGCAACGGGCTGATGGGCTGGCTGTTCGGGGCCCTCGCCGAGGGAGGGGTCGAGCTGCCCGAGACGTTCGACGTCAAGGGCATCGTCAAGCTGCTGGCCTCGATCTTCGGCCTGACCTGGACCAGCATCCGGGGCCGGCTCGTGCGTCAGATCGGTGAGCGGGCGATGGGAGCCGCCGAGAGGGGCGTCGGCATCTTCCAGACCATCGCCACCGAGGGCGTGGGCGGACTGTGGCAGATGCTGGTCGAGAGGCTCGGCGACATCAAGGAGATGATCCTCGGGCAGGTCAAGGACTTCGTCGTCACCAAGATCATCACCGCCGGCATCACCTGGCTGATCGGCCTGCTCAACCCCGCCGCCGCCTTCATCAAGGCCTGCAAGCTCATCTACGACGTCGTGATGTTCTTCGTGAACAACGCGAGCCGCATCGCCGCCTTCGTCAACACCGTCATCGACTCCGTCGCCGACATCGTCCGCGGCAACGTGAGCGGCGTCGTGGCGAAGATCGAGAACGTGCTGGGGCAGATGGTGCCGATCATCATCGGCTTCCTCGCCAGCGTGATCGGCCTCGGCGGCGTCGGTCAGAAGATCCGCGAGATCATCGGCGCCCTGCGCCGCCCGGTGACCAGGGCGATGGACTTCCTGATCAAGAAGGGCCTGCAGCTCGCCGGGCCGATCATCCGGGGGCTGAAGGGCGTCGGGTCGAGGGTCAAGGCGAGGGCGGCCGCGGGGAAGGCGTGGGCGAAGGGCAAGGTCGACTCCGGTGCTGCCCGGGTCCGCGGCAGGATCCGCGGGGGTCGTGAGTCCCGGGGGGATGGTCCTCGGCTCGGCCCGTCCGGTGTGAAGGACGCGGCGAGACGTGCACTCGCCGGCAAGCTCGCCACCGTCACAAGCGGAGAAGAGCTTCGCGGGTTGCTCCAGTCGGTGATGAACCGGCTACGTCCAGCGGGCCTCGAGCGCCTCCGCGTCGTACCGGGGAGGAGGAGTGGTGCAGTCGAGGTACATGCGGAGGCATCTCCTGGCGAGAAGGTGGCCGAGGGTATGCCGAACCTCAGCCTCGATCTCTCGGACATCGATCTCACCACCCGGCAGAACCGCTTCGTGACCGTCGCGAAGGGAATCCTCGACGGCACTGAGGTAGCGATCGGCCGAAACAACACCCCGGTCGCCGCCGACGCAGACCTCTCCACCGTGGAGCAGCAGGGCCGACACGCGGAGGCCTCCGTGCTGGACACGGTGAGCACCATGGTCGTGCTCGACAGAGCGTCGACCAGGGGACCTCATCGGCTCGAGCTCTACGTGACACGCAGCCCGTGCAACGCCTGCACCGACAAGATCGCGCGTGTGCGGCGTCTCTTCGAGGCTGGGGGCGGCCATCTGGACGTGGTCGTGCGCACGCTCGCGGTGTACCAGGGAGCGAGAGATCCCGCTCGGCATGCGGCCACTGGACGCGGAACCGCCGCGGCGGGGACCTACTCCCTCATGCGCTTGCGCGAGATGGGGGTGCAGGTCGAGGCGTGGGACGTGCGACGAGACGCTCGGAAGATCTTCGGACCGGGAGTCGACCTCCACCAGGCTGCTGCTGTTGCCAGCAACCTGGATCGGAAGGTGCAGCAGTTGAAGGGAGTGCTTTTCGTGTTGTCGGCCGTCGACCTTCGCTGACCACCGGCACTGTGGTCGTTCGAAGCCCAGATTATCCAGCACCACGATGGTCCCGCTTGGAGGCCAGCGTTGACGTATCAGCTCGGGATCGACCTCGGCACGACGTTCACCTCGGCCGCCGCGGCGCGGGACGAGCGTGCCGAAGCGGTCTCCCTGGGCGACCACGCCTTCGAGGTGCCCTCGGTGGTCTACCTCGGGCCGGACGGCCGATACCTCGCCGGAGACGCCGCCGCTGCGCGGGAAGCCGAGGAGCCCGAGCGAGTGGCGCGGGAGTTCAAGCGACGGATCGGGGATGCCACGAGCATCAACCTGGGCGGGGTCCCCGTCTCGGCGCAGGTGCTGATGGCAAAGCTGGTGGAGTCGGTCGTCGAGCTCGTGACCCAGCGGCAGGGTGGTCCGCCGCAGCACGTGAGTGTCGCGTGCCCGGCCAACTGGGGGGCGCACCGCCGTGAGACCTTGCAGCACGCCCTGGCCATCGCCGATCTCGACGGTGCCCACCTCGTGACCGAGCCCGAGGCAGCGGCACTGCACTTCGGGGCCGCCGACCGCCTCGGCGACGGTGAGACCCTTGCCGTCTACGACCTCGGGGGTGGCACGTTCGACGCGGCGCTGCTCCGCCGCCGGGGGTCGTCGCTGGAGCTCCTGGGCCGGGCCGAGGGTCTGGAGCACCTGGGCGGCCTGGACGTCGATGCGGCCCTCGTCGCGCACGCGTGGGGGCGGCTCGGTCTCGAGGCCGACGTGGACGACTCGGACCCGGTGGTCCGTCGCGGGCTCCTGCAGCTGCGCGAGGAGTGCGTACGGGCCAAGGAACGCCTCAGCCACGATGTCAGCGCCTCGATCCCCGTCAGCCTGCCGGGCGCTCCACCGTGGGTCCGTCTCACCCGGTCAGAGCTGGAGGAGCTCATCTCACCGCTCGTCGACGAGACGGTCACCTGCCTCGAGCGCACGCTGCGCCATGCCAGCATCACCGCCGACGACCTCACCGGGGTGCTGCTCGTCGGTGGTTCCTCACGCATCCCCCTGGTCAGCGAGCGGCTGACGGAGCGCCTCGGGCGACCCTTGCACCAGAGCCCGCAACCCACGCTCTGCGTGGCGATGGGGGCCGCCCTCTTCGCTGGCGGACGTGCGCTCGGTCCCCCCGTCGGGCGCCCCGCCCCGGTCATGCCCTCGCGCCAGCGGACTCTGCCGGAGCAGCCCGCGCCCGTGACCCCGGCCGCCCGCGGCCCGCAGCCCGAGCCCGACATCGGGACCGAGAATCCGGCGCCGGCACCGCCCCCACCACCGACCCGCGACCGATCCGGGGTGCCCAGCCGCGCTGCGAACGGTGGCTCGCGGACCGCACGGGTGTACCGGTTCCTCGCGGCGGTCACCGTCGCCGTCGGCCTGCTGGTCGCCTTCCTCGCCCCGGCGCAGCCGGAAGCCGCCGTGTCGTGGACGCGCGGCGAGTCGAGCGTCACCGTCCCAGGCCGCGGGGCACTGCTGGCGATCAGCGCCGCGGGTGTCGGACTGCCCCGGACGCCGGTCGGACGCTCGACCAGCGGCGGCGGTCCGTTCCGGCTGTCGTCATCCCAGACCCTCTTCCTCACCGGACCTGCGCAGGTGACGCGGCTCGACGGTTCCGGTGCGCCGATCGACGATGCGCGCTGGCTGGTCCCCACCGGTGGCTCCTGGTGGTCTCCGATCGCGACGATCCCGGGAGCGCTGATGGTCCTCGCGCTGCTGTTCTCGCTCGCCTACGCCGAGAGCCTGGCGCGCGCCGCGCGCAGGCACCGGAGCCGGGTCGTCGCCTCCGAGGTCGCCGGGCTGGCCGGATCTGGCGCCGTGCTCGGCGTCGCGGTGTCGGTGCTGGCCTGGGCCACGGGGAGGGCACCCGAGCCCGGCGTCGTCGTGGTGACCACCGTGTGCCTCGCCGCCGGTCTCGGTCTGCTCCCGTTCACGATCGGCCCGCGTGGGTCCGGCCCCGCAACGGGGTCCCGTTAAGCGCGGGCCCGCAGCAGCAGGTACCCGCAGAGCAGGAAGAACAGCAGCACCGCGCCGGAGGCCGAGGCCGACCCGGAGGCGGACGCACTCAGGACGGTGCGTCCCACGACGTCCACCGTCTCGACGAACTGTCGCTCGCCGCACTCCACCGTGACCTGGTAGCGACCAGCGTCGACCTCGTCGACCGGCGCCCGAACCCGGGTTCCCTCGGTGCCGTGCGACCCGGTGGCCTGCAACGTGGTCTCGACATCGTCGGCGGCCAGGCGTACCTGCGGCGGGACCGCCGTGGGGCATGGACCGCAGTCGTAGGTCAGCACCGAGCCCAGGGCGGCCGCCGACGAAGCCTCGGCGCGGCAGCGCAGCCTCTCGGCGGGGGGCAGGACCCAGGTGTGCCGCACCGACGCCGTGACCTCCCCGTCCGGGGTCTGCAGCAGCGCCACGACCTGCTCCTCGCCCGGGTCGTCGCGGGAGTAGGTGTAGCTCGCGCGGCCGGAGTCGTCGGTCTCGACCTCGGCCTGCACGGCCTCGCCGTTCACCGGGAGGATCTGGAGAGACACCGGACGGTCGGCAGCTGGCGCGTCATCGTCCCCTGTCGCCCCGATCGCTACCGTGAAGTCGTCAGCGACGAGTGTTCGCTCGTCCGCGGGTGCGAGCGCGAGGGTGAGCTGGGCTGCGGCGGTGGTGGCGTCGTCGGCGGACTCGCTGCTATCGCTGCTGCCGCCGGGACCTCCGGAGTCGACCCAGGTGCGAGTGAGGGTGGTCGACGTTTCTTGTCCCTCGTGCGCCGCCGTCACCGTGATGGCGTCGACTCCGGCTTCGCTGCGCGTGTAGTCGACAGACGCTCGACCGTCGGTCGCCGTGACCTCCGACAGCTCGATGTCGGGTTGGCCCGCCATGCTTGCGACGACCGTGATCGTCGCGCCGGGCGCCGGCTCGTCGCCGAGCGTCGCGGCGACGTCGATGAGGAAGCCGCTCTCGACCGTCCCCGACGTGTCCGGTGGCGAGGCGACCACCGCGAGCTGTCTGCTCGGTCGTGGGGCTTCGGTCCACGTGATGCTCGCGCTGTCCCCGACGGGGCCGTCGGCACACGCCGCGACAGGCTCTGGCACGCAGAAGGTGATGCTGACGGTGTCCTCGCCCGGGGCGGTGCCGGTGTAGGTGAAGCTCACCGACCCGTCACCGTCGGTGAGCGGACCTCCGACAGCGGTCGCCTCGGAGTTCGGTCCGCTGATCTGGAACACCGCCGGAACGCCCGCCAGCGGCTCACCACCGTCGCTGTTCGTGAGGGTTCCCACGACCGTGGCGGACGTACCGGCGTCGCGCGTCGGAGGCGCCGTCACGTCCGCGGTGGGGACCTGGCGCGGGGGTGGTCGCTCGGTCCAGGTGACGGTCGTGCGGGCTGCCGAACCTGCAGCGGGGCCTCCGAAGGAGATGGTGAGGGAGTCCTGGCCGGGGTTGGTGCCCACGTAGGAGAAGGTCACCCTGCCATCGCTCGTGGTGTCCGCGCCGGTAGTGCCGGTCTGCTCGGCGTTGGGCCCGGTGATCGCGAGCGTCGCCGGCACGCCCGGGACACCCGAGACGTCTCCCTCGGCGCTCTCCACCAGCGTGCCGACGATCGTCGCGGTGCTCCCGACGACGAGAGTCACGGGGGGCGTCGCGGACGCGACGTAGCGCGTCTCTGGTGGCGGTTCCGTCCACGTGACGGTCGCTCGAGCGCTGGCCGCGACGTACGTGCCCGGTGGGCACGGTCCAGCGGCCATGGCCGCAGACAACCCCAGGGCTGCCGGGCAGAAGGTGATCGTGACCGTGTCCTCGCCAGGCTCGGTCCCCGTGTAGGAGAAGACGACCTCACCGTCGGCGTCCGTGGTGCCGCTCAGCGCACCTGCCGCCCCGTCGTTGGCGCCGGTCACCGTCGCGGTTGCGGTCACACCCAGCGCCGGCTTGCTGCGTAGGGTGAGTGTGGCCACCACGGACGCGCTCTCGCCCTTCTCCTGTGGGGGGGTGCTCACCGCCGTCGCCGCCCAGGTCGCCGCCGGTTGAGACGTCTGGACCGCTGGGACCGGCGGAACGACGCCGCCGGAAGACCCACCTCCAGATCCGCCCCCCTGAGGGGGGTCGTCGACGGCCATGGCGGGGGAGAGTCCGAGGACCAGCACAGCGCTCGCGAGGAGTGCGGCCGGCCAACGGTGGCCGCTCATGTCGGTCCGTCGCCCGCGGACGACTCCTCGACCCGCTCGTCGACCAGCGACCCGTCCTCGTCCTCGTCTTCGGCGACCCCCAGCGGGAGGACGTACCCGAGGGCGAAGGCGAGCGCGGTGAAACCGCCGACGAGTGGCAACCAGGCGCCGGCACTGGGCACCAGCAGACCCGACGCCGAGAGGGTGAAGGTGATCGTCAGGCCCAGCCCGAACCCGGGGGTCGCGAACTGCAACCCCCGCTTCCACCTGTTCTCGTGCACGGCCGACCTCCAGACCCCCAGCAGCAGCGTGGCCAGCAGTACGACGGTCATGGCGGCCACGGCGATCCCGAAGACCCCGTAGGCCGACCACAGCGATCCCTCCACCTCGACGTCCAACGCCTCCTCGGCGAGGATGGCGCCGTCGTCGTCGAGCAGCATCAGGTCGGCGGGGAGGAGGCCGACGGCCTGCTCGGCGAGGTCGTCGAGCTCGAGCTCGATGCTCTGGGCGAAGGGCTGGCCGGGCTGCAGCTCGACCCCGACGACGACCGTGTAGCGGAAGAAGACCATCCCCATCACCCGGCCCTGCAGGCGCACGCTCCGGACCAGTATCGGCTCGTCGCCGTCGTTGCGCAGCGACAGCTCGACCAGCAGCGGCTCCTCGGGCCCGATGGACAACGGATCGCCGGAGCGGATCGAGTCGGGGGTGAGCCCGTCCAAGGAAACTGCCCATGCCAGCCCGGACGGGCCGGACGCCGGGCTCAGATCCTCCTTGCTGGCGTTCTCCCCGGCCCGAGCGGGGGCCGCCACCATGAGCAGCACGAGACCGAGCACGTGCGCCAGCGCGCCGAGACCATGCCTCGGTCGTGGGCCACGTGCTGCCGGGTGCATCGTCCCCACGGTAGGAACGCCTCGTCCGGATCGCCAGGGACTAACAGGTGTCCCTCCCGCACGCTGGTGGTGCCCGTTGAGGCAGGGGAGGCTGCCCGCACCGCCGTCCGAGGGCCCGTGCCCGTCGGTCGTCGACGGGACCAGGCTGGCGTCTCCACTCGCCACCAGCAAGCTCCGGAGGTCCCGATGCCGACGTATCTCTCACCAGGTGTGTACGTGGAGGAGGTCGAGTCCGGCGCCCGGCCACTGGAGGGGGTGGGCACGGCCGTGGCCGCGTTCGTCGGCCTGGCCGAGAGCGGGCCGTTCAACCAGCCGACGCTGGTGAGCAGCTGGACGGCCTTCACCGACATCTTCGGAGGGTTCCTGCCCGGCTCCTACCTCGCGCGCTCGGTCTACGGGTACTTCATGAACGGCGGCGGCAACTGCTACGTCGTGCGGATCGGGCAGAACGGTTCCTCCGGGGACGACGCAGCGCCGCGCGAGATCACGTCCGGTCCGTACGCCGAGCTCGGTCGGCTCACGGTCACCGCCCTGGACCCGGCGGCGTCTCCGGGGGACTACTCGGTCGAGATCGCCGAGGCCGGCGGGGAGGCGCCGACCGACGAGATGTTCAAGGTCGTCGTCAAGCGCGCCGGCGAACCCGGTCGAGGAGTTCGACCGGGTCACCGTCGGGCGCGGCCAGACGAACGTCGCCACGGTCGTCAACGCGGCCTCCACGGTCGTGCGGGTCGAGGCAGTCACCGGGGCGGCCCTGACGAAACCGGACCTCGGCGAGGTCGAGCTCGCGCAGGTCCCGCCTCCGCCCGCCCCCGCCCCGACGCTCAGCGCCGACGACTACGTGGGCGACGTCGCCGAGCGCACCGGCTTCGGGGGCCTCGAGACCGTCGACGAGGTCACGATGCTGTGCGTCCCGGACCTGATGAGCGCCTACCAGCAGGGCGCCATCGACCTGGAGGGCGTGCAGGCGGTGCAGCTCGGCGATGATCGCCCACTGCGAGCTGATGGGCGACCGGATGGCCATCCTCGACCCGCCACCCGGTCTCAACGCCCAGCAGGTCAAGGAGTGGCGCGTCGACAAGGCCGGCTACGACTCCGCCTTCGCGGCGCTCTACTCCCCGTGGATCAAGACCGCCGACCCGGGCACCGGGCGAGATCGCCTTCATGCCGCCGAGCGGCCACGTGGCCGGGATCTGGGGCCGCAACGACGACACCCGCGGGGTGCACAAGGCGCCGGCGAACGAGGTCGATCCGCGGCGTCCATCAGCCTCGAGATCCAGGTCACGAAGAACGAGCACGACCTGCTCAACCCGGTCGGGATCAACGTGATCCGCTCCTTCCCCGGACGCGGGCATCCGCGTCTGGGGCGCGCGGACGCTGTCCTCGGACCCCGCCTGGCGCTACCTCAACGTGCGCCGGCTCTTCAACTACCTCGAGGAGTCGATCCTGCTCGGCACGAACTGGGTCGTCTTCGAGCCCAACGACGCAGGCGCTGTGGGCGCAGGGTGCGGCGCACCATCACCGCGTTCCTGGTCAACGAGTGGCGCACGGGCGCCCTGTTCGGGCAGACCCCGGACGAGGCGTTCTACGTCAAGTGCGACGCCGAGACGAACCCGAGCGAGGGCATCGACGCCGGCCAGCTCGTCTGCGAGATCGGCGTCGCGCCGGTCAAGCCGGCCGAGTTCGTGGTCTTCCGGCTGGCGCAGTTCTCCGGCGGCACCAGCCTGGTCAGCGAGTAGCCAGAGATCGGCTGGCAAGGAGGAGCATCGCCATGGCACTTCCGGACGACGGGGACAGGGCGTCGGTCACTCGTTCGGCTTGGAGTTCGACGGCGTGCAGATCAAGAGCATCACCGAGATCAGCGGCCTCAAGATCGAGCAGGACGTCATCGAGCTCAAGGAGAACGCGCCCGGACGGCAAGTACGTGATCAGAAGCTGCCCGGGCGCTGGAAGGCGCCCGAGATCACGTTGACCCGCGGCCTGTCGGAGCGACAACAGCTTCGACAAGTGGATCAAGGACTCGCAGTTCGGGAAGATGGCGAACGTCCGCAAGGGCGGCGCGATCATCGTCTACGACTACGAGGGGGCGCCGTCAAGCGCTACAAGCTGACCAACGCCTGGCCGAAGAGCCTCGAGATCGGCAGCCCTCAAGGCGGGCGACACCTCGGTGCTGACCGAGAAGCTCGTCGTCACCTGTGAGCGCCTCGAGGTCGAGTGATGCGACGCTCCGCGCTCGTCGAGGCGATCGCGGACAGGTGGCCGGCTCCGACGCCGACCCGGCCGCGAGGCCGTCGGGCCGGCCGCCGCCCCGGCGCGCGTCGACGCGCTCGTCACCGAGTTCCCGTTCGTGCTGCCCCGCGGGTACGTCGACCCCGCCGGGAACCGTCCACCGCGACGGGGTGATGCGGCTGGCCACGGCCCGCGACGAGCTCGTGCCGCTGCGCGACGACCGGGTCCGGGAGAACCCCGCCTACCTGACCGTCGTGCTGCTGGGCCGGGTCGTCACCCGGCTCGGCACGGTCACCGACGTCCACGCCGGCGTCGTCGAGGACCTGTTCGCCGCCGACCTCGCGTTCCTGCAGGACCTCTACCGCCGGGTGAACCAGGAGGGTCACACCCGCGCCGGCGTGACCTGCCCTGAGTGCGGCCACGACTTCGCGGTCGACCTCGCCGGTGGGCGCCTGGGGGAATCGTGACGTACGCGGCCGACCGTGCTCTACGAGGAGGTCGCGTACGTCGCCTACCACTTCGGCTGGTCCCGGGACCGAGATCCTCGACCTCGAGCACGCCGAGCGTGCGCGCTACGTGGCCGCCATCGGTCGCCTGGCCGCGCCCCGGCAAGGCGGGTGAGCGACCATGTGGTGGCCACCGAGGGTGTGGCGTCGCGCCCGTGGCGGCAGCGGTCCCGCAGCGACGGCGCCCGTCGTCGCCGCACCCGACACGTCCGCCTGGCGCTCCACACCACCCCTGCAGCGCACCATGGCGGCGGCGCCCTGCGTGGGCCGCACCGGAGAGCTGGCACGGTCGCTGGCCAGCCACCAGGACCCGCGGTTCCTGGCCCCGCTCGGCCACGAGGTGCGCCCGGACGCGCCGTCCGGGCGCGTGGAGGGCGTCGTCGGAGCGGTCCCGACGACCGTGCAGCGTCACCCCGACGGCAGGCCATCGACCGGCCGACCCTCGTCGATCGCCTTCGATGTCACCCCGGACGACGACGCCGCGCCGAGGGCCGCCGCTCCGGCGGGCCCGGTGGAGAACCCCCCCGCTCCGAGCGCGCCCGTCGCCCCCCCGTCGCCGCCCGTGGCCTCGGCGCCCCTCTCCGATGTCACCGTCCAGCGCCGCGGCGAGTCCGGTGAGGAGGCAGGGAGCGGCTCGGCCGCCGGCGGCCCCGGCGCGCACCGCGCCACCGGGAGCGACGGGCGACCCCCGGTGCGGGGACGGCCGGCGCCGAGCGCCGCAGAGGCCGCAGGGGCAGCGCCGCCGGTCCAGCGATCAGGACCGACCGGGCCCCCACCTCCGCCTCGCCCGCCGGCCGACGCGCGACCTGCCCGCCGGGCCCCGTCCAGCGAGACCGCCGGAGCCGCACCGGTCGCCGCCGCGCCCCGCGCACCGACGGTGGGTCCGCGCCCTCTGGCGGCCGTCAGCCGCGACGTCGACGCCGCCGGTGGGGGCGGCGTCGAGAGGGGCGTCGCGCCCGGTGCGACATCGCCGGTGGTCGCCGGTCATCGGGTGGCGGCGCTGCCCGAGGCGGCTGACGGCACCGTCGGTGGGGGAGTCGACGTGCCGCACGTGCACCCGGTCGGGGTGCAGCGAGCCGTGAGCGCAGTGGACGGGGCAGCACCGGGGGCCACCGGCGACCTGCCCGCGGGCGGAGCGGTGCTCGACGATCAGAGGCGGGTCGACGGCGCCGCCCCCGGCCGAGCCGACCAGGCCTCGGTGGCACCCACCCTCACCGGATCGGCCATCGACGAGCCGTCCGCGGCACCACCCGAGCAGGGCCCGATGCTCCTCCCGACCGTCGCGGAGCACACCGCCGGGCCCCCGGCCGGCCCGGTGGCCGGCACCGCCCGTCGAGCCCCCGACGAGGGGCCGGCCGTGCAGCGGAGCGCACACCCGCGACCCCACCTCGCTGCGGCACCCGGGTGGAACGCCCCGGTGCCCGCGGCTCGGCTGGAGTCCGCCGCCACGGGACCGAGCGCGGCGCTCCTCGCGCACACGCCGGCTGTCCCGCGCATCGCCTGGGCGAGCCGCGACGACGCTCGGCCCGCGCCGCCGGTCCAGCGAGCGACGGCGTCGCCGCCTCCGGCGGGACCGTCCCCGGTGTCGTCGGTCCCGGTGTCGTCGGTCCCGGTGTCGTCGGTCCCGGTGTCGTCGGTCCCGGTGTTGGCACCCGCAGAGGTGGGCACCTCCGAACCCGGGGCCGGGGGCATGTCGCCGGCCGGGCCCGAGGCTGCGTCGAGCGCCCCGTCAGTACGGGTGCTGCCCACTCAGCGGGGCGCCGCGACCCCGGCCCCCAGCGTGCAGCGGTGGCTCCGGCCGCCCGGGGGAAGCGGAGCGTCGCTGAGACTTCCGACCGCGTCCCGCGTGAGCGCCGAGGCCACCCCGGCGGTCCAGCGGACGGCTGCCGTCCCGAGCGCGGCGGCGCACCTAGCCACCGGCGACGTCGGACCGAGACCGGTCCCCGCGGTGCCCACCTCGCTGACGCCTGCGCCGGTGGACGGCGGTGGCGACGCGACGCCGTCGAGCACGGGGTGGAACGCGCCCCCGGTCCCGTGGGTCGGCCCCGGCGGGGACGCCCCACCCCCGATGACCTGGACCGCTCCCGTCGTCCAGCGTGAGGAACCTGGGGCCTCCGTCCCGAGCGCCCCGCCGCCGGTGCCCCCGGTCGTCGAGGCCACGCCGGCTCCCGCCGGGGGTGTCGACCCGGGCGCGACGATGCCGTCGTCCCCCCTCGGCGAGACCGGCACACCGGTGGCCGGGGCGTCCTCGGCGGGAGACGGCGCCGCGGCCGCCGCGCTCGACGAGCTCGCCCGCCGCCTCTACGAGCCGCTCTCGGCCCAGCTGCGCGCCGAGCTGTGGCTCGACCGCGAGCGCTCCGGACGGAGCATGGCGCGATGACCACGCCCCGCGTACCCCGAGCCCGCGGTCAGCGTCTGCTTCGCGCGTCCGACCGATCGACCGGGGCGTCAAGCTGCAGCTCGGCACGTTCAACAGCTGCGAGGGCCTCGGGCGTCGAGGTCGTCCTCGAGCAGCGCGAGGAGGGCGGCAACAACGGCTTCGTCTGGCAGCTGCCCGACGCGCGTTGAAGTTACTCCAACATCAAGCTGTCCGCGCCCGGTCTGCGCGGACACCGACGAGGTGATGGCCTGGCTGTCCACGCATGACCACCCGGGTGACGCCCCAAGACCGCGAACATCTCGGCCATGACCGCCGACGGAAGGTCGTCGCCTCCTGGGGCCTGCTCGGCGTGATCCCGGTGCGCTGGACCGGCCCGAGCCTCAACCTCGACTCCCCCAAGGTCGCGACGGAGACCCTCGAGCTGGCCCACCACGGGTTCACGCCGCGCAAGCCGGTGCGCATGAGCCAGCCGCGGTCGCCCTCACCGAGCTCCGCCGGCGGCGGGGCCGTCCGCGCCCGCGCCGTCGGGCGACACCGCCCGCCCGCAGATGGAGCGGGCGGTGCTCAAGCTCTACGACCCCGACCCCGTCGGGCGGCGCGCCGGGAGCGCGAGCGCGGCAGCATCCCTTCCAGTTCAACCCCAAGGAGGTCACGATCCAGAAGGCCGCCAAGTGGGAGCGCAAGACCGCCGAAGGGCGCCAAGAAGGCCGGCCCCCCGGAGTTCAGCGGCTCCGAGCCCTGCAAGCTGACCCTGGAGATGTTCTTCGACGCCTCCGGCAAGCAGGACGGCAGCGTCGTCGCCAGGCGGTCGAGCAGCTGTTCGAGCTGCACCGTCCCGACCGAGGAGAGCGCCGGCCAGAAGAAGCCGAGCCCGCCGCTGGTGGTGCTGCACTGGGGCGCGATCGCCAGCTTCCCCGCCTTCGTGACCTCGGTGAGCGCGAAGTACACCCTCTTCACCGCGGCCGGGCTGCCGATCCGCGCCGCTCTGCAGCCGTCTCGCTGGAGGAGATGCCCAGACGAGCCCTGGCGGCAGAACCCGACGTCGGGCAGCGACGCCGTCCGCCGCTCCCGCACCCTCGTCGAGGGCGACACGCTGGCCTCGGTCGCCTACGCGCGAGTACGGCGACCCCGCGGCCTGGCGCGCCCTGGCCCGGTTCAACGGCATCGACGACCCGCTGCGCTGCCCGCCGGGCACCCGCCTGCTGCTGCCGTCCCCGGAGGAGCTGTGACCGATGTCGACACCAACACGTTCCTGGTCGAGATCGACGGCACGCCGCTGCCCGCGGACCTCGCCCCGCTGCTCACCGGCGGCGCTACGTCGACGACAGCCAGCGCTACCCCGACCTGTTCGAGCTGCGGTTCCGCGACCCGGCCCACCTCGTGCTGGCCAAGACCGGCGCGAAGGTCGGGTCGACGGTGAAGGTCTCCGTGTCGACCGAGCGACAGCAAGGCGCCCGCTGACGCTGATGACCGGCGAGGTCACCGCGCTGGAGGCGGAGTTCGACGCCGGCGGGCACCTTCACCGTCGTCCGCGGGCTACGACGCCGCCCACCGCCTCTTCCGGGGGCGCCGCACCGAGGCGTACACCCAGATGACGGCCTCCGACATCGCCCTCAAGGTCGCCCAGCGGGCCGGGATCCCGGTCGGCGACGGTCACCAGCACGACGACGGTCTACGAGCACGTCACCCAGGCCGGCACGAGCGACTGGGACGCTGCTGCCGCTGGCTGGCCGCCGACGTCGGGCTTCGACATCACCGTGCGCGAGGGCAAGTTCGGCTTCGGGCCGCCCGAGCCCGCGGCCGAGCGCCCCCGCCGGCGCGGCGGTGCCGAGACGAGGACCCGCTCGTGCTGCGGCTCGGGCGCCGACCTGCTGCGCTTCCGCTCCGTGGTCACGTCCGCGGAGCAGGTCAAGGAGGTCGAGGTCCGCGGCTGGGACATCGCGACCAAGCAGGCGCTGACCGCCACCGCGGCCCGCACGCACCGAGCCGTGCGAGCTGCCCGGACGTCGACCCGCCGACCGCTCGCCGAGGCGTTCGGCGACGCCCGCGCTACGTCTCCACCGACGTCCCGCACCGCACGCAGGCGGAGGTCGACACGGCGGCGGCGGCGCTCGCCGAGGAGGTCGCCGGCGTGCTTCGCCGAGTTCGAGGGCGTCGCCCGCGGGCAACCCCGAGGTGCGGGCCGGCGCCGCGGTCACCGTCGACGGCCTCGGCGCCCCCTTCGACGGCAAGTACACGGTCACCACGTCGCGGCACCGGCTCGACCCGACGACGGGCTACACCACCGTCGTTCACCGTCACCGGCGTCCACGACCGCAGCCTGCTCGGCCTCGCCGGCGGCGGCGGGCCCGGCGATGACGCGCGCCCCCCGGCGTCGTGGTCGCCGTGGTCAACGACGTCACGACCCGGAGAAGCTCGGCCGCGTGCGGCTGACGTTCCCCTGGCTGTCCGACGACTACGTCAGCGGCTGGGCCCGCACCGTCCAGCCGGGCGCGGGCAAGGACCGCGGCGCGATGGTGCTGCCCGAGGTCGGCGACGAGGTGCTCGTCGTCTTCGAGCAGGGCGACGTCCGCCGCCCCTACGTCCTCGGGCGGCCTCTACAACGGCGTCGACCAGCCCGAGCCGGCAGGGCGTCCCGGTGTCGACGGCGGGTCCGGGGCGGTCAACCGGCGCTCGTTCGTCTCGCGCGCGGCCACCGGGTCGACCTGCTGGACGAGGACGGACGCACCGAGGGCGTCAGCCTCGCCAGCGAGGACGGCAAGGTCCGCCTGATCCTCGACGCGACCGGCACCAAGGTCACCGTCCACTCCGACGGCACGGTGCTGGTCGAGGGCTCGCCAGGGCGTCGTCGTCGACGCCGAGACGCTCCACGCTCGAGCTCAAGGGCGGCCGAGGTCACGATCACGGCGACCCAGGGGTCACCGTCGACGGCGGCTCGGGGCCGGTCAAGGTCTCGAGCCGGATCGCAGCTCGACCTCAAGGGCGGCGCGCTGGCCTCGCTCTCGGCCGGCCTGGTGAAGATCAACTAGCCAGTCCCGACGAAGGAGAGCAGCCATGCCCGCAGCAGCCCGGGTCGGCGACCCGACCGGTCACCCCGGGGTGATCGGCCCGCCCGGCGTCCCGACCGTGCTCATCGCCGGGCATGCCGGCCGCGACCGTCGGCACGCCCCACGTCTGCTCGTTCCCACCACCGGCGGTCGCACCCGCCGAGCGCGATCGTGCCGCCCGGTTGCCCGACCGTGCTCATCGGCGGCATGCCCGGCGGCCGGATGGGCGACCTGGCCGGCTGCGGCGCCCCGATCGTCGCTGGGCGCGCCCACCGTCATGATCGGAGGATGACGTGATGGACCCCGGACTTCATCGGCGCCGGCTGGGCCTTCCCGCCCGGCACCGACGCGACCGGCGGCGTCGCGCTGGTCGCCCGGCGAGCGCGAGATCGAGCAGGCCGATCGGGCTCATCCTCGGCACCGCGCGCGGCGAGCGGCCGATGCGGCCGGAGTTCGGCTGCCGCATCCACGACCACGTGTTCGGCCCGGCCAACGGCGCCACCGCCGGCCAGATCGCCTACGACGTCCGCGAGGCGCTGGAGCGGTGGGAGCCGCGCATCGCGGTCCAGTCGACGTCGGGGTCGCTTCGACGCGGATCGAGGCACGGCGCCTGTACGTCGACGTCGACTACGCGATCCGCGGACCAACGACCCGCGCAACCTGGTCTTCCCGTTCTACGTGATCCCCGACCACGACGCTGTCGGGCCGCCGGCCGGACCTGCGGTCACAGCAGCCGGCTCGCGACCGCCGGACAGGAGGTGATGACGTGCTGCCCGCCCCCAATCTCGACGACCGCACGTTCCAGGCGCTCGTCGACGAGGCCAAGCGGCTGGTCCAGAACCGCTGCCCGAGACTGGACCGACCACAACGTCAGCGACCCCGGCGTCACCCTGATCGAGGCGTTCGCGCAGATGGTCGACCAGCTGATCTACCGGCTCAACCGCGTCCCGGACCTGCAACTACGTCAAGTTCCTCGAGCTGATCGGGGTGGAGCTGCGCCCCCCGGCCGCCGCGCGCGGGGTCGGGTCACGTTCTGGCTCTCGGCGCCGCAGCCGCAGCCGGTCCGTGGTGCGCGCGCGAGACCGCAGGTGTCCACGCCGCGCACCGACATCCACGACCCGGTCGTCTTCACCACGCTCGCGAGCTGAGATCGTGCCGTGCTCCTTCGCCCGCGCCGGCGTCCGCGCCGTGCGGTCGGCGAGCCGGTCGACCACACGCCGGCGCTCGCCGGCGAGCCAGGGCTTCCCCGCCTTCTCCGGCCTCCCGACGCCCGGCGACGCGCTCCTCATCGGGCTGTCGCAACGCGGTCCCGTCCTGCGCGGTCACGCTGCGGCTGGACTGCACGGTCGCCGGTGTCGGCGTCGACCCGCGGCGGCCGCCGCTGGTGTGGGAGGCGTGGACCGGGCACCGGCTGGTCGCCCTGCGAGGTCGACCGCGACGACACCGGCGGCCTGAACAAGGACGGGGACGTCGTGCTGCACGTGCCCGACGACCACCAGGCCTCGATCATCGCCGCGCGAGCGCGCCGGGTGGCTGCGGTGCCGCCTCGTCGAGCCCGCTGCCGGGCCAGCCGACCTACACCGCCTCGCCCCGGATCACGCGGTCACCGCCTTCACCGTCGGCGGCACCGCGCCGATGGCGCACACGCGAGGTCGTGCACCGCGAGACGCTCGGTCGCTCCGACGGCACGCCCGGGCAGCGGTTCCGCGCTGCAGCGCCACCCCGTGCTGGCCTCCGACGAGCCGGGCACGCTGGAGGTCGACGCTCGGCCGAGGAGGTGCAGACGTGGCAGCGAGGTGCCGCACTTCGCGGAGTCGGCCCCGAGGACCGGCACTTCCGCATCGACGCCGTCGCCGGGGAGGTCGCAGCTCGGCCCGGCCGTGCGACGGTCCGGACGGCGCGCTGCAGCACTTCGGCGCCGTGCCGCCGCGCGGTGCGCGACGCTGACGCTGACGTCGTACCGCAGCGGCGGCGGTCGGCGCGGGCAACGTGACCGCCGGCCAGGTGCGGGTGCTGAAGACGAGCGTGCCCTACGTCGCCCGCGTCGAGAACCGCGCCCCGGCGGTCGGCGGCGTCCGACGCCGAGACGCTGGAGGAGGCGAAGGTCCGCGGACCGATGCTGCTGCGCTCCCGCGGACGAGCGGTGACCGCCGAGGACTTCGTCCAGCTCACCCGCGACGTCGCGCCGGAGGTCGCCCGCGTGCACTGCGCCGCGAGCCGCGAGGGCGACGGGGGCGACGGCGTCCTGGTGCTCGTCGTCCCCCACGTCGGCCCGACGAGGTCGGCCGGGTCGCGCGCGGCGACCTCGTGCCGGAGGACGACCTGCTGCAGCGCATCAGCGAGGCCCTCGACGAGCGCCGGCTGGTCGGCACCCGGCTGCTGGTCGCTCCTCCGGCGTACGTCGGCCTGACCGTCGGTCGCCGACGTCCACGCCCGCGAGCAGGGACGCGACCGCGAGCAGGTGCACGACGACGTCCTCCGGGCCCTCTACGGCCTGCTGGACCCGCTCACCGGCGGCCCGGACGGCACGGGCTGGCCGTTCGGGCCGCTCGGTGCAGTCGCACGAGGTGCACGCCGCGCTGCTCGCGGATCCCGGGGGTCGACATGGCACAGGAGGTGACCGTGACGCTGTTCCCCGCCGACGCCGACGACCGGCCGGCGCGGCCAGCCGGTGCAACGCCTCGACCTGCCGTTCAACGGCCTGGTCTTCTCCTACGAGCACCAGGTTCGGGTGCGCTGATGCGCGGGGACGTTCCCGATGCTGCCGAGCCCGCACCCGCTCGCGGCCTCCCTGCCGGTCGCTGTACCAGGACCTCGGTCTCGTCGAAGCGGCTCTGCTCGGCCCTCGACGAGGTGCTCGCCCCGGTCTGTCGCACGCTCGACAACCTCCCCGCCTACCTCGATGTCGGCCACCACGCCGGCGGACCTGCTGCCGTGGCTGTCGTGGTGGGTCGGGATCCCGGCAGGCGGGGATCTCGACCGCGGCGCGCCAGCGCGAGCTGCTGCGCACCGCGAGCCGCCTGCACGGCTGGCAGGGCACCCGTCGCGGGATCGAGCTGGCCGTCGAGTCGGTCTTCGGCCTCACGACCGAGGTGGTGGAGACCGGCGGTGCGACGTGGTCCCAGGACGCCACCGCCTCCTTGCCGGGGGCCGCCCGACCGGCCGTCGTCGTGCGCGTCCGGGTCCCTGCGGGCCACCGGCTGGACCTGGGCCGGGTCGACGACGTCGTGGCGAGCGTCAAACCCGCCCACGTCGTGCACCGGGTCGAGGTCCTCCAGGAGGACTGACGGATCCGGCGCCGGCCTCGCGGGCGGCGAGCGCCGCGTGCTCGCGACTCGTCGCGCCGGCGGCGCACGGGTCACCCATCCGCGTCTGGACGCGGACCAGCAGGTCCCACGCGGAGTCCCGCAGGGGCGCCAACGAGACCGTCCGGCGGGCCGCTGCCAGCGCCTGCTCGACGGACCCGAGGCGCAGCGCGATCCGGGCCGCCGCGTGCGCGGCGTCCCCGGCGAGCAGGCGCAGCCGGTCGCGCTCCTCGACCACCCACTCGGCGGGACCGACCTCGGGCAGGAGGTCGCCGCGGTAGCAGTCCAGGGCACTGCTCAGGGCGGACAACGCGCCCGGGAGGTCACCTGCGGCCTCGGCGGCGCCGGCGCGGCGGATCAGTCGCTCGAATCTTCGGCGTCCAGCACGGCGCCGGGCACGTGCAGCCGGTAGGCGCCGCCGTGGTGCTGCAGCGAGGCCCCGGTCCTGTCGCCAGGCCGCGGCGCACGCTCGACGCGGCGGCGTGCAGGCGGTGGGCGGCGGTCGCGACCGGGGTGTCGGGCCAGAGCAGGTCGATCAGGACCTCACGGTGCACGTCCTGGTCGTGCTGCATCGCGAGGACGAGCAGCAGCGTGCGCGGGAGCGGACGCAGGCCGTCCAGGTCGACGGTGCCCAGGGTGGTCTCGAGGACGAAGCCACCCAGGCATCTCACCCGGGGGACGGGCCTGGCCGTGGGCGCGCCCGGGCTCGTGGCGTCGGTGCCAGGAGCCGAGCGGCGAGCCGGCCGCACCCGCTCGGCGAGGGACAGGTCGACGATGCCGCACCGACGGGCGTCCTCACGAGCCGCCGAGGTGCGCGACACCGCGTCGGCCTCCCCGCACGCGGTGGCGTGGGCGGCCGCTGCCGCCCGTGCCCAGGTGGCGAGCACGGGGGCGTCCAGATCGTCCGCGCGGCGAGCGGCCCGGTCCAGCCACTCCTGCGCCGTCCGGGCGCCCGTCAGCGCGAGGGCGACGCCGAGGGCGCCGGTCAGGATCGCCTCGCCCCAGCCGTCCCCGTCCCGCCGGCACTCCTCCACGAGGGCGACGCACGCTGCGACCCGCCACTCCTGCTCGTCGCGGACGAGGAGTAC
Organism: uncultured Actinomycetota bacterium; assembly: GCA_963728085.1. Taxonomy (GTDB): domain Bacteria; phylum Actinomycetota; class Actinomycetes; order Propionibacteriales; family Nocardioidaceae; genus Nocardioides. Next base: position 338,230 of record CAVSIQ010000006.1, on the reverse strand, counting down.
GTCGGCCTGCAGCCCGCGCGCGACACGGGACAACCACGGCTGGTCGGCATGGTCGGCTCGCAGCACGATCTCCTCGAGACTCGCGACGGCGTCGGACGGGCACCTCGTGAGGAAGTCGGTCACGACCAGGGCCAGGCTGCCGCTCAGGCGTTCCTCCGGCGGGGCGGTGGCCAGCCCTGCCGCGCCGCGCCGCGCCCCGGCGAGGTCACCGGCCAGCAGGCGGCCGACGACCCCGGCGAGACCAGCCGCACGGTCGGGGGCCTCACGGCCGTGGGAGACCCGGCGGGTGGCACGGCGCACCAGCTCGCCCGCTCCGCACGGCCCGCGGACCGGGGGTGGCCAGCGTGCCGTCGCCTGCCCTCCGCCCGACGGCAGCCAGACGGCCAGCGCCTGCTTGCCGCGGCGGCAGCGTCGCGCCAGCTCGTCGTCGTCCAGGAGCGCCTCGGCGCGGTCGAACGCCGCCATGGCTGCCGGCAGGCGGCCCTCGCGGTGCAGACGGCGAGCCCGCGCGAGGACGAGCCACGGGTCGTCCGGGGACGCCTGGACGTCGTCGAGGTGCTGCGCGGGCAGCCCGGCGTCGTGGTGCTGCACCAGGCGCGCGATCGAGGCGACGTCGTCGGCCATCGCGTAGGCGCGCACCGCGTCCGTGAGCAGCGCCGCCTCTTCGAGCAGCCTGGCACTGCGCCGGTAGACCGCCCGCGCCCGAACCGGGCCGAGGTCGTCGACGAGCAGGCCCTCGAGCAGCGTGCTGCATGACCTGGTGGTAGCGGAAGCCGGTCCCGTCCTCGGACGCGGTGATGAAGAACTGACCGGACGCGCGACGTCCTCCAGCACCGCGGGCACTCCCCGTCCGCTCGAGCAGGGCGTCGCACAGGGCACCGGTCAGGGTGCCGAGCGTGCTGGTCAGCAGCAGGAACTGGCGGCGCGCGGGCGCCAGGTCGTCGAGCACGGTGCGGCACAGGTAGCTGCGCACCAGCCGGGAACGCCCGCCCAGGTCGGTCACGGCGTGCTCCCGCTCGGTCGCGGACTTGCCCGAGGTCGCGAGGTGGAACAGCGCGAGCCCGGCGGCCCAGCCCCCGGTCCGGCGGGTGAGTGCGGCGGCGCCCTCGGGGAGAGCGGCTCGGAGTACACGATGCGGAACAGCTCCTCCACCTCCCAGGACCGGAACCGCAGCGCGTCGTCGTCGAGCACGGCGAGCTCCCCGGAGACCAGCAGCCGCGGCGTGTTCACCGGCAGCGCTCGACGCGAGGCCGACGACCAGCCGCAACCCGGGGGGCGCCGCCGGAGCAGCTGCGCAGGTGCGCCTCGGCGGTGCCGCCGGCGAGCTCGTGGACGTCGTCGAGGAACAGGGTGACCGCTCGCCGGGAGTGCACGACCGACTCCAGGACCCCGGCCGTCGTTCGGGGCCGCCCCAGGTCGGCGCCCACGGCACGACCCAGCGCCAGGGAGAGGTGGCCCAGGAAGCGCTCCGAGGCCCGGTCCTCCGGCCCGACCGAGCACCACGCCGCCGGCTCCGTGCACCCGCGACGCCGCCCCGGCGAGCAGCGGTGGTCTTCCCCGCCCCGGCCGCCGCCGTGACCACGACCACGCTCGGTGCCCCCTGTCCCACCACGGCGTCGACCAGGCGAGCCCTGTCCAGCCCGGACGGGTGGAGGGTCGTGCCGCGGGCCCGAGCGACGGAGGTGCGGACCCGACGGCCCGGCCCGCACCTCCGGTGCGAGCAGCAGGCCGCTCGGTCGGTGCGGGCACGATCAGTCCAGGCCCGGCCCGAGGCCGTCCTCGAGGGGGTCGAGCCCGCACCGGGGTCGGTCGCGCCCCACCCCTCTCCGGGCGTCCCGGCGAGGAGCGGGTCGGTTCCGAAGCGGAGCTCGGCGGCGTCCGTCACCCCGTCGCCGTCGGTGTCCGCGCTGCTCGCGGAGGTGCCGGCCGCGATCTCGTTGGCGTCCGGGAGGCTGTCGGCGTCGGTGTCGCTGCTGCGGGCGTCGAGGCCGTGTCGGACCTCGTAGCGGTTGCTCAGCCCGTCCCGGTCCTCGTCACCGGCGGGATCGAGGTCCTGGGCCTCGAGCTCCTCGGCGAGGGCGGCGCGGCTCAGCGGGGCGGGGCTGGCCGGCGGCGAGCCACCTGTGCCCAGCGCCTCGAGCGCGTCGCCGAGCCCGTCGCCGTCGCTGTCGGCGGACAGGGGATCCAACCGGGACAGACGCTCGAACGCGTCGGCGAGACCGTCGCCGTCGGAGTCCGACGAGGCGTCGAGGGTCGACCCGGCGTCGATCTGCTCGTAGCCGGCCGGTACCGCGACGGGGGCGGCCGCCGGGGCCGGGGCCGACATCCCGGGGATGGTGCCGGCGTAGTTGAACCGTCCTTCGGCCGGGAACTCGTTGACCCCGTAGCTGCTGCCCCTGGCCTCGATGGTGCGGCCGTCGCCCAGGCTGATGGCGACGTGGGCCGACGCGGGCCGTCCACCGGTGTCCGAGGGCTCCTCGGAGAAGTAGAAGAGCAGGGCACCCTTGGTCTGCAGGGCCTCATCGACCGGCATCAGCTGGCCTGCGTCCTTCAGGTCGAGGTACTGGTACATCGCACCGTCCGGGATCTCCACGCCGACCTGGTGCGCGGCCCACTGAGTCAGCTCGGAGCAGTCGAACGTGTCCGGGTCGGGGTCGTCGAGCCCGGCCTCGGCGCCGAAGACGTAGTCGTCGCCGCGCTGGTCCTGCGCGACGCGCGTGAAGGTCTCGGCGAGGGTGGACGCCGCGACCGGGTCACCGACCGGCGTCGCCTCCGGCGGTGGCGCGAGCGGCGGTGGGGCCGGTGGGGCCGCCTGGCTCAACACCCCGTTCTCGGCGACGAGGGGGTCGTGACCGAGCTCCACCTCGGTGCCGTCGGCCACCCCGTCCACGTCGGAGTCCCACGTGGTCCCGCTCGTGCCCAGCGCGACCTCGGAGGCATCGGGCAGGCCGTCGGCGTCGGTGTCGTCCTGCAGGAGGCTCGGTGCCGGACACGACGGCCTCGTGGCCGTCCGAGAGACCGTCGGCGTCGGTGTCTGCCACGCCGGGGTCGCTGCCGGCCAACCGCTCGAACGCGTCGGTCAGACCGTCCTGGTCGGTGTCGAGCGTCGCTCCGGGAGCGGGCGCGAGGTCGATCGCGTCGTAGGAGCGGGTGGTCGGTGCGTCCTGGCCGACGACGTCCGGGGCCGGCGTCGGCACGGGTGGGACCTGGGCCGGGGGAGTGGGCGCCGCCGGGGTCGACCCGTATCCCGCCACGCCGTCGGGGTCCCCGGCGAAGCCGGTCACCGCCGACACGTCGTCGAGGTAGGTGCGGTAGTCCGTCGAGGTGCCCCGGTGAGGTCGTGCGTGGTGGTCCAGGGACTCATGTCCGTTCCGTGGCTCGAGATGTCGTACGCGGCCCGTGGCGTTGGCGAGCGGGTCCCGCAGGTCGCCCCAGCGTGTCGGGGTGCACGGCGGCGTTGATCTGCCACAGACCGATCGAGTGCTCCCCGCCGGTCGTTGAGGGCGCCGGTCTCACCCCCGGACTCCGCGAGCGCGATCGCCGTCCAGGTCGTCGCCTGGTCAGGTGTGAACCCCACGGCACGCGCCGCGTCGAAGATCTCCCGGATGCCCAGCTTCATGTGGTCGCCCCGTGTTGCCCCGTGTCGCCTGAGCACGACTCTAGAGGCCGAAGGGTGAGGACGATAGGGTGCAGCATGGGGTATCGACTCGGAGTCGACCTCGGGACGACGTTCACCGCGGCGGCGACGGACGACGGGTCCGGCGCCACGATGGCCGCGCTGGGCAACCGGGCGCTCCAGTCCCCTCGGTGGTGCACGTTGCCGAGGACGGCGTCGTCCGGTGCGGCGAGGCGGCGGAGCGGCGAGCCGGGAGCGACCCCGACCGGGTGACGCGCGAGTTCAAGCGACGACTCGGCGACACCGTGCCCATCCTCGTGGCCGGACGGCCGTTCTCGCCCCAGGCGCTGATGGCACGGCTGCTCGCCTCGGTCCTCGACACCGTCTCCGAGCGCCAGGGACGTGCCCCCGACGAGGTGGTGCTGACCCACCCCGCCAGCTGGGGCGGTTCAAGCTGGACCTGTTCGCCCAGGTCGCCAGCCTGGCGGGAGTGCCCGACGCACGCACCTGCCCCGAGCCCGAGGCTGCGGCGCGCCAGTACACCTCGCGGGCCCCGCTGGCCGTGGGGCAGCGGCTCGCCGTCTACGACCTGGGCGGGGGGACGTTCGACGTCTGCGTGCTCGAGAGGTCCGCGACGGGTTTCGGCATCCTCGGCGCCCCCGACGGCGTCGAGCACCTCGGCGGGATCGACCTCGACGAGGCGGTTTTCCGCCATGTCCTCGACCAGGTCGCCGACCCGGTCGCCCGGATCGACCTGGACGACCCCGGGCTGCGCTCCGCCCTCCTGCGCCTGCGGCTCGAGTGCGTCGAGGCCAAGGAGGCCCTCTCCGCGGACGTCGAGACGGTGGTGGAGGTGCGCCTGCCCGGCGTGGCGACCACGGTGCGCCTCACCCGTGACGAGCTCGAGCGACTGGTGGACCCGGCTGTCGAGGAGACGGTGGCAGCCACCCGACGTGCCGTGCGCTCGGCCGGACTGGAACCGGCCGACCTCACCGCCCTGGTGCTCGTCGGGGGGAGCTCACGCATCCCGCTCGTGAGCGAGGTCCTGCGTCGCGAGCTCGGGGTCGCGACCGCGCTGGACACGCACCCCAAGCACGACGTCGCACTCGGCGCCGCATCGTTCGAGGTCGCCGGGCCCGCTCGACGTGCCCGCTCGAGGGATGTTCGGACCGGCGCGCGGAAGCCGTCACCGGCCGATCCGGCCGCCGTCCCCGCGCCGGCGGGTCGCACGCCCGCCGCGGACGTCGACCTCCTGGGCGGCGACCCGGACCCCCCTCGTGCGGGGGTCGACCCGCCCCACTCGCCGGCACAGGACGGACCCGTCGGCGGACCGCCGTCCGAGCCTGCCCCGGGGGCGACCCCGCCGCCCCGGCAGAGAGCGCGGACCTCGGTCCGACGCCCGGTGCACCTCGCCCTCGCTGCGGTCCTCGTCCTCGTGGTGGGACTCGTGGTGGGGCTCGCGGCGCGCGCGCTGTCCGGCGGCGACCCGTCGGAGCCGGGCGCCGCGGCGCGGCCCCCGACCGCGCCCGGGGAGGCGTCCGCCGTCGTGCCCGAGTCGGACCTCGTGGTCCCCGTCGACTCCGGCGGACCTTCGGGCGCGGACCTGGCGGTCGTGGAGGCGGGCGGGGCGTCCACGGTGATCCCGCTGCGGGGGAGCCAGTCGCTGCCGTCCCTGTCGAGCGACCGGCGCCGGGTCTACGCCCGCACCACCCTCGATGGACGGCCCGGCACGGAGGTGCTCACGGTGGGCGACGACACGGCCGAGGCGATGTTCACCCGTCCCCCAGGTCGGCTGTGCGGCCGACCCTCGCACGACCCCCGCGACGAGCGTGGCCTGATGCTCCTGTGCCGCGGCGGCACCGGGTGGGAGATCGTCTCAGCAGTCACCGACAGCCGAGGCCGACTCCCGGTCGGCACGATCGAGGCGTCAGCGGTGCCCGGCCTGGCCCCGGGGTCGACCCCGGGCAACCTCGGCCGCGTCGCGGACGGTGGCCTGGTCCTCACCCGCACCACCGACAGTGGCGCCGACGAGCTGGTGTACCTCACCTCGCGCAGCGCCTCCGAGCCCATCCTCCTCGCGGTGGACGCGACCGACGCCGCTCCCGCGCCCGTCGGTGACCTGGTGGTGTTCCAGCGTCAGGGAGACCTCTTGCTCGTGCGGGCCGGCGCCAGGCCCCAGGACCTGACCTGCCCGGACGCGAGGACGGACCCGGCGCGTGAGTCCACCACCCGCTACCAGACGTGCCGCCTCACCGGTGGCGGCACCGAGCCGGGCTTCGACGCGGACCCGGCCTGGTCCCCCGACGGGGAGAGGATCGTCTTCCGTCGGGGGCCGAGCGAGGACCGACAGCCGCGGCTGATGGTGCTCGACGTGACCGACCCGTCCTCGGTGACCACGTTCGCGCCGGACCTCCCGGACGTCGTCGGCGCGCCCGTCTGGGCGGTGCGCTGACCTCCTCGCGGTCCATGCACCCGCATCGGTCGGTGGTGCGCTCCGTCGCGCGCCTGCCGGGCTGTCACCCCGACCTCTCCGACGACCAGCAGCCTCGGCCCCGCGGCCGCGGGCCGTCCCGCCTACATCACCGCCGGCCGCGACGCCGACCTCGGCGACGACCGCTCGGTGGCCGACCTGCGCGAGGCGGCGGTCCACGAGGTCAGGGACCACTCGCTCGAGGCGTACCGCGAGCAGGTCCGGGTCGGGGCCTCTCCACCTCGGGGCCGTGGCAGGCCGACGCCGTGCGCCGGGCGCTGGACGTCGTGGTCGGCGGCGTGCCGCTGTTCTCGGTCGTGCAGTCGACGTGGAACCTGCTCGAGCCGTCCGTCGGCCCGGCGCTGGCCGAGGCCGCCGGCGCGGGCCTGACCGTGGTGGTCAAGGAGGGCGTCGCGAACGGTCGCCTCGCCCCCGGTGCCGACGACCCGGCGCCGGCGGTGCAGGCGGCGCTCGCCCTGGCCGCCGAGCGCGGGGTGGGCGTCGACCAGGTCGCGCTCGCCGCGGCCCTGGCGCAGCCGTGGGCCACCCGGGTCCTGTCCGGCGCGGTCACGCCCGAGCAGGTCCGCAGCAACGTGGCGGCCCAGGACGTCACCCTCGACGCCGCCGACCTCCACCGGCTGCTGGCACGTCCGGAGGAGGCGCCGACCTACTGGAGCGAGCGCTCCGAGCGCGCCTGGGCCTGAGGGCGCTCACGCCCCGCGGAGGGTCTTGACTTCCCTCGGCGTCTCGCCCAACACTCGACCTGGCCGTCGGTGATCCGGGTCACAGCCGTGCGCGGGCCCGGTCGGTCGGTAGGGAGACGGACATGAAGAAGCTCATCAACGATCCCGCCGACGTTCTCGCCGAGTCCCTGCGCGGAGTCGCGGCGCGCGCACCCCGAGCTGCGGGTCGACCACGGGCACCGGATCATCTACCGGGCGCGAGGCCAAGTCCGACGGGAAGGTCGCGCTCATCTCCGGTGGCGGCTCGGGACACGAGCCGCTGCACGGCGGGTTCGTCGGGCCGGGCATGCTCGACGCCGCCTGCGCGGGCGAGGTGTTCACCTCCCCACGCCCGACCAGATGGCGGAGGCGACCACGAGCCGTCGACCGCGGGCGCGGGCGTGCTGCACATCGTGAAGAACTACACCGGCGACGTCATGAACTTCGAGATGGCCGGCGAGCTGGCAGCGGCCGACGGCGGCGTCGACGTCCGCACGGTCGTCACCCATGACGACGTCGCGGTGCGAGGACTCCACCTTCACCGCCGGTCGCCGCGGCGTCGGTGTCACCGTCCTGCTGGAGAAGATCGTCGGTGCGGCCGCCGAGGAGGGCCAGGACCTCGACGCCGTCGAGCGCCTGGCGCAGCGGGTGAGCGACGCGGGCCGGTCGATGGGGATAGCGCTGACCAGCTGCACGGTGCCGTCCGCCGGCAAGCCCACCTTCGACCTGCCGGAGGACGAGATCGAGGTCGGTGTCGGCATCCACGGGGAGCCCGGACGCCACCGCGAGCCGCTGGTCGGTGCCTCCGAGATCGCCCGCCAGCTGGTCGACCCGGTGCTCGCCGACCACGACTTCACCGCGGGCCCCACCATCGCCCTGCTCAACGGCATGGGGGGCACGCCGCTCATCGAGCTCTACCTGATGTACGGCGAGGTGGCGCGGCCTGCTCGAGAGTGCCGGTGTCGAGGTCGCCCGGTGCCTGGTGGGCAACTACATCACCTCCCTCGACATGGCCGGCGCCTCGCTGACCCTGCTCGGCCGCCGACGAGGAGATGCTGCGGCTGTGGGACGCCCCGGTGAGCACCCCTGGCCTGCGCTGGGGGGTCTGAGGGATGAGCACGGTCCCTCGACCGGGACAGCTCGTGGCCTGGTTGAGCACCTTCCGCGACTCCGTGCACGAGCACCGCGACTACCTGACCGAGCTGGACGCCGCCATCGGTGACGCCGACCACGGCACGAACCTGACCCGCGGCATGGATGCGGTGATGCAGCGCTCGTGGACGCCGACGACGCACCCGGACACCGCGGCGACCTGCTCAAGGCCGTGGGCATGAAGCTGGTCAGCACGGTGGGCGGGGCCAGCGGCCCGCTCTACGGCACGTTCTTCCTCCGCGCCGCCGGCCGCCGCCGGGGACGCGGAGACGCTCGACGCCGCAGGCCGTGCTGGCGGCCTGCGGGCAGGCGTCGAGGGTCTCGCGGCCCGGGGCAAGGCGGAGCTGGGGGACAAGACGATGGTCGACGCCCTCACGCCCGCGGTCCTGGACGCGCTCGCCGCCGCGGTGGGCAACGGCGACGACCTGGCGGCCGGGCTGCGGGCGGCCGCCGAGGCCGCGGCCGAGGGGCGCGAGGCCACGACCGCGCTGGAGGCCCGCAAGGGTCGGGCGAGCTACCTGGGAGAGCGCAGCAAGGGCCACACCGACCCGGGTGCCGCCTCGGCCACGATGCTGGTCGAGGCGCTGCCGCCTCGGACGCCGTCGCCCTGACGGCGTGTCGCCGTGATCGGCATCGTGGTCGTCTCCCACAGCCGCGCCCTGGCTGACGCGGTCGGTGGAGCTGGCCACGCCAGATGACCCCGCACGGGGGTCCGACGGTCGCGGTCGCGGCCGGCGCCGACGGCGGGTCTCGGCACCGACGCGACCGCGGTCGCCGCGGCACTGGAGCAGGCAGCGAGCCCGACGGCGTGCTGGTGCTGATGGACCTCGGGTCGGCGGTGATGAGCGCCGAGCTGGCCATCGAGCTCGCCGACCTCGCGGCCGACGGTGCGCCGTCGAGGTGCGGCTCAGCCCGGCGCCCCTGGTCGAGGGCCTGCTCGCGGCGGTCGTCCGCGCCGCGGGCGGCGCCGACCTCGACACCGTCGCCCGGGAGGCCGAGTCCGCGCTGGGTCCCAAGCAGACGCCCTCGGTTCGCCCGACCCCGACCCCGACCCGCCCGCGACGGCGGAGGTAGCGGACGGCCCCCGCCGCCACCGACGGCTCGTTCACGCTACCGCTGGTCAACCCCACGGGCCTGCACGCGCGCCCGGCGGCCGCGCTCGCCACCGCCCTCGGCCTGCTCGACGCCGAGGTCGTCGTCGCCGCGAACGGACGCGAGCGCCGACGGGGCGAGCTCGCTGGAGCTGCTCACGCTCGGCGCGGAGCAGGGCACCGAGATCATCGTCTCGGCCACCGGCCCCGACGCCGCACAGGCCCTCGAGGTGGCCCGGGGGATGATCGCCGACGGGTTCGGCGAGCTCGACGGACCCGCCTCGACCGGTCGAACCTGACCCGCCGGCTGACGGAGACAGACCCGTCGGCTGACGAAGATGGGCCTCTCGGCTGGCTGGAACGGGCCGGTGGGCGGATCAGGTGGTGAGGGTGCCGCGCACGAGGCTGTCGCCGGAGTGCTCGGGGCCCCCGGTGAACGACTGGCGGGAGACGTCGATGACGACGTAGCCGTCCTGCAGGAGACGCTCGGGGATGGTGAAGGACGGGGTGCCGGAGTCCCCGACGACGCCGACCGAGACCATCTGGTCCAGCTCGCGGTCGAGCATCCAGACCTCGAGGTAGCCGCCGCGGGGGTCGAGCTGGGACAGGGTCAGGCTGAGCGCGGTCTGCGCGCCGGCGCGCAGCACGGTGGCGGTGCCGACGCGGTGACCGTCGCCGACGGCGTCGAGCTCACCGGAGGCCAGCTCGACCACGACCGGGCTCGTCGCCACCGGGTCCGCGGGCTCGACGTCAGGCGCCAGCAGCCGCCCGGCGAGGCCGCCCACCACCAGGCAGGCCGCGGCCAGCGCCGCGGCCGCGCGCAGCGGAACGGCGCGACGCCGGCGGTCCTCCCGCCGGTGGTCGAGGTGCGGCACGGGGGCGCGTCCGAGCGGAGCCGGTGCGTCGTCGTCGGCGGCGTCGTCGTCGGCGGCGTCGGCGCGCACGCCCGCCGCCACCGCGGCCCACACGCCGGCGCCCGGGCGCGGGGCGGCGTCGGGCGGGACGGCGCAGGCCAGCCGCACCGTGCGGCGCAGCTCGTCGAGCTCGGCGGTGCAGCGCGCGCAGCCCTCGACGTGGCGGCGGTCCGTCGCGGGGACGTCGTCGGGCTCACCGGCGGCGCCACCACCGAGGGCGAGGTCGGCGAGCACCTCGTCGTCGGGGTGCTCAGGACGGGTCGGGGTGCTCATCGTGGTTCACCTCCCGGAGCTGGTCGCGCAGGTGGAGCAGGCCGCGGCGCAGGTGGCTCTTGACCGTGCCCAGAGGCAGGCCGAGGCTGCGAGCGATCTGCTCGTGGGTCAGGTCGTCGTAGAAGTACAGCCCCAGGATGCTACGGCGCGGCTCGCCGAGACCGGCGAGCGCGGCCCCCACGAGCAGCCGGTCCGTGGGGTCGTCGTCGGTGCCGCGCTCCGCGTCGGTCATCGGGCCGCCGCTCGCCGCGACCAGGGCCACGTCGCGCCGGGCCCGCTGCGAGCGGCGCTGCGCGTCGACGACGCGGTGGCGGGTGATGCCCACCAGCCAGCCCGGCAGCGCGGTGGGCGAGGGGCGCAGGGTGTCGCGGCTGCGCCACGCGGAGAGGAACACCTGCTGGGTGACGTCCTCGGCGTCGTGCGCGTCGCCGAGCCGACGCAGGGCGACGGTGTAGACCAGCGAGGACCACCGTCGGTAGCACTCCTCCAGTGCCTGCTCCGAGCCGGAGCGCAGCAGGACGGAGAGCTCGTGGACGTCGATCGACGCCGGGTCACGGCCGGTCACCCACCGGAGGCTAGCGAACCCGGACCACCCGTCGGCGCGGCGACGACGACGAGGTTGGCCTGGTAGCCGCCCTGCTCGGGCAGGTACGCCCCGCCGCAGGTCACCAGGTGCAGCCGGGGGCGGCCCTCGCGCAGGAAGAGCTGGTCGAGGTCGAGGTCTGCGCGGTCGATGGTGCTCACCGAGCGCACCTCGTAGTCCACGGCGCCGCGGGCAGTGTCCACCGAGACGCGGGCGCCGACCTCGAGGTCGGCCAGGGCGGCCAGCGGCCCGATCCCCTCCTCGAGCGTGTCGACGTGCCCGGCGATCACCGCGGCGCCGGTGGGGTCGCCCGGGCGGGGACCGTAGCGGTACCACCCGACGGCGTCCACGGTGTCGGGCAGGGCCATCGCCCCGGAGCGCTCGACGCCCTCGGGACGCACCGGGAGCGTCAGATCGAGCGACGGCACGCGCAACCGGCGGGGTGGCGGGGCCTGGGGCGCCGGGGGTCGGGCCGGACGGGCGCGGGTGGCCCGTCGGGCCCGGTCGGCGCGGGCCCGGTCGGTGCGGGCGCGGTCGGCGGCGGAGGAGCCGGGGCCGCCGGAGGTGGCGCGCTCGGCGGCCGGTGCGACGGCGGGGACGAAGGCCGGGAGGCCCTCGGCCCGGGGCGGCGGGGTCGGCCAGGTCAGCCACCCCGCGAGGGCGCCCCCGAGCAGGGCGGCCGTCACGACGACGACCGCCCTGCTGGTGACCAGGCGACGGATCACGCGCGGCGGCTGCCCGTGGTCCGGGCCAGCGCGGCGGCGCCACCGGCGGCGACGACGCCGAGGGCGATCCACCACAGGTGCGCGTCGTCCGAGGCGGCCTGGCCGCCGGTGCCACCGGGCACGCCGGCAGGCGCGGATCCCATGCCGTCGATGGTCTGCACGGCCAGGGCGAGGTTGCCGGCGTCGGCGCTGCCCCAGGCGTACACGACCGTGTTGCTGCCCTCGCCGAGGGTCAGCTCGGCGGGGCCGATGACGACCTTGTCGGTGCCCGCGAGCACGACGTCGGCCGAGACGGTGCCGGCCGGGACCTCGCCCGAGGCCTCGCCCGGGTTCTTCAGCCCGGTGAAGACCGGCGCACCGCCGGCGCGCACGTCCACGGCGGGGGCGGCGGCGGTGTGGCGCACCGTGAGGCGGGCCTGGCCGGCGGGGACTGCGGAGACGTCGTTGACGTAGGGCGTCAGGACGGGGTCGCCGCCGGCGGTGAGGTGCGCGACCACCGAGAGGTTCGCCCCGGCAGGCACGTCGACGTCGTCGGCGGAGATGACGGCCTTGCCGTCGGCGCCGGCGCCGGGCGCGGTGACTTTGAGGTCGTAGCTGCCCGCGGGCAGCGCGACCGGGTCGGTCACCGTGCCGGGGGTGAAGTCGGTGAGGAGGGCCTCGCCGTTGGCGTACACGTCGACCGGGGTGTCCGGGACGGCGTGGACCACGGTGACCATGGCGTCGCCCTCGGCGGCGTTCGCCGGGGCGGCCCAGGCGGTGGCGCCCACGGCGAGGGCGGTGGCCGCGACGAGGCGGCCGATCCGTGCGTTCTTCAGCATCTTCTGCTCCTGTTCAGAGGTGTCGCGTCGCCGCCGTCCGGCCGGGGCCGGGTCTCGCGGGCTCACGTCCTGCGCTGTCACAGGTCTTGCGCGGCCGGTCCCGGCGCTGGATGCACCCGCGGCGAACTTTTTCCCGGCAGCGGCCGCCGACGCCCCGCTGCCCCCTGTCCGATCCCGCCGCGGACCCCTAGGCTCGCGGACCTCACCCACATTCTTCGGAGGACTCCTTGAACGCACAGAACACCACCACCTCGCAGCCGGTGATCGCCGGCGACAAGCTCTCGGGCCGGGTGGCCCTGGTGACCGGCGGCACCCGCGGCATCGGCGCCGCGATCGCCCGCAGCCTGGCCAGCCAGGGAGCGTCGGTGGCGGTGGGCTACAGCGGCAACACCGAGCGGGCCGAGCAGTTCCTCGCCGACTTCGAGCGCGACTTCGCCGAGGAGGGCCGCGCCACCATCCACCAGGGCAACGTGTCGAACCCCGAGGACTGCCGCCGCACCGTGGAGGAGGTCATCGAGCAGCACGGCCGCCTCGACATCCTGGTCAACAACGCCGGCATCACCGCGGACAAGATGGCGCTGAAGATGTCGGTCGACGACTGGAACAACGTCCTCGGGGTCAACCTGTCCGGCTCCTTCTTCATGGCCCAGCCCGCCCTGGAGCACATGGTCGAGCGCGGCACCGGGCGCATCATCTTCGTCTCCTCGGTCATCGGCGAGACCGGCAACATCGGCCAGGCCAACTACGCCGCCTCCAAGGCCGGGATGCTGGGGCTCACCAAGACGCTGGCCAAGGAGGCCGCCTACCTGCTCGGCAAGTCCGAGAAGCTCAGCGACGACGGCCTCGGGATCACCGTCAACACCGTCACGCCGGGGTTCGTGGCTACCGAGATGCTCGAGGGCATCCCCGAGAAGGTGCTCGACGGGATCAAGAAGCAGATCCCGCTGCGTCGGCTGTGCCGGCCCGAGGAGATCGCCCGTGTGGTGCACTTCCTGGCCGCAGACTCCTCGGCCTACATCACCGGTCAGGTGTGGGGCGTCAACGGCGGCATGGACATGTAACCCGTCGCGGGCCGGGGGGCGGTCGACGGGGGCCCACCCGGGGGTGGTTTCGGCTCCCTGGACACTGAGGCCATGCCCCGGCGTCCGCACCTGCCCCGCTCGCGGTCCCGCCGCCGCGCCGCGCTGGCCCTCGCGCTCGTCGTCGTCCTCGTCGCGGCCGCAGCGCTGGCCGCGGGCGTGGTGGCGGCTGTGGGCGGCGCCCGCGTGGACCCCGCCGCGGCGGTCGTCGAGCAGGAGTCCTCCGTGCCGGTGGGCGCGGAGGCCGACGGCACCGCCGTCGCCCTCGACGTCTCGACGTTCACCCCGCCGCCGGGCACCGCTGGAGCGGACGCCGGAGGTCGTCGCGCCGCGGTGATGCTGGCCCACGGGTTCGGCGGCAGCAAGGACGCCCTCGAGGTCCAGGCCCGCGCCCTCGCCGCCGACGGGTACGTCGTGCTGACCTGGACCGCGCGCGGCTTCGGCGCCAGCGGCGGCCTGATCCACCTGGACAGCCCCGACTACGAGGTGGCCGACGCCTCGGTCCTGATCGACGTCCTCGCCGCTCGTGACGACGTCCGCCTCGACGGCGACACCGACCCGCGCGTCGGTATCGCCGGCGCGTCCTACGGTGGGGCGCTGGCCCTGATGGCCGCGGGCTACGACGACCGCGTCGACGCGATCGTCCCGGTGATCACCTGGAACGACCTCGGCCGCGCCTTCTTCCCCCAGGACGCCGCGGCCCGCGGCGGCTCCGCCGCGGTCGTGCCGGCCGTGGGGGTGTTCAAGCAGCGCTGGGCCTCGCTGTTCTTCACCAGCGCCCTCGCCCAGGCCGGCCATGCCGCCCGCGCCGGCACCCTGCACGCCGGTGCCGGTGCCGGTCCGGCCTCCGGCCCGGCGCCGACGGGGTCGTCTGCGGCCGGTTCGCCCCCGACGTGTGCCGCCTCCTGGACCGCGCCGCGACCACGGGGCGCCCGGGGCCCGGCGGTCTCGCCCGGCTGCGGGCGTCCTCCCCGGCCGGTGTCCTGGACCGCGTCCGGGCCCCGACGCTCCTCGTGCAGGGCGAGCAGGACTCCCTCTTCGGCCTCGAGGAGTCCGACGCCACCGCCGAGGCGCTCGCCGCGCACGGCACCGAGGTGGCGGTGCGCTGGATCGACGGCGGCCACGACGGGGGCGGGACGGCGCTCGGCTCGGCCGACCTGACCGACCCCGCCACGGCCTGGTTCGACCAGCACCTGCGCTCCGGGCCCGCGGCGCCGCGGGACTTCGAGCTGACCCTGCCCGCCCCTCTGCTCGGCGACGGCGGCCCGACCCGGCTCACCGCGCCCCGCTACGCAGCGACCGACCCGGTGCGCCTCGACCTGGCCGGCGACGCCCAGCCCGTGCTGTCCCCGGCCGGCGGCCAGCCCTCCGCGCTCACCGGCCTGCCCGGCGCGGGGGCGCTGCTGGGCCGCGCGGTCTCCGCGTCGGGCGCCGCGTTCGGCCTGGCCGCGCTGCCCGGGCAGAGCGCCGTGTTCACCACCGACCCGCTCGAGGCCACCACCACGGTCGCCGGCGCCCCCCGGGTGCGGCTGTCGGTCGCCTCGAGCACGCCCGAGGCCACCCTGTTCGTCTCCGGGTGGGTGGTCTCGGTCGACGACGTCGCCACCCTGCCGCGCCAGCTCGTCTCGCCGGTGCGGCTCAGCGGGCTGACCCCCGGCCGGGCCGTCGACGTCGACGTCACCCTGCCGTGGTCGGCCTACCAGCTGCAGCCCGGCGAGCGGCTGCGGGTGCTGGTGGCCAGCACCGACGCCGCCTACGCCACCCCGCAGGCGCAGCGGGTTTACCGCGTCGCGCTCGCCGCGCCCCAGGTCGAGCTGCCCACCGTCGAGGCCGTCGAGGTCGGTGACGGTCCGCTCGCGCCCTGGCCGCTGGTCGCGACCGCCGCCCTCGTGCTGCTCGCCGCGGCCGTCCTGGTCGGTCTCGCCCGATGGCGCCGCCGTCCGGCCGGGCTGGCCCGCGAGGAGGGCCTGGCCGAGGTCCCCCTGGTCGTCGACGGGCTGGTCAAGGAGTACTCCGACGGCTTCCGCGCCGTCGACGACGTCGCCTGGCGGGCCGAGCGGGGCCAGGTCGTCGGCCTGCTGGGGCCCAACGGCGCCGGCAAGACCACCACCATGCGGATGCTGGTCGGCCTGATCCACGCTGACGCGGGCACCGTCCACGTGCACGGCGAGCGGATCGGGCCCGGCTCGCCGGTGCTGGGCCGCGTCGGGGCGTTGATCGAGGGCCCGGGCTTCCTGCCCCACCTGTCGGGCCGGGACAACCTCGACGCCTGGTGGGCGGCCACCGGCCGACCCGCCGAGGAGGCCCACCTGGAGCAGTGCCTGGCCGTCGCCGACCTCGGCGTCGCCATCGACCGGCCCGTGCGCTCCTACTCCCAGGGGATGCGTCAGCGGCTCGGCATCGCCCAGGCCATGCTCGGCCTGCCCGAGGTGCTGCTGCTCGACGAGCCGACCAACGGCCTCGACCCGCCGCAGATCCGCAACCTGCGCGGCGTGCTGGCCGGCTACGCGGCGGCCGGGCGCACCGTCGTGGTCTCCAGCCACCTCCTCGCCGAGGTCGAGCAGACCTGCAGCCACGTCGTGGTGATGCACCGCGGCCGGGTCGTGCTGTCCGGCTCGGTGCCCGCGCTGCTGTCCGCGTCGGCGTCGACGCTGGTCGGCGTCGAGGGCGACGCGGAGGAGACGGATCGCGCGGCCGCGGTGCTGCGCGGCCTCGACGGCGTGGGTGCGGTCCACGCCGAGGACGACCGGCTCCGCGTGGAGGGCGAGCCGGGCCGGCCCGCCCTGGTCGCCGCCCTGGTCGCCGCCGGCGTCGGCGTCACCGCGCTGGACGGCCGGCGCCACCTCGAGGAGGTCTTCATGGGGCTGGTCGGCGACGACTCCGCCGCCCAGCGCGCCCCCGACCAGCGCGCCGCCGACCAGCACGCCCCCGACCCCTCTCCCGAGCGACCCACCGAGGAGGTGGCCCGGTGAGCGCCCCCCTGCCCGTCCGCGCCGAGCTGGGCCGCCAGCTGGGCCGCCGCCGCACCCAGACCGCGCTCGGCCTGCTGCTCGCCCTGCCGCTGCTGCTGGTGGGGGCCTTCTCCCTCGGTGACGGCGGGGACGGCGGTGGTGCGCCCTCGTTCGTCGACCTCGCGCAGGTGGGTGCGGCCAACTTCACCGTGTTCACCCTGTTCGCCTCGACCGGGTTCCTGCTCGTCGTCCTCTTCGCCCTGTTCGCCGGGGACGCGGTGCCCTCGGAGGCCAGCTGGTCCACGCTGCGCTACCTGCTCGCCGCCCCGGTGCCGCGCTCGCGGCTGCTCGCCGTCAAGCTCGCCGTCGCGCTGCTGACCAGCCTGGCGGCGCTGGTGCTGCTCGTGGTGTGGTCGCTGCTGGTCGGCCTGGTCGCCTACGGCTCGGCGGGCTACCGCTCGCCGACCGGGGAGCGGCTCGACTGGGCGGCGCTGGGGCCGAGGCTGGTGCTGATCGTGGCCTCGCTGTTCGCGGTGATGCTCTTCGTCAGTGCACTGGCCTTCCTGGTGGGGGTGCTCACCGACGCCCCGCTGGGTGCAGTCGGGGCGGCGGTCATGGTGGCCATCGTCTCCAGCATCCTGGACACCATCGACGCCCTCGGCTCGGTGCGGGCGGCGCTGCCGACCCACGAGCAGTTCTCGTGGGCCGGCGCCCTGGCGCAGCAGGTCGACTGGAGCGGGATCGTCACCGGCGGGCTGTGGTCCCTGGTGTACTCCGTGGTCCTGCTCGGTGCCGCATTCGTCATCTTCTCCCGCAAGGACGTGCTCAGCTGATGGCCGGCCCCGACGCTCCGGACGCCCCCGACCCCACCGCCCCCGCCACCGACTCCGGCCCCCCGGAGGTCGACGACGAGCGGGGCGAGCGGCTCGCCGCCTGGCTCGAGGGCCTCGGCCTCGCCGACCACCTCGGCGACGCGGGTCTGCCCTCCTTCGCGCGCGACCGGGCTGGGCGTGCGCGGTGGAGCGACCCCGCCACTGGCGCACCGCTGAGCGAGGCGCAGCTCGCCGAGCTCGACGACCTGCTGCACCACGAGGGCTCCGAGCCCCGGCACGCGGTGCCGGTGCCCCTGGTCCAGGTCGCGCGACTGGCCCGTCAGCGCGCGCGGCTGCTCGAGGGCGACTGGTTCGACTACGCGGGGGTGGCCGCGGTGCGCGGCACGTCGGTCGACGCGGCCCGGTTCGTCGTGCACAAGCACGCCGAGCAGCACCGCCTGCTCGTGCTGGTCGCCGACGAGCGGACCGTGGTGCCGGCCTTCCAGCTGAGCGCCGACGGCGAGCCGCGCCCCGACCTCGCACCGGTGCTCGAGCCGCTGCTGGCCGCCGGGATGGACCCCTGGCGGGCCTGGGCCTGGCTGACCCAGCCGGCGGCCCTGCTCGGGGGTCTCGTCCCCGAGCAGGAGACCACGGACCCCGAGGCGGTGCCGATGGTGCTGCACGCCGCCGTCCGGCTGGCCGAGCGGATCTCCGCGCGGTCCTGAGCCGGTAGGCCGGGACGCTCCAGGCGACGGTCAGGCGACGGTCAGGCGACGGACTCGAAGCAGGAGCCCCGAGAGGCAGAAGTCGGCCGCGGCCCTGGTCGAGGGATGTTCTCCACCGGGTCCACGAACCAGGGGGTGCGGGTCGCCCCGGTCTCGCCGGTGCGCGGTGTCGGTCTCACCGGTGGCCGGGCAATCACCGGATCCGTCACGCCGGGGGTGACGGGACCCTACGGTGGTGCGCGTGGGGCAGGAGAGCCGGAGACGCACGCGCGGCCTCGTCGATGAGGTCCTCAGCGGGCACCGCTTCACCGCCGCCGCCCTGGCCGCCATGCTCGTGCTGAGCCTGGTCACCTCCGGCTACCTGATTCTCGTGACGCAGCCGCGGTTGGTCGACGTCACCACGATGACGCGCCTGGCCCGGGACGGCCGGGAGTCGATGCTCGACCAGGAGACCGGCCTGCGCGGCTGGCTCGCGACCGGCGACCCCGCGTTCCTCGAGCCCTACGAGGACGGCCGGCGCGCCGGCACCGAGGCGTTCGGCGACCTCGTCGACACCATGGCGGAGATGCCCGAGGTCACCGACGAGATGGTGGCCACGCTGGTGGCCCGGGAGCGCTGGCAGGCGTGGGCCGCGCGGGCGGGCGGCACGCGCCTCGAGCCGCGGGAGCGGGCCGACGGCACGCTCACCCTGTTCCTGCTGGAGGGCAAGGAGCTCTTCGACGACTACCGTGCCGCCGACACCGTCAGCCTCGAGCTGATCAAGGAGCGACGCGACGCCGCGCTCGCCGGGCAGACCCGCGCGATCCTCGGCACGCTGCTGAGCTACCTGGTACTGCTGCTGGGCACGGGTGGGATCTTCCTGCGCCGGCGCCGACGGGCCGAGGTGCGGCTGCTGGCCCCGGTGCGCAGCCTGCTGGCGCGCATCGAGGCCCTGCAGCGCGGGGACCTGAGCGTGCGCTCGGAACCGACCGACGTCCCCGAGCTCAGCGAGGTGGGCCGCCAGCTCGACGAGCTGGCCGGCGCCCTCGAGGTGGCCGGCGCGGACGCGGCCGAGCGGGAGCGGCGCCTGGCGCTGATGGCCGAGCGCCTGGAGACCGTCGTGCGTGTGGGCCGGGAGATCTCCGGCAGCCTGAGCGTCCGCTACGTCTCGGCCTCGGTCACCTCCGCGGCCTCCGACCTGGTGGGCGCTACCGCCACCTTGTGGGTGCGGGGCGAGGACCAGGTCTTCCACGCCGTGAACCGCAGTGAGGACCCGCACGGCGTCCTGCCACCGGTCGACCTCGTCGCCCCCGACACGATCGTGCAGGCCGCGGCCGAGGCCCGGCCGGTGAGCGCCGGCTCCTCCCGGGCCCACCCGCTCGTGCTGGCCGGCATGGTCACCGGTGTGCTCGAGGTCGGCGCCCCGTGCTGCGACTCCGACACCGAGCAGGTGCTCGGCGCCCTGCTGTCGACCGCGGCGGCGGCGCTGGAGTCGGCCCACCTGCACAGCGCGGTGCGCGAGCTGGCCGACATGGACGCCCTGACGCAGCTGCCCAACCGACGGCGCCTCGAGGTCGACCTCGACACCGAGTGGGACCGCTGCCGTCGTTACGCCCGACCCCTGAGCCTGGTCATGGTGGATCTCGACCACTTCAAGAGCCTCAACGACGAGCACGGCCACCTAGTGGGCGACGAGGTGCTGCGTGGCGTCGCCACGGTGATCGGCCAGACGTTGCGCACCACCGACACCGCCTACCGCTTCGGTGGGGAGGAGATCGTGGTCGTACTGCGCGAGACGGGTCTCGGCGACGCCACGCTCTGCGCCGAGCGGATCCGCTCGGCGATCGCCTCGGCCCGGGTGGCCGGTCACCCCGGGATCACGGTCACGGCCTCGGCCGGCGTCGCCACCCGTCACGCGGCGATGGCCCACCACGCCGAGATGACCGCGCAGGCCGACGCCGCCCTGTACGTGGCCAAGCGGCACGGCCGCGACCGGGTCGTCGCGGCCGGCGCGGGGGACGGAGGGTCCCGGGACGAGGACGGAGTACCCGCCGGGAGCCCGGCCGAGGATTCCGCCCTGGAGCCGGCGACGCCCCACTGAGTGGCCCCCGGGCCAAGGTCACCCGGCCCGGAGGAGGCACCCGGCAGACGACGATCGACCACTCACCGGCCTGCGCGGCGCCCCCGTCACGGTGCACCGCGGCGAGCAGCGTGAAGTCGGGGGCGACGATGGCGATGCGGGCAGGAACAGTGAGGACGCCGGGTGACGTGGACGGAGACCGTGCGCCACGAGGTGCGCCGTCTCGCGTCTCACCGTCGTCGGTGGAAGGTGATCTGGTTGTCGGCGCCGATGGTGGCGGCGTAGGCGGGGTCGTGGACTCTCGCGTGGTGGTGGGAGCACAGGAGGCGTCCGTTGGCGATGTCGGTCTTGCCGCCGTGGCTCCAGGGGTGGTCGTGGTGGGCGTGGCACCGGCTGGCGGGGGCGTCGCAGCCGATCGCGGTGCAGCCCTTGTCGCGCAGGATGAGGGCGATGCGCTGGTAGTGGTCGAAGAGCCGCTTGCCGAGTCCGAGGTCCATGGGTTGGCTGTTTCCGCCGAGGACGGCGGGGATGATCTGGGCCTCGCAGGCCCAGCGGCGGGCTTGGGCTGCGGTGATGGGCTGACCTGTCTCGAGCATCGCGGCGCCGACGCCGGACTTGAGGGTCTCGAGGTCGATGAGGACCACGACCGACGCGTTCATCCCCGCCACCTGCGGCAGGTCCTTCACGTCCAGGGTCTCGAGGAGCTCGCAGAACGCCTCGCCCTGCTTCTCGGCGGAGGGTCGGCCCTTCACCCAGGTGCCGGCTCCGTCCGTGGCGTTGACGTGCTGGGGGGCGGTGAGGGCGTCGAGGGCCTTCTCGAGGATCGCGGACTGGGCCTCGGGGATGGTGAACCGCCCGTTCACCGACCCGTGGCCGTCGCGGGAGAGCGTGAGGCGTCGCTTCATGGCGGCCTTGGCCTCGGCGGCCTCCAGCCTCTTGCGGTCGTGCTCCTCGCCGATCTCGGGGGCCACGACGGTCAGGATGCGTGCGCCGAGCATCCGCAGCTCGCGCGGAGAATGGCTCCCCGCCAGGTCGACGAGGGCGACCTCGGCGTCGACGATGACCTGGGCGTCGAGGTCGTCCGCGGGAAGGTCGTTCAGGGCAGTGACGATGACGCGGGCCTGCTCGAGGGTCATGTCCCCGGCCGCGAGCGCGTTCCCGACGCGCAACCAACGGTCCACGAGGTCCAGCCCCAGCCGGGTCTTGCCGATCGCGGGGCCCTTGTCCTGGTTGGTCGCCACGGCCCACCAGACCCCGGCCGAGGCAGCGCCGGACTCCGTGCCGACACCGACGACGTCGGCGTGCGCGGCGACCTGCAGCTCCAGCGCGGCGACCTGGGAGGCGAGCGCGGTCAGCTCGACCAGCGCCTCGCCGGCATCGGCCTCACCCAGGGTGAACAGCGGCCGCTCCAGCAGGTCCCCGACCTGGCCCCGCAGCGCACGGACCGCGCACGTGAGCGGGTGCCCGGTGCGGGTGTCGTCGTCGGTGGCCATGAGTACCAGTCAAGCACTCGCCGCCGACATCGGGGCACGTCAGACGGGGTTATCCACATACGCCATGTCTACATTCGATCATCTGTTCGGTAACGAAATCTCGCCGTCGTCGTCGTCGCGGCTCATCGATCGTGGGCCACGTCTTCTCGATCTCGGCGTTCAGCTCGGCGCCGAGCAGTACCGCGATGGCCGAGACGTAGAGCCACAGCACGACCGCGATCGGCGTCCCCAGCTGCTGGTAGGCGGCACCGCCACCGCTGGTGCCGCCGAGGGCGAGGTAGGCCCGGAGGGCCGCCGCGGCCGCGAACCACAGCACCATCGCCAGCACGGCGCCCGGCAGGTCGCGGCGCCACGGTGTCCGCCACGGGACGCCCACGTGGAAGAGGGTGGTGAGACCGGCCAGCACGAGCAGGCCGAGCATGGGCCAGTACAGCGTGCCCCCGGCGGCGAGCAGCGGGTCGGCGACCCGGTCGGGCGCGGTGAGGTCGACCAGACGCGGGCCGAGCACCAGCAGCGGCAGCACCGCGACCGCGCTCAGCAGACCGAGCAGGGTCAGCGCGTAGGCGAGCAGGCGCCGGCGCCACCCGGGCCGTCGACCCTCGATGTCG
Source organism: uncultured Actinomycetota bacterium (assembly GCA_963728085.1). Lineage (GTDB taxonomy): Bacteria > Actinomycetota > Actinomycetes > Propionibacteriales > Nocardioidaceae > Nocardioides. Next base: position 316,139 of record CAVSIQ010000006.1, on the reverse strand, counting down.
TACGCGATGCTCAGGGTCTCCAGGAACCGGTTCGTGGCCCGAGAGCCGGTCCACAGGCTGAGCAGCAGGCCGAAGCCGATCACGTCGGCCCGTCCCTCGGCCACCACTTGGCGCGCCAGCGGTTCGTAGGTCTGGTAGGTGGAGCCCGAGAGCAGCGTGCGGGGCAGGTCGAAGACGATGCGGTCGAGCTCGGCGGTGCCCGCAGAGCCCAGCATGTCGGCGACGAAGCCGAGCGATCCGAGCATCATCAGCAGCAGGGCCGGCAGCGAGATCAGGGTGAACAGGGCGACCTCGGCCGCGAGGCCGAGGACCCGGTCGTCGTGGACGTCGCGCGCCGTGCGCTCGGCGAGGCCCCAGCCGGTCCGCACCGGTCGTGGCGCCGCCGCGAGCACTCGCCGGCCGCGGTCGCGGGCCCGGTGCTCGACGACGGTCCGCGCGCGGCGGGCGCGCGCGACGAGACCGGCCTGGGTGCGCTGCGGTCCCATCGGCACCGCCCCCGGATCCTCCGCACTGTGACGGACACGCCACGGCGGCGGCCCCGGCCGCACGATAGCCCGGCCCCACCCCGACCCCGTCCACGGTTCGGCTCAGTCCCCGCACCCGCGGGCCGATGGAGGCGGCATGGACATCCCGCTCCCGGTCGCGACGACGTCGTCGTCCCGCACCGGTGCGCGTCCGGGCCGACGCCGACGTCGTCGCCGACGGGAGCGGCGTGAGCGGCGGGCCGCCGGCAGGGCGTCGCGCCGTGTCCGCGAGGGTGAGGTCGACCGCGCCGTCCACGGAGGTCGGCTGCTCCTGGCCGCCCTGCTCGCCCCCGTCGCGGCGGCGGTCGCGCTGATCGCCCCCGACCTCGACGGGGTGCGCGCCCTCACCGCGGCCGGCGGGGTCGTGGTCGGCGTCCAGCTCCTCGCGGCCGCGCTGCCCTGGCACCGGCTGCCGCTGCGGGCCAGCCTGCTCTTCCCGGTCGCGTCCTGCGCCGCGCTGCTCGCCGTCGACGCCTGTGCGCCCGGCGTCGCCGCCGCCCTGACCGGCTGGCTCGTCCTGTGCTTCGCCTACGTCGGCCTGAGCCACCGCCCGGGGTCCTGCCTGGTGCTGCTGCCCGTCGCCGCGACGACCTTCGTGCTCGTCAACGGGGGCTGGACCCGCGTCACCGGCGTGCGCCTGGTGCTGATCGCGACGATCTGGGTCCTGCTGGCCGAGCTGCTCTCCCGCCTGGCGGCCCGCCAGCGCGACCTGGCCGAGCAGCTCCTCGCGGCCGCGCACACCGATGTGCTCACCGGTGTCGGCAACCGCCGTGAGGTCGACCTGCGGCTGCTGCGCACCGAGCCCGGCGACGTCCTCGTGCTGTGCGACCTCGACCTGTTCAAGCAGGTCAACGACACTCACGGGCACCTGGTCGGTGACCGGGTGCTGGCCGACTTCGGTGCCCTGCTGCGCTCGCAGCTGCGCGCGGGGGACTTCGCCGGCCGTTTCGGCGGCGAGGAGTTCCTGCTCGTGCTGCCGGTCACGACGCCCGCGGCCGCCCTGGCCCTGCTCGAGCGTCTGCACACCGGGTGGGCCCGCACCGACCCGGTCACGACGTTCTCGGCGGGGCTGGCCCGCTGCGGCCCGGCGTCCTCGACCGAGCAGACGCTGGCCGCGGCCGACTACGCGCTCTACGCGGCCAAGCTCGCCGGCCGCGACACCGACCGGGTGGCCGCCGGGCGCTTCTCCGGTCCCGTGCTGCGCTGAGGACCCGGGTGCGCCCCGCCCGGCGCGTCGGCTAGGAAGGTGCGGTGACTCCCAGCACCGAGCAGCTCCTCTCTGCACACCGCGACCGACCAGACGGTCCCCGCCACCCACATCGACCAGAACGGGCACATGAACATCGCCCACTACTTCGCCGAGGGGTCCCTGGGACTGTGGGGCCTGGTCGGCGACACGATCACGGGCGCGGACTACATCGCGCGTCGCGGACTGTCGTTCTTCACCGTCGAGCACCGCATCCGATACACCGGGGAGCTGCGCGAGCGCCAGCGCTACAGCGTGCAGTCGGGCCTGGTCGCGCGCACCGCCAAGGCCGTGCACGGGGTCTCGCTGGTCCTCGACCGCGAACGGGACGCGGTGGCCTGCACGATGGAGATCGTCTACGTGCACGTCGACATGGAGCGGCGCCGTGCGGTGACCATCCCCGAGGACGTGGCGGCGCGCATCGACGACGAGGTCGCCGCGCACCCGTGGCTGGCCGCGCTGGCCACCGGTCTGTCGCTGGAGCGCTGAGCCGCCATCGGGTGCGGACGCGTGCGGGTTCCGCTCAGCGCGTCGGCCAGAGCAGGCGCCGCTCGGGCTCGGGGTCGCGCAGCACCTCGCCGTCGGCGTGTCCTCCGAACCGTCGGGTGTGCCGCTCGGACCCGTAGGCCGGCCACCCGGGGTCGCCGTCGGTGACGAAGCGGACCCACGCGCCGTGCATGTCCTCGGCCAACGCCTGCGGCGGGTGCTCGCCGGTCATCGCCCGTCCCTCGGGCACGTCGAGGGTGTCGAAGACGAACCCGATCTCCAGCGCGTGGCAGGCGCCGAGGACCCCGCCCATCACCGGGGTGCGCCAGCCGAACTCGTACACCCAGGCCCCACCGCCGTGCGCGCCCGGGCCTCGGCCAGGCGCAGGGCCGGGAGCCGGAAGAACCAGTCGGTCATCCCCGCGACCATCACCTCGCCGGCGCGCTCGCTGCCGATGGAGGCCGCCAGGGTCTCGTAGGCACCGTTCTCGGCGCCGAGCAGCGCCAGCACCAGGCGCACCCGCTGCTCGTCGATCGCGTCGAGCAGCGGGTAGAGGAACAGCGCGTGCTCGTCGTCGTTGGAGCCGACCAGCACGTCGACCTCGGCACCGTCACCGGCGGCGAGGACCTCGATCGGGACCCCGGGCAGGGAGTCGCCGTCGACGATCGGTTCGAAGGGCATCATGTTCGCCGCGACCTCGCCCCAGCGCTCCGGGCGCGGGTCGCGCCCGACCAGCTCCACGAGGTCGTGGTGGGCCTCGAGCAGCTCCTCGACCGGCACCCGGGCGAACGCCTCGGCGGTCGGCTCGACGCCGAGCAGCGTGGCCAGCTCGGCCGCGACGAGGTCGGCGCTGGCCGGGTGCAGCACGTGGTGGCCCGCCCCGCTCTGCGCGATCACCCGGCTGAAGAGCCCCCGCGCGGCCGGCATCGCGCAGAGGGTGGTGACGCCCATCGCGCCGGCGGACTCCCCGCAGATCGTGACCCGCGACGGGTCGCCGCCGAAGACGGCGATGGTGTCGCGCACCCACTCCAGGGCGGCGACCTGGTCGAGCAGCCCCCGGTTGTCGGGCGCGCCGGCGAGGCGGGCGAACCCGTCGACGCCGAGGCGGTAGTTCACCGAGACCAGGACCACACCGTCGCGCGCGAAGGCCGCGCCGTCGTAGACCGGCACCGCGTTCGAGCCGTTCTGGAAGGACCCTCCGTGGATCCAGACCAGGACGGGGAACCCGCCGTCGGGCCCGCCGCGCGCGTCGGGGGTCCACACGTTGACGTGCAGGCAGTCCTCGCCGGGCACCACCGGCTCGGGCAGGAGGTCGAAGACGACCGCGCGGTAGGGCGGCTTCGGTGCGGTCGCCCCCAGCGCGGTGCAGTCGCGGACCTCGGCCCACGGCTCCGGCGGCTGCGGCGGTGCGAAGCGGAGCGCGCCGAACGGGGGAGCGGCGTAGGGGACGGCGCGGAAGACGCCGACGCCGTTCTCGAGGCGTCCGCGCACCGGGCCGGCCCCGGTCGTGACCACGAGGTCGTCGTCGGGATGGGGCTGGGCTGTGACGGAGGTCATGCGGTCATCATGACCCGCCGGCGGCGTGGCCCACCACCAGACCCGCCGGGCACGCGGCGCGCCGGGAACGAGGAGGGAGGCAGACGCCGAGCGACGACGGCGTGATCTCCCTGGGGTGCATCGCGGCGCGGCCGCGTCCTCGCGGCGTGCCGGCCGGGCTGGTGCTGCGGGCGCGCATCCCCGAGGTGGTCTTCCTGCGTCGCTCGACCTCGACGTCGTCCTCAAGGTCTTCGTGGTCGGCGAGACCCTGCGGGTGCCGCTGCCGGTCGAGCGTGACGGGTTCCTGCCGCGCGTCGACGGGCCGGCCTCGGGTCGCGGCGGGCAGGCTCCCGTGCTGCTTCACCCGGGTGCGCCGGGTGGCAGGCTGGGCCCATGAGCGAGCTCAACGTGCTCGGCGGTGCCCTCGAGCCGTGCGGCACCGACCCGATGACCGGCTACTTCCGCGACGGGTCGTGCCGCTGCGGGGACCGCGACCCCGGCGTCCACGCGGTGTGCGCGGTGATGACCTCCGCGTTCCTCGAGCACCAGCGCGCCACCGGCAACGACCTCCTCACCCCACGGCCCGAGCTCGGCTTCCCCGGGCTGCGTCCCGGCGACCGGTGGTGCGTGGTGGCCGCGCGGTGGCTCCTGTCGGCCGAGCAGGGCGTGGCGGCACCGGTCGTGCTGGCCGCGACCAGCGAGGCCGCCCTCGAGCTGGTCCCGCTCGAGACCCTGCGACGGGTCGCCGTCGACGTGCCCGACGACCCGCGCGACCTCTGCTGAGGGGACCCCGACAAGGCGGGCGTCGGGGGCCGTGGACCCGGACGGGGGCGTCGACCTGCTGCTCGTCGGGGCGGGCCACACCCGCCTCCACCTGATCGGCCAGGCCGACCCGCTTGCCGGGCGGCACGGCGTGGACCACCACGTCAGCGCGTTCCCCGCGCTGGACCTCGACGCCCGCACCGCCACCGCGACCGGCCCGTCCTGCCCGCCTCGCTGCTCGCGCGCGCCCGCGACGGGCGCTGTCGGTGCTCGACCTCGACCTCGGCGACGCCCTCGCCGTTCGCGTCGGCTGTGCTGGCGCGACCCGGCCGCGCTGCGGCTCACGCGGCCCGTCGGCCGCCGCTGGCCGCGGCGCTACCAGCCCCGCGCTGATCGAGGCGCCTCCTGACGCCGTGCGGATTTCACAAGGGATGAAGGCGCGTGCGCACTTCCCGGTGCAGATCCGCGCAGGGAACTGCCGACATCCCTGCATCCCTTGGGGTTTCGACACGCCCCCGCTCGGCCGGCCCGGCCGGGCCGCCCGCCCGCGCAGGGGCGTCGCAGGGTCAGCGGCCGGCGTCGTCGAGCAGGTGGGTGACCGTGCGCACGACGCCGTTCTCGGTGTTGGCCGGGGCGCGGTGGCGGGCACGGTCGAGCACCTCGGGGTGAGCATTGGCCATCGCGTAGGAGTGAGCGGCGGCGTCGAGCATCTCCAGGTCGTTGAGGTAGTCACCGAACGCGACGGTGTGCTCCGGGCCGATGCCCAGCGACTCCTGCAGGCGCCGCACGGCCAGACCCTTGTGGACGCCGGCCGGCATCACGTCGACCCAGTGCGCCCCGGAGACCACGACCTGGTGTCCGCCCCGGACGTCGCGGAACTGCTGGAGGTGAGGGGCGACGGCCTCCTCGGGGCCCTCGAAGGCGAACACGGCGACCTTCACCACGTCGTCGTCGACGTCCTCGAGGTCGACGACCTCGACGAGGCTCGCGTAGTAGGGGTCGACGTGGTCGAGGAACCGTCGGTCCGTGCGCTCCACGTAGGCCGCGCGCTTGCCGCACACGACGACCCCGAGGTCGGTCCCGGCGCCGGCCAGGCTGCGCATCGCGGCGACGATCTCGACCACGGTGCCGGGCTCGATCGTGGTGGAGGAGACCTCGCGGTCGTCGCGCACGACGTAGCTGCCGTTCTCGGCGATGAAGACCATGCCCTCGCGCGCCCGCTCGAACATCCGGGCCAGGGTCGCGTACTGCCGGCCGCTGGCCGGGGCGAACACCACGCCGGCGGCCTCGAGCCGCTCGAGCAGCGGCCACAGGTCGCCGGGGACGAGGCCGTCGCCGTCGAGCAGGGTGCCGTCCATGTCGACCACCACCAGGCGGAGGTCGACGGCGGAGGCGGGCGGGTCGACGGCGGCGGGCGTGCTCACCACGACAGCGTCCCAGGCGCGACCGTGTCCCCGGAGCGCGGGCGGTGCCGGGCGGTCACGTCGGTGGCAGGCGCCACACAGCATGGCTGGGGCAGGACGACGACGAGCGCCTCCGTGCGCCGCAGGATGCCGGACGAGACCCGTCGATGACCGCCTCCTTCCGCGTCCTCGAGATCCCGGGCACGACCGCCGGGAAACGACTCGCGCCCGCACCCACGACGCCCCGGGCCCCGGCTGGACCAGCACGACGCCGCCGCTCACTCACCGCGCTGCTCGTGCCGGCGACGGTGGACGGTCCTCGCCGTGCTGCTCGCCGCCGTCTGCGCCGCGTGGGACCTGGTGCCGCGGCGTTCGATCCACCCGATCGAACGCCGCGGCGCGTGCGCTGGCCCTGGCCGGTCCTGGCCGGTCCTGGCTGGTCGTGCTGGGCATCGTCGTCCTGGGCGCGACCGCGGGCGACGGGACCCTCGAGCCGACCGGTTGCGACCCGGCGTCTCGGTGCCGTCCCCCCGGGGCGTGGTCGCACAGCCTCCTGCGCGGCGCCCTGGTCGTCGGCGCGAACCCCACGGTCGTGACCTCCTGTCGGTCATCCGCGCCGACCGGTCGCGCCAACCCGGCGGCGCACGACCGCAGGCTAGGTTGCGCGGGTGTCGGTGACCCGGTGGTGCGACGTCGCGCTCGACGCGGTGCTCGTGCTGCTGGCGTCCTGGACGCTCACCTACCACCTGTGCCTGGTCCTGGGGCTCGGCGTGCCGGTGGCCCTCGGCGTGGAGCTGGTGCTGCTCGTCGGCACCACGCTGCTCTGGCGCTGGCCCCGGCCCACCACCGACCCGGACCCAGGGCCCGTGCCCGCGTCCCCGGTCCCGCTCGCCGGGGCAGGACGGGCGTGGTCCCGGGGGGTGCGGACGGTCGTCGTGCTCGCCGCCGTCGCGGCCCTCGCCCTGGCCACGCACGCGCCGTGGGTGACGGTCTGGGTACCGTTCCTGGCCGCGTCCGGCCTCGGCCTGGTGCTCGCGGCCCGCTCCCAGCGCGACCGCCCGGGGACCCTGAGCGCCGGGACCCTGAGCGCCGGGACCCCGAGCGCCGGGACCCCGAGCGCCGGGACCCCGAGCGCCGGGACCCCGAGCGCCGGGACCGCGGGCCCCGGGGGCGAGCCCGCGCCGCGGCCGGGCCGCGAGGTGGCCGTGGTGCTGCTGTGGGCCGTCGGGCTCGCGGTGCTGTCCTCGTTCGTGCTCCGGTCCAACCCCGACGACCTCTACTACCTGAACCTCTCCCAGTGGACCGCCGAGAACGGGACCTTTCCGCTGCGCGACGTGCTGTTCTCGAACCTGGCCCTGCCGATGGCGAACTGGCCGCCGACGGCCTCCTACGACGCGCTCGTCGGGTCGGCGGCCCACCTGCTCCGGGCCCGCGCCGCGACCGTGGCCTACGTCGTCGTGACCCCGCTGGCGACGTTCCTGTCCGTGCTGGCGCTGTGGCGCCTCCTGCGGGCCTGGCGGATCGTGGCCGTCGCGGGCGCGCTGAGCGTGGGGCTGGTCTTCCTGCTCGTCGACGGGGGCTTCTCCTACGCCACCCCGGGCAACCTGTTCCTGACGCGGTTGTGGCAGGGGAAGGTGGTGCTGCTGTGCGTGGTGGTGCCGCTGCTGCTGGCGCACCTGCTGGCCTACGTCGAGGCGCCCACCCGACGCGGCGCCGCGCGTCTGTTCGTCGGGGGCGTCGCCGCCGTCGGGCTCTCCACGACGGCGCTGTTCCTGGTGCCCGTGATCGCCGTCGGCGGCGCCCTGCCCCTGCTGGTCCGTCGCCGCTGGCGCACCGGCGGCCTCGGGCTGCTCGCACTGGCGGCCTACCCGCTGGGCGGCGCGGTGGCCACGGTCGCGCTCGGCGGCTACTCCGCCGACCAGTTCGGGATGCGGCGCACCTACCGCTTCGACCCGTCCTGGTTCGGGCACGAGATCTTCGTCGGCGGCCGGCTCGGGCTGCTGGCGGTGGTAGCCGTGCTCGCCGTCCTCCTCGGCGCGCTGCTGCTCCCGCACCCGGCGGCCCGGACCACCACGGGGGCGCTGGTGGTGGTCCTGGCCATCACGTTCGTGCCCGGCGTCACCGAGGTGGGCTTCGGCCTCGTCGGCCTGGGCCCCACCCTGTGGCGGCTCTCCTGGGCGTGCACCGTCGCCGCCCTGGTCGGTGTCCTGGTGGTGACCGCGGGTGCGCGGCTGCGCCCGGGCCGGGTGCGGGTCGGGGCCGCCGTCCTGGCCCTGGTGCTCACCGTCACCGGGGCCGCCCCCATCTGGGGGGCGGGCACGTCGGCGGGTTTCGCGGCCCCGTTGCAGTGGAAGCGCGGCGAGGCGACGCGGTCGGTCACGTCGTGGATCCTCGCGAGCACCGAGCCCGGCGACGTCGTCCTCGCACCGGACGCGGTCTCGATCACCGTCGCGGTGACCACGGCGAGGGTCAAGACCGTCGCGCCTCGGGTCTACTACCTGGACCCGCTGCGTGACGTCGCGTCCTTCGACTACCCCGCGCGACGCCTCCTCAGCGACCTCGCCAACCAGGTCGCGACGCCGTCGGTGCGCGCGGCGCGCCGCGCGCTGCGGACCCTCGAGGTCCAGGTGGTGTGCCTCCACGCCCTCGACGTCGCCGGTGCCCGGCTGATGCGTGGCCTCGCCTGGACGCCCGGGCTGCGGACCACGAGCTATCGCTGCTGGCTGTACCCCCGGTGAGGAACCGGGTGTCAACACCCGACGAGGTGGGGTGACGCAGGTCGGGCGCGGCCCTATGCTCCGAGCGGAGCGGCCTGGACCGGACCAGCGCCGTCCGCGCGACGACGGGCCCCGCGGCCCGAGAGGACTGTCACTGATGCGGATCATGATCTTCGGTGGTGACGGTTACCTGGGGTGGCCGACCGCGATGTACCTGTCGGCGGCCGGCCACGAGGTGGCCGTGCTGGACAGTGCGGTGCGCCGTGGTTACGACCATGAGCTGGGGGCGGAGAGCCTGGTGCCGATCGAGTCGTTGAGCACGCGGGTCAGGGCGTGGTCGGAGGTCTCGGGTGAGCGGGTGGTCACCTTCCACGGTGACGTGTGCGACGCCGACTTCGTCTTCGATGCGGTGCGGTCCTTCGCTCCGGATGCGGTGGTGCACCTGGCGGAGCAGCGCTCGGCGCCGTACTCGATGATCGACCGCAAGCACGCGGTGTACACGCAGAGCAACAACGTGGTGGGGACGTTGAACCTGATGTATGCGGTGGGTGAGCTCGATCGTGACATCCACATCGTCAAGCTCGGCACGATGGGGGAGTACGGCACGCCCAACATCGACATCGAGGAGGGGTGGCTCGAGGTCGAGCACCACGGTCGCCGCGACCGGGTGCTGTTCCCCAAGCGGCCGGGTAGCTTCTACCACCTGTCGAAGGTGCACGACAGCCACAACCTGGAGTTCGGTTGCCGGATCTGGGGTCTGCGGGTGACCGACCTGAACCAGGGCATCGTCTATGGCCAGCAGACCGAGCAGACGGTGCTGGATCCTCGCCTGGCGACCCGTTTCGACTACGACGCGGTGTTCGGCACCGTGTTGAACCGTTTCGCGATCCAGGCGGTGCTCGGGTTGCCGTTGACCGTCTACGGCGGTGGTTCGCAGACGCGTGCTGTCCTCGACATCCGCGACACCGTGGAGTGCATCCGTCTGGCCTGCGAGCATCCTGCGCAGGCGGGTGAGTTCCGGGTGTTCAACCAGGCCACGGAGAGCTTCTCGCTGGAGGAGATGGCCAAGATCGTGGCCAACTGCTTCCCCGGGCAGGTGGAGATCGACGCACGTGGACAATCCGCGGGTGGAGATCGAGAACCACCACTACGCCTTCGCCCACACCGCGTTGGAGTCGTTGGGCCTGCGCCCGCACCTGCTCTCGGAGAATCTGTTGACCTCGATGTTCGAGATCATCGAGCGGCACCGTGACCGGGTCGAGGTGGCCATGCTGGCTCCGGCGGTGCGGTGGCGCGAGGCGCGCAGCAGCCGCTCGCGGTGAGCCGCGTCCTGGTCACCGGTGGCGCGGGCTTCGTGGGCCGCAGCGTCGTCGCGACGCTGCGCGGCGCCGGCCACGACGTGGTCGTCGTGGACCGTGCGGCGCCCGCCGACGACCCGGGCACCGCGATCGTCGGCGACCTCCTCGACGACGCGGTGCGACGGGAGGCCCTCGTCGAAGGCACCGACGTCGTGGTCCACCTCGCCGCCTTCACCTCGGTGCTCGGCTCCCTGCAGGACCCGGCCGCGGTGCACGCCCTCAACGTCGAGGCGACCGCCGCGCTGCTCGAGCTCGGTCGCGAGCGCGGCCTGGGCGGTTTCGTGCTGGCCTCGACCAACGCGGTGGTGGGTCCCGTCGAGGTCACCATCACCGAGGAGCTGCCACTACGGCCGCTGACGCCCTACGGGGCGACGAAGGCCGCCTGCGAGATGCTGATGAGTGGCTATGCGGGCGGCTTCGGCCTGCGCACGGCCGCCCTGCGGCTGACCAACGTCTACGGCCAGGGGATGGAGGCCAAGGACAGCTTCGTGCCGCGCCTGATGCGCGCCGCCGCCGCCGGTGAGGGCGTGCGCGTCTACGGCGACGGCACCCAGCGTCGCGACCTCGTCCACGTCAGCGACGTCGCCGCCGCGTTCACCGCCGCCGTCGACGACGGCTGGTCCGACGGTCCGGTGATCGTGGGCAGCGGCCAGTCGGTCACGGTGCTCGACATGGTCGAGGCCGTGCGCGAGACCACCGGTGCCGCGCTGCCGGTCACCCACGTCGACGCGCAGCCCGGTGAGATGCCGGCGGTGGTCGTCGACAACGCACGGGCGCGTTCGCGGGGGTGGGCCCCTCGCACCGACCTCGTCGCCGGCATGGGCACCGTGTGGGCCGACTTCCGACCCGGGCGATGAGGCGCGCCATGAGGTGGGTGGGGCCACGCCGATGACGATGCTCGTCGTCTCCGTCTCCGCGGTGGTGGCGGTCGCGGTGGCCTGGCTCCTGCTGCGCTGGGCGGTGTGGCGCTGGCTGGCCGTGCTCGTCGCGCTCGGCCCGATCCTGGCGTCCCCCGCGGCGGCGTCCGGGCCCGATGCGGTGCGTTCCGCGCTGGTCCTGCTCCTGACCACCGGCGCCCTGGCCGCGCTGGTCCGCCACGCCCGGCCGACGCTGGCCGAGCGGGCCGGCGGCCTCGCGCTCGCCCTCGCGGCCGTGGTCGCCGCGACGGCGGCCGGCAGCGCGCACGACCCGTCCTCGACCGACGTGCCGGCCGCGCCGCTTCTCGCGGCCGGCATGGTGCTGGCCGGCCTGGTCGCTGCCGCGGGCGCGGCCGGGCTGGGTCGCTCGGCCTGCGCACCGCTGCGGCGTGCCTGCGCAGGCGTCGTCGCGCTCCCCGTGCTGGTGAGCCTGCCCGCCTGGGTCGCCGGGGGCGCCACCGCGACCTCGGGCTGGTGGCTGCTGGCCGCCTGGCTGCCGGCCGCGGGCGCCCTGGGGCTGACCGGCCTGCTGCGCGGGCGTCGCGGGAGGGCGGCCTCGCGCCCGCAGTCCGACGACGTCGACGCGGCGGCGCTGGCGGAGTTCGACCGCCACTACGACACCCCGCTGCTCGCCCCCGTGGTGATCGTGATCGCGGCCTACGACGAGTCGCGGCGGGATCGCCGGCGGTGCTGGCCACCCTGCCGGCGACCGTGGGCGGCCTGCCCGCCGACGTGCTGGTCGTCGACGACGGCAGCACCGACGGCACCGCCCAGCAGGTGCGCGACGCGCCGCGCGCGCACCTGCGTGGCCTGCCCGCGCCAACCGCGGCCAGGGCGCGGCGCTGCGGCTCGGCTACCGGATCGCCCGCGAGCACGGCGCGCGCTACCTCTCACCACCGACGCCGACGGCCAGTACGACGCCGCCGACCTCGCCGGTGGCTCCTCGACGCCGTGCTCGCCGGGCCGGGCCGACTTCGTGACCGGGTCCCGGCTGCCTCGGCCACCAGCAGACCCGCGACCGGGTGCGCCGGGCCGGGGTGCACGTCTTCGCCTGGCTGGTCAGCGCCCTGATCGGGCACCGGGTCACCGACACCTCCTTCGGGCTGCGGGCGATGCGGGCCGAGGTCACCGCGGCCGTCACCCTCAACCAGCCGCAGTACCAGTCCTCCGAGCTGCTGCTCGGCACCTTCTCGCACGGCTTCCCGTGGCTCGAGGTTCCCGGCACGATGCACGTCCGGGCGGCCGGCTCGACGAAGAAGGGCAGCAACCTGGTGCTACGGCCGCCGCTACGCCGGGGTGGTGCTCGGGACCTGGTGGCGTGAAGGCTGCCCCGTCCCGGTCACCGAGCGCGCGGCCGCGCTCCGGGAGCGGGCTGCGACGCCTCGTCGCTGAGCACCGCCTCGTCCTGGGGGTGCTCGCGCTGGCGACGCTGCTGCGCGTCCTGGTGCAGGTGGCCTTCCCGCCGGCCTTCGCGATCAGCGACGGGCCGACCTACCTGCGCCTCGTCGGACGTGCTCGAGCCCTCGCCGGACCGCACGGTGGGCTACGGCGCGCTGCTGCGGGCGCTGTCGTGGCTGACCCGCGACCTCGAGGCGGTTCGGCGATCACCCAGCACCTGCTCGGCCTGGCGTGCGGCGTGCTGGTCTACGTGCTGCTGCTGCCGCTGGGGCGTGCGCCGGGGCGTCGCGGTCCTGGCGACCCTTCCGGTGCTCCTCGACCGGATGCAGCTGGTGCTGGAGCACTCCGCGCTCAGCGACGTCCTCTTCGACACCCTGGTCCTGCTCGCCGTCGCGGTGCTGGCCTGGCGGCGCCGCCCGACCGCCGGCCACGGCCGCCCTCGCCGGCCTGCTGCTCGGCGCGCGGCGTGCTCGTGCGGGTCGTCGGGGCAGCCCACCGTCCTGGCCGGCGGTCCTGTTCTGCCTGCTCGCGGCGACCACGCCGCGCAGCCGCCTGGTCACCTCCGCGGCGCTGGTCGCGGCGTTCGCGGCACCGCTGGTGGCCTACGCGGGCTGGTACCACGCGGAGCAGGGCAGCTGGGCGCTCACGCAGGCCAGCGGACGGGCGCTGTACATGCGCACCACCACCTTCGTGGACTGCGACGCGCTCCAGGTCCCCGACTACCAGCGGGCCCTGTGCCCGGCGGAGCCGCTCGGCGAGCGGCGTGACCCGACCTGGTACGGCTGGCACGACCCGAACGGCGACCACGGCCTGACCGCCGCCCGACGGCAGCACCCCCGACGAGGCGATGCGGGCCTTCGCCCTGGCCGCCATCCGCGAGCAGCCCGGCGACTACGCGTGGGTCGTCACGCGGGACTTCCTGAGCGCCTTCGCACCCCTGCGCCTGGACTACTTCGAGTACGAGACCGCACTACAAGTGGAACTTCTGGTACTACATCGACTACGAGCCGACCGCGTGGACCGCGCCGGCGTTCGCCGAGCACGGCGGTGAGGCGCCGAGCGTCCGCCAACCCTGGGCGTGGGTGCTCGGGGTCTACGGGTTCGTGGTCTACCTGTCGGGCCCGCTGCTGCTGGTGCTGCTCGGCCTCGCCGTGCGCGGCCTGTTCGTGCCCACCCGCCGCGGGGGGACGGAGAGCCGGCCGCTGATCGTGCTGCTCACCAGCCTGGGTGTCGGGCTCGCGCTGGCCCCGGACGTCACCGCGCAGTTCACCTGGCGCTACCAGCTGCCGATGATCCTGCTGGTGCCGGTCGCGGCGGCCCTGGCGTGGACGCGCCTGCAGGAGCGTCCGGGCCGAGCCCACCGACCCTCCCGGCGGCCACGCCGGGGGCGGGCACGGGATCGCCCGGGTGGCCCCGAGGGCTCCGCTCAGGCCAGGGGCACCCTGGCCACGCCGAGCACCGACTGACCGAACGGTGGGGTCAGGCGCCGCTCCAGCAGCCTCGTCGTCGGCACGACCACCCGGTCGTAGACCCTCACCAGGCCCGGGCGGGGCGCGCCGACGCCGCCGCGGCGCACCATCAGCCACCACGCCATCCCGCCGAGCAGGTTCACCGGCTTGACCGTCTCGGGGACCAGGCCGGCCGCGACGAACGCGGCGCGCAGGGTGCGCGGGGTGTAGCGGCGCACGTGGCCCACCCGGCGGTCGAAGTCGCCGTAGAGCTGCTGGTAGCCGGGCACCCAGATCACCACGGTGCCGCCCGGCTCGGTGCAGGAGGCCAGCCTGCGCAGCGCGGCCGCGTCGTCCTCGAGGTGCTCGAGCACGTTGATGGCCACCACGCTCGCCACCGGGTCGCCGAGGTCGACCGGCGGCGCCGCGAGGTCCAGGCGGCGGGCCTCGACGGCCGGACGGTCGGCGAAGCGGTGCGCCATGGAGGCCACGCAGTCGGGGTCCACGTCGGTCACCACGTGCCGGTCGCAGGTCGTGCAGCTGGGCGGCGAACTCCCCGAGGCCGGCGCCGATCTCGAGCACCGAGGAGCCGCAGTGCGCCGCGATCAGCTCGAGCTGGTAGGCGCGGTAGCGACGCTGGTCGGCGCCGGAGGCGTCCTCGAGGTCGCGCCCGGTGGCCTCGTGGAAGGCGCCGGCCCCCCCGGTCCCGGGCGTGGTGGGGTCGGTGCTCATGGCTGGTCCTCCGGGATCGCGTGACGGGTGAAGAGACGGTCGAGCAGGGCGAAACGGAGCACGAACATCAGGACGTAGACGCCGAGGAACGTCCCGGCGACCAGCGCGACGCGCAGCTGGCCGGAGACGTCGGTTCCGCGCAGCCACCGGTCCACCGCGCTGGTGCCGAGCCAGGCCAGCAGCAGGGTCACCCCGACGATGACGACGTAGGGCAGCACCTCGCGGCGCAGGCTCGGCCGCCCGCGCAGGCGCCACGCCCAGCTGCGGTTGAGCCAGTAGTTCGGCAGCGCACCGGCGAGCCAGGCCAGCGAGGAGGCCCACCCGGTCGAGACGTGCAGCAGGCCGTAGAGGACGACCAGCGCGGTCTCGCTGCAGACCGCGGCGACCACGGAGCTGCCGGTGTAGCGCCACAGGGTGGCCCACGAGGTGCGGCGGCGTCGGCCCCCGGCCACGGCCAGGGTATCCCCGCTCTCGCTCACGCACGGACCATAGCCCGACCGCGACCGGCGGCGTCTGCGATGCTCGGGGCGTGGCACCAGACCCGACTCCCCAGCCCACGGACCGGACGCGGCGGACCAGCACCACCCGCGACGGGCTGCGCCTCGACGTGGTCCTGCACGGCCGCGACGGGGCCACCCCGGTGCTGATGCTGCACGGCTTCCCGCAGTCCGCGCGCAGCTGGCGCGCCGTGGCCGGTCACCTGGCCGACGAGGACCTCCTGCTGGTCGCACCCGACCAGCGCGGCTACTCGCCCGGCGCGCGCCCGGCCGACGTCGCGGCCTACGGCATCGAGGAGCTGGTGGCTGACGCGCTGGCCGTGGCCGACGACCTGGGGCTGGGTCGCTTCCACCTCGTCGGTCACGACTGGGGCTCCTCGGTGGCCTGGGTGCTGGCCGCCCGCCATCCGGAGCGGGTGCTCACCCTCACCGCCCTGTCCGTGCCGCACCTGGCCGCCTTCGGACGGGCGCTGGCCACCGACCCCGAGCAGCAGCGCCTGTCGTCCTACATCAAGCGCTTCCGGCGCCCCGGCGAGGCCGAGGAGGTCCTCCTGGCCGACGACGCGGCCGGGCTGCGTGCGATCTACGACGGCGCCGTCCCGGCCGAGGACGTCGAGGCCTACGTCGCGCTGATGCGCGGCGGCGCCCTGACCCCGGCCCTGTCCTGGTACCGGGCGATGGGCGCGGACCTGGGGGGCACGCCCCCGGTGCGGGTGCCCACCACCTTCGTGTGGGGCGAGCAGGACCGGGCCACCGCGGAGGCCGCGGCGCTCGGGTGCGGCGCGTTCGTCGAGGCCGACTACCGCTTCGTGCGGCTGCCCGAGGTCGGGCACTGGTCGCCCGACCAGGTGCCGGGCGTCGTCGCCGAGGAGGTGCGCGCCCGGGTGCGCGGGGTCGCGCCGGGCCGCGACCGGGACGAGGAGGATCGGCCCGGGTGAGGTTCACCGAGCACGAGATGACCGCGGGGGTCGACGCCGTGGCGCGCGAGCTGTTCGCCGCCACCCGGCCGCCGTGGCGACGGGGCAGCACCGCCACCGCCTACGACCGCCTCGACCGGGCCCAGCGCTACCACCGGCTCGCCGCCGCCGGGGAGATCGTGCTGCCCGTCCTGGTGGCGCTGCCCGAGCGCCCGACCGTCGGCGCCACGCCGGACTTCAGCGCCGAGGAGTACGCCGAGGCCGCGGCCGCGGCGCTCCGCGAGGTGCACGAGCACCGCAGCCCGGACGGCTGGGACTCGCTGGGAACCCGGCGCCGCCGCGCGCTGGTCGCCGTCGCCGCGCGGCTGACCCGCACCGCGGTGCGGGCCATGCCGCACCGCGGTGACCCCGACGCTCTCGTCGTGCCCGACCACCTGTGAGCGCGCGGACCGCCCGGTCGAGGGTCGTCTCGGCCGGTGCGGTCCTCCCGATCGCTCACCGCAGCCGCGCGGGCTAGGTTCTGCGCCATGGTGCGCACGGTCGGGATCGAGGAGGAGCTGCTGCTGGTGGACCCCGGGACCGGGTCGGTCTCCCCCCGGTCCTCCGAGGTGGTCAAGCGGCTCGTGGACGCCCGACGCGGGGCACCGGGCTCCGCGGCCGACGAGCTCGACCAGGAGCTGTTCGGCCACCAGGTCGAGACGCGGACCGACCCGCACCGCCACCTCGCGGACCTGCGCGCCCAGGTCGTCGCCGCACGGCGCACCGCCGGCCGCGCCGCCCGGGAGGCCGACCTGGCCGCGGTGGCCTGTGGCGTGGTGCCGCGTCCCAGCGGCGAGCCGGTGGTCTCGCCCGATCCGCGCTACCGCGACATCGTCGAGCGCTTCGGCGACGTCGCGCGCGCCGCGGGCACCTGCGGCATGCACGTCCACGTCGACGTCGGCTCCGACGAGGAGGGCGTGGCCGTCATCGACCGGATCGCGCCGTGGCTGCCCGTGCTGGTCGCGGTGAGCGCGAACTCGCCCTACGCCGAGGACCGCGACACCGGGTACGCCTCCTGGCGGGCGCAGGTGTGGTCGCGGTGGCCCACGGCCGGCCCGACCGAGCGGTTCGGCGACGTGGAGACCTACCGCCGGGTCGGTCGCTGGCTCGTCGAGAGCGGGGCGGCGCGTGACGAGAAGATGCTCTACCTCGACGCCCGGCTCGCCACCGCGCAGCCGACCCTCGAGGTGCGGGTGGCCGACGTGTGCACCGACCTCGACGACGCCGTCCTCGTCGCGGCGCTGGCGCGCGGGCTGGTCGAGACCGCCGCCCGCGCCCAGGACGAGGACGGACCGGCGACGCCCTGGCGCGCGGAGATGCTGCGCGCGGCGCACTGGCGCGCGTCGCGTCACGGCACGTCCGGGCGGCTGGTGCACCCCGTCGGTCAGGACCTGCGTCCCGCGCGCGAGGTCCTCGAGGCCCTGGTCGGGGCCACCCGTGAGGCGCTCGAGGAGGCGGGCGACCTCGACCTGGTCACCGCCGGTCTCGACCGCGTCGTCGCCGGGGGAGGGGCCGCCCGTCAGCGGGCCGCGTTCGAGCGCACCGGGGGCGTCCGGGGTGTGGTGGACGACCTGGTGCAGCGCACCGAGGCCAGCTGGGCCGACGTCGGCGCCACCGGAGGCACGCCCTGACGGGGTCCGGGCGCCCCTCAGACGCCGGGGACGATGCGCAGGTCGCGCAGCGCGCCGTCGCCCAGGGCGGCCAGCGCCTCCTGGTACGCCTCGCCGTCGTGGGCCGCGGTGGCTGCCTCGACCGACTCGAAGCGGATCACCACCGACCGCAGGTCGCGGCCGGCCTCGTAGGTCGCGGCCGGGGCGCCGCGGGCCACGAAGGTGCCGCCCGCGGCCCTCAGGGCGGGTCCGGCGAGCTCGGCGTACGCGGCGAGCCTCGCCTCGTCGCGGATCTCGAGGTAGGTGCTGATCCAGTAGGCGCTCACGCGCCCATGCTGCCCTACGACCCCTGCGTGGGCGGTCCTAGGATCCCGCCATGCTGACGACCTCGCGCGACGGCCCGGTCTCGCTGCTCGTCCTCGAGCGCGCGGACCGCCGCAACGCCCTCGACCTGCCGCTGTGCCGCGCGCTCCTCGCCGCAGCGCGCCTCGAGGTCACCGCCGGGGCGCGGGTGCTCGTGGTGACCGGCCGGGGCTCGTCGTTCTGCTCGGGTGCCGACCTGGACGCCGTCTACGGTGCGGAGTTCCTCGACGCGCTCTACGGCCTGCTGCACGGCCTCGCCGCTCTCCCCGCGCCGGTGGTGGCCGCCGTCAACGGCCCGGCGGTGGGGGCGGGCACGCAGCTCGCCCTGGCCTGCGACCTGCGCGTCGGCGACGTCGGCGCCCGCCTGGCCGTGCCGACCGCGCGCAACGGCATGGCGGTGGACGCCTGGACCATCCGGACGCTGGCCGCGGTGGCCGGTGCGGGGACCGCGCGACGGCTGATGCTCGCCGCGGAGACCCTCGGCCGCGACGAGGCGCTCGCCTGCGGCCTGCTGGACCGGGCCGGCGACCTCGCCGAGGCGCTGGCCTGGGCCCGCGACCTGGCGGGCCTGGCCCCCCTCGCGCTCGCGCACGCCAAGAACGTGCTCGCCGGCGCCGACGACGCCTCCGCGGCGGCCTCCTTCGCGCGCTGCTGGGACAGCGAGGACGTCCGGGAGGCCCGCACGGCGCGCGCCGAGC
Organism: uncultured Actinomycetota bacterium; assembly: GCA_963728085.1. GTDB lineage: Bacteria > Actinomycetota > Actinomycetes > Propionibacteriales > Nocardioidaceae > Nocardioides. The sequence continues at coordinate 297,488 of CAVSIQ010000006.1, read as the reverse complement.
GCCGGGCGCCGGTGTTCACCGGCCGGTGAGCGACGACGCCGAGGTCCTCGCCACCGGTGACGGCCACCTGGTGCGACGCGACGGCCGCGACCAGTCCCACGTCGACCTCGCCGACCCCACTCGGCTGGTCTTCGACTACGTGCGGCGCCTCGGCGACGTCCTCGACGCCTGGGCGCCGGCCGGCGCACCGGTGCGCGTGGTGCACGTCGGCGGCGCCGGGCTGAGTCTGCCGCGCTACCTCGCGGCGACCCGGCCACGCTCGGCCCAGGTCGTCCTGGAGCCCGACGAGGCCCTGACCGCGCTCGTGCGCCGCACGCTGCCGCTGCCGGCCCGCAGCGGCGTCAAGGTGCGCGCCGCCGACGGCCGGGGCGGGCTCGCCGCCCTGCGCGACGAGCACGCCCAGGTCCTCGTCGTCGACGCCTTCGACGCCGGGCGCGTGCCGGCGAGCCTGGTCACGACGGCGTGGTTCGCCGAGGTGGCCCGGGTGCTGACCCCCGAGGGGTGGGCCCTGCTCAACCTCAGCGACCGGGCTCCGTGGCGCCACACGCGACGGGTCCTGGCGGGGCTCGTCGAGCACCTGCCGCACGTCCTGCTCACCGCCGAGCCGGCCACGCTCAAGGGGCGCCGGGCCGGCAACCTCGTCCTGGTCGCCACCCGGGGCCGGCTTCCCCTCGACGCGCTGCGCGCCCGCACCGCGGCGGCCACCCTGCCCTACCGCGTCCTCGGTCCACGCGAGGTGCGCGACGCCTTCGGCGGGGGGACCGCGTTCGACGACGCCGACGCCGAGGCGGGACCCGCACCGGGGTGAGCAGCCCGGCGGCGTAGTTTCGGCTCGTTCCCTCGACCCCAGCAGCCCGGAGGCCCCGATGCCCGAGCAGTCCGACCAGTCCACCCCCGCCGCCCTCCCCGTCGTCGCCTTCCTCGGCGCCGGGCTGATGGGCGCGCCGATGGCACGCAACGTCGCCGCCGCCGGGTGCGAGGTCCGGCTGTGGAACCGCACCGCCGCGAAGGCAGAGGCGCACGCGGACGTCCTGGCGCCGTGCGGCAGCGTCGCCGAGGCCGTGCGCGGGGCCGACGTGATCGTCACCATGCTCTACGACGTGGACGCCGTCGCCGAGGCGCTCGGGCAGGTCGGGGACGCGGCGGCGCCGGGCACGGTGTGGGTGCAGCAGAGCACGGTCGGCGTCGCCGGCACCGAGCGGCTGGCCGCCCTGGCCGAGGAGCTCGACCTGGTGCTGGTCGACGCCCCGGTCCTGGGCACCCGGGAGCCGGCCGAGAAGGGCGCGCTGGTCGTCCTCGCCTCGGGTCCGGAGTCGGTGCGCGAGCGCGTCGCCCCGGTGCTCGACGCCGTCGGCGCGCGCACGATGTGGGTCGGCGAGGCCGGCGCGGGCTCCCGGCTGAAGCTGGCCGCCAACGCGTGGGTCCTCACCGTCACCCAGGGCGTCGCGGACTCCCTCGCGCTGACCCGCGAGCTGGGTCTCGACCCGGCGCTGTTCCTCGAGGCGGTGCAGGGGGGTGCGCTGGACGCGCCCTACGTCGGGCTCAAGGGCCGGGCCATGCTCGAGGGCGAGCACGAGGCCAGCTTCGCGCTGGCCGGCGGGGTCAAGGACGGCGGCCTGATCCTCCAGGCGGCCTCGTCGGTCGGGGTCGAGATGGCCGTGCTGGCCGCGGTGCGCGAGCGGATGGAGCGTGCCGTCGAGGCCGGCCACGGGGACGAGGACCTCTCGGCGACCTACCTCGGCCACGAGCGCCACGCCGGCGGGGCGTCCGGGCGCGCCTGAGGCGTCCCCCCGCGCGTCCGTGCGGCGCGCGGGCCGCTGCGTCGGGCTGCGAGCGCGGCACCCGGCCGGCGTCCCACCGACGCTCCGTGGTCGGGCGACCTGCTGTCCTCGCACCCCGCCGCCCCCGTCCGGGGTTCGCGGGACCTCCCGTGCCGCCGGGGTGACGGGTCACAGGGAGGTCATCGCACCGACCCTCTGCGGCGCGAACCCCGGGAAGACGGTCGCGCTGGAGGCGCCGAAGCGCGTGGTGACGACCTCGGAGAGGACGCTGCGGTAGTCGGTGGTCACCAGCAGGTCGGCGTCGGGCTCGTCGGCCAGTCCCGGCCAGCTGCCGTAGTACCGGCCGCCCTTCACCCCGGCGCCGGCGAGCAGCATCATCGAGCCGTAGCCGTGGTCCAGGCCCCAGTTGCCGTTCTCCTGCACCCGGCGGCCGAACTCGCTGAGCACGACCAGGGTGACCTTGCTCGACTGGGTGCCGAGGTCGTCGAAGAAGGCGGCGATGCCGCGCGCGAGCTGGTCGGCGTTGCGCTTCATCCGGCCCCAGGACAGGGTGCCGACGTCGGTGTGCATGTCCCAGTCCCCGTGGTCGACCGTGATCACCTCGACCCCGACGTCGCCGCGCACCACCTGCGCGACCTGCGACATCGCGGCGCCGAAGTCGCCCGCGGGGTAGGCCGAGCGGTGGTCGGCGGTGGCCGTGACCGGGCCGAACAGCTTGACCGAGCTGATGGTCGAGCGCATGGCCTGACCCAGCTCGGTGCTGCTACCACCCCACAAGGTGCGGAGCGAGCGCACCCGACCTCCCTCGGTGTCCCACTGGTCGTCACCGCTGATCGACACGCGGCCAAGACTGGAAGCCGACATCACCGGAGCGGCGCCGTACATCGACGTCGGGATTACTCCACCGCCCATGTTGAAACCCTGCAACGGGCTGTCTCCGGCTGTCGTGCCGATCAGGCGGTTGAGCCAACCTCGCCTCTCGGTCGACCCGGCAGCAGCGTCCTCGATCTCCTCCATCGCTGCGAAGTGGGAGCGGTTGGGGGCAGGGAGCCCGGCGGCGTGCACCGCAGCAAGTCGTCCCGCTCTCCACAGTGGCTCCAGCGGCTTCATGTCGGGGTGCATCCCGAACATGGCGTCCGAGTTCACCAGCGTGCTCGCCGGCACCGAGAGGCGCGGACGCGCCTGGTAGTAGACCGGGTCACCGTGCGGCACGACGAGGGAGAGCCCGTCGGCCGCACCGCGCAGCGACACGACGACGAGCACCGAGGAGGCGGAAGAGGCGGAGGCCGGCGAGGCGGTGACCACGGCCGAGCCGATCATGGTGGTGGCCCCGGCGAGCGCGGCCGCGCCCTTGAAGACGCCGCGCCGGGAGAGCCGCGCGTACTCGGGGCATGCAGGGACGGCAGGGGACGGGGGCAGCGGGGTCATGGGGTCACCTAGAGGGTGTGAGGGGGAGCGGGCGGTCGGGTCAGCGCGTCAGGTGGCCCGGAGAGTCGAGAACCGTGCACAGGACGCGGGCGAAGGAGTCGCGGACGACGGGGTGATCGGCGTCGACGACGGTGTCGGGAAGGAGTCCGACGGACTCGCAGCAGGCCCGGAGCAGCTTGCTGGTCGACGGTTCGTGAGTCATGGTGCAGCTCAGGTAGTCCACGAGCAGGTCGAAGCGGATCCGGCCCTGGGGGAGCCATTCCGCGGGGGTGCGGTACGTGATGCCGGCGGTGGGCCACCAGCCGCCGCTCATGCTGTAGTGGAGGTTCATCGAGGCCAGCATCCGCGACGGTGAGCTCCAGGAGGCGTTGTCGAGGGGCTGACCGTCGGGGGTGGGCCAGGAGAACGGCCGCTGCCCGAGGTCACTGGCCTGCCACAGAACCAGGTTGGCGGCCGCGTCCACGGCCTGCGGCTGGACGAGGTCGGTCTGCAGGACGCGGTAGGTGGACACGACGTCCTCGACGGGATCCTTGACCTTGGGGGCACCGTGCCATCCAGAAGTCCGACGACGCCACGAGGGCGCGGAGGACCGGCTTGATCTGCGTGTTGTTCGCCAGGTAGACCTCGGTCAGGTGGTCCACGAGGGACGGGGCGGGGTGTCGCTGACGAACTTGAGGGCCAGCTTCAGCGCGATGCGTTGGGCGGTGCGGGGGTGGTGGGCGAGGTAGTCGGTGTAGCGGCGGGTCAGGGCCTTGGCCTCGGCCGCGGTGCGGGGCTGGTTGGGGTCGGTGAAGCCCATGACCCGCACGGGTCCGGTCCAGTGGTCTGCGAGCGCGTAGGTGGGCTCCCAGGTGCGCCACAGGTCGACGCGCCATCCGGTGAGGATGCGTGCGGAGGCCTTGACGTCCTCCTCGCCGTAGCTGCCGCGGCCCACGGTGTGCAGCTCGAGGAGCTCGCGTCCGAGGTTCTCGTTGGGGTTGGTGGCGGTCGAGACGGCGTTGTCGAGGTAGATGCCCATCGCGGGGTGGGTGGTCGTGGCGTAGAGCAGGTCGGCGAAGCTGCCGAGTGCGTGCTCGCGCACGGTCTCGTCGTAGGAGACGCGGTGGGTGAAGACCCCGTCGCCGTCGACGGGGACGTTGAGGTGGTGCTGCCAGAACTCGCTCATCACCTCGTGGACCTGGCGCTGGGAGATCATCCGGCGTGCGATCTGGTAGCGCTGGAGGTCCTGCATGACCGCCCAGCCGCCCTCGGTGCCGTCGAGCTGGCGCTGCCAGAGCTGGGCGGGGGTGCGGTTGAGGCTGGGCCACCAGGAGCGCAGGGTGCTGGCGCGGGTGTCGGGCACCGAGCCGACGTCGAGCTGCTTGTCGAACCAGGCACGAGCACCGCCGGCCGCGAACACGTCGCCGACCATCGCAGGCGTGACCCCGTAGGAGAAGCGCCTCATCAGGTGTCGATCTTTGCCACCGGGCATGCGGTAGCCGTCCCAGCGACGGACCGGGTAGCTCACCGCGGCGGCGCTGCGGTCGGCCACGGCGACACCCAGACCTCCGGCCGCGCCGGTCGCGGCGAGGACCGCCGCGGCGCGGACCAGGAAGCGACGCGAGGGGGGTGTCGCACCGTCGTTCCCGAGATGATGCGACCCGCTCGAGGGCTGCCCACCGTCGAGCGTGGTCGCGCGGCGGGCTGGCTGCAACGAGGCGACGGGTTCGGGATTCATGGCGACGTGGGGGGTCATGGTGTCTCCAGTGGGGGCGGAGCGCGCTCCGTGACGGGGGATCGGCGCTCGGTCGCGGGTGGTGTGGTCAGGGGGGCCGCGAGGGAGAACCGGTAGTGCCGGACGGCAGGGGGTGGGGCCGCTCGGCGGGGAGCCGGGAGACTGTGTGGTAAGTGTCGGCTCCGGTGAGCATCACTTGAGGACGCGGGCGGGCGGCCTCCCGGTGGTCTGGACCCGAGGTCCCGGCAGATCGTGACCTCGTCCGGGGACGGCTCCGTCGGCGCGACCCGATCTCATCGAGTCAGGTGGTCGGGCGAGTCGAGGATGGTGGTCAGGACACGCGCGAACGACCAACGGACGACCGGGTGCTCGGCGTCCACCACGGCTCCCGGACGGATCCCGACCGACTCGCAGCAGGCTTCGAGGAGCCTCGGTGTCGATCGTTGGTGCAGCATGGTCTGGCAGAGGTGGTCGACGAGGATGTCGAACCTGATCCGCCGTTGCGGGAGCCACTGGGCGGGGGTTCGGTAGGCGATGCCGGCGGTGGGCCACCAGCCGCCGCTCATCGTGTAGTGGAGGTTCATCGAGGCCAGCATCCGCGACGGTGAGCTCCAGGAGGCGTTGTCGAGGGGCTGACCGTCGGGGGTGGGCCAGGAGAACGGCCGCTGCCCGAGGTCACTGGCCTGCCACACCGTCGCGTTCGCCGCGGCCTGCTCACCGGACGGACGACGCAGGCTCACACGCAGGGCGCGGTAGGTGGACACGACGTCCTCGACGGGATCCTTGACCTTCTTCCCCCGTGCATTCCCGAACTCGGTGGAGGCGACCAGGGCGCGCAGGACGGGCTTGATCTGCGTGCCGTGTCGCAGGTACACGGCTGTGAGCCGGTCCACGAGGGACGGGGGCGGGGTGTCGCTGACGAACTTGAGGGCCAGCTTCAGCGCGATGCGTTGGGCGGTGCGGGGGTGGTGGGCGAGGTAGTCGGTGTAGCGGCGGGTCAGGGCCTTGGCCTCGGCCGCGGTGCGGGGCTGGTTGGGGTCGGTGAAGCCCATGACCCGCACGGGTCCGGTCCAGTGGTCTGCGAGCGCGTAGGTGGGCTCCCAGGTGCGCCACAGGTCGACGCGCCATCCGGTGAGGATGCGTGCGGAGGCCTTGACGTCCTCCTCGCCGTAGCTGCCGCGGCCCACGGTGTGCAGCTCGAGGAGCTCGCGTCCGAGGTTCTCGTTGGGGTTGGTGGCGGTCGAGACGGCGTTGTCGAGGTAGATGCCCATCGCGGGGTGGGTGGTCGTGGCGTAGAGCAGGTCGGCGAAGCTGCCGAGTGCGTGCTCGCGCACGGTCTCGTCGTAGGAGACGCGGTGGGTGAAGACCCCGTCGCCGTCGACGGGGACGTTGAGGTGGTGCTGCCAGAACTCGCTCATCACCTCGTGGACCTGGCGCTGGGAGATCATCCGGCGTGCGATCTGGTAGCGCTGGAGGTCCTGCATGACCGCCCAGCCGCCCTCGGTGCCGTCGAGCTGGCGCTGCCAGAGCTGGGCGGGGGTGCGGTTGAGGCTGGGCCACCAGGAGCGCAGGGTGCTGGCGCGGGTGTCGGGCACCGAGCCGACGTCGAGCTGCTTGTCGAACCAGGCACGAGCACCGCCGGCCGCGAACACCTGGCGCGCAAGGGCGGGGGTGATGCCGTAGGAGTACCGACCCACGAGGTGGCGTGCCCCACGATTCAGCAGCGGAGCACCGTTCCAGCGGCGCGTCTGGTAGCGGGCCCCCGCCGCCGCACTGGGACCGGCGAGCCCGAGACCGAGACCACCGGCGGCACCCGTTGCGGCCACCAAGGCGGTGGAGCCGGTGACCAGACGTCGCGACGCCCGGCCGGGGGTGGACTCGGTGGTCACCAGGCCGGTGGTGGCCTCGGCCGCCGGCGGGGCGCCGGCCGGTTCCGCCACCGAGGAGACGGGCAGGGCGGGAACGGGGGTGGGGGTGGGGGTGGGGTCGACCAGGTGGCGGGGGTCCATGGTGTCTCCAGTGCTGGCGCAGCGTTCTCCGCGACGGGGTGGGTGGCGCCCGGCCGGAGCCCTGGTGGTCCGGGGTCGCGGCCGAGGTGCGGTCGGAGGAGCAACGTTCGAGGTGCCGGGGATCTGCTGCCGGGTGATGTGGTCGTCCGGGGCGAGCCGGGGGAGCTCGGTCCGTGACCTCCTTCTCGGGCGCGGCGCAGGCCGACTTGAGGGCAGCCGTCGCACGACCCGCGCTGGTCTGGACCCGCGACGGCGGGCCCGGTGGAGGGAGTGCGGGAGCCGAGCGGCGCGGCGGCTAGAGTGGGACGCTCACCGGCCGTACCTGAGCAAAGGACCCGAGACCCACTGATGGACGGCTCTCACAGTCGCTTCACGACCCTGCCCGCCCCGCACCGGACCCTCGCGTGAGCGCGGTCCTGCTCCTGCTCCTCGCCCTGGCCCTCGTCGCCCTGTGCGGCGTGTTCGTGGCCGCGGAGTTCTCCCTGGTCACCGTCGACCGCAGCCAGGTCGAGCAGGCGGTGCTCGCCGGCGAGCCCGGTGCGGAAGGCGTCCAGCAGGCGCTGAAGGTGCTCTCCACACAGCTCTCCGGCGCGCAGGTCGGGATCACCGTGACGAACCTCGGCATCGGCTACCTCGCCGAGCCCGCCATCGCCGCACTGATCCGTGACCCGCTCGGCCTGCTCGGGGTGCCCGACGCCGCCGTCGGGCCGACCGCGCTGACCCTCGGGCTGGTGATCAGCACGGTGCTGACGATGCTGTTCGGCGAGCTCGTGCCCAAGAACCTGGCCATCGCGCTGCCGATGGCCACCGCCCGGGCGACCCAGGCGCCGATGCGGCTGTTCACCGCAGCGACCCGGTTGCCGATCAAGGTCCTCAACGGCGCGGCCAACGCCGTGGTCCGGCGCCTGGGCATCGAGCCGCAGGAGGAGCTGCGCTCGGCGCGCAGCTCCAACGAGCTGGCCTCGCTGATCTCCCGCTCCGCCGACGAGGGCACCCTCGACGCCGACACCGCCGAGCTGATGGAGCGCTCGGTGGAGTTCGGCAACCGTACCGCCGGCGAGATCATGACCCCACGGGTGCGCACCCACAGCCTCGAGGGCAACGACCGCGCCGCCGCCGTGCTCGACCTGACCCGCCGCACGGGCCACTCGCGCTTCCCGGTGCTCGACGACGACGACGCCGTGGTGGGCACCGTGCACGTCAAGCACGCCGTGGCCCTGCCGCTGCACGAGCGGTCCACCACGAAGGTCAAGCACCTGATGGTGCGCCCGATCGTGGTGCCCGACTCGTTGCGACTGGACCCGCTGCTCAGCCTGCTGCGCACCGACGGCTTCCAGCTCGCCGTCGTCCTCGACGAGTACGGCGGCCACGCGGGCATCGTGACCCTCGAGGACGTCATCGAGGAGATCGTCGGCGACATCTCCGACGAGCACGACCGCCTCGGATCCCGGGCCCGCCAGCGCCGCGACGGCGCCTGGTCGGTCTCGGGCCTCCTGCGCCCGGACGAGGTCGAGGACCTCACCGGTTTCGAGCTGCCCGAGAGCGAGGACTACGACACCACCGCGGGCCTCGTGCTCAAGGTGCTCGGCCGGGTGCCCCGGGTCGGTGACATCGCCGAGGTCGCGGTGCCCGACCGCAGCGACCCCGACAACCCCCGCGAGCAGCTCGTGGTCCTCTCGGTCGAGGCGATGGACGGCCTGCGCATCGACCGGCTGCTGCTGCGCCTGCTCGAGGGCGACCTCGCCGGCCCCGGCGCAGGCCCCCCCGGCGCAGGCCGCCCGGCGCAGGCCGACCCGGCACGCAGGAGCCACGCCGATGAGCACCACGTCCGGACTTCTGCTCGGCCTCGCCCTGCTGCTCGCCAACGCCTTCTTCGTGGGTGCCGAGTTCGCCCTGGTCTCCGCCCGGCGCAGCCAGGTCGAGCCCCGGGCGCAGGCCGGCTCCCGGATGGCGCGGACCACGCTGCGGGCCATGGAGCAGGTCTCGCTGATGATGGCCGGTGCCCAGCTCGGGATCACCGTGTGCTCCCTGGGGCTCGGTGCCGTCGCCGAGCCCGCGCTGGCCCACGTGATCGAGCCGGTCTTCGAGGCCGCCCACGCCCCGGAGGCCCTCGTGCACCCGGTCGCGTTCGTGCTGGCCCTGACCGTGGTGGTCGCGCTGCACGTCGTGCTCGGTGAGATGGTGCCCAAGAACATCGCACTCGCCGGGCCCGAGCGCGCCGCGATCGCCATGGGTCCGCCGCTGCTGTTCATCGTGCAGGTGCTGCGCCCGGTGATCGTCGGCCTCAACGCCGTGGCCAACGCGACCCTGCGGCTGCTGCGCGTGGAGCCCAAGGACGAGATCTCCTCCAGCTTCACCCGCGAGGAGGTCGCCGCTCTGGTGGAGGAGTCGCGCGGGGAGGGCCTGATCGAGAAGGGCGAGTACGAGCGCCTGTCCGGCGCGCTGGGGTTCACCGAGAAGACCGTCGACTCCGTGACGCTGTCCGCGGAGGGCCTGACCACCGTCCCCGACGGAGCGACCGGCGCCGAGGTCGAGGCGCTGTGCGCCTCCACCGGGTACAGCCGGTTCCCGGTCGCCGACCCCGACGGCGACCTGCGCGGCTACCTGCACATCAAGGACGTCCTCGAGCCCGACGAGCAGCGTCGCCAGCAGCGCATCGACCAGCAGTGGATCCGTCCCTTCGCCCGGGTCGACGCCCACGAGTCGCTGCCCGGCGCGCTGGAGACCCTCCAGCGTCGGGGCGCGCACATGGCCCGCGTCGTCGACCCCGACACCGGGGTCACGGTGGGCATCGCCACGCTCGAGGACATGGTCGAGGAGCTCGTCGGGGAGATCCGCGACGCGGTCCACCTCGACGAGCCGTCCGCCTCGACACCCTCCTGAGCCGCGCCGTCCGGCCGCGGCCCCGCAGCCGGACGGCGCGCCGGCGGCGCGCACCAGGCCGCTAGGGTGGCCCCGGCGCGACCCGGAGCGCCGTCCCAGTCTCGAGGAGCGGAGAGCCAGGTACCCGTGGCGGACGAGGACACCCCCACCCGGGTCGTGTGGACCCTGCCGAACCTGCTCAGCGCCCTGCGCCTGGCCGGGGTCCCGGTCTTCCTGTGGCTCGTGCTCGTGCCCGAGGCCGACGCCTGGGCCCTCGCGCTGCTGGTGGCCTCCGGCATCACCGACTGGCTCGACGGCTGGCTGGCGCGTCGCCTGCACCAGACCTCCGTGCTCGGCCAGGTCCTGGACCCGGTCGCGGACCGGCTCTACATCCTCGCCGTGGTGGTCGGCCTCGCCCTGCGCGACGTCATCCCCTGGTGGGTGGCCGCTCTCGCTGCCGCTGCGCGACGCCCTGATGTGGCTGTTGGTGCCCCTGCTGCGGACCCGGGGGTACAGTGCGCTGCCGGTGCACTTCCTGGGCAAGGCGGCGACCTTCAACCTGCTCTACGCCTTCCCGCTCCTCCTGCTCGGTGACGGCGAGGGCGCCGCGGCCGAGCTCGCCGTCGTCCTCGGCTGGGCCTTCGCCTTCTGGGGCATCGGGCTGTACTGGTGGGCCGGCGTCCTCTACGCGCGGCAGGTGCGCCGCCTGCTGGCCAGCACCCCCCCGCGACGACGCGCGGAGGTGCACGGTGCCTGAGAGCCCCGCCGACCCCGCCCAGCCGGCCCAGCCGGAGCCGGCCCGCTCCGGGGCGCTGCCCGCACGGGTGACGATGCCGCTGCTGACCCTGGTGGGCCAGCAGGCCCTCGACGAGGACTACGAGACCGCCGCCGAGTCGGCGCGCCGTCGACCCGGCCCGGCCGACCCGGACGGCGCCGGTCGCCGGCCCGGGCGACGGGCCAGCGTCGTGGTCGTCGCACTGTTCGGGCTGCTGATCGCGGTCGCCGCGGTGCAGACCTCGCGCGACGCCGGGGTCGAGGACGCCGGCCGCGCCGGCCTGATCTCGCGCATCGAGGCCCAGCGCGACGCCGTGGCCGCGCGCCAGCAGCTGGTGGCCGACCTGCGGGCGCGCACGGTGGCCGCCGAGACCGCCCTGAGCGAGCTCACCCAGGACGCGACCGCGCTGGACAGCCGGGTCAGCCGGCTGCGCTCGCTGAGCGGCCTGGGCGCCGTCACCGGCCCCGGCGTCCGGGTGGTGCTCGACGAGCGCGAGGCCGCGTCACCGGACCAGCGGCTGCGCGACACCGACCTCGCGCTGCTGGTCAACGCGCTGTGGAGCGCAGGCGCCGAGGCGATCTCGGTCAACGGCCAGCGCCTGACCGCGCTCAGCGCGATCCGCACCTCGGGCAGCGCGGTGGAGATCAACGACGTGGGCATCGCCCCGCCGTTCACGGTCCTGGCCACCGGCAACACCGCCACCCTGCAGTCGCGGTTCTACGACTCCGCCAGCGGGCTGGCCCTCGACGACCTGGCGCGTCGCTACGGCTTCACCCTGACCATGGACAATGAGGACCGGCTCCGCCTGCCGGCGGCGCCCGCGCGGCTCGAGCGGCTACGGTCGGCCACGCCGGTCGTCGGCGGCTCAGCGGGAGGCCCGTCGGGGACGGCCACGGAGGAGGAACTGCCATGATCGCCGCTCTCGGGCTCCTGCTGGGCGTCGTGCTCGGTCTGTACGTGCAGCCCGACGTCCCCCTGGGCCTCGAGCCCTACCTGCCGATCGCCGTCGTCGCCGCCCTCGACGCCGTCGTCGGAGGGCTGCGCGCCTACCTCGACGGCATCTTCGACGACAAGGTGTTCGTGGTCTCCTTCGCCAGCAACGTGGTGATCGCCGCCGGGATCGTCTACGTCGGAGACCGGCTGGGCGTCGGCGGCCAGCTCTCGACCGGCGTGATCGTGGTGCTGGGCATCCGGATCTTCTCCAACGTCGCCGCCATCCGCCGCCACCTCTTCCACGCCTGAGCGCCCCGTGACCCCGCCCCTGGACCCCCCGGACCCTCCCGACACCCGCGCCCCGTCGGCCACGCCCGCTGGACCCGGCACCCGTCCGGGCGCGGTGCGCTCGGTGCGATCGGCCCTGCGCCCCACCCGGCGCCAGCTCGTCGTCGCGCTGGTGCTGGCCCTCGTGGGGTACGGCGTCGTGGTCCAGGTCCGCGCCACCGACGTGGACTCCAACTACGACACCCTGCGCCAGCAGGACCTGATCGACGTCCTGAACGGGCTCTCGGGCACCAGCCAGCGCGCCGAGGCCGAGATCGAGCGGCTCACCCGCACCCGCGACCGCCTGCTCGACGACCAGAGCGCGCGCAGCGCCGCCCTCGAGCAGGCGCGCAGTGAGGTCGACACCCTGGCGGTGCTGGCCGGCACCGTGCCCGTCACCGGCCCGGGCATCCGGATCACCGTCACCGAGGTCGACGGCACGGTGCAGCTCTCCTCGATGCTCGACATGGTCCAGGAGCTGCGCACCGTCGGTGCGGAGGCGATCCAGATCAACGGGGAGGTGCGCGTGGTGGCGCAGACCGCCTTCGAGGACGCCCCGGGCGGCCTGCTGGTCGGCGGCACGCTGGTGGAGGCTCCCTACGTCGTCGACGTCATCGGTGACCCCGGCGTGCTGGCCGGCGCCATCGAGTTCACGCTCGGGCCGCGCTCCCAGCTGGAGAACGACGGCGCGAGCGTCACCGTGGACCAGGTGGCCTCGCTGGACATCGAGTCGGTGCGGCGAGGCGCGGACCTGGAGTACACCGCACCCGACCCCGCCGGGTAGTAGCCTCGTCCTGCCCGTCACGACCCGGCCACGACCGACCAGACCCACCCCAGACCCACCCCAGACCGACCCCAGACCCACCCCAGACCCAGGAGAGCCGGCTTGTTCCCCGACGACCTCAAGTACACCCCCGAGCACGAGTGGCTGCGCAGCCCCGGCGAGCACGAGGGATCCGTCCGCGTCGGCATCACCGACTACGCCCAGGAGGCCCTCGGCGACATCGTCTACGTCTCGCTGCCCGAGGTCGGGGACACCCTGGAGTCGGGCAGCACCTGTGGCGAGCTGGAGTCGACCAAGTCGGTCTCGGACGTCTACGCGCCGGTCACCGGCGAGGTCGTGGCCCGCAACGAGTCGCTCGACGCCACCCCCGAGCTGGTCAACAACGACCCGTACGGCGGTGGCTGGCTCTTCGAGGTCGTGCCCTCGGACCCGACTCAGCTCGACGACCTGCTCGAGGCCGACGCCTACGCCTCGCTGACGGAGTCCTAGGCCGTGCCGGTCGCGCGTGGCGGCCCCGCTCGAGGCTGGTAGGTTCGCCGCACCGCGGACCAGGGACGCCCCGGGCCGCTCCGCGCACCCGTTCGTCCCTCTCGCCCAGACCCGGAGGAGCACCTCATGCCGTTCTGCACCGCCTGCGGGCGCCAGAACCCCGACGACGCCCGTTTCTGCGCGCAGTGCGGGACCCGACTGATCAGCGTGGACGCCCCGGCGGACGAGCACCCGGTGGGCGAGAACCCCGCGGAGTCCACGGCGACCATCCAGCTGGGCTCTGCCGCTGCGGCCTCCGAGGCCGCCAAGTCCGACACCTCCGACGGCCTGCGCGCCGTGGACGCGGCCGCGGTCGACGCGCTGCCCCGCGGCAACGGCCTGCTCGTGGTCCAGAAGGGGCCGGGGTCGGGCAGCCGCTTCCTGCTCGACAGCGACGTGGTGGAGGCGGGACGGCACTCGGCCAGCGACATCTTCCTCGACGACGTCACCGTCTCGCGCCGGCACGCGGTGTTCCACCGCGACGGTGACTCCTTCACCGTCAGCGACGCCGGCAGCCTGAACGGCACCTACGTGAACCGGGACCGCATCGAGCGGGTCCGCCTCACCGACGGCGACGAGGTCCAGATCGGCAAGTACCGCCTGGTGTTCTTCTCCGGGCACGAGCGCGGTTGAGCCCGGGCGGCATGGATCGCAGCACCGCGGCCGTCGGGCACCGGGGCTCGCCGGCGGCCTCCACCGTGGGGCGGCTGACGATCGGGCAGGTCCTCGACCGGCTGCGGGGCGACTTCCCGGCCGTGACGATCCCCAAGATCCGCTTCCTCGAGGACAAGGGGCTGATCAAGCCCGAGCGCACGCCGGCGGGGTACCGCAAGTTCAGCGACGACGACGTCGAGCGGTTGCGCTACGTCCTGCGCATGCAGCGCGACCACTACCTGCCGCTGAAGGTGATCGGAGAGCACCTCGACGCCCTCGACCGCGGACTGGAGCCGCCGCCCATCGAGGCGGTGGTGCCGACCGTCCCGGTCGTGGCCCTCGCGCCCGACGGCCTGCCGAGCGCAGCGTCGTTCTCGCGCCGCGACGACCTTCGCCTCTCGCGGCGCGAGCTGGTCAAGATCGCCGAGATCGACGAGGAGCTGCTGGAGGCCCTCGAGCAGTACGGCCTGGTCGTCGCCATCGCCGGCACCCGTCACTACGACAGCGACGCGCTGGTCGTGGCCCGCACCGCGGGCGAGCTGGCCGAGTTCGGCTTCGAGCCCCGCCACCTGCGGGCGTTCCGCACCGCGGCCGAGCGCGAGGTGGGCCTGGTCGAGCAGGCCGTCGCCCCGATCCGCCGCGGCCGCGACGCGACCGCGAGCGCGCGGGCCGACGAGGCCACCAGCGAGCTCGCGGCGCTCTCGGTGCGCCTGCACGCGACGCTGGTGCGCGCCGGCCTGCGCCGGTCCTGAGGGACCCTGCCCGGCGCCCCCCGACGCCGACCACCGCGGAGTAGGGTGGAGGCGTGCGCGAAGTAGACGTGATGGGTGTCCGGGTCGAGATGCCCTCGAGCCAGCCGCTGGTGCTGCTGCGCGAGGTCACCGGCGAGCGTTACCTGCCGATCTGGATCGGTGCGGTCGAGGCGACGGCGATCGCGTTCGCCCAGCAGGGCGTGGTGCCGCCCCGGCCCCTGACGCACGACCTGATGAAGGACGTGCTCGAGGCCACCGGCAACGAGCTGGTCGAGGTGCGGATCACCGAGGTCAAGGACGGCGTGTTCTTCGCCCTTCTCGTCCTCGCCTCGGGCGCCGAGGTCAGCGCCCGTCCCTCGGACTCCATCGCGCTGGCGCTGCGCACCGGGTCCCGGATCGTGTGCGCCGAGGACGTCCTCGACGAGGCCGGCCTGGCCGTGCCCGCCGAGCAGGAGGACGAGGTCGAGAAGTTCCGCGAGTTCCTCGACCAGGTGACTCCCGAGGACTTCGAGCCCCGCTGAGGGTCCGCAGGAGCACGGGACCCTCACCCTCAGGTGAAGGGCGAGGGTTCGCGACACGCAGGACGGCGTTCGTTGACCGGGTCCGCACCGCGCCCTACGGTGAAGTCTCTTCGTTGTAACTCCACCGTTGTGGTCGGACCGGTTCCGCCGCCAGGCACCGGTGCCCGGGGTTACGCTGCACGGAGCGAACCCGGAGGATCCAGTGAGCGAGCACACCACCCGACGCGCGGACCGCACCGACGACGCCCGCGTCGGCCAGGCCGCCGAGGCGGCGCAGGAGCAGGGCCTGCTCTTCACCGACGACGTCTCGCCGCTGCCCAGCGATCTCGGCTACCGCGGCCCGACGGCGTGCAACGCCGCCGGCATCACCTACCGCCAGCTCGACTACTGGGCCCGCACCGGCCTGATCGAGCCGACGGTGCGCGGTGCCTCCGGGTCCGGCTCGCAGCGGCTGTACTCCTTCCGCGACATCCTGATCCTCAAGGTCATCAAGCGCCTCCTCGACGCCGGCATCTCGCTGCAGCAGATCCGCACCGCGGTCAGCCACCTGCGCACCCGGGGCACCGACGACCTCACCCAGGTCACCCTGATGAGCGACGGCGCCTCGGTCTACGAGTGCACCAGCAACGACGAGGTCATCGACCTGCTCCAGGGCGGGCAGGGCGTCTTCGGCATCGCCATCGGCGGGGTCTGGCGCGAGATCGAGGGCACGCTGGCCGACCTGCCCAGCGAGCGCACCAGCGACCCCTCCCGCGAGGAGACCAGGGCCTCCGACGAGCTGTCCGCGCGTCGCGCCGCCCGCCGCACCGGCTGAGGCCGTGCGGGTCCGGTCCCACGGCTCGCGCGGACTCCGTCGGGTGAGCCCCGATGGGTTAGGTTGGTCGGGCTGACGATCCCGCACGGGAGAGTCTTCGTCCGGCTGCTCCCCGTGGGCGCCGGCAACGAAGCGCCGAAGGGGCAATTCCTCCCCGGAACCTCTCAGGCGCCCGGACCGTGCGGACCAGGCAGCTCTGGAGCGTCGACGCCGACGTGACAGAGGGGGAGGGGCGCCCACCCAGCCTGCCCCCGAGGAGCACCTCGTGTCCGACCTGCCCCGTCTCTTCGAGCTCGACGCCGCCTCGCCGTTTGTCTCGCGCCACATCGGCCCCCGCGAGAGCGAGGTCGAGACCATGCTGGCGCGTCTCGGCTTCGACTCCCTCGACGCGCTGATGACCGCGGCCGTCCCCGGGGGCATCCGCGCCCAGGCCGCGCTCGACCTCCCCCCCGCGGCCTCGGAGGAGACCACCTCGCGCGAGCTGCGGGCGCTGGCCGCGCAGAACAGCCCCGGCGAGGCGATGATCGGCCTGGGCTACCACGCGACCCTGACCCCGGCGGTGATCCGGCGCAACGTGCTGGAGGACCCCAGCTGGTACACCGCCTACACCCCCTACCAGCCGGAGATCTCCCAGGGTCGGCTCGAGGCGCTGATCACCTTCCAGACCGCCGTCTCCGACCTCACCGGCCTGTCCACCTCCGGGGCGTCCCTGCTCGACGAGGGCACCGCGGCGGCCGAGGCGATGACCCTGGTGCGTCGGGCCAACCGCAAGGCCTCGGGCCCCTTCGTCGTCGACGCCGACGCGCTGCCCCAGACCATCGACGTGATCCGCACCCGCGCCGAGGGTCTCGGCATCGAGGTCGTCGTCGCCGACCTCGCCGACGGCCTGCCAGACGACCTCGACGTCGTCTGCGGGGCCCTCGTGCAGTACCCCGGCGCCTCGGGCCGCGTCCTGGACCCCCGCGCGGTGGTCGAGGCCACCCACGAGCGCGGCGGCCTGGCCGTCGTCGCCGCCGACCTGCTCGCGCTCACCCTGCTGGAGAGCCCCGGCGAGCTCGGCGCCGACGTCGCCGTCGGCTCCTCCCAGCGCTTCGGCGTCCCGCTGTTCTACGGCGGCCCCCACGCCGGGTTCATGTCGGTGCGCAGCGGCCTGGAGCGGCACCTGCCCGGCCGCCTGGTCGGCGTCTCCGTGGACGCCACCGGCCGCCCGGCCTACCGCCTGGCGCTGCAGACCCGCGAGCAGCACATCCGCCGCGACAAGGCCACCTCCAACATCTGCACCGCGCAGGTGCTGCTGGCCGTGGTGGCCGCCATGTACGCCGTCTACCACGGCGCCGACGGCCTGCGCACCATCGCGACCCGCATCCACCGCCACGCCGCCGTCCTCGCCGCCGCCCTGGGCTCCGCCGGTCTCCCGGTGCGCCACGAGCGCTTCTTCGACACCCTCACCGTGCCGGTCGAGGGCCGGGCCGCCGCGGTCGTCGCCGCCGCCCGCGACCGCGGCATCCAGCTGCGTCTCGTCGACGCCGACACCGTGGGCCTGAGCACCTCCGAGGTCACCACCCGCGACACGCTGACGCGGCTGCTGGAGGCCTTCGGGGCGGACACGGGCGGCGTCGACCTCGACGCCCTCGACACCGAGACCCCCGATGCGCTGCCGGAGGCGCTGCGCCGCACCACGGCCTACCTCGAGCACGAGGTGTTCACCACGCACCGCAGCGAGACCCAGATGCTGCGCTACCTGCGCCGCCTCTCCGCGCGCGACTACGCGCTCGACCGGGGGATGATCCCCCTCGGCTCGTGCACCATGAAGCTCAACGCCACCACCGAGATGGAGCCGGTCTCCCTGCCCGGGTTCGCCGACCTGCACCCCTTCGCGCCCGCCGAGGACGCCGCCGGCTACCGCCTGCTCGTGGACCAGCTCGAGAGCTGGCTGGCCGAGGTGACGGGCTACGACCGGGTCTCCATCCAGCCCAACGCCGGCTCCCAGGGCGAGCTCGCCGGCCTGCTGGCCATCCGCGGCTACCACCACGGCCGCGGCGACACCCAGCGCGACGTGTGCCTGATCCCGTCCTCGGCCCACGGCACCAACGCCGCCTCCGCGGTGATGGCCGGCATGCGCGTCGTGGTCGTCGACGCCGACCCCTCCGGTGGCGTCGACCTCGCCGCCCTGCGCGCCCAGTGCGAGAGGCACGCGGACAGCCTCGCGGCCATCATGGTCACCTACCCCTCCACGCACGGCGCCTACGAGGACTCGATCACCGAGCTCTGCGAGGTCGTGCACGCCGCGGGCGGGCAGGTCTACGTCGACGGCGCCAACCTCAACGCGCTCCTCGGCCACGCCCGGCCCGGCGAGTTCGGCGGCGACGTGTCCCACCTGAACCTGCACAAGACCTTCTGCATCCCCCACGGAGGCGGCGGGCCCGGGGTCGGCCCGGTCGCGGTGCGCGAGCACCTCGCGCCCTACCTGCCCTCCCACCCCCAGCACCCCGAGGAGGCCAAGCGCGCCGGCATCGGCCCGATCAGCGCCGCGCCCTACGGCTCGGCCGGGATCCTGCCGATCTCGTGGGCCTACGTGCGGATGATGGGCGGCGAGGGCCTGGCCCGCGCCACGTCGGTGGCAGTGCTCGCGGCCAACTACGTCGCCGCGCGGCTCAACGAGCACTTCCCGGTGCTCTACCGCGGCCACAACGACCTGGTGGCCCACGAGGCGATCATCGACCTGCGCGCGCTCACCAAGGCCACCGGCGTCACCGTCGACGACGTCGCCAAGCGCCTGGTCGACCACGGGTTCCACGCTCCGACCATGTCGTTCCCGGTGGCCGGCACGCTGATGATCGAGCCGACCGAGTCCGAGGACCTCGCCGAGATCGACCGGTTCTGCGCGGCGATGATCGCCATCCGCGGCGAGATCGCCCGCGTCGAGGCGGGGGAGTGGACCGCGGAGACCTCTCCGCTGCGCGGGGCGCCGCACACCTCGCGCGACCTCGTCGGGGAGTGGGACCGCGCCTACGACCGCGAGACCGCGGTCTTCCCG
The DNA here is from genome assembly GCA_963728085.1 of uncultured Actinomycetota bacterium. Classification (GTDB taxonomy): domain Bacteria; phylum Actinomycetota; class Actinomycetes; order Propionibacteriales; family Nocardioidaceae; genus Nocardioides. The sequence continues at coordinate 278,569 of CAVSIQ010000006.1, read as the reverse complement.
GCCGGCGTCGACCCCGACAAGTACTGGCCTCCGGTCTCGCGCATCGACCAGGCCTACGGCGACCGCAACCTGCAGTGCGCCTGCCCGCCGCTCGAGGCGTTCGCGGAGTGAGCGCGTCGTGACCGACCTGCTGCCCTCGACGGCCCGCCGGGCCCTCGGGGTGCTCGCTGGCGCCCAGGCGGGCGGCCGGCTGCCGTCGGTGGTCGGCGGTGTCGTCCGTGACGGCGAGGTCGTCTGGAGCGCCGTGCGCGGGCACGCCGCCCGCCCGGGCGACCTCGCCGCCGGCGACCTCGGCCCCGCGCCCGACGTCGCGACCCAGTACAAGATCGGCTCGGTCACCAAGACGATGACCGCAGCCCTGGTGATGCTGGCCCGCGAGCGCGGCGAGGTCTCCCTCGACGACCCCCTCGGGCGCTTCCTGCCCGACGCGCCGTTCCCCGACGCCACGCTGCGCGCGCTGCTGTGCCACAGTGCCGGGATCACCGCCGAGCCGCGCGGCTCGTGGTGGGAGCGCAGCCCCGGCGTCGACCGCACCGCCCTCCTGGCCGCGCACCAGGACGCCGAGCGGGTCCTGGAGAGCGGCTCGCAGCACCACTACTCCAACCTCGGCTACGGCCTGCTCGGCGAGGTCGTCGCCGAGGTCACCGGCAGCACGTGGTCCGAGGCCCTGCACGAGCAGGTCCTCGTGCCGCTGGGCATGTCCCGCACCACCTACGCCGCCCAGGAGCCGGCCGCGGCCGGTCTCAGCGTCGACGCGCTCACCGGGGAGCTGGTCGGCGAGCCGCATCCCGACACCGGCGCCATGGCGGCCGCGGGCCAGCTGTGGAGCACCGTCGAGGACCTCGCCACCTGGCTCGGCGCCCTGGTCGACCCCGACCGCTCCGTGCTCAACGAGGAGTCGCTGGTCGCGATGCGCACCCCCCAGGCATCCTCGCCGCACGACCGGGCCGGGTCCTCCTACGGCCTGGGTCTGTCGATCTCCGTCGGCGGCGGCCGCATGCTCGTCGGCCACGGCGGCTCCATGCCCGGCTTCACCTGCGGCGCGCTGGTCGACGTCGACTCCCGCACCGGGGCGGTGGTGCTCTCCAACGCCGGCTACGGCCTCGGGCCGGCGGTGGCCGAGCTGCTCGAGGCGGTCCTGGACGCCGAGCCCCCGCTGCCGGCCGTCTGGCGCCCCACGACCACGCCGGTCCCGCCGGTGGTGCGCGAGGTCGTCGGCACCTGGCACTGGGGCCACGCGCCCTGCGTGCTGCGCTGGGACGGCCGCCTGCTGCACGTGGCCCCGGCCTCCGGGCCCGGGCGGGTGATGACCTTCGCGGCGACCGAGGACCCCGAACGTTTCGTCGGCGTGCGCGGCTACCTCACGGGCGAGACGCTCCTCGTGCGCCGGCACGCGGACGGCGCCTTGTCGCACCTCGAGGTCGCGACGTTCGTGTGGACCCGGGTGCCCTACGACCCCCAAGTCCCGATCCCCGGCGGCGCCGGGACGGTCCTCAGGCAGGCACCGGCTCCACGGTCTCCACCGACCCCGCGTTGAGGGCGCCCACCAGCTGCGCCAGGGTGGCCTCGCTCTGCTCGTGGGCGACCTGGCAGGTCCCCGCGTCGCGGTGGCCTCCGCCGCCGTGGGCGAGCACGAGCTCGCCCACCGAGACCGGGTTCGAGCGGTCCAGGATCGACGTGCCCACGGCGAGCACGGCGACCTCGCCCGCGATCCGGGTGCAGCGGCGCAGCTGCTCGGCGTGCAGCGCGGCCTGGGCCCGGTAGAGCGCGACCCGCTCCACCACGTCGGGCAGGGCGAGGATCTCCTCGATGCCGAGCGTGCGGCACGCCGGGACCAGCGTCATCATCAGCTCGTAGGTGCTGATCGCGAAGTCCCGGAAGCGCCCCAGAGGCGTCCGGGCGTCCATCAGGTAGTTCAGCAGCGTCCAGTCCTGCGGGTCCAGGACCTCCTCCAGGCTGTGGCGAGCGGAGTCCGCCTGGTCGACCGCACGCATCAGCTCGGCGCTGACGCCGGGGAACGACGCGGCGCCCCCGTCGTGGTCGAAGACCACCCGGGCCGCGGAGTCGCGTCGGGGTCGATCACGTGGTTCGCGTGGGGGCCGTGCGCACCGTCTCGGACAGGTGGTGGTCGAAGACGAGGTGCGCGCCCGGGACCCAGGGCAGGTTCGTGGTGATGTCGCGCTCGGTGATCTCCACCCGGCCGTCCTGCACGTCCTGGGGGTGGACGAAGCTGATGTCGTCGATCAGGCCGAGCTCGGTGAGCAGGGCGGCGCAGACGAGGCCGTCGACGTCGGAGCGCGTGACAAGGCGGAAGGGGATCTCTCGGTCCTCGGGTCGGTGGCGGGGGGACCCGGCGTGGTCCCGGGAGAGGTCATCGGCCGCGGGCGTCCCGGGCTGAGGACTCCGGGACGGGCCGGCGCGGCGGGGACGGCGGCGCCGAGGGAGGCGTCCGAGCGCGGGGTGCGGGAGGATCGCTCCATGAGCTCCGACACGCCCGCACCGCGCGGCCTGGTCCTGCCCGCCGACGACGCCGGACGTCGCAGCACCTCCGCGCTGGGCCGCGCCGTGGTGTCGCAGGCGCTCGAGGCCGTCGATCCGGCCGGCGCCCGGGCCGCGGCCGCCGAGACCGCCTGGCGCTCGGACTACCTCGTCCACTTCCGGCGCCTGGTCGAGGTCGGCCTCGACGACCCTGCGGCGGCGCTGGCGGTGGCCCGGGCGGGCCTGGACGGCCTCCACGAGCGGATGCGCGTCGTCGCCGACGACGGCGAGGAGCGCACGCTGGCCGACTGGGACGCCGGGACGCGGCGCCTGGGGGAGTTCGAGGTGGTCGGTGAGCGGGAGCCGCAGCGCGAGCTGGTCCTGCCCTACCGGGGGGAGCGGCTGCGCGGCGGCGCGCTGCTGCGGCAGGTCGACGCGTGGGTCGAGCGCGGCGTCGTCGAGCCGAGCCTGGCCGCGGCCGTGCGCCTCGTGGTGGAGCACCCCGAGTGGCTGCGCCTCGAGGGACGCACCGTCGCCGTCCTCGGCGCGGGCGCCGAGATGGGCCCGCTGCCCTCGCTGCTGCGCTGGGGCGCCCGGGTGGCCGCCGTGGACCTGCCCCGCACCGACGTCTGGGAGCGGGTGCTGCGCACCGCGCGCGAGAGCGCCGGAACCCTGGTCGTCCCGACCGCCGACGAGACCCTCGCCGTGGCCGGCGTCGACGTGCTCGGCGACGTCCCGCTGCTGCAGCGGCTGGCTGGCCGCCCAGCCCGGCACCCTGGTCCTCGGCGGCTACGTCTACGCCGACGGTGCCGTGCACACCCGCGTCTCGATGGCCGTCGACGAGCTCGTCCCGCCGGCTGCTCGCCGACCGTCCAGGCACCGCCCTGGCCTTCCTGGCCACCCCCACCGACGTCTTCGCCGTGCCCGAGGAGGTGGTCGAGGCCTCGAGCGCGGCCTACGCCCGACGCTCGCGCACCGCCCGGGCCCTCGGTCGTCCGCTGCGCACCGTCTCGGCCGGCCGGCTGCTGCGCCGCAACTACGTCCCCGGCGCCGCCCCCGGCCTGGCCGACGCGCTCGCCGCCCAGCAGGGCCCGAGCTACGCCCTGGCCAAGCGGCTGCAGCGGTGGCGCGCCACCGCGCGCGCCACGAGGGCGTCACGGTCTCGCTGAACGTCGCCCCGCCGACGCGCACCCGCTCGGTGCTGAAGAACCGCGCCCTCGCGGCCGCCTACGCCGGCGCCCACCGGTTCGGGGTGGAGGTGTTCGACCCCTCCACGGCCAACGTGCTGATGGCCGCGGTCCTCGTCCACGACCTGCACACCGAGGGCGGGCCGCGCCACGAGCACCCGTGGCAGGACGAGGCGCACGCCGCCGTGCACGGCGGGCTGTGGCGCGGGCCCTACGCCCCGCGCAGCGCGCTCGGCCTCGCCGCGCTGCTCGGCTACGGCGCGACGCGCACCTGAGCCCGCAGGCCGGGGCGTCCAGCCAAGGCGCTCACAACGCCTGGGAGGTGCTCGACATCGCGAAGTCGGGCACCCGCAGCGGCGGGGTCGCCGTGCGGGAGAAGTAGTCGTCGCCCCACTCGCGGCTGAAGCTGGGCACCGTCGCCCCGGCGTGGCTGAACCGGCGCAGCAGGTCGACCGGGCTCTCGTTGAACCGGAAGTTGTTGACCGCCCCGGTGATCTCGCCGTGCTCGACGAGGTAGACCCCGTCCCGGGTCAGGCCGGTCAGCAGCAGCGACTGCGGGTCCACCTCGCGGATGTACCACAGGCAGGTCAGCAGCAGGCCACGCTCGGTACCGGCCACGAGGTCCTCGACGCCGCCGGTGGCGCCGTCGACCTCGAGCACGAGGTTGTCGATCCCCGGGGTCACCTCGGCGCCCGCCAGCCCGGCGGAGTGCCGGGTGCCGAGCAGCGAGGTCAGCCGCCGTCGCGCAGCCAGTCGGTGCGGCCCAGCGGGAGCCCGTTGTCGAAGACCGAGGTGTCGTTGCCCGAGGAGGCGTCGACGACGAACGGGGCGCACTCGAGCCCGGGCGCGGCGGGGTCGGAGTACAGGTGGACGCCGGGGGAGACGACCTGCTCGCCGACGCGCGACCCGCCGCCGCGGCGGCTGTAGACCGACTGGCCCTCGTGGGCGTAGCGCGCCCCCGCGTACCAGTAGGCGTCGATCATCAGGTCGGCGACGGCCGACGGCGGCAGGATCGTGTCGTAGCGGCCGGCGGGCAGGTCGACCCGGCGCTCGGCCCACGCCAGGCGGCGGGCGAGCTCGCCGTCCGAGGGCCAGCGGGTCGACGTCGGTGAAGTCCCGCGTCGCGCCGCCGACCCAGGCGCTCCGGCTCAGGTCGGCGGTCTTGCCGGTGCACCCGACGTGCCCGGTGGGCTGCACGTGGCGCAGCCGCAGGCCCGTCGTGGAGGCGAGGTAGGTGGTCGCCGACCTCGTGGTTGACGAAGCCGTAGAGCAGGCGGCCCTCGGCCCCGGCCCGTGCGAAGGCCTCGCCGAGCGCGGGGGCGAAGTGTCGTAGACGTCGATGTCGGTGGGTACCGGGGCGTCGTCCCAGTCGGTCGAGACGGTCCGGCGACCAGCGGCGCGGCGTCCTCGGCGGGTGAGCCCGCGCGGGCGGCGGCGTCGGCGGCGTCGACGAGCGCGGTGACGCCTGGCCGGCGAGGTCGCCGCCGGTCGACCGAGCCGGTGGCGGTGCCCCCGGCGTGGTGCACGAAGGAGACCACGGTGACGCTCAGGGAGTGCATGACGCCGTTGGTGGTCAGCGCGTTGCGGCCCAGCGCAGGTTGGCGCTGGTGGTGTCGCGCACGATCACCACGCACTCATCGGCCGCCGAGGTGACCACCGCGTGCTCGGCGAGGGACTGCGGGGCGACGACGCCGGCGCTCACCCCAGGTCTCCTTCGTGGCTGGTGTTGAGGATCCGCACGCCCCGGAACAACGAGGTCGGGCAGCCGTGGCTGACCGAGGCGACCTGGCCGGGCTGGGCCTTGCCGCAGTTGAACGCGCCGCCGAGCATGCCAGGTCTGCGGACCGCCGACGGCCTCCAGCGACCCCCAGAAGTCGGTGGTGGTCGCCTGGTAGGCCACGTCGCGCAGTTGGCCGTCGAGGCGGCCGTCGCGGATGGCGTAGAACCGTTGGCCGGTGAACTGGAAGTTGAACCGCTGCATGTCGATGGACCAGGACTTGTCGCCGACGACGAAGATCCCGCGCTCGACGCGGCCGATCAGCTCCTCGGTGGAGGGGCCCTCGGGATCGGCGGCCAGCGAGACGTTGGCCATCCGCTGCACCGGCACGTGGCCGGGGGAGTCGGCGTAGGCGCAGCCGTTGGAGCGGCCCCGGCCGTCGAGGGGGTTCAGGTCGGGCATCATCGCGCCCATCGCGCGGTCGAGCTGGTAGCCGACCAGGACGCCGTCCCGCACGATGTCCCAGCGCTGCGCGGCCACGCCCTCGTCGTCGTAGCCCGACCGTGGCCAGCCCGTGCGGCGTCGTGCGGTCGCCGGTGACCTGCATGACCTCGCTGCCGTAGCGCAGCGAGCCGAGGCCGTCGGGAGTGGCGAACGAGGTGCCTGCGCAGTTGGCCTCGTAGCCCAGGGCCCGGTCGAGCTCGGTGGCGTGGCCGATCGACTCGTGGATGGTCAGCCACAGGTTGGAGGGGTGCACCACCAGGTCGTGCAGGCCGGGCTCGACGCCGGGGGCGGCCAGCTTCTCGGTCAGCAGGCCGGGAACCTCGGCGAGCTCGGCGTCGAAGTCCCAGGCGCCCTGGTCGGCGGTGCCGGTGACGTACTCCCAGCCGCGCCCGGCCGGTGGTGCGGTGCTCGCCATGGCGTCGAAGGAGTCGCGCCCCGGAGCCCATCGCCTCGAAGCCGGGCTGGACCCGCACCCGCTGCTGGGTGGTCCGGGTGCCGGCGAGGTCGGCGTAGTACTTGTTCTCGTGCACCTGCTGCAGGAACGCGCTGGCGTGCTCGACCGCCGGGCCGGCCAGCAGGCGACGCGTCCAGTCGGTGAGGACGGCGGCCTTCTCGGCCACCGGCACCGTCAGCGGGTCGACGTCGTAGGCCGAGACCCAGGTGACGTCGTCGTAGACCGGCTCGAGGGCGATCTCGACGGGCGCCGTGCTCATCCGGGCCGCGACCCGCGCCACCGCCACGGCCCGCTCGGCCACGGCGCGCGCCTCCGCCTCGACCAGCAGCACCCCGGCGGCGAACCCCCAGGATCCGGCGTGCAGCACCCGGACCGCGAACCCGAGGTCCTCGTGGTCGCTGGCGCCCTGCAGCCGCCCGTCGCGGACGCCGAGGTGCTGGGAGCGGACCCGTTCGAAGCGGAAGTCGGCGTGCGTCGCGCCGAGCTCGGCGAGCGCGGGTCAGGGCCACCTCGCCGAGGCGCCGGTAGGGCAGCGCCGTGAACCCGGGGTCCAGCCCGCGACCGCTCATGGGCGCGAACCTACCCCGGGCCGTTCCGGGCCGGTCGTGCCGCGGGCGCTCCGGCCCCTGCCCCGGCTCACCGCCGCACCGACAGGGTGGAGCCGGTGCGCGCCTTGGTCACGACGAGCTGCGTCGGGATCCGCTCGCGCATCTCGGTGACGTGGCTGACCACGCCGACCACGCGACCGCCGTCGCGCAGCGCGTCGAGGGTGTCCATCACGTCGTCGAGGGTCTCGGGGTCCAGGGAGCCGAACCCCTCGTCGACGAAGAGGGTGTCCAGCTCGGCCCCGCCGGCCTCGGCGGTGACCACGTCGGAGAGGCCCAGGGCCAGGGCGAGGGAGACGACGAAGGTCTCACCGCCCGACAGGGTGGCGGGACTGCGCGTCTGGCCGGACCAGTCGTCGCGGACCTCGAGGCCCAGACCGCCGCGCCGGTCGCGGCCGCGCTCGGCGGTGTGCTCGAGGCTGTAGCGCTGGTCGCTCATCCGCCCCAGCCGCACGTTGGCGGCGGCCACCACCTGGCTCAGGCGGAACGCCAGCACGTAGGCGGAGAGCCGCATCTGCAGGCGGTTGTCGCAGCCGCGGCCCTCGACGACGGCGGACAGACCGGCCACGAGGGCCAGCTCGCGGTGTCGGGGCGCCCAGGTCGCGACGGCGCCGCGCACCTGCTCGGCGAGGTCGGCGAGCCGGGCCGAGCGCCGACGGAGGTCCTCGAGGCGGGCGTGGTGCTCGCGCAGCGCGACGAGCGCGGCGCGGTGCTCGGCCTCCAGGGCCACGGGGTCGGGCAGCGGGGCCTCGTCGTCGACGGCCGGGTCGGTGTGGGCGGCGAGGTCGGCCAGCACGGCGCGGACCGCGGCGAGACGCTGGTCGTGGTCGTGGACCCGCCCGGCCAGCGCGGACTGCGCGTCGTCGTCGAGCACGGCGGCCAGCGCGGCGGCGAGATCGGTGAAGCCGGCCCGCTCCACGGCCACCGACAGCTCGGAGTCCGTCCGGGCGCGGTGGTCCGCGGCACCGGCGCGGGCCGCGACGGCGTGCGCGGCCCGCGCCGCGCTCGCCCCCCGGGTCGCACACCGGGCGCGACGCTCCTCGAGGGTCTCGGCGAGGTCCCGGCCGGTGGCCTCGCCGGAGGTGGCCGCGGCCGGCGCGGCGGTCGACAGGCGCTCGAGGAGCACGGTGGCCTCCTCGTCCCACGCGGCGGCCGTCGCCTCGAGTCGCGCGAGCTCGGCCTCGGCGGCCGTGCAGGCGGCGGTGTCCGCGCGCTGGGCCTGCTCGACGCGGGCGACCTCGTCGGCCCGAGGCTCGACGAGCGCGGCGAGGGCCTCGGTGCGCGCCAGCGCGTCGGCTGCCTCGTCGTGGCGGGCCCGGAGCGCGGCGTCGTCCTCCTCGCCCGCCTGCGCCAGCGCGGCGGCCGACTCGGCCTCCAGCGTGCGGACCTCGGTGTCGCGCAGGTGCTCGGTGGCGCTGGCGTCGTCGGCCTCGCGCTGGGCCGCGGTCTCGGCGTCCCGGTCGGGCCCCGCCGTCGAGGCCGCCGCCTTGGCGGGGTGCTCCGCGGAGCCGCACACCGGGCAGGAGTCGCCGGCGGCCAGGGAGTGGGCGATCTCGCCCGCCATCCCGGCCAGGCGGGCCTCGCGCAGGTCCAGGACCCGGCCGCGGCAGTCCAACGTCCGCTCCCGGGCCAGGCGGTGGGCCTCGCGCGCGCCGTCCAGCGCAACCGCGAGGCTCCCCGCCCGGGCCCGGGCCGCCTGGCGAGCCTCGAGGCTCGCGACCTCGACCCGCAGCGACGTCGCGGCCGACGCGGCCCCGCGGGCCTCGTCGAGCCGGGCGCGCAGCGTGGTGAGCAGCGACGGGACACCGTCCAGACGCCGCGCCAGCCCGTCGCGGTGCTCGCGCAGCGCCGGGAGCCGCTCGCGGTGCGTGACCAGGTCGCTCTGCACCCGGGCGAGCCGTCGTGCGACCGGGACGAGCGACTCGGCCTCGACGGCGGCCCGGTCCTCGGCCGCTGCGAGGTCCCGCCAGCCTCGCTCGTCGAGCGCGGTCGCCTCCCCGAGGCCGAGCACCTCGCGCGCGCGTGCGACGGCGCCGTCCTCGTGGTGGGCCGCCTGGTCCAGCGCCTGCCCGGCGGCCTCGGCGAGCGCGTGCACGCCGCGGACCGCCCGCGCGCGGCCGGCGGCCTCGAGCGCGGCGCTCTCGCGAGCGTGCTCCGCGGCGCGGGCGTCGAGGACGGCGAGCTCGGCCCGCGCGCGCTCGAGCCGGCGGTGCCGCTCGACGCGGGCCCGCGCCTGCTCGGCCCGGCGCCGGGCGTCGGACTCGGCCCGCTCGACGTCGTCGGCGGCGCGCTGCTCGCCCCGGTGGGCGGCGAGGAGGCCGCCCGCGAGCCCGCCGGCCCAGGTCTCGAGGTCGCCGCCGAGGGCGGGCTCGGCGAGGTCGTCGCAGTCCCATCCGGGCAGCGCCGTGGCGGCGGCCTCGCTGGTGCGGCTGACCGCGTCGGCCACGGTGCGGTGCGCGGCGTCGACCTCGCGTCGCAGGCCGGTCCGGCGCTCTTTGAGCCACGCCTCGACGCGCTCGAACCGTGCCGTGCCGAAGAGCTGCTGCAGCAGCTTCTGCCGCTCGTCCGCGCCGGCGCGCAGGAAGGTCTGGAACCGGCCCTGGGGGAGCATCGCGACCTGGGTGAACTGGGCCTGGTTCATCCCGAGCAGGTCGCCGACGAGCAGACCGGCCTCGTCGTGGCGTGTGGTCAGCGTGGTCCAGTCGCCGCCGACGTCCTCGCGGATCCGCACGGTGGCCTGCTGGCTGGTGAGGCCCGCGCCGCGCCGCTTGGGGCGCTGCCAGGCGGGCGTCCGGGTGATCTCGAGGCGCCGACCGGCCAGCGTGACCAGGAGCCGCACCCGCGGCTCGGCGTCGGGCGGCGCCTGGTCCGAGCGCAGCCGCTTGGCGCCGGCACGCTCGCCGGGCACCTCGCCGTAGAGCGCGAAGCAGACCGCGTCCAGGACGCTGGTCTTGCCGGCGCCGGTGGGGCCCGAGAGCAGGAACAGGCCCTGCGCGGACAGGTCGTCGAAGTCCACCGAGACCGGCTCGGTGAACGGGCCGAACGCGGCGGCCTCGAGCGCGTGCAGCCTCACCGGACGCCACCGCCTGCGGGGGTCGTCGTGCTGAGGGTGTCGGCGTCGGGGTCGGCGCAGCAGGCGTCGACGGCCTCGTGCAGCAGGGACAGCTCGGCCTCGGCCGGGGTCGCGCCGCGCATCAGGGTCAGGAACTCGCCTGCGATGTCGCGGTCGGAGTGGGTGCTCAGCCCCTCGGGACGGTCGAGGCCGAGGTCGCTCAGGCCCGGCGGGGGAGTGGCGAAGCCGAGCAGGAGGGTGTGGGGGAACCGTCGCCGCAGCTGCTCCATGGCCTGCAGGGGCCGGGTGGCGTCGGTCAGGGTGGCCTCCACCCAGGAGTGCTCGTGGCCGGCGAGGGCCGGGTCCTCGAGCAGCTCGTGGAGGCTGCCGCGCAGGCGGGCCAGGGGGCGCGGGACGGGGGCCTCGACCAGCTCGGCGTGCACGGCGCCGTCGGCGTCGAGGTCGACCAGCCAGGAGCCCTTGAGGTGGGTGGCCTCGGAGAAGGAGTAGGCCAGGGGGGAGCCGGAGTAGCGGACGCGGTCGGTGAGCGCGCGCCGGCCGTGGAGGTGCCCGAGCGCGACGTAGTCGACGCCGTCGAAGGCGCTGGTGGGCACCAGGGAGACACCACCGACGCTGATGTCGCGCTCGGAGTCGCTGGTCGTGGCCTCGGCCGCGGTGGCGGTGCCGCCGACGAACGCGTGGGCCAGGACCACCGAGCGGGTGCCGGGGCGGCCGGCGAGGTCGGCGCGCACCCGGCGCATCGCCTCGCCCACGGCGGCCTCGTGGCGCCGCTCGGTGAGGCCCCACGCGTCGGCGACGGCGTAGGGGTCCAGGTAGGGCAGCGCGTGGAGGGCCACCGGGCCGTACGCGTCCTCGACGACGACCGGGGTGCCGACGCCGGCGAGGTCGGCGCGGATGTGCACGCCCGCGGCGTCGATGAGCCCCGCCGAGAAGCCGAGCCGCTGGGCCGAGTCGTGGTTGCCGCTGCTCAGCACCACCCGGGCCCGCGACGCGGCGAGCCGCGCGAGGCTCTCGTCGGCGAGCCGGACGGCGTCGACCGGCGGCAGGGCGCGGTCGTAGACGTCGCCCGAGACGACGACGACGTCGACCTGCTCGGACTCGACCACGGCGAGCAGGTGGTCGACGAAGGCCGCCTGGTGCGACAGCATCCCTTCGCGGTGGAAGGACCGGCCCAGGTGCCAGTCGGAGGTGTGCAGCAGTCGCATGCCTCGACCGTAGGAGAGAGCGCCGACAGCCCCCGTCCCCCACGCCGAGGGCCGCGTCCCGGGGGTGTGGTCGGCGGTGGTTGTATCGCCGCATGCGCATCTTCTTCACCGGCGGCAGTGGCAAGGCCGGTCACCACGTCGCCCCGTTCCTGGCCCAGCAGGGCCACCAGGTCACCAACGCCGACGTCGTGGGCCTGGGCCACCCGGACGTCCACGACCTCACCGTGGACCTCACCGACGCCGGCCAGGTCTACTCGGCGCTCGCCGGGACCGCGACGATGGACGAGCTGGACCTGCCGGAGAAGCCGTCCTACGACGCCGTCGTGCACTTCGCCGCGGTGCCCGCGATCCTGCTCACCTCGGACGCGCGGACCTACGCCACGAACGTGCTCAGCACCTACCACGTGCTCGAGGCGGCGACCCGCCTCGGGGTGCGCAAGGTCGTCTTCGCCTCCTCCGAGACCACCTACGGCATCTGCTTCGCCCAGGGCGAGCGTCGACCGCTGTACGTCCCGGTCGACGAGGAGCACCCCACGGTCCCCGAGGACTCCTACGCCACCTCGAAGGTCGCAGGCGAGGTGACCGCCCGCTCCTTCCAGGCCCGCACCGGCGCCGACGTCTACGGCCTGCGGATCAACAACGTCATCGAGCCCCACGAGTACGAGGAGATGTTCCCGCCGTTCCTCGCGGACCCCTCCCTGCGCCGACGCAACGTCTTCGCCTACATCGACACCCGCGACCTGGGCCAGATGGTCCAGCGCTGCCTCGAGACCGACGGGCTGGGCTACCAGGTCTTCAACGTCGCGAACGCGGACATGTCGGTGGCCGCCACCACAGACGAGGTGCTCGCACGCTTCTACGACGGCGTGGAGCAGCGCCGCGAGATGGGGCGCGACGAGACGTTCTACTCCATCGAGAAGGCCCGGCGGCTGCTCGGCTACGCGCCGCAGCACTCTTGGCGCGACGTGCTGGACGACCCGGGCGCGGCCCCCGCCTGACCCGGCGGCGGCACGGTCAGCGCCACGCGTGCGAGGTCGAGCGGCACCGGCGGGCCGAAGAGGTACCCCTGGGCCAGCCCGCCGCCCAGCGAGGACACCGCCTGCCACTGGGCGGTGGTCTCGATGCCCTCGGCGACCCACCCCAGGCCGAGGTCCTCGGCCAGCCCGGTGAGGGCGACGACGATCGCCCGGTCGCCCGAGCGGGTCACCATGCCCTCGACGAAGCTGCGGTCGACCTTGAGCTCGGTGACCGGGAACCGGCGCAGGTGGGTCAGCGAGGAGTAGCCGGTGCCGAAGTCGTCGAGGCTGATCCCCAGACCACGCTCGCGCAGTGCGAGCAGCTGGGCGAGCATGAGGTCGTCGGCCTGCAGCAGGGCGGTCTCGGTGAGCTCCAGGCTGACGGCGTGCTCGGGCACCCCGGCGTCCGCGATCGCGCCGATCACCGTCTCGGACAGGTCCGGGCGCGAGGCCTGGCGGGCAGCGACGTTGACCGACATCCGCAGGTCCCGGCCGGTCTCACGGCGCAGGGCGGCCAGGGCGCGACAGCTCTCGCGCAGCACCCAGGCGCCCAGCGGGACGATCAGACCGCTCTGCTCGGCCACGGTGATGAAGGAGGCCGGCGACATCAGCGCCCCGTCGGGGTCGACCACGCGCATCAGCGCCTCGAAGCCGACGACCTGGCCCGAGCAGAGCTCCACGACGGGCTGGTAGTGCGCCCGCAGGCGACCCTCGTCCAGCGCGGTGCGCAGAGAGGCCTCGGTGCGCCGGTGCTCGGTGGTCTCGCGGTGCAGCAGGGCTCCGTAGCGCACGCGGCGGTTGCGGCCGAGGGTCTTGGCCCGGTACATCGCCGTGTCGGCCCGCTGCACCAGCTGCATCGGGTCGTCGGCGTGGACGCGGCCCTCGGCGGTGCCGAGGCTCGCGGTCACCTGGACCGGGCCCGCGCTGGTCGCCACGGGGCGCGCCAGCGCCCGCTCGACCTCGCCGGCCACCTGGTCGACCGGCAGGGGACGGTCCTCGCCGCCGCAGCCGAGGAGCACGACGAGCTCGTCCCCGCCGAGACGGGCGACGAGGGCGTCGGGCCCGGCCAGGGCCCCGAGCCGGCCGGCCACCTCCACGAGGACCTGGTCGCCGACGTCGTGGCCGCGGGTGTCGTTGACGAGCTTGAAGGCGTCGAGGTCGACGAAGATCGCCGCGCCGCGGGCCCGCCGGACGGCGAGCTCGCCGAGCACCCGGGACAGGTGTGCGCGGTTGGGCAGGCCGGTCAGCGCGTCGCGCTCGGCCTGGTCGCGCAGCATCGTCTCGGCCGCGCGGCGTGCGGTGACGTCCTCGAGCTGGGAGAGCAGGTACTGCTCGCCGTCGCCCACGGTGACCCACGCGAGGGTGACCAGCGTCGTCAGCACCTCGCCGTCCCGGCGGCAGAAGCGCATCTCGACGCGGTGCCGACCGTCGGGCGCCGCGAGGGCCGCGGCGCCGGCGGGGTCCGCTCGCGGGACGTCCTCGGGGTGCAGAAGCTCCACGGCCGACATGCCGACGAGCTCGTCGGCGTCGCGGCCGAGGAGAACGCACAGCGCATCGTTGACCTGGGCGTAGGTCCCGGTCTCGCCGAGGGTCAGGCCCATCGCGAGCGGCGAGTGGTCGAAGACCACGCGGAAGCGTCGCTCGGCCTCGCGCAGACGCTCCTCGACCCGGGCCAGGGCGTCGTCGGGCCCTGCTCCGGGTGCGCCGGCGTCCTGCTCGCTCATCGCTCGGTGCTCCTCACCGCGGCACGGGGCCTCAGAGCACCCTTCGGCGAGGCGCCGTGGCTCCTGAGGTCAACCCTCCCGTCACCTATCCTGCGGGCGGCACACCGGTGCCGCCCGGGGCGCGGGGCAGCGCCGTGGCGGAGCCCAGGTAGCCGAACGTCCAGGGGGAGCGGGGCCCGGGCAGGTACCGCGCGGTGACCGGTCCGAGCTCGAGCCCCGAGGACCGGACCAGCGCGGGGACGTCGCGCGTCAGCAGGCACCCTGCGGCCAGGCGGCGCTCGAGGGGGTCGAGACGACGCTGCCAGCGCGCCATCCGCCGGGTCGGCGCCAGGCCGTGCTCGAGGAAGGCGAAGGTGCCCCCGGGGCGCAGCACCCGGCGGACCTCGCGCAGCGCGAGGGCGGGGTCGGTGATCGTGCACAGGGTGAAGGTGCACAGCACGTGGTCGTAGGAGGCGTCCGCGGCGTCGAGCCGCTGCCCGTCCAGGCCGACACGGCGCACCTCCCGCGTGGTGCGGGCGCGCCGGCGCGCGGACAGCGCCCAGCCGCGGTCGGAGGGCTCGACGGCGTCGAGACGGGTCACCGCGTCGGGCAGGTGGCGCAGGTTCAGCCCGCTGCCGAAGCCGAGCTCGAGGACGACACCGTGCAGGCCCGCGCAGGCCGTGGCGCGCAGCGCCCCGATCTCGTGACCCCTCAGGGCGCGGTCGACCATCGCGGGCACGACGCGCTCCTCCCACCAGCCCATCGCGCCATCATGCCCCGGGCGGGCGTCGGCCTCAGACCAGCCCGACGAGAGCCTCCGAGCGTTCCCACAGGCCGTCGACCAGCGCCTGGTCCGTGGCCTGCCTGTTCTCGCGGCCGTCGGCGGTGAACCGGCTGTAGTAGCGGCCGTCGAGGGCCGGGTCGGCGCCGCGCTCGGCGAGGGCGATCAGGGGGGCGGCTCCGTCAGTGACGCTGATCGTGGCCCAGCGCTTCAACGGCGTCCGGTACAGCAGACCGACGGCCTTCGAGTCGCGGCCGAAGGAGGTGCCGACGGGCCCGGGGTGCACGGCGACCGACACGATGCCGTCGCCGGACCACCGCTGCGCGATGCCGCGGGTGAACAGGATGTTCATCAGCTTGGCGGTTCCGTAGGCGCGAAGCTCGCGGGCCCTGCGGTGCTCGTAGTCGAGGTCGTCGAGGACGACCGTGCCGATCAGGTTGGCCAGGCTGGAGGTGTTGAGGACCAGGGCGCCGCCGGCCACCGCGAGGCGGGGCCGCAGCAGGGCCGTGAGCAGGAACGGCGCGAGGTGGTTGACCTGGAAGTTCGGCTCGTGGCCGTCGTGGGTGCGACGCGACGGGTCGAAGGTGCCACCCGCGTTGTTCATCAGCAGGTCCAGCGAGCCGACCCGCTCGCCGACCTGGTCGGCGAGGCGACGGACGTCGTCGAGGCGGGAGAAGTCGCCGACCAACGGGTCGGTGCCGACGGCCTCCGCGATCGGGCGCAGCTTGGTCTCCGAGCGGCCGGTCACGTGCACCGTCGCGCCCTTGGCGGCCAGGGCCTTCGCGGCCTCGGCCCCGATCCCGTCGCTGGCTCCGGTCACCAGGACAGTGCGGCCCGCCATCGTCTGCTCCCTCACCCCGCCAGCCTACGGGCCGCTGCCGAGCGCGACCTCAGGTGTAGCGGACGGTGCGCCCCTCGCGGGTGAAGCCCCACAGCGCCAGCCCGGCCCGGCCGGCGAGGTCGACCGACAGGCTGGTCGGGGCGCCGACGGCGGCCAGGCCGCCGCTGCCCGCGGCCACCGCCTTCTGCACCAGCTCGAAGCCGGCGCGGCCGCTGACGACCAGGCACGCCCCGGCCACCGGATCGCCCGCGAGCAGGCGGGCGCCGGTGACCTTGTCGACGGCGTTGTGCCGCCCGATGTCCTCGCGCACCACGAGCAGCTCGCCCGCTGCGGTCGCCAGACCGGCCGCGTGGACCCCGCCGGTGCGGTCGAAGACCTGCTGGCGGGCGCGCAGGGCGTCGGGCAGGGAACGCACGACGGCGGGCGAGGGCAGGGGGTGGGTCCAGGTGCCGCCGGCCGAGACCGCGAGGGCGGCGTCGAGGCTGTCGGCGCCGCAGACGCCGCAGGCCGACGACCCCGCCGAGACCGCCGTGCTGCGGGGAGCCGGCTCGTGCGGCGGCGCGGCGCGCAGCGTGATCGTGACGACGTTGAGCTCCTGCTCGGGGGCCAGGCTCGCGTCGGTGCAGTACGCGACGCCGGCGAGGTCGTCGAGGGAGGCGAGGAGTCCCTCGTGGCGGGCCCACCCGGCGGCGAGCTCGAAGTCGTGCCCGGGCGTGCGCATCGTCACCCACACCCGGTGCGCCTCACGGCCGGGCCACTCCATCCGCACCTCGAGCGGCTCCTCGGTGGCGAGCCGGTCCTCGTGGCGCTTCTCGCGGGTGCCGTCGGGCGCCTGGGGGTCGGCGAGCTGCTCGACCACGCGGGTGCGCACCGTGGGCCCGGGGCGGCGGGCCCGGTCCATCCGCACGCGGCCGGGGCTCACGCCTGCTCCTGCGGGTAGGCGCGGGCCACGGCGAGGCGGCGTTCGAGGTCGTCGGTGGCGTCGACGACGCGGCGCTGCACCGCGGGCGGGACGCCGGGGTGGGCGCCCAGCTCGCGGACCTGGACCAGGGTGCTCTCGTCGACGTGGGTGGCGGGGAAGAAGGACGCCGCGCTCAGCGCGAGCAGCCAGCCGCTGCGCACCTCGGCGGTGGCGGGCAGGTCCTGGACGTAGCGCGCTACGAAGGGCGCGGTCAGGCTCTGCTGACCGGTCTGCCACAGGCCCGCGCCGGCCGCCTCGATCTCGTGGTTGGACGCCTCGACCTCGCCGGTGAACAGGGCCCAGGCGGCCTCCTTGGCTGCGACCTGCGGCAGCGACGCGGTGGCCCGGAGGTGCTCGAGGCGCGCCGTGGACGTGGGGCGGGCGGCCAGGGCGGCGTCCAGCTCCTCGCGGTCGGTCTGCCCGAGGGCGGCCAGGCGGGCCAGGACGCGCCACCGCAGGTCGGGGTCGGACTCGACGCCGGCCGGGACGTCCCCGGCGAGCCAGGCCCGCAGCAGGGCGGGGTCCTCAGCGGTGCGCACCGCCCCGCGCAGGGCCTGCAGCTGGCGGTCGGAGCCGGCCTCGGCTCCCTGCAGGACCGCGCGCAGCGCGCCGTGCAGCCGGGCGCCGGAACCGGCCGGGGCCAGGGGGAGCAGGGTGGACAGCGTCCAGGGAGCGACGCGCGCGCCGCCGTCGCCGAGGTCCTCCAGCGGGGGTGAGGCCACCGCGAGGTCGACGACGCCGGCCGGGTCGAGGCGGGCGGCCCGGAACGCGCTGCGCACGTTGTTCCAGATCGCCGAGCGCAGGACGGGGCCGGCGGCGTCCGGGCTGAGTGCCGGCGTGGTGACCAGCCGGCGCACGGTGGCGTCGTCGGCGCAGCTCGCCGCCCAGGTCTGCTCTGCGGGGTCGAGGACCACCGCGAGCGCCTCGTCCCGGTCGCCCCCGCGCGGGGCGAGGTCGACCGGGGTGAGCGCGGAGGCGACGTGCAGCGGCTCGGTGCGCCAGCCTCCGGCGTCCCCGAGGGCCACCGCGAGCGCGTGCTCGCGGGCCACGGGGTCGCCCGCGCCGGTGGCCACCGTGCTGCCCGCCTCGCCCGGGGCGCAGCGCCGCACCCCGCCCGCGGCGCGGTCGGCGACGAGGGTGTCCAGGCCTGCGGTGCCCAACCAGTCGGCGGTGAAGGCGCCGAGGTCGCCGGCCCCGGCGCGCTCCCAGGAGGCGACGAGGTCGTGCGCGGTCGCGTTGCCGAACCGGTGGCGGCGCATGTGGTCCACCACCCCGCCCAGGAACACCGCGTCGCCCACCCGGGCGACGAGCTGCTTGAGGACCGCGGATCCCTTGGCGTAGCTGATCCCGTCGAAGTCCTGCAGCGCGCTGACGGCGTCCGCGGCGCCGTTGCCGGCGACCGGGTGGGTGCTGGGCCGCTGGTCGGCCGAGAGACCCCACTGGCGCCGGCTGAAGGAGGTCCAGGCCCAGGCGTCGGAGTAGGTGGTGGCCTCGGCGGCCACCCGCACCCCGAGGTACTCCGCGAACGACTCGTTGAGCCACAGGTCGTCCCACCAGCGCGGGGTGACCAGGTTGCCGAACCACTGATGGGCCATCTCGTGGGCCACCGTGGTGGCCCGGTTGACCCGCGCGGAGCGGGTCACCCGGTCCTCGAAGAGCATCTGGTCGCGGAAGGTGACGCAGCCGGGGTTCTCCATGGCGCCGGCGTTGAACTCGGGCACGAACGCCTGGTGGTAGTCGCCGAAGGGGTAGCGGATGCCGAACAGCCGGTGCAGCTCGTCGAAGCTCTGCCGGGTGAGGGTGAACAGCTCCTCGGCCTCCCGCTCGAGCGCACCGGCGAGGCTGGCCCGCGCCGAGAGGCCGAGCGCGATCTGGTCGTGCTCGGCGTGCAGCCGGTGGTAGGGACCCGCGACCAGGGTGACGACGTACGTCGAGAGGGGCTCGGTGGCCGCCAGCTCCCACCGCGTGGGCCCGACCCGGGTCGCGGAGCCGTTCCCGACCACGCTCCAGTCCTCCGGCGCGTCGACGTGCAGGGTGTAGGGCGCCTTCAGGTCAGGCTGGTCGAAGCAGGCGAAGATGCTCGGGGCGGCGTCCATGAAGGACATGCCGTACAGGTAGACCCTGCCGTCGGCGGCGTCGACGCTGCGGTGCAGGCCCTCGCCGTCCCGGCGGTAGGCCATCCGCGCCTCGACGACGACCTCGTGGCGACCGGCGGGCAGCACGAGGGGGAACCGTCCGCCGAGGAGGTCGGCGACGTCGAGCGGGCGCCCGTCGAGGTGCACCGAGGTCAGCGCGACCGGCTTGACGTCGAGGAACGTGGTGCCGCCCTGGCTCTCCAGGACGATCGCGGTCCGTGAGGCGAACGTGCTCGCGTCGGGGGAGTCGGCCCCGAGCAGGTCGAGCGCGACGTCGTAGGAGCAGACGTCGAGCAGGGCGCGTCGCGCCTCGGCCTCCGTGCGGAGGAGGCTGCGTTCCTGACCGGAGGCGGGGCTGTTCACGACCTCACCCTAGGAGGCCCGACGCAACGGCTCGCCCGCCCCTCCACCCCCACCGCGCCCCCACCGGACGGGCTCCGGGCCGGACCGCACGGGCGGCACTGGTCCAGACCGGTGGTGGGGCGTCCGTCGTGTCGCGGCTGCGCACCGCACGGGGCGGGTCAGGATTCGTCGCGTCGACAGGCAACCGAACGGGCGGCCACGGCGTCTGAAGGGTGGCGCAACAGTGCGCCACGTCACATTCCCGGGAAGGGGATCACCCCACATGAGAGCAACCACCGGTCGGCGAGGTCTCGTCGCCGTCTCCACCTCGTTGGCGGTCCTGGCCGCCTCGACCCTGTTGTCGCTGGCCGCCGGCGGTGCCGGCGTCTCGGCGACCGCTGCCCCCGCCGCCGACTGCACCCCCGCCTTCCCGATCGACGACCTGCAGCGCGGCGACGCCGTCACCGGCCTCACGGTGAGCCAGGGCACCGTGCCCCAGGGCTTCACCGGCTCGATCATCGGCGTGCTCGACGGGGGCATCGCGCCCAACGTCGACATGATCCTGGCCGACCTGAGCTCCCCGGAGATCGACCGCGTGGGAGGCATCTGGGCCGGCATGTCCGGCTCCCCGGTCTACGCCGCGAACGGTGACCTGATCGGCGCCGTCGCCTACGGCCTGACCTGGGGCTCCTCGCCGGTCGCCGGCATCACCCCGTACGCCGACATGGACAGGTACCTCGGCAGCGCCACCGCACCGGCCAAGGTCGCCCTCGGCGCCGAGACCGCCAAGGCCGTCGCCGCCGCCTCCGACGACGTCACCGGCCGCAGGCCGCGCGGGGAATGAGCCAGCTGCCGATGCCGGTCGGCGTGTCCGGCGTCTGCGCCGCGTCGTCTGGCGCAGACCCAGTCCCGCCGCACCGCCAGGAAGCACCCCTACACCGCCGGCCGGGCCCGCGCCGTCGGCGGCGGCGCGTCGCGCCCGACGCGACGGCCAACGACATCGTGGCCGGCGGAAACCTGGCCGCTGCCATCTCCTACGGCGACGTCAGCTTCGCCGGCATCGGCACCGCGACGTCGGTCTGCAACGGCCGGGTCGTCGGCTTCGGCCACCCGTTCGACTACTCGGGCCCGACCAGGCTCAGCGCTGCACCCCGCGGACGCGCTCTACGTGCAGGAGGACACCCTCGGCTCGCCGTTCAAGGTCTCCAACCTCGGCGCCCCCGTCGGCACCATCACCGACGACCGCCTCACCGGCATCACCGGGTCCTTCGGCAGGCTGCCCGCCGCGGCCGACATCGTCTCGAACGCCACCTTCGGCGACACCAGCCGGCAGGGGTCGACCGAGGTCAACCTCGACGAGTACACCCCGGACCTGACCTTCTACCAGACGATGGTCAACCAGGAGGCCGTCACCGACGGCTGGATCGGCGGCAGCGCGGAGCAGAGCTGGACGATCGTGGGCACCGACGCGACCGGCACGCAGTTCTCCCTGAGCTACGCCGACCGCTTCACCTCCGGTGACATCACCTACACCTCGGTGTGGGACGTCGCCGACATCGTCTGGGCCATCTCCCGCCAGCCCGGTGTCGACATCGCCGCGGTGCGCGTGGACGCCGACATCACCACCGAGGAGGACACCCTGCGGGTGAGCACGGTGGAGCAGCGTCGAGGCGGTGGCTGGCAGAGGATCAGCCGTCGCTCGCCGGCCGTCGTCGCGGCCGGCGGCGACCTGAGCCTGCGCATCACGATGGTCTCGCCGCGCGGCAACACCGTGACCACGCGCAGCACCGTGGCCGTCCCGCGCCGGGCCTCGGGCCAGAGGGCCTACCTGCAGGTGAACGGGGGCCAGAGCTTCTGGTCCAACGCCGCCTACAAGAACGGCCTGTCGAAGATCATCCGGCCGTCGAGAGCCAGCCCCGCAACGACGAGGTCGTCGCGCAGCTGCGCCTGCAGCAGCCGGGCAAGAACGTGCGCATCACCGGCACCAGCCCTGCGCAGGACTACGTCGTGCGTGGTGGCCTGCAGGCCCTGGTGCGCGTGCGCCGATGAGCTGATCGGCCCGCTCCCTGCGCGCCACCGGCCACGGCGGGGCTCCCGGTCACCCGGGGGTTCCCGTCGTGGCCGCGTCCGCACCACGCCTCCCACGGTGCCCGCCCCGGTCCCGAGAGACTCCGGCGTGCCGGAGATCACCTCGCCGTCGGGAAGGATCGCCGGGCGCCGTGCGCTGCACCGTAAGCAGCGTCACCACCGTTGGGAGATGACGCGAGCCGAGGGCTCGGCGCACGAGGTGCCGGGCCGGACGGCCCCCGCCCGGGGCCACGAGAGGATGAGCGACTGATGTCGACGCAGCAGTACCTGGCCCGAGGGATCACCGAGGGGCGTGCGTTCGCACGGCAGGACCCCGCAGTCCTGCGCGACGTGGAGCTGGCCCGCGCCGGCCAGGCCCGCTCCTGGCTCCCGTTCCGCCGCGGGAACCGCGAGGCCTGAGCCCCGTCCGACCGCGCCGGCCGTGGCAGGGTGGTGTGATGAGCGCCGCGACGACCCGGACCGACCACTGCGCCCCGGCGCCCGACGAGGGCGACCGGGGCGTCGTCGTCCCCGGCCGACGCGACGTCTCGCTGCACAAGATCGGCGAGGGACGCTGGAAGGCCACCAACGCCCGCGGCGGCGTGCTGCCGATCGGCTCGGGTGCCGACCCGGACTTCAGCCCCGTCGAGCTGCTGCTCGCGGCCCTGGCGGGGTGCAGTGCGATCGACGTCGACCTGATCACGGGCAAGCGCGTGGGCGCCGAGCACTTCACCGTCGAGGCCACCGGGGTGAAGGTGGCCGACGAGCAGGGGCACCACCTCGAAGGCCTGCGCCTCGTCTTCGACGTGAGCTTCCCGGACGGCGAGGCCGGCGACCACGCCCGGATGCTGCTGCCGCGCGGGGTCGCGGCCTCCCGGGACCGGCTGTGCACGGTCTCGCGCACCGTCCAGCGCGGGACCCCGGTGACCTACGAGCTGCAGCCGGACGCCCAGCCCGCCGCCCAGGCCGGTGAGGACCGGTAGGGCCCCCGCCCGCCCTCAGCCGCGGGTGACGGAGGTGATCTCGACCGGCGTGGCCGGGGCGCCGTCGCTGCCGCCGCCCTCGACCCCGCCGTCGGCAACCTCCCGCACCGCGTCCAGGCCGACCTTGTCGATCGTGCCGAACACGGTGTAGCTCGGCGGCAGGTCGGTGTCGCCGTAGACGACGAAGAACTGCGAGCCGTTGGTGTCGGGCCCGGCGTTGGCCATGGCCAGGGTGCCGGCCGGGTAGGTCTCGTCGCCGGAGAGCTCGTCGGGGAACGAGTAGCCCGGACCGCCGGTGCCGGTCCCGGTCGGGTCGCCGCACTGGAGCACGAAGATGCCCGCCGTGGTCAGCCGGTGGCACGGCGTGCCGTCGTAGTAGCCCTGGTCGGCCAGGGAGAGGAACGACCCGACGGTGCACGGGGCGTCCGCGCCGTCGAGGGTCACCCCGAGGGTGCCCTGGGTGGTCTTGATCGTCACGGGCACGGAGTCGGCCACGCTGACCTCCGACGGCGGCGGGTCGACCTCGGCCGCGGCCGGCCCGCCCGCCACGTAGTCGCACTGCACCGCGTCACCCGTAGCGGAGGCGGCGGCGCTCCGAGGACGCGGACTCACCCGCGTCACCGCACCCGGTGAGGGCGGCGAGCGAGACGAGGCCGAGCGCGGCGACGTGGGGGAGCAGGCGACGGGGGGTGCAGATCATGGCCCCGATCGTAGGTCGCCCCCCGGGGGCGCACCCGCGCGACCCGCGCGCCCGGCAGAGTCGCTCAGCCCAGGACGGAGGCGACGTGCACCGCGCCCGGGTCCTGCTCGATGGCCTCGGTCAGGGCGCGGATCTGCGCCTCGGTGACCTCGAGGTCGGTCTCGGCGAACGCCGCGCGCAGCTCCTTCTCGGTCGTGCCCTCGGTGGCGCCGTCCTGGTAGGACGACACCCGGTCGACGACGGCCTGCATGGCCTCGTGCTTCTCGCTGCTCTCGCTCATGACCCCGACGCTACGACGCGCCTGATCGCCACGCCCTCACCCCGGGGAGGGGAGCAGGCGGGGCGCCTCACTTCTCCTCGTGCTCGTCGGGGTCGCCGCCGAAGAGGCGGCCGTCGGCGCGGCCGAGCGCGGTGATGGCGGCCATCTCGTGCTCGGTGAGGGAGAAGCCGTGCACGTCGAGGTTCTGGCGCTGCCGCGACGGGGTGGCCGACTTCGGGATCGGCACCGCGCCCAGCTGCACCTGCCAGCGCAGGATGACCTGGCCGGGCGTGACGTCGTGGCTGCGGGCGGCGTCGGCCACGGCCGGCTCGTCGAAGGGCGCCTGCCGCTTGCCCAGCGGGCTCCACGAGCAGGTGCGGATCCCGCGCTCGGCGTTGACGGCGCGCATCTGCTCCTGCGGGAAGTACGGGTGCAGCTCGATCTGGTTGACCGACGGCGTCACCCCGGTCTCCCCGATCACGCGGTCGAGGTGGGCGGCGGTGAAGTTGGAGACACCGATCGAGCGGACCAGGCCCTGCTCGCGGCACGCGATCAGGGCGCGCCACGCCTCGGCGTAGCGGTCGACCGACGGGTTGGGCCAGTGGACGAGGTACAGGTCGACCTGTTCCAGACCGAGCCGCTCCAGCGAGGCGCGCACGCCCGCGACCGCGTCGTCGTAGCCGTGCTGGCGACCGGGCAGCTTGCTGGTCACCACGATGTCCTCCCGCGGCACGCCCGAGCGTCGGATCGCCTCACCGACCTCGACCTCGTTGCCGTAGTTCACTGCGGTGTCCAGGAGCCGGTAGCCGACCTCCAGCGCGCTCTGCACGGCGGTGACGCCCTCGTCGCCGCTGAGGGGGTAGGTGCCGAACCCGACGGCCGGCAGGCGCGTGCCGTCGTTCAGGTCGTAGGAGAAGGGCTCGCTCGCGGTCCTCATGGGCCGAACCTATCGAGGGCCGCGGGCCGGGCCCCGCAGGGTGCGTCGGCGGCGGGCGGTAGACCGGGCACCGTGCCCCTCGCCACGACCCAGGACGACGACGCGACCCTGCCTGAGCCCGAGCCGTGGGAGGCGGAGTGCCTGGTCTGCTACCTCGCCCGCGTCCTCGACGAGCGGGAGTGCGACCACACCCTGCGGTGGTCGCGCCGCTACCGCGACCTGCGGGTGCCCGGCGCGACCGGTCTGGCCGCCCGGCTGGCGCGGGTGGGCGCCGCGTGCGACGGCGCGGTGCTCGACGCCGGCTGGTGGCCGGCGCGCGTGCACTGGGAGCGCGACCTGGGCACCGACGAGCTGCGACGCCCCCGTCCGCTGCCGGGGTGCGAGGGCGTCGGGGCGACCTCGGCCCGTCCGTGCCGGCTCTGGGTGCGTCCCCGCGCCTGGGACCTGCCGTGGTGAGCCTCACCTGCCACGGTGCGGGCGCCCGGCCCGCGCGCGACTAGGCTGAGACGTTCCTCGGCCGGTCCGTCGGACCTGCTGTCGGACCAGGCGGGTCTCACGCTGCGATCCTCGAACGGCTCTCCCGCGGACGGCTGCGTGCTCGTCTGCTGCCCCGCAGCACGACCCGCCTCCTCGACCTGCCTCCTCGAATCGTCTCCTCGGATGGAGCCCCGTGACCCTGCCTGACACCACGCCGATCCCGGCGCCGCACCACCACCACGACGTGCCGCACGCCCCGACGGTGCTCTCGGCCCTGCGCTCGCCGCTGGTGCTGCGCACCGAGGTGCTCGCCGGCCTCGTGGTGGCGCTGGCGCTGATCCCGGAGGCGATCTCCTTCTCGATCATCGCGGGCGTCGACCCGCGAGTCGGGCTCTTCGCCTCCTTCACGATGGCGGTCTCCATCGCGATCCTCGGCGGTCGCCCGGCGATGATCTCGGCCGCGACCGGCGCGGTCGCCCTCGTCGTCGCCCCGGTCGCCGCGCGAGCACGGCCTCGACTACCTCATCGCCACCGTCATGCTCGCCGGCGTGCTCCAGGTCGCGCTCGGGCTCGCCGGGCGTGGCCCGGCTGATGCGGTTCGTGCCCCGCTCGGTCATGGTCGGCTTCGTCAACGCGCTGGCCATCCTGATCTTCTTCGCCCAGCTGCCGCACCTGGTCGACGTGCCGTGGCCGGTCTACCCGCTCGTCGCCGTCGGCATCGCCCTGATGGTGCTGCTGCCGCGGATGACCGCCGCCGTGCCCGGCCCCGCTGGTCGCGATCGTGGTGATCACCGGGCGTCGTCGCTCGCGATCGGCCTGGCGCTGCCCGACGTCGGCGACGAGGGCGCGCTGCCCGCGGGCCTGCCGTCGCTCGCCCTGCCCGACGTGCCCGTGACGCTCGAGACGCTGCGGATCATCGGCCCCTACGCGCTGGCGATGGCGCTGGTCGGGCTGATGGAGTCGCTGATGACCGCCAAGCTCGTCGACGACATCATCGACACGCACTCCGACAAGACCCGCGAGGCCTGGGGCGCAGGGCGCGGCCAACGTCGTCACCGGCTTCTTCGGCGGCATGGGCGGCTGCGCGATGATCGGCCAGACGATGATCAACGTGCGGGCCTCGGGCGCCCGCACCCGCATCTCGACCTTCCCCGCCGGCGTCTTCCTGCTGGTGCTCGTCGTCGGCTTCGGCGACGTCGTCGCCCGCATCCCCATGGCGGCGCTGGTCGCCGTCATGGTGATGGTCTCCTTCGGCACCTTCGACTGGCACAGCGTCGCCCCCGCGACCCTGCGGCGGATGCCGCGCAGCGAGACCACCGTCATGGTCGCGACCGTCGTGGTCACCGTGGCCACCCACAACCTCGCCATCGGCGTGGTCGCCGGCGTCCTGGTCGCGATGGTCCTCTTCGCCCGCCGGGTGGCCCACCTCGCCACCGTCGAGCGCGAGCTGGTCGAGCAGGACGGCGAGCCCTGCGCGTCTACACCGTCACCGGCGAGCTGTTCTTCGCCTCGAGCAACGACCTCGTACGCGCAGTTCCACTACGCGGACGACCCCGAGCGCATCGTCATCGACCTGTCGCGCTCGCACGTCTGGGACGCCTCCACCGTCGCCGCCCTCGACGCGATCAGCACGAAGTACGCACCGCAAGGGCAAGACCGTCGACATCCAGGGGCTCAACGAGCACAGCCCCACATGCACGGCCGGCTCAGCGGCGAGCTGCCCTGCACTGACCCGGCGGCCGGCGACCCGGTGGCGCAGCCAGGCCCAGGCGCCGGTCGACCACAGCGCCCACCCGACGAGGATGCGGCTGGAAGAACAGCCGCACCAGCCGGGCCCGGTCGGTGTCGAGCCCGAACGCCGACGGTGCCCTCGACGTACTGGGCGACGTTGCCCGGGAAGATCGCGACGAAGAACGCCGCGGTGGCCAGGCCGACCAGCACCCGCAGTGCCGCCGGGCCGAGCAGGCTCAGCACCAGGCCCGCGGCGAGGGCGACCTCGACGATGCCCGAGGCCACGACGACGACGTCGGCCTCGACCGGGAACCAGCCCGGCACCTGGGCCCGGAACTCCTCGCGCAGCAGGGTCAGGTGGGCGCTGCCGGTGCCCAGCAGCGCCATCCCGAGCAGCATCTGCGCCACCACCCTGGTCGCGGCGTGCACGGTCGCTGCGCGGGTGGCCATGGCGCCATGCTGCCAGCGCGCCCCGCACCCGCGTCGCCGCACCCGATAGCGTGCGCGGGCACGAGGCAGGTGCGGACATGAGCGAGCGCGACAGGAGCAGGGCATGAGCTGGTTGGTGACCGGGGGAGCGGGCTACATCGGCTCGCACGTGGTGCGGGCGCTGCGCGAGGCCGGCAAGCAGGTCGTCGTCCTCGACGACCTCTCCAGCGGCTTCGAGCAGTTCGTGCCGCCGGGCGTCGCCTTCGAGCACGGCAGCGTCCTGGACGCCAAGCTCGTCGACCACACGCTGCAGGAGCACGCGGTGGAGGGCGTCATCCACGTCGCCGGCTTCAAGTACGCCGGCGTCTCGATGCAGCACCCGTTGCACACCTACGAGCAGAACGTCTCGGCGATGGTGACCCTGATGCAGTGCATGGGCGCCGTGGGCGCCGACAAGCTCGTGTTCTCCTCCAGCGCCGCCACCTTCGGCACCCCCGACACCGACCTGGTCACCGAGGAGACGCCGACCATGCCCGAGTCGCCCTACGGCGAGACCAAGCTGATCGGGGAGTGGATGCTGCGCGCCGCCGGCCGCGCCAGCGGGCTGCACCACAGCCAGCCTGCGCTACTTCAACGTCGTCGGCTCGGGCCACCCCGACCTCTTCGACGCCAGCCCGCACAACCTGTTCCCGCTGGTCTTCGACGCTGCTCGCGGGGCAGACGCCCCCCGCATCAACGGCGACGACTACCCGACGCCCGACGGCACCTGCGTGCGCGACTACGTCCACGTCTCCGACCTCGCCCGAGCCCACGTCACCGCCGCCCGGCGCCTCGAGGACGGCGATCCCGTCGAGCCGGTCTACAACCTCGGCAGCGGCGGCGGCACGTCGGTGCGCGAGATCATGGACACCATCCGCTCGGTGACCGGCATCGACTTCGAGCCGCACCATCGCCGCCCGCCGCCCCGGTGACCCGCCCGCATCGTCGCCTCCGGCGCCCTCGCCGCCCGCGACCTCGACTGGCGGATGCGCCACTCGCTGGAGGAGATGGTCTCCTCCGCCTGGACCGCCCGCCAGCGGGCCGGCGACCTCTACCCCCGCTGACCCTTCCGCCCCGCTCCGTGGACCGAGGCGCCGGCGCGTCCGTTGGTGACCAAACGACATGGATCAGCGCCAATTGCTGTCGTTGGTGACCAAACGGCACGCGGTGACGCCGATCAGCAGGCGCGACCCGGCGATCGCCCGTCCGCGGCCTCGCTAGTCGCCCGTTGGTGACCAAACGGCATGGATCTGCGCCAAGAGCTGTCGTTGGTGACCAAACGGCGGGCCCCGCTGGCAGGAACCGGGCCGGGGCGAGCGAGGGGACCGGCGCTCAGGAGGTGGCGTCGCCGAGGGCGGCGCGGACGGCGGGCTCGAGCGCGTCGGCGAGCGCGGCGTAACCGGCGTCGTTGGGGTGGAAGAAGTCCTCGGCCAGGCGGCCGCGCCACGACGTCGGGCCGGACTCGCGCATGTCGACCACCCGCAGCCGGCCCTGCTCGGCGGCGGTGACGAGGGGCCGGTTGGCGGCGGGCCGCGCGGGCGGGCTGGGGCAGGGTGGCGACGACGGCGCCGTGGGGCAGCTGGTCGACGAGGCGGGCCATCGCCCCGGGCAGGGCGTCGCGCGCGGCGCGGCCGCCGAAGAGGTCGTTGGAGCCGATCAGGACGCTCACCAGCGGCGGCGAAGCGTCGGGCGGCCCGGGCGGGAGCAGGTCCCACGCGGGGAGCTGGCGCTCGAGCACGTCGGGCACCCGGGCGCCGGTGGCCGACAGGTTGACGACGGCGAGGTCGTGGCCCTCGCCGCGCAGCCGACGCGCGAGGAGGCCGACCCAGCCGCCGTCGTGAGCCGAGCGCCACGCCCTGCGACATCGAGTCGCCGAGGACGACCCAGCGCCGTCCGGTGCGGGTCACGGCGTCCTCGTTGTGGGCGCGCCAGTCCTCGTAGTACCGGTCGCCCTGCGCCCGCACGCCGCCGCACCCCGGGCACGGCGGTGGACAGCAGCCGCATCCCGACGCCGGGTCGGCGGTCCGGACGCACGTCGAGACGCCGCCAGTCCCGTGGCCCGGGCTCGTCGGTGTCGGGAGCCTGGTCACGCGTGCGCCACGGTGCCGGTGAGCAGCCGGCGCAGCAGCTGCATCGCCACCGTGACGGACCGGTCCCGGACCGCCGTCCGCGACCCGGCAGCGCAGCGCGCGCGCCAGCACGCCCTCGGGGCCGACGACGCACAGGTGCACCGTGCCCACCGGCTTCCCCGCCGTTCCCCCGCCCGGGCCCGGCGATCCCGGTGATGCCCACCCCGACGCTCGGCGCCGAACCGGTCGCGCGCGCCCTCGGCCAGCGCCGCGGCCACCTCGGGGCTCACCGCGCCGCGCTCGGCCAGCAGCTCCGGGGGGACGCCGAGCAGATCGCTCCTTCGCGCTGTTGGCGTAGGCGGCGACCCCGCCGAGCACCCACGCCGAGGAGCCCGCGCGCGCTGTCAGCCGCGCCGCGAGCAGGCCGCCGGTGCACGACTCCGCCGTCGCCACGGTCCAGCCGCGGCCGGCGCAGCGCGTCGGCCACCAGGTCGTCGACGGTCGGCCCGGTGCTGTAGAACAGCGTCCGCGTACTCGCTCGGCCAGGACGCGCCGCGAGCAGCCGGTCGTAGGCCGGCTCGCGCCGCGGGCGCGTACCGGGTGACGATCTCCAGCTCGCCGTCCCGCAGGCAGGTGGTGATCTCCAGGCCGGCCAGCTCGGGCTCGTGCGCTCGCGCAGGGTGGCGGCCAGCTGCGGACTCCAGCGTCCGCCAGAGCCGGATCGTCGCCTGGCGCAGCTCCTCGGTGCTGCCCGAGCGCCCGGCGCGTGCTCCTCCGCGAGCGACCGCGGCCGGCCACATGCCCTGCAGCTCGGACGGCGGCCCGGGCAGCACCAGCACCGTCGGCCCGCTGCGCCCGTCCGCGGGCGGGACGACGAGCCCGGCGCGCCGTGCCGACCGGCTCCAGCGCGGTGGCGCCCCGCGGGCACCATGCGCCTGCTTGCGCACCCCCGCGGCGGTGGCGTCCGGGTCGGCGCGTGCCAGCCGCGCCGGGCGCTCAGCCGCTCGACGATCCGGCCGATGCGCTGCTCCAGCGCCGGGTCGCGGACCGAGCGGCCGCCCCTGGAACTCGGCCGACCACCTCGGCGGTCAGGTCGTCGGCGGTGGGGCCCAGCCCGCCGGAGGTGATGCACCAGGGCGACGCCGGTGCCGGCGAGGAAGGCCAGCGCGTCCCGCAGGTCGGCCGGCCGGTCGCCGACGACGACCACGTGGCCGACGTCGACGCCGAGCTCGCGCAGCCGCTCGGCCAGCCACGGCCCGTTGCGGTCGGCGACCCGGCCGGTGAGCACCTCGGTCCCGGTCACGACGATGCCTGCGCGCGCTCACGGCCCGAGCCTAGGAGACGCCCCGCGAGGCTCGACCCGAGCCGGCCCCGTTCGGCTACTCTTCCGCTATCCGGAAGGCTGGCCGAGGTCGGCCGGGCGAGGCCGACAAGGAGTCAGGCGTGGCGAGACCGAGCAGCGGCGTGCAGTCCGTGGACCGGTCGATGCTGCTGCTCGAGCTGCTCGCCGATGCCGGCGGCTCGCTGCGCCTCGCCGAGCTCGAGGCCGCCACCGGGCTGCCGCTGCCCACGGTCCACCGGCTGATCCGCGCCCTGGTCGCACAACGGCTACGTGCGCCAGGAGCCGTCACGGCGCTATGCCCTCGGCCCGCGGCTGATCCGCCTCGGCGAGACCGCCGCCCGCGGTCTCGGGGCCTGGGCGCGTGCCGCAGCTGAGGCCCTGGTGGAGGAGATCGGGGAGACCGCGAACCTCGCCCTGCTCGACGGCCACGAGGTCGTCTACGTCGCCCAGGTGCCCTCGGCGCACTCGATGCGGATGTTCACCGAGGTCGGCCGCCGGGTCGGCGCGCACTGCACCGGCGTCGGCAAGGCTCTGCTGGCCCAGCTGCCCCCCGAGGAGGTCCTGGTGCGGCTCGCCCGGACCGACATGGCCGCGCGCACCGCGCGCACCATCACCGACCCCGCCCGGATGCTCGCCGAGCTCGACGCCGTCCGCGAGCGCGGCTGGGCCCTCGACCACGGCGAGCAGGAGACGGGGGTCTGCTGCGTGGCGGTGGCCGTGGTGGAGGCGCCCACCCTGGTCGCCGTCTCGGTCTCCGGCCCCAGCGGCCGGATGGGCCCCGAGCCGTGTGGCGGCGGTCGCGCCGCAGCTGCAGGCCGCCGCCCGGGACCTGGGCCGGGTGCTCCCGACGCCGACGCGCCCGGTGCCCCCGGAACGGTTCGGCCGTGACCTGACCGAACCTCCCGCGGTGTCTGACACCTCGCCGGCCGGACGACAGCCTGACCACCGACGAAAGTTCTCTACGGCATGGCGGAAGGCACGAGGCGCCATGGTTTCCACGAGCCCGAGGCTCCGCGCCCGCCGCGCGGACGCACGACCTCGCGGTCACGCTCCGCGCGCGGCTGGACGGCGAGCAGGTCATCACCGACCGACACCCGCCTGCGCACCTACGAGTGCGACGGCATCACCGGCTACCGCGTGGTCCCGGCCCTGGTCGCGCTGCCCGAGACCACCGCCCAGGTGGCGATGGTCGTCACCGAGTGCGCTCGCGCGCGGCATCCCCTTCGTCGCCCGCGGCGCCGGCACCGGCCTGTCCGGCGGCGCGCTGCCCGTCGCCGACGGCATCGTGATCAGCCTGGCCCGGATGCGCGCGCGTGCTCGACGTCGACCTGCCGAACCAGCGGATGACGGTGCAGCCCGGCGTGACCAACGCCGACGTCTCCAAGGCGGTCGCCGCCCACGACCTCTACTTCGCGCCCGACCCCTCCAGCCAGTCGGTCTGCACCATCGGCGGCAACGTCGCGGAGAACTCCGGCGGCGCCCACTGCCTGAAGTACGGCTTCACCACCAACCACGTGCTACGCGATGACCGTGGTCGCTGCCCGACGGCGACGTCGTCGAGCTCGGCGGCGCGGGCGTCGACGGGCGTCGGGCCCGACCTGCGCGGCGTCGTTCTCGGCTCGGAGGGCACGCTGGGCATCGCCACCGCAGATCACCGTGCGGCTGCTGCGCAAGCCCGAGGCGGTGCGCACCCTGGTCGCCGACTTCGCCAGCGCCGAGGCCGCCGGCGACGCCGTCAGCGACATCATCGCCGCCGGCATGTGCCCGGCCGCGGTGGAGATGCTCGACGCGCTGGCCATCGAGGCCTGCGAGGCCGCCGGTCAGCGCCGGCTACTCCACCGACGCCGCGGCCGCCGCTCGTCGTCGAGCTCGAGGGCCCGACGCCGAGTGCGGCGCGGACTTCGAGGCGCGCCGAGCGATCTGCCGCGACGCCGGCGCCACCCACGTGCGGGTCGCCGCAGGACCCCGCCGAGCGCGCGCTGATCTGGAAGGGCCGCAAGGCCGCGTTCGCCGCCATGGGCCGGCATCAGCCCCGACTACTTCGTCCAGGACGGCGTGATCCCGCGCACCCGGCTCGGCGAGGTGCTGCGCCGAGATCGCCCGAGATGGCCGACGACGACGGGCCTGCGCGTGGCCAACGTCTTCCACGCCGGCGACGGCAACCTGCACCCGCTGGTGCTCTACGACGGCAGCGAGGCCGAGGGCGAGTCCGAGCGCGGCGAGCGCCTCGTCGACCGCGATCGCCGAGCTGTGCGTCGAGCATGGGCGGCTCGATCACCGGCGAGCACGGCGTGGGCACCGACAAGGCGTGCTCGATGCCGAAGATGTTCTCCGAGGACGACATCGCCGCGATGCAGCGCGTGCGCGCCGCCTTCGACCCCGCCGGGCTCTGCAACCCGGGCAAGATCTTCCCCACGCCCCGCCTGTGCGGGGAGAGGCCCGGGCCCTACAAGGCCCACCCGCTCGAGGCCGCCGGCCTGATCGAGCGCACGTGAGCGCCCGCAGCGCCGAGGGCGCCGTCTCCTCGGGCCGCGTCGAGCGGCCCGCCGATCTCGCCGAGGCCCGCGACCTGATGCAGGACACGGCCGGCTCCCTGCTGTTCCGCGGCGCCGGAACCAAGCAGCAGTGGGGCGGCCGGGTCGAGGATCCGGACGTCGTGGTCGACACCACCGCGATGTCCGGGGTGCTGACCTACAACCCCGCCGACCTCACCGCCTCCGTGCTGGCCGGCACGCCGCTGACCGAGCTGCAGGACCACGTCGCCGAGCACGGCCAGTGGCTGGCCGTGGACCCGCCCAGCGCGGAGCAGGGCGCCACCGTCGGCGGACTGCTCGCCGCCGGCGACTCCGGGCCGGCCCGGCTGCGCTACGGCGGCATCCGCGACCTGGTCATCGGCACCACCCTGGTGCTCTCCGACGGCGCGGTGGCCCGGGCCGGCGGTCACGTGATCAAGAACGTGGCCGGCTACGACCTGACCAAGGTGATGAACGGCTCGCTGGGCGCCCTCGGGCTGATCGCGGAGGTCGTGGTGCGCCTGCACCCGCGCTCCGCCACGACGCGCACCGTCGTGGCGCAGGCCGACGCCGCCGCGGCCACCGCGGTGACGTTGTCCCTGATGGCCGGCCCCCTCGAGCCGACCGCGGTCGACTGGCTCTCGCCCGTCGCAGGCAGCCCCGGGCGCCTGCTGGTCCGCTCCGACGGGGCCGACGGCCCCGTGGGGACCTCCTGCGACCACGTCGTCCGGCTCCTGGCCGAGCACGGGCTCGAGGGCCGGGTGCTCGACGCCGACGAGGCGACCGAGGCCTGGCGTGGGCACCACGCCAGCGTCCGCGCCGGTGACGACGACACCCTCCTGCGGGTCAGCGGCCGGCCCGGCGAGCTCGCCGACCTCGACGCTGCCCTCCAGGCCCGCGCCGCCGCGGCCGGCATCACCGCCCGGGTGCTCTCGCGCACCGGGGTGGGGCTGCACACCGTGCACCTCAGCGGTGGCGAGGCCCGCCGCCCACGCCGACGTCGTGCGCGCCGTGCGCGAGCACACCGCGCCGCTCGGCTCGGCCGTGCTCCTCCAGGAGCGGCCCCGCAGCCTCGACGAGCACGTGGACGCTCTCGGGCCGCCGCCGTCCTCCGTGGCGCTGCTGCGCCGCGTCAAGGAGCAGCTCGACCCCGACGCTCGCTGCGCCCCGGGCCGGTTCGCCGGCTGGTTCTGACCAGCAGCGCACCCCGTCCTGACGACCCGCTCGATCTCGCCGCACCCAGACTTGGAGTCACCGTGACCGACCAGCAGACCCAGCCGGCCCCCTCCGGCAGCACCGACGGCGGCGAGGACAGCGGCGCCGTCACCGAGGGGATGACCCCCGGTCCGGGTGGCATCTTCTCCGCCTTCGACGAGACGCACCCTCCCAGCGACGACCTCATCGACGACTGCGTGCACTGCGGGTTCTGCCTGCCCACCTGCCCGACGTACCTGCTCGAGGGCAACGAGACCAACTCGCCGCGCGGGCGCATCTACCTGATGAAGATGGGCAAGTCCGGCGAGGTGCCGATGGACCAGGAGTTCGTCGACAACTTCGACGCCTGCCTGGGCTGCATGGCGTGCGTCAGCTCGTGCCCCTCGGGGGTCAAGTACGACCAGCTGATCGAGGCCGTGCGTCCCCAGATCGAGCGCAACTGGGCCCGCACCCGCGCCGACCGGTTGTTCCGCTTCCTGATCTTCTCGCTCTTCCCCTACCCGGCCCGGCTGCGCCCGGCCGCCTTCTTCGGCACCCTCTACCAGCGCCTCGGGGTCTCGGGCCTGCTCGAGAAGATCGGCCTGCGCCAGCGGCTGCCCGCGCGGCTGCGGGCGATGGAGGCGCTGCTGCCCAGGCTCAGCCTGCGCAGCGTCGTGGCCACCCAGCCCGCGTTCACCGCCGCCGTGGGGCCCCGCCGGGCCCGGGTGGGCCTGCTCAGCGGCTGCGTGCAACGCGTCTTCTTCGGTGACGTCAACGCCGCCGCCACCCGGGTGCTGGCCGCCGAGGGCTGCGACGTCGTCGCCCCGAAGGCGCAGAAGTGCTGTGGTGCGCTGTCGAGCCACGCGGGCCGCGAGGAGGAGGCGATGCAACGCGGCCGGGAGCTGATCGACACCTTCGAGGCCGCCCAGGTCGACTCGATCGTGGTCACGGTCGCCGGCTGCGGCTCCTCGATGAAGGAGTACGCCGTGCTGCTGCGCGACGACCCGGCCTACGCCGCCCGCGCGGAGGCGTTCGCCGCGAAGGTCAAGGACATCTCCGAGGTGCTCGTCGAGCTCGGCCCCCAGGCCACCCGGCACCCCATCGAGGCCACCGTGGCCTACCACGACGCCTGCCACCTCCGGCACGCGCAGGGCATCATCGCCGAGCCCCGTCAGGTGCTGGGCGAGATCCCCGGGATGACGGTCAGCGACATCCCGGAGGCCGAGATCTGCTGCGGCTCCGCAGGGATCTACAACCTCGTGCAGCCCGAGCCCGCCGAGGTGCTCGGTCGCCGCAAGGTCGAGCACATCAGCTCGCTGGAGCCCGACGCCGTCGCGACCTCGAACGCTGGATGTCTGCTGCAGATCCGCCGCTACCTCGACGCCGGCGTCCCGCTGTTCCACCCGATCCAGCTGGTCGACGCCTCGATCCGGGGCGAGGACCCGCTGCGCACCTGACCCGACCAGGGTCGATCCGCTCCACCCGCACCCACCCGCACCCACCCGCACCACCGGCCATTGCCGCCCCACCGACGACAAGGAACCCGATGGACAACCTGTTCGTGCTCAGCCTCCTGGCGCTCTCACCGATCGTCGTGGTCGGCGTGCTGCTCGTCGGCCTGCGCTGGCCCGCCAAGCACGCCATGCCGATCGGCTACGTGGTCGTCGTGCTGGTCGCCCTGCTGTCTGGGACATGGAGCTGGTCGCCGTCGCGGCCGCCTCGGTCCAGGGGCTGATCATCGCCGTGGACGCTGCTCTACATCATCTTCGGCGCCCTCCTCCTGCTGGACACCCTGACCAAGAGCGGCGGCGATCGTCGACCATCCGGGCGCAGCTTCACCACGCATCAGCCCCGACCGGCGCGTGCAGGCGATCATCATCGGCTGGCTCTTCGGCTCCTTCATCGAGGGCGCGTCGGGCTTCGGCACCCCCGCGGCCGTCGCGGCGCCGCTCCTGCTGGCGCTCGGCTTCCCGGCCCTGGCCGCGGTGATGGTCGGCCTGATCATCCAGAGCACCCCGGTCAGCTTCGGTGCCGTGGGCACCCCGATGCTGGTCGGGGTCCCCGGCGGCCTGGGCGGCGGGACGGCGTGTCGACGAGCGCGTCGCCGCGGCTCGGCTGACCATGCCCGACTACCTGGCCGGCTCGCGGTCGACGTGGCGCCTCCTGCACGCGATCATCGGCTTCCTCATCCCGCTGTTCATGGTCGTGATGCTGTCGCGCTTCTTCGGCGAGCACCGCGCTTCGGCGACGGACTCAAGGTCTGGAGTTCGCCCTCTTCGCCGCGCTGGCCATGACGGTGCCCTACGTGCTCTTCGCGCGCCTTCCTCGGCCGGAGTTCCCCTCGCTGCTCGGCGGCGCCGATCGGGCTCGCCCTCGTATGTTCACCTCCAGTCGCGGGCTTCCTGATGCCCGACGGACAGCTGGGACTTCCCGCCGCCGGCAGCGCTGGGCGCGCGCTGGATCGGGCAACAGTCGAGCCCGACGAGGGAGCAGCGCCCGCAGGCAGATGTCCATCGTGCGGGCCTGGGCGCCCTACGCCCTCGTCGGCCTCCTGCTGTCACCACGCGCGCCCTCCCTGCCGCTGAGGCGTTCCTGACCGAGATCACCGCGCATCCGATCGACGACATCTTCGGCACCGCGCATCAGCCGGCCGCCGCAGCCGCTCTACCTGCCGGGCTTCGTCTTCCTGTCGTGGTCTGCCTGATCACCGACGTGCTGCACCGCATGGACGGCCCGGCAGATCGCAGCAGCGCGTGGAAGGTCGTCCGCGGGCAGCTGCTGGCGGGCGCGGGCGTCGTGCTGCTCTTCGCGCTGCCCCTGGTGCGCATCTTCATCAACTCCGGCACCGACTTCAACGACCCCGGACTGTCCAGCATGCCCCTGACGCTGGCCGAGGGCGCCGCGCGGTCGCGGGGGCAGCGTGGCCGCTCTTCGCGCCGTGGATCGGCGCGCTCGGGGCGTTCATCGCCGGCTCCAACACGGTCAGCAACCTGATCTTCTCGCTCTTCCAGTTCGCCACCGCGGAGGCCATCGGCGGCATCGCCCGGAGGTCGTCGTGGCCACCCAGGCCGTGGGCGCTGCGGCGGGCAACATGATCACCATCCACAACGTCGTGGCGGCGTCCGCCACGGTGGGCCTGCTGGGCCGCGAGGGCGACCTGCTCCGCAAGACGATCATCCCGACGGTGTACTACTGCCTGGCCGCGGGGGCGATCTCGTTCGTGTGGATCTACGGCTTCGGCCTCAACGCCGGCTCGGTGCTGCTCGTGGTCTTGCTCGCGGTGCTCGCGGCGCTCGTGGTCTGGATGGTCCGCCAGCCCGACCCGGCCCGCACCCCGTCCGGGACGGCGAGCGGCTCATCCTCGGGGCGCACCGGGGGCGCCGGGACCCCGGGGTCCTAGCGCGTGCGGTTCGTCGTCGCGCCCGACAAGTTCAAGGGCTCGCTGTCGGCCCTCGAGGCGGCCGAGGCCGTCGCCGTCGGGCTCCGTCGAGGCTGCCCCGCCGCCGAGGTGGTGCTCCTGCCGGTCGCCGACGGGGGAGAGGGCACCGTCGATGCGGCGGTCGCGGCCGGTTATCAGCGGCGCGAGCACACGGTCCTCGGTCCGGCGGGCACGCCGGTGCGAGCCACGCTCGCGGTGTCCGGCAGCCAGGCGGTGGTCGAGATGGCGCAGGCCTCGGGCCTGCGCCACCTCCACGCGGACGCGCTGATCCCGCTGGACGCGACGACCTGGGGCACCGGTGAGCTGATCGTCGCCGCCCTCGACGCCGGCGCGGAGCGGATCGTCCTCGGCATCGGCGGCAGCGCGACGACCGACGGCGGCGCCGGCATGGTCCAGGCGCTCGGCGTGCGGCTGCTCGACGCGGCCGGCGACGACCTCGCGCTGGGCGGGGCGGCGCTGGCCGGCCTCGACCGCGTCGACGCCACCGGCCTCGACACGCGCCTGGGTGACGTCGAGGTCGTCCTGGCCGGCGACGTCGACAACCCGCTGGTGGGCCCGCACGGCGCCGCATCGGTCTACGGCCCGCAGAAGGGTGCGGACGCCCAGCAGGTGGCCGCCCTCGACGCCGCGCTGGAGCGCTGGGCGCAGGTGCTCCTGCGCGACGTCGGCGTCGAGGTCGCCGACCTGCCCGGGGCCGGTGCCGCCGGAGGCACGGGGGCGGCCGCGGTAGCGTTCCTCGGGGCGCAGGCCCGCTCCGGCATCGCCCTGGTGCTCGACGTCGTGGGCTTCGAGGCCGCCGCACGCGGCGCGGACTGGGTGGTCACCGGCGAGGGCTCGCTGGACGCGCAGAGCCTGGCCGGGAAGGCGCCGGTCGGGGTCGCCGCGGCTGCCCGGGCGCTCGGCGTCCCGGTCGCTGCGCTGGTCGGGCGCAACGAGGTCGCCCTCGAGGAGCTTCGGGCGGTGGGCATCGACCGGGTCGACGACCTGTTGAGCCACGCCCCGGACGTGGCGACCGCGCAGCGGGAGGCGGCGTCGCTGCTGGCCGACGCCGCCGAGCGGCTGGCCCGCGACGTCGGCGCCTAGAGGCTGCGCACGTCCGGCGTACCTGCCCTCGGTGAGCCCGACGACGTCCGCCCTGCACCTCCTGGAGTGGCGCGTGCAGATGGCGGCGGCCTTCACCGCGGCACGGCAGGCGGCCGTCCCCGCGTCCGGTCACGCGGCCTGGTGCGCCGCCCGGGACGACCTCTTCCGGGACCACCCCAGCTCGCCGCTGCCGGCGGGGGACCCGCTGCGCGGCACCGGTCTGCCGTACGTCGACTACGACCCCCGCTACCGGTTCCGGGTCGACCTGACGCCGGTGGAGGAGGACGTGGAGCGCCGGGTGCCGGGCGGGGCCGACGGCGACGTCGTGCTGCGACTGGTGGGTCGGGTCGCGCTGCCCGACCCGGTGGCCGCCGACCTCGAGGTCTGGTCGCTGCGCCAAGTACGCGGGTGGCCTGTTCGTGCCGCTCGGTGGCCGCGGGCTGAGGTCCGCGGTGGCGGGGGTCGGCTAGCCCCACACGGGCAGGCCGGCGAGGCCCGAGCCCGCGACCACCGTGTAGGCGGCGACGCGGTACAGGCGCTCGGCCGAGGGGCGGAACAGGGCCTGGCCCAGCGCGGTGGCCAGCGCGTAGGCGGGCAGCACGACCAGCCCGAGCGCCGCCTCACGGGTGCCGAGCACGCCCCCGAGCGCGAGCACGGGCAGCAGGAGCAGCGACAGCAGGCTGAGGAACAGGGCGGTGTTGGCGCGCACCCGGGTGGCGTCGCCGTCGCCGGACAGCTGGAAGACGACCATCACGGGCCCGGTCAGGCCGGTGGCCCCGCCGAGCAGCCCGGTGGCCGCACCGACTCCCAGCCGACCGCGCACGTGGTCACGACCGCGTCGTCGCCATCCGGCGAGCAGTGCGGCGACGGTGCCGAGCACGACCAGCGACATCACCCACTGCAGGGCGTCGGTGGGCGCGGTGCGCAGCGCCCACACCCCGATCGGGAGGGTGAGGACCGCACCGACGAGCAGCTGCGCGGTCGCGCGGCGGTCGGCCTCACGCCAGGCCCGGGGCGCCACCGTGAGCACGGCGGCGGGCGCGCACACCGCGAAGATCCCGACCGCCTCGCCGGGGGAGTAGGCGGCGGCGAGCAGCGGCACGGCGACCAGCGCGGCGCCGAAACCCGCGAAGCCGTACACGAGCCCGCCGGCCACGCAGGCCGCGCCCGCCCCGGCGGTCGCGGGATCGCCCAGCACCTCGATCAGCCACCCCGGCACGCGGCAGCCCCCTCCCGTCGCACGATCGGCCGCTCGGCCGGTGCGCACCGCGACCCTAGGCCACCGCCGGGACCGGCGCAGTCGCTCCTGTGTTCGAGGTCGGTGCCCGCGGGGTCGATGATGAAAGACGATGAAGGTACTGGCGATTGATGAAAGATGATGAATACTAGGGACGTGTCCGACCGCAGCCCGTTCCGTCCCTCGTTCGGCTCGAACCCGCCCGTGGTCGCCGGCCGGGACCCGGTCCTGCACGAGATCGCCGAGGCGCTGGACGGCGGCCCCGGCGCGGCGGGCCGGGCGGCGCTGATCACCGGCAACCGCGGGATCGGCAAGACGGTGGTGCTCAACGAGGCGGAGGTGCTCGCCCGTGAGCGCGGCTGGCTGGTGCTCTCGGAGACCGCGACCGTCGGCCTCATCGACCGGATGACCGCCGACGGGCTGCCCGAGCTGGCCGACCTGCTGCGCCAGGCACCGTCGACGCGCACTCGCGTGCGGGGGATCTCGCTGCCGGCGGGCCTGGGGGGAGTCGAGCTCGACCTGCCGGAGGAGAAGGGGCCGGGCGGGCTGCGTCGTCAGCTGAACGCGTTGACCGACCTGCTCGACCAGCACGGCACCGGCGTGATGATCACCGTCGACGAGGTCCACGCCCGGGCCGCGCGCGACGACGTCAGCCAGCTCGCGGCGATCGTCCAGCACGCGTTCCGCGAGGACCGTCCGGTGGCCTTCGCGGCGGCCGGCCTGCCCGCAGCGGTCCAGGACCTGCTCACCTCCGACGTCTCGACGTTCCTGCGCCGCGCCCGCCGGTTCGTCCTCGAGCCGCTGAGCCCCGTCGCCATCGAGGAGGCCCTGCGGGTGCCGATCGAGCAGGCGGGGCGGCGCGTGGGCGACGCCGAGGTCGCCGCCATGGCCGAGGCGACCCACGGCTACCCGTACCTGGTCCAGGTGATCGGCGACCGGGTCTGGCGCCGCGAGCCGTCCGCGGCGACGATCACCGCCGAGCACGTGCGCCGCGGGGTCGACGACGCCGTGCGCGAGGCCGGGTTCGCGCTCCACGAACCGGCCGTCAACGACTTGTCCGAGACCGACCGGCAGTTCATCCTGGCCATGGCCGTCGACGACGGCGACAGCTCCATCGCCGACGTCGGACGGCGCCTGGACCGCGACCACGGCTACGTCTCGCGCTACCGCTCGCGCCTGATCGTCGCCGGGATCGTCGAGCCCAGCCGCCGCGGCTACCTGCGCTTCACCATCCCGTACCTGCGCGACTTCCTGCGCTCGCGGCCCGACTACGCCTGAGCGTGCCCGGTGGCGCCGCGCCGGCCGCCGAAGGTGCGTCGATTGGTCCCCAACGGCGCAGATCCGCCCCTGAAACGCGCCGTTGGTGACCAAACGACAGGCCCGAGCCGGCGGAGCCCGATCATCGCGCGTGGGCACGCCGGTCACGGGGGAGCCCCTCGACGCGGCCGACGGCTACGGTCGGCACATGGATCTGGGACTGGACCAGCGGGTCGCGCTCGTCGTCGGCGGCACCGGCTACCTCGGCACCGCGATCAGCACCGCGCTGCGGGCCGAGGGCGCGGTCGTCGTCACCGCGTCCCGCTCCGGCGACGGTGACCTCACCGTGGACGCCACCGACCAGGCCTCCGTCGACGCCGCGCTCGCCCGGGTCGCCGAGCAGCACGGACGTCTCGACGTCCTGGTCGTCAGTGCCGCTCCGTCGGCGCGCACGTTGGACCCGCACCGCCTCGACGAGCCGGACACGGTCCGCGAGGGCCTCGACGCCAAGAGCCTGACCTTCCTGCGCCTGGCCCAGGCGGCCGTGCCGGTGATGGCCGAGGCCGGGTTCGGGCGGATCGTCGGGATCAGCGGCCAGAACGCCTACCTGACCGGCAACACCGTCGGCGCCGTGCGCAACGCCGCGCTGAACCTCGCCGCCAAGAACCTCGCCGACGCCCACGCGGGCTCCGGGATCACGGTGAACACCGTCAACCCCGGCCCGGTGGTCGACGAGCCGAGCGCCGAGGTCACCGCCGGCCGGCCGGGGGACTCGAGCCCCGAGCAGATCGCAGCGCTGGTGGCCTTCCTGGCCTCGACGCACGCGGCGACCATCTCCGGCGAGGCGATCTCCACCGGTCACAAGCTGCGCGGCCTCGCGGTCATCTGACGCGCCGCGGCCCGGCGGTCCGCCGATGGTCGCGCTGGCGCGGGAGCGACTCGGCTCGGGTCGGTGCGGAGGCCCATGGTCCCGGCGAGGCCAGCGGTGCAGCCGCAGCGGCCTGGAGAGGCCGCAAAATGACATAATGTCACTTATCGGCGATCAAGGCGGGCTGCTCGGGAGGGGTCCGGGTCAGCCAGAACGGGATTGCAGGTCCCGGGCCGCCACCAGCGCCTCGTCCACGGCGTCGGCGTCCGCCGCCGTCACGTCGACGACGACCATCATGTGCGTCCAGAAACGGCGCGGGACGCTGAAGGTGTCCGGGAAGTCGCGCAGCAGCACGTCGCGGTAGTCGAACGCCGACCGGACGACCACATGGGTGTCGTCCAGCTGACGGGCCACCAGCCGGCCGCGGCAGCGCCACTGCGCCAGACCGTCACGCGTGCTGCGCCGGACGCCGTCCAGAGCGTCGGCCATCGCCGCCAGGTCCTTCATCATCACCTCGTCGAGTCTGCTCCTCCTCCGCGCTCCCGGTCGAGGGTCGACGGATGTCGCCGACCGCGGCCAGCACCGGCCCGTAGGTGTGGTCTCCAGGTCACCGTCGACGCGGCGGACCTGCGTGGCGCCGGACGCCGGGCTCCGGGCTCCGGGCGATCGTCGGCGTGCCACAACCGGGTGCCGACCAGCAGCAGCAGGAACAGCCCGACCGGCACGAACAGGGCGATGTTGGCGCCGAGCTCCAGTCGGCTCGGCGTCACCCACGCCCACCGGTCGTAGGTCTGCAGCCGCGCGGCGACGCGGACGAACAGCGTGGCGGCCGAGCCGTGGGTCGGGTCGGGGTTCAGGGTGAGCCAGCCCACGAAACCAGGTAGGCCCCGGTGACCAGGCTCAGCAGGGGGTGACGGCTCAGCACCGCTCCATCATGGGAGGTGTTCCTGTGCGGGCACCTGGGGGCACGATCAGCGCGGCCCGGTCGACCTCGGGTGCGGGTCGTGGGGGTGTCCGGGGTCGGCTGCGAGGATCTTCTCGTAGAGGTCGTAGACGACCCAGGCCTTCGCGTTGTTGTAGAGCATGCCGTCGCTGAAGCCCCGCGAGGCGACGTCGCGCTTGACCGCTTCGTAGGTCGCGCGGTCCTCCTCGTGCTCGCGCAGCCAGTCCCGGAAGAGCCGGTGCCGTCGCGGCTCACGGGCCCCGGGTGAGAACACGTGCAGGGTGGTCCGCGGCGACCACCCCCGCAGGCAGCGGTGCTCCTCCCGCTCGGGTTCGCGCACCCGCAGCTCGAAGCCGGCCGCCTCGAGGTCGGGCAGCCAGGCCGCCTCGTCGCCGGAGTCGGCGACGGTGAGGTCGACGTCGATCATCGGCTTGGCCGCCAGGCCCGGCACCGAGGTCGACCCGACGTGCTCGAGCCCCAGGACCCGCTCCCCCAGCGCCGCCACGACCTGCTCGACCACCACGCGGTACTGCGCGGGCCAGGTGGGGTCGGGCTCGACGACCTCGACCACCTCCGGTGTGCGTGCCGCGACCGTGACCCGCGCGGCGTCGATCTCCTCCGCGGTGGGCGGCTCGTAGGGGTTCCACAGCGGATGGGTGCGCACCTGAGGACCCTAGATGCGTCAGGGTGGGGGCATGGACGCACACGCCGACCCCGCCGACCCGGCCCGGACGACCGTGCTGGGCCACCTCGACGACGGCCGCGCGGTCCACCGGCTCACGCTCGGCACCGCCCCGGGACCGGTCGTGCACCTGCTCGACCTCGGCGCCACCCTGCAGCGCCTCGAGGTCACCGACGGCGCGGTGGACGACGCAACGTCGTCCTGGGACACGGCAGCGTCGAGGACCACCTCGGCGCCGGCGATACGCTCGGCGGTCACCATCGGCCGCTACGCCAACCGGATCGCCGGCGGCCGGTTCCCGCTGCCGGACCGCGAGGTCGAGGTGCGGCACCCACGACCGCGGCAACAGCCAGCCACGGCGGCCCCGACGGGTTCGACCGCCGGCTGTGGGACGTCGTCGAGCACACCGCCGACTCGCGCGCGTCCTGACGCTGGTCAGCCCCGACGGCGACCAGGGCTTCCCCGGGCACGCGTCGAGCTGACCGTCGACGGTGCGCGACGTCCGTCGACCGGCGACACCGCGGCCGGGTCACGCTGCGAGGCGACCACGGACGCGACCACCGTGGTCAACCTGACCAACCACGCCTACCTCGCCCTCGACGGCGAGGGCGCCGGCACGATCGACGACCACGAGCTCGCTGGTCGACGCCGACGACGTACATGCCGGTCGACGCCACCGGCATCCCGCTCGGCGACGCACGCCGCCGTCGACGGCACCCCGTTCGACCTGCGCACGCCGACCCGCTCGGCGACCGGCGGTCCGGGCCGAGCACCAGCAGGTCGTCGACGCGCGGGGCATCGACCACAACTACGTCCTGCGCGGCACCGGGACTG
Source organism: uncultured Actinomycetota bacterium (assembly GCA_963728085.1). Classification (GTDB taxonomy): domain Bacteria; phylum Actinomycetota; class Actinomycetes; order Propionibacteriales; family Nocardioidaceae; genus Nocardioides. Next base: position 234,484 of record CAVSIQ010000006.1, on the reverse strand, counting down.
CGCCGCGGCCGCCGTGCTGACCTCGCCGCGCACCGGGACCGCGTGTCGAGGTGTGGACCGACCAGCCCGGCCTGCAGGTCTACACCGGCAACTTCCTCGACGGCACCAGCCGCTGCACCGGCGGCTGGCCGCTACCGCCAGGGCGACGGCCTCGCCCTGGAGCCGCAGCTCCTCCCCGACGCGCCCCACCACCCCGAGTGGCCCTCCCCTGTGCTCGACCCCGGGGAGACGTACCGCCACCGCACCACCTGGCGCTTCTCCGCGCTGCGATGAGTCACCTCCACGACCACTGAGTCGTGTCCTGGCGGACCTGAGTCCCTCTAGGCTCTGGTCATGGACCTGATCGCGCCCCGCAAGGCCGTCCCCGGCGACCGGGTCGCCGTCCTGTCGCCGTCGTTCGCGGCGCCCGGCGCGTCCCCCGCCGTCCACGAGCAGGGGCTCGAGCGGCTGCACGCCCTCACCGGGCTGGTCCCCGTCGAGTACCCCACCACGCGCAGGCTCGGAGCCTCCGCGCGCGAGCGGGCCGACGACCTCAACGCCGCCTTCGCCGACCCCGGGATCCGAGCCGTCCTCGCCACGATCGGCGGCGAGGACCAGATCACCGTGGTCCCCCACCTCGACCCGGCGCCGGTGCGCGCCGACCCCAAGCCGTTCCTCGGCTACAGCGACAACACCAACCTGCTCAATTGGCTGTGGACCACGGCGTCGCCGGCTTCTACGGCGGCTCCACCCAGGTCCAGCTCGGCCCCGGCCCGGGCGTCGACCAGGTCCACGAGCGCTCGCTGCGCGCCGCGCTGCTCACCGGTGAGCGCCTCGAGGTCACCGAGCCCGGCGAGTCCGAGGACGTCGGCCTCGACTGGTCCGACCCGCGCGCGCTGAGCGAGTCCGGCCTCCGAGAGCCCACCGAGCCGTGGTCCTGGTCCGGCCCGGCGCGCACGGTCACCGGGCGGACCTGGGGCGGCTGCGTCGAGGTCGTCCAGTGGGTCCTGGCCGCCGGCAGGTTCCCCACCGACCCCGCGGTCCTCGACGGCGGCGTCCTGCTCCTGGAAGTCCTCCGAGGAGCTGCTCCCCGCGCGCGAGTTCGGCTGGATCGTGCGCTCGCTCGGCGAGCGCGGTCTCCTCGGCGCGGTGGACGCCGTGGTCGTCGCCCGGCCGCCCACCTCCGACTTCACCGTGCCGCCCATACGCCGCCGAGCGCGGGCGCGGCGCGAGACCCAGCGCGACACCGTCGTCGAGGTCGTGCCTCCTACAACCCCGACGCGGTCGTCGTCGTCGGCCCACCCTTCGGCCACACCCGGCCGCAGTGGATCGTTGCCCTACGGCGGGGACAGTGACCGTCGACGGCGACGAGCGGCGCCTGTACGCCGACTACCGCTGAGCCACGGGCCCGGTCTGCTTCGACGGCGGCGGGGTGCCGCTCTCCGACGACGGCCCCGCGCCGGCCGGGGCCTGCGCCGGTGCACGAGCGCGTCGCGGCCTGCGGCTAGGAGTCCTCGCCGGCGAGCAGGAAGGCCCGCAGCGTCGAGACGAACGCCTCCGGCTGCTCGGAGTGCACCCAGTGCCCGGCGCCCTTGATCGTCACCGACCGGGTCCGCGGGAACAGCCGGCGCATCCTCGCGGTCGTGCTCGGGCTGTACGTAGTCCGAGCGCTCCCCCGCGACCCACAGCACCGGGTGGTCGAAGGTCGCCTCGACCTCGGGGAAACCGCCGATCATCGCGAGCTCGCGGCGCAGCAGCGCCAGGTTCGCCTGCCAGCGGAACCCGTCGCCGGCCGTGCGCAGGTTCTGCAGCAGGAACCCGCGCACCCGCTCGTCGTCGATCGCGGCGGCCAGCAGGTCGTCGGCGTCGCCGCGGCGCTCGAGCGCGGCGAGGTCGAGGCCCGCGAGGCTGTCCAGCAGGTGCTCGAACTCCCCCGCACCCTCGCTGGTGGCCGGCGCGATGTCGACCACGACGAGCCGGTCGACGAGGTCGGGGTGGCGCAGGGCCAGCACCATCGCCACCTTGCCGCCCATCGAGTGCCCCACGAGGTGCGACGCGGCCCTCGGCGCCGACGCGCTCGCGCAGCCAGGAGGCGACCTCGTCGGCGACGTCGGCGTAGTCGACGCTCTCGGTCCACGCCGAGCGGCCGTGGTTGGGCAGGTCGACGAGCAGCGAGCGCAGCTCGGGCCGCAACGCCTCGGCGATCTGGGTGAAGTTGCGGCCCTGGCCGAACAGCCCGTGCAGGAACACCACCCGGCGGCCCGTGTCGCCCTTCTCGGAGGCGTGGATCCTCGACGGGGCGTCCGGCGCGGCGCTGCTCACCGGTCCACCCTAGGGGCCTCCCGGCCCGGGCGCTCAGTCGGCGTCGAGGGCCGCGACCTCCTCCCGGCTCAGCTCGAGGTCGGCGGCGGCGGCCGAGTCGCTGATCGACTGCGGCCGCTTGGCGCCGGGGATCGGGATCACCACCGGCGACTGGGCGAGCTCCCAGGCGAGCGCGACCTGCTGGGCGCTGACGCCGCGGGCCTCGGCGACCTCGGCGAAGGCCGGGTGCTTGCTCGGCGAGCTCCTTGGCGTCGCCGAGGCCGCCGAGCGGGCTCCACGGCAGGAACGCCAGGCCGAGCTCCTCGCACACGTCGATCTCCGGGCGGCTGCTGCGGAACGCCGGCGAGAACTGGTTCTGCACGCTGACCAGCGCGTCGCCGAGCACGTCGTGGGCCTGCCGGATCTGGTCGGGGTCGGCGTTGGACAGCCCGATCATGCGACCTTGCCGGAGTCGTGGATCTCCTTCAGCGTGGCCGAGCACCTCGGCGTAGTCGACCTCCGGGTCGGGGCGGTGGTGCTGCCACAGCGCGATCTGCTCCACGCCGAGCCGCCGCAGGCTGGCGTCGACGGCGGCGCGCAGGTGCTCGGGCGAGCTGTCGGTGTCCCAGCCGCCGCCGTCGGTGCGCACGTGGCCGCCCTTGGTCGCGAGCAGCACCTGGTCGCGCACGCCGAGCTCGTCGAGCAGGCCGGCGACGAGCCTCTCGTTCTGCGCCCTGCGCCTCCGCGCCGAGCTCGTCGCCCGGGCCGTAGGCGTCGGCGGTGTCGAAGAGGGTGACCCCCGCGTCGAGGGCGGCGCGCACGGTGTCGGCAGCTGCTCGCGCGGCTGGGTGCCGGTCTGGTCGAAGGTCATCAGGCCGAGGCCGATCGCGCCCACCTCGACGCGGCCGACGGTGTCGTTTCCGATCTCTCGTGTCTTCACGACCCCGGTTCTACTCCCCACCCAGAGCCGTCCGCACCCCCCGGGTGGGCTGCCCGGGGCACACCACCCTGCCCCCTGGGCCCCTCCGTCTGGTCATTTCGGGCCCTTTGACCTCACTTCTGCTCACACCCGGGGCCCCCCCGGCCGATCAGACGCCCAGCAGGACGCCCCAGCCGGACCCTCCGGCCTCCCCATCCCGCCCCACCGCTCCGGAGACCCCCATGTTCGACAGCGTCGCCACCGCGCACACCAACCTCACCCACGACATGCCGTGCCGCCGCTGCGGCCACGCGCGCCACACCTACCTGGCCTGCTCCGACGAGTGCGGCTGCGTGCCCACCGACCAGGCACTCGTCCGCGCCACCACGCCGCTCGCCCCGCTGGGGGCGCTCGACGCGGCGCGCCGGTGACGCTGACCGCCCCGGCCGCGCTGGGCACCCTCGTCGCACGACGGCGGTTCCCGGTGCTGCCCCTGGAGCAGCGGCACCTCGTCTCGCGGTTCAGCTACGGCGTCACCCCGGCCCTGGCCCGTCAGGTCCGACGGGCCGGCGGGGCGCGGGCCTGGCTGGACCGCGAGCTCGCCGCGCCCCTCGAGGACGTGTGGGGCGAGCAGACCCTCACCTGGTGGCCGCACCTGTCGCAAGATCCGCGCACGCTCTGGGCGGACCATCTCAGCAGGCGGCGCCGCGGCTTCGACGTGATGTTCGACCACCAGCGCTACGCCCTGGTCCGCCGTGTCCGCGCCGCCCGGCAGGTGCGCGAGGTGATGACGGAGTTCTGGGAGCAGCTGCTCAACGTCCCCACCATCGGCGAGCCGTGGTTCGTCTTCCGCACCGCCTACGGCCAGACCCTGCGCCGGCTGGCCTTCTCCTCCTACGAGGAGATCCTGCGCGCCGCGGTGCTGCACCCCGCGATGCTGGTCTACCTCGACAACGCCCGCTCCAATGCCACCCAGCCCAACGAGAACCTGGCGCGCGAGCTGCTCGAGCTGCACACCGTCGGGCGCGGGGCCTACGGCGAGGACGAGGTGAAGTCCTGCGCCCGGATCCTCACCGGGTGGGCCGTCGACACCATGGACGGCAACCCCAGCCCCACCTGGAACAACGACTACCAGCCGTCGATGCACGCCACGGGCGCGGTGCGGGTCCTGGACTTCCGGCACCCCAACGCCGCCGCCGACGGCCGCCAGATGACGCTGGACTTCCTGCGCTACCTGGCCCACCACCCGCTCACCGCCCAGCGTCTCGCTGCGCGCCTCGTGGTCAAGTTCGTCACCGACGAGCCGGCCCCCGACCTCGTGGACCGCCTGGCCCGCGTCTACCTCGAGGAGGGGACGCAGGTCGTGCCGGTCCTGCGCGCCCTGGCCGCCTCCCCCGAGTTCGCCGACTCGGTCGGCGCCAAGGTCCGCGACCCCGCCGAGGACGTGGTCGCCACCTACCGGGTCCTGCAGGTGCAGCTGCAGCCACCGCGTCAGCTCACGTCGGCGGCGAACGCGATCGTGTGGCAGTCCCGCGCGATCGGGCTGATGCCCCACGCCTGGCCCCGTCCCGACGGCCCACCGCTGGACAACCGCTCGTGGTGCAACCCCGCCCGGATGCTGGCCTCCTACCGGGTCCACCACGTGCTCAGCGGCGGGTACTACCCCACCGCCGACGTCCGCTACCGCGACCGCACGGCCTGGATGCCGCCCCTGCCGGCCACGTTCGCCCAGGTCGTGGACCACCTCTCGCGCCAGGTGCTGTGCCGGCCCGCCTCGCCCGCTCTGGTGCAGGCCTGCGGCCAGCTCGTCGGTGCTCGTCCCGCCGACCGGATCACCGGCACGCACCGGGTCGTGACGTACGCCGTGCCCCGCCTGCTGCTGACCGTGCTCGACTCCCCCGACCACTTCCTGCGCTGAGGACCTCCATGTTCCGAGCCTCCCCGGCCGCGACCACGACACCGGACACGGGCGTGGGCGCGTGCGCCTGCCCCGAGTACCGCGCGCTGTCGCGGCGCGGGGTGCTGGTCGGCGGCGCCGCCCTGGCCGGCGCCGCGGCCACCACCACCGTGATCGGCGAGGCCGTCGTGCAGACCGCGGCGGCGGCCACGGTTCCGGCCCGCTCCACGATGGTCGTGCTGTCCCTGCGCGGCGCCGCCGACGGGCTGTCGATGATCGTGCCGCACGGCGACGCCGCCTACTACCGCGCCCGGCCCCGGATCAGCGTGCCCGCGAGCAGCCTGTGGGGTGGGGACGGGTTCTTCGGCTGGCACCCCAGCCTGAGACCGCTGGAACCGCTGTGGGACTCCGGCCGCCTCGCCGCCGTGCACGCGGTGGGCCTGCCGGCCCCGAACCGGTCGCACTTCTCGGCCATGGAGGAGGTCGAGGACGCCGCTCCCGGCTCGAGCGAGCGCGTCGGGTGGCTGAACCGGCTGATCGGGCTCGACACCGACCGCACCTCCCCGCTGCAGGCGCTCAACGTCGACGAGGGCGCCCTGCCCGCCTCGCTGGTCGGCCCGGAGCAGACGATGAGCGCGGCCGCCGTCGAGGACGTGGTCATCGCCGGCACGAACAGCGCCGATTCCCGCCGCGCCGACGCGCTGCACACGCTGTGGGACGGCCGCGACGACCCGCTGGGCCGCTCCGCGCGCAACGCCTTCCGGGCGGTGGCCGACTTCGGCCCCGCACGGCGCACGGCGGCCGGTCCCGCGAACGGTGCGCGCTACCCCGCCGGTGACCTCGGCAAGGCCATGGCCACCGCGTCGCGGGTGATCAAGGGCGACGTGGGCACCGAGGTGGTCACGATCGACCACGGCAGCTGGGACATGCACTCGGGCCTGGGCACGCTGGAGTGGGGCGCCATGCAGCGCAGCTGCACCGAGCTGTCCCAGTCGCTGGGTGCCTTCTTCACCGACCTCGGCCCGCTCGGCGACCGGGTGACCGTGGTCGTGCTGACCGAGTTCGGCCGCCGGGTCAAGGAGAACGCCAACCGCGGCCTCGACCACGGCTTCGGCAGCATCATGATGCTGCTCGGCGCGGGCGTGCGGGGCGGGGCGTTCTACGGGTCGTTCCCCGACCTGGGTACCGAGGTCGACTCCGACCTGACCGTGACCACCGACTACCGCAGCGTGCTGGCCGAGGTCGTCGCGAAGCGGTTCGGGGCCAGCACCGCGGCGGTCTTCCCCGGCTTCAACCCCTCGCCGCTGGGCCTGATGCGTTGAGCGGTACCGGGCTCACGGCTCGAGCATGACCTTGATGGCGCGGCGCTCGTCCATCGCCCGGTAGCCCTCCGCCACCTCCGCCAGCGGCAGCACCGAGTCGAAGACGCGACCGGGCTCGATGCGGCCGCTCGTGACGAGGTCCAGCAGGGCCGGCAGGTAGCGGCGCACCGGCGCCATCCCGCCGGCCAGGCCGACGTTCTTGCTGAACATCCGGCGCACCGGCAGCTCGACGCCGTGCGGGACGCCGACGAATCCCACCGTGGAGCCGGGGCGGGCCACCGCGAAGGCGGTGCTCATGGACGCGTCGGTGCCGACGCACTCGAGCACGGCGTCGGCGCCGACACCGTCGGTGATCTCCATCACCGCGGCCTCGCCCTCCTCGCCGCGGGCCGCGACGACGTGGGTGGCACCGAACTCGGTGGCCAGCCGTTGACGCGACTCGTGGCGCGACATCACGATCACCCGCTCGGCGCCCATCACCGAGGCGGCCAGCACGCCGCACAGCCCGACCGCGCCGTCGCCGACGACCACGGCCGTCCCGCCCTCGGTGACGCCGGCGCTGACCGCGGCGTGCCACCCGGTGGGCATCACGTCGGACAGGGCGAGCAGGGAGGGAAGCATCGCACGGTCCAGCGTGCTCGCGGTGAGCCCGTCGACCTTCATCAGGCTGCCCTCGGCCTGGGTGACCAGCGCCTTCTCGGCCTGGCCGCTGCGGGTGACGCCCAGGTTCACGCAGGCCGACTGCACGCCGGCGCGACAGTGCGCGCAGGTGCCGTCGCAGTGGCAGAACGGCACGACCACGAGGTCGCCGACCGAGAACGAGCGGACCTCGGAGCCGACGGCGCTGACCACGCCGACGCACTCGTGGCCGATGGTCGCACCGGGCGTGATGTCGTTCTCGCCCCGGTAGGGCCACAGGTCCGAGCCGCAGATGCAGCCGGCGAGGACGTCGACGACGGCGTCGGTGGGGGCGTCGGGGCGGGGATCGGCGACCTCGTCGAGGCGGATGTCGCGGGGGCCGTGGATGGTGGTGGCGCGCATGCTCCCAGTGTGCCCCCAGTGCGCCCCCACGGGTGCCTCCACGTGCGCCCGCAGGGTCGGCGCAGGGTGCCCGGCCCACCCCGCCCACCTCGCGACGCGCCCGCGCCGATTCGCGGTGGTATCTCACATGTGAGTTAGCGTGGTCGGCATGTCACTCGACTACAAGGGACGTATCGGCAACCTGATCCGCGACGCGCGCCAGCACCGCGGACTGACCCAGCAGCAGCTCGCGGAGCTGCTGACGACCAGTCAGAGCGCCATCAACCGGATCGAGAAGGGCCACCAGAACCTCTCGCTGGAGATGCTCGCGCGCATCGGCGCCGCCCTCGACTCCGAGATCGTCGCGCTCGGCGCCGGCCCCACCCACCTGCGCGTCACCGGGCCCACCACGCTCTCGGGCAGCATCGCGGTCAAGACCTCCAAGAACGCCGGCGTCGCGCTGCTGTGCGCGAGCCTGCTCAACCGGGGTCGCACCACGCTGCGCAAGGTCGCTCGGATCGAGGAGGTCAACCGCCTGCTCGAGGTGCTGGCCAGCCTCGGCGTGCAGACTCGCTGGCTCGACGACTCCGGCGACCTCGAGATCATCCCGCCCCAGCACCTCGACCTCGACCACATCGACGAGGCCGCCGCGCGGCGCACCCGCTCGGTGATCATGTTCCTCGGGCCCCTGCTGCACCGCGCGGACACCTTCGACCTGCCCTACGCCGGCGGGTGCAACCTCGGCAGCCGCACCGTGGAACCGCACATGTCGGCGCTGCGGCCCTTCGGCCTCGAGGTCAAGGCCACCGACGGCTCGTACCACGCGCAGGTCAACCGCGCCGTCGAGCCGGAGCGCCCGATCGTGCTCACCGAGCGCGGCGACACCGTCACCGAGAACGCCCTGATGGCCGCCGCGCTGCACCCCGGCACCACCGTGATCCGCAACGCCTCGTCGAACTACATGGTCCAGGACCTGTGCTTCTTCCTGCAGCGCCTCGGCGTGCAGATCGAGGGCGTCGGCTCGACCACGCTGCGTGTCACCGGCTGCGAGAGCATCGACGTCGACGTCGACTACTCCCCCAGCGAGGACCCCATCGAGGCGATGTCGCTGCTCGCCGCCGCGATCGTGACGAAGTCCTCGATCACCATCGAGCGCTGCCCCATCGAGTTCCTCGAGATCGAGCTGGCGCTGCTGGAGGAGATGGGCCTGCGCTACGAGCGCACCGAGGAGTACACCGCCGCCAACGGGCGCACCCGCCTGGTCGACCTCACCACCCACCCCTCCGAGCTGCGGGCGCCGCTGGACAAGATCCACCCGATGCCGTTCCCCGGCCTCAACATCGACAACCTGCCGTTCTTCGCGGTGATCGCCGCCGTCGCAGAGGGTCAGACGTTCCTGCACGACTGGGTCTACGAGAACCGCGCGATCTACCTGACCGACCTGAACAAGCTCGGCGGCAACGTCAAGCTGCTCGACCCGCACCGGGTGATGATCGAGGGCCCGACCAGCTTCACCGGGACCGAGCTCGTCTGCCCGCCGGCCCTGCGCCCGGCCGTCGTGATCCTGCTGGCGATGCTGGCCTCCAAAGGCACCTCGGTGCTGCGCAGCACCTACGTGATCCACCGCGGGTACGAGGACCTCGCCGAGCGCCTCAACGAGCTCGGCGCCAACATCGAGCCGTTCCGCGACATCTGAGCCCTCCCGCCGCGCCTCGCCTCCAGCGCCGCGTCGGCTGCCGGCCCCGAGGGTCGTCGTGTGGTCCCCAACGGCAGCTCTCGGGGCCGTTTCGTTGCCGTTGGTGACCACACGGCACCACTCAGCGGCAGTGGCCCCCGCCCGCGCGCTGGGATAGTTTCGCCGCCATGGACGTCATCGAGTACGTGCCGGACCGCAACGCCTACGCCTACACCTTCGGCGGCGCCGCCCCGGTGATGCGGCTCGCGCCCGGGAGCATCCTGCGGGTGTGGTCCGACGACGCCTTCGGCGGCGCGCTGCGCAGCGTCGACGACCTCTCCAGCGCGAAGGTCGACCTGCGCTTCGTCAACCCGCAGTCGGGCCCGTTCTGGGTCGAGGGCGCCGAGCCCGGCGACACCCTGGCCCTGCACCTCGTCGACCTCGAGCCGGCCCGCGACTGGGGCGCCTCGGCCGCGATCCCGTTCTTCGGCGGCATGACGAGCACCGACCGAACGGAGTCGCTGCAGGACGCGCTGCCGGACACCACCTGGATCTACGAGCTGGACCGTGACCGCGACGTCCTCACCTTCGCCGCGCGGCACAGCGAGCACCACGTCGAGCTGCCCGTCGAGCCGATGCTCGGCACCGTCGGCGTCGCTCCGGCCGGCGGCGAGGTGCGCTCCTCGCTGGTTCCCGACCGGTTCGGCGGCAACATGGACACCCCCGAGATGCGCGCCGGCTCGACGGCCTACCTGGGCGTCAACGTCGAGGGCGCCCTGTTCTCCCTCGGCGACGGCCACTACCGCCAGGGCGAGGGCGAGGCCTGCGGGACGGCCGTCGAGGGCGCGATGACGACCACCGTCATCGTCGAGCTGATCAAGGGTGGTGCCCCGGCGTGGCCGCGCATCGAGTCCGACACCGCGCTGATGACGATCGGCTCGAGCCGGCCGATGGAGGACTCCTGGCGCATCGCCAACGCCGAGCTGGTGCGTTGGGTGTCGGCGCTGCACGGCCTGCACCTGATGGACGCCTACCAGCTGTGCTCGCAGATCACCCGCGCGCCGATCGCCAACGTCGTCGACGCCAACTACAGCGTGGTGGTCAGCGCGGCCAAGGACCTGCTGCCCCGCGGCGAGGCCTTCGGTGGCCTGCACGCCGACCTGCGGGACCGCGCCGGCGCGCTCGGCTCCGCGAGGCAGCACCCCTCCTCACCGGGCTGAGGCCACTGGCAGACCCACCGTGTGACCCATCGCTCGACGCACACCGCAACCCCGACGTCCGAGAGGCTCCACCATGGATCTCAACCTGCACGGCACCCGCGTCCTGGTCACCGGCGGCAGCCGAGGCATCGGACGGGCCATCGTCGCCGCTTTCCTCGACGAGGGCTCCAGCGTCGCCTTCTGCGCCCGCGGCGCCGAGCAGGTCCGAGCCACAGCCGAGGACCTCGCCGCCCGCGGCCCCGTCACCGGCACGTCGGTCGACGTCGGCGACGCCGAGGCGCTCGCGGCCTGGGTGGAGGCCTCCGCCGCGTCGCTGGGCGGGGTCGACGTCGTCGTGGCCAACGTCAGCGCGCTGGCGATCCCCGACACCGAGGAGAGCTGGGCGGCCAGCCTCAACGTCGACGTGATGCACACCGTGCGCCTGGTACGCGCCGCGATGCCCCACCTCGAGGCCAGCGGGTCGGCCTCGATCATCGCGATCTCCAGCGTCTCGGGCCGTGAGTCCGACTTCGCCTCCGGCCCCTACGGCACCGCCAAGACCGCGATCATCGGTTACGTGCACGGCCTCGCGATGCAGCTGGCTCCGCGGGGCATCCGGGCCAACACCGTCTCGCCGGGCAACACCTACTTCGAGGGCGGCGTGTGGGCCGGCATCGAGACCGGGGACCCCGACCTGTTCCGCTCCGCCATGGACCTCAACCCCTCCGGCGCGATGGGCACCCCCGAGGACGTCGCGGCCCCCGTCGTGTTCCTCGCCAGCGCCCAGGCTCGCCGGATCAGCGGCACCAACCTCGTCGTCGACGGCGCCCTCACCCGCGGCGTGCAGCTGTAAGCCGTCTCGCGGCCCCCGCCCGTCGTCGCCGCCGAGGTCCGCCGTTTGGTCCCCAACGACACGTGCCGGGGCCGCTTTGTTGTCGTTGGGGACCAAACGGCGGGGTTGCGGTGCGTCAGCGGGGTAGCAGGGCCCGGACCGCGTCGGCGACGACGGCGGCGCCCTCGGGCGCCATCACGACGGTGTAGTGGTTGACGCCGGCCACCTCGCCGGCGCGCAGGTTCGGCAGCAGGTCGGCGACCCGGTCGGCGGCGCCAGGCTCGTAGAGCGCCTGCGGCTCGTCCATCAGCCCGCGTGGGGCGCGCAGGAACGACACCGGCACGCCGCTGGCGCCCAGGGCGGCCAGCCAGGCGTCGTACTCGGTGCCGCCGACGAGCTCGGCGGCGTCGTCGAGCATCGCGGCGACCGGCGTCGAGGGGGTCAGCGACGGGGGCTCGCCCTCGAGGTCGTAGTCGACATAGGCCTCGATCACCGCGTTCCAGCGCCCGGCGAACGCGGGGTGGGCCCGCCAGAAGTCGCGGTAGCCCTCTCGGCTCTCGAAGGTCATCGTCAGCCGACGCGCCGCGGGGCCGAGGACGTCCTCGGGGCTGGCGTCGGGGTCCGGGGGCGGCGCACCCGGCGCGGGCACCAGCGGGAGCCCGCCGTCGACGAGGACGACGCCGTCGAGCCGGTCCGCCACCCGGGCGGTCAGCGCCACCGCGACGAACCCGCCCATCGAGTGGCCGACCACGGTGGCGCGCCCGACCCCCAGCACGTCGAGGAGCACCTCGAGGTCCGCGGCGTGACGGGTCATCCCGTACGGACCGGGCAGCGCGCTGCTGCGCCCCCGCCCGCGCAGGTCGGGGGCGACGACCCGGACGCCGGGCAGCGCGGCCGCGACCCACGGCCAGGCGCGGTGCGTGGCGGTGATGCCGTGCACCGCCAGCACCGTCGGCGCGTCCCCCCCGTCGGGACCCCACAGGCCGACCGCGAGCTCGCCGCCGTCGACCGGGACGGTGGTGGTCCGGTACCCGGCCGGCTCCCCCGACTCCGAGGGCACCGAGCCTTGGCTCATCGGGCCGTCCAGCCGCCGTCCATGGTGTGCGAGGTGCCGGTGACCATCCCGGCGGTCTCGCCGCACAGCCACGCGACGAGGTCGGCGACCTCGTGGGGCTCGACCATCCGCTTGATCGCGCTCTCGGTGAGCATGATCTTCTCGACGACCTCGTCCTCGGCGATACCGTGGATACGGGCCTGGTCGGCGATCTGCTTCTCCACCAGCGGGGTGCGCACGTACCCGGGGTTCACGCAGTTGCTGGTCACCCCGTGCGGGCCGCCCTCGAGCGCGGTCACCTTCGAGAGGCCCTCCAGGCCGTGCTTGGCCGAGACGTAGGCCGACTTGTAGGCGCTGGCCCGCAGGCCGTGGACCGAGCTGACGTTGACCACGCGGCCCCAGCCGCGCTCGTACATGCCGGGCAGGACGGCGCGCACCAGCAGGAACGGCGCGTTGAGCATGATGTCGACGATCAGGCGGAACCGCGCCGGGTCGAAGTCCTGGATCGGGCTGACGGTCTGGATGCCCGCGTTGTTGACCAGGATGTCGGCGTCGAGCCTGAGGTCGCCCAGCGCGTCGAGGTCGGAGAGGTCGACGACCCAGGAGCGTCCGCCCACCTCCTCGGCGACCGCGGTGGCGCCGTCGGCGTCGATGTCGGCCACCACGACGGTGGCGCCGGCGCCGGCGAGGGAACGGGCGCAGGCGGCGCCGATGCCGCTCGCTGCACCGGTGACGACGGCCGTGCGGCCGGAGAGGTCGAGGGTCATGGGGTCTCCATCGGGTCGGGATCGGGTGGCGAGGTCGGACGTTACGCGCGTCACGTCGCGCCGTCGCGGCCTGGTCGGCCTGCGGGACGGCGACCGGACGGCGACCGGACGGCGGCATCGGCCCCGCCCCGCCCCCGGGGTCGGCGCAGAGATGGATACTGGGCGGGTGCCTCCGCGTCCCGTGCGTGCCCTCGCCCACCGCGGCGGCGCCCGCCATCCCGAGGTGGTCGGGCTGGAGAACACCCTGGCCGCGTTCCGGCACGCCACCGCGCTCGGCTTCACCCACCTCGAGACCGACGTGCGGGTCACCCGCGACGGGGTCGTCGTCGCCTTCCACGACGCCACCCTGGACCGCGCGACCGACGCGACGGGTCGCGTCGCCGACCTCGACTGGGCACAGGTCCGAGAGGCCCGCGTCGGGGGACGCGAGCCCGTTCCGGCACTGGACGACCTGCTGGACGCCCTGCCCGAGGCCTGCTTCAACGTCGACCTGAAGTCCGACCAGGCCGCCGACGCGCTGGCCGCGCTCGTCCTGCGGCGCGGCGTCGAGCACCGCATCGTGGTCGGCTCCTTCTCCCCCGCCCGGATCACCCGTTTCCGGCGCGCGACGGCCGGGCGCGTCGTCACCGCCGCCCACCCGGTCGAGGTGGCCGCCTTCCGACTGCTGCCCAGCGGTCGGCTCGCCCACCGGCTCACCGGACGACGGGTCGGTGCGCTGCAGGTGCCCCACCACCGCGGCCGCTTCCGGGTGGTCACCGCCGGGCTGGTGCGCCGTGCCCACGCCGCCGGTGTTCCGGTGCACGTGTGGACCGTCGACGACCCCGCCGAGATGCACCACCTGCTCGACCGCGGCGTCGACGGCCTGGTCACCGACCGGACCGACCGGTTGGCCGACGTCCTGCGCCAGCGTGGGCGCCCCCTGCGCACCCCGGCCGTCCCGGGCGGCCTCGACTCCCCCGGCGGCCTCGACTCCCCCGGCGGCACCGGCGGCACCGGCGCGGCGCCGGCGCAGGCACCGGCAGGTGAGCACCGTGACCAGCGCGTCCGAGGGGCGGCGCCTGGGGTGGCCGGTGTGGGCCTGGGGCCTGTGGGACTGGGCCTCGGCCGCCTTCAACGCCGTGATCACCACCTTCGTCTTCAGCGTGTACCTGACCTCGGAGGCCTTCGGGCCCGACGCCGACACCCGCCTGGGGTGGGCGCTGGCCGGCGCCGGCGTCCTCGTCGCCGTGCTCGCGCCGGTCTCGGGCCAGCGGGCCGACCGGTCCGGGCGCGGCACCTTCTGGCTCGGCGTCAACACCGCGCTCGTCGTGCTGAGCGCGGCGGCGATGTTCCTGGTCACCCCCACGCCGGACCGGCTCTGGCTCGGCCTGCTGCTGCTCGCGGCAGGCAACGTGTTCTTCGAGCTGGCCTCGGTGAACTACAACGCGATGCTCGCCGGCGTCTCGACGCCCGCCACCGTGGGGCGGGTCTCCGGCCTCGGGTGGGGCCTGGGCTACCTGGGCGGGATCGTGCTGCTTCTCGGGGTCTACGTCGGCCTGATCGCCCCCGACGTCGGCTGGTTCGGCGTGACCAGCGCGAACGGGCTCGACGTCCGGGTCACCATGCTGCTCTGCGCGGCGTGGACGGCCGTCTTCTCGTTGCCCCTGCTCCTCACGGCCCGTCGGCGCGGTCCCCGGGAGCGACCGGCACCCAGGACCGCGCGGGTCGGGCTGCTCGCCTCCTACCGGCGCCTGGGCGCCGGGGTGGCCGAGCTGTGGCGCGAGGACCGCAACCTCGTCTACTACCTGGGCGCCTCGGCCGTCTTCCGCGACGGCCTCGCCGGGGTGTTCACCTTCGGCGGGGTGCTCGCCGCGGGCAGCTTCGGCTTCAGCAGCGGGGACGTGATCGTCTTCGGCATCGTCGCCAACGTCGTCGCCGGCCTGGCCACCATCGCCGCCGGCACCCTGGACGACCGGTGGGGCCCCAAGCGGGTCATCGTCGGCTCGCTGGTCCTCATGGTCGTCTCCGGCCTCGCCGTCTTCGTGGGCCACGACGGTGGCAAGGCGGTCTTCTGGGGCTTCGGCCTGCTGCTGGCGGTGTTCGTCGGTCCGTGCCAGTCGGCGGCGCGGACGTTCCTGGCGCGGCTCGTGCCGCACGGACGTGAGGGCCAGGTCTTCGGGCTGTACGCCACCACCGGTCGCGCGGTGAGCTTCCTGGCCCCGGCGGCGTTCTCGCTGAGCATCCTTCTCGGAGCCGCGGTCACCGGCGCCCCGGCCGGTGACGCCGTCCAGCACTGGGGCGTCCTGGGCGTCGTGGCGGTGCTGCTGCTCGGCCTGGTGCTGCTCCTGCCGGTGCGCGACGCGGCCCGTGCCGGCGCCGGGAGGGACGCCGCCACGCGGCTCGCGTGATCCCGCTCACGGCCCGGCACGATCCTCGTCCTTCGATGAACGGAATGTTGGGCCCGGGGGTAGCGTTGGTGCTACTAACCCGGAACACGACCGTGCCACCGCATCGGTCGTCGATCGCATCATGGGGACGCGGTCAGGATCCGCACGTCCCTTGGGATCGGCCGGGAACGGACGATTGGGAGGTGCCTCATGGCAGAGCGCACATTGCGTGGAGCCCGACTCGGAGGGCAGAGCTTCGAGGACGAGCGTGGGATCGAGTTCGCTGCACGCCAGCAGGTCGGTTTCCGCTGCAAGATCGGGCACGAGTTCGAGATCACGATGTCGGTCGAGGCCGACGTGCCCGCGCTGTGGGAGTGCCCGCGCTGCGGGGCCGAGGGCCGCAACATCTCCGGCATCGAGCCGGAGCTCAAGGCCGAGAAGCCCGCCCGCACCCACTGGGACATGCTGCTCGAGCGCCGCTCGGAGAAGGAGCTCGAGGACATCCTGAAGGAGCGCCTCGACCTGCTGCGCAAGGGCGAGATCGGCCCGGCGCACCTGCACCGCGCCAACCAGCGCAAGCGCAAGGCCACGGCGTGAGCACGCCGCCGGGCTGACCCTCCGGCTCAGTCGTCGTCGACCACCTCGCCCTGGACCACGGACCCTGAGGGGCCTGGTCCGGGGCGTTGCTCGTCCCGGCCGGGGTCCCCCGGGCCGGGCGAGCCGGGGCGGCCACCGCCGCCGAACCCGCCCGGCGGCCCGAAACCGCCCGAGCCGAAGCCGCCGAAGCCGCCGAGGCCCGCGACCGGGCCGGGCACCACGCGCCGCGAGATCGCCCGGGCGAGCGCGGCGCGGAACACCGGACGGGTCAGCGGCAGCACGAGCAGCACACCGAAGGCGTCGGTGAGGAATCCCGGGGTCAGCATCAGCGCCCCACCGAACAGGATGAGCGCGCCGTCGGCGATCTCGCGACCCGGGACGCTGCCGCGCCGGGTGGCCTCCTGGAACGCGCGGAAGGACCGCGCCCCCTCGCGGCGCACCAGCCAGGCGCCCACCAGGCTGTCGAGGACCAGCAGGACGACGGTCCACCAGGCCCCGATCACGGAGCCGACCTGCAGGATCGTCCAGATCTCCAGGACCGGCATCACCACGAAGGCCACGAACAGCGCGACGGGCACCCACCGCCGTCGTCGCGGGCCGGTTCGGGGGTCGGGACGCGTTCGGCTCATCGGGGTTCTCCGGTCGGGTGGGCGAGGGTGGTGCGGGTCGGTCGGCCGAGGTGCCTGCGGACCTGGTCGAGACGGTCGCGGACGCCCCAGCGGGTGATCAGGCGCAACGACTCCCAGGCGACCGCCCCGTCCATCTTGGACTCGCCCCGGGTGCGCTCGACGAAGTCGATCGGGACCTCGGTGACGCGCAGGCCGGCCCGGACGGCGCGGGCGGCGAGGTCGGTCTGGAAGACGTAGCCCACCGAGCGGACGCCGTCGAGGTCGAGGCGCAGCAGGGTCTCGCGGCGGAAGAGCCGGTAGCCGGCCGTCGCGTCGCGCACCGGGAGGCCGAGCAGCAGTCGGACGTACAGGTTGCCGCCGCGCGAGAGCAGGCGGCGGTGCCAGGGCCAGTGGTGCACCGCGCCGCCGGCCACCCAGCGCGAGCCGATGACGAGGTCGTGGTCCTCGAGCGCGTCGAGCAGGCGTTGCAGCTGCTCGGGGGCGTGGGAGCCGTCGGCGTCCATCTCCCCCACGGCCGGGTAGTCGCGCTCCAGGGCCCACGCGAACCCGGCCAGGTAGGCCGCGCCGAGACCGCCCTTGCCCGCGCGGTGCAGCACGTGCACGGCCGGGTCGCCGGCGGCCACCGCGTCGGCGAGCGCCCCGGTGCCGTCGGGCGAGGCGTCGTCGACGACGAGGACGTCGACGTCGGGCTGCGCGCGGCGCAGGCGAGAGACGATCCAGGTCAGGTTGGCGGCCTCCTGGTAGGTCGGCAGCACCACCAGTGCGCGGGGGTCGCGACCGGCCGGCTCACCGGCGAGCCGGGTCTCCCCCTGCGGCTCGTCCGGCGTCTGACTGCTGCTCACCTGCGGCTCCTCGGCTCGGTCCGGCTGTGGTCTCCATCGTGCCACCCGCCGGGGCGGCGCGGGTCCTCGACCGGCGCCGGTCGAGCAGGCTCACCACCAGCCCGAGCGCCGTGAGCAGAGCGACGCCCCGCGGCGCCCACCGCCCGACGTGGACCCCGGGGGTGACGCCGCGGACGAGCCCGACCTGCTGCTCGATCACCGCGGTCGCGCGACGGGGCGCGGTGGCCACGACCCGACCGTCCGGGGCGATCACGCCGGACAGCCCGTTGGTCGAGGCCACGACCAGCCAGTGGCCGGTCTCGATGGCCCGGGCCCGGGTGATCGCGAACTGCTGGTCGACCTGGACGGTGTCGATGAAGGTCGCGTTGCTGGTCTGCACCGCGAGCAGCTCGGCGCCCCGGGTGACCTGGTCGTAGAGCCCGTCGTCGTAGGCGACGTCGAAGCAGATCGCGTCCGCGACCTCGACGCCCGCCACCGGCACGGGGTCGCGGCGGGTGCCGGCGACCATGTCGCGCGGGATCAGCGCGAGGTCGCCGAAGTTGCCGATGTCGATCCCGAGGCTCTCCAGCGCCTGGCGGCCGGGGATGTACTCGCCGTAGGGCACCGGGTGCCGCTTGGTGTAGCGCTCCCCCGGGCCGCTGACCGGGTCCCAGACGATGCCCTGGTTCAGCACGTGCTCGGGGCCACCGTCGACGATCGCCCCGACCACGACGGGCACGTCGATGGCCGCGACGGCGCGCCGGATCTGCGCGTTGGTGGCGGCGTCGAGGAACGGGTCGACGGCCGTGGAGTTCTCGGGCCAGAGCACGAAGTCGGGCTCGGCGGCCTCCCCGCGCGCCACCCGGTCGGCGAGGTCCACGGTGGCGTCGACGTGGTTCTGGGTGACCTGGCGGAAGTCCAGCAGGATGTCGTCGCCCGCGCCCGGCACCCCGCCCTGCACCGCGGCCACCTCGGCGGTGCCCGCGTCGGTGAGCCGCACGGGCACGACGGCGGCCAGGGCGACCAGCGCGACCGCGAACGCGAGGACCCCCCCCGGCACGGCGACGGCACGCCCCCGCCCGCCCCGTGCGGACTGCCCCGCCCGGCCGTCCCGGGTGCCCCGGACGACGCGAGGCACCGCGAGGACCAGCGCGGCGAGGGCGAACGAGCCCAGGGCCACGACGAACCCGGTGCCGGTGACGCCGAGCCACGTCAGCAGCGGGGCGAGCGGGGTGTCGACGACGCCGAAGCCGAGCCGGCCCCACGGCATCCCGCTCCACGGCCAGGTGCTCCGCACGCTCTCGGCCGTCGACCACGCCGCCGCGGACCACAGCGGCCACCACCGGTGGCGGGAGACCAGAGCCACGACCGGGCCCACCAGGGCGATGAACACCGCCTCGAGGCCGGCCAGGCCGATCCACGCCGTCGAGTCGACGGCGCGCATCCAGGCGATGTGGGGGACGTAGAACGCGACCGCGAAGCCCAGCGCGGGCGCCCAGGCGGCGCGGGCCCGCGTGCCGTGCACCGACAGGGCGAAGCCGGCGAGCGCCGGGGGCGTCACCCACCAGGCGGCCACCGGCTCGAAGGCCGCGACCAGCAGCGCGCCGGACAGGACGGCAAGGACGAAGCGGCGCAGCACGGCTCGACGGTACAAGGGCCCTGCGCGGTCACGGCCGACGAGAGGGCCCGGGTGCCTTCGGTCCGAGGCACGCGCGACCGGCTGCCGCGCACCCCTCGTTGTCTAAGGACCCCGGGTCCCTCTCGCCCCACTCGCGCGGTGCGGACCGGGCCTTGCGAGCCGCGCGGAGGGCTGCCTGGTACCAGCACCCTCCCGGCACGGCCGCTCATCCCCGGTCCATCAGCCCACGGCCTGCCTGAGCGGATCCCTCACTGTCGCCGGGCCCCCGAGCCCTGTCAACTCGGCCCTGAGCAGGCACGATGTCGGATCCGTGCAGGTCAGGACGGCCGACGTCGGCCGTGAGGTCATCCGTGATTCCTGCCGCCCCGCGGCGTGTCGTGGCCGACGCGCCGAGGCACCGCGTGCGGCCTCAGCCAGCGGGCGGCACGACGACGGTGCCGCGGGCCGTGGTGGCCACGAGCGGGTCGGGGAGCACCTGCGCGGCCCCCGGTCGGTCGGGGGCCGCGGCACCGCGGGCGACGACCCGGACCTCGAGGTCCAGGGTGCGCGAGCGGGTCCCCACGCGCACGAGCACCGCCTCGACCTCCAGGACGTCACCGGCCCGCACCGGGGCGCGGAACTGGACGTCCTCGTAGGAGGCGAAGAGCCCCTCGTCGCCGTCGGTGCGGATGCACATCTCGGTCGCGACGTCGCCGAACAGCCCGAGGCTGTAGGCCCCGTCGACGAGGTGGCCGGCGTAGTGGGCGTGGGCGTAGGGCACGTAGCGGCGGTGCAGGACGCGCAGGCCGGGCTCGGGCGCGCTCACGAGGCGGCCTCCAGCGTGCGGCGGGCCACGACCCGGTGGGCGATGAACGAGGCGACCTCGCCCGGGGTGGTGCCGCGGGCGAAGACCCGGTCGACGCCGAGGTCGGCGGCCATCTTCTCGTCGAAGCGGGGCCCGCCGGCCACGAGCAGCGGCCGCGCCCGCGCCGGGTAGGCCTCCCGGAACGCCGCCGACATCTCCCGGGTGTTCAGCAGGTGGGCGTCGCGCTGGGTGACGACCTGGGAGACCAGGACGGCGTCGGCCTGCTCGGCCTGCGCGCGGGCGACCAGCTGCGGCACCGAGACCTGGGCGCCGAGGTTGACCACGCGCAGCTCGCGGTAGTACTCCAGGCCCTTCTCGCCGGCGAAGCCCTTGATGTTGAGGATCGCGTCGATGCCCACCGTGTGCGCGTCGGTGCCGATGCAGGCCCCGACCACGACCAGGCGTCGGCGCAGCGAGGCCTTGACCGCCTCGTTGACCTCCTTGGGCGTCAGCAGCGGGAAGTCGCGCTCGACGACCTCGACCTTGTCGGGCTCGACGAGGTGGTGGACGCGGCCGTAGACGACGAAGAAGGTGAAGTCCGGGCCCATCGCCTTGGCGTGGGCGACCAGGACGGCGTCCATGCCCATCTTCTCGGCCAGCTGCGCGGCGGCGCCCTCGGCGAGCTTGGAGTGTGGCATCGGCAGGGTGAAGCTGAGCTGCACCATGCCGTCACCGGTGGTGTCGCCGTAGGGACGCAGGACGGTCATGGCCGCTCCTCGCTCGGGGGTGTCGGGTCGGACTGGGCGGTGTCGTCGGCGGGTCCCTCGAGCAGGTCGCGGGCCGGGTTGAGGTAGCCGGGGGCCAGCCGGGCGACCCCGTCGAGCCCGCGGCCCCCGTCGGCGGGGCGCTTCATCAGCCCGAACGTGCCGTCGGCGATGGCGTCGAGCAGGCCGTGCTCGTGGGCGAGGATCCGCTCGAGCAGGTCCACCGACTCCCCCAGCACGTGGCGGGCCCGGGTGGCGATCACGCCGTCGGGGGCGGGGTGGAAGTCCTCGTGCAGCGAGCCGGCCGCGTCCAGGACGTAGCGGACGTTCTGCAGCGCCAGGTCGCGGTCGGAGAGCCACGGGGTGACCACGGCCTCGGTCATCATGCCGACCAGCAGGATCCCCTGGCCGGTCAGGGCGCCGGCGAGGTTGAAGAAGCCGTCGAGCAGGTAGCCGCGGAAGACGTCGCCGGTCATGTGCCGCGTCGGGGGCATCCACTTCAGCGGCGCGGTGGGGAACAGCTCGCGCGCGAGCAGGGCGTGGGCCAGCTCGAGGCGGAACGAGTCGGGCACGGCGGGGTCGATCTCGAAGGCGTGGCCCAGGCCGAGCTGCCAGTCCGTGAGCCCGGCCTCGCGGGCGAAGTACTCGTTGAGCAGCTGGCTGGTGGTCACCGTGTGGGCGGCCTCGACGGCGTCGGCGGTGGTGAGGTAGTTGTCCTCGCCGGTGTTGATGATGATCCCGGCCCGGGCGTGGACCTGGCGGCTGAAGCGCTGGTCGACGAAGGTCCGCACCGGGTTGATGTCGCGGAAGAGGATCCCGTACATCGAGTCGTTGAGCATCATGTCGAGCCGCTCGAGGCCGGCGAGGACGGCGATCTCGGGCATGCACAGCCCCGAGGCGTAGTTGGTCAGCCGCACGTAGCGGCCCAGCTCGCGGCTGGACTCGTCGAGCGCGGCGCGCATCAGGCGGAAGTTCTCCCTCGTGGCGTAGGTTCCGGCGAAGCCCTCCCGCGTCGCGCCCTCGGGCACGAAGTCGAGCAGGCTCTGGCCGGTGGAGCGGATCACCGCGATCACGTCGGCGCCCTCGCGGGCGGCCTGCTGGGCCTGCGGGATGTCCTCGTGGATGTCACCGGTGGCCACGATCAGGTAGATCCACGGCTGACGGGGAGCGTCGCCGTGCCGGGCGATCATCTGCTGCCGCTCGCGACCCCGGGCCTCCATCGTGGCCACCCCCGTCCCGACCGCGGCCCGCGAGGCGTCGGCGGCCGTTCGGGCGTCGGCACCGGTGGGCAGTCGGAAGCGCACCGAGCCCGTCGACGCCTTCGCGGCCAGGCTGGCCAGGTCGTCGGCCTCGCCGCGCACCAGGGCGTCCCACACCGGCAGCGCGACCCCGTGGGGCAGCGCGTCGTCGCCGAGGTCGGCCTGGACGACCTCGAGCAACCGGTTGGCCCACGGCGTGCCCTCGGCGTCGGCGCCGGTGAGACCGGCCAGGCGCAGCGTCGCGCGCTCGACCGAGACGGTGGTGTGCTCGCGCGCCATCGCCACGATCGGCTCCCCCGCGCGCCGCGCGAGGGCGCGGGCCCGGGCGGCCAGCGCGGGGTCGAGGGCGATCTTGCTCACTGGGGCTCCAGGGGTCGAGGTCGGGGAGGTCGGGACCGTCGCGGAGGTCGGCCGTGACGCCGGATCCGGCGCGGTGCACCGTCCGCCCGGCCGCCACGGTGCGCCGGAGCACGGGCAGGTCGGCGTCCGGGCCGACGTCGGGCAGCTCGTGGGAGCCGATCGGGCCGCCCGGCAGGTGCCAGACGGCGAGGTCGGCCCGGAAACCGGGCTGCAGGCTGCCCGAGGTGTCGTCGCGCCCGGCCTCCCAGCCGCCCCGGGTGTGGGCGCGGAACGCCGAGGCCGCCGAGAGCCGCTGGCCGTGGCTGCGGTGGGCGACGGCCGCCCGCACCGCCTCCCACGGGCCGAGCGGGGTGACGGGCGCGTCGGAGCCGAATGCGAGGCGCACCCGCTCCTGCTCGAGGTCGCGCAGCGGGATCATCCCCCGCCACCGCTCACCGAGGCGTTCGGCGTACATGCCGTGGGGGCCTCCCCACAGGGCGTCGAAGACGGGCTGCACCGAGGCGATCACGCCGAGGCGGCCGAGCACCTCGACCACGCGTCGCGAGGGCATCTCGACGTGCTCCACGCGGTGGCGGGCGGCGGCGAGCACCGCCGGGCCGAGCCTGGACGCGGCCCGCTCGAAGCCCGTCGCGACGTTCTCCAGCGCCGCGTCGCCGATCGCGTGGAAGCCGGCCTGCACGCCGAGCCGGGTGCACAGCGCGACGTGCTCGGCGACGGTGCCGGCGTCGAGGACGGCGTGGCCGCAGGCGGCGTGCGGGGCGCCGCCCGCGTCGGCGTAGGGCGCGAGCAGCGCGGCCGTGCGCGAGCCGATCGCGCCGTCGGCGTTGAGGTCGCCGGCCAGGCCGGCGACGCGGAGCCGCTCGAGGGCGTCGACGGCGCCGAGCTCGCCCCAGTAGACGACGGCGCGCAGCCCGGACTCGTCGGCGGCGCGGCGGACCAGGTCCACCTCGTACTCGGGGCCCATGTGCGGGGCGGCGTTCTCGTGGAACCCCACGATCCCGACCGAGGCCATCCGGCGCACCGCGGCGCGGGCGGCCTCGAGACGCTGGTCGGGGCCGACCAGGGAGCCGAGCACGACGGCGACGGCGTGGTGGGCGTCGCGCTCGACGCGTCCGTCGGCCGTCCAGCCGTCGAGGTGGGCCAGGCCCGGCACGGTGTCGGCCAGCGCGGGGCTGACCACCGCCGAGTGGCCCTCGATGCGCCCCAGGCACACCCGCCGGCCGGGGGCGGCGCGCTCCAGCTCGGCGCCGGTGGGGGCACGGTGCTCGGGCCAGGTCGTCTCGTCCCAGCCGGAGCCGAGCAGGACGCTGCCGGGGCTCTGGCTCGCGGCGTGGGCGGCCACCCGGTCCAGGCAGGTGGCCAGGCTCGCGACGCCGGTCAGGTCGAGCTGGGTCTGCAGGAAGCCGGTGGCCACGGCGTGCACGTGGGCGTCGACGAAGGCCGGGGCGACCCAGGCGCCGTCGAGGTCGACGACCTCGTCGGCGCCCTCGTGGGCGCGGGCCAGGGCGTCGTCGCCGGTGGCCAGGACGACGCCGTCCTCGACGACCACGCAGGTGTGCTGCAGCCGCTCGACGCCGGTGTGGACGACGCCGCCGCGCAGGAGCAGCCGACGGGGGCCCGTCCCGGCGCCCGGTCGACGGGCGGGGCGGTCGGGGTCGGTGGCGGTCATGGTGCCTCGCTCTCGGTGCGGCGGGTGAACAGCGCGCGCACCCCCTCGTGGCGGCGCAGCAGCGCCAGGGCCAGCTCGGCGTGGCCGGGGGCGTAGCCGTTGCCCACGAGCATCCTCACATCCGCCGCGAGGCCCTCGGCGCCCAGCGCCGCTGCGGCGAACGAGGTCGCCATGGAGAAGAACACGACGGTGCCGCCGTCGGCGGTGGCCAGCACCGCCCCGCCCTCGCAGCCGGGCACGTCGACACACACCACGGTGACGTCCGCGGGGCCGCCGGCGCCGGTGACGGCGGCGCGCAGGGCGAGGGGGTCGCGGGCGTCGGCCACGACGACCTCGTCGGCCAGGTGAGCGCCGCGCAACAGCGCGGCCTCGGCCTCGTGCGGCACCACGCCGACGGTGCGCGAGGCCCCGGCGTCACGGGCGGCGGCCAGGCTCAGCGAGCCCGACTTGCCGGCGCCGCCGACCACGGCGACCACCGGGCCCGGGGTGTCGCGGCCGACGTGCTCGGCGACCACCCGGGCGGTCAGCGCGGGCGCGCCGCAGACGTCCATCACCGCGAGGCTCAGCGCGGTGGGGAGGTCGTCGGGCAGGCGGGCCGCGATCGAGCGCCCGAAGAGCACCGCGTAGCCGGTGCACGGCACCTGCTCCCCCGTGCCGTCCCAGTCGGCGAGGCCGTCGGTGACGACGAGCGGGGTGAGGGTCAGCGAGACCAGGGTGGCGACCCGGTCGCCGACGGCGAGACCGAGCGCTGAGGCGGGGCCGACCTCCTCGACGGTGCCCACCAGCATCCCCCCGGAGCCCGTGACGGCGTTGTGCATCTTCCCGCGCTCGCTGATCGTGGCCAGCACCGCGGCGCGCACCGCCGCGCCGTCCCCGTCGTGCTCCTCGCGCAGCTGGCGGAAGGAGGCGGCGTCGAGGTTGAGCCGCTCCACCCGCACCCGGACCTCGTCGGGCCACAGCGCCGCGCGGGTGTCGAGGCGCTGGGCCGCCTGGGGCAGGACCGCGGCGTCGTCGAGCACGCGGTGGGTGCCGATCGGGTCCGAGGCACGCAGCCCGGTCATCGCGACCTCCGTCGAACGGGTATCTGGCAAAAGATCTTGCGGCGTTGCGGTGGCTTCGCCGCACGATCTGCACCTACTCTGACAGAGAGCGAGGTGCGCTGTCTGCGGGCGCGCCGAGGTCGTCGAGCGAGGGAGAGCAGTGAGCATCGAGACGTCGATCGGGTCCCAGACCGGGATGGGGACCGGGGTGGGGACCGGGGTGGGGACCGGGGACGCGACCACCGCCCGCACGGGCCAGCCCTACGCCTACCGGCGCACCGAGCTGGTCGAGCCCGACTGGACCCGCTTCCCCGGATGGGCCGGGGTCACCGCGGAGCAGTGGGCCTCGGTGCAGTGGCAGCGCGCGCACTGCGTCAAGAACACCGCCCAGCTGCGCGGGGTCCTCGGCGACCTCGTCGACGACCGGTTCTACGCCGACCTCGAGCGCGACCAGGCCGAGCGGGCCACCATGTCGATGCTGCTGCCGCCGCAGATGCTCAACACGATGGCGCCCACCGAGGTGCCTCGCGGCCCGGGGTCGCTGACCGAGGCCCTCTACGCCGACCCGGTGCGCCACTACATGCTGCCGGTCCTCTCCGACCGGCGCACCGACTGGGCCTCGCACCCCTACGCCACCCGCGACTCGCTGCACGAGCACGACATGTGGGTCACCGAGGGCCTGACCCACCGCTACCCCACCAAGGTGCTCGCCGAGCTGCTGCCGACGTGCCCCCAGTACTGCGGGCACTGCACCCGGATGGACCTCGTGGGCAACTCGACGCCGACGGTGGAGAAGCTCAAGCTGGTCGTCAAGCCCGTCGACCGGTTCGAGAACATGCTCGGCTACCTGCGCCGCACCCCCTCGGTGCGCGACGTGGTCGTCTCCGGCGGCGACGTGGCCAACATGCCCTGGCCCCGCCTGGAGGCGTTCCTGACCTCGCTGCTGGACATCGACAACGTCCGTGACGTGCGGTTGGCCAGCAAGGCGCTGGTCGGCCTGCCCCAGCACTGGCTGCAGCCCGACGTCGTCGAGGGCGTGGCCCGGGTGGCCGGCCTGGCCCGCTCCCGCGGGGTGTCGCTGGCCCTGCACACCCACGCCAACCACGCGCAGTCGGTGACGCCGCTGGTGGCGCAGGCGGCCGGGGCGATGCTGGACGCCGGTCTGCGCGACGTGCGCAACCAGGGCGTCCTGCTCGACGGGGTGAACACGGACCCGCACACGCTGCTCGACCTGTGCTTCGCGCTGCTCGACGGCGCCCGGATCATGCCGTACTACTTCTACCTGTGCGACATGATCCCGTTCGCCGAGCACTGGCGGATCACCGTCGCCGAGGCTCAGCGTCTGCAGACCGCGATCATGGGCTACCTGCCCGGGTTCGCCACGCCGCGCCTGGTCTGCGACGTGCCGTTCGTGGGCAAGCGCTGGGTGCACCAGCTGACCTCCTACGACACCACCCACGGAGTCTCGCGGTGGGCCAAGAACTACCGCACGTCGATCGAGGCCGACGACGTCGAGGCGCTGAGCCGCACCTACCCCTACTACGACCCGATCCACGCCCTGCCCGAGGAGGGCAGGCGCTGGTGGGCGAGCCACACCGACCACGGGGACGGCTCGCTGACGCCCGCTCAGGCCGCGGAGGCCTCGCGGCGCACGGCGGCGCTGCAGGCGCACTGACCCGCGGGCGGCCGGCGGGCCTCAGCTGCCGACGGGGCGGTTCTCGTACGGCGTCGAGAGCACGATCGTGGTCCGGGTGGACACGTTGGCCGCGGCCCGGACGCGGGCCAGCAGGTCCTCGAGGTCGGCCGGGGTCGCCACCCGGGTCTTGACGATGTAGGACTCCTCACCGGCCACCGACCAACAGGACTCGATCTCCCCGATCGGCTCGAGGCGCTGCGGGACGTCGTCGGGCGCCGCGGGGTCGATGGGGCGGATCGAGATGAACGCGGTCAGCGGCCGACCGACCTCGGCGTGGTTCACCGTCGCGCCGTAGCCCAGGATCAGCCCGCGCTGCTCGAGGCGCTTGACCCGCTGGTGCACCGCCGAGGTCGACAGCCCGGTGGCCTTGCCCAGGTCGGTGAAGGACATCCTGCCGTCCCGGGCCAGGAGCTCGAGGATCTTGCGGTCGGTGGCCTCCACGCCGGAGGAGTCACTGGTCACCACTGCAGCCTAGGGGTGCGCGCGGATCGATGCTGCTTGACTGTCGCCATGTCGGACTCCCCGCGCAGGCTGATGCTGCTCGACACCGCCTCGATGTACTTCCGGGCCTACTACGGGGTGCCCGACATCAGCGGCCCCGACGGCACGCCCGTCAACGCGGTCCGCGGCCTGCTCGACTTCATCGCCCGCCTCGTCGTCGACTACCGGCCCACCGACCTGGTGTGCTGCTGGGACGACGACTGGCGTCCGCAGTGGCGCGTCGACCTGCTGGCCACCTACAAGGCGCACCGCGTGGTCGAGGAGGTCGAGGCCGAGCCCGACCTCGAGGAGGTGCCCGACCCCCTCGGCGTGCAGGTGCCGATCATCCGCGACGTCCTGGCCGCGTTCGGGATCGCCGTCGTCGGAGCGTCGGGTTACGAGGCCGACGACGTGATCGGCACCCTGGCCACCGACGCGGGCATGGCGGTCGACGTCGTCACCGGCGACCGCGACCTGTTCCAGCTCGTCGACGACGACGCCGAGGTGCGGGTGCTCTACATCGCCCGCGGCGTCGGGCGCCACGAGCGCGTCGACGACGCCTGGGTGGTGGACCGCTACGGCGTCCACGCCCGCCAGTACGCCGACTTCGCGACCCTGCGCGGCGACGCCTCCGACGGCCTGCCCGGCGTGGCCGGCGTGGGCGACAAGACCGCCGCCAGCCTGCTGGCCGGCTTCGACGACCTGCCCGGCATCGTCGCGGCCGCCGAGGACGGCGGTTCCGCGATGGCCCGGGGGCCGCGCGCCAAGGTGCTGGCGGCGGGCGACTACCTCGCCGTCGCGCCCCGAGTCGTCGCCGTGGTCCGCGACCTCGACCTCGGCGTCGACCTCGACGGCGGCGACCTGCGGCTGCCCCCGGCGCCCGCCGACCCCGACGCACTGGCCGCGCTGAGCGAGCGGTACGGCCTGGACTCCCCCGTCGGCCGCCTCACGAGCGCGTTGGACGTCGTCGCCGGCTGACCGCCGGCTCGTGCACGGTGGGCTGGGCCCGTAGGTTGGACGGCATGAGTTCTATCGCCATCGTCGGCGGCCACGGTCAGGTGGCCCAGCACATCATCGACGCGCTCGTGCGCGCCGGGCACACGCCCGTCGCACTCGTGCGCAAGGAGGAGCAGCGCGGCGCGCTCGAGGCCAAGGGCGCCGAGGTCCGCATCCTCGACATCGAGCACGAGGAGGTCGACGGCTTCGTCCGCGCCTTCGAGGGGTGCGACGCCGTCGTCTTCGCCGCTGGCGGGGGCGGGGACGGCAACCTCGACCGCAAGCGCACCGTGGACTTCGAGGGCTCCACCAAGTCCGTCGAGGCCGCCGGCGACGCCGGCATCCGCCGGTTCGTGCAGATCTCCGCCATCGACGTCGACGCCGAGCTGCCCGCCGACACCCCCGAGGTGTGGCGCGCCTACGTCGCGGCCAAGGCCGACTCCGACAAGGTCCTGCGCGAGAGCAACCTGGACTGGACGATCATCCGCCCCGGCATGCTCACCGACGACCTCGCCACCGACGCCGTCTCCTTCAGCCCCGACGCCTCCCGCGGCCCCATCCCCCGCGCCGACGTCGCCGCCACCGTCGTGGCCTGCCTCGAGGAACCCGGCACCATCGGCCACCAGGCCAACCTCGTCTCGGGCAAGCACACCGTCGCCGACGCCGTCCGCACCCTCATCTCCTGACCCACCCCGCCGGGCCCGCCGGACGTCCGTCCGGCGGGCCTGCGTCGTCCTCCCCGGGTGTCGCGGGCCGGGGTCGCCGTTTGGTCCCCAACGGCAACGATTCGGGGCCGATCCGTGCCGTCGGCGACCAAACGACGTGGCTGCTGGCGGCGCGGAGTCCGATCCGGGGTCGGCGGCGCCCGGAGCCCACGGGCGTGATCCGGCGCGGGCTGCCGAGACGCCGTTTGGTCCCCAACGACAACCCACGACCCCGATCTGGTGTCGTTGGGGACCAAACGGCAACCCTCGGCGGCCAGCGGCGCGGCCCACGCCCGGGGCGGCGCGCGGCTACTCAGCGAGGCTCGAGTAGGCCACGACGCCACGCTTCAGCCGCTTGACGGTGGTGCGGGCGGTGTCGCGGAGGGGGGTGGGGCCGGCGGCGTCGGCGACCTGGCCGGCGAGGTCGACGAGCTGCTTCATCCAGCGCACGAAGTCCCCGGCGGACAGGTCGGTGGCACCGAGGACGTCGTCGAGGTCGTCGCCCTCGGCCCACCGGAACGCCGCCCAGGCGAACCCGGCGTCGGGCCGACGCAGGAAGTCGAGGTGGTGCTCCTTCTCGAGGCCGTCCAGGTCGCTCCACAGTCGCATCATCGACTCGATCGCGCCCCCGGTCGCCCCGCCCGGCACGCGTGGGGAGTGGGAGTCGTCGGCCCGGCGGGTCTCGAAGACCAGGAGCGAGAGCGCGGCCGCCAGCCCGGCCGGCGCCAGGTCGTCCCACAGCCCCGCGCGCAGCGACTCGGCCGCGACGAGGTCCATCTCCGAGTACAGGCGGCGCAGGTAGGAGCCCTGGTCGGTGACCTCGTCGTCCGCGATGTAACCCAGCGCGACGAGCACGTCGCAGACCCGGTCGAACTGGCGCGCGACGGTGTTCGTGCGCTTCTCGACCCGTCGGCGCAGGGTCTCGGCGTCGCGGGAGAGCCGGTCGTGACGCTCGGCCCAGCGGGCGTGGTCCTCTCGGTCCGAGCAGCCGTGGCACGGGTGGGCCTTGAGCCGGGTCCGCACGTCGGCGATCTCGCGGTCGGTGCCCGCGCCGCGGCCCTGCTGCGGGTCGGGCGCGAGGTCGTCCTCGACAGGGCGCAGGTGACGCGGC
This sequence comes from uncultured Actinomycetota bacterium, assembly GCA_963728085.1. GTDB lineage: Bacteria > Actinomycetota > Actinomycetes > Propionibacteriales > Nocardioidaceae > Nocardioides. The sequence goes on along the minus strand of CAVSIQ010000006.1, from coordinate 204,604 downwards.
GGCACCTGGGAGGCCTTCGTGCGCAACGCCGACGCGAGGTCGCGGCGCATCTGCGGGTTGCGGCCGTTGAAGCTCTTCGGCACCCGCATCCGGGTGATCGCCGCGACCGGCTCGGGGAAGTCCATCGGGCCGAGGCGTCGTGCCTGGTGCTGGCCGGTCAGGACGTAGGGACGCGGGTTGTCGGGGTCCCAGCCCGGGTCGAGGACGAGCGCGACGCCGGCGAACTTGCCGCCGGGCACCTCGATCACGTCCCCGGTCCGCAGCCGCTCCAGCGAGGCCAGCGCCTGGTCGCGGCGGTCGGCGCGGCGGGCCTGGCTCGCGCCCTTCTCGAGCTCGCCGATCCGTCGGCGCATGCGCGCGTACTCCATGAAGTCGCCGAGGTGGCAGCTGGCCGCCTCGGCGTAGCCCTCGAGCGCGTCCTCGGCCTTGCGCAGCTGGCGGGCCAGCGAGACCACCGACTTGTCGGCCTGGAACTGCGCGAACGACTGCTCGAGCAGCTCGCGCGAGCGCTCCCGGCCAAACTGGTGCACCAGGTTGACGGCCATGTTGTACGACGGACGGAACGACGAGCGCAGCGGGTAGGTCCGCGTCGAGGCCAGCCCGGCGAGCTCGCGCGGGTTGGTGCCCGGCTGCCACACGACGACGCCGTGCCCCTCGACGTCGAGGCCGCGACGGCCCGCGCGCCCGGTCAGCTGGGTGTACTCCCCCGGCGTGATGTCGGCGTGGGTCTCGCCGTTCCACTTGCTGAGCTTCTCGATGACCACGGTGCGGGCGGGCATGTTGATGCCCAGGGCGAGGGTCTCGGTGGCGAAGACGGCCTTGCACAGCCCGCGCAGGTAGAGCTCCTCGACGACCTGCTTGAAGGCCGGCAGCATGCCGGCGTGGTGCGCGGCGACGCCGCGGGTGAGGGCCTCGAGGAACTCGTGGTAGCCCAGCACGTGCAGGTCGTCGGCCGGCAGGTCGCGGCACGATCCCTCGACGAAGGCGCGGATCTCGTCGCGCTCGGCGGGGCTGGTCAGCCGCACGCCGGAGTCGAGGCACTGCTTGACCGCGGCCTCGCAGCCGGCGCGACTGAAGATGAACACGATGGCCGGCAGCAGGCGTTCGCGGTCCAGGGCGTCGAGGACGTCGACCCGGCTCGGGATCCACACCCGCCGGCCGTTGCCGACCGGGCGCCCGCCGGACCCGCCCGAGCCCGAGCCCCCAGGCCCACCCGACCCGCCGGAGCGCCCGGACCCGCCCGACGCACGGGGGGTCTTGCCCCGGCCCTTCTTCGGCGCCCGCCGGTCGCGCACCCGCGTGGCGGCCCAGTCGTCGCGGGCCAGGCGGACCAGCTCGTCGTTGACGGGGGCGCCCTCCTGGACGAACCCGGAGGCGGCGTCGACGTCGGAGGAGGCGAAGAGGTCGAGCAGGCGCCGGCCGACCATCACGTGCTGGTAGAGCGGCACGGGGCGGCGCTCCTCGACGATGGTGGTCATCTGGCCGCGCACGGTGGCCAGCCACTCCCCGAACTCCTCGGCGTTGGAGACCGTCGCCGACAGCGAGATCACGCTCACCGACTCCGGCAGGTGGATGATCACCTCCTCCCACACCGCCCCGCGGGAGCGGTCGGCGAGGTAGTGCACCTCGTCCATCACCACGAAGCCCAGCCCGATCAGCGTCCGCGAGCCCGCGTAGAGCATGTTGCGCAGCACCTCGGTGGTCATCACCACCACCGGCGCCTCGCTGTTGACGACGTTGTCGCCGGTCAGCAGGCCGACGTTCTCGGGGCCGTAGCGGGCGACGAGGTCGTGGTACTTCTGGTTCGACAGGGCCTTGATCGGCGTGGTGTAGAACGCCTTGCGCCCGGTCTGCAGCGCGAGGTGAACGCCGAACTCGCCCACGATGGTCTTGCCCGAGCCGGTGGGCGCCGCGACCAGCACGCCGCCGCCGTCCTCGATGGCCCGGCAGGCGCGCTGCTGGAAGTCGTCGAGGGCGAAGTCGTAGTGGGCGCTGAAGTCACGCAGCACCGGGTGCTGGCGCTCGGCGCGGTAGGAGGCGTAGCGCTCCGAGGGGGTGCTCATCGGGCACCTCCCCGGGCCGGGGTGCTCTGCGCTGCCAGGACGTGCTCGGGGGGTGCCACGCCCGCGAGCCTACCGAGGCCGTGGGACGTGCCGCCTCATCGTGGGGGTGCGGACGCGCGTGGCCCGCGAGGACGGCCCGCCCGGGCTTGCGGTGGGGCTCAGGGGCCCTCACCGATGCGCAGCCGCACCGCGTAGCGCTCGGGCGAGGCACCGACGGCTCGTGCGAGCCGGGACAGCGCGTCGAGGACGTCCTCGGGGCTCCACCGGGTGCCGGGCGCGGCGAGGGCGAGCCGGTCGTCGTGACGGACGAGGAGCACCTGGCCGTGGCGCCAGGCCTGGTGCGCGCGCACCCGGGCAGCCTCGTCGGCGACCGGTCGCGGGAACGCCTCGTCGACGGCGAGCAGGTCGCAGGCGAGGCTCTGCCCCGCGTCGGCACCACGCAGCAGGCCCGAGACGAGGTGCCCGGTGCGCAGACCGGAGGCCGCCGTCCAGTCGACGTCGCCCTCGCCGAGCCACTCGGGCAGGTCGAACGCGTCGAGGTCCGCGAGCAGCGGGGCGGGCTCGCCGCTCACCTGGCTGCTCACCCGGCGACGCGCTCGTCGGCCGCCGCGGCCCGTCGGCGGGCGCGCCGGCGGTCGTTGTAGCGCGCGATCACCTCGGAGACCACGAAGAGGCCGACCATCGGCAGGGCCATGATCGTCATCGTGAACGGGTCGCCGGAGGGGGTCGCGACCGCGGCGAAGACGAACGTCCCCACGATGATCCACGGCCGGTAGGCGGCCAGCGACCTGCCCGAGACGACGCCGGCGAGGTTGAGCAGCACCACGAACAGCGGGATCTCGAAGGCGATCCCGAACACCAGCAGGGTGCGGCTGAAGAACTGCAGGTACTCGTTGAACTCGACGAGGTTGACCAGGCCGTCGGGGTTGAGCCCGATCAGGATCTCCAGGCCCTTGGTCAGCGTCACGTAGCCGAGCACCACGCCGACCAGGAACAGCGGGCCGGCGATGGCGGCGAAGACACGGCTCCAGGTGCGCTCCTTGGCGTGCAGCCCGGGCAGGATGAACGCCCAGATCTGGTACAGCCACAGGGGCGCGGTGCCCACGACGGCGGCGAACCCGCACAGCTTGAGGTAGAGCAGCAGGCCGGCTCCGGGCCCGCTCGTGGTGGCCAGGGTGGCGCCGTCGGGCAGCGTCTTCTGGGCGTCGTTGTAGGGGCCGTAGACGAAGTCGTAGACCTGGTCGAAGAACAGCAGCGCGACGACCATGCCGACGACGAGGATCACCGCCACCTTCAGGATCCGCGCGCGCAGCTCCCGCAGGTGGTCCGAGAGGGCCATCCGGCCGTCGGAGCCGACGGGGTGGACGGGGTTGCCGACGAAGAGCTGGACGATTCCGGAGATCGACACGGGCGGGTCGGCGCCGGTCTCAGCCGGGGTTGCGGTCGGTGCTGGGCTCGACCGCGGCCGACCCCGTGGGCTCACCCGAGCCGCTGGTCGACGCCGGCGGCAGCTGCTGCGGCGCCACGGAGGTCGGGGTCCCGCCCGAGGCGGTCGAGGAGGAGGACTTCTTGTCGTCCTCGTCCATCAGGCCCTTGGTCTCGGACTTGAAGATCTTCAGCGCCTGACCGGTGCTGCGGGCCAGGTCGGGCAGCTTCGCCGCGCCGAAGACCAGGATCACGATGGCCAGGATGACGATCCACTCGGCGCCCTGGGGCATCCCGAGCAAGGGGTAGAGCATGGCGGCCTCACAGTGGGTGGAAGGGAGCAGCCGGCGGGGAGCCGACGCCGTCATCCTACGACGGCGCCCACACGAGGGGGTCGGTTCAGGCCCGCGGGTCGACCTCGCCGTAGAGCCCGAGCGCGCGCGCCGCCTCGGCGCGGGCGGCCTCGCCGTACGCCTGGGGCGCGACGACCTGGGCGTGAGGGGCGACGCGCAGCAGCAACCGGGTCAGCCACCGGGGGTCGGCGACCGGCACGGCGACCAGGAGGGTCCCGTCCGGCCCGTCGGGGTCGTCGCGGGCCTCCTCGACGGGGTAGTAGTCGGCGACCCACGCCGCGGGCGGCGCCAGCCGCAGGGTCACCCGCGTCGCGCCGGTGGAGGCGGCCAGCAGGCCGGGGGCTAGGTCGCGCGGAGCGGGCGCCGGCGTGGCCACGGCGCTGTCGAGGACCTCAGCGGCCCCGACGCGGTCGAGACGGAACAGCCGCGGCGCCTCCGCGCTGTGGCAGAAGGCGTCGAGGTAGGAGTGGCCCTCGCGACCGACCACGGCGTGCGGGTCGACGACCCGCTCGGAGACCTCGTCGCGCGCGGGAGTCCAGTAGGTCAGCCGTACCTGGCGACCGGCCCGGGCGGCCTCGGCGAGCCGGCGGGCGAGCAGCGCCTCGGCGGCGTCCTGCCCCTCATCCGGCTCGACGTGCACCGGGGCGGCTGCCGAGGCGGCCGCGCCCTCGAGCTTGCCCAGGACGCGGTCGACGATCGGGCGGGTGTCCGCGCCGGCGCTGCCGCGCAGCGCGCGCACGGCCACGATCATCGCGGAGGCCTCGGTGGGCGTCAGCCGCAGCGGCCGGGCCAGGTAGTCGGCGTTGGTCACCCGGATGACGCCCTCGCCCTCGAGGGTGTCGATGTCGACGTCGATGAGGTCGTCGGGGTAGCCGCCGGGCAGGCCGCACATGAACAGCACCCGCAGGTCGGAGAGCACCTGCTCGCGCGAGACCCCGAGCAGCTCGGCGGCCTGCTCGACCTCGACGCTGCCCCGGGCGTGCAGGAACGGCACGAGGGTCAGGATCCGCACGACCTGCTCCCCCGCGCCCGGGGGCGCGGGCCGCGGGGTGCGCGGGTCGCGGGCCCGAGGCGGGCTCACGAGGTGGCCCCCAGCAGCGCGACGAGCCGCTCGCGCACGCCGTCGCGCAGCGTGGCCGGTTCCTCGACGTAGACCGACGCGCCGTGACCGAGCACCTCGTCGGCCAGGCCGAGGCTGCCGCGCAGCAGGACCAGCCGGTCCCAGCCGGTGTTCCCGTCCGGGCCGAGGACCTCCTCCTCGACCTCCACGGCGTCGCGTCGCAGGGTGTGGCCCGACCCGCGGCGCGCGAGGAGCACGGCGCGCTCCTGCGCGGGCGGGGGCGCGAGACGCCGCGCGACGGCGCTCAGGTCGGTGCCCTGCGGCACCTCGTAGGCGCCCGCGGGGCCGTCCGTGCGGGCCTCGCCGCGCACCCGGGAGAGCCGGAACACCCGCTCGGCGTCGCGGTCGGTGTCGAGGCCGACGACGTACCAGCGCCCGGAGTAACGCGTGACCCCCCACGGCTGCAGGTGCCGGGTCGAGGGCGCCCCCCCGGCGCGGGCGTACTCGAACGCGACCGGCACCCGGTCGCGCACCGCGTCGAGGAAGACCTCGAAGGACGGCTCGTCGGCACGCAGACGCGGCTGGGCGATGTCGAGGGCGTCGACGTCGATGTCGAGGCCGGCGGCGGTGAGCTTGCGGACCGCCTCGGTGGCGGCGCTCGCGAAGCGGGCGTGGTCCCAGACCTTGGCGGCCAGGCCGACCACCGAGGCCTCCTCGGGGTCGAGGTCGATCTCGGGCAGCGCGAAGTGGTCCGGGCGCACCCGGTAGCCGGGCTCGTCGTCGAAGTAGGCGTCCATCGCTCCCACCTCGATGGGGACCCCGAGGCTGCGCAGCTCTTCCTTGTCCCGGTCGAACTTGCGCTCGAAGGCGTCGTCGGACAGGCCCGGGTAGAGGATCGAGCGGATCCGCGCCTTGGGCACCAGGTGTCGCTGCACGAGCAGCATGATCAGCAGGTTCAGCAGCCGCTCGGACTTCGCCTCGGTGAGCTGCTGGGCGACCGTGGGCTGCGCGGTGGGTGCGGGGTCCTCGGGCTCCGGGCTCGGGGTCGCCGCGTCGGTGCTCACCGGGGCAGTCTCGCCGTCGGGGTCCGCGACGTCGTGCCCGACGCGCCGGGTGGCGGCGACCCGGCGGGCGTGGCGCTCAGGCGGCACCGAGGACGTCGACGACGAAGTACAGGGTGTCGCTGCCCTGGATGCCGGCCTGCTCGCTGCCCTGCTCGCCGTAGCCGAGGCGGGGCGGGATCGCCAGCACGACGCGGCTGCCGACGGTCTGGCCGACCAGCGCGCGGTCCCAGCCCTGGATGACCTGGCCGACGCCGATGCCGAAGCCGACGGGCTCGCCGCGGCTGTAGCTGTCGTCGAAGGGCTTCTTGGCGCCGTAGACCTGACCGAGGTAGTCCGCGACGAGCAGGTCGCCCTTCTCGACCTCGGGGCCGTCGCCGACGACGGTGGCGAACGAGCGCAGCTGGTCGGTGGGCTTCGGGGTGCCCTGGAAGTCCCAGGCCGTCGGCACGCCGTCGGCGGACTCCAGCGAGGGAACCCAGTCGGGGGCGTCGACCTGCTGGCCGCCGGGACCCGACAGCGGCTGCTGCTCGAGGTCGACCACGAGCACGACGGGGTCGAGGTTGCCGATGCCGAGGTCGGGCAGCCCGGGCAGGCCGAGGACGTCCTGGGGCGAGCCGACCGTGGCCACCCGGGAGCCGACCGTGGCGCCGGGCTCGACGAGCCGCGCGGCCGCGGCGCCGATGACGTCCTCGAGGGTCTGCGGCTGCTGGTCGGTGCCCCCGACGGTGGCCAGCACCGCGACGTTCTTGGGGCCGGACGAGCTCTGCACGGCCTCGGTGGTGTAGCCGTTGCCCAGCCAGTAGTCGACGACCACCTGGTCGCCGTCGGCGAGCTCGGTGCCGTCACCCTCGACGAGGGTCTCGGTGTCCTGCTCGCCGGCGGTCATCTCCTCGGTGATCGCGATGTCGGGGGTCTCGCCGACGTCGCCGGAGACGTCGACGGCCGCCAGAGTCGCTGCGTCCTCGGCGCCGGCGTCGTCGGACCCGCAGGCGGCCAGGGCGGTGGTCAGCAGGACCGCGGACGCGGCGAGGCCGGCGGCGCGCAGGGCGCGCGCGCGGCGCAGGGTGGTGGTCAGGGGGCGCGGGGCAGGGGGCACGGGGTCACCTTGGTGGAGCGGGCGGGCCGCTCGGGGTCGAGGCGGGCGGGGCTGTGGCGCGGCTGGTCGGCGCGGGGGTGCGGGTCTTGTCGCGAGGGTGCGCGTACCGCAAGAGGGACTTTACAGGGCGCTCACATGCCGTCGATGAGCCGCTGGACGCGCTCGTCGTGGGCACGGAAGGGGTCCTTGCACAGGACGGTGCGCTGGGCCTGGTCGTTGAGCTTCAGGTGCACCCAGTCGACGGTGAAGTCGCGCCGCTGCTCCTGGGCCCGCCGGATGAACTCGCCGCGCAGGCGGGCGCGCGTGTCCTGGGGCGGCACCGACTTGGCCTCGAAGATCCGCAGGTCGGTGGTGACCCGGGCGACCTCGCCGCGCTTCTCGAGCAGGTAGTACAGCCCGCGTCCGCGGTGGATGTCGTGGTAGGCCAGGTCGAGCTGGGCGATCCGCGGGTGGCCGAGCGAGAGGCCGTTGCGGGCGCGGTAGCGCTCGATCAGCTTCCACTTGATGACCCAGTCGATCTCGGTGTCGACGAGGCCGAGGTCGTCGGACTCGACGGCCTTCAGGCCGCGCTCCCACAGGTCGAGGACGCGCTCGATGGCCGGCGTGCTGATGCTCGCGCCGGTCGACGAACTCGCGGGCCTTGCCGAGGTACTCCTGCCTGGATCTCCAGCGCGCTGGCCTCGCGGCCGTTGGCGAGGCGGACCTTGCGGCGCCCGGTGACGTCGTGGGAGATCTCGCGGATCGCGCGGATGGGGTTCTCCATCGTCAGGTCGCGCATCACCACGCCCTCCTCGATCATCCGCAGCACCAGGTCGCAGCTGGCGACCTTCAGCATCGTGGTCGTCTCGCTCATGTTGGAGTCGCCGACGATGACGTGCAGGCGCCGGTACTCTCGGCGTCGGCGTGCGGCTCGTCGCGGGTGTTGATGATCGGCCGGCTGCGGGTGGTCGCGCTCGAGACGCCCTCCCAGATGTGCTCGGCGCGCTGGCTCACCGCGTACGAGGCGCCGCGCGGGGTCTGGGTGATCTTGCCGGCCCCGACGATGATCTGGCGGGTCACCAGGAACGGGATCAGCACGTCGGCGAGCCGGCAGAACTCCCCGGCCCGGCCGACCAGGTAGTTCTCGTGGCAGCCGTAGGAGTTGCCGGCCGAGTCGGTGTTGTTCTTGAACAGGTAGATCTCGCCGGCGATGCCCTCGTCGTGCAGGCGCTGCTCGGCGTCGAGCAGCAGGCCCTCGAGGACCCGCTCCCCCGCCTTGTCGTGGGTGACCAGCTCGACCACGTCGTCGCACTCGGGCGTCGCGTACTCCGGGTGGCTGCCGACGTCGAGGTACAGCCGGGCGCCGTTGCGCAGGAACACGTTGCTGCTGCGCCCCCAGCTGACGACCTTGCGGAACAGGTAGCGCGCCACCTCGTCCGGGCTCAGCCGGCGCTGCCCCTTGAACGTGCACGTCACCCCGTACTCGTTCTCGATCCCGAAGATCCGCCGGTCCACGGTCAGCCTAGGCGCAGCGCGGTCGGTCAATCGGCTGCCTCACGGACGGCGGTCGCGCCGTTTGGTCACCAACGGCAGAACTCTCGGGTCGTGTCATGGCGGATTCCCCCAGTCGAGGATGCCGTCGGCGCCGGCGCCAGCGGTTCATCAGCCGCTCGCCTGCCCCGGCTCGCGAGTACAGCGAGTTCTCGACCAGGGCACGCCACCGCGCGATCCGGCGCGGGTCGTGGGGCGCGGTCCGAGCGGCCGGTCGATCTCGTGCATCATGGCCACGGGGTGGTTGAGCAGGTCGTCGAGCATGAACCCACGGCGGCTGTACCCGGCTCGCCGCAGCCGCGCTCACGCCGCAGGTCGGTGCGGTGCTGCCGGGCGTGCGCGGTGGTGCGCACCGTCGTACTCGTGGACGATCCCTCGTGCCGTCGACCAGCAGGTCGACGCCGACCGAAGCTGACCGGTCTCGGTCGAAGAGCTCGACCTGCGGCGTCGAACGGCACCTCGATCGCGACGTGGAAGCTGCTGCAGCAGCGTCTCGCCGGCGCGACTCCGCCTGGCCGGTCGATCGCTCGCCAGGCCTGCCCGCAGCATCCTGCACACCCGGGCCGCCCGGCAGGCCAGGATCGCTTCCATCCGTCTCGGGGTCGAGGTCGCCCAGCTGCGCGCGCGGAGTCGACGAGGATGACCGGTCGAGCAGGCCGAGGTCGCGGGCGGCGCGCAGCAGGATCTCCTCGGGGGCCTCGACGGGCAGGCCGCCTGGTGCCGGCTCCGGGGCCGACGCGTCGCCGCCTCGCCGACGATGCGCGAGCAGATCAGGCCCGCGCGACGGCGGGCCGGTCGCCGTCGCCTTCGACGGCCACGAACACCGGCACCTGTTCGGGCAGCCTGCGGCAGTTGCCACCCGCGCAGCCAGGCGCCGGTCAGGTGGGTGAACACCGCGGAGTCCGGCAGCACCAGCAGATAGGCCGCGCAGCTCGCGCAGGAACTCCTCGCGCCGGTGTCAGGCCATCGCGCTGCTTGAGTCACAGCCCGTGGCTCACGCCGCCGCTGCGGTGACCAGCGCACCTCGCCCCGGACGGCGGTCATCTCGTCAGGTGCCATGCCTCGGAAGCGTGCGCGCCGCGAGCATGGCTCCGGAAACCTCGGCTTCGCGGCGCTCTGTGGATGACCGGTCCGGCGGTCCGGCGCGGCGAGCGTGCGGTTTGGCACCAACCGCACGTGGGAGCGCTCCCGAGCTGCGGTTGGTGCGCAAACCGCGTGCCCAGGCCCGGCGTCAGCCAGGCGGGGCCACGGGGGGTTCGGCGTCCGGGGCGCTGTCCGACTCGGCAGGTGCGTCGGGTGCGGTGTCGGCGGGCGGGGTGGTCGGCGCAGCAGGATGCCGGTCGCCGAGGAACTGCTCGAGCCGGGCGGGCGGAGCCGGCTGAACTTGCGCGGCTGGCTGCGGGTGCGGTCCAGGACGGCGACCTCGAGGTCGTCCGACGGGACGCACCCGGTCCTCGGCGTCGCCCGGTGTGGCCCGAGCGCGGCGACGGCGAGGCGCAGCGCGTCGGCGAGGGCGCGCCCTCGGCGTAGCGCTCCTCGAGGTACGCCGCCACCACGTCGGCGGCGCCCCCCATCACGGCGTAGCCGTGCTCGTCGGCCACCTGGCCGTCGTAGGTCAGCCGGTAGAGCTGGTCGTCGGCGGGCGCGTCGCCGATCTCGGCGACGAAGATCTCCACCTCGTAGGGCTTCTCGCCGCCGCTGGAGAAGATCGTGCCGAGGGTCTGGGCGTAGGCGTTGGCCAGGCCGCGGCCGGTCACGTCGCGGCGGTCGTAGGCGTAGCCGCGCATGTCGGCGAGCCGGACGCCGGCGATCCGCAGGTTCTCGAACTCGTTGTAGCGGCCGACCGCGGCGAACGCGATCCGGTCGTAGATCTCGGAGACCTTGTGCAGCGCCTGCGACGGGTTCTCGGAGACGAACAGCACGCCGTCGGCGTACTGCACCGCCGACCACCGAGCGGCCGCGGGCGATGCCCTTGCGGGCGAAGTCGGCCCGGTCCTTCATCAGCTGCTCGGGCGAGACGTAGAACGGCATGCTCATCGCTGAGCCACCTCCGCTCGTCGCTCCGTCAGCGGGGCGGTCGGGTCCGTCGGGCCGGCTCATCCGCGCCGGCGATCACGCGGTCGGCGATCTCGGCGACCTCGTCGTCGGCCATCCGGCGGCCGCCGTCGGCGGTGATCACCTGGACCACCGGGAAGATCCGGCGGGTCGAGGTCGGGACCGCCGGTCGCGGAGTCGTCGTCGGCGGCGTCGTAGAGCGCCTGGACGATCGCGGTCACGCAGCCGTCGGTGGTCGAGGTCGTCGCGGTAGAGCTTCTTCAGCGACCCCCGGGCGAACAGCGAGCCCGGAGCCGACGGAGTGGAACGCGGTCTCCTCGTAGCGGCCGCCGGTGACGTCGTAGCTGAAGATCCGGCCCCGGTGCCGGCGGCGAGGTCGTAGCCGGCGAAGAGCGGCACGACGGCCAGGCCCTGCATCGCCATCCCGAGGTTCGACGCGGATCAGCGCCGCGAGCCGGTTGGCCTTGCCGTCCATGGACAGCGTGGTGCCCTCGATCTTCTCGTAGTGCTCGAGCTCGGTCTGGAAGAGCCGCACCATCTCGACGGCGAGGCCGGCGGTGCCGGCGATGCCGACCGCGGAGAACTCGTCGGCCGGGAAGACCTTCTCGATGTCGCGCTGGGCGATGATGTTGCCCATGGTGGCGCGCCGGTCGCCGGCCATCACCACGCCGCCGGGGAACGTCGCGGCCACGATCGTGGTGCCGTGGGGGGCGAGGTCGCCGGCGTGGCCCTGCGGTACGGCGCGGCGCGCCGGCAGCAGGTCGGGCGCCTGCGCGGCGAGGAAGTCGGTGAACGACGAGGATGCCCGGCTGCAGGAAGGCGGCCGGCAGGCGGGGGTCGCTCACTGGCCGCCCTTCTGGATGAACGACTTCACGAAGTCCTCGGCGTTGGTCTCGAGCACGTCGTCGATCTCGTCGAGGATGTCGTCGACGTCGCTCGTCGAGCGCTTCCTTGCGCTCGGCGACGTCGGTCTCTCGGAGCGGTCTCGGTCGCCTCCTCGGTCTCCGAGGACTTCCGCGGCTGCTTCTGCTCCTGTGCCATGACCCGACCCTATCCAGTCCACGGCTGCGCCGGGCCCTCCGCCGCGCAGAGCCCGTGGGCGCCCGCCCGCGGGCGGCTAGCGGGTGAGCGCGGTGAACAGGGCCTCGGCCGTCTCGCACCGGTCGAGCAGCGCCCCGACGTGGGCCCGGCTGCCGCGCAGCGGGTCGATGGTCGGCACCCGCTGCAGCGACTCGCGGCCCGGGCAGGTCGAAGATCACCGAGTCCCAGGAGGCGGCGGCCACCACGTCGGCGTACTTCTCCAGGCACCGGCCGCGGAAGTAGGCCCGGGTGTCCTCCGGCGGCTCGTGCATCGCGGCCTCGACGGCGGCGTCGTCGAGCAGCCGCTCGATCCGGCCGGCGCGCGACCAGCCGGTGGTAGAGGCCCTTCTCGGGGCGGATGTCGGAGTACTGGTAGTCGATCAGCTGCAGCTTGGCGTCGTCCCAGTCCAGCCCGTCGCGCTGGCGGTACTGCTCGAGCAGCTTGCAGCTTGGCCGACCCAGTCCAGCTCGCCGGCGCAGCTGCATCGGGTCGCGCTCGAGCCGGTCCAGCACCGACTCCCACCGCTGCAGCACGTCGACGGTCTGCGCGTCGGCGTCGGCGCCGAACCGGTCCTCGACGTACTTGCGGGCCAGGTCGAGGTACTCCAGCTGCAGCTGGACGGCGGTCAGCGTGCGGCCGTCGGCCAGCGTGACCAGGTGGCGCAGCGTCGGGTCGTGGGAGACCGCCCGCAGCGCCGCGACCGGGCCCTCCGACGCTCAGGTCGCGGTGATGAACCGGTCCTCGATCATGGCCAGCACCAGCGAGGTGGTGCCGACCTTGAGGTAGGTCGAGACCTCGGAGAGGTTCGCGTCGCCGATGATGACGTGCAGCCGGCGGTACTTCTCGGGATCGGCGTGCGGCTCGTCGCGGGTGTTGATGATCGGGCCGCTTCAGCGTGGTCTCGAGGCCGACCTCGACCTCGAAGAAGTCGGCGCGCTGGCTGATCTGGAAGCCGTGCTCGCGACCGTCCTGCGCCGATGCCGACCCGGCCGGCGCCGGCAGACGACCTGCCGGCTGACGAAGAACGGCGTCAGGTGCCGCACGATGTCGCGCGAACGGCGTCGAGCGCCGCATCAGGTAGTTCTCGTGCGCGCCGTAGGAGGCGCCCTTGTTGTCGGTGTTGTTCTTGTACAGCACGATCGGCGCCCCGCCGGGTCCGCTGGCCGGCCCGCCGCGCCGCGTCGAGCATGACCTGCTCGCCGGCCTTGTCCCAGCGCACCACGTCGAGCGGGGTGGTGACCTCGGGCGTGGAGTACTCCGGGTGGGCGTGGTCGACGTAGAGCCGGGCGCCGTTGGTGAGGATGACGTTGGCCAGGCCGAGGTCCTCGTCGGTGAGCTGGCTGGGGTCGGCGGCCTGCGGCGGGCATGTCGAAGCCGCGGGCGTCGCGCAGCGGCGACTCCTCCTCGAAGTCCCAGCGGGCCCGGCGCGCGCGCGCCGTGCGCCGAGGCGTAGGCGTTGACCACCTGCGAGGAGGCGACCATCGGGTTGGCCGTGGGGCTGACCGGGCACGGCGATGCCGTACTCGATCTCGGTGCCCATCACCCGACGCACGCTCATGGCGCGAGCCTACGCGTACGCCGGGGGCGAGAACCCGCGGCTCAGCGCGCCAGCAGCTTGCGGGCCAGGAAGAGGACGACCAGGACGACGAGGACGATCAGGACGATCTTGAGCATGGTGGACCGCCACGGGTGGGTTCGCGACGTTGCGAGTGCGCGATGTCTACCAGGGTGCACACGCTGAGTCGACACCCGTCCCCGTAGCGGGCTGGACCACCGAGGTGTGGGGCCCGGCCCGCTGCGGGCGTGCGCGACCGTACAGGTACTGGCCGGTGTTGGAGACGGTGTCGATCGAGCGCCCCGGCTCGGTGCCCTGCTTGCCGGTGATCAGGGTGCGGATGAACACGATCCGCTCGCCCTTCTTGCCGGAGATGCGGGCCCAGTCGTCGGGGTTGGTGGTGTTGGGCAGGTCCTCGTTCTCCTTGAACTCGTCGACGCAGGCCTGCAGCAGGTGCGCGACGCGCAGCCCGCGCTGGTCGAGGTCGAGGAAGTCCTTGATCGCCATCTTCTTGGCCCGGTCGACGATGTTCTGGATCATCGCGCCGGAGTTGAAGTCCTTGAAGTACAGGACCTCCTTGTCGCCGTTGGCGTAGGTGACCTCGAGGAACCGGTTCTCCTCGGTCTCGGTGTACATCCGCTCCACCGTCGCGCGGATCATGCCGGCCACGCACGCGTCCCGGTCGCCGCCGAACTCGGCGACGTCGTCGGCGTGCAGCGGCAGCCGCGAGGTGAGGTACTTGGAGAAGATGTCGCGCGCCGACTCCGCGTCGGGCCGCTCGATCTTGATCTTCACGTCGAGGCGCCCCGGGCGCAGGATCGCGGGGTCGATCATGTCCTCGCGGTTCGAGGCGCCGATGACCAGCACGTTCTCGAGCAGCTCGACGCCGTCGATCTCGCTGAGCAGCTGCGGGACGATGGTGTTCTCCACGTCCGAGGAGACCCCGGACCCGCGGGTGCGGAACAGCGAGTCCATCTCGTCGAAGAACACGATGACCGGGGTGCCGGCGCTGGCCTTCTCCCGGGCCCGCTGGAAGACCAGGCGGATGTGCCGCTCGGTCTCGCCGACGAACTTGTTCAGCAGCTCGGGGCCCTTGATGTTGAGGAAGTACGACTTGCCCTCGGCCCCGGTGCGCGCGGCGACCTTCTTGGCCAGCGAGTTGGCCACGGCCTTGGCGATCAGCGTCTTCCCGCAGCCCGGGCGGGCCGTAGAGCAGGATCCCCTTCGGCGGCTTGAGCTCGTGCTCCTTGAACAGGTCGGGGTGCAGGTAGGGCAGCTCGACGGCGTCCTGGATCTGCTCGATCTGGCCGCCGAGGCCGCCGATCGACTCGTAGGCGATGTCGGGGACCTCCTCGAGCACGAGCTCCTCGACCTCGGACTTCGGCACCCGCTCGTAGACGTAGCCGGCGCGGCCGTCGTAGCAGCAGCGAGTCGCCGGCGCGCAGGGTGGCGTCGTGCAGCGGCTCGGCGAGACGCACCACGCGCTCCTCGTCGGCGTTGGCCACGACCAGGGCCCGTTCGCCGTCGGCGAGCAGCTCCTTGAACGTCACCACCTCGCCGACCTCCTCGAAGTCGAAGGCGGCGACCACGTTGAGGGCCTCGTTGAGCATCACCTCCTGGCCGCGGCGCAGGGCCCCGGCCTCGACCGCAGGGCTCACCGCGACCCGCAGCTTGCGGCCGCCGGTGAACACGTCGACGCGTCTCGTCGTCGTTGCGGGCCAGGAACGTGCCGAAGCCGGCCGGGGGCTGGGCCAGCCGGTCGACCTCCTCCTTGAGCTTCAGGATCTGCTCGCGGGCCTCGCGCAGTGTCTGCGCGAGCCGCTCGTTCTGGGCCGTCACGGTCGACAGGCTGCGCTGGGTCTCGCTGAGCCGTGCCTCGAGCCCGCGCGACGGACCCGGGTGCCTGCTCGGCGCGGCGGCGAAGGTCGCGCACCTCCTCCTCCAGGGCGCGCACCTGCTCGATCAGCTTCTCGGGCCTCGGGGCCGGCGTGGGGGAACCGTCGTCGTGCATGGACACGAGCACCACCTCCTGTCCGCCCGACCCTACCCGCGCCTCCCCGCCCACGGGGTGGCTCCGCGCGCCGCGCGCCACGATCCGGCCGTCGAGACCCGAGGCAGGGGTCAGTGCGCCGTCGGGGGCTCCTCGACGTCGGCCGGACGCGGGCCCGTGTAGTCGGGCCCGTAGGCGCCCGGCGCAGGACGGCGGCGCTTGAGCGGGGGCCGCTCGCCGGGGGCCATCCTGCGCGCGGTGACCAGGAAGGCGGTGTGTCCGACCATCGAGTGGCCCGGGCGCACCGCGAGACCCTCGACGTGCCAGTCGCGCACCAGCGACTCCCAGGCGTGCGGCTCGGTGAACCCGCCGTGCACGCGCACGGTCTCGGTGAACTTCGACAGCTGGGTGGTGGTGGCCACGTAGGCGCACAGGATCCCGCCGGGCCGCAGCGCGCCGGCCGCGGCGTCGATGCACTCCCACGGCGCGAGCATGTCGAGGACCAGGCGGTCGCAGGCCTGACCGGTGCCGGGCAGCGCCTCGGCGAGGTCGCCCAGGCGCAGGTCCCACGCCGGGTGGGACCCGCCGAAGAACTGCTCGACGTTGCGCCGCGCCACGTCGGCGAACTCCTCGCGCCGCTCGTAGGAGACCACGCGTCCGTGCGGGCCGACCGCGCGCAGCAGCGAGCAGGTCAGCGCCCCGGAGCCGACCCCGGCCTCGACGACGTGGGCGCCGGGGAAGACGTCGGCCATGGCGACGATCTGGGCAGCGTCCTTGGGGTAGACCACGGCCGCGCCACGCGGCATCGAGACCACGAACTCCGAGAGCAGCGGGCGGAAGACGAGGTACTGGCCGCCGGCCGAGGAGGTCAGGGTGAAGCCCTCCTCGCGGCCGATCATGTCGTCGTGCTCGAGGTGGCCGCGGTTGGAGAAGAACCGCCTGCCCGGCTCGAGGGAGAAGTTGTGCCGGCGGCCCTTGGAGTCCAGCAGCCGCACCCACTCCCCCACCCGCAGCGGGCCGCGGTGCACGCCGCCCCACGCCGCGGCGGGGACGTCGGGGTGGACCTGCTCGGGCGGGGTCATGGGTGCTCCTCGGGGTTCGGGCGGGCGGGCGCCCAGCGGCGGGTGCGCCGCGTCGCGGCGCCGCGCAGGGCACGGTCGACGTCGGCGGTGGCCAGCACGCCGTAGACGGAGCCGTCCTCGGCGAGCAGGACGTACTCCTGGGCGGGGTGCGCGCCGAGCGCGGCGACCAGGCTCTCACCAGCGATGCCGACCGGCAGCCGCAGCCCCGCCCCGACGTTGCGCGTGACGCTGGACACCGGCACCCAGGGGCGTCGCTCGTCCGGGGTCGCCAGCAGCGCCGCCTCGCTGACCACCCCCGTGCTCAGGCCCGCGGAGTCGGTCACCACGATCCCGCCGGCCTGGGACTCCCGGGCGCGGCGGACGGCCTCGGCGAGCGGCAGGTCGCCGGACACGGTGACCGCCCGGCGGGCCAGGTCGCGGCCCACCAGCGCGGGGAGCTTGCTGCGCAGGCGGGCCGAGGCCAGCTCGGAGCCCGCGGTGGTCCACATGAACGCCGCGAGCAGGAACGCCAGCAGGTAGTCCGCCGGGCTCGGCGGCACCCCGAGCACGAGCTCGCTCAGCAGCGGCCAGGCCAGCAGCAGCACCGCGACGACGCGCCCGGTCCGAGCGGCCACGACCACCCCGCGCAGCGCGCTGCCGGAGATCGACCACACCACCGCCTTCAGCACCCGGCCACCGTCCAGGGGGAGGCCCGGCACGAGGTTGAGCACCCCGATGAGCAGGTTGCCCACGGCGAGGCCGAACAGCGCCAGCCCGAGCAGGCCGGTGTCGAAGGAGCGGTAGCCCAGGTAGGCGGCACCGCCGACGGCCAGGGACGTCAGCGGGCCGACGACGGCCACGAGCAGCTCCTGGCGCGGGGAGCGCGCCTCACCCTGCACGGCGGTCATGCCGCCCATGAAGTGCAGCGTGATCGAGGGGACGACCACGCCGAAGGCACGGGCGACCACCGCGTGGGAGACCTCGTGCAGCAGGACCGCGAGGTAGACCAGCACGGCGAACCCGGCGCCGGCGACGTAGCGCAGGGGGCCGAGGCCGGGGCTGACCGCCTCGACCTGGGGCCCGAGGATCACCGCGAAGAGGCCGGCGAAGGCCAGGGTCGTGTAGGAGACCAGGATCTCGGTCCCACCGACGGAGGCGACCCGCACGATCCCGGGGGGCCGCCGGGGGCTCGGCGCAGCGGCCGGCGGTTCGGGGGCGGACACCGGGTGAGGCTACCGGACGGGCCCACCGTCGGCGCTCGCCCCTAGGCTCGGCACTCGCCCGGTGACGCGACGAGCGCGCCGCCGCGCCACCGCGTGAAGGAGGCCCCGTGACGATGCTGGTCCCCGGCGCGGCGACGACGGGTTCGCCGGCCCCGCGCGCCGCCGTCTCGCCGGCGCGCGGTCGCTCCACCCCCGTCGACGGCGTGCGGGTGCTGGACGCGATCTCCCCGAGCCGCGCGGCCGACTTCGCCGGCTGCCCGCTGCGCTACCGGCTTCGCACCATCGACCGGATCCCCGAGGAGCCGTCACCGGCCGCGGCGCGCGGCACCCTGGTGCACCAGGTGCTCGAGGACCTCTTCACCCTGCCCGCCGCCGAGCGCACCCCGCAGCGGGCCCGGTCGATGCTCGCCCCGGCCTGGGGTCACCTGCGCGAACGCGAGCCCGGGCTCGCGGCGCTCTTCGCGGAGCCCGACGGTGCTGACACCGACGAGGCCGCCGCCTGGCTCGCCTCGTGCGTCGAGGCCCTGGACCGCTGGTTCACCCTCGAGGACCCGCAGCGCCTCGAGCCGGCCGAGCGCGAGCTGTACGTGGAGACGGTGCTGGCCTCCGGGTTGCTGCTGCGCGGGTTCGTGGACCGTCTCGACGTCGCCCCCGACGGCGCCATCCGGGTGGTCGACTACAAGACCGGCCGCTCGCCGCGGGAGGGCTTCGAGGCCGCCGCGCTGTTCCAGATGCGCTTCTACGCCCTGGTGCTGTGGCGCACCCGCGGTGTGCTGCCCAGCGTCCTGCAGCTGGTCTACCTCGGCGACGGCGAGATCCTGCGGCACGTGCCCGACGAGCAGGAGCTGCTGGCCTGCGAGCGCAGGGTCGAGGCGCTGTGGCGCGCGATCACCCTGGCCCGGGTCAACCGCGACTGGCGACCGCGCCGCAGCGCCCTGTGCTCGTGGTGCTCGTTCCGCGACCTGTGCCCGGAGTTCGGCGGGACGCCGCCGCCGCTGCCGGTCGAGGAGGACCCGCGGTAGCCGCCTCCGGCACCCGACGCTCAGGCGTTGCTGTCCGCGACCTGCTGCGTCGTCAGCTCGCGGGGGACGATCTCGCCCCGGGCGATCTCCTCCACCCAGTGACAGGCCACCGTGTGCCCGGGCCGCACCTGCTGAAGCGGGGGCCGCTCGTCGTCGCAGCGGGTCTCCTGACGGAACGGGCACCGGGTGTGGAACCGGCACCCCGACGGTGGGTCGGAGGGCGAGGGCAGGTCGCCCTGCAGCAGGATCCGTTCGCGCGAGTCCTCGACCTCGGGGTCGGGCACCGGCACGGCCGACATCAGCGAGCGGGTGTAGGGGTGCAGCGGCTCGTCGTAGAGATCGTCGGCGTCGGCCTGCTCGATGATCGAGCCGAGGTACATCACCGCCACCACGTCGCTGACGTGGCGCACGACCGCGAGGTCGTGGGCGATCACGAGGTAGGTCAGGCCCAGCTCCTGCTGGAGGTCGTCGAGCAGGTTCAGCACCTGGGCCTGCACCGAGACGTCGAGGGCCGAGACCGGCTCGTCGGCGATGATGAAGCGCGGCTCGAGGGCCAGGGCGCGGGCGATGCCCACCCGCTGGCGCTGCCCGCCGGAGAACTCGTGCGGGTACTTGCGCGCCGCCGAGGCCGGCAGCCCGACCTGGTGCAGCAGCTCACGCACCTTGGCGCGCTTGTCGTAGTCGATGCGGTGGGCGCGCAGCGGCTCGGTGAGGATCGTCTCGACGCTCTGGCGCGGGTTCAGGCTGGCCAGCGGGTCCTGGAAGACCATCTGCATGTCGCGCCGGGTCGCCCGCAGCCTCTCGCCCGTGAGCGAGGAGACGTCCTGGCCGTCGAAGTGCACGGTGCCCTCGGTGATCGGGTTCAGGCGCAGGACCGCGCGGCCGAGGGTCGACTTGCCGCAGCCGGACTCCCCCACCAGGCCGAGGCTGGTGCCGGCGTCGATGTCGAGGTCGACACCGTCGACGGCGCGCACGGCGTCGTCCGAGCGACCGCCCAGCAGCCGGCGGGAGACCGGGAAGTGGACCTTGAGCCCGCGCACCTGCACCAGCGGTTCGTCGGAGGCGGCCCCGGCCCGCTCGTGGGCCCGGCGGGGGGTCTTGTCGCTCACGGGTGGGCTCCTGCGTCCTCGGTGACGGGGTGGAAGCAGCGCAGGTCGCGGTCCTGCTCGTGCTCCAGCGCGGGGGCGCGCTCGGTGCACTGCGCCACCACGTTCGTGCACCGCGGCGCGAAGGCGCAGCCCTCGGCCCACGGCAGGGTCAGCGTCGGCGAGCCCGGGATCGGGGTCAGCGCGGTGCCACGGGGGTGGTCCAGGCGCGGGATGCTCGCCAGCAGGCCCGCGGTGTAGGGGTGGCGCGGGGTCGTGAACAGCGGTCCGCGGCGCGCCGACTCCACGATCCGCCCGGAGTACATGACGTTGACCTCGTCGCACAGCCCGGCGACGACGCCGAGGTCGTGGGTGATCATCAGCAGCGCGGCGTCGGTGTCGGCGACGAGGTCCTTGAGCACCTCGAGCACCTGGGCCTGGATGGTGACGTCGAGGGCGGTGGTGGGCTCGTCGGCGATCAGCAGCCGCGGCTCGCAGGCCAGCGCGATCGCGATGAGCACCCGCTGCCGCATCCCGCCGGAGAGCTGGTGGGGGTACTCCCGGACGCGTCGGCCGGGGTCGGGGATGCCGACCTTGTCCAGCAGCGCGACCGCGCGGTCCTCGGCCTCCTCCTTGTCGACGTCGAGATGGGTGCGCAGCACCTCGCGCAGCTGCAGGCCGATGGTGATCACAGGGTTCAGCGAGGACATCGGGTCCTGGAAGACCATCGCGATCTCGCGCCCACGCAGGGCCGACATCTCCTTGCGGCCCAGGCCGAGCAGGTCACGCCCGTCGTAGCGGACCTCGCCCGCCACCCGCGCGCCACGCTTGGGCAGCAGCCCCATCACCGCCAGGGACGTGACGGACTTGCCGCTTCCCGACTCCCCCACCAGGCCGACGTGCTGGCCGGGCCGGACGGTGAAGGAGACCTCGTCGACGGCCACGACGTCCTTCTCGCCGCGCTGGGAGAAGACCACCGACAGGTCGCGGACGTCGAGCAGGGGCGCCGACTCGCTCATCGGGCTCACCTCCGGGATCGGGGGTCGAGGGCCTCGCGCATGGCCTCACCGAGCAGGGTGAATCCCAGCGCGGTGAAGGCGATCGCGAAGCCGGGGAGCAGGGCGAGGCGCGCCGCGGAGTCGAAGCGGTCCTGAGCGGCGACCAGCATCCGCCCCCACTCGGCGACAGCCGGGTCGGACTCGCCGAGGCCGAGGTAGGACAAGGCCGCGACCTCGATGATCGCGGTCGCCAGGTTCAGCGTGGCCTGGACGATGGTCGGGCCGATCGCGTTCGGCACGATGTGCCCGGCCACGATGCGGCGCTTGCGGATGCCCAGGGCGCCGGCGGCCAGGACGTAGTCGGCCTTGCCCTGGGAGAGCATCGAGCCGCGCAGCAGGCGGGCGAAGATCGGCACCTGGGCGACCCCGATGGCGATCATCACCGCGTAGGCGTTCTGGCCCAGGACGGCGACGATGCTGACGGCGAGCAGCAGGCTGGGCACGGCGAGCAGCACGTCGACGAAGCGCATGCAGGCGCTGTCCACCCAGGCCCCGGCCCGGCCCCCGAGGGCGCCGAAACCGCCCGCGATCGCGCCGAGGCCCGCCCCGGCGACGAGGCCGATGACGGTGGAGACCACGCCGTAGACCAGGGACTGCCGTGCGCCGTAGACCAGCTGGGTCCACATGTCGGAGCCGAACCGGTCCAGGCCGAGCCAGTGGTCGGGCGAGGGCCCGGGCACGCTGAGCGGGGTCACCTTGCCCGCGTCGGCCGCCGATCCGGGCTGGTAGGAGGTCAGCAGCGGTGCAAGCAGTGCGACCAGGACGAACAGAGCGATGATGGCCGCGCCGACGATGGCGGTGGGGTTGCGCCGCAGCCGCCGGAACGCGCCGCGCCACAGCCCGACGCCCGCGGCCTCGCCGGAGTCGTCGGGTCCGACCTGGTTCCCGCCGTCGTCGCCGAGCTCGGCGGGACCGTCCGCGGCGGGCGGGATGGTGGTGCTCACGACACCCTCACTCTCGGGTCGATCACGCCGTAGGCGAGGTCCACGACCAGGTTGATCAGGGAGTAGATGATGGCGATGAAGATGATGAAGCCCTGCAGGACGGGGAAGTCTCGTTGCGAGATCGCCTCGAACAGGTAGCTGCCCGACCCCGTTGAAGGCGAACACGGTCTCGGTCAGCACCGCGCCGGAGAGCAGCAGGCCGGCCTGCAGGCCGATGGTGGTGACCACCGGCAGCAGGGCGTTGCGCAGCACGTGGCGCCGGCTGACGATGCGGCTGCTGAGGCCCTTGGACTCGGCGGTGCGCACGTAGTCCTCGTTGCAGCACCTCGGCCACGGACGCGCGGGTGATCCGCACGATGATGGCCAGCGGGATGGTGCCCAGCGCGATCGCCGGCAGCACCAGGTGCAGGACGGCGTCCCAGGCCGCGTCCCACTCCCGGGTGAGCAGGCCGTCGAGGACGTAGAAGTTGGTGAGGTGCGTGGCGTCGATGCGCGGGTCCTGGCGCAGCGAGGTGGGCAGCCAGCCGAGCCAGTCGGCGAAGACCAGCTTGAGCAGGATCGCCAGGAAGAACACCGGGGTGGCGACGCCGAGCAGCGAGCCGGACACCACCACCGTGTCGAGCAGGCGGCCCTGGTTGCGGGCCGCGAGGTAGCCCAGCGGCACGCCGACGACGATCGCGAAGATCATCGCCAGCGTGGCCAGCTCCATGGTGGCGGGGAACCGCTGCGCAGCGCGTCGGCGCGGGCCTTGGGGTCCTCGATGGCGACCACGACGGCCTGGCCGATCAGGGCGGGGTCGCCCCAGTAGTCCGGGTTGCGGGCCAGGGTGACGTTCTGTCCACGCGCCCACGTGTCCAGGGTGAAGGGACCGGTGCCGGTGGGGTGGGCGGTCGAGTACTCGGTGTTCTTCGGGTTGTTCGACGAGTCGTCCTGGTACTTCTCCAGCGCGGTCGGGCTCTGCATCGAGAACGCAGGCAGCGACAGGGCGGAGATGAAGCCGGCGAAGGGCGACTTCAGGTTCACGGTGGCGGTGAACTCGTCGTCGGCGCTGCACGAGTCGTAGATCGCGTCCTCGGAGCGGGGACCGGTCTTGAAGCCGCGGAACAGCGCGCCGTAGTAGTAGGTGAGGTCGTCGGTCTGGGCCGACTTCGGCATCTCGTACCAGCGGTCGAAGTTCGCGCAGACGGCCTTGGCGTTGAAGTCGGTGCCGTCGGAGAAGGTGACGTCGTCGCGGAGGTTGAAGGTGTAGCTCAGCCCCGTCTTCTCGTCGACCTGCCAGTCGGTGGCCAGCAGCGGCGCGGGCTCCGCGGTGCCCGGCTCGGTGCCGACGAGGCCCTCGAACATCTGCCGCGCGACGCGGAAGCTCTCGCCGTCGGAGGCGAAGAAGGGGTCGAGCGTGACCGGCTCGGCGGACCCGGCGAACACGAAGGTGCCCCCGCTCTCACCGCCCCCGACGTCGCTCCGGTTGGACTCGGCGCAGCTGGACAGCACGAGCGCGGCGGCGGCCAGGCCGATCAGGCCGGCCCGTGCGGGATTCGGTGCGAGTCGCACGTCTCACCTCAGATCTCTCGTCCCGCCCCGATGACGAGAACCTGCGGGACCGTAGCGCGTGGGACCGACACAGGTCAGCCTCCGGCGCGCCG
Organism: uncultured Actinomycetota bacterium; assembly: GCA_963728085.1. GTDB lineage: Bacteria > Actinomycetota > Actinomycetes > Propionibacteriales > Nocardioidaceae > Nocardioides. The sequence goes on along the minus strand of CAVSIQ010000006.1, from coordinate 181,296 downwards.
GAACAGGTCGCGATCGCGCAACGATCAACGCACCAGGCCCGCGAGCGAGCCTGCGGACAGGCCGCTGAGCGACTCGCGGAAGGTGAGCCGCTCGCCGTCCCCGACCGGCACGTGGTGGGGCACCACGAGCACCCGGCACCCGGCGGCGGCCGCCGACGCCGCCCCCGGTGGGCTGTCCTCGAGCGCCACGCACCCCCCCGGCTGCACCCCGAGCAGCCGTGCGGCGTGCAGGTAGGGCTCCGGGTGGGGCTTGCCGTGGGCGACCTCGTCACCGGTGACGACGACCTCGAAGGCGCCCGCGGGCAGCTGCTCGAGCACCGGCTCGACGAAACGTCGCCACGACATGGTCACCAGCGCGCACCGCACCCCGGCGGCGCCGAGGTCCTCGAGCAGCTCGCGCGCGCCCGGGCGCCACGGCACCGCGCGGCGCACCTTCTCCACCACGCTGTCGAGCAGCAGCTCGACGATCTGCGCCGGCGTCAGGTCCAGGCCCATCCGCTCGCGGATGTAGGCCCCGGAGTCGAGCAGGTCGTTGCCGACCAGCTTCATCGCGTCCTCGTGGGTCCACGGTGCCCCGTGCTCGGCGGCGAGGTCGTGCTCGGTCTCGATCCAGTACGGCTCGGTGTCGACCAGCGTGCCGTCCATGTCCCATAGGACGGCCGCCGGGAAGGACGCCGTTTGGTCCCCAACGACGACATCCGGGGCCGAAAACGTGTCGTTGGGGACCAAACGGCGACCCTCGCCGCCGATGCGCCGCGCCCGCTCAGTCATCGGGGTCGTAGCCCAGGTTCGGCGACAGCCACTTCTCGGCCTCGGCGAGGCTCCAGCCCTTCCGCTCGGCGTAGTCGGCGACCTGGTCGCGACCGAGGCGCCCGACGACGAAGTACTGCGACTCGGGGTGGCTGTAGTAGACCCCGGAGACCGACGCGCCCGGCCACATCGCCATCGACTCGGTGAGCGTGATCCCCACCGACTTCTCCACGTCGAGCAGGTCCCACAGGGTCTGCTTCTCGGTGTGGTCGGGGCAGGCGGGGTAGCCGGGGGCGGGCCGGATGCCCTCGTAGCGCTCGGCGACAGGTCCTCGGCGCTGAGACCGGCGTCGTCGGCGTGGCCCCAGAACTCGGTGCGCACCCGCTGGTGCAGGCGCTCGGCGAAGGCCTCGGCGAGCCGGTCGGCGAGCGCCTCGAGCAGGATGGCGGAGTAGTCGTCGTTCTCGGCCTGGTAGGCCCGGACCCGCTCGCCGAGCCCGATCCCGGCGGTGACGGCGAAGCCGCCGACGTGGTCTGGCAGGCCGGTGGACAGCGGCGCGACGTAGTCCGACAGCGCGCGGTGCGGGACGCCCGCGCGGTGCTCGCCCTGCTGGCGCAGCTGGTGCAGGACGGCGCGGCGCTCGCTGCGCTCGTCGTCGGTGAAGACCACCACGTCGTCGCCCTCGGCGTTGGCCGGGAACAGTCCGTACACGCCGCGGGCGGTCAGCCAGCGCTCGGCCACGACCCGGTCGAGCATCTCCTGGGCGTCGTCGTAGAGCCGGCGGGCGGCCTCGCCGGTGGTGGGGTTGTTCAGGATGTCGGGGAACCGGCCCTTCATCTCCCAGGCGTTGAAGAACGGCTGCCAGTCGATGTACTCGCGCAGCTCGGCGAGGTCGTAGTCGTCGAGGACGTGCACGCCGGAGCCCGCGCGGGGCCGGCGGCTCGTAGCCGTCCCAGACGACCGGGGTCGCCCCGGCGCGTGCCTGCTCGATGCCCAGCAGTCGGCGCTCGGCTCTTGCCGGCGTGGCGGGCCCGCAGCGAGTCGTAGTCGGCGGCGACGTCGAGCATCAGCTTCTCGCGGCGCTCGGGGCTCAGCAGCGCAGCGGCCGTGGGCACCGAGCGCGAGGCGTCCTTGACCCACACGACGGGCCCGTCGTAGCGGGGGTCGACCTTGACCGCGGTGTGGGCGCGCGAGGTGGTGGCGCCGCCGATCAGCAGGGGGATGTCCAGGCCCTGGCGCTGCATCTCCGAGGCCAGGGTGACCATCTCGTCCAACGACGGGGTGATCAGCCCCGACAGGCCGACGATGTCGGCGCCGACCTCGCGGGCGGTGTCCAGGATCTTCTGGGCGGGCACCATCACACCGAGGTCGATCACCTCGTAGTTGTTGCACTGCAGCACCACGCCGACGATGTTCTTGCCGATGTCGTGGACGTCGCCCTTGACGGTGGCCATCACGATGGTGCCGTTGGTCTGCTTGGCGGTGGCCAGCTCGGGGCTGTCGAGCTTCTCCTGCTCGATGAAGGGGATGAGGTAGGCCACGGCCTTCTTCATCACCCGCGCCGACTTCACCACCTGCGGCAGGAACATCTTGCCGGCGCCGAACAGGTCGCCCACGACGTCCATGCCCGACCATCAGCGGACCCTCGATCACCTCGATGGGCCGTCCGCCACGCCCGGCGATCTCGGCGCGCAGCTCCTCGGTGTCGTCGTGGACGTGGGCGTCGATGCCCTTGACCAGCGCGTGGGTGATCCGCTCGCCGACGGGCAGCGAGCGCCACTCCTCGGTGCGCTCCTCGAGCGCCTGGCCGGCCCGGTTGTGGGCCTCGGCGATCTCCAGGAGCCGCTCGGCGGCGTCGGGACGTCGGTTGAGCACGACGTCCTCGATGCGCTCGCGCAGCTCGGGCTCGACCTGGTCGTAGACCACCAGGGCCCCGGCGTTGACGATGCCCATGTCGAGGCCGGCCTCGATGGCGTGGAAGAGGAACACCGCGTGGATCGCCTCGCGGACCGGGTTGTTGCCGCGGAAGGAGAAGCTGACGTTCGAGATGCCGCCGGAGACCCGCGCGCCGGGCAGGTTCTGCTTGATCCACCGGGTGGCCTCGATGAAGTCGCGGCCGTAGGTGGCGTGCTCCTCGATGCCGGTGGCCACGGCGAAGACGTTGGGGTCGAAGATGATGTCCTCGGCCGGGAAGCCGACCTCGTCGACCAGGATCCGGTAGGCCCGCTCGCAGATGACCGTGCGGCGCTCGAGGTTGTCGGCCTGGCCGTCCTCGTCGAAGGCCATCACCACGGCCGCGGCGCCGTAGCGGCGCACGATGCGCGCCTGCTCGCGGAAGGCTCCTCACCCTCCTTCATGGAGATCGAGTTGACCACCGACTTGCCCTGGACGCACTTCAGGCCGGCCTCGATGACGTCCAACTTGGAGGAGTCGACCATGACCGGCACACGGCAGATGTCGGGCTCGGCGGCGACCAGCTTGAGGAAGCGGTCCATCGCGCCGAGGCCGTCGATCATCCCCTCGTCCATGTTGACGTCGATGACCTGCGCGCCGTTCTCGACCTGCTGGCCGGCGACCGCGAGCGCGGTGTCGTAGTCGCCGTCCTTGATCAGCGTGCGGAACCTCGCCGACCCGGTGATGTTGGTGCGCTCGCCGACGTTGACGAAGAGGCTGTCGCCGTCGATGGTGAACGGCTCGAGGCCGGACAGGCGCAGCGCCGGCGCGACGGTGCGGGACCTCGCGCGGGCCGGCGCCCTCGACGGCGCGGCCGATCGCGCCGATGTGGTCCGGCGTGGTGCCGCAGCAGCCGCCGACCAGGTTGACCAGTCCGGCCTCGGCGAACTCAGCCAGGACGGCGGCGGTCTCGTGCGGGGCCTCGTCGTACTCGCCGAACGCGTTCGGCAGCCCGGCGTTGGGGTAGGCGTGCACGAACGTGTCGGCCACGCGGGACAGCTCGGCGAGGTAGGGGCGCATCTCCGCCGCGCCGAGGGCGCAGTTCAGGCCGACGACGAGCGGTCGGGCGTGGCGCACCGAGTTCCAGAACGCCTCGACGGTCTGCCCGGACAGGGTGCGGCCCGAGGCGTCGGTGATCGTGCCGGAGATCATCACCGGCCAGCGCCGCCCGAGCTCCTCGAAGAGGCCCTCGAGGGCGAAGATCGCGGCCTTGGCGTTGAGGGTGTCGAAGATCGTCTCCACGACGAGCAGGTCGCTGCCGCCGTCGAGGAGGCCGCGGGCGCTCTCGGTGTAGGCCGCGGCGAGGTCGTCGAACTGCACGTTGCGCGCGCCCGGGTCGTTGACGTCGGGGCGTGATCGAGGCGGTGCGCGTGGTCGGGCCCAGGGCGCCCGCGACGTAGCGGGGCCGCCCGGGCGTGGCCTCGGTGACCTCGTCGCAGACTGCGGCGCGCGAGAGCGGCGGCCTCGTAGTTGAGCTCGTAGGCCAGCTCCTCCATGCCGTAGTCGGCCAGGGAGATCGCGTTGGCGTTGAACGTGTTCGTCTCCAGCACGTCGGCGCCGGCGTCGAGGTACTCGCGGTGGATGTTGGCGATGATGTCGGGCTGGGTCAGGGTCAGCAGGTCGTTGTTGCCCTGCAGGTCGCGGTGCCAGTCGGCGAAGCGGGTGCCCCGGTAGCCGGCCTCGTCGGGGCGGTCGCGCTGGATCGCGGTGCCCATGGCGCCGTCGATGACCAGAATGCGCTCGGCGCAGGGCGGCGGCGAGCGCGGTCGGTGGCGTCGGGGCGGTGCTCGACGGGGCGGTGCTCGACGGGGGTCGACGAGGTCACGGGGCTCCTCTCGGCGGGGCGAGGCGGGACAGGACGACTCTACGGACGGCGCCGGGGTGGGCCGGCCAGGGTGCGGCGGGCGAGACGTCCCAGCTGCTGGACACCCGTCTCACCGGACGTCCATGGTGTCACCACCGGCCGCCCGCGCCGCAATCCGCGACCCATCTCCTAGGCTGGCGCCGTGATCGAGATCAAGGACACCGCCGACCTGGTCGACCCGGTGGTGATCGCGGCGTTCGAGGGCTGGAACGACGCCGCGGAGTCCGCGTCCTCGGTGGTCGACCACCTCATCGAGGTCTGGGGCGCACGCATCGTCGGCGCCATCGACCCCGAGGAGTTCTACGACTTCCAGGTCAACCGCCCGCTACGTCGGCATCCGACGAATCCGGGCATCCGTCACCTCACGTGGCCCACCACCCAGATCGCCGTCGCCTCTCCCCCGGACCTCGACCGCGACGTCATCCTGATCCGCGGCATCGAGCCGAACATGCGCTGGCGCCAGTTCTGCGCCGAGCTGCTCGCCGCCGTCGACGACCTCGGCGGCGAGCTCGTCGTCACCCTCGGCGCGCTGCTCGCCGACACCCCGCACACCCGCCCGGTCCCGGTGACGCGGGACCGCCACCGAGCCCGAGCTCGTCGACCGGCTGCAAGCTGGAGCAGTCGACCTACGAGGGGCCCACCGGCATCGTCGGGGTCTTCCAGGACGCCTGCGTCCGGCTCGACGTCCCGTCGGTGTCCTACTGGGCCGCGGTTCCCCACTACGTGGCCCAGCCGCCGTGCCCCAAGGCGACGCTGGCCCTGCTCGGCCAGCTCGAGGACCTGCTCGAGGTGAGCATCCCGCTGGAAGACCTCCCCGAGGACGCCCGCGCCTGGGAGCGCGGCGTCGACGAGCTCGCCGAGAGGACGAGGAGATCGCCGACTACGTCCGCGCCTCGAGGAGACCCGCGACACCACCGACCTGCCGGAGGCCTCCGGCGAGGCGATCGCCCGCGAGTTCGAGCGCTACCTCAAGCGTCGCCGGGACGACGGACTGACCGGCGCGCCGTTCTGAGCAGCCTGGCCGGGCCGACCTCACCGAGCGTGCACTCACCGGAGGGCCGCGTCGAGCCAGCCTCACCGACCACCGTCACAGGTGCCGCCCCGGGCGCTGTCGTCGGCGATCGCCCGGATCGAGTGCCCAGGCGGCCGGTTCGCGGCCGTCGCCAGGCGTCGGTGCGCGCGCCCACGCTCGACACGGCGCGCGCGCGGGGCGTCGAGGTCGTCGGCCAGCGCCGCGAGCACCTCCTCGACCACGGGCGCGGCGGGGGCCCCGGCGCCGAGGCGAGCGCCCGGCGCCACCGGGCCAGCGCGTCCACGCCGTCGAAGAGCTCGGCGTCGGTCCACTCCCAGTCGCTGCGGTAGTGGTGGCGCAGCAGGGCCAGCCGGATCGCCATCGGGTCGACCTCGCTGTGGCGCAGCGCGGAGACGAAGACCAGGTTGCCGCGGGACTTCGACATCTTCTCGCCGTCGTAGCCGACCATGCCGGCGTGGACGTAGGCCTGGGCGAACGGGCTGCCCGGGGCGGCGACCTGGGCCTGCGCCGGCGCACATCTCGTGGTGCGGGAAGACCAGGTCGCTGCCGCCGCCCTGGACGTCGAAGGCGCCACCGAGGTGCTCCATGCGCGATCGCGGTGCACTCGATGTGCCAGCCCGGACGGCCGCGGCCCGAACGGGCTGTCCCAGGCCGGCTCGCCCGGGCGCTCGCCGCGCCACACGCAGGCAGTCGAGCGGGTCCTTCTTGCCGGGCCGGTCGGGGTCGCCGCCGCGCTCGGCGAAGACCCGCAGCATCTGCTCGCGGTCGCAGCCGGACACGTCGCCGAAGGCGCGGGTCGGCGGTGACCGAGAAGTAGAGGTCGTCCTCGACCTCGTAGACGGCGCCGGCGCGTCGAGCCGCTCGATCAGCGTCGATCGACGAGCGGGATCGACTCGACCGCGCCGATGTAGTGCGTCGGGCGGGAGCACCCGCAGGGCGGTCATGTCCTCGCGGAACAGCTCGGTCTCGCGCTCGGCCAGCTCCACCCAGTCCGTGCCGACCTTCGCGCGGCCCGCTCCAGCAGCGGGTCGTCGACGTCGGTGACGTTCTGCACGTAGGGGACCTCGTGGCCGGCGTCGCGCCAGGCCCGGTTGAGCAGGTCGAAGGCGACGTACGTCGCGGCGTGCCCGAGGTGGGTGGCGTCGTACGGCGTGATGCCGCAGACGTAGAGCCGGGCCGGCCCGCTCGGCGGCCGGGGTGCTCGAGTCGCGCCCGACCGGTCGCGGTGTCGTGGACCAGACCGGGGGCCCGGTCACGGGCAGGGTCGGGCATCGTCCGGGGCAGCCAGGCACGCATGGCCGCGCAGCCTAGTCGAGCCGGGTCCAGAACGGCGGCCACGGGATCGGACCGGCCAGTCGCCGCGGGGCGCGGGCATCCGGCGCCGGCGCGAGCAGCGTCCGACGCCGGCGGTGCAGCGCCGCGCTGGTCCAGCGCGGCGCGGTCTGAGGGCTCGGCGAGCGTGGTCGGCCAGGGCGCTCCGAGCCAGCCGTCGAGGCCCTGCGCGAGACCCGCACACGCGCGGCGAGCTCCTCGTCGTCGAGCGGCTCGCCGAGCCAGCCCCACAGCACGGTGCGCAGCTTGCGCTCCTCGTGGAAGGTGCACGCCGTGGTCCACGCCGTAGCGGTGGCCGTCGGCCATCGCCAGGACGTGCCCGCCCTTGCGGTCGGCGTTGTTGACGACCACGTCGAAGACGGCCATCCGGCGCAGCGGCGGCGGAGTCCTCGTGGACCAGCGAGACCGGCGCGGTCGCTGCTCGTCGAGCCCGTCGAAGACGTGTCGCCAGCCGGCCGGGCACCTCGCCGCTCGGGCACGAGGTCGACCGGCTCCTGGTCGGCGTCGGGCTCCTGCCACCGCTGCACCATGCCCGGGCCGTGCGGGCCGTCGCGCAGGACCAGGTCAGCGGCACCACGTCCCAGCCCGAGGCCTCGCGAGACCACGTACGCCGCGACCTCCCGGCCGGCCAGCGTGCCGTCGGGGAAGTCCCACAGCGGCCGCTCCCCCGCGACCGGCTTGTAGACGCACCCGCACCCCGCCGATCTCGCCCACGAACGTGGCGTTGGAGGCGGGCATGATCCGGCCGTGCAGCGACCAGCTCCCGTCGGCCCGGCGGGCTCCGGCGGTCGACGGGTCGCGGTCACGGGTCGCGGCGCCGGAACCCGTTGGCCCGCGACGCACAGGTGGCCGTCGGGGTCGATCGGGCCGCCGCAGAACGGGCAGCTCGGGCCGCCCGGCGTCGAGGACCTGCGCGGCGCGCTTGACGAACGCCCGCGCCGGCGGCGGCCGCGAGAGCCGACACGAGCAGCACCTCGTCGGGCTCGGGCTCCTCGAAGTCCTCGTCGACCTGGTCGGGCGCGACGACGGCGGCCTCGGTGAACGGGAACACCTCGATCACCACGCGCTCGTCGGCCGGGTCCCAGGACAGCGTCATGGTGCCGGCCCGGAACTCCTCCTCGATCGGCTGCTCCAGCGGGTCGGTGTCGTCGAGGCCGAGCGGGCGCGACGGCGGGGATCGACCGCCTCGCTGGTCTGGCGCGACATCACCTCGTCGAGGAGCTCGTCGACCCGCTCGGCGAGGGCGGCGACCTGCTGCTTCTCCAGGGCGACGCTGACGAGGCGGGCGCCCGAGCGGGCCTGGAGGAAGAAGGTGCGCTGGCCGGGCTGGCCGACGGTGCCGGCGACGAAACGCTCCGGCGGGTCGAAGCCGTGGACGAGGGGTGCATGGCCCGACCCTAGAGCCGGTGAGGCTGCCCACGCGGCGCCGGACCGGCGCCGCCGCCGCACCACGGCGTCGGTGGCGGCGTCGCCGAGGCCTCGCGCCGTCGCCCTTCGGCCGCGGGCCGGGGGCCAGCCACGACAGGTCGCCGGCGTGGGTGTTGGTCGACAGCACGTAGGGCCGGCGCCGGTGTAGCGCACGATCGAGACCGACGCCGGGTCGACGATGATCCGCTGGAACAGGTCCAGGTGCATGCCCAGGGCGTCGGCGAGCACCGCCTTGATCATGTCGCCGTGGCTGACCGCCACCCACACCGCGTCCTCGCCGTGCTCCGCCTCGACCTCGGCGTCGCGGCGGCGCACCGCCGCCACCGCCCGGGCCTGCATCGCCGGTCATCGTCTCCCCGCCGGGGAAGGCCACCGCCGACGGCTGGGCCTGCACGGTGCGCCCAGAGCTTCTCCTTGGCCAGCTCCTTGAGCGGCCGGCCCTGCCAGCTCGCCGTAGTCGCACTCGGCGAGCCCCCGGTCCGTCTCGCGGCACCGGCGCCGCGGCCGGCGCGGGCGCTGCAGGATCGCCTGCGCCGTCTGCGGCAGCGCTCCAGCGGGCTGCTCACGAGCCGCCGCGAGCGGCACGCCGGCGAGCCGCTCGGCGGCCCGCCGCGGCCTGCTCCGGTGCCGGCCTCGTCGAGCTTCACGCCCGGGCGTGCGGCCGGCGAGCGACGCCGGTCGGCGTTCGCGCTGGTCCGGCCGTGTCGGACCAGGATCACTGTTGCCATGCGGCGAGCCTAGCGAGGTGCGCCCTGATGGCCTAGCCTGGACCGTGATCGTCGACAGCGCGCTGTACCGCGACGGGGCGCGGGTCCCGGTCGACTGCCGACCCCGACCTGCCGACATCGCGCGCGGACGCCGACGAGGAGGCGACTTCGTCTGGGTCGGCCTGCACGAGCCGACCGCGGCGGAGCTCGAGCGACGTCGCCGTCGCCTTCGGACTGCACCCGCTGGCGGTGGAGGACGCCGTCAAGGCCCACCAGCGGCCCAAGCTCGAGCGCTACGACGACAGCCTGTTCCTGATCCTCAAGACGCTCTGGTACGTCGACGCCGAGGACGCCGTGGAGACCGGGGAGATCAACCTGTTCGTCGGCCAGCGACTTCGTGGTCACCGTCCGCCACGGCGACGGCTCGCGCTGCAGCAGCGCCCGCCAGTGCCTGGAGGGGCGCGAGCAGCTCCTCGGCCACGGCCCGTCCGCCGTCGTCTACGCGGTCTGCGACCAGGTCGTCGACGGCTACGAGGCGGTCGTGGGCGCGCTCCAGTGGACGTCGACGAGGTCGAGTCGTCGGTCTTCTCCGCCGAGCGCACCAACGACTCGGCCCGGATCTACGTCCTCAAGCGCGAGCTGGCCGAGGTACGGCGCGCGGTGCTGCCGCTGCGCGAGCCGATCACCGGTTCGCCGCCGGGGCGGTGCGGGGCATCGATCCGGACGCCGCGCCGTTCTTCCGCGATGTCGCCGACCACCTCGCGCGGCGTCGCGGAGACCGTCGACGCCCTCGACCCGCTGCTGTCCACGGCCTTCGACGCCGCACCTGGCCCAGATCTCGCATGCAGCAGAACGACGACATGCGCAAGATCTCCGCGCGGCGCCCCGATCGCCGCCTCCGCCCCTGATCGCGCGGGATCTACGGGATGAACTTCGAGCACATGCCCGAGCTGGACTGGGCGCTCGGCTACCCGATCGCGCTGTGCCTGATGGCGCCTCGGTCGCTCGCTGACGTGTGGCTGTTCAAGCGTTCCGGCTGGCTCTGAGCCGCCGCGGCGGACCCGGCCCTCTCAGGCCGTGAGCACGCCGGCGGCGACCAGCGCCAGCGTCAGGGCGCCCAGCCCCACGCGGTAGAGCACGAACGGCAGGTACGAGTGGGTGCTCACGTAGCGCAGCAGCCAGGCGATCGCGGCGTAGCCGACCGCGAAGGACACGAGCGTGGCCAGCAGCGTGGGCCCCCAGCCGTAGCCGTTGTCGCCACCCGGGATCGTCCTTGAGCTCGAACAGGCCCGCCCCGACGACGGCCGGGATCGCCAGCAGGAAGGCGTAGCGGGTGGCCGCCTCGCGCTCGTAGCCGAGCAGCCGACCCATCGAGATGCGTCGCGCCCGAGCGGGACACACCCGGCACCAGCGCGCAGCGCCTGGGCCAGACCCATCAGGACGGCGTCGCGCAGCGGAGCTCTTTGATCGCCTTGCGGTCGCTGCCCCACCCGGTCGGCCAGGCCGAGGATCAGCCCGAGCACGATCAGGGTGGTCCCGATGATCCAGAGGTTGCGGAAGTCGCGCTCGATGACGTCCTTGAGCGCGAACGCCGAGCACCACGATCGGCACCGAGCCGATGATGATGAACCAGCCCATCCGGGCGTCGAGGTGGCCGCGGTACTCCGGCTTGACCAGGGAGCGCAACCAGGTGCTGAAGATCCGCCAGATGTCCTTGCGGAAGTAGATGCAGCACGGCCAGCTCGGTGCCGATCTGGATCACGGCGGTGAACGCCGCACCCGGGTCCCCCCAGCCGAACAGCTCGGGGAAGATCCGCAGGTGCGCGCTGCTGGAGATCGGAAGGAACTCGGTCAGTCCCTGGAGGACACCGAGGACCACGGCCTTGAGGAGGTCGAGCACGGCCCGAGGTAGGCCGCTCCGGGCCGACCCGATGCGGGCGCGCCTGGGTCCGACCACGCCGCGCGACGGCCTCGTGCTACGGTGCTGCCCATGCAGCAGCGCTCCTCGGGTGACACGGGTCTCAAGGTCTCCCGTCTCGGGCTCGGCACGCATGACCTGGGGTCGGGACACCGACGAGCACGAGGCCCGCGACCAGTTGATCGCCTTCGCCGAGGCCGGCGGCACCCTCATCGACACCGCGGCCGGGTACGGCGACGGCGCCGTCCGAGGAGCTGATCGGCACCCTGATCGGTGACGTCGTGGCCCGCGACGAGATCGTCCTGGCCACCAAGGCCGGCATCTCGCGCCGCGCGGCGACGCGGTGAGACCAACGCCTCGCGTGGACACCTGCTCACCACCCTGGACGCGTCGCTGCGGCGGCTGGGATCGACCACGTCGACCTGTGGCAGGTGCACGCCTGGGTCGACGACACCCCGCTCGAGGAGACTCTCGGCGCCCTCGACACCGCCGTCACCACCGGCCGGGCCGCCTATGTCGGGATCTCCAACTACAGCGGCTGGCAGACCGCGCAGGCCGCCACCTGGCAGCGGCGGTTCCCGGCCGGGCCCCGCTGGCCTCCACCCAGGTCGAGTACTCGCTGCTCAACCGCGCCGTGAGCAGGAGGTGCTGCCCGCCGCCGACGCGCTGGGGCTCGGTGTGCTCCCGTGGTCACCGCTGGGTCGCGGCGTCCTCACCGGCAAGTACCGCACCGGCACGCCGTCGGACTCCCGCGCCGCCTCCGCCGCACTTCGCGAACTTCGTCGGCCCTACCTGGAGCCGAGCGCGCCGACGGATCGTGGAGGCCGTGGCCCGCGCGGCCGACGGGCTCGGGCTGGACTCCGCTCGAGGTCGCGCTCGCCTGGGTGCGCGACCGCCCCGGCGTCACCGCCCCGATCGTCGGCGCGCGGACCGCCGCACAGCTCCAGCGGCGCGCTGGGCTCGAGGACAGCTGACCCTGCCGGCCGAGATCGTCGCGGCGCTCGACGACGTGTCCGGGGACCGCCGGTGACGCCCGGGCGACGCGCCGTCCCCGCGGCCGTGGGGTGGAGTGGGAGTTCGAAAGGTCGCTGCTCTCCGCGGGAGTCTCCCGCGCAGCGTGCGTGACCAGGCTGCTGGTCGAGCGCGCCGAGCACGGCGGCTGGGAGCTCGACCGGGTGCGGATCGCGCCCGACGGCACCCGCCGGGTGATCCTGCGGCGCAAGATCATCCGGCAGCGCGCACCGCCTGAGCCCGGCCGCCTGCCGGCACCCGATCCTGCGCACCGAGCGCGTCCGTCTCGGGTTGGTCGCCACCCGCTTGCTGCAGGCACCGCCTCGGCCGCTCTCGCGGTTTGCTCCCCAACCGCATCCGGGAGCGCTCCCAGTGCGTGGTTGGTGACCAAACTGGCAGCCCTGCCGAGTGCGGCGCGGGGTCGGCCGACGGGTCATCAACCAGTTTCCAGACCGCGGTGTACTTTGCGGCTCCTTCAGACCTGGTCGAGGAACCGGTCGAAGACCCGGGCCCCGAACTCCAGCGCGTCGACCGGCACCCGCTCGTCGACGCCGTGGAACAGCGCCGGTGAAGTCGAGGTCGGCGGGCAGCCGCAGCGGGGCGAAGCCGTAGGAGCGCATGCCGAGCTTGTTGAAGTGCTTGGCGTCGGTGCCGCCGCTCATCAGGTACGGCGCGACGAGCGCCTCGGGGTCCTCGGCCAGCAGTGAGCGGGTCATCGCGTCGACCAGGTCGCCGTCGTACGGCGTCTCCCAGGCGCTGCTGGTGGGAGACGAAGTCGACGTCGATGCCCGTCGCCGCACAGCGTCGGCGATCGTGGCGAAGAACTCGTCCTCGAAGCCGGGCAGGAACCGGCCGTCGACGTGGGCGGTGCGCCTCCGTGGGGATGACGTTGACCTTGTAGCCCGGCGTCGAGCATCGTCGGGTTGGCGGTGTTGCGGATGACCGCGCCGAGCATCCGGGCGGCGGCGCCGAACTCCTCGATCAGGCGCCTCGGCGTTCTCCGGGCGTCGCCTCGGTGCCGGCCAGCTCGCCGACCGACGGCCAGCAGCACCTGCATCGTCGGGGTCAGCCGCACCGGCCACTCGTGGGCGCCGATCCGCGCGACCGCCGCGGCCAGCTCGGTGACGGCGTTGTCGGGGTTGATCATCGAGCCGTGGCCGGCGCGCCCGCGCGCGGTGAGCCGCATCCACGCCATGCCCTTCTCGGCGGCCTCGATCAGGTACACCCGCCGGCCGCGGACGGTGGCGCTGAACCCGCCGACCTCGCCGACGGCCTCGGTGCAGCCCTCGAGCTCGTCGCGGTGCTGCGTCGACGAGGACCTCGGCGCCCTGGTGGCCGCCGGCCTCCTCGTCGGCGGTGAAGCACGAGCACGATCGGCCGGTCCGGCACCGCGCCGGCGCGCTGCCGGGCCCGCACGACGGAGAGCAGCATGGCGTCGAAGTCCTTCATGTCGACCGCGCCGCGGCCCCAGACGTAGCCGTCCTGGACCTCCCCGGAGAACGGGTCGACCTGCCAGTCCTCGGCGCGTCGGCGGGCACGACGTCGAGGTGGCCGTGCAGCAGCAGGGCGTCGCCGCGGCTGCGTCGTCGCCGCCCCAGTGGGCCACGACGCGAGGTCCGGCCGGGCTCGGACTCGTAGAGCTGCGCGGTCGATGCCCGACCTCGTCGAGCAGTCGCGGCGACGTGCTCGGCGGCCTTGCGCTCCCCCGGGCCGTCCTCGGTCGCCGTAGTTGGAGGTGTCGATCCGGATCAGGTCCCGGCAGACCTCCACCACCTCGGCGGCGGGGTCGTAGGCGCGGGTCTCCTCGGGGTCATCGGGTCATGCCGCCCATCATGGCACCCGTCCGCGGCAGCCCGGTGCACGCGGCACCGCCGCTGCTTTGCTACAGTTCCGCCGCACTCGTCCGGGTGGCGGAATTGGCAGACGCGCTAGCTTGAGGTGCTAGTGCCCGTATTAGGGCGTGGGGGTTCAAGTCCCCCCTCGGACACCGTTCGGTGGGCTGCGCCTCACGGCGGGCGCAGGCAGTCGGCCTGTGCCGGCTTGTGCCCCTCTCCCTCCCTCCCACCGGTGAACGGGCGCGCGGCCCACCGCTGCGAGATGGCACGGTGTCCCCCGTGAGCTCCTCCCCCACCTCGGCACCCGACGCCCCGGTCGCGACGACCGCGCCCGGAGGTGCCGCCCGCGAGGTGCTGCGCACCGTGTTCGGCTACGAGGAGTTCCGCGGCAGCCAGGCCGACGTCGTCGAGACCGTCGTCGCAGGCGGCGACGCGGTGGTCCTCATGCCCACCGGCGCCGGCAAGTCGCTGTGCTACCAGATCCCCTCGCTGGTCCGCGACGGCGTCGGCGTGGTGATCTCCCCGCTGATCGCGCTGATGGCCGACCAGGTCTCCGCCCTCGAGGCGCTCGGGGTACGGGCGGCGTTCCTGAACTCCACGCAGTCGCTGCCCGAGAGGCGTGCCGTCGAGCAGGCGTTCCTGGCCGGTGAGGTCGACGTGCTCTACCTGGCCCCCGAGCGGCTCGCCGTCCCGGACACGCTGCGGCTGCTCGAGAGCGGCAATGTCGCGCTGTTCGCCATCGACGAGGCCCACTGCGTGTCGTCCTGGGGCCACGACTTCCGCCCCGACTACCTGCGCCTGGCCGTCCTGGGCGAGCGGTGGCCCGCCGTGCCCCGCGTCGCGCTGACGGCGACCGCGACCGACGCGACCCGCCGGGAGATCGTCGAGCGCCTCGGTCTGCGGGACGCCGAACAGTTCGTGGCCTCCTTCGACCGCCCCAACATCGAGTACCGCATCGTGGCCAAGGACAACCCCCGCCAGCAGCTCCTGGCGTTCCTGCGCGCCGAGCACGCCGGCGACGCCGGCATCGTCTACTGCCTCTCACGGAAGTCCGTCGAGCAGACCGCGACCTTCCTGACCCAGAACGGCATCGACGCGTTGGCCTACCACGCCGGGCTGGACGCCCCGGTGCGCGCGAGCGCCCAGTCCCGGTTCCTGCGCGAGCCGGGCACGGTCATGTGCGCCACGATCGCCTTCGGGATGGGCGTCGACAAGCCCGACGTGCGCTTCGTGGCCCACCTGGACCTGCCGAAGTCCGTCGAGGGGTACTACCAGGAGACCGGGCGCGGGGGCGCGACGGGCTGCCGGCGACCGCCTGGATGGCCTACGGGCTGGCCGACGTGGTCCAGCAGCGGCGGATGATCGCCTCCGGTGACGGGGACGAGGCTCATCAGCGGCGCGCGGGCGCGCACCTGGACGCGATGCTCGCGCTGTGCGAGACCGTCGAGTGCCGCCGCGTGCAGCTGCTGACCTACTTCGGCGAGGTGCCCTCCGCGCAGCGGTGCGGCAACTGCGACACGTGCACGAGCCCGCCGTCGACCTGGGACGGCACGGTCGCGTCGCAGAAGATCCTCTCCGCGGTGGTGCGCCTGGCCCAGCGAGGCCAGCGCTACGGCTCGGGCCACGTCGTGGACATCCTGCTCGGCCGGAGCACCGACCGGGTCCAGAGGCTGGGCCACACCGACCTGAGCGTGTTCGGCATCGGCACCGAGCTCGACGAGCGCGGCTGGCGAGGCGTGGTGCGCCAGCTGATCGCGCAGGGGCTGCTCGGCGTCGAGGGCGACTACAGCACGCTCGCGCTGACCGAGGAGTCCTCCCCGGTGCTGCGCGGGGAGCGCACGGTGCAGCTGCGCACCGAGACGAGGACCGGCTCGTCCCGCTCGCCGTCCCGGTCGCGGACGGCCGCGAAGGTCGACGTCGACCTGGACGCCGAGGCTCGGGCGCGCTTCGAGAGCCTGCGCGCGTGGCGGGCGGCGGCGGCCAAGGAGGGTGGGGTCCCGGCGTACGTGATCTTCCACGACGCGACGCTGGCCCAGATCGCGCAGCTCGACCCGCAGGACCTGGGTGCGCTGTCCGGGGTGTCCGGGGTCGGTGCGGCGAAGCTGGAGCGGTGGGGCGAGGCCGTCCTGGCGACGCTGCGCCCGAGCCCCGCGACGCCGGTGGACACGGGCGGTCCCTAGGGTCGCGCCGTGATCTCGCACCTGCTGCTCGACGCCGACGGGGTCCTCCAGGACCGTGAGGACGAGTCGGTCCTGCTGGCGCGCATCGGCGACCTGCTCGGGGTCGGCGAGGCCGGCGTCGAGGAGTTCCTGGAGGTCGCCCTCGCCGCCGAGCGGCCCTGTCTGGAGGGCCGGGACCGGTGGTCGCGGGTGCTGCCGGACCTTCTCGAGCGCTGGGACGCCCGGGAGCGGGCCGAGGAGCTGCTCGCGCTGTGGTGCGACACCGAGGTGGTCGCCCCGGCGCTGGCGCTGGCGATGCGGGTGCGCGAGCACGGCGTGCGCTGCTGGATCGCCTCCAACCAGGACGTCGGGCGGGCGACGGTGATGGAGGAGCGCTTCTCCTACGCCCGGCTGCTCGACGGGTCGTTCTACTCCCACGCCGTCGGCGTCGCCAAGCCCGACCCGGCCTACTTCGAGACGATCCTGGGCCGGCTCGGTGCCGCGCCGGCCGCCGTGGCCTTCGTCGACGACCGCGAGGACAACGTCGCGGCCGCCCGCGGCCTCGGCATCCGGGCCGTGCGCTGGCAGCGTCGCGAGGGCACTGCCGTGCTCAGCGCTCACCTGCGCGACCTCGGCGTCGCGACCTGAGTGGGCCGGTGCGATCGGCAGGGGCCGGTCGCCGCCGGCGGGCCGGCAGGCCGCCGGGCCCCGCTAGCATCGGCGCGGTGGCAGAGCGCAGGGACGACACGGCGCACCGGTGGGCGCTCCCGGTGATCGCCGTCGGCGGGATGCTCGGCGCGGCCGGTCGCTACGGCCTCGAGGTGGCCTGGCCCCCGCCGACGGACACCCTGGCCTGGACGACGCTGGCCACCAACGTGCTCGGCTGCCTGCTCATCGGCGTGCTGATGGTGCGCGTGGCCGAGGTCGGCGGCTCGCACCCGCTGCTGCGGCCCTTCCTCGGCGTCGGCGTGCTCGGCGGTTTCACGACGTTCTCCACCTACACCGTGCACGCGGCGACCCTGCTCGGCGACGGGCGGCCGGTGCTGGCCGTGGTGTCGCTGCTGGCCACCGCGGTCGCGGCGCTGAGCGCGGTCCTCGTCGGCCTGCGCGTGGGGCGTGCCCTGCTGGGACGGGGCGCGGCCTGATGGCGCTGCTGCTGGTCTGCCTCGGCGCCGCCGTCGGTGCGCCGGCGCGCTACCTGCTCGACCGCGCGGTCACCTCCCGGCACGGCACCGCGCTGCCGTGGGGGACGCTCGGGGTCAACCTGCTCGGCTCGGCCGTGCTCGGCGTGCTCGTCGGCCTCGCCGGCACGGGCGCCCTGCCCGACGCGGTCTCGCTGGCCGTCGGCACCGGGCTGTGCGGCGCCCTGACCACCTGGAGCACCTTCGGCTACGAGACGGTGCTCCTGCTCGAGGGCGGCGACCGACGACGCGCGCTGCTCTACGTCGCGATCTCGTTGACCCTCGGCCTGGCGACGGCCCTGCTCGGGACGGTGGCCGGCACCGCGCTCGGCGGCGCCGCCTGAGGCTCGGAGCGGACCTTCCCGGGCGGCCCGGACGGACTCAGGCGATGGCCGAGCCCGGGGCCGGGTCCTCGGCGGCCGTCACCAGGTGCAGCGCGACCGGCGGCTCGGGCGGCGCCTGCGCCACGGGCGCGCCGGCGATGTCGCTGACCTGCGGGAGCCCGTCGCGCAGCAGCGCCACGGCCGCCTCGAGCGGCACCGGGCGCGACCAGAGGTAGCCCTGCCCGGTCGAGGCGGCGTGCTGGTGCAGCCACCGCGCCTGGTCGGCGTCCTCGACGCCCTCGGCCACCGTGACCAGGCTGAGCGCGGTGCTCATCGCGAGGATCGCCTCCACCAGCGACGAGTCGGCCTGGGCGCCGCCGAGGCGGTCCACGAAGCTCTTGTCCACCTTCAGCACGTCTGCGGGCAGCGCGGCGAGGCTGGACAAGGAGTTGTATCCCGTCCCGAAGTCGTCGATGGCCACCCGGACGCCGTGCTCGCGCAGGCCGCCGAGCAGCACCACGCTGGTCTCGATGTCCTCGACGACGGCGGTCTCGGTGATCTCCAGGACCAGCCGGTGCGGGGGCAGGCCGGCGGTGCGCAGGACGTCGAGCACCGTCTCGGCGAAGCCGGGCTGCGCCAGCTGCGCGGCCGCGACGTTGACCGCCATGCTCGGCCCGTCGCCGTCGACCTGCATGCCCACCGCGGCGCGGCACGCCTCCCGCAGCACCCACTCCCCCATCGGCACGACCAGCCCGGAGCGCTCGGCCTCGCCGATGAAGTCACCCGGGAACAGCAGGCCGCGGGTCGGGTGCGCCCAGCGCACCAGCGCCTCGAACCCGCTGACCGTCTGGGTTCGCAGGTCGACGGTGGGCTGGTAGTGCAGCACCAGCTGGCCCTCGCGGATCGCCTCGGCCAGGTCGGTGCGCAGCTCGAGCAGCTCCACGGCCCGCGCGTGCAGGGCGGCGTCGTAGACCGCCACGCAGCCCTTGCCCCGCTCCTTGGCCACGTACATCGCCAGGTCGGCGTCGCGCATCAGGTCCTCCGCACCGGGCCCGCCCTCCTCGATGCCGGCGACGCCGACGCTGGCCTCGACCACGTGGCGGTGACCGCCGAGGTGGGAGGGGAAGGCGGAGCCGAGGGCCTCGAGCAGCAGCCCGGCGACCTCGACGGCCCGCTGGGGCGGGGTGTCCTCGAGCAGGATCGCGAACTCGTCGCCCCCGAGTCGGGCCGCGGTGTCCTCGGGGCAGCACCTCGACCGCACGGGCAGCCACCGCGACGAGGAGGTCGTCGCCGGCCTGGTGGCCCAGGCTGTCGTTGACGACCTTGAAGTCGTCGAGGTCGATGAACAGCACGCTCAGCGGCGCCCCGGTGGTCTCGCGGCGGGCCAGCGCGTGGTCCAGCCGGTCGGCGAAGAGCTGACGGTTGGCCAGCCCGGTCAGCGAGTCGTGGAAGGCCTGGTGGGTCAGGCTCGCCTCCAGGGCTCGCTGCGCGGTGACGTCACGCACGGTGAGCACCCAGCCGCGCACCGCGTCGTCGTGGTGGAGGTCCTTCAGCGTGCCCTCGGCGTCGATCTCGCGACCGTCGGCGTGCCGCAGGCCCAGGGCCAGGCTCTGCTCGCGGCCGTCGGCGCGGCCGAGGAGGTGGGCCACCACGGCCCGGTCGGCCTCGGCGACGAGGTCGATCAGGCGGTGCAGCTCGCCGGGCGCTCGGCCCAGCACGCTCAGCGAGGCGGGGCTGGCGAAGGTGATCCGCGAGGTCCGGTCCAGGACGAGGACGAGGTCGCTGCCGTGCTCCACCAGGGCTCGCAGGCGGCGCTCGCCGACCTCGGCGACCTGCCGCTCGGTCAGCTCGCGCTGGGCCGCGCGGTGGCGGCGCGCGAGGCGGTTGAACCAGACGAACCACCCGGCGCAGACCACGAGGAACAGCGTCAGCATGATCAGCACCACGAGGCGGTCGGTCGCGCGCTGCTCGTCGAGGACCAGCCCCCGGGACTCCGCGATCGCCGCACGCAGCGCCCCGCGGTCACCGCCCGTCGCGGCGGCGGCCACCTGCGCGGCGCCCGGGACGTCGGCGGCCTCCAGGTCCTCGATGAGCGCCTCGAGCGTGCGTCGCCAGGCCGCGGGGGCGGGTCTGCCGTCGGTGGGGGCCGGCAGGGCGGCGAGCGAGGCGACGCCCTCGACGGCGGCGCGACGCTGGGCCACGGGGTCGTCGAGGTGGAAGACCCCCATGACGAAGGTGAACTCGGCGCACAGCACGACGCCGACGAGCAGCAGGCGCACCGCGCGGGCGAGCCGGCTGCGTGGGGAGCCGGACCCGTCCCGGCCCGCGCCCGTCCCACGCTCGACGTCCAGCGGGTCAGGCACGGGCACGTCCGCTCCATCGGCGCCCTGGGTGGAGGTCCTGAGCCGGTCTGGACCGCCGCGACGTGGCACGATCCCCGGATGGCCCGCCTCCCCGACCTGCGTGTCGCCTTCGTCCCCGGCGTCACCCCCGACACCTGGGTGGAGCGATACCACCGCCTGCGTCGCGGCGCCGTCGAGCTGGTGCCCGTGCCCGAGTCCGAGCAGGAGTCGGGCCTGCGCGAGGGCGCGGTGGACATGGCCCTCGTGCGACTGCCGGTGCACCGCGACGGCCTGCACTGCGTGCGCCTCTACGAGGAGCGGCCCGTCGTGGTCGTCGACCTCGAGCACCTGGTGACCGCCGTCGACCCGGCCGACGAGGTCGACCTCACGGAGCTCGACGAGGAGCAGCTGGTGCTGCCCGAGAGGTCGGGCTGGGTGCCGTCGGTCGAGCAGCGCGACTGGCCGGTCATGGGGGTCCACGAGGCGGTGGCGGTCGCGGCCTCCGGCGCCGGGGTGCTGGTGCTGCCGCAGTCGGTGGCCCGGCTGCACCACCGCCGCGACGTCACCACCCGGGCGGTGCGGGGCCTGCCGACGACCGCGATCGCGCTGGCGTGGCTGGTCGAGCGCGACGACGCCTCACCCAGGCCTTCGTCGGCGCCGTGCGGGGACGCACGCCGAACAGCTCGCGCGGCTGAGCCGGCCCCGTCCCCCTCACCCTCTGGTACGAGGCCCGCCCCCGACTCCGGACGTACAGTGCGCAGGTACCTCCACGGGTGCACGAGAGGGTCTGATGAGTCCGAGCGTGACCGGTGACGACGCCCGGCTGACGGTCGGGGACCTGGCGTCCCGCACCGGGGTGGCGGCCGGGACCCTGCGGATGTGGGAGCAGCGCCACGGCTTCCCCGTGCCGGTGCGCCTGGCCTCGGGGCACCGGCGCTACCGCGAGAGCGACGTGTCCTCCGTGCGCCGCGTGGTGGCCGCCCGCGACCGCGGGGTCCGCTTGGAGAAGGCGGTGGCCGAGGCGCACACCCTGGACCGCGTGGGCCACTCGGTGTACGCGCTGCTGCGCGCCCGGCACTCCGAGCTCGCCCCACAGCGCATGCGCAAGGCCACGCTGCAGTCGCTCGCCCATGCCATCGAGGACGAGTTCTGCTCCACCGGCGACCGGACCCGGATCATGGCCGGCTTCCAGACCACCGAGTTCTTCGCCTCCGCGCTGCCTCGCTGGGAGACGATCGCCCAGGTGGTCGGCGAGGCGGTGATCTTCGCCGTGGACACCGGCGTGCCGCTGGAGACCGACGCCGCGATCCGGGTGGTGCGCCTCGAGCCGGACGCCCCCACCCGCCGCGAGTGGTTCGTGGTCTGCGAGTCCTCCACCCTTCCCATCGTGATGGCCGCCTGGGAGCTGCCGGGCCACGACCGGCCCGCGGGCGGGGACCGTGTCTTCGAGGTGATGTGGAGCCTCGACCCCGCGGTGGTCTCCGACGCGGTGCTGGCCTGCGGCCAGATCGCGGCCCGCGCCGGCCACGACCTCGGCGGCCCCGACCCCGCGCTGGCCGCGATGCCCACCGCGGCCTCGGCGGCGCTGTTCCTGCGCGCGATGGCCTACGTCGACGCCCGGCTGGCCTGAGCGCCCCTCCCCGACCCTCCGTCCGCCCGGACGCCCCTCACCAGGAGGAGGCCACCGGCCGGCCCTCGGTGAACCCGGCGGCGGACTGCACGCCGATCCAGGCGCGCTCGTGCAGCTCGGCCAGCGTGGTGGCGCCCGCGTAGGTGCACGCCGAGCGCAGGCCGGAGCAGATCTGGTCGAGCAGGTCCTCGACGCCGGGCCGGGCCGGGTCGAGGTACATCCGCGAGGAGCTGATCCCCTCCTCGTAGAGACCCTTGCGGGCACGGTCGTAGGCCGACTCCCCGCTCGTGCGGTGTCGCGACGGCGCGGGCCGAGGCCATCCCGAAGGAGGTCTTGTACGCGCGGCCGTGGGAGTCGTGCAGCAGGTCGCCGGGCGACTCGTGGGTGCCGGCGAACCAGGAGCCGACCATCACCGAGGACGCCCCGGCCGCCAGCGCGAGGGCGACGTCACGGGGGTGGCGCACGCCACCGTCGGCCCACACGTGGGCGCCCAGCTCGCGAGCGGCGGCCGCGCAGTCCAGGACCGCGGAGAACTGCGGCCGCCCGACCCCGGTCATCATCCGGGTGGTGCACATGGCGCCCGGCCCGACGCCGACCTTGACGATGTCGGCGCCCGCCTTTACCAGCGCCGCGGGTGCCGGCGGCGGACACCACGTTGCCGGCGACGACCGGCACCTGCGGGTCCAGGCCCCGCACCGCGCCGAGCGCCTCGATCATGCGCGTCTGGTGGCCGTGCGCGGTGTCGACGACGAGGGTGTCCACGCCGGCGGCGAGCAGCTCCTGGGCGCGCAGGGCGACCTCGCCGTTGACGCCGAGCGCCGCGGCGACCCGCAGGCCGCCGCGCTCGTCGACGGCGGGGCTGTAGAGGGTCGCGCGCAGCGCGCCGGTCCGGGTCAGCACGCCCACCAGCAGTCCCTCGCTCGTCGACGGCCACGGCCAGCGGGCCCGGGCGGCGTCGATGGTCTCGAAGGCGTCGCGGGGGTCGCCGTCGGCGGCGACGGCGGCGGCGGGCGGGCGCATCACCGAGCCGACCTGCGCGAACCGGTCGACCTCGGCGCAGTCCTGCTCGGAGACCACGCCGACGGGCCGGCCGTCCTCGACCACGACGGCGGCGCGGTGGGCGCGCTTGGGGATCAGCGAGATCGCCTCGGCCACGGTCTGGTCGGGGCGCAGCTCGATCGGGGTGTCCAGCACCAGGTGGCGGGTCTTGACCCAGGCCACCACCTCGGCGACCACCGCGGTCGGGATGTCCTGCGGGACCACGACCAGGCCGCCGCGCCGGGCGACGGTCTCGGCCATCCGGCGCCCGGCGATCGCGGTCATGTTCGCCACGACCACGGCACGGTGGCCCCCGTGCCGTCGGGGTGGCGAGGTCGACGTCGTACCGGCTGGCCACCGCGGAGTCGCGCGGCACCATGAAGACGTCGTCGTAGGTCAGGTCGTGGCCACAGGGCGGGTTCAGGAACTGCACCGCGCCGACGCTACGCCAGCGACGCGACCGCCAGACCGCCCGGCGGGCCCGCCGGGCGCCCCCGGGGGGCGGCGCGGCAGGCCCGATCAGGTTGCCGAGACGCCGCCGATACGGCCGGCCCGGAAGGCCTCCACGAACAGCGCGTGGTCCTCGCGCACCTGCTCCGCGTAGGCCACCGCCGTAGTCGGTGACCCGCGGCGAACTCGCGCCGCCTGCCCTCCAGCATGTCCGCGATCGCCTCCTCGACCTGGAAGTCGACCAGGTCCTGGTCGCTGTCCTCGTCGGAGGCGCAGTGCATCTTGGCCGTCGCGCGACCGAGGACGTCCACGACCGCCGCGATGTCGTCCGGCTCGATCAGGCCGTCCCACTCGAGGTCCACCTCGTAGGGCGAGACCTCGGAGACCACGTAGCCCACGCCGTCGACGCTGGTCCACCCCAGCAGCGGGTCGGTGTGCACCTGCAGCGCGCGCTGGCTGACCACGGTGCGGTGGCCCTGGTTCTCCAAGTACTCCTCGATCTCGTCGTGTCGACGAACCGGCTGACCGCGGGCACGTTGGCCTGCTTCATCGACAGCAGCACGTCGTTCTCCAGGGCCTGGCTGCACCCCTCGACCAGGACGCGTACGCGGGCAGGCCGGCGCTGCCGATGCCGAAGCCGGACTTGCCGACCATGTCGCGCACTCGTAGAAGCAACGTCCGGTCGTTCCGCTTGTCCGCCGGGATGGTCTCCAGGTAGCGGGCGAAGGCGCGCTCGACGGTGGCCCGCTCGGTGCGCGAGAGCCGACGCGCGGTGGGGTCGGCGTCGCGGAAGCGCCGGTGACCGTCGGCGTCGCACCTCGGTCTGCGGGTCGAGCAGCGAGACCCGGCTGTGGGAGCGGGCCTCGAGGGAGGACCTCGCGCACGGGGCCCTCGGTGTTGTCGAGGTTCAGCGCGAACTCGTCGTCGTCCCCGCGGCCGCGGTAGACGTCGACCTGGGCGAGGTAGGCGCGCAGGTAGCGGCCGATGAGCGCGGCGGACCGTCCTCCTCGGGCAGGGCCTTCTGCCAGCCGGTCAGGGCCAGGCGAGGCGGCGAAGCGCTGCAGGTCCCAGGTGAAGTGGCCCAGGTAGGCCTCGTCGAAGTCGTTGACGTCGAAGACCATCTGGCCGTCGGAGTCCAGGTAGGTGCCGAAGTTCTCCGACGTGCAGGTCGCCGTGGATCCAGATCCGGCCGCTGCGCTCGTCGCAGAACGGGTCCTCGTCCTCGGTGACGTCGGCGTAGAACAGGCAGGCGGTGCCCCGGTAGAACGAGTGCGGGTCCGCGGCCATCTTGCGGTACTTGGTGCGGAACGCGGTCGGGTCGCGCGCATCAGGTCGCCGAAGGCGTCGTCGAGGACCTCGACAATCCGGTCGGTGCGCTGCTGGGCGGTCTTCGCGATGGCCATGGGCAAACCCTCGCACGACCCGGCCGCCATCGGCTCCTAGGATCGGCGCCGTGCCGTCCCCGCTCCCGCCGCCCGACCACGCGCCGCACGGACCCCTGCCCGAGGGCGGGCGGGTGCGCACGGTGACCCGCTGGGGCGAGCCGGTGATGCACCACCGTGCCGCGCCGGTGACCACCTTCGACGCCGCGCTGCGCACCCTCGCCGCCGACCTGGTGGCCACCATGTACGCCGCCGACGGCGTCGGCCTGGCCGCCTGCCAGGTCGGCGAGGGCGTGGCGCTGTTCGTCTTCGACTGCCCCGACGAGTCCGGCGCGCGCACCGCGGGCGTGGTCTGCAACCCGGTGCTCACCCTGCCCGAGGGCCCGCGACCGCCAGCCTCGACGACGACGAGGAGGGCTGCCTGTCCTTCCCCGGCGGCTTCGTCGAGCTGGCCCGGCCCGACACCGCCGTCGTCACCGGCCAGGGCCTGGACGGCGAGCCGGTCACCTTCTAGGGCGACGGCCTGCTCGCCCGGTGCCTGCAGCACGAGACCGACCACACGCTGGGCACGGTCTTCGGCGACCGGCTCGCCGACCAAGGCGCGCAAGAAGCTGCACAAGCAGCACGACAAGGCCGCCGACGACTTCCCGCCCGGACTGGCCGGCCGGGGCAGGCGACCCCCTGACGGCGTCGCTCAGGGCAGCCCGG
The DNA here is from genome assembly GCA_963728085.1 of uncultured Actinomycetota bacterium. Lineage (GTDB taxonomy): Bacteria > Actinomycetota > Actinomycetes > Propionibacteriales > Nocardioidaceae > Nocardioides. The sequence goes on along the minus strand of CAVSIQ010000006.1, from coordinate 156,252 downwards.
GCCCCCGCGCGTGGCGGTGACGTAGCAGGCCACCGCGGCAGCGGCGGCGACGTTGAGCGAGTCGATCCCGGCGCGCATCGGGATCACCGCCCGGCGGTCGGCGGCCTGCTGCCAGCGCTGCGAGAGCCCGTGGCCCTCGGAGCCGAGCACCAGCGCCACGCCGGTCCACGCCGGCGACGGCCTCCTCGACGGGCACGGCGTCCTCGGCCAGGGTGAGCGCGACGGTGGTGAACCCGGCGGCCGACAGCGTCGGCAGCGCGTCGTACCAGTCCGGCAGCCGGGTCCAGGGCAGCGCGAACACCGCGCCCATCGCGACCTTGACCGCGCGCCGGTAGAGCGGGTCGGCGCACCGCGGGGAGAGCAGCACCGCGTCGAAGCCGAGCGCCGCACCGCGAGCGGAAGACCGCGCCGACGTTGGTGTGGTCCACGACGTCCTCCAGCACCAGCACCGACCGGGCCCCGGCCAGCACCTCCGCCACGGCGGCAGCGGCCGGCGCTCGCAGCGAGGCGAGCGCGCCACGGTGGACGTGGAAGCCGGTGACCTGCTCGGCGAGCGCCTCGGAGACGACGTAGCAGGGCGCGTCGGAGGCGACCAGGACGTCGGCGAGGCCGTCGAGCCAGCGCGGCGCCATCAGGAACGAGCGGGCGGTGTACCCGGCCTCGACCGCGCGGCGCACCACCTTCTCCCCCTCGGCGAGGAACAGGCCGTGCTCGGCCTCGAGGTGCTTGCGCAGCTGTGACGTCGCGCAGGTCGCGGTAGTCGGCGAGCCGCGGGTCGTCGGGGTCGGTGACCTCGACGTCAGCTGGGCCACCTCAGGCCTCGGCCGCCGGGTAGTCGCCGGGCCGGGCGCACCGCGACGACGTCGCCGACCACGATGATCGCCGGCGGGCGCAGCCGGTCCTCGGCGCTCCGGGTCGCCAGGGTGGCGAGGTCGCAGAGCACGGTGCGCTCGCCCGGCATCGTGCCCTCGCCCAGCACCGCCACCGGGGTGCTCGCCGGCGCGCCCGCCCGCGACCAGCGCCTCGGCGATCGGCGGGCGCGTTCTCGACCGCCATCATCAGCACCAGCGTCCCGCGCATCCGGGCCAGCGCGTCCCAGTCGACCAGCGAGTCCGGGTGCCCCGGGGGCAGGTGGCCCGGAGACGACGGTGAAGCTCGTGGGCCACGCCGCGGTGGGTCACCGGGATGCCGGCCCGCGCGGGCACCGCGAGCGCCGAGGTCAGGCCCGGCATGACACGTGACCGGCACGCCGGCCTCGCGGCAGGCCAGCACCTCCTCGAAGCCGCGGCCGAAGACGAAGCTGTCGCCGCCCTTGAACCGGACCACCCGCTTGCCCGCGAGCGCGCGCGCCGACGATCAGCGCGGTTGATCTCCTCCTGGCTGGCCGAGCGGCCCCGGGGCAGCTTCGCCACGTCGAGCAGCTCGACGTCGGCGCCGAGCTCGCCGAGCAGCTCGCGCGGGGCGAGGCGGTCGGCGACCACGACGTCGGCGTCGACCAGCGCGCTGCCGGGCCGGCGACCGTGACCAGCTCGGGGTCGCCCGGGCCCGCCGCCGACCAGCACCACACCGGCGCGCGCCCGGTGCGCCGCCGGCGCGCCAGCGATGTCGCCCTCGCGCAGGCCGTGCGATGATCTCGTCGCGCACCGCCGCGGACCGGCGCGGCTCCCGGTTGGCCAGGACCGCCACGGTGACCCCGCCGTGACGGCCGACCGCCGGCGTCCAGGCGCGTGGCCGCGGCGGCGTCGTCGGCGCGCACGCAGAACATCCGGCGCCCTCGGCCGCCGCGCCGACGCGCGGCGTTGACCGCCGGGTCGTCGGTGGCCGCGATCACGTACCAGGCCTCGTCGAGGTCGCCGTCCTCGAAGCGCCGCGCGGCCCAGGTGACCTCGCCGGCCGCGCAGCCCCTCGAGCGCCGGGGTCACCTCGGGGGACCACGAGCAGCACGTCGGCGCCGGCCGCGATCAGCGTGGGCACCCGCCGCTGGGCGACGTGGCCGCCGCCGACCACGACCACCCGGCGCCCGGCCAGCCGCAGGCCCGCCGGGTAGGCGGCGGGCCCGTCACCGAGCCCGTCGTGGGTCCGGAGCGGGTCGGCGGGCTGGTCCATGCGCCCATTCTCCGGGCCGGGGACGCACCGTGCTCCGCCCGGGTGGTGGGCGCCCGAGCGCGGCCTGGCTAGGGTCGGGCCATGACGCTCGAGCGCCCGGTCGCCCCGAACCCCTACGACCTGCTGCCGCCGGTCCCCTCGTTCACCGTCACCAGCGACGACGTCACCGACGGCCAGCCGCTGAAGGACGACCAGGTCGCCGACACGGGCAACACCTCGCCGCAGCTGTCCTGGGAGGGCGCGCCGGAGGGCACCAAGAGCTACACCGTCACCTGCTTCGACCCCGACGCGCCGACCCCGAGCGGGCTTCTGGCACTGGGTCCTGGTCGACCTCCCGGCCGACGTGACCTCGCTCGACGCCGGCGCCGGCGCCGAGGGCGCCGACCTGCCTGGGCAACGCGTTCATGTGCCGCAACGACGGCGGCGGCGAGGGCTTCATCGGGGCCGCCCCGCCCGAGGGCGACCAGGTGCACCGCTACTTCTTCGTGGTGCACGCCGTCACCGAGGAGTCCCTCGGCGTCGACGCCGACGCCTCGCGGCGCGTCGTGTCGTTCAACCTGGCCTTCAAGACCGCCGGCCGCGCGATCCTGCACGGCACCTACCAGCACTGAGGCCGCGTGCCCGACCCCCCGCGATCTTGACTAGTTCCAGACTGCGGGGCACAGTCGAGCGTGATGAGCCACCTGCCCGCCTCCCGTGACCACAGCACGACGCTGCGGTCTGCCGGGCTGCGCGTGACGCAGCCGCGGCTGGCGGTGCTCGCCGCCCTCGAGGCGCGGCCGCACGCACGCACCGACGAGGTGATCGAGTGCGCCCGCGCCACCGTGACCGTCTCCACCCAGGCGGTCTACGACGTGCTCGGGGCGCTGACCAGCCACGGGGTGGTGCGGCGCATCCAGCCGGCCGGCTCGGTGGCCCGCTACGAGCTGCGCGCCGGCGACAACCACCACCACGTGGTGTGCCGCTCCTGCGGCAGGATCGTCGACGTCGACTGCACCCACGGCTCCGCTCCGTGCCTGGAGCCGGCCGACCTCGACCGGCACGCGCCCGGGTTCGTCCTCGACGAGGCCGAGGTCACCTACTGGGGGACCTGCTCGGCCTGCCGCGAGCGCCCCGCCCCCACCGGCTGAGCCGTCGCCGGGGTGTCTGAGCCCTCGAGCTCAGGCGCCACCGGCCGGCAGGCGTCAGGCTGGTGCCATGACCCGCTCCCCGTCCCGCCTGCGCTGGGCCCCGCCGCTGGTGCTCGCCCTGACGGTCGCCCAGCTCGCCGTCGCCCAGTGGGTGCCCGGCATCGACCGGTTCGCCGACAAGGCCTTCGGCGCCCGACTGGTGCTCTACCCGCTGCTGATGCTGCTCGTGCCCGCCCTGTGGTGGCTGCTCGTCGGGCGGCACGCACGCACCCGGGCGGTGCCGCACGGGGCCTTCACCCTGGTCATGGCCGGATTCCTGATCGACGCGACCGGCAACACCCTCGACCTCTACGACTCCGTGGCCTGGTGGGACGACCTGAACCACCTCGTCAACTGGCTCCTGCTCACCGCGGGTCTCGGCCTGCTGCTGGCCCCGTCGCTGCGGGGCAGCCCCGCCTGGGCGACCGTCCTGCTGGTGGCCGGCCTCGGCGCGCTGCTCGCGATCGGGTGGGAGCTGGGCGAGTGGTGGACGTTCATCCGGCACGGGACGGAGATCGAGACCGCGTACACCGACACCCTCGGTGACCTGGCCCTGGGCTGCCTCGGCTCGATCCTGGCCGGGCTCGTGGTCGCCCGCGCCCGGCGTGGGGCATTGTTCGATACCTGATTCCTCACTACGTTCGTCGCACGCGACCGGCCCGCCGGGCCGGTGCGACCGGGGGGCGGGACGTCGCATGAGCGATCAGAAGGGCAAGCGCGCGGGCGTGCAGCAGGAGTCGGCCGAGGAGGGCTACTTCGAGGAACGCCAGCTCCAGCAGGGCGCCGCGGGCTGGGTGCTCCTGGCCGGCCTGGGCGTCGCCTACGTCATCTCGGGCGACTTCGCGGGCTGGAACTACGGCCTGGCGGAGGGCGGCTGGGGCGGGATGCTGGTCGCCACCCTCCTGGTCGGCGTGATGTACCTGTTCATGGTGCTCGGGCTGGCCGAGATGTCCTCGGCCATCTGCCGACGGCCGGCGGCGGCTACAGCTTCGCCCGACGCGCCCTGGGCCGTGGGGCGGCTTCGCTGACCGGGACCGCGATCCTCGTCGAGTACGCGTCGCGCCCGCCGCGATCGCCAACTTCATCGGCGCCTACGTCGAGTCGCTGCCTGTTCGGCTTCACGATGGCTGGCGGGTCTTCCTGCCTTCTACGTCGCTCTTCATCGGCCTCCACCTCTACGGCGTCGGCGAGGCGCTGAAGCTGATCTTCGTGATCACCGCGATCGCGCCGTCGCGCTCCTCCTCTTCGTCGTGGCCGCCGCACTCCTTCGACCCGGCCAACCTGACCGACATCCCCCCCGACCGCGCCGGCGGCCGCTCCACGTTCCTGCCGTTCGGCCTGCTCGGCGTCTGGGCGGCCCTGCCGTTCGCGATCTGGTTCTTCCTCGCCGTCGAGGGCGTCCCGCTGGCCGCCGAGGAGACCGCCGACCCGGCCAAGTCGATGCCGCGCGGGATCATCGTGGCGATGGCTGATCCTGCTCGTTTCGCGTTCTCCATCCTGTTCTCGCGACCGGGTGCCGCGGGCGCCGACAGCGATCAAGGGCTCCGGCAACCCGCTGGTGGACTCCCTCGAGGCCGCCTACGACGGGTCGACCGCGGTGAGCACGTTCGTCAACGTCGTCGGGCTGCTCGGACTGGTCGCGAGCTTCTTCTCCATCATCTTCGCCTACTCCCGCCAGACCTTCGCGCTCTCGCGTGCGGGCTACCTGCCCACGGTGCTGTCCAAGACCGGACGCCGCAAGACGCCCTACCTGGCCCTGATCGTGCCCGGCGTGATCGGCTTCGTGATGGCCGTGCTCAACCAGGGTGCGCTGCTCATCCTGGTCGCCGTCTTCGGCGCGACGATCTCCTACGTCCTGATGCTCGTCAGCCACATCGTGCTGCGCTTCAAGGAGCCCGACCTCGAGCGGCCCTACCGCACCCCGGGCGGGGTGGTCACCACCGGCATCGCGCTGGTGCTGGCCGTGATCGCGATGGTGGCCGGCTTCCTGGTCGACCCGCTCGTGATCGTGGTGACCGCCGGCGTCTTCGCGCTGGCGATCGCGTACTTCTACTTCTACTCCCGCCACCACATCAAGGCGGGGGCTCCCGAGGAGGAGTTCGCCGCCATCACCGACGCCGAGAAGGACCTGCACTGATGAGCGACGAGAACGCCCCCGACGCCGGGACCGACCAGCCGGTCAATGCCCGGATGCTGACCCTGGACCGGCTCCGGCACCTGATCACCGACGGCGAGATCGACACCGTGGTGATCGCCTTCACCGACATGCAGGGCCGGCTGGCCGGCAAGCGGCTGCACGCCCAGCTACTTCCTCGACGTCGCGCTGGCCGCCGGCACCGAGGGCTGCAACTACCTGCTCGCCGTCGACGTCGACATGAACACCGTCGACGGCTACGCGATCTCCTCGTGGGAGCGCGGCTACGGCGACATGGAGTGGGTGCCCGACTGGTCCACCCTGCGGCTGCTGACCCACCTGCCCGGCACCGCGATGGTCCAGTGCGACCTGGTCTGGCCCGACCACACGCCCGTGGTGGAGTCGCCGCGCACGATCCTGGCCCACCAGCTGGAGCGGGCCCGCGAGATGGGCTTCAGCGCGCACGCCGGCACCGAGCTGGAGTTCATCGCCTTCGAGGACACCTACGAGGCACGCGCACGACAAGGACTACCGGGGCCTCACGCCGGTCAACCAGTACAACGTCGACTACTCGATCCTGGGCACGACCCGGGTCGAGCCGCTGCTGCGCGACATCCGCAACCACATGTACGCCGCCGGCATGGACGTGGAGAGCGCGAAGGGCGAGTGCAACTTCGGCCAGCACGAGATCGGCTTCCTGTTCAACGACCGCGATGATCGTGTGCGACCACCACGTGGTCTACAAGACCGCCGCGAAGGAGATCGCCGCCCAGCACCAGAAGTCGCTGAGCTTCATGGCGAAGTTCGACGAGCGCGAGGGCAACTCCTGCCACATCCACCTGTCGCTGCGCGGCACCGACGGCGAGCTCGTCTTCTGGGACCGCGAGAAGAACGCTCGCACGCCGCTCTACGACTCCTTCGTCGCGGGCCTGCTCGGCACGATGGCCGACTTCACGCTGCTCTACGCACCCAACATCAACTCCTACAAGCGGTTCGCGGACGCCTCCTTCGCGCCCACCGCGATCGCCTGGGGCGAGGACAACCGCACCTGCGCGGTCCGGTTGGTCGGCTCCGGCGGCTCGGCGCGCCTGGAGAACCGCGTCCCCGGCGGCGACGTCAACCCCTACCTGGCGGTCGCCGCGATGCTCGCCGGCGGTCTCGACGGCATCGAGAACGACGCTGGAGCCGAGTGCCGGCCACGGAGGGAAACGCCTACGAGAGCGGCCTCGACACGGTGCCGCGCACGCTGCGCGCCGCCCGGGATGCGTTCGCCTCCTCCGAGGTGGCACGATCAGCCTTCGGCGACGACGTCGTGGACCACTACACGAACATGGCCGACGTCGAGCTGGCCTCCTTCGACGCCGCGGTCACCGACTGGGAGCGCCGGCGCGGGTTCGAACGGCTCTGACGGCCGGCGGCGCCGCAGCCCACCCGCACCCCGACCCAGCGAGCACCATGAGCCAGACCTGGACCGTCGTCAACCCCGCGACCGCCCAGCCGATCGGCGAGGTCGCGATGACCTCGCTGGAGCAGACCGACGCGGCGATCGAACGCGCCCACGAGGCGCGGACCGCCTGGCGCGCGGTCGCCCCCGGCGAGCGAGCCCGGCTGCTGCGGCGCTTCGGCGACGTCGTCGACGCCCACCTCGAGGAGCTCGCCGAGCTCGAGGTGCGCAACGCCGGGCACACCTCGGCCAACGCCCGCTGGGAGGCCGGCAACGTCCGCGACTGCCTGCACTACTACGCCGGCGCGCCCGAGCGGCTGCATCGGCCGGCAGATCCCCGTCGCCGGCGGCGTGGACCTGACCTTCCACGAGCCGCTCGGCGTCGTGGGGATCATCGTGCCCTGGAACTTCCCGATGCCGATGCTGGCCTGGGGGATCGCGCCCGCGCTGGCCGCCGGCAACTGCGTCGTCGCTCAAGCCCGCCGAGCTGACCCCGTGGACCGCCCTCCGGATCGGCGAGCTGGCCCTCGAGGCCGGCCTGCCCGAGGGCGTGCTGACCATCCTGCCCGGCGAGGGCCCGGTGGTCGGCGAGCGGTTCGTGACCCACCCGCTGGTGCGCAAGGTCTGCTTCACCGGCTCCACCCGCGTGGGCAAGCAGATCATGGCCGGCTGCGCCGACCAGGTCAAGCGGGTCACCCTCGAGCTCGGCGGCAAGAGCTCGAACATCGTGTTCGCCGACGCCGACATCGCCGCGGCCGCCGCGGCCGCTCCCGTACGCCGTCTTCGACAACGCCGGCCAGGACTGCTGCGCCCGCTCGCGGATCCTCGTCGAGCGCTCGGCCTACGACGAGTTCGTCTCCCGGCTGAGCCGGCCGTCACGGGCCTGCGCGTGCTCGACCCCGGGCGACGACGACCAGCGAGATGGGCCCGCTGGTCTCGGCCGCCCACCGCGACCGGGTCCGGGGCTACCTCGACGGCGCCGACGTCGCCTTCGCCGGCTCCGCGCCCGGCGGCGACGGGTTCTGGGTGCCGCCGACCGTCGTCGAGCCTCGACGACCCGGCCCACCGGCTGTGGCGCGAGGAGGTCTTCGGCCCCGTCGTGGCCGTGATGGCCTTCGACGGCGAGGCCGACGCGGTGGCCCTGGCCAACGACACCGAGTACGGCCTGTCCGGGTCGATCTTCACCTCCGACCTCGGCCGTGGCCTGCGCGTGGCCCGTGCCGTGGAGTCGGGCAACCTCTCGGTCAACTCCCACTCCGCGGTGCGCTACTGGACCCCCTTCGGGGGCTACAAGCAGTCCGGTCTCGGCCGCGAGCTCGGGCCCGACGCCCCGCGCGTCGTTCACCGAGGAGAAGAACGTCTTCATCGCGCACTGAGGGTCGCGGCTGCGGAATCCCCGGCCGGGGATTCCGCACCTGTCGGGTGTTGCAACCCCCGACAGGCGCACGAACCCTGACCAGCAACGCCCCGCACCACGATCCGACTCGGTGCGACCCGAGCACCGACCACCACCCAGGAGGACCCACACATGGCAGGACGCATCCAGGACCGCGTCGCGGTCGTCACCGGCGGGTGCTCGGGCATCGGCCTGGCCACCGTGCAGCGCTTCGTCGACGAGGGCGCCAAGGTCGTCGTCGGCGACATCGACGACCAGCGCGGCCACGAGCTGGTCGGCCAGCTCGGCGGCCACGACGTGCTCGACCTACGCCCACGTCGACGTCACCGACAAGGAGCAGGTCGACGCGCTGTTCGAGACCGCCAAGGACACCTACGGCTCGGTGGACATCGCGTTCAACAACGCCGGCATCGCCCCGCCCGAGGACGACTCCATCCTCGACACCGACCTCGAGGCCTGGAGCGGGTCCAGGACGTCAACCTGACCAGCGTCTACCTCTGCTGCAAGGCCGCCCTGCCCTACATGCTCGAGCAGGGCCGCGGGTCGATCATCAACACCGCCTCGTTCGTGGCGGTCATGGGCGCGGCGACCTCGCAGATCTCCTACTCCGCCTCCAAGGGCGGTGTGCTGTCGATGACCCGCGAGCTCGGCGTGCAGTTCGCCCGCCAGGGGGTGCGGGTCAACGCGCTGTGCCCGGGCCCGGTGAACACCCCGTTGCTGCAGGAGCTGTTCGCCACCGACGCCGAGGCGCGCGGCCCGCCGCCTGGTGCACGTGCCGATGGGACGCTTCGCGCGAGCCCTAGGAGATGGCCTCGGCCGTGCTCTTCCTGGCCTCCGACGATCAGCTCGTTCATGACCGCCGACCACGTTCCTCGTCGACGGCGGCATCTCCGGCGCCTACGTCACGCCGCTCTGAGGATGACCGCCCCCGTCGTCGGGCTGACGACCTACCGCGAGCACGCCGCGCTGGGGCGTGTGGGACCAGCGCGCCGACCTGCTGCACGCCGCAGTACGCCGACGCGGTGGTGGCCGCGGGCGGCCTGCCCGTGCTGCTGCCGCCGGTGCAGGTGCCGGGGGCGGCCGACGCGGTCGTCGCCCGCCTCGACGCGCTGGTGGTCACCGGCGGCGCCGACGTCGACCCCGCGCCGTTACGGCGCCGAGCCCCACCCGCGCACCGCCGGCCTGGCGCCCCGACCGGGACGCCTGGGAGCTGGCCCTCGCTCGACGGCCGCCGCCGCGCGGGCCCTGCCCGTGCTCGGGCGTCTGCCGGGGGATGCAGGTGATGGCGGTCGCCGCCGGCGGCCCGCTCGAGCAGCACCTGCCCGACCTCGTCGGGCACGAAGCGCACTCCCCCGGCGGCGACCGAGTTCGGCGCCGGTCGAGGTGGCCACCGCCGCCGGCTCCCGGGTGGCCGGGCTGCTCGGCGACGCGGCCCGACGGTGCGCTGCCACCACCACCAGGCCGTCGCGACCCACCCCGGCTACGACGCCGTCGCCCACGCCGCCGACGGCACCGTCGAGGCCATGGAGCGCGCCGGCGACCGGTTCTGCGCTCGCCGTGCAGTGGCACCCCGAGACCGGCGAGCCGACGTCGGCCTGCTCGCCGGGCTCTCGTCGCCGCGGCCGCCGACCCGCGCACGCGCTGGCCCGGCTGGACAGGATCGGGGGCATGAGCCACGAGCCCGACGGCGCCCGCGACCCGGTCACCGACGTGCTCGGGGGCCCCGTGGACGCGCCGAGACGATCGACCTGCCCGACGACGACGAGGGCGCCGGTCGTGGCCACGCTGGTGCGCCGCGCGCCGCGCGCCGCGACCGGCCGGGCGGTGCTGCACGTCCACGGCTTCGCCGACTACTTCTTCCAGACCGCGTACGCCGAGTGGTGGCTCGACCGCGGCTACGACTTCTACGCGCCTCGACCTGCGCAAGTACGGCCGGTCGCTGCTCGCCCACCAGACCCGCAACTACGTCAACGACCTCACCGACTACTTCGCCGAGCTCGACGCGGCCTGGCGACGGATCACCGAGCGCGACGGCCACGAGCACGTCGTGCTCTCGGCCCACTCCACCGGCGGGCTGACGCGGCGCTGTGGGCCGACCGACCGCCGCCCGGCCGTCTCGCGCGGCCTCGCGCTCAACTCGCCGTGGCTCGACCTGCAGGGGCAGCGCCGTGCTGCGCACTGTGGGCTCGCCGCGGTGAGCCAGCTCGGCCGCCGGCACGCCGACGCGGTCATCCCGCCGCGCCGTCACCGGCTTCTACGCCCGCAGCCTGCACCGCGACCACGACGGCGAGTGGGACTTCGACCTGGCCTGGAAGCCGATCGAGTCGCGCCCGGTCGTACGCCGGCTGGCTGCGCGGCGGTCCGCGCGGCCACGCCGCGGTGCACGCCGGGCTCGACGTCGCCGCTCCCGGTGCTGGTGCTGTCCTCGGCGCGCGTCGGCCAGCCCGTCCGCGATGGGCGAGGACGTGCACACCCACGACATCGTGCTCGACGTCGAGCAGATCCGGCGGTGGTCGCCCATCGCTGGGGCGCCACGTCACCTATGTCGCCATCGACGGCGCCCGTCACGACGTGTTCTGTCGCGCGCCGAGCCCCGGGCGCGCGCGTTACGACGAGCTCGACGCTGGCTCGGCGTACGTCGACCGACCTGGCCGTTCAGCCCAGGCAGCGCGACCGTTCGGTCGACGCCCGACGACCGACGTGACTACCGCGCGCAGCAGCGAGGCGGCGGCATCCGGCGGCCCGACGATGGCAGCCGAGCGGCGGGAGCCCGCCCGACCACCGCCCCGGCCGCCGATGAGCCCGCGGCGATCAGACCGACGTCCAGTCGACGTCGGCGACCAAGATGAAGAACACGCCGGCGACACCGTTCACGATAGCGGCCAGTACGTTCTTCAACCGCGTTCAGCCGCTGCAGGGCGTCGTCGACGCCGATCCCGAGGACGCCCATCAGCAGCACGCCCTGCGCGGCGCCGAAGTAGCCGCCGTACACGCCGGTGAGCGCGACGGCCGGCCAGACCCACCACGGCGCCGTGGTGCCGGCGTACGCCCCGCGGTGGCCGCCGGCGCCAGGCCGCGATGCCGCGGCTGGACGACGACGAGCAGCACGCCGATGCCGATCAGCACCGGCACGATCGTCGCGAAGGCACCGGGCGGCAGCACGAGCAGCAGGACCGCCCCGGCCAGGCCGCCGATCAGCGAGGCCGACGCCGAGCCGCAGCATCGCGCGCCGCGCTGGCCGCCCAGCTCGCGACGGTAGCCCCACGCGCCGGTGACGCGAGCCCGGCACGAGCCCGAGGTTGTTGGACACGTTCGCCATCACCGGCGGCACCCCGAACGCCAGCAGCGTCGGGAAGGTGATCAGCGTGCCCGAGCCGACGACGGTGTTGATGGTGCCGGCCGCGACCCCGGCGAGGGCGATCAGGACGGCGTCGAGGACCGTCACCGGCTACCTCAGGGCTGCGCCGGCGGCGGCCCGTCGGCCACGCCGCCCGGGTCGGTCGATGGGCTGCTCGTCGCCGACCGTCTCGGTGGCCGGGGCGGCCTCGGCGTCGCCGGGCGGCGCGGCGCCGGTGCGCGACGAGCGGCCCTGCCCGGGTTGGCGGCCTCGGCGGCCTCGCGGATCGCGGCCTGGACGGCGGCGTTGGTGCTGCGCTCGCCGCTCTCCTCGCTGCTGCGCGGCAGCTCGGGCACGGTCGAGCCCATGTCCACGCGGGTCGCGGGGCCCGTCCACCTCCTGCGGGATGCCCTTGAGCTCGTTCATCGTCGAGCCGAGGCCCTCGAGCGCACGGCCGATCTCGGACGGCACGATCCAGACCTTGTTGGCGTCGCCCTCGGCGATCTTCGGCATCATCTGGAGGTACTGGTAGGCCAGCAGCGACTGGTCGGGACGGCCGTCGTGGATGGCCTGGAAGACGGTCTGGATCGCCTGGCCCTCACCCTGGGCGCGCAGGATCTGCGACTCCCGGTCGGCCTGGGCGCGCAGGATCTGCGACTCCCGGTCGCCCTCGGCGGTGAGGATCGCGGACTGCTTCTCACCCTCGGCCGAGAGGATCGCGGACTGGCGCTGGCCCTCGGCGGTGAGGATGGCGGCGCGCTTGTCGCGGTCGGCGCGCATCTGCTTCTCCATCGAGTCCTTGATGGAGGGGGGCGGGTCGATGCCCTTGAGCTCGACGCGGTTGACGCGGATCCCCCACTTGCCGGTGGCCTCGTCGAGGACCCCGCGCAGGCGGCTGTTGATCTCGTCGCGGCTGGTCAGGGTGCCCTCGAGGTCCATGCCGCCGACGATGTTGCGCAGCGTGGTCATCGTGAGCTGCTCGACGGCCTGGATGTAGTTGGCGATCTCGTAGGTCGCCGCCACCGGGTCGGTGACCTGGAAGTAGATGACGGTGTCGATCGAGACCACCAGGTTGTCCTCGGTGATCACCGGCTGCGGCGGGAAGCTGACCACCTGCTCGCGCAGGTCGATGACGTAGCGCACCTTGTCGATGAAGGGCACGATCGACCTTCAGTCCGGCGTCCAGCGTCGACTGGTACTTGCCGAAGCGCTCGACGATGGCCGCGCGGGCCTGGGGGATGATCTGGACGGTCTTGCTCAGCAGCACGACGACGAAGACGAGCAGCAGCGCGAGGATGATCAGGTAAGCCACGACGGGCTCTCCTCTCGGGAGGGTCGTTCAGGGGTGGTTCAGGGATCGAGCCGGTGGACGGGGTGGACGTAGGCGGTGGCGCCCCGGATCTCGAAGACCTCGACGGTCTCTCCGGCTGCGATCGTGAGCATGTCGTCGTAGGGCGCCGCGCTCCACTCCTCGCCGGCGAGGTCGACGCGGCCGTGGTGGGCGCTGCTGATCTCGCGGGTCACCTCGGCCTGCCGGCCGACGAGCTTGCCGTGGCCCAGGCTGAGCTCCGGCCCGGAGTGCAGGCGCGTGACCACCGAGGGGCGCACGGCGCCGAGCATCGCCACCGAGGCGGCCGCGGCGACGACGATCTGGACGGGCAGGGAAAGGCCCGCGAGGTCGGTCAGCATCCCGGCGCCGGCGCCGACGGCGAGCATGATGAGGACCAGGTCGAGGCTGATCATCTCGGCGGCGCCGAGCACGATCATGATGCCGAGCCACACCGCCCAGAGGTGGTCGCCGATCCAGTCCATGCCTCGACCCTAGCCGCCGAGACCCACCCGGTCGGCCTCAGCGCGCCGCCTGGCGCTGCGCGGTCCAGCGGCCCTGGGAGCGGCGCAGGGCCAGCGGCATCGAGAACGTCTCGGAGAGGTTCTCGCGGGTGACGACGTCGGCGACGGGCCCGGCCGCGACGACGGTCCCGCGGCGCAGCAGCAGGGCGTGGGTGAACCCGGGCGGGATCTCCTCGACGTGGTGGGAGACCAGCACCGTGGCGGGCGCGTCGGGGTCGCGGGCCAGCGCCGACAGGGAGGTGACGAGGTCCTCGCGACCGCCGAGGTCGAGCCCGGCCGCGGGCTCGTCGAGCAGCAGCAGCTCGGGGTCGGTCATCAGGGCACGCGCCACCTGGACCCGCTTGCGCTCGCCCTCGCTGAGGGTGCCGAAGACACGCTCGGCGAGGTGGCCGGCGCCGATCTCGTCGAGCAGCCGCTGGGCGCGCTGGTGGTCCATCTCGTCGTAGGACTCCCGCCACCGGCCGACCACGCCGTAGGAGGCGGAGACCACCACGTCGCGCACGACCTCGTGGCGCGGGATCCGGTCGGCGAGGGCCGCGCTGGTCAGGCCGACGCGAGGCCGCAGCTCGAAGACGTCGACGGTGCCGAGCACCTCGCCGAGCAGGCCCACCACGCCGCTGGTGGGGTGGATCTGGGCCGAGGCCAGCTGGAGCAGCGTGGTCTTGCCGGCGCCGTTGGGACCCAGGACGACCCAGCGCTCACCGTCGCGCACCTCCCAGCTGACCTGGTCGAGGAGGACGGCGTCCCCCCGGCGGACCGTGACGTCGGCGAGCTCGAGGACGGCGGACATGCGCGCCACCCTAGCGCCCGGCCCCGGTCGTCCCGGGCGTAGCCTCACTGGCCGTGATCGCCGCTCCCGTCTCCCTGCGTCTGGCCTGGTGGGGCACGGCCTGGCTGCGCGGTCTGGTCGTGCCCGACCTGCTGCTCGACGCGGTGATCGGCGGGGAGGCCACCCACGCCGTCGCCTCGCCCGCGGCCGGCGCGCCGGCCGAGACCCTGCTCGGGGGCCTGGCCTCGCTGCGCGCCGCGGGGGCGACCTCGTTCGGCCTGGCCCTGCCCGTGGAGGGCGACCCGACCGGGCTGGGCGGGCCGCGAGCGTTCAACACCGCCGCGCTCGAGGCCGGCGAGGCCGTGGTCGTCGCCGGCGCCGGCCTCGGCCTGGTGCCGCTGACCACGGGCGCGGCGACCACCTGGGTGCCCCACCTCGCCGACCGGCGGCCGCTGCCCGACGTCGGGGAGGCCGACCGCGGCCTGCGCCTCGCCCTGCTCGAGACCGCGGAGGCGCTGGCCACCCTCGACGTGGCCCGGTGGCGCCCCGAGGTGGCCGACCGGCTGATGAACCTGCGCCACGGACCCGGCCTCGTCGGGCCCGACGGGGTGCCGGTGCGATGCGTGGAGCTGGCCGCGCGCGGCCTGCAGGCCGTCGAGATCGCCGATCTGGCCCTGGCCGACCACGGCGGCACGGTCTCGGCGGCGCAGATCACCGCCCGCGAGCAGGCGCTGCGACCCCTGGAGCGGGCCGGGCGGGTCGCCCTGGTCGCCGCCGGCTCGCCCGAGGTCTGGCCCCCCGACTGAGCCGGGGCGCTAGCCTTCGGCTGCGATGACCACCCCCACGAGCACCCCCGCCCGCGGCACCCCCGCCACCGGCGGCACCGGCCGCGCACGGTCCGAGACGCTGCTGATCACGCTGACCGGCACCGACCGGCCGGGCGTCACCTCGACCCTGCTCTCGACGCTGGCCCACGCCGGCGTCGAGGTCATCGACGTCGAGCAGATCGTGCTGCGCCGCCGTCTCGTGCTCGGCGTGCTCGTCTCCGTGCCGCGCGACTCCTCCCGGCTGGCCGGCGAGGTCGAGTCGGTGGCCCGGGACCTCGGGATGCAGGTCGAGCTGAGCCGCGGCACCGGCGACAACCGCTCGCGCCCGGAGGGACGCAGCCACGTCACCGTCATCGGTGCACCGCTGCGCGCGGTCTCCCTGGCCGCGATCACCGGTCGGATCGCCGACACCGGGGCGAACATCGACCGCATCGAGCGGATGGCGCGCTACCCCGTCACCGCGATCGACCTGCACGTCTCCGGCGCCGATCCCGACGAGCTGCGCGCCGTGCTGGCCACCGAGGCCGCCGCCCAGGGCGTCGACGTGGCCGTGCAGCCCACCAACCTGCTGCGCCAGGGGATGCGCCTGATCGTGATGGACGTCGACTCCACCCTGATCCAGGGTGAGGTGATCGAGATGATCGCCGCGCACGCCGGGTGCGAGGACGAGGTCCGCGAGGTCACCGAGCGCGCGATGCGGGGCGAGCTGGACTTCGAGGAGTCCCTGCGCTCCCGGGTCGCCCTGCTGGAGGGCGTGCCGGAGTCGGCGCTGGGCGAGGTCTACGACGGCATCGTGCTCGCCCCCGGCGCGCGGACGATGGTGCGCACCCTCAAGCGGCTCGGCTACCGCTTCGCGATCGTCTCCGGCGGCTTCACCCAGATCGCCGACCGCCTCGCCGCGGACCTCGGCGTGCACTTCGCGCGGGCCAACGAGCTCGAGATCGCCGACGGCCGGCTGACCGGCCGGATCCTGGGCGAGGTGGTCGACCGGGCCGCCAAGGCGCGCGCGCTGCACGAGTTCGCCGCCGAGGTCGGCATCGACGTCGGCTCCACGATCGCCATCGGGGACGGCGCCAACGACCTCGACATGCTCGCGGCCGCCGGGCTCGGCATCGCCTACAACGCCAAGCCGCGGGTGCGCGAGGCCGCGGAGGTCGCCGTCAACGTGCCCTACCTCGACACGATCCTCTACCTGCTCGGCATCTCCCGGGAGGAGATCGAGGCCGCCGACGCCGCCGCCGGGGTCGTGACGCCCGCGCCTCCGGTCTGAGCCCGCGCCTCCGGCCTGCGCCCGCCTCCGGCCTGAGCCTGCGCGGCCGGTCTCACCCGCGCGGGGCGTGGAAGGCGCGCAGCCGGGCCGAGCCGGTCTCCAGGTCGGCCCACGCGCCGTCGTAGGTCAGGACGGCGGCCGCCGCGGTCGGGAAGCCCCGGGCCATCGCGGTGACGTCCTGGGCGCTGCCGTCGCCGTCGTCGAGCAGCTGGGCCAGGAAGCCCATCGTCGGGTTGTGGCCGAGCACCAGCACGCAGGCCGCCTCCGCCGCGACGCCGCGCACCAGGTCGAGCGCCGCGTCCGGGTCGGCGGCGTACAGGCCGTCCTCGAGGTCGGCCTCGAGCGACCACCCGGCGCCCTCGCGCAGGCCGGCCCAGGTCTCGCGGGTGCGCAGCGCGGAGGACACCAGCGCGGTGGTCGGCGTGACGTCGTGCTCGGCGAGCCACCGGCCGACGTCGACGGCGACGGTGCGCCCGTGGGCGGTCAGGGCCCGCTCGGCGTCCGAGGGCCCCGAGGACTCGGCGGCGGCGTGCCGCATCACGACGAGGGTGCGCGAGGGGGACGTCATCGTCTCAGCCAACCACCTCGACCGGCCGCGGCGGCACCCGCCTGCCGCTGTCGTCGCCGCCCGAGGGACGCGTCGGGGGGCGGCCCGAGGCATGGCCTAGCGTTGCGCCATGCCCCCCGCGCACCCCGGTCCCCTGCTCATCGTCGGCGGTGCCGAGGACAAGCTGCGCCGGCGCACCATCCTGCACCGCTTCGTCGAGCTGGCCGGCGGGCCCGAGGCTCGCATCGCCGTCATCCCGACCGCCTCCTCGCTGGGCCCGGAGATCGTCGAGGTCTACGACGCGCTGTTCCGCAAGGCCGGCGCCGGCCAGGTGGTCCCGGTGCGCCCGGCCACCCGCGAGCAGGCCCACGACCCGGCGTTGGTGGAGGTGCTCGACGACGTCACCGGCCTGTTCATGACCGGCGGCAACCAGCTCAAGCTGTCCAGCGTCGTGTGCGGCACCCCGGTGGGCGACGCCATCGTGCGGGCCCACCAGCGCGGCGCCGTCGTGGCCGGCACCTCGGCGGGGGCGAGCATCCAGTCCAGCCACATGGTCGCCTTCGGCGTCGGCGGCTCGACGCCGAAGCAGCGGATGACCCAGGTCGCGGCCGGCCTCGGCCTGCTCGGCTCGACGGTGGTCGACCAGCAC
This sequence comes from uncultured Actinomycetota bacterium, assembly GCA_963728085.1. Classification (GTDB taxonomy): domain Bacteria; phylum Actinomycetota; class Actinomycetes; order Propionibacteriales; family Nocardioidaceae; genus Nocardioides. The sequence goes on along the minus strand of CAVSIQ010000006.1, from coordinate 138,753 downwards.
TTCGACCAGCGCAACCGCTACGGCCGGCTGCTGATGATCGTGGCGCAGTCGCCCCAGCTGCTGGGCCTCGGCATCGACGAGGACACCGCGGCGGTGGTCGAGCACGTCGAGGTCGACGGCGAGGAGCACGAGGTGCTCAGCGTGCTCGGTCGCGGCGCGGTGACGATCATGGACCCGGCCCGGCTCACCACGAACGCCTACGAGGCGCGGCGCTCGGCCCCGCTGCTGGCCAGCGGCGTGGTGCTGCACGTGCTGCCCGAGGGCAGCCTGTTCGACCTGACCACCCGCACCCTGGTGCCTGCGCACCAGGCCACCGACGCCTCCGAGGCCGACGAGCTGGCCGCGGCCGGGCGCGACCTGCGCGGCCTGGCCCGCGACATCGCCGCGGGTGACGCCTCCCCCGGTGCGCTGCGCCGCCGTCAGGCCCGCCACCACGTCCCGCCCGCCCCCCGCGACTCCCACGACCTCGCGCCCGCGAGCGTGCCCGCCCCCGACGCAGGAGGAACCCCATGAGCGGACGGCCCTCGCCCGACCTGGCCATCACCGAGACCCGTGTCTACCGGGGGGCCAACGTGTGGTCCTACGACCGGGCGGTCCACCTCGTGGTCGACCTCGGCTCGCTGGAGCAGTTCCCGACCAACACCCTGGCCGGGTTCACCGACGAGCTGCTCGTCATGCTGCCCGGCCTGCGCGAGCACTCCTGCTCGCGCGGCAAGCGCGGCGGCTTCGTGGAGCGCCTGCACGAGGGCACCTGGCTCGGCCACGTCTCCGAGCACGTCGCGCTGGCCCTGCAGCAGGTCGTCGGACACGACGTGCGGCGCGGCAAGACCCGCGGGGTGAAGGGCCACCAGGGGCTGTACAACGTGATCTTCGGCTACGCCGACGAGCAGGTCGGCCTCGCCGCCGGCACCCTGGCCGTGCGCCTGGTCAACCACCTCGTCGAGGCCGACCCCGCGTTCGACTGGGACGCCGAGCTGGAGTCGTTCATCCGCCGCGCTCAGCGCACCGCGTTCGGTCCCTCGACGCAGGCGATCATCGACGAGGCCGTCTCCCGCGACATCCCGTGGATCCGGCTCAACCAGGCCTCGCTGGTCCAGCTCGGCCAGGGCGTCCACGCCCAGCGGATCCGGGCCACGATGACCTCGCAGACCTCCGCCATCGCCGTGGACATCGCCGGCGACAAGGACCTCACCACCCGCCTGCTCGGCGCCGCCGGCCTGCCGGTGCCCAAGCAGGAGTCGGTGCGCACCGCCGACCAGGCCGTCCGCGTGGCGGCCCGGATCGGCTACCCCGTGGTGGTCAAGCCGCTCGACGGCAACCACGGCCGCGGCGTGTGCCTCGACCTCGCCGACGCCGACGAGGTCCGCGAGGCCTTCGAGACCGCCCGCGGGGAGTCCAAGCGCGGCGTCGTGGTCGTCGAGTCGTTCGTGACCGGCAAGGACTACCGCTGCCTGATCATCGACGGCCGCGTCGCCGCGATCGCGGAGCGGGTGCCGGCCTCGGTGACCGGTGACGGGATCAGCACCGTCGAGCAGCTCGTCGACACCGCCAACGCCGATCCGCGCCGCGGCGTGGGCCACGAGAAGGTGCTGACCCGGATCACCGTCGACGCCGCCGCCGTGGCGCTGGTGCGCGAGCAGGGCCTGGAGATGACCGAGGTCCCGCCCGAGGGTCGGATGGTCAAGCTGGCCCTGACCGGCAACATGTCCACCGGCGGCATCTCCATCGACCGCACCCTGGAGGCCCACCCGGAGAACGCCGAGATCGCCGAGGAGGCGGCCCGGATGATCGGCCTGGACATCGCGGGCATCGACTTCATCTGCCCCGACATCACCGAGCCGGTGCGCGAGACCGGCGGCGCGATCTGCGAGGTCAACGCGGCCCCCGGCTTCCGGATGCACACCCACCCCACCATCGGCGACCCGCAGTTCATCGCCAAGCCGGTCGTGGACATGCTCTTCCCGCCGGGTGCGGCCTCGCGGATCCCGATCGTGGCCGTCACCGGCACCAACGGCAAGACCACCACGGCCCGGATGATCAGCCACATCTTCAAGGGCATGGGCCGCAAGGTCGGGATGACCTCCACCGACGGCGTCGTCATCGACGAGCGGCTGCTGATCCGCGCCGACGCCTCGGGGCCGCGCTCGGCGCGGATGGTGCTGCAGAACCCGCGCGTCGACACGGCCGTCTTCGAGGTCGCCCGCGGCGGCATCCTGCGCGAGGGCCTGGGCTACGAGCGCAACGACGTCGCGGTGGTGCTCAACGTCGCCCCCGACCACCTCGGGCTGCGCGGCATCGACACCGTCGAGCAGCTCGCCGACGTCAAGGCCGTGCTCGTCGAGGCCGTCCCGCGCAACGGGCACGCCGTGCTCAACGCCGACGACCCGCTGGTGCGCGCCATGCGCCGGCGCTGCTCGGGCCAGGTCGTGTGGATCTCCATGGAGGAGCCCGGCTCGGAGACCCGCGACATGATCGACGCGCACTGCCGCCGCGGCGGCAAGGCGCTCGTGCTCAACCCCTCCGAGCGCGGCGAGATGATCGTGGTCAAGCACGGCCCCCGCGAGATGCAGCTGGCCTGGACCCACCTGCTGCCCGCGACCTTCGCGGGCCGGGCGCGGATGAACGTCCAGAACGCGCTCGCCGCGGCCGGTGCCGCATTCGCCTCCGGCGCCCCCCTGCACGACATCCGCCAGGGCCTGCGCACGTTCTCCACCAACTACTACCTCTCCCCGGGTCGCTTGAACGAGATCGAGGTGAACGGGGTCAACGTGGTCGTCGACTACTGCCACAACGCTCCGGGCATGACGATGCTCGGCGACTTCGTGGACCGCGTCGGCGACTCGATGGAGTCCTCCCACGACCTGGCCCGGCCCTCGCGGATCGGAGTCATCGCCACCGCCGGCGACCGGCGGGACGAGGACATGCGCGAGCTCGGCACGATCGCGGCGCAGCACTTCGACGTCGTCGTGGTCCGTGAGGACGAGGGGCTGCGCGGTCGCGCCCGCGGCGAGGTGGCGGCGCTGGTCAGCGAGGGCGTCCGCGGGCCATGGAGGCCGGCAGCCGCTGCAAGCAGGTCGAGCAGGTCCACGACGAGATCGAGGCGGTGCGCCACGCGATGTCGCGCGCCAACCGCGGCGACCTCCTCGTGATCTGCGTCGACCAGCACGGCCGGGTGATGAGCGAGCTGGAGAACTGGTCGCCGCAGGCCCAGGCCGGCTCGTCGTCGGGCTCCGACGCGCCGGGCGCCGACCCGGACTACTGGACCGCCGACGCCTGAGCCCGCAGGCTGGCACCGTGGACGACTTCACCACCTTCGGGGCCTCGCACCTGGTGATGCTGGCCGTCTTCGGGGCCGGCGTCGGTCCGGCCGTGTGGCTGGGCCGACGGCACCGCGGCACGCCCACCGGGTGGCGCTCCAGCCGGGGCTTCGCGGCGCTGCTGGTCGCGTTCATGGTCCCGGCCCAGCTGGTGGACCTGCTGCCGGGCCAGTTCGACGTCGCCACCACGCTGCCGCTGCAGCTGTGCGACCTGGCCTGGGTGGCCACCGCGGCGGCGCTGTGGACCCACCACCGCTACGCGGTGGCCCTGACCTACTTCTGGGGCCTGGTGCTGACCACCCAGGGCCTGCTCACCCCGGCCCTGGCCTCGGCGTTCCCCTCGCCGAAGTTCCTCACGTTCTGGGGCATGCACCTGATCGTGGTGTGGGGGGCGATCTACCTCGCCTGGGGCTGGGGGCTCGGGCCCCGCTGGCGCGACTACCTCACCACGGTGGCGACCACGCTGGCGTGGATGGTCTCCGTCTACGCCTTCGACGTCGCCACCGGCACGAACTACGGCTACCTGGTCGAGAAGCCGGCCAGCTCGGCGCTCGACCTGCTCGGCCCGTGGCCGCTGTACGTCGCCCAGCAGGTGGTGGTCGTGGCCGTGGTGTGGGCGCTGATGACCTACCCCTGGGTGCGTGCCGCGCGAACCCGGGAGCGCAGCGTCGCGGGCCCGTCGGGGGTGCCGCCCACCGAGGCGATCCAGTCGTAGCACTCCTGGCGCTCGGCGTGGCACATCAGGCCGACGACGTCGCCGGGCCGGGCCGCGGCGACCAGGGCCTGCAGCGAGGCCAGCTCGGTGTCGAAGGTCTCCACCTCGGTGACGCCGACCCGCCCGAGACCGGCACGCAGCCAGCCGTCGAGCTCGGTCCGGGTGCGGTCGCGGAAGTACTTGGCCTTGTGCCCGATCGCGACGACGTCGGCGTCACGGCCGGCGATCTCGCCGAGCGCCTCGATCAGCTCCTGGGTGCGGTCCCCGACGACGCCCAGGCCGAGCAGGACCCGTCCGCCCGCGGGGAGGATCCCGCGGATGATCTCGACCATCGCCTCGAGGCCGACCTCGTTGTGCGCGAGGTCCATCACCACGGCCACCTCGCCGGTGCCGGGGGGTGCCAGCGGCACGGTGAAGACGTTCATCCGGCCCGGGTTGTGCTCGGCATCGGGGGTGAAGCCACGCAGACCGGCCACGACGTCGCCGCGGTCCAGCCCGATCGCCAGGGCAGCCGACGCGGCGGCCAGGGCGTTCTCCACGTTGAACCGGGACAGCCCGCAGAGCGTCATCGGCACGTCGACGAGCTCCACGAGCGGGTCGGGGTCGGCCTCGGCGCGCAGCACGCAGACCCAGCCGTCGATCACCGTGGTCACGCGCCCGCCCACCTCGAGGACCTCGCGCACCGCGGGCCCGTCGGGGTCACGGGTGAAGACCCAGGGCGTGGCCCGCGTGGTGTGGCGCATCGCGTAGACGCGCGGGTCGTCGGCGTTGAGCACCGCCCAGCCCTCGGGCCGGGTGATCCACGGGACGACGCCCTTGACCTCGGCCAGCTGGTCGACGGTGTCGATGCCGTGCAGGCCGAGGTGGTCGGCGGTCACGTTGGTGACCACGGAGACGTCGTTGTGCGTCAGGCCGATGCCCTTGAGCAGGATCCCGCCGCGGGCGGTCTCGGTGACGGCGAGGTCGACCTCCGCGTGGGCCAGCACCCGGCCCGCCCCGGACGGGCCGGAGTAGTCCCCGGCCTCGAGCAGCACGCCGTCGACGTAGATGCCGTCGGTGTTGGACCAGCCGACGTGACGCCCGGCGATCCTGCCGATGTGGGCGACCATCCGCGAGGTCGTGGTCTTGCCGTTGGTGCCGGTGACCGCGACCACCGGCACCCGGGGGCGGATCGTGGTCGGCCGGGGGCCGCGCTCGACGGCGCCGACGCGGGCGGCGGCCTGCTCGACGAGCGCCTCGAGGTCCACCGGGCCGGGGGCGGCGAGGGCGTCGAGGACGCCCGCCACCTGCTCTCCCAGCGCGCGGGCACGGTTGCGGTCGCGCCAGGGGTAGGCCACGACGACACGGTGCGCGTCGGCGGTGGCCCGCACCCGCACGCCGAGCCGGGTGGTGCCGGCCTCCCGGGCGACCTGGCGCACCAGCCGCTCGACGAGGCGCAGCGCGGTGCGCTGGCGGAACCCGGTGCCGGCGGCGCCGGGGCGCTTGGTGCGCAGGCCCACCCGGGCCGCGAGTCGGCGCACGGCGTCCTCGTCGGCCCCGCTGAGCGCCTCGACGTCGAGGGTCAGCTTGATCGCGGCCCGGGGGAAGTACAGGTTCGGGCCTTCGAGGACGCGAAGCTCGACGAGGGAGGTCACGGCGTCACGCTAGCGACGCCGGGCCGGGTCCGGCCCGGGCCCCCCTCTCAGGCGCCCATCGCGTGGAAGCCGCCGTCGACGTGCACGATCTCGCCCGACGTGGCCGGGAAGAAGTCGGACATCAGCGCGCACACGGCCCGGGCCGTGGGCTCCTGGTCGGTGTTGTCCCAGCCGAGCGGCGCGCGGGTGCTCCACAGGTTCTCCAGCTCCTCGAAGCCCGGGATCGCCTTGGCCGCGAGGGTCTTCAGCGGACCGGCGGAGACCAGGTTGACCCGGATGCCATGGGGGCCGAGGTCGCGGGCCAGGTAGCGCGAGCAGGACTCGAGCCCGGCCTTCGCCACGCCCATCCAGTCGTAGGCCGGCCAGGCGACGGTGGCGTCGAAGGTCAGCCCGACCACGGACCCGCCGGGGCCCATCAGCGGCTCGCAGGCGGTCGCCAGCGACTTCAGCGAGTAGGCCGAGACCTGGACGGCCTGGGCGACGTCGTCCCAGGGGCCGTCGAGGAACTTGCCGCCGAGCAGGGTCTCGGGGTTGCCGTAGGCGATCGAGTGCACGACGCCGTCGAGGCCGTCGACGTGCTCGCGCACCGCGTCGGGCAGGTTCGCGAGGTGCTCCTCGTTCGGTCACGTCGAGCTCGAGGACGGGGGTCTCGGCGGGGAGCCGCCTGGCGATGCGCCGGGTGATGCCCAGGGCGCGGCCGAAGTTGGAGATCAGCACGGTCGCGCCCTGCTCCTGGGCGATCCGGGCGGTGTGCGAAGCCGATCGAGGAGTCCATGGTCACGCCTGCGACCAGGATCCGCTTGCCGTCGAGAATGCCTGCCATGTCAGTGTCCCATCCCTAGTCCGCCGTCGACCGGGATCACGGCCCCGGTCACGTACGCTGCGTGCTCACCGGCCAGCCACATGACCGCGCCGGCCACCTCCTCGGGGGCCGCGTACCGCGCGAGCGGCACCTGGGCCTTGATCGCGGCGCGCTGCTCGTCGCTGAGCACGCCGGTCATGTCGGTCTCGACGTAGCCCGGGGCCACCACGTTGGCGGTGATCGAGCGGGAGCCGAGCTCGCGGGCCATCGAGCGGGCCATGCCGACCAGGCCCGACTTCGAGGCCGCGTAGTTGACCTGGCCCGGCGAGCCGAGCAGGCCGACGACCGAGGAGATGAAGACGATCCGGCCGCGGCGCAGGCGCAGCATGCCCTTGGCGGCGCGCTTGGCGACCCGGAAGGAGCCGGTGAGGTTGGTGTCCACCACCGAGGTGACCAGTCGTCCTCGCTCATCCGCAGCAGCAGCGTGTCGTGGGTGATGCCGGCGTTGGCCACCAGCACCTCGACCGGGCCGTGCGCCTCCTCGACCGTCGAGAACGCGGCCTCGACGGCGTCGGCGTCGGTGATGTCGCAGCGCACGTCGAGCGCACCGTCGGGCGCGCCGCCGTTGCGGGTGGTCACCGCGACCTGGTCGCCGGCGGCCAGGAAGGCCTCGGCGATGGCGCGGCCGATGCCGCGGTTGCCGCCGGTGACCAGCACCGACCGGGGCGGGGGCGTGCTCTGGGGTGTCGTCTCGCTCACGCCGCACGACGCTAGTGGATTACCGCGGGGTACGCCTAACGTCCCCCGCGTGCGGCAGGGCTCAGTCGTCCTCGAGGCGGAAGCCGAGCTTCATGCCGACCTGGAAGTGCTCGACCGAGCCGTCCTTCACCTGGCCGCGCACCTGGGTGATCTCGAACCAGTCGAGGTGGCGCAGGGTCTTGCTGGCGCGCTCGATGCCGTTGCGGACGGCCTGGTCGATGCCCTCCGGGGAGGTGCCGACGATCTCGGTGACGCGGTAGGTGCGGTTGCGTCATGCGCGGAGTGCTAGGTCTCCGGTGCGCCGGCCCACCCCTCCGGGCCAGGGCCGGGCGGTCCCCGGCGACGTAGAATTCGATCATGCCGCAGATCCGCACGACACGACGACGCTGTCCGGATCACCACCGCCGGCAGCAGCCGCGAGGCCGACATCGCCACCCGCCAGCGCCGCTACCTGATCTCGATGAGCCTGCGCTCGATCTGCTTCGTCGGCGCGGTCGTCGCCGCGCTCGCCGGCGTGGGCTGGCTGTGGCCGATCCTGATCGCCGGGGCGATCATCCTGCCCTACATCGCCGTGGTGCTGGCCAACGCCGCGACCACGCGCACGGACGCCGTTCGACCTCCAGGCCCCCACGTCCGGACAGCGTCCCCGAGCTCACCGCCGGCGCCGGCGCCGCCCACGTGAGCCGGGAGCGGACGACCGTGGAGGACGACGTCTGCTCGGCGAAGGGCTGCCGCGAGCCGGCGCCGTGGCGGCTGCGCTGGAACAACCCGCAGCTGCACACCCCCGAGCGCCGCAAGACCTGGCTCGCCTGCGACGAGCACCGAGCCTCGCTCGGCGACTTCCTCGGCGCGCGCGGTTTCCTGCGGGAGATCGAGCCGCACGTCGTCGACCCGGGCTGAGCCCCAGACGCCGAGCCCGGTCTCAGCCGCCGATGGCCGACATCGGGCGGTCGGGCTGCAGGAACGTCGCGTCGTCGATGCCGTGGCCCGCGGCCTTGCCGCCCATCGCGACCACCCAGCGGTCGGCGATCTCCTCGTCGGTGGCGCCCGCGCGCAGCGCGCGTGCGCAGGTCGGACTCCTCCCGGGCGAACAGGCAGTTGCGGACCTGGCCGTCGGCGGTGAGCCGCACGCGGTCGCAGTCGCCGCAGAACGGGCGGGTCACCGAGGCGATGACGCCGACGGTGCCGGGCCGCCGTCGACGACGAACTGCTCGGCCGGCGCGCTCCCCCGCGGCTCCTCGGCCGGGGTGAGGTCGAACGACGCTCGGCGAGGCGGGCGAAGATCTCCTCGGCGGTGATCATGCCCTCGCGGCTCCAGCCGTGCTGGGCGTCGAGCGGCATCTGCTCGATGAAGCGCAGCTCGTAGCCCCGCTCGAGGCACCAGCGCGAGCAGCTCGGGCGCCTGGTCGTCGTTGACGCCGCGCATCAGCACGGCGTTGACCTTGACCGGGCCGAGGCCGGCGGCCTCGGCGGCCTCGAGGCCGGCGACGACGTCGTCGAACCGGTCGCGGCGGGTGATCTCGTGGAACGTCTCGCGGCGCACGGTGTCCAGGCTGACGTTGACCCGGTCCAGCCCGGCGTCGGCGAGGGCCCGGGCGGTGCGCGGCAGGCCGAGGGCGTTGGTGGTGATCGACTGCTCGAGTCCCGGGTCGATCTCGTGGGTGCGGCGCACGATGTCGACCAGGCCCCGGCGGATCAGCGGCTCGCCGCCGGTGAAGCGGACCTCGCGGATGCCGAGCCGCTCGACGCCGATGCGGACCAGCCGGACCACCTCGTCGTCGGTGAGCACCTCGTCGGTCGGCAGCCAGTCCAGGCCCTCGGCGGGCATGCAGTAGGTGCACCGCAGGTTGCAGCGGTCGGTCAGGGACACGCGCAGGTCGGTCGCGACCCGGCCGTAGCGGTCCTCGAGCGGGCGGGGCTGCATGAGCCGAGTCTAGGGCCCGGTGGCTAACCTCGGGGTGTGCGGTCGCTGCGCTTCCTCCTCGCCGGCGCTGGGTCCTCCTGGCCGTCGTCGTGGTCCTCGTGGCCTACGCCGCCTGGTGGCTCGGCGAGTGGCAGTTCGGCCGGCTCGAGGACCGCAAGGCCAGCAACGCCGTCATCCGCATCAACGAGGGCCGCGCCCCGGCGCCGGTGGCCCGGGTGCTGGCCCCGGGCAGCGACCCGGGCGCCGACGACGAGTGGCGCCTGGTCACCGCGACCGGCACCTACGCCCCCGAGGACACCGTCATCGTGCGCTACCGCACCCGCGACGGCGCCGCGGGTGTCGACGTGGTGGTCCCGCTGGTCACCGACGCCGGCCCGTCGCTGCTCGTCGACCGCGGCTGGCTGGCCACCGACGACGGGCAGCGCCGCGCCGGACGTCCCGGCGCCGCCGTCGGGCGAGGTCACCGTCACCGGCTGGGTGCGCGCCAACGGCACCGGCGACTCGGTGGCCGTGGACGACCGCAGACCCGCGCGATCTCCAGCGACACGCTCGGCCCCGCGCTGGGCCGGAGCTCTACGGCGGCTTCGTCGACCTCCGCTCCGAGGACCCCGCGCCGGCGCAGGCCCTCGAGCCGGTCGAGCTGCCCGAGCTGGACAACGGCCCGCACTTCTTCTACGGCCTGCAGTGGTGGTTCTTCGGCGTGCTCGCCGTCTTCGGCTTCGGCTACCTGGTCCTCGACGAGTGGCGCGGGGGGCCGGCGGGGCGGGGTCCGCGGCGCGTCCCGGTCCGGCTGGCCAGGCGGGCGGACGAGCGCGAGCTCGCCGCCCGGCGGGGCGGCGCGGACTGAGACGCCGACCGGCGTCTCGTCGTCGTCGAAGAACTGGGTGCGGTGGAGGTCGGCGTACAGCCCGCCGTTCGCCGAGCAGCTCGGCGTGGGTGCCGCGCTGCGACGATCCGGCCGTCCTCGAGGACCAGGATCTGGTCGGCGTTGCGCACCGTGGAGAGCCGGTGGGCGATGACCAGCGAGGTGCGCCCCTCCAGCGCGGCGTCCAGGGCCCGCTGCACGGCGGCCTCGGACTCGCTGTCGAGGTGGGCGGTGGCCTCGTCGAGGACGACCAGGCCGGGCGCCTTGAGCAGCAGCCGGGCGATCGCCAGCCGCTGGCGCTCGCCCCCGGAGAGGCGGTAGCCGCGGTCGCCGACGACCGTGTCGAGACCGTCGGGCAGCGCTCCGCACCACGCTCGGCGACCTGGGCGGCCTCGAGCGCGTCCCAGATCTCCTCGTCGGTCGCGCTCGGGCGGGCGTAGACGCAGGTTGGCGCGGATGGTGTCGTGGAACATGTGGGCGTCCTGGGTGACGTAGCCGACGACGTCCTCCAGCGACTGCAGGCGTCACGTCGCGCACGTCCTGGCCGCCGACCCGCACCGCGCCGCTCGCGGGCGTCGTAGAGCCGCGCGACGAGGTGGGTGACCGTGGTCTTGCCGGCGCCGGACGGGCCGACGAGGGCGATCATCTGCCCGGCCTCGGCGCTGAAGGAGATGTCGTGCAGCACCTGCCGGTGTCTCGCGGGTGTCCAGGCGGGCCACGGCCTCCAGCGAGGCGAGCGAGACCTCGTCGGCGCGGGGGTAGGTGAACGCCACGTGGTCGAACTCCAGGCTGCGACACGCCGGCGGGCAGCGCCGACCGCGCCGGGCTGCTCCTGGATCAGCGAGGGCAGGTCGAGCACCTCGAAGACCCGCTCGAAGCTGACCAGCGCGGTCATCACGTCGATGCGCACGTTGGACAGGCCCTGCAGCGGGCCGAGCAGGCGCAGCAGCAGGGTGCCGAGGGCGGTCAGGGTGCCGACGGAGAGGCCGCCCTGGATGGCCAGGTAGCCGCCGATGCCGTAGACCAGCGCGGTGGCGAGCGCCGGCACCAGGGTCATCGCGGCGAAGAAGACCCGGGTGATCAGCGAGATCCGGATGCCGAGGTCGCGCACCCGGGCGGCCTTGACGGCGAAGGCGGCGTCCTCGCTCGGCGCGGCGGCCGAAGAGCTTGAGCAGCATCGCGCCGCCGACGTTGAACCGCTCGGTCATCGCGTTGCCGAGGTCGGCGTTGCCGTCCATCTGCTCGCGGGTCAGCCCGGCCAGCCGGCCGCTGACCCAGCGCGAGGCGAGCAGCAGCATCGGGAACAGCGCCAGGCACAGCAGCGGTGACCTGCCAGCTCAGGGCGAGCATCGCCACGCCGACGACGACGCACGGAGATGAGGTTGGAGACGGTGCTGGACAGCGTCGAGGTGAACGCGCGCTGGGCGCCGATCACGTCGTTGTTGAGCCGCGAGACCAGCGCGCCGGTCTGGGTGCGGGTGAAGAACGCCAGCGACTGGCGCTGGACGTGGGCGAAGACCCGGGTGCGCAGGTCGTAGATCAGGCCCTCACCGATGCGGCGAGGACAGCCAGCCCGCCGAGCACCGACAGCACGGCGGTGACCACGCGCGGCCAGCGCGATCGCGCGCCGGCGAGCCAGCCACGACCGGCAGGTCGCCGGCCGAGGATGCCGTCGTCGATGACGCGCTGACCAGCAGCGGGGGCACCACGACCAGCGCGGCGTCGATCACGGTGACGACCAGGAAGACGGCGATCAGGCGCCGGTGGGGGCGCGGCGAAGCCGAGCGACGCGGCGCAGCGTGCGCCGCTCGATCCGGTTCTCGACGACGCTCGCGGTCGGAGCGCAGGTGCCGCCAGGCGGCGCCCGTGGTCATCAACGACATGCGATCCTCGCTCGCGACATCCGGCTGGTCCGCTGCTCCGCTCGACCCCGTGCTCCGAGCCTCCGCCAGCCAGCAGGGCGGCCAGCTCGCGGAACCGGCGCACCTGCGCCTCGCGCTCCAGGCGGCACTGCTCGTCGAGGTCGCGCTCGCCCGCGCCTGAGCAGCAGCGCCTTGGTCTCGGGCACCGCACCGCGCCATCGGCGCGGTGAGGGCGCGGCGAGCTCCGGCGACGGTCGCCTCCAGCTCGCTCGGCGGCGACGGCGGCCAGCGCCAGGCCGATCGCGACGCGCCTCGTCGGCCGCCGACCATGCGCGCGGTCGCGCAGATCTCGAGCGCCCTGGCGTAGCCAACGCGCTCGACCAGCGGCTTTGTTCCGCGTCAGGTCGGGCACCAGCCCGAGCGCCGACTCCTTCATGCAGAACTGCGCGTCCTCGGCGACGACCCGCAGGTCGCAGGCCAGCGCCAGCTGGAAGCCGGCGCCGATGGCGTGGCCCTGCACCGCGGCGATCGAGACGAAGCGCGGGTCGCGCAGCAAGGTGAAGCCGCGCTGGTACTCGTCGATCGTGCCGCGGCGGATCTCGTCGTCGCTGCAGCGCGAGCAGGTCCGCCGACGGTCTCCTCGCCGTCGACGTGCGCCCGGGTCGAGCATCGCCCGGTCCAGGCCGGCGGAGAAGCTGTGGCCCTCGCCGCGCACGACCACGACGCGCACGTCGTCGGGCAGCGCGTCGCCCGATCGCGGCCAGCGCGCGCCACATCGTCGGGGTCTGGGCGTTGCGCTTCGTCGGGCCGGTCGAGCGTGACCGTCGCCACGGGGCCCTGCGGTCGAAGCGCAGGCCGGCGGCGGCGAGGTCGTCGGGGTCATGGCGCGAGGAGGTCATGGCCGCCGAGTCTACGGACGTGCGCGCGGGCCTCAGGCCAGGGACACGAGGTCGGCGTAGTCCTCGTTCCAGAGGTCCTCGTCGCCGTCGGGCAGCAGCAGCACCCGGTCGGGCTCGAGCGCCCGCACGGCGCCCTCGTCGTGGGTGACCAGGATGATCGCGCCCTGGTAGGCCGCGGATCGCGCGCCAGCACCTCCTCGCGCGAGGCGGGGTCGAGGTTGTTGGTCGGCTCGTCGAGCAGCAGCACGTTGGCGCTGGAGACGACCAGGCGAGGCCAGGGCCAGGCGGGTCTTCTCCCCGCCGGAGAGCACCGCGGCCGGCTTGTGCGCGTCGTCGCCGGAGAACAGGAACGAGCCGAGCACGCTGCGGGCCTCGGTGTCGGTGAGCTGCGGGCGCGGCGCTCTGCATGTTCTCCAGCACGGTGCGGCTGGTGTCCAGGGTCTCGTGCTCCTGGGCGTAGTAGCCGACCTTGAGGCCGTGGCCGGGCACGACCTCGCCGGTGTCGGGCTGGTCGACGCCGGCCAGGATCCGCAGCATCGTGGTCTTGCCGGCGCCGTTGAGGCCGAGGATGACGACGCGGCGAGCCCTTGTCGATGGCGAGGTCGACGTCGGTGAAGACCTCCAGCGAGCCGTAGCGACTTCGACAGCTCGGCGCCGGTGAGCGGCGTCTTGCCGCAGCGGCGCGGGCGCGGGGAAGGCGATCCGGGCGACCTTGTCGGCCTGGCGCTCGCCCTCGACGCCGGCCATCATCTTCTCGGCGCGCTTGAGCATCGACTGCGCGGCCTGGGCCTTGGTGGCCTTGGCGCGCATCCTGTTGGCCTGGTCGGTGAGCGTCTTGGCCTTGGTCTCGGCGTTGACGCGCTCGCGCTTGCGGCGCTTCTCGTCGGTCTCGCGCTGGGTGAGGTAGCGGCGCCAGCCCATGTTGTAGACGTCGATGACCGGCGCGGTTGGCGTCGAGGTGGAGGACCTTGTTGACGGTCTCCTCGAGCAGGTCGTTGTCGTGGCTGATCACGATGAAGCCGCCGCTGTGGCTCTTGAGGAAGTCGCGCAGCCAGACGATCGAGTCGGCGTCGAGGTGGTTGGTCGGCTCGTCGAGGATCAGCACCTCGGCGTCGGAGAACAGGATCCGGGCCAGCTCGACGCGGCGGCGCTGGCCGCCGGAGAGGGTCCTCAGCGGCTGGTCGAGGATGCGGTCCTCGATGCCGAGGCTGGCCGCGATCGTGCGCGGCCTCCGACTCCGCGGCGTACCCGCCGCCGGCGTGCAGGTCGGCGTCGGCGCGGGTGTAGCGCTTCATGGCGCGCTCGCGGACCTTCGGGTCGTCGCTGCCCATCTGCTCCTCGGCCTCGCGCAGCCGCGCGTACGACCTCGTCGAGGCCGCGCGCGGACAGGATCCGGTCGCGGGCGAGCACCTCGGGGTCGCCGGTGCGCGGGTCCTGCGGGCAGGTAGCCGACCTCGCCGCTGTCGTCAGGACCGAGCCGGACGGCGGGCTGGGCCTCGCCGGCGAGGATCGTGGTGAGGGTCGTCTTGCCGGCGCCGTTGCGCCCGACGAGGCCGACCTTGTCGCCGGGGCCGACCCGGAAGCTGACGTCCTCCATCAGCAGTCGTGCGCCGGCGCGTACCTCGAGCTGGTGGGCGGTGATCATCGTGGACGACAGCCTACGGAAGGGCGGCGGCCCCGCGCCGATTCCGGCCTGCCCGGACGCGGCCCGGTGTGACCCAGCCCTCAGGAGGACCCCGTGCGCTTCAACCCCAAGGCCCGACTCGACACCGGTCGCGTGCGCGACGCGGGTCGCCGCGGCTGGCGCGTCGCGCGGCGGGCTCGTCGCGGCCGGCGGGCTCGGCCGCGCCGGCTCGGCGATCGCCCGGCGCGCGCTGCGCGGCGGCGGCCTGCTCGTCCTGGTCGCGGTCGTCGTCGTCGTGCGGGTTCCAGCTGCTGTCCGGCGGGGGCCCCGGGGCGGGTGCGGCCGTCGACGACAGCCGGATGAGCGGCACCGACCGCTACGCCGTCGTGCGCGACCGGCGCGGACGCCCAGGACTCCCCCGACTGCGCGCGGGTCGCGGTGGAGAACTCGCTGGTCGACTACTGGTCGCGCACGCTGGGCGCCCGTGCCCGCCCCGAGCGGGCCCTGGTCACGTTCACCGGGTCCATCGACACCGGCTGCGGGCCGGCCAGCGCCGACGTCGGGCCCGTTCTACTGCCCCGCCGACGAGACGCATCTACCTCGACACCACCTTCTTCGACGACGTCCTCGAGCGTCGGCTCGGCGGCCCCGACGGCGGGTTCGTCGAGCCGTACGTGCTGGCCCACGAGTACGGCCACCACGTGCAGAACCTGCTGGGCACGATGGGCACGGGTGCGCACCCAGCAGGGCCCGACGAGCGACGCGGTGCGCCTGGAGCTGCAGGCCGACTGCTACGCCGGGATGTGGGCCGGCGCGGCCACGACCACCGACGACGCCGACGGCGAGGCGCTGTTCACCGAGCTGACGCGAGCCGACGTCGAGGAGGCGCTCGCGGCGGCCCAGGCCGTCGGCGACGACCGGATCCAGGAGAAGACGCAGGGCCAGGTCGACCGAGGAGACCTGCACCCACGGCTCGGCCGCGCAGCGGATGGGCTGGTTCACCACCGGCTACGAGCAGGGCTCGCTGGAGGCCTGCGACACCTTCGCCGCCGACGCCCTCTGACGGCGACCGCCCGCACCAGGGCCTCGACCTGCCGCGGCTGCCGCTGCAGGGAGCGCAGCACGGCGCGACGGACGGGTGGCGGAACTTGGCGGCGAGGTCGCCCTCGCCGCGGTCGACCCGGGCCAGCGCCCACTCGGCCCGGCTCAGCGCGGTGTAGACCGCGGTGACCCGCGCGCCCAGCAGCACCTCCTCGGGACGCAGCTGCTCGGGGCAGGCCGCGCAGTGCGCGTCGACGCAGCGCGCACGAGGTCCGCGCGGGCGGCGAGCGCGTGGTAGCCGAGGTCAGCCGCCGACGGGTCCGGTGCCCAGGCCGCCCCAGTCGACGGCGACGACGTCCTCGCCGTCGCGGCCGCGCAGGTTGGCCGGGGTCGCGTCGCCGTGCACGAGCGACCTGCGGCAGCGCGTCGAGACGCTCCAGCCAGGCCTCGCGGTCGCGCCAGAGCGTGGTCGGCGACGTCGCCGACCGACGTGCGCGCCAGGGTCGGCCACCCGCCGCGGGCCGCCGGTGCGCTCCAGGCGGCGGCGCAGCTGGTCCCGCGCGAGCGGGACGCGGCCGACCCGCTCGCCGGGGACCGCGGCGAACCGGGCCAGCGCCCGCGCCACGACAGCCGGACCGGGCTCGCGCCGCCTCGACCCACGCCCAGGTCACGGTGACGCCGTCGTCGTCCTCCTCGACGGCCGCCGGCCGGCGCCCGCAGGCCCGGCAGGTGCTCGAGCGACCCCGGAGGCGAGCCAGGTCGGCCTCGCGTCGCCAGAAGGCCGGGTGCTGCGGGTCGGCCAGCTCGGGCGGGTCCTCGGCCCGCCGGGCCACCAGCCGCTTGACGACGCGGGCGTCGTCGCCGTGGCCGTCGCGCCAGATCGCCCAGCGTCGACGGACCGGTGCCGCCGGGCAGCGGGTCCCAGTCTGGGTCGGGCTGCCACATGCGGCGGACGCTAACCGATGTCGCGCCGCACGCAGGGCGAGCCGCGCGAGGACGGCCAGCGCGGCGGCGACGGCCGAGACGACCAGCACCGGCGCGAGCGCGAACGGCTCGGCCGGCCAGGCGGCGAGGTGCCAGAACGGGGAGAGCCCCCGCACCCACGTCGGCATCGACCACAGGTCGGCGAAGAAGACGACCAGCACGCAGCCGAGGAGCAGCAGCCACGCGGCAGCGGGCCGCGCGTCGGGCGAGGCCGTGCAGGGCGGCCGCGGCGGTGCTCAGCACCAGCACGGGCGCCAGCAGCGGCAGGCAGGCGGCGGCGTAGCGCAGGGCGTCGCGGGCGTCGCCGGTCACGAGCAGGTAGCCCAGCCCGAGCCCGAGCGCCCCGGCGAGCAGGACGACCGCGCTGCCGACGCCGGAGACGAGCAGGTGGGCGCCGAGCCAGCGCGGACGGCTCACGGCGGATGCCAGCAGGAGCTCCGCGCGACCGTCGTCCTCCTCCACGCGGGCCCGCAGCACCGAGGAGATCGCGAAACCGCAGGCGAGCAGGGCCAGCATCGACCCCCGCGACGGCGAAGAACCCGTCCACCAGGTCGCCGGCGGAGGCGGCCATCAGCTGCCGGGCGGTGCCGGAGTCGCCGACGAGGTCGCCGGCGGAGTCGCCGATGGATCCGTAGGCGAGCCCGGTCAGGCCCAGACCGACGGACCAGCCGAGCACCGCGGCCCGCTGCAGGCGCCACGCGAGGCCGACGACCCCGCGCAGCCCGGCGCCGGCGGTGGCGGGGCCCGGACGGGAGGACCACAGGCCCGAGCCGAGGTCGCGGCGCGCGAGCAGGCCGAGGGCGGCCGGCACCACGAGGGCTGCCGCGACGAGCAGCAGCAGCGCAGGCCACCAGCGCAGCCCGGAGAACGGGTGCATCGCCTGGTACCAGCCGATCGGGCTCAGCCAGCTCAGGGCGCCGCCGGTGACGTCGCCGACCGCGCGCAGCGCGTAGGCGGCACCGATCACCGCACCCACGAGGCCGTAGGTCGCCCGGACGGAGGAGGTGAGCTGGGCGGCGAGCAGGGTCAGCGCCGCCGAACAGGGCGCCGCACAGGGCCAGTCCGACGCCCAGCGCGAGCGAGTCGGCGGCGGCCAGCGGGTAGGAGACCAGGCTCAGGGTGACCAGCAGCCCCATCGCGACCGACCCGAGCACGGCGACGGCCAGGGCGGCGACGAGCGGGGCGCGGCGCGGCACGACGAGGGAGCGGACCAGCTCGTCGCGGCCGGACTCCTCCTCGGCGCGCGTGTGGCGCACCACGAGGAGCATGCTCATCAGGCCGACCACGACCGCGCCGAAGGCGCTGGCCTGCCAGGTGACCTGGCCGCCGACGGTGTCCAGCGCCCGGGCCGGCCCGGCCATCGCGATCATCGCGGCGCTGTCCTCCATCGAGGCCGCGGCCCGGTCGAGCTCGGCCTGGGTGGTGTAGACGCTGTCGATCGCCGGCGGCCTGCGAGTAGTACAGGACCGTGCCGCCGAGGCACCAGCCCAGCAGCAGCCACCGGTCGCGGCGCAGGTGCGCCCGGACCAGGGCGCGTCCGGCCCCGACGCCGCGGGCCCGGGTGGCGCGGTGGGTCGGGGTCATGACCGACCGTCCTGGTCGTCCGATCGCCGGTCGTCCTGGTCGCCGTAGTGGCGCAGGAACAGCTCCTCCAGCGTGGGCGGCGCCGAGGTGAGGGTGCGCACGCCGACCGCGGTGAGCGCGGCGAGCACCGCACCGAGCCCGGCGGTGTCGACCTGGCAGCGCACCCGCCGGCCCTCGAGGTGCAGGTCGTGCACGCCGGGGTGGCCGGCCAGGTCCGGCGGCGGGCCGGCCAGCTCGGCGTCGACGACGGTGCGGGTGAGGTGGCGCAGCTCGGGCAGGGTGCCGGACTCGACGGTGCGCCCGGCCCGGATGATGCTCACCCGGTCGCAGAGCCGCTCGACCTCGGCGAGGATGTGGCTGGAGAGCAGGACGGTGCGGCCGTCGCGGCGGAACTCCTCGACGCACTCGGCGAAGACCGCCTCCATCAGCGGGTCCAGGCCCGACGTCGGCTCGTCGAGGACCAGCAGCTCGACGTCGGCGGCCAGCGCGGCGACGAGGGCGACCTTCTGCCGGTTGCCCTTGGAGTAGGCGCGGCCCTTCTTCGTCGGGTCGAGGTCGAACCGCTCGACGAGCGCGTCGCGGCGGGCCGCATCCAGGCCGCCGCGCAGCCGGCCGAGCAGGTCGAGGGCCTCGCCCCCGGTCAGGGTGGGCCAGAGGCTGACGTCGCCGGGCACGTAGGCCAGCCGCCGGTGCAGCGCCGCGGCGTCGCTCCAGGGGTCGCCGCCGAGCAGCCGGACCGTCCCGGCGTCGGCGCGGAGCAGGCCGAGCAGGACGCGGATGGTCGTGGACTTGCCCGACCCGTTCGGGCCCAGGAAGCCGTGCACCTCGCCCGGGGCGACCTCGAGGTCGAGGCCGTCGAGGGCTCGGGCGCGGCCGAAGGTCTTGACGAGGTCGTGGACCTCGATCACGGGGCTGCTCGCGGGCCGGCTCACGGGGCGGCGTTCTCGACGTCGACGCTCGCGCTGGTCGCGTCGACGACGGCGGCGTCGAGGACGGAGCGGCGCGGGTCCGGCACGGGCAGCCAGGGGCCCACGACGACCAGGCCGTCGAGCCGGGGGTCGGCGAGCACCTCGTCGGCGGCGCCGCGGTCCCCACCGACGACGACGGGTCCGTGCAGGTGCTCCAGGATCCGCGCGGCGTGGTCGGCGGCGGCCTCGTAGGCCTGGCGGGCCTGGTTGCTGCGGCGACGGGCGAAGCGCTGCTGCGACTGCCCGCCCGCCTTGGAGCGGCCCTGGACGTGGCGCCGGCCCACCTTGGAGGCGGTGGTGACGCGCCCGTCCAGCCGGCCGACGGCGAACCCGCCCTTGCGCACGAGCAGCACGCCCCAGTCGGCCGGGACGACGGCCCGGAGGGCGTCGGCGAACGCCTCGGGGGTGGTCGCGCCGTCGTAGCCGGCGCCGAAGGGCAGCCGGGCGACGAACCTCGACCCGTCGGTCGCGGCGCCTCGCAGGGCGCCGTCCTCGACCACGCAGCTCGCTCCCCCGTGCCGGGCGGCGAAGTTCGCGACCCACCGCTCCACCCGCTCCGGGGGCACGAGCACGGTGGCGGTCACCCTCGTCAGGGTAGGGCAATCCCGGCGCGCGTCGCTGGGCCTCGCGGCGCGCCGCTCACCCGATCGGGTGCTCGGCGAGGAACGTCGTGACCAGGCTGGTCAGGTCCTCCGGTCGCTCGAGGTGCAGGCCGTGGCTGGAGCCCGGCCCGGTGACGAGCTCGAACTGCGCGCCCGGGACGGCGTCGGCCACCTTGCGCGCCTGCCAGGTCGGGGTCAGCAGGTCCTGCTCCCCGACCACCACGAGCGTCGGCGCGGCGATCGCGCCGAGCTCGTCGAGGGTGTCGTGCAGCAGGTCGGCGTCCCACTGCTCCACGGTCGCCTGCATCTGCTCCTCGGTCTGGGGGAACGCCGGCAGCATCGCCTCCATCGTGGTCGCGAACTCGGGGTCGTCGAGGATCTGCGGGGAGAACGCCAGGCCGGACGCGGCGAGCGCGGACTCGAGGTCGCGGTGGACGTAGGGCAGCCGCAGCGCGGCCATCACCGAGCGCTGGAACCCGTCAGCGCGTGCCCCAGGTGGCGTAGAGCACCGCGGCGGCGACCTGCTCGGGGTGGCTCAGGGCGAGCCGCTGGGCGACCGCCGAGCCCAGCGACCACCCCAGCACGTGGGCCCGGGGCACCTCGAGCGCCTCCAGCAGCGCGGAGGTGTCCTCGGCCATCGACTCCACGCTGATCGCCCCGGTGCCGCGCGCGCTGCCGCCGAGACCGCGGTTGTCGAAGGCGATCACCCGGTGGGTCTCGGCCAGCCGCGGGACCATCTCGCCCCACAGCGGGATGCTGCCGGAGGTCCCCATCACCAGCAGCAGGGGCTCCCCGCTCCCGCTGATCTCGTAGTTCAGGCTGACTCCGGTCCGGACGTCGATGGTGGGCACGGCTTCTCCTCGTTCGTGGGGCGGTGGCGGTGGGGCGGTGGCGGTGGGGCGTGCAGCGTCGGGGGCTGCGTGCCGGGCGGTGCGCGGGACGTCAGCGGTACTGCAGGCCGTCGTCGAGGTCGGCGTCGGGCAGGGTGGCTCGGTCCTCGTCGTGCTCGTGCATGTGGGTCCACGGCTCGCGGTCGCCCTGGCGGAACATCCGGTCCTGGGAGCGCATGACGTAACCGGGGCCGAAGTTCTCCGGGTCGCTCCACGGCAGCAGCGGCATGTCGGCGTCCTGGGGGCGCAGCGTCGGGGTGACCACGCGCGCGCCCCGCTCGGCCATCCGCTCGAAGACGCGGCCGACCACGTCGTTGATCAGGTCGACGCGCAGCGTCCAGGAGTGCCGGAAGTAGCCGAACGCGTAGGCCATGTTCGGCACGCCGCTGATCATCATCCCGCGCCACGTGACCCGCTCGGAGAAGTCGACCGGCTCGCCGTCCACGCGGAACGGGACGTCGCCGAGCACCGAGAGGGTGAACCCGGTCGCGGTCACGACGACGTCGGCCTCGAGGACTCTCGCCGGAGGCCGACCCGGACGCCCTTCTCGGTGAACTCCTCGATGGTGTCGGTGACGATCGACGCCGTGCCCTCGCGCATGGCGGCGAAGAGGTCGCCGTCGGGGACGAACGCGATGCGCTGCTGCCAGGGCCGGTAGCGGGGCGTGAAGTGCTTCTCGATGTCGGTGCCCTCGGGCAGCAGCGGGCGGATCGACTCCAGCAGGAACTCGCGGAGCTGGTCGGGGTCGTCGCAGCGACGTGGTGGCCAGCCAGTCGAGCTGCTGGATGTACTGGCGGCGCATGATCTCGTGGGTCCACTCCGCGGGAGGTCCAGCGGCTCGAGCAGGATCGCGAGCTCGTGGGTGGTCGGCGGCGGGGAACCAGTACGACGGCGAGCGCTGCAGCATCGTCACGTGCCCGGCCGTCTCCGCCAGCGCGGGCACCAGGGAGGCCGCGGTGGCGCCCGAGCCGATCACGACGACGCGCTTGCCGGCGTGGTCGAGGTCGGCCGGCCAGGACTGCGGGTGCACGACCTGCCCTCGTACCGGTCCATGCCGGGCCACTCAGGCGTGTAGGGCTCGTCGTGGTTGTAGTAGCCCTGGCACATCCACAGGAACGTCGCGGTGACCTCGAGGCGCTCGCCGGTGTCGGTGCGGTGCACCTGCGCGGTCCAGCGGCGCGTCCTGCGAGGACCAGTCGAGGCCGGTGACCCTGTGGTGGTAGCGGATCGCGTCGTCGAGCCCGTCCTCCTCGATGACCTCGTCGAGGTAGTCGAGGATCGCCCCGCCGGCGGCGATCGACTGCCCGCGCCACGGCTTGTGCCGGTAGCCGTAGGTGAACAGGTCGCTGTCGGAGCGGGCGCCGGGGAACTGGTGGGTCCACCAGGTGCCGCCGCGGTCGTCCTGGGCCTCGAGGACGGCGAAGGTGCGGTCCGGGGATCGTCGCGCAGCCGGTGCGCGGCGCCGAGGCCGGAGACCCCCGCTCCCACGATCAGGACGTCGACGTGCTCGGCGGGCGCGCTGCCCTGCTGCGGCTCGGTCGGGGCGGTGAGGGTCATGGGACGTGCTCCCTGGGTGGAGGAGGGACCGGACGTCCCGACGCTAGGAGCGCGACCACCACCCGCGGTGTCCCAAGGTCGGACGTTCTGGGAGGTTGACGGACCGCTCTAGGCTGTGACGCAGGACACAGACGGGGGTGTGGTTGGTGGGTGAGGTTCTCGAACGGCGCCGATTGCTGTCCTCCGCGCTCGTCCCGCCTGATCGAGCGCCCCGACGCGGAGCTGCCCGGGATCCCCGGCACGTGGCCGCGTCCTGGCGGCGCAGCCTGGCCTGCGGGGTCGACCCGGGCGTGCTCAGAGCCACCACCACTCCGGCCTGGACACCGACTCGCGGCTCGTGCGGTGCGCGCGCCCGGTGATCGACCAGCTGGTGGTGCAGCTGGCGGGCGCGCCGGTGTGCGTGGCGCTCACCGACGACCGCGCGCGGCTGCTGCTGCGGCGTGACACCACGTCGGGCATCGGTCGGCACGCCGACGGGAACTGCTTCGCCGCGGGCTTCGGCTACGCCGAAGGCTCGGTGGGCACCAACGGGGTCGGGACCGTGCTGGAGTCCGGGTCGTCGGTGCACGTCGTCGGTGGCGAGCACTTCGTCGAGCGACTGCGGGCCTACGCGTGCGCGGGAGCCCCGGTCCGCGACCCGGTGACGGGGCGGATCGAGGCGGTGCTCGACCTCAGCTGCCGGGTCGAGCACTACTCCCCCGTGCTGCACTCCCTGGTGACCGCGGCCGCCGCCCGGGTCCAGGACGCGCTCCTGCGCGACCGCGACACCGGCCAGCAGGCGGTCTTCGACCACTTCACCCGCGTCGAGGCCCGGTCCCAGCGCGCGGTGCTCGCGGTGGGCCACCGGGTGGTGCTGGCCAACACCGCGCTGCAGACCCTGCTCGACCCGGGCGACCTCGCGGTCCTGCAGGAGCACGCACGCTCCCGGATGGGCCGCAGCCGCGGCCCCGACGTCGACGACCGCGTCGAGCTGCCGTCGGGCGCGCAGGTGCGCCTGCGCGGCACCACCGTCGCGGCGGGGAGCGCGGTGGCCGGGGTCGTCGCGGTGGTCGGTCTCGAGCGTGAGGTGGCGGCACCCCGGCTGGGTACCGGACTGCCCCCTCCCCCGTGCGACGGCACGCCCGCGTGGTCGGCGGCGTGGCGGACCGCGGCGGCCGCGCTGCGGTCGCGCACACCCGTCCTGGTGCTGGGCGAGCAGGCCAGCGGGCGGGCGCGTCTGCTCACCGAGGTGGACCGCGCCCTGCACGGGCCGGGCCACGTCGTGGAGGTGGGCCCGGGGGCGGCCCTGCCGCAGACGTCGGACCTGGTCGTGCTGCGCGACGTCGACCGCTGGACGGCGGTCCCCTCCGTGTCGACCGTGCGCCGTCCCGCGGCCACGGCGGTGACCGCGGCCGACCTGACCGCGCGGCTCGGCGGGACGTGGTGCACCGTGACGGTGCCCCCGCTGCGCGAGCGCTCGCGTGACGTGGCCGCGCTCGCGGTGGACGTGCTCGCCGAGGTGGCGCCCGGCCACGACGTGCGGCTCTCGCCCGCCGCCCAGCGGACCCTGGCCCGGCACGACTGGCCGGGCAACGTGGCCGAGCTCCGCGACACGCTGGCCGCGGCGGTGCGGCGGCGACCCACGGGCGTGCTGGACGTGGCGGACCTGCCCGCGTCGTGCCAGAGCGCGCCGAGGTCGGTGCTGCGCCCGGTGGACCGCGCCGAGCGGGACACGATCGTGGAGGCGCTGCGTGACTCCGGCGGCAACCGGTCGGCGGCGGCCTCCGTGCTGGGGGTGGCGCGCTCGACGCTGTACCGCAAGATCGCGCAGTACGGCATCACCGCCTGAGCGGCCCTCCGGCCTGGAGGAAGCCGCTCGCGCGCGCCGAAGAACCAGCGCAGGTCGTCGGCCGGGTCATCCTCGAGCGCCGCGAGCGCGAGGCTGCGGTGCAGTCGGCCTCGAAGGCCTGGGCGAGCCCCTCGGTGACGAGCCGCTCGCGCAGGCTCGTCCCGCAGCCCGGGCCCCGCCAGCGCATCGCGTGGTGGACCTCGTGGACCAGGGTCGAGAAGACGTGCTCGGGGTCGGCGGCGTGGTCGGGGTCGACCGCGAGCACCACGCAGTGCGGACCCCAGGTCGTGCCGACGATCCCCCACTCGGGGATGCACTCGTCCGGCGCGTCGACCAGGTGCACGGCGACGTCGCCGGCGTCGAGCCGCTCCGCGCGGGCCACGGTGCTTCGACGTGACCGCAGTGGCGCCGCCGTTGTTCTCGGGCGATGTCGGCCGCCCGCGGGTCGACGTCGCGGTCTGGTGGGTCCAGCAGGCCGGGCACGACGGCGCGCGCCGCAAGGACTTCATCTGGACCAGCAACGTGTCCGGGCTGAAGATCCTGAGCCACCGGATGGTCGACGTCCTGCGGCAGTAAGGCGCCGGCCGCACACCGTCGACCTCGACGTCCGGCTGCGTTCTGGACCCCTCGACGGCTACGTCGGGGTCCTGGAGCAGCGGTGGGTCGCCGGGCCCGTGCACAGCCTCGACCGCCACCGTCGCACCCATGACCTGTGGCCGGGCCGACTGGTCGGTCCCTGCAGACTGGCGCGCACCCGAAGCCCCGCCACGACGTGACGAGGCTACCGGCCGATGCCGGTGAGGGTGCGGCTCAGAAGGGTGGCGGGTCGTCGTCGACCCGCACACCGGGTGGAGCATGGACCCGGGAGGACACGAGCGGTCTCGACGCCGGGGGCGGCGGAACCGGTCCTCTCACCGATGCCGGGGCCGGCCGGCGGGCCGGTGGGTTCAGGTCGTGGGTGCCGCTCGGGCAGCCGCAGGTACCGCAGCCCCACCGGGCTCGTCCACAGGTACGACCCCGGCACCAGCACCTCGTACGTCCACCCGTGGTGGGTCTTGTGCCGGTGATGACGCCGGCACACCGGCGCCAGATTCGACGACGCGGTCGGCCCGGTCGGGCCACGCGACGACGTGCTCGGCGTCGCACCGCTCCGCCGGACGGGTGCAGTGCGGGAACACGCAGTGCAGGTCCCGCTCCTCGACCTGCTCCCGCACCCGGTCCGGCACCTCGTAGGAGTCCGCGTGCCGCTCCCCGGCCAGGTCCAGCACCGGCCGGACGCTGACCGTCCCCGCGGCACCGCACCAGGCCCGGACCTGCTCGGCCGTCACCGGACCCCCGCGTGTTCGCCCAACCGACCCACCCCGTGGTCGTCGGTCGCCGGACCCGTCACCGCCTGCGCGGACAGGTGCACGTGCAGCACCACCCGGCGGCGCCGCAGCGGCCGCGCGGCCGCCGACCCGGTCCTCGCACGAGGCCGCCGTCTGTCGAAGTCCAGCATCGCGTGCGCCCGCGCCAGGTCCCCCAACGCGATCGAACGCCGCACCGGCAACGACTCCGCACACCCCAGCACCCGCAGCTCGCCCGCCCGGTCCTGCAGGGCCGACTCCAGGTCCAACGCGTCCGCGACGTCCAGAGCGCCCTCCACCGTCACCGTCCCCGACGGGCCCGCCTGGTCGAGGCGCACGTCGACGTGGCGGCCCTCCGCCGCCGCCCGGCGCCGTTCCTCGGCGACCTCCGGCTCCCAGCGCAGCAGACGCCTCCGCGACCAGGCGGTCCAGCTGGGCCCACGACACCGTGTGCGCGAACGGCGCCACGTGGCGGTCGACGTGGTCGGCCCCGTCCTCGCAGAGCGCGACCGTCGCCTGGGCGACCCGACGCGCCCGCCACACCGGGCACCGCCCCGAGACCACCCGCTCCCACAGACGCGGCAGCCGGTACCGGATCTCCAACGCATCCCCCAGGTACCGGCCACCCGCGTCGGAGGACACCCCCAGAGCCAGGGCCAGCTCGCTCACCGCCGACTCCGCCACCAGCGGCGCCCCCGGCCCCGCGAGCGTCAGACCGTGGTCGCCGAACCCGTCGGAGAACGCCGCCACCTCGAGGCGGTCGACCTCGTGGGCCACCGCCCAGTCCAGCGCCGCACACAGCTTCGCGACCTCACCAGCGCGGACCACCTGCTCCTGCGCACGCACGGCGTCGAGCAGCCCCGCGGGGGTCCCCCTCGACGGCATGTTCATCGCATCATCATACTCGAACACGCGTTCGATCGCGAGGACAGATCCACAGCCCGAGACCGGCCTGCAGGGAATGTCGGTGGTCGGCTGGACCCCTGCACCCGCCAGGTCCACCACGTGTACGGCCTGGACCGGATCGCGGAGGACGTGACAAGGCAGACGCCTTGGTCGACGCAGAACGGCGTCAGCGCCCCCGGCGTCAGCGTCCCGGGCGGCAGCATCGCCGGGGCACCGGCACGGCAATCCGGCGGCGCCACAGCCCGATGCTCGACGCTCAGGCGTCGTAGAGCAGCCGGAACCTCTCCAGCACCACCGGCATGGCGGGGTCGAGCCCGGAGCCGCCGGCGAAGAAGTCCGCGTGCACGGCGCGCCAGTGCGCCAGCGAGCGGTCGCCCTCCCCCTCGAGGTGGGCGTGCTCGGCGAGGACGTCGTCGAACGCCACGACCTCCACCGAGGTGGTCTCGATCAGCGCCCGCGGGTGGCCGGCGCCGTCGGTCACGATGCCGAGCGCGCCGACCTGGGGCAGCGGCTCGTCCTCGGCCTCGTAGTCGGCCAGGGCGCTGGCGGTCGCCGTCTTCGTGCCGTCCAGCACCAGCGCGAGCAGGGAGTCGGCCTGCTCGGGCGTACGGCCGAAGGCCCACGCCGGCGGGGCCAGCAGGGCCCGCGAGCTGGGCGGCAGGTAGCCCGGCAGGGAGGTCAGCCGGGTGTGGTGGCAGGCGAGGTCCCAGAACCGCTCGACCTCGTCGGACGAGCCGGTCCCGGTGACCACGTCGCTGCTCACGGGTGCGTCACGGACGGCTCAGACGTTGAACCCGAGGGCGCGCAGCTGCTCGCGGCCGTCGGGGGTGATCTTGTCCGGGCCCCACGGCGGCATCCAGACCCAGTTGATGGCCACGTCGTTGACCAGGCCTTCGAGGGCAGCGTTGGTCTGGTCCTGGATGACGTCGGTCAGCGGGCAGGCCGCCGAGGTGAGCGTCATGTCCAGCACGCAGTTGGTGCCCTCGTCGAGGTGGGCGTCGTAGACGAGGCCGAGGTCGACGACGTTGATCCCGAGCTCGGGGTCCACGACGTCCTTCATCGCCTCGAGGACGTCGTCCTTGCTGACGCTGCTCATCCCCGGCGTCGCGGACGCCTCGGGGACGTCGGGCAGGTCGCTGTGGTCGGGGGTGATCGCCTGCTCGGCGGTCTGCTGGTCGGTCATCGGTTCTCCTCCATCACGGTCGCGGTCGCGTCCTTCCAGGCCATCCACCCCAGCAGCGCGCACTTCACGCGCGCCGGGAACTTCGCCACTCCGGCGAAGGCGATGCCGTCCTCGAGCACGTCCTCGTCGGGCTCGACCTGTCCCTTGCCCTGCATCAGGGTCAGGAACGACTCGTGCACGGCCATCGCCTCGGCGACCGGCTTGCCGATCACGAGGTCGGTCATGACCGAGGCCGAGGCCTGGGAGATCGAGCACCCGAGGGCGTCGTAGGACACGTCGGTGACGACGGGCCCGTCCGGACCGTCGTCGAGCTGCACCCGGAGGGTCAGCTCGTCCCCGCAGGTGGGGTTGACGTGGTGCACCTCTGCGCCGAACGGGTCGCGCAGTCCTGCGTGGTGCGGGTTCTTGTAGTGGTCCAGGATGATCTCCTGGTACAGGGAGTCGAGGTCCTGGCCGCTGGTGCTCGTGCTCATCGTGCTCCCTCCAACCGGAAGTAGGACCGGGTGTATTCCAGCGCCTCGACGAGCGCGTCGATCTCGCCGGGCGTCGTGTACAGGTACGACGACATCCGGGTCGACGACTGCACGCCGAAGCGCTGGTGGGCGGGCTTGGCGCAGTGGTGACCGGCCCGCACGGCGACGCCGCGCGAGTCGAGCACCTGGGAGACGTCGTGCGGGTGCACCCCGTCGAGCTCGAAGGAGATCGCTCCGCCGCGCTCGGCGGCGTCCAGCGGGCCGAGGATCGTCATTCCCGGCACCGAGCCGAGACCCTCGAGCGCGTAACCGGTGATCGCCTTCTCGTGGGCGTGCACCGCCTCCATGCCGAGGTCGCGCAGGTAGTCCAGCGCAGCACCGAGGCCGATGGCCTCGACGATCGGCGGGGTGCCGGCCTCGAACTTGTGCGGGATGCCGGCGTAGGTCGAGCCCTCCATCCGCACGGTCTCGATCATCTCGCCGCCGCCGAGGAACGGCGGCAGCTGCTCGAGCACCTCGCGGCGGCCCCACAGCACGCCGATGCCCGTGGGCCCGACGCACTTGTGACCGGTGAAGACGACCACGTCCGCCCCCGAGGCCACCACGTCGACCGGCATCTGCGGCACGGCCTGCGAGGCGTCGAGGACGACGAGCGCGCCGACCTCGTGGGCCCGGCGGGCGATCTCGGCGACGGGGTTGATCGTGCCGAGCATGTTCGACACCCAGGTCAGCGAGACCACGCGGGTCTTCTCGGTGATCAGCTGGTCGATGTTCGAGGTGTCGAGGTGACCGTCGTCGGTCAGGCCGAACCAGCGCAGCGTCGCGCCCGTGCGCTGGGTGAGCAGCTGCCACGGCACGATGTTGGAGTGGTGCTCCATCTCGGTGATGAGCACCTCGTCGCCCTCGCCGATCGCCCCGACGCGGTCGCTCCACCCCCCGCGCGCCCAGGCCAGGGTGTTGGCCACCAGGTTCAGGGCCTCGGAGGCGTTCTTGGTGAAGACGACCTCGTCGCGCGAGGGCGCGCCGATGAAGGCGGCCACCGTGTCGCGGGCGGCCTCGAAGGCCTCCGTGGACTCGGCGCCCAGCTGGTGCATCGCTCGCGAGATGTTGGCGTTGTGCCGCTCGAGGTGGTCGACCATCGTGTCGATGACCACCTGGGGCTTCTGGGAGGTGTTGGCGCTGTCGAGGTAGACCAGCGGCATCCCCCCCGCGAGCGTCCGCTCGAGGATCGGGAAGTCCTTGCGGACGATATCGAGGTCCGGCAGCAGGCCGTCCATCAGAGTTCCTCTCCTCGTGGTGTCGCTCGTGCGGGTCCCGCGGGGTGCGCGGATCAGACCGTCGCCGGGTTGACGTACTTGTCGTAGCCCTCGGCCTCGAGCTGCTCGGCGAGCTCGGGACCGCCCTCCTCGGCGACGCGGCCGTCGACGAAGACGTGGACGACGTCGGGGGTGATGTAGCGCAGGATGCGGGTGTAGTGCGTGATCAGCAGGACGCCCTTGCCCTCCTGCGCGCGGAAGCGGTTGACGCCCTCCGAGACGATCTTGAGCGCGTCGATGTCGAGGCCGGAGTCGGTCTCGTCGAGCACGGCGATCTTGGGGTTCAGCAGCTCGAGCTGGGCGATCTCGTGGCGCTTCTTCTCGCCGCCGGAGAAGCCCTCGTTGACCGAGCGCTGCGCGAAGGTCGGGTCGAGGTTGAGGCGCTGGAGGCCGGCGTTGACGTCCTTGACCCAGGTGCGCAGCTTCGGCGGCTCGCCGTCGATGGCGGTCTTGGCGGTGCGCAGGAAGTTCGACACCGAGACGCCGGGCACCTCGACGGGGTACTGCATGGCCAGGAAGAGCCCGGCCCGGGCGCGCTCGTCGACGCTCATCGCGAGGACGTCCTCACCGTCGAGGGTCACGGTGCCGCCGGTGACGGTGTACTTGGGGTGGCCCGCGATCGAGTAGGCCAGGGTGGACTTTCCGGAGCCGTTGGGCCCCATGATCGCGTGGGTCTCGCCGTCGCCGATGGTCAGCGTGACCCCCTTGAGGATCTCCTTGGGGCCGTCGTCGGTGGCGACCGAGACCTGGAGGTCGACGATCTCGAGGGTGCTCATCAGTGGGTATCTCTTTTCGTTGCGGAAGTCAGGTGGGGCGGACGCCGTTGAGCGTCTCGGAGGTCTCGACGTACACGTCGCCGTCGCGCACCTCGCAGCTGAAGGTCGCGACCGGCTCGGTGGCGGGCAGCCCGGTGGGCTTGCCGCTGCGCAGGTCGAACATCGAGCCGTGCAGCCAGCACTCGATCTGGCAGTCGGCCACGTCGCCCTCGGAGAGGGCGACCGCGGCGTGGCTGCACAGGTCCTGGACGGCGAAGACCTCGTCGCCGTCGCGGGCGATGGCGAGGGTCAGGCCGCCGGCCTCGACCGCGAGGGCCGTGTCGGTCGGGACCTCGTCGAGGGCGCAGGCGCGCTCCCGGCTCATGTCGGGACCGGCTCGTAGCCGCGGAACACGTTCTTGCTCAGCTCCTCCTCGACGGTGGCCGTGAGCTGCTCCTCGATGAAGGGCACCTCGACCTTGCGGATCAGGTCCTGGAAGAAGCCGTGCAGCACCAGGCGGCGCGCCTCGGCGTCGCTGACGCCGCGCGAGCGCAGGTAGAACAGCTGCTCGTCGTCGAAGCGGGCGGTCGCGGAGGCGTGGCCGGCCCCCTCGATCTCCCCGGTCTCGATCTCCAGGTTCGGCACGGAGTCGGCCTGGCAGCCCTCGGTGAGGACCAGGTTGCGGTTCTCCTCGTAGGTCTCGATCCCCTCGGCCACCTTGCGGATCAGGACGTTCCCGATCCACACGGTGTGCGCGCCCTGGCCCTGCAGCGCCCCCTTGTACAGCACGTTGCTCTTGGTGCGGGGCGCGTTGTGGTCGGCGAAGAGCCGGTGCTCGAGGTGCTGGCCCTCGTCGGCGAAGTACAGGCCGAGCAGCTCGGCCTCGCCGCCGGGGCCGTCGTACTCGACGTTGGCGTGCAGGCGCACGACGTCGCCGCCGAAGCTGACCGCGGTGTGGCGCACGCTGGCGTCCCGGCCGACCCGGATGGCGTCGCGGCCGAGGTGCACCGCGTCGTCGTCCCAGTCCTGCAGGGTCAGCATGTTCACCCGGGCGCCGTCGCCGACGATCACCGAGGTGGTCGCGGAGTAGCGGGCGGAGCCGGTGTGCACGAGCACCACCGTGGCTGAGGCGTGCGCCCCGACCCGGACCACGACGTGACCCCAGACGAGGTCGTCGGGCGACTGGCCGTGCAGACGCACGACGACGGGCTCGTCGGACTCGAGCTCGGCGGGCACGTCGAGCAGCATGGCGCCGCCCGCGTTGGCCACCGCGAGCGCCGAGGGGCGGTCGTTGGGGGCCAGCTCGCCCATCTCGCGCGCCTCGTCGGCGCTGATCCGGGTCAGGGTGACGCCCTCGGGCAGCTCGCTCTTCACGTCGAGGCGGGTCTCGGACGCCTCGCCGTCGAGCAGGCCGCGCAGCCGCTTGAGGGGGGTGAAGCGCCAGATCTCCTCGCGCCCGACGGGCGCGGGGTGGTCCGCGAGGTCGTAGGACGGCGGCGGGTTGAGGTGCGACACGGTGGGCGCACCGGCCTCCACCGCCTCGGACACCAGGGTCGCGCCCTGGCCGGAGGCCTGGTCGGTCCCCTGGTTCTCGACGAGCGTCATCAGCCGACGGCTCCTTCCATCTGCAGCTCGATCAGGCGGTTCAGCTCGAGGGCGTACTCCATCGGCAGCTCCTTGGCGATCGGCTCGACGAAGCCGCGCACGATCATCGCCATCGCCTCGTCCTGCTCCATGCCGCGCGACATCAGGTAGAACAGCTGGTCGTCGGAGACCTTCGAGACGCTCGCCTCGTGACCCATCGACACGTCGTCCTCGCGGATGTCGACGTAGGGGTAGGTGTCGGAGCGGCTGATCTGGTCGACGAGCAGCGCGTCGCACAGCACGTTCGACCTCGACCCGTGGGCGCCCTCGTTGACCTGGATCAGACCGCGGTAGGACGTCCGGCCCCCGCCGCGGGCCACCGACTTGCTCAGGATCGAGCTCGAGGTGTGCGGCGCCGCGTGGACCATCTTGGCCCCGGCGTCCTGGTGCTGGCCCTCGCCGGCGAAGGCGATGGACAGGGTCTCGCCCTTGGCGTGCTCGCCCATCAGGTAGATGGCGGGGTACTTCATCGTCACCTTGGACCCGATGTTGCCGTCGACCCACTCCATCGTGGCGCCGGCCTCGCAGGTGGCGCGCTTGGTGACGAGGTTGTAGACGTTGTTCGACCAGTTCTGGATGGTGGTGTAGCGGCAGCGGCCGCCCTTCTTGACGATGATCTCCACGACCGCGGAGTGCAGCGAGTCCGACTTGTAGATCGGCGCGGTGCAGCCCTCGACGTAGTGCACGTAGGCGTCCTCGTCGACGATGATCAGCGTGCGCTCGAACTGGCCCATGTTCTCGGTGTTGATCCGGAAGTAGGCCTGCAGCGGGATGTCCACGTGGACGCCCTTGGGCACGTAGATGAACGACCCGCCCGACCACACCGCCGTGTTCAGCGCGGCGAACTTGTTGTCGCCGACCGGGATGACGGTGCCGAAGTACTCGCGGAACAGCTCGGGCTGCTCGCGCAGCGCCGTGTCGGTGTCCAGGAACAGCACGCCCTGGGCCTCGAGGTCCTCGCGGATCGAGTGGTACACGACCTCGGACTCGTACTGGGCGGCGACGCCGGAGACCAGGCGCTGCTTCTCGGCCTCGGGGATGCCGAGCTTGTCGTAGGTGTTCTTGATGTCCTCGGGCAGGTCCTCCCAGCTGGCGGCCTGCTTCTCCGAGGAGCGCACGAAGTACTTGATGTTGTCGAAGTCGATGGCCGAGAGGTCCGAGCCCCACGACGGCATCGGCTTGCGGCCGAAGAGCTTGTGACCCTTCAGGCGCAGGTCGAGCATCCAGTCGGGCTCGTCCTTCTTGCCGGAGATGTCGCGCACGACGTCCTCGGACAGGCCGCGCTTGGCGGTGGCGCCCGCGGCGTCGGAGTCGGACCAGCCGAACTCGTAGCGACCGAGGCCCTTCAGCTCAGGGTTGAGCTCTTCGATGGAGGTCATGGGGAGACCTTCTCCTTCTCTCGGGGATGGGTCGGTGGGGCGGTGGGACCGGACGGGATGCAGGTGGTGCAGACCCCGTCGCCCTGGGCGATCGTGGCCAGGCGCTGCACGTGGTGGTCGAGGACCCGGCTGATCGCCGCGGTCTCGGCCTCGCACAGCTGGGGGAACTCGTGGGCGACGTGGGCCACCGGGCAGTGCTGCTGGCACAGCTGCTCGCCGCCCTGGGGCAGCTCGCGCACGGTGGCGGCGTAGCCCTCGTCGGTGAACACCCGGGCCAGGGCCTGGGCCGGGCTGAGGTCGGGCTCGGCGGCGAGGAGCTCCCGCAGGCCCTCCTCGACGAACTCGACCCGGCGGTCCGCGAAGGCGCGCACGGCCTCCTCGCCCCCGGTCTCGGCCAGGAAGCGCAGGGCCTGGGCGGCCAGGTCGTCGTAGGCCTGGTCGAACCGATCGCGGCCCGCCGGGGTGAGCGCGAAGACCTTGGCCGGGCGACCGCGCCCGCGCAGCGCGCCGGGGCGCGGGTCGCACACGGCGACCGCCCCCTCCTCGACGAGCTGGTCCAGGTGGCGACGCACCGCGGCCGGCGTCAGGGAGAGACGCTCGGCCAGCGACACCGCGCTGGAAGGACCATGGTCGAGGACGGACCGGACGACGCGTTCGCGTGTCGTCTGGTCTCTTTCCACAACATCAGTGTGCCGTTATTGCCCGACGTGGTTCAAGTAAGGTCACCCTCACCCTCCGCCGCAGCCTGGCCGGCGGTCGCCCCTCGCCCCGCACGGGCCCGTGTCCGGCGCAGCCAGAGCAGACCCAGCACCGGCAGCACCAGGGGCACGAAGCCGTAGCCCTGGCCGAAGTGCGACCACACCGTGCGGTCGGGGAACAGCGCGACCTCGACGTAGCTCAGCGTGCCCACGACCAGGACGCCGAGCATCTCGACGCCCACCGCCGCCACGGCCAGGCGCCAGGCGCGCTCCCCGCCGCGCAGCAGGCACACCGTCGCCACCAGGTAGAGCACCGCGGCGACCAGGGACAGCGAGTAGGCCACCGGGGCCCGGGAGGCCTCCGTGCCCAGCTGGACCGCCGAGCGACCGGTCGCGGCGACGGCGAAGACGCCGTAGACGAAGACCAGCGCCCGTCCCGGCCCCGACGACAGCGCGGCCGCGTCGCCCGGCCGCACGGCGGCCTGCTCAGGCACCGGCGCCGGCCCAGATCGAGACCAGCCGCGCCTCGAGCGCGGCCACCGTCAGCGCGGCCAGCAGGACCACCGCCGTGCCCGAGCGGGAACGCTCGGCCAGGGACCAGAACGCCCCGATCGGCAGGGCGACGAGCACGCCGACCAGGTAGCTGACGAACAGCACGCCCTGGACGTCGCGCTCGGTCGAGGCCAGCAGGAACAGGCCCAGGACCAGCTGCACCGTCATCGCGGCCTCGGCGGCGGCCATCGCGGCGAAGGTGGTGTCACCGACAGGACGGTCGCGCACGAGGCAGACGAGGGTCGAGAGCCCGACGACGGCGGTGAGGCCCAGCACGGCGACCAGGACCCAGGTGTTCACGAGGCACCAGCCTAGACTCTCGACGTGTCCCCCGAGCCGTCCCCCGCGACCTCCGCCGTGGCGGTGCGCGGGCTGGTCATGCGCTACGGCGAGACCACCGCGGTCGACGGCCTGGACCTCGACGTGGACCGGCACACCATCACCGCCGTGCTCGGGCCCAACGGCGCCGGCAAGACGACGACGATCGAGACCTGCGAGGGCTACCGACGCCCGCAGCAGGGCACCGTCCGGGTGCTGGGACTCGACCCGGTGCGCGAGCGCCGCGCGCTGCTCCCCCGCATCGGCGTGATGCTGCAGGCCGGCGGCGCGTGGACCGGGGTCCGGGCCCTGGAGATGCTGCGCCACATGGCCTCGCTGCACGCGGATCCGCTCGAGGTGGGCCTGCTCGCCGACCGCCTCGGCCTGCACGAGTGCGGCCGCACGCCCTACCGCCGCCTCTCCGGCGGCCAGCAGCAGCGCCTCGGCCTGGCCATGGCCCTCGTCGGGCGGCCCGACCTGGTCTTCGCCGACGAGCCGACCGCGGGCATGGACCCGGCCGTGCGGCGCTCGGTGTGGGCCCTGCTCGAGGAGCTGCGCGCCGACGGCGTCACCGTGGTGCTCACCACGCACTACCTCGAGGAGGCCGAGCGGCTGGCCGACCGGGTGCACATCGTCGACCGCGGTCGCCTCGTGGCCTCGGGCAGCCCGCGCGAGCTGACCCGCGGCGGCCGCGTGGCCACCATCCGCCTCGTCGTCTCGCGCCCCTTCCCGCCCGGCGCGCCGGACTCCCTGCGCCTGGCGCTGGGCGAGGCCATCGAGGTCACCCAGCTCGACGAGGTCAGCCTGGTGGTGACCGGGCCCGCCGACGCCACCACGCTGGGCCGGGTCTCGCGCTGGTGCGAGGACCACGACGTGCTGCCGGAGTCGCTGGTGCTGGGCCAGCGCAGCCTCGAGGACGTCTTCCTCGACCTCACGGGTCGCGAGATGGCCCTGTGACGGCGTCCGCCGGCCCCGGGGCGGGCACCTGGACGCCCGCGCCGGGCGCAGCCCCCCTCGTGCGTCAGGTCCTGGCGCAGGCCCGGATGGAGACGCGGCTGCTGCTGCGCAACGGCGAGCAGGTCGTGCTGGCCGTGGTCATCCCGGTCGTGGTGCTGCTCGGCGGCGTGCTCGGAGCCGAGCGGATCGGCCTGGGGTTCGCCGAGCCCGCCGTCGACGTCGTCACCCCGGGCGTGCTCGCCCTGGCGGTGCTGTCGACCTCGTTCACCTCCCTGGCCATCGCCACCGGGTTCGAGCGCCGCTACGGCGTGCTCAAGCGCCTGGGCGCCTCTCCCCTGCCCCGCACCGGCCTGCTGGCCGGCAAGGTGCTGGCCCTGCTCGTGGTGGAGGTGCTGCAGGTCGTCGTGATCAGCGCCGCGGCCCTCGCCCTGGGCTGGGCGCCCGAGACCGGGCCCGTCGCCCTGCTCGGCGCCCTGCTCGCGCTGGTGGCGGGAACCGGCGCCTTCGCGAGCCTCGGCCTGCTGCTGGCGGGGTCGCTGCGCGCCGAGGCCACCCTGGCCGCGGCCAACCTCGTGTACCTGCTGCTGCTCGCCGGCGGTGCCGTGGTGCTGCCGCTCTCCGCCTACGGCGGCCTGTCCGCGGTGCTGCGGTGGCTGCCCTCGGCCGCCCTCGGCGACGCCGTGCGCGCCGCGCTGATCGACGCCGCCCTGCCCTGGAGCGACCTGGCCGTGCTCGCGGTGTGGGCCGTGCTCGGCGCCGCGCTGACCGCCCGCACCTTCCGATGGGAGTGACCCCCGCCGTGCCCCCCGCCGTGCCCCCCGCCATGCCGCCCGGCTCCTCCGGCACCACCGCCCCGCTCACCGCCGAGCGTCCACCCACCGGCGCCGCGCCCCGACGGGCCGGGCGGATCACCCGGGCGCTGGCCTGGGCCAGCCTGGTGGCCAACGTCGCCATCGTGGTCACCGGCGGCGCCGTGCGTCTGACCGGCTCCGGCCTGGGCTGCCCGACCTGGCCCCGCTGCACGCCGGACTCCTACGTCCCGCACGGCTCGCTCGGCATCCACGGCGCGATCGAGTTCGGCAACCGGATGCTCACCTTCGCCCTGGTCGCGATCGCGGTGGCCACCCTCGTCGCGGCGTGGCGCAGCGGGCGACGCGACCTGCGGCGGCTCGCGGTGTGGCTGTTCCTGGGCATCCCCGCCCAGGCGGCGATCGGCGGCGTGACCGTGCTGACCAGCCTCAACCCGTGGACCGTCGCACTGCACCTGCTGGTCTCGATGGCCATGGTCGGCGTGGCCGTCGCCCTGGCCCGGGCCGCCCGCCGGCCCCCGGGGCCCGGCGCGCTGCCGCGCAGCCCGCTGAGCCTGCTGGCCTGGTCCGTCTTCGCCACCGGCTGGGTGGTGCTCTACCTGGGCACCGTGGTGACCGGTTCCGGGCCGCACGCCGGCGACGTGACCTCCCCGCGCAACGGCCTGGACCCCGCCGCGGCGAGCCAGGCGCACGCCGACGCGGTGTTCCTGCTCGTCGGCCTCACCTTCGCGCTGCTCGTGGCCGTCCGCGCGCTCGGCGCCGGGCCCGAGACCCGGCGCGCGGTCGCGGTGCTGCTCGCGGTCGAGCTGGGCCAGGGGCTCGTCGGCTTCGTGCAGTACGCCACCGACCTGCCGATCGTGCTCGTCGGGGTCCACGCGCTCGGCGCCGCGCTCACCTCCGCCGCGCTGACCTGGGTGCTGCTGGCGCCACGTCCGGCCCCAGGCAGCGCGGCGCGTCCTAGCCGAAGAGCCAGCGGGTCGAGTGGCGACCGCGACGAACAGCAGCGACAGGTACAGGTTCGAGGAGTGGAAGAGCCGCATCGGGGCGATCACGGTGAGGTCCTCGGTGCCGGCGGTGCGCGCCAGCATCCGGTGCGCCTCGAGCAGGAACCCCCCGCCGAGCAGGGCGGCGGCCACCGGGTAGAAGACGCTGGTGCCGGCCACCGGCCACAGCAGCAGCGAGACTGCGACCATGACCCAGCTGTAGGCGACGATCTGCCGGGCGACCTCGTGGGCGGGCAGCACGACCGGGAGCATCGGGACGTCGACGTGGGCGTAGTCCTCGCGGTAGCGCAGCGCCAGCGCCCAGGTGTGCGGCGGGGTCCAGAAGAAGACGACCAGGAACAGCACCACCGGCGTCCACGACAGCGCGCCGGTGACGGCGGTCCACCCGATCAGGGCCGGGAAGCAGCCCGCGAGCCCGCCCCAGACGATGTTCTGCGTGGTACGACGCTTGAGCAGCATCGTGTAGACCAGGACGTAGAAGGCCTCGGCGGCGACGGCCAACCCGGCCGAGAGCGGGTTGACCCAGGACAGCAGGACCACCACGGACAGCACGCCGAGCCCCAGGCCGAACACCAGCGCCGCACGGGTGGTCACCACGTGTCGGGGCAGCGCGCGGCGCCGGGTGCGGCGCATCTGCTCGTCGATGTCGCGGTCGTAGACGCAGTTGAGCACCGAGGCCGACCCGGCCGAGAGCGAGCCGCCGACGACGGTGGCCGCCACGAGGCCCAGCGGGGGGACCCCGCGGGCGGCGAAGAACATCACCGGCACCGTGGTCAGCAGCAGCAGCTCGATCACCCGCGGCTTGGTCAGCCCGACGTAGGCACCCACCACGTCGCGCCACGGCGCGGGGCGACCCGCCCCGGCCGCGGCTGCGGCGGAGGCCGACTGACCGACGTGGGGCACGGAGATCCTCGGGGAGTAGGGCAGGGCGGGAGCGTTGGCCCGCGAGCGAGGCCAACGCGCGGGTGTGACGAGGCGACGAGTCGAGCCGGGAGCCTCAGCGGGGTGCGGCGACCGCGTCTCCAGGCGACCCGTCACGGTGGCCGACACCCGCACACCACAGCGAGAGGATCCGCGTGACGAACGACAATACCACGCTGGACTGGACCGAGACCGACGACAAGGCCGTCGACACCGTGCGCGCCCTGGCGATGGACGCCGTGCAGAGGGTCGGCAACGGCCACCCGGGCACCGCGATGAGCCTGGCGCCGGCCGCGTACCTGCTGTTCCAGAAGGTCATGCGGCACAACCCCGCCGACCCGCACTGGCCGGGCCGCGACCGCTTCGTGCTCTCGTGCGGCCACTCCTCGCCTCACCCTCTACATCCAGCTGTTCCTCGGCGGCTGGGGCCTCGAGCTCGAGGACCTCCAGCTCGCTGCGCACCTGGGGCAGCAAGACCCCCGGCCACCCCGAGTACGGCCACACCGCCGGCGTCGAGACGACCACCGGGCCGCTGGGCCAGGGCATCGGCAACGCGGTCGGGCATGGCCATGGCCGCCCGCCGCGAGCGCGGCCTGCTCGACCCCAACGCCGCCGAGGGCGAGTCGCCCTTCGACCACCAGGTCTACGTGCTCGCCAGCGACGGCGACATCGAGGAGGGCGTCAGCTCCGAGGCCTCGCTCGATCGCCGGCACCCAGCAGCTGGGCAACCTGACCCTGATCTACGACGAGAACAAGATCTCGATCGAGGACGACACCGACGTCGCGCTCAGCGAGGACGTCGCGAAGCGCTACGAGGCCTACGGCTGGCACGTGCAGGTCGTCGACTGGACCCACGGCGGCGAGCACCTACCGCGAGGACGTCCCGGCGCTGCACGAGGCGATGCTGAAGGCCGGGCCGTCACCGACCAGCCCAGCATCATCGTGCTGCGCACGATCATCGCCTGGCCCGCCCCGAACGCCCAGAACACCGGCGCCGCGCACGGCTCCGCGCTCGGCGACGACGAGGTCGCCGCCACCAAGGAGCTGCTCGGCTTCGACCCCGACGCAGACCTTCGAGGTCGCCCGCCGGCGTGCTCGAGCACACCCGCCGCGCCGTCGAGCGCGGCAAGGCCGCCCAGGCCGCGTGGGAGCGAGCACTACCGGCGCTGGACGACGCAAGCCGCTCCGCCGACGCCGCGCGCTCTTCGAGCGGATGCAGACCCGCACCCTGCCCGAGGCTGGGACGCCGACCTGCCGACCTTCGAGGCCGACCCGAAGGGCACCGCGACCCGCAAGGCCTCCGGTGCGGTGATCAACGCCATCGCCGGGCGCGTGCCCGAGCTGTGGGGCGGCTCGGCCGACCTCGCCGGGTCCAACAACACCACCATCGAGGGCGCGCCGTCCTTCATCCCGAAGAGCCGCTCGACCGACATGTGGTCCGGCGACCCCTACGCCGGGCGCGTGCTGCACTTCGGCATCCGGGAGCACGGCATGGGCTCGATCCTCAACGGCATCGCCGTGCACGGCGGCACCCGCGTGTTCGGCGCGACGTTCCTGACGTTCTCCGACTACATGCGCCCCTCGGTGCGCCTGGCCGCGCTGATGGGACTGCCGGTCACCTACGTGTGGACCCACGACTCCATCGGCCTCGGCGAGGACGGGCCCACCCACCAGCCGATCGAGCACCTCGCGGCGCTGCGCGCCATCCCCGGCCTCGACGTCGTCCGCCCTGCGGACGCCAACGAGACCGCCGCGGCGTGGAAGACCGTGCTCGAGCACACCGACCGGCCCGCCGGCATCGTGCTGACCCGGCAGAACGTGCCCACCTACCCGCGCGGCACCGAGGGCTACAGCGACACCTCGAACGTGCACCGCGGCGCCTACACCCTGCTCGACGTCGACGGCGGGCAGCCCGACGTCGTGCTGATCGGCACCGGCTCGGAGCTGCAGCTCGCCGTCGAGGCGCGCGAGATCCTCGCGGCCGACGGCGTGCGCGCCCGCGTGGTCTCGATGCCGTGCCGCGAGTGGTTCGACGCCCAGGAGGCCTCGTACCGGGAGACGGTCATCCCGCCGAGCGTCAAGGCCCGGGTCTCGGTCGAGGCCGGCATCGCGCAGGGCTGGCGCGAGATCGTGGGCGACCACGGCCGGTCGGTGTCCATCGAGCAGTACGGCGCCTCGGCCGACTACGAGCGCATCTACACCGAGTACGGCGTCACCGCGCAGGCCGTGGCCGACGCCGCCCGCGACTCCATCACCGCCGCGGGCACCCCGGCCTGACCGGTCGGGCGCCCCCGCGGCCACCTGCACCACCACCACTGGAGGAACACGATGAACGAACGCCTCAAGACCCTCTCCGACGCCGGTGTCTCCATCTGGCTCGACGACCTCTCGCGCGAGCGCATCGAGACCGGTGACCTCGCCGGCCTCGTGGAGGAGAAGTCCGTGGTCGGAGTCACCACCAATCCCACCATCTTCGCTGGCGCCATGGCCGACGGCGAGCGCTACGACGAGCAGATGCGCGGCCTCGTGGCCGAGGGCGCGGACGTCGACAAGGTCATCTTCGAGCTGACCACCGAGGACGTGCGCAACGCGTGCGACGTGCTGGCCCCCGTGGCCGGGCGCACCGCCGCCGACGGCCGGGTCTCGATCGAGGTCGAGCCCGACCTGGCCAACGACACCGAGGCCACGATGGCCTCGGCCCGCGCGCTCTGGTCGACCGTGGACCGCGCCAACGTGCTGATCAAGATCCCGGCGACCCTCGAGGGCCTTCCGGCGATCACCGCGGCGATCGCCGAGGGGATCAGCGTCAACGTGACCCTGATCTTCAGCATCGAGCGCTACAACGCCGTGATGGACGCGTACCTCACCGGCCTCGAGCAGGCCCGCGACGCAGGCCTCGACCTGACCCGGATCCAGTCCGTGGCGTCCTTCTTCGTCTCCCGCGTCGACGGCGAGGTCGACTCCCGCCTGGAGAAGATCGGCACCGACGAGGCGATGGCGCTGCAGGGCAAGGCCGCCGTGGCCAACGCCCGTCTGGCCTACGCCGCCTACGAGGACGTCATCGCCGGCGACCGCTGGAAGACCCTGGCCGCCGACGGCGCCCAGCCGCAGCGCCCGCTGTGGGCCTCCACCGGCGTCAAGAACCCCGACTACCCCGACACGCTCTACGTCACCGAGCTGGTCGTGGCCGGCACCGTGAACACGATGCCGGAGAAGACCATGGACGCCTTCGGCGACCACGGCGAGGTCGAGGGCGACCGCGTCAGCGGGACCCGCGCCCAGGCCCAGGAGGTCTTCGACGGCCTCGAGGCCGTCGGCGTCGACCTCGACGGGGTGTTCCTGGACCTGGAGACCGACGGCGTGCGGAAGTTCAAGGACTCCTGGTCCGAGCTCGTCGAGACCGTCTCGGGCCAGATGGAGAAGACCCGGTGACGGCGGTGCCGCAGAGCACCTGGACGTCGGTGACCTCCGCAGACGTCGGCTACCGCCTCGCCGTGGCCCACCCCGAGGGCGGGGCCTTCGACACCGTCCTGGAGCAGCTCGTCGAGGATCGGGTCGCCAGCCGGATCGCGGCCCAGGACCCCACCCCGTGGGGCCCGGAGGCGGAGGACGAGGCCGGCAGGCGGCTGTCCTGGGTCGCGCTGAGCACCGGCTCGCGCGACCTCGTCGACGAGATCGCGGCCCTCGAGGTCGAGCTGCGGGCGGCGATGCTGATCCGGGTGGTGCTCTGCGGCATGGGCGGCTCCTCGCTGGCCCCCGAGGTGATCTGCGGCGCCGACGGCGTCGACCTCGTCGTCCTGGACTCCTCCGACCCCGACTTCGTCCGGGCCGCGCTGACCGAGCGGCTGGAGGAGACCGTCGTGGTCGTCTCCAGCAAGTCCGGCGGGACCGTGGAGACCGACAGCCAGAAGCGCGCCTTCGAGCACGCCTTCTCCGAGGCCGGCATCGACCCCGCCCGCCGGATCGTCGTGGTCACCGACCCCGGCTCCCCGCTGGAGCAGTCCTCGCGCGAGGCCGGCTACCGGGTGTTCCTGGCCGACCCCGAGGTCGGCGGTCGCTACTCCGCGCTCACCGCCTTCGGACTGGTGCCCTCGGGCCTGGCCGGTGCCAACGTGCAGCGCCTGCTCGACGAGGCGGAGGCGATCCGGCCCCACCTCGAGGCGGACACCTCCGACAACCCCGGCCTGCGCCTCGGCGCCCTGCTCGGGGCGGCCAACCGCGCCGGCGTCGACAAGCTGGTCCTGGCCGACGCGGGCTCGGACCACCCGGGCCTGGGCGACTGGGCCGAGCAGCTGATCGCGGAGTCCACGGGCAAGCAGGGCCACGGCGTCCTGCCGGTCGTCGTGGACCGTCTCGACGCGCCGAACCTCGTCCCGAGCACGGCGGACGAGGTGCTGGCCACCTTCGGGCCGGGCCAGGTTCTCGGCGAGGAGGTCCAGCCGGCCTCGGGCTGGGCCGTGCGTCTCGACGCCACCCTCGGCGCCCAGATGCTGCTGTGGGAGTACGCCACGGCCGTGGCCGGGCGGGTCATCGGGATCAACCCGTTCGACCAGCCCGACGTGGAGAGCGCGAAGGCGGCCGCCCGCGAGATGCTCGACGGCGGCGGCTCGACCCCCAGCCCGATGTTCACC
The DNA here is from genome assembly GCA_963728085.1 of uncultured Actinomycetota bacterium. Classification (GTDB taxonomy): domain Bacteria; phylum Actinomycetota; class Actinomycetes; order Propionibacteriales; family Nocardioidaceae; genus Nocardioides. The sequence continues at coordinate 96,006 of CAVSIQ010000006.1, read as the reverse complement.
GAGGGTCCGGTCACGGTCTTCGCGAACGAGGGCTGGCTGCCTGCCGGCACCGACACCGTCGAGGCCGCCGTGCGCGCCCTGCTCGACCAGCTCGACGACACCACGGGTTACGTCTCGGTGCAGGCCTACCTCGACCGGCACCGCGACGCGGCCCTGGCCTCGGTGCGCGACGGCCTCGCCCGGCGGACCGGGCGTCCCACGACCTTCGGCTGGGGCCCGCGGTTCCTGCACTCGACCGGCCAGTACCACAAGGGCGGTCCGGCCACCGGGGTCTACCTCCAGGTCACCTGCGAGCCCGAGGAGGACCTCCCGGTGCCCGGACGCCCGTTCACGTTCGGGGAGTTCCTCGGCGCCCAGGCGGTCGGCGACGGCCAGGTGCTGGCCGACAAGGGCCGACCCGTGCTGCGTCTGCACCTCGCGAGCCCGTCCGACGTCGCCGAGGTGCGGCAGGTGCTCGGGTGAGCGGTACGCGCATCGACGTGCAGCCGGACGCCGGCAGGCTGGCCACCACGGTGGCCGGCGCGCTGCTCGCGCGGCTGGTGGCCGTGCAGCGGTCGGGCGGCGAGCCGCAGGTCTGCCTGACCGGCGGCACGATCGCGGACCGGGTGCACCACGAGCTGGCCCGGCTCGGGCCCGGGTCCGGCGTCGACTGGACCCGCGTCGTGCTCTGGTTCGGTGACGAGCGATTCGTCGCACCGGACTCCACCGAGCGCAACGCCGTCCAGGCCCGCGACGCGTTCCTCGACGCGGTCGGGGCCACCCGGGTGCACGAGGTCGCCTCCACCTCCGACGTCGACGACGTCGCGGCGGCGGCCGACGACTACGAGCGGCGCCTGCGCGAGCACGCCGCCACGGAGCTCGACGTGGTGATGCTCGGGGTGGGTCCCGACGCCCACGTCGCCTCGCTCTTCCCCGGCTCCCCCGCGCTCGACGTCACCGACCGCTCGGCGGTCGCGGTGGCCGACTCGCCGAAGCCACCGCCGGAGCGGGTCAGCCTGACCTACCCCCGCCTGCGGGCGGCGCGGTCGGTCTGGCTGGTCGCCAGCGGAGAGGGGAAGGCCGGCGCCGTCGCGGCCGCCCTGGCCGAGGACGGAGACCTCCACGACGTCCCGGCCCGCGGGGTGCTCGACCACCCCGACGCGGTCGTGTTCCTCGACGCCGAGGCCGCCTCGCGGCTCTGAGCACCGCCGCAGGGAGCATCACCGGACGCACCACCGCCGCCGGCCGCGTCGACGGCGCTCACCCTGGCCGGGGTGGGCCCCTCGGCGCGTGCGGTCGGCGCGGTGCTCAGAAGACGATGTCGCCCGACTTGCGCCGCGAGCGCAGCAGCGCCAGCGCCTCGTCGAGGATGCCGGCGGCCTCCTCGTCGGAGCGGCGCTCCTTCACGTAGGCCAGGTGGGTCTTGTAGGGCTCGTTGCGCGGCGCCGGCGGGGGGTTCTCGGAGTCCATGGACGCCGGCAGCCCGCACTTCGGGCAGTCCCAGTGCTCGGGCGCCTTGGCCTCGACGGCGAAGGTCACCACCGAACGATGCTCGTGGGAGCAGAAGTAGGTCACGGCCCGCCGCGGTGCGGCCTCACCCCGTTCCGCCTCGCCCATCGGCCCGGCACCCACCCGGCTCCCCCGGATCGCGCTGCCTCCACCTGCCATGTCAGTTCCCCCTCGTGCTCAGTAAGCCAGCAACAGGCCGAGTGCGATGACGCACGCGAACCAGATGACGCCGATCCCGACCGTGAACCGGTCGAGGTTGCGCTCCGCGACCGACGAGCCCCCGAGCGAGCTCGAGACGCCACCACCGAACATGTCGGACAGCCCACCCCCGCGTCCCTTGTGCAGCAGCACGAGGAGGATGAGGATGGAGCTCGTCGCGACGAGCAGGACGGTGAAGAGCAGGGTCACGAGGCCCGATCCTACGTCAGGTCGGCGCAGGTCAGGCGGGCGGCACGTCGTAGAAGCAGCAGATGCCGGCGAACTCCTCCACCTGCAGGCTGGCGCCGCCGACCAGGCAGCCGTCGACGTCGTCCTGGGCCATGGTCCCGGCGGCGTTCGCGGCCTTGACCGAACCGCCGTAGAGCACCCGCAGCGCGTCGGCCGCCTCGCCGCCGTGCACCTCGCGGACGCGTGAGCGGATCGCGGCACAGACCTCCTGGGCGTCCTCGGGCGTGGCGACCTCGCCGGTGCCGATGGCCCAGACCGGCTCGTAGGCCACGACGACGCCGGCCACCTGCTCGGCGGTGAGGCCGGCCAGGGAGCCGTCGACCTGGGCCAGCGTGTGGGCGACCTGGTCGCCGGCCTGGCGGACGCCGAGACCCTCCCCGACGCACACGATCGGCACCATGCCGTGCGTGAGCACCTGGTGCGCCTTGGCGTTGACGACGTCGTCGCCCTCACCGTGGTGCTCGCGCCGCTCGGAGTGCCCCACGACGACGTAGGAGCAGCCGAGCTTGGCCAGCATCGAGCCCGAGACCTCGCCGGTGTAGGCGCCGGACTCCTGTGCGGAGACGTCCTGGGCGCCGTAGCGCACCGTGAGCCGGTCACCGTCGACGAGGGTCTGCACCGAGCGCAGGTCGGTGAACGGCGGGATCACCACGACCTCGCTGCGCGCGGGGTCGTGCCGCTTGTCCGACAGCGTCCAGGCCAGCTTCTGGACCAGGACGACGGCCTCCTGGTGGTTCAGGTTCATCTTCCAGTTCCCCGCCATCAGCGGGGTGCGCGCGGTTGCCATGTCAGTCCTCCAGGACGGTGATGCCGGGGAGGGTCCTGCCCTCGAGGTACTCCAGGCTGGCGCCGCCCCCGGTCGAGATGTGGCCGAAGGCGCCCTCGTCGAAGCCGAGGATGCGCACGGCCGCGGCCGAGTCGCCCCCGCCGACCACCGAGAGGCCCTCGACCTCGGTCAGGGCCCGGGCCACCGCCCGGGTGCCCTCGGCGAACGCGGGTGTCTCGAAGACGCCCATCGGGCCGTTCCAGAACACGGTGCGGGCGTCGGCCAGCGCGGCGGCGAACGTCGCCGCGGACTCCGGGCCGATGTCGAGGCCCAGCGCGTCGGCGGGGATCTCCTCGACGCCGACGACCTGCGGCTGCGGCTCGCGCTCACCGTTCGGGAACGCGGTGTCGACCACGACGTCGGTGGGCAGCACGAGGCGCACCCCCGAGGCCTCGGCCCGGCGGACGTACTCCGCGCACACCTCGACCTGGTCCTGCTCGAGCAGGCTGCCGCCCACCTCGAGGCCGCGTGCCTTGAGGAAGGTGAAGACCATGCCGCCGCCGATGAGCAGGGTGTCGGCCTTGCCGAGCAGGTGGTCGATGACGCCGAGCTTGTCGGAGACCTTCGAGCCGCCGAGGACCACGACGTAGGGCCGCGCCGGGTCCTCGGTGAGCCGGCGCAGCACGTCGACCTCGGTCGCGACCAGGGCGCCCATGGCGTGCGGCAGGCGCTGGGCGACCTCGTAGACGCTGGCCTGCTTGCGGTGCACGACGCCGAAGCCGTCGGAGACGAACGCGTCGGCCAGCGCGGCCAGCTCGTCGGCGAACGCACCCCGCTCGGCGTCGTCCTTGCTCGTCTCGCCGGCGTTGAAGCGGACGTTCTCCAGCACCGCGACGTCGCCGTCGCCCAGGCCGTCGACGACGGACCGGGCGGACTCGCCGACGGTGTCGGTGGCGAACGCGACCGGCCGGCCGAGCAGCTCGGCGAGCCGCTCGGCCACCGGCCGCAGGGAGTACGCCGGGTCCGGCGCGCCCTTCGGTCGCCCGAGGTGGGCCGTCACGACCACCCGCGCCCCCGCCTCGGCGAGGTCGCGGATGGTGGGGACGCTGGCCCGGATCCGGCCGTCGTCGGTGATCCGCGGCGCGCCGCCGGACCCCGCGTCGAGCGGCACGTTCAGGTCGGACCGGACGAGGACGCGCTTGCCCGCGACGTCGCCGAGGTCGGCGTACTCCCCCATCGTCAGAGCGTCTCGCCGATGTAGGTGATCAGGTCGGCGAGACGGTTGGAGTAGCCCCACTCGTTGTCGTACCAGCCGACGACCTTCACCTGGTTGCCGATGACCTTGGTCAGCGGGGCGTCGAAGATGCACGACGCCGGGTCGGTGACGATGTCGGAGGAGACCAGCGGGTCGGTGGAGTAGCGCAGGTAGCGACCGTCGGCGGCCTTCTCGACGGCGGCGTTGACCTCCTCGACCGTGGTCTCGCGGCCGGCCTCGAAGGTGAGGTCGGTGGCCGAGCCGGTGGGCACGGGCACCCGCAGGGCGTAGCCGTCGAGCTTGCCCTTGAGCTCGGGCAGGACCAGGCCGATCGCCTTGGCGGCACCGGTCGAGGTGGGCACCACGTTGATCGCGGCGGCGCGGGCGCGACGCAGGTCCTTGTGGATGTTGTCCTGCAGGTTCTGGTCCGCGGTGTAGGCGTGCACCGTCGTCATCAGGCCCTTGACGATGCCGAACTCGTCATTGAGCGCCTTGGCCATCGGCGCGAGGCAGTTGGTGGTGCAGGAGGCGTTGGAGATGACCACGTGCGCGGCGGGGTCGTAGTCCGCGTGGTTGACGCCCATGACGACGGTGAAGTCCTCGTGGGAGGCCGGGGCCGAGATGATGACCTTCTTGGCGCCGCCCTGGTCGACGTGGGCGCGGGCCTTGGTGGCGTCGGTGAAGAAGCCGGTGGACTCCACCACGACGTCGACGTCGAGGCTGCCCCACCCGATGTTCGCGGGGTCGCGCTCGGCGAAGGCCTTGACGACCTGGTCGCCGACGCGGATCTCGTCCTCCGAGGCGGAGACGTCCGCGTCGAGGCGGCCGAGGATCGAGTCGAACTTCAAGAGCGGGGCGAGCGCCCGGTTGTCGGTCAGGTCGTTGACGGCGACGATCTCGATGTCGGCGCCGGAGGCGCGGACGGCCCGGAAGAAGTTGCGGCCGATCCGGCCGAAGCCGTTGATGCCTACGCGTACGGTCACTGCGTCTACTCCTGTAGGTGGGGTCGGGCGCCGCGGGTGCCGGCGCCGGTCGATCAGGTCGACCCTATCGCCCCCGTCGAGGGCGTCCAGCGCTCGTCCCGGCGTACCTGCAGGTAACCGCGGGCGGCCCGCGACGGGTCGGGTCTCAGGCCTCGTCCGCGAGCATCTCGGGGGTCAGCGACGCCTCGGTGTCGGGGATGCCGAGCTCCTCGGCGCGCTTGTCGGCCATGGCCAGCAACCGGCGGATCCGCCCGGCGATGGCGTCCTTGGTCAGGACGGGGTCGTGCAGCTGCCCGAGCTCCTCCAGGGAGGCCTGCTTGTGCTCCAGCCGCAGGTGGCCCGCGAGCTGCAGGTGGTCGGGCACCTCGTCGGCCAGGATCTCCAGGGCGCGCTCGACCCGGGCGCCGGCGGCGACCGCGGCCCGCGCGGAGCGGCGCAGGTTGGCGTCGTCGAAGTTGGCCAGCCGGTTCGCGGTGGCCCGGACCTCGCGGCGCATCCGGCGCTCCTCCCAGGCCATCAGCGACTCGTGCGCGCCGAGGCGGGTGAGCAGCTGGCCGATCGCGTCGCCGTCGCGGATCACGACCCGGTCCACGCCGCGCACCTCGCGCGCCTTGGCCGCGATGCCGAGGCGACGGGCGACGCCGACCAGGGCCAGGGCGGCCTCGGAGCCGGGGCAGGTGACCTCGAGCGAGGAGGACCGGCCCGGCTCGGTGAGCGAGCCGTGGGCCAGGAACGCGCCGCGCCAGGCGGCCACGGCGTCGCACACCCCGCCGGAGACCACGGCGGGCGGAAGGCCGCGCACGGGCCGGCCGCGCTGGTCGACCAGGCCGGTCTGGCGGGCCAGGGCCTCACCGTCGCGGACCACGCGCACGATGTAGCGGCTGCCCTTGCGCAGGCCGCTGGCCTGCACCATGACCACGTCGGAGGCGGTGCCGTAGACCTCGGCCAGATCCTTGCGGAGCCGGCGCGCGGCTGCCCCGGTGTCCAGCTCGGCCTCGACGACGATCCGGCCGCTGACGATGTGCAGACCCCCGGCGAAACGCAGCACAGCGGCGACCTCCGCCTTGCGGTCAGCAGGTCTTGGTGACCGGCGTGCTCGCGAGCTCCGCCTTCACCTGTGCCGTCATCGCCATGCCGGGATCTTGCCACGCGCGTCAATGCGCCGACGCGCCGCCCGGACACCCACGGGGGCACCCGCGCCCTCGCTACCGGCCGTCGAAGATCCGCGCGTAGGCGGCGGCCAGCCGGGCGGGGTCGTGGCGGGCCGTCCCGTCGCCCACGGCGAGGTCGTCGACGACCAGGCGGGCGCCGAGGGCGCCGACGGTCTCGCGCAGGTCCGCCTCGTGCTCGCCGAGGCCACCGGCGTCGACCAGCACGGTGTGCACGGCGAGGTCCGGGGCGTGCTCGGCGAGCACCGCGAGGTGGTCGGCGGGGCCGAACCCGGGCGTCTCGCCCTCCTGCTCCTCGAGGTTCAGCACGACCACGACCCGCGCCGGGGACGCCTCGAGCGCGGTGCGCAGGCCGGGGACGACGAGGTGCGGCAGCACCGAGGTGAACCACGACCCCGGCCCGAGCACGGCCCAGTCGGCCTCGGCGAGGGCCCCGAGGACGTCGTCGCACAGCGGGGGGTCGGCAGGCTCGAGGCGGATGCTGTCGATGACGCCGGTCGTGGTGGCCACCTCGACCTGGCCGCGCACGGTGGTCAGGGCGGAGGCGTCGGCGTCGAGGCCGCGCACCCGGGCCGTGATGTCCATCGGGCACAGCGCCATCGGCAGCACCCGACCCCGGGCGCCGAGCAGCCGGCCCACCCAGTCCAGGGCCGCGACCGGGTCGCCCAGGCGCTCCCACAGACCGACGATGAGCAGGTTGCCGATGGCGTGGCCGCGCATCTCCCCGTCGCCCTCGAAGCGGTGCTGGAGCACCTGCGACCAGGTGCTCCCCCACTCGTCCTCGGTGCACAGCGCGGCGAGCGCCATCCGCAGGTCCCCGGGGGGAAGCACGCCGAACTCCTGGCGCAGCCGGCCCGACGAGCCCCCGTTGTCGGCCACCGTGACCACCGCGGTGAGCGCGTCGAGGGTCAGGTCGTCGACGAGCAGCCGCAGCGCCCGCAGCGAGGCGTGCAGGCCGTGGCCGCCACCGAAGGCCACCACGGCCTGGGCGCGGGAGGCGTCGCCGTCACTCACGCCCGAGGTCCCGGTGCACCACGCGGACGTCGTGGCCGAGCTCGCCCAGGCGGCGGCTGATCTCCTCGGTCATCGCGACGCTGCGGTGCTTGCCGCCGGTGCAGCCGACGGCCACCCGCATGAACCGCTTGCCCTCCCGCAGGTAGCCCGCGGCGACGGTGTCCAGCAGGGGTACGTAGCCGTCGAGGAACTCCGCAGCCCCGGGGCGGCTTCGCACGTAGTCGGCGACGTCGGCGTCGCGGCCGGTGCGGGAGCGCAGCGCCGGCACCCAGAACGGGTTGGGCAGGAAGCGCATGTCGGCGACGTAGTCGGCGTCGACGGGGATGCCGTACTTGAACCCGAAGCTGATCACGCTGACCTTGAGCCGGCGCACCTCGGGGTTGCCGAACGCCTCCGCGATCCGGTCGGTGAGCTGGTGGACGTTGAGGGTGGTGGTGTCGATGACCAGGTCGGCGTCCCCGCGCAGCTCCGCGACCGCGACCCGCTCGCGGTGCAGGCCGTCGAGCAGGCGCCCGCTGCCCTGCAGGGGGTGGGGGCGGCGCACGGCCTCCTGGCGGCGCACCAGCACCTCGTCGGTGGCGTCGAGGAAGACCAGCGTCGCGGTGCGGCCGTGCGGGCCGAGCGCGAGCTGGGCCTGGAGGTCGGCGAAGAACGAGCCGGAGCGCACGTCGACGACGACGGCGATCGCGCTGCAGGGCGCCGAGGTTGTCGTCGACGAGGCGGACCACGTCGGGCAGGAGGTCGGGGGGCAGGTTGTCCACGACGTACCAGCCGAGGTCCTCGAGCTCCTTGGCCACGGTGCTGCGCCCGGCCCCGGTCATCCCGGTGACGACGACGAGCTCGCCGGGCGTGGTGGTGGCCGGGGTGGTGTCCCCGGGGGGCGGGTCGCCACTCATGCGTCCTCGATCTCCCCGGTCGCGGTGTTCACCGAGACCGCTCCGGTGGCCGGCGCCGGCGGCCACCGCCTCCTTGATCGCCGCCGCGGTGCGCGGGCCGATGCCGGGCACCAGCGCGATCTCCTCCGCGTCGGCCTCGCGCAGCTTCTTCAACGACCCGAAGTGCTTGAGCAGGGTCTTGCGGCGCACCTCGCCCAGGCCGGGCACGTCGTCGAGGACGCTCTCGACCATCGACTTCGAGCGGCGGCGAGCGGTGGTGGGTGATGGCGAAGCGGTGGGCCTCGTCGCGCAGCCGCTGGAGCAGGTAGAGGCCCTCCGAGGAGCGGGCCAGGATGACCGGGTCCTCCTGCGCCGGGGCGCCAGACCTCCTCGAGCCGCTTGGCCAGGCCGCACACGGGGATGTCGTCGATGCCGAGCTCGTCGAGCGCCCGCTGCGCCGCGGCGACCTGCGGCGGGCCGCCGTCGACGACCACCAGGCCGGGCGCGTAGGCGAACTTGCGCGGCCGGCCGGTCTCCGGGTCGACCAGCATCGGGCCCTGGTCGCCCTCGACCTGCTCGGAGCGCGCCTGCTCGTCGAGCAGCCGCTTGAAGCGCCGGGTGATCACCTCGTGCATCGAGGCGACGTCGTTCTGGCCGTCGGCGCCGCGGATCACGAAGCGGCGGTACTCGCCCTTGCGGGCCAGGCCGTCCTCGAAGACGACCATCGAGGCCACGACCTCGGTGCCCTGGAGGTTGGAGATGTCGTAGCACTCGATGCGCAGCGGCACCTCGTCGAGGTCGAGCGCCTCCTGGATCTCCTCCAGCGCGCGGTTGCGGGTGGTCAGGTCGCTGGCGCGCTTGGTCTTGTGCAGCACCAGCGACTGGGAGGCGTTGCGGGCCACGGTCTCCTGCAGCGTCTGCTTGTCGCCGCGCTGGGGCACCCGGATCGCGACCCGGCTGCCGCGCAGGTCGCTGAGCAGCTGCTCGAACGTCTGGGCGTCGGGCGGCAGGGCCGGCACCAGGATCTCGCGTGGGATGGTGTCGGCCTCGCCCTCGGCGTCGGTGCCGGCGTAGAGCTGGAGCAGGAAGTCCTCGACGAGCTCGGCGGTCCCGCCCTCCTCGACCCGGTCGGCCACCCAGCCCCGCTGGCCACGGATCCGTCCGCCGCGGACGTAGAAGATCTGGACGGCGACCTCGAGGGGGTCCTCGGCCAGGGCGATCACGTCGGCGTCGGCGCCGTCGCCGAGCACCACGGCCTGCTTCTCCAGGGCGCGCTCCAGGGCGCCGAGGTCGTCGCGCAGGCGGGCGGCCTTCTCGAAGTCCAGCGCCTCGGAGGCGGCGTACATCTGCTGCTCGATGCGCCGGATGAACGGCCGGGTGTGACCGGCCATGAACTCGCAGAAGTCGTCGACGATCTCGCGGTGCTCCTCGGCGCTGACCTTGCCGACGCACGGCGCGGCGCACTTGTCGATGTAGCCGAGCAGGCAGGGCCGCCCGATCTGCGCCGAGCGCTTGAAGACGCCGTTGCTGCACGAGCGCATCGGGAAGACCCGCAGCAGGATGTCGACGGTCTCCCGGATCGCCCAGGCGTGGCTGTAGGGGCCGAAGTAGCGGGTGCCCTGCGCTTCGCGCCGCGGCCGACCATCACCCGGGGGTACTCCTCGCCGACGGTGACCGCGAGCCAGGGGTAGGACTTGTCGTCGCGGTACTTGACGTTGAACCGCGGGTCGTACTCCTTGATCCAGGAGTACTCCAGCTGCAGCGCCTCGACCTCGGTGTTGACCACCGTCCACTCGACGCTGGCCGCCGTGGTGACCATGGTGGCGGTGCGCTGGTGCAGGTTGCCGATGTCCTGGAAGTACGACGACAGCCGGGCCCGCAGGTTCTTGGCCTTGCCGACGTAGATCACCCGGCGCTGGGCGTCGCGGAACCGGTAGACCCCGGGCTGGGTGGGGATCGAGCCCGGCTCGGGCCGGTAGGACAGCGGCCCGCGGGTGGAGCGGGGACGGCGGGCGGGGGCACGGGACAACCCTACGAGCGCACCGGGGACACCGGCGCCCGCCGGCCTAGGCCAGGCTCACCTGGCCGCCCTCGACGGTGATGTCCACCGCGGGCAGCGGTGCGGGCGCCGGGCCCGCCTGCACGGAGCCGTCCTCGATGGAGAACCGGCTGCCGTGACAGGGGCAGGTGATGGTGCCGTCCTCCACGCTGGTCACCGGGCAGCCCTGGTGGGTGCAGATGGCGGAGAACGCCTTGAAGTCGCCCTCGGCGGGCTGGGTGACCACGACGCCCTCGTCCTCGAGGATCAGGCCGCCGCCGACGGGCACGTCGGCCGTCGAGGCGAGCGGCGCCGGACGCGGCCGGCGGGCCGGCGCGGTCGGTCGCCGCCGGCTCGGCGGTGGTGCTCGGCGAGCCGTCCGACGCCGCACGCGGCGAGCACGGGCGTGGCCAGGCCGAGCGTGGCGACGCCGGTCAGGGCGCGGCGCCGGCTCGACCCCGGCGATCCACGGGGGGACGCGGTCCTGGGGCGCGGACGGCGTCTGCGGGGTGCGGGCCATGGCGTGCTCCTCCTACGGGGGATCGGGTGGGGCGAGCCTACGCCAGACGACCCGCCCACGGCGGCTCACGCCGTGCGCCGCGAGGTCGCCCTGTCGGCCGCGGTGCCTTGGCCTTCGCCTTCGCGGCGCTCTTCTTCGCCGCACCCTTCCCGCCACGCCCCGGCGGCGGCTTCGACCGGGGCCGGTCGGCGGGGCGGTCCGGGCTGCTTGGCGGCGCGGCCCTCGAGCAGCGGCGCGAGGAACTGCCCGGTGAAGCTGTCCGGCGTGCGCGGCGACCTCCTCGGGCGTGCCCTCGGCGACCACCACGCCGCCGCGCGAGCCGCCCTCGGGACCCATGTCGACGATCCAGTCGGCGGTCTTGATCACGTCGAGGTTGTGCTCGATGACCAGCACCGTGTTGCCCTGGTCGACCAGCCGGCCCAGGACCAGCAGCAGCTTGCGGATGTCCTCGAAGTGCAGGCCGGTGGTGGGCTCGTCGAGGACGTAGACGGTGCGGCCGGTCGAGCGCTTCTGCAGCTCCGCGGACAGCTTGACCCGCTGCGCCTCGCCGCCCGAGAGCGTGGTCGCCGGCTGGCCGAGCCGGACGTAGCCCAGGCCGACCTCGACCAGGGTCTCCAGGTGGCGGGCGATCGCGGGCACGGCGGCGAAGAACTCCACGCGCCTCCTCGATCGGCATGTCGAGGACCTCGGCGATGGTCTTGCCCTTGTAGTGCACCTCGAGGGTCTCGCGGTTGTAGCGCGCGCCGTGGCAGACCTCGCACGGCACGTAGACGTCCGGCAGGAAGTTCATCTCGATCTTGATCGTGCCGTCGCCCGAGCACGCCTCGCAGCGCCCGCCCTTGACGTTGAACGAGAACCGGCCCTGCAGGTAGCCGCGCATCTTGGCCTCCGGGGTGGAGGCGAAGAGCTTGCGGACGTGGTCGAAGACCCCGGTGTAGGTCGCCGGGTTCGAGCGCGGGGTGCGCCCGATCGGCGACTGGTCGACGTGGATCACCTTGTCGACGTGCTCGAGGCCGGTGATCTTCTGGTGCCGGCCCGGCACGGTGCGGGCGTTGTAGATCTGCTTGGCCAGCGAGGTGTAGAGGATGTCGTTGACCAGCGTCGACTTGCCGGAGCCCGAGACGCCGGTGACCGCGACGAACAGCCCGAGCGGGAAGGCGACGTCGACGTCGACGAGGTTGTGCTCCTTGGCGCCGTGCACCGTCAGCTCGCGGCCCTTGGTGCGCGGCACGGCGCACCGCCGGCACGGGGATCTCGCGCCGGCCCGACAGGTACTGGCCGGTCATCGAGTCGGGGTGGTCGTAGCAGGCCCTGCACCGTGCCGCTGTGCACGACCTGGCCGCCGTGCTCGCCGGCGCCGGGCCCGATGTCGACGACCCAGTCGGCGACCCTGATCGTGTCCTCGTCGTGCTCGACGACGATCAGGGTGTTGCCGAGGTCGTGCAGCCGCACGAGGGTCTCGATCAGGCGCTGGTTGTCGCGCTGGTGCAGACCGATCGACGGCTCGTCGAGGACGTAGAGCACCCCGACGAGTCCGGCGCCGATCTGGGTGGCCAGCCGGATGCGCTGCGCCTCGCCGCCGGACAGCGAGCCCGAGGGCCGGTCCAGGGACAGGTAGTCCAGGCCGACGTCGAGCAGGAAGCGCAGCCGCTCCTGGATCTCCTTGAGCACCCGCTCGCCGATCTGGCGCTCCCGGGCGCTGAGCTCGAGGGCGCGCAGGAAGTCGGCGGCCTCGTTGATCGGCAGCGCGCAGACCTCGGCGATGTTCATCTCGCCGTGCTCGCGCGAGCCCATCGTCACCGCCCGGATGACCGGCTTGAGCCGGCTGCCCTGGCAGGCCGGGCACGGGACCTCGCGCATGAAGCCCTCGAAACGCTCCCGGCTGGTGTCGGTCTCGGCCTCGCGGTGGCGGCGCTCGACGTAGGGCCGCACGCCCTCGAACGCGGCGTAGTAGCTGCGCTGGCGGCCGTAGCGGTTGCGGGTGACCACGTGGACCTTGGTGGAGTGGCCGTCGAGGACCGAGCGGCGGGCCTTGGCCGACAGGTCCTCCCACGGGGTGTTCAGGTCGAAGCCGAGCTCCTCGCCGAGCGCGCCGAGCAGCTTGAGGAAGTAGTCGGCGACGTGCGCGCCGCTCCACGGCTGGATCGCGCCCTCGCCGAGGGTGGCGGTGGGTCGGGGACGACCAGCTCGGGGTCGACCTCCATCCGGGTGCCGAGGCCGCTGCACTCACCGCAGGCGCCGAACGGGGAGTTGAAGGAGAACGAGCGCGGCTCGAGCTCGTCGATGTCGAGCGTGTGCTCGTTGGGGCACGACATCTTCTCCGAGAAGCGCAGCTCGCGCTGGGGGTCGTCGGCCTCGAGGTCGACGAAGTCGAGCAGCACCAGGCCCGCAGGCCAGCGCGAGCGCGGTCTCGACGGAGTCGGTGAGCCGGCGCTTGGCCGACTCCTTGACCGCGAGCCGGTCGACGACGACCTCGATGGTGTGCTTCTTCTGCTTGTCCAGGGTCGGCGGGTCGTCGAGGGTGTGCGTCTCGCCGTTGACCCGGGCCCGGGAGAAGCCCTGCGCCTGCAGCTGCTTGAACAGCTCGACGTACTCCCCCTTGCGCCCGCGGATCACCGGGGCGAGCACCTGGAACCGGCGGCCCTCCTCGAGGGTCGAGCACCCGGTCGACGATCTGCTGCGGCGTCTGGCGCTCGATGGCCGCCCCGCAGACGGGGCAGTGCGGGTGACCCGCGCGCGCGTAGAGCAGGCGCAGGTAGTCGTAGACCTCGGTGATCGTGCCCACCGTCGAGCGCGGGTTGCGCGAGGTGGACTTCTGGTCGATCGAGACCGCGGGCGAGAGGCCCTCGATGAAGTCGACGTCCGGCTTGTCCATCTGGCCCAGGAACTGGCGCGCGTAGGCCGAGAGCGACTCGACGTAGCGCCGCTGGCCCTCGGCGAAGATGGTGTCGAAGGCCAGGGACGACTTGCCCGACCCGGACAGGCCGGTGAAGACGATGAGGGAGTCACGGGGGAGGTCGAGCGAGACGTCCTTGAGGTTGTGCTCGCGGGCTCCGCGGATGATGAGCTGGTCGGCCACGCCGGTCCTTCCGGTGCCGCCGGCCCGGGTCGGGGCCGGGCGAGCACGCAGGTGTTCGTCTGGGAGGGGGACGCAGGCACGCGCACGCGTCCCCACCGTCTCCCCAGGTTCTCACGCGGTGCCCACGCCCGCTTCCGGGTGACCGTCCCGCGTGGGCCACGATGAGGCCATGACCACGGCCACGGCCACGCTCCTCCCCCGACCTCGACGAGGCGACCAACCGGGTGGTGCGCGCCGTCGACGCCCTGCCCGACGCGGCCTACGCCGAGGCCTCCGGACTGCCGGGCTGGACCCGCGGGCACGTCGTGGCCCACCTCGCGCTGCACGCCCAGGCGCTCGCGGCGGCTCTGGGCGACCTCGCCGAGGGCGCCGCCGAGGCCGCGCTCCACCCGAGCGGCGAGGCCCGCGGCGCGGGCATCGACGCCCTCGCCGGGCCGGGCCGGGGTGCGCGAGGCGCTGCTGCAGGGCTGCGGGGAGCTGCGCGAGGTGCTCGGACGGGCTCCCCGAGCGGGCCCGGTCGGGACGGGTGGCCCTCACCCCCGGCAGCGAGGCCGGCTTCACGGCCGCGGAGGCGCGCTTCGTGCGCTGGGTGGAGGTCGAGGTGCACCACGCCGACCTCGACCTCCACCGCGGGCCCGACGACTGGCCGACGCCGTTCACCGTCGCCGTCGTCGACAGCCTGCGCTCCCGGGCCGCCGCGACGACGTTGCTGGCCACCGACCTCGGCCGCACCTGGTTCGCCGAGGGGGACCACCGCACCGTCGCCGGACCCGTGGCCGCTCTGGCGTGGTGGTTGACTGGCCGCGGCGGGGGCACCTCGCTGACCTGCAACGGCGGCACGCTGCCGCAGATCGAGGAGTGGTGAGCATGAGCGCCGGCACCGAGGACCGTGACGCGTCGGAGTACCGGGGCGACGTCGTGGTCGGCGGGGAGCCGCAGGTCCGCCTCGCGGGGTGCCTGCGGATCACGAAGATCGCCGTGGACCCCGAGATGTCCAACAACGCCTACCTCCTGCACTGCACCCGCACCGGCGACCAGGTGCTCGTCGACGCCGCCGCGGACGCGCCCACGCTGCTCGCCCTCGCCGGCGACGCCGGGCTGCGGACGGTGGTGACGACCCACCAGCACTGGGACCACCACCGCGCCCTCGCCGAGGTCGTCGCGGCTACCGGGGCCGAGGTCGTCGTGGGCGCACCCGACGCCGAGGCCGTCACCGGGCAGACCGGGGTCGAGGTGACCCGCGCCGTCGGGCACGGCGACACCCTCGCCGTCGGGGCCTGCCGGCTCGAGGTGATCGCGCTGGCCGGGCACACCCCCGGTTCGTGGCGCTGCTCTTCGACGCCCCCGACCTCGGCGACGGCCGCGCGCACCTGTTCACCGGCGACTCGCTGTTCCCCGGCGGGGTGGGCAGCACGTTCGGCGACGCGCAGGCCTTCGTGCGGCTGCTCGACGAGGTGCGAGACCAAGATCTTCGACCGCCTCGGCGACGACACCTGGTTCTACCCCGGCCACGGGGACGACTCGACCCTCGGCGAGCAGCGCCCCCACCTGGCGCAGTGGCGGGAGCGCGGCTGGTGATCGGGGCGCCCCTGCAGGCCGCCGAGGGTGGCGGCGGGGACCTGCTGGTGCCGGCCGTCGTGGGGACCACCCTGGCCGCGGTGGCGCTCGGCATGGTGATCACCGTCCGCTCCCAGCAGCGGCAGCGGCGCGCCGCCGACGCCTGGGCGCAGGCCCGGGCCTGGGACCACGACCGCGACGGCGGCGACCTGCACGCCCGCTGGTCCGGCCCGCCGTTCGGTGCCGGGCACGCGCGCGCCAGCGAGCGGGTCCTGCACGGCCGACACGCCGGGCGCGACGCGTGCTGCCTGGACTACCGCTACGACACCACCACCGGCAGCGGGGTGCGGGGCGACCGTCACGAGCGGACCACCCGGTGGACGGTCGTGGCGACCGCGCTCCGGTCCGCCTCGCCGGACCACGCCGCCCAGCTCGCGCACCCCTCGGCCGGCACCGCGGCGCTGCTGGAGCAGCGCCCGCACCACGTGTGGCGCCTCGACGGCGGCGACCTGCTCCTGCTGCGCGAGGGCGAGCTGGACCTCGCCACCCTCGACGCGGACCTGGCCCTGAGCGCCGCGGTGCTGGACTCGCTCAGCCCGCCGGCGTAGACCGCTGCCCGGGGACCGGTTCAGCGGTGGCCGACCACCGCGTGCGGCACGTAGCCCGCGCCGAGCTCGGCGACCTCGTCGTCGGTGAGCGCGAGGTCGACCGCGGCCACCGCCTCGGTGAGGTGGTGCGGCTTGGTGACCCCGACGATCGGCGAGGAGACCACCGGTTGGGCCAGCAGCCACGCCAGCCCCACCTGGGCCCGGGACACCCCACGGCGCTGCGCGACGGCGCCCACGCGGTCCACGACGTCGGCGTCGGCGTCGGCGTAGAGGGAGGCGCCGAACTCGTCGGTCTCGGTGCGCGCGGTCTCGCTGTTCCACTCCCGGGCCAGGCGACCGCGGGCCAGGGGGCTCCAGGGCAGCACGCCGAGGCCCTGGTCGGCGCACAGCGGGAGCATCTCGCGCTCCTCCTCGCGGTAGAGCAGGTTGTAGTGGTCCTGCATCGACACGAACGGCGTCCAGCCGTTCACCACGGCGACGTGCTGCGCCTTGGCGAGCTGCCAGGCCCACATCGACGAGGCGCCGAGGTAGCGGGCCTTGCCCGCCCGCACCACGTCGTGCAGGGCCTCCATCGTCTCCTCGATCGGCGTGTGCGGGTCCCACCGGTGGATCTGGTAGAGGTCGACGTGGTCGACGCCGAGGCGGCGCAGGGAGTGGTCGATCTCGCTCATGATCGCGCGCCGGGAGAGCCCGGCGCCGTTCGGCCCGGGACGCATGCGCCCGTGCACCTTGGTGGCGAGGACGTAGTCGTCGCGGTCGGCGACCTCACGCAGGATCCGTCCGGTGAACTCCTCGCTGCTGCCGCCGGAGTAGACGTTGGCGGTGTCGAAGGTGGTCACGCCGGCCTCCAGGGCCGCGACGACGACCTCGCGGGCGGCGGACTCGTCGAGCACCCACGGGTGGCCCCCGCGGGCGGGGTCGCCCCAGCTCATGCACCCCAGGGTGATCCGTGAGACCTCGAGGCCGGTGCGTCCGAGCCGTGTGTGCTCCATGCCGCCATCCTGCACCGCGAGCGACGAACGGGGCCTCGGCCGGTCGGGGCCCGGGGCCCGGACCCCCGTAGGCTGACGCCGTGATCGAGCTGCGCACCCCCACCCAGATCGAGCAGATGCGACCCGCGGGCCGCTTCGTGGCCTCGGTGATCGAGGCCCTCGCCGCCAAGGCCGACGTCGGGGTCAACCTGCTGGAGCTCGACGCCCTGGCGCACGACATGATCCGCGAGGCCGGCGCCGAGTCCTGCTACATCGACTACCACCCCTCCTTCGGGGCCTCCCCGTTCGGCAAGGTGCTGTGCACCTCGGTCAACGACGCGGTGCTGCACGGACTCCCCCACGACTACGCCCTGGCCGACGGCGACCTGCTGAGCGTCGACTTCGCGGTGAGCGTGGACGGCTGGGTCGCCGACTCGGCGTTCTCGCAGGTCGTCGGCACGCCCCGCGCGGAGGACCTGGCCCTGATCGCGACGACCGCGCGCGCGCTGGACGCCGGGATCGCGGCGGCCGTGCCGGGCAACCGCCTCGGCGACGTCTCCGCGGCGATCGGCGAGGTCGCCCGGGCCGAGGGTCTCGGCGTCAACCTGCAGTTCGGCGGGCACGGCGTGGGGCGCACCATGCACGGCGACCCGCACGTGCCCAACGACGGCCGCGCGGGGCGCGGCCTGAAGCTGCGCGAGGGCCTGGTCATCGCCATCGAGCCGTGGTTCCTGCACACCACGGACGAGATCGTCTTCGACCCCGACGGCTGGACGATCCGTTCCGCGGACGGCTCCCGCGGTGCCCACATGGAGCACACCGTCGCGATCACCGGCGACGGCCCGCTGATCCTCACCGCCCGCGGCTGACCGGACCCGCCTGCTGCTCGGCCGTCCGCTCAGCCGGTGGTGCGGTAGCGGCCCCGGTAGAACAGCAGCGGGTCGGCCTCGCCCGCCTGCCCGGCGGCGAGGTCGACGACCCGGCCGATCACGACGTCGTGGTCGCCGGCCGGGTGCACGGCGTGCACGGTGCAGTCGACGTGGCCCAGGGTGCCCGCGAGCCGCGGCGACCCGGTGACCTGCGACGGTGTCCAGTCGACGTCGGCGAACTTGTCGGCCCCCCGGCTGGCCATCGCGTTGGACACCCACGCCTGGTCGGCGGCGAGCAGGTTGACGCAGAACCGGCCCGCCGCCCGGATGGCGGGCCACGATCGCGAGGTGCCCGCGACCGCGAACAGCACGAGGGGCGGCTCCAGCGAGACGCTGGAGAAGGACTGGCAGGTCAGTCCGACGGGCTCGCCGTCGCGGATCGCGGTGACCACGGTGATGCCGGAGGCGAAGCGACCGAGCACGTCGCGGAAGTGGGCCGCGTCGGCGGGCTTGAGCGCCGGGTCGGCGGCGGCGTCGACGCCGCGCAGCGCGTCGGCGTGCACCGAGCCGCCCAGCCACGCCTCGAGCAGCTCGGGGCACGGCACCGGCCCGACGGCCGGGCCCGGCTCGGGCTCGTGACGGGCGGCGGAGGTCATGGGCTCACGGTAGACGGCGGCCCACCCGGCGTCGGCGAGCGGGCGAGCACGAACAGCCGCCGTGCGGTCTCGCCGTGCTCGGTACGGGGGCCGCGCAGGTACCACTCGTGGCGTGGCGGACCGCGGTGCCGGCGAGGAGCCCGAGCACCAGCAGGCCGCCGGGCCGCAGCGGCCGGACCGGCGCGGCGAGCGCGCCGGCCAGCTCGGAGGGGGCGTGGACGACCAGCGCGAACCAGGCCACCACGACCGACCAGCCGTCCGCGGCGTCGGGTCGCACCGGGCGGCGCAGGTCGCCGTCCCGGTCGTCGACGTCGGGGAAGCGCGCGCGGGCCTCGTCGACCATCACCGCCGACAGGTCGACCCCGGCCGTCGCGACGCCAGCGCGCGCGAGGGGGGCCGCGACGTGCTGGGGGCCGGTGCCGACGTCGAGCGCGGGGCCGCCGTCGGCCCGCGCGTGCGCGGCCACCCGGTCCAGCAGCCAGGTCTCGAACGGCGGGCCCGCGAGCTCGCCGGGCGCCTGCGAACCGCGCAGCAGCAGGACGGTGACCACGGCGGCCTCGGGCCCGTCGAGGCCGAGCACCGGGTCGGGGCTGCTGGACTGGTTGCAGGCGGTGCGCAGCGCCACGGCGCTGAGCGGGTACGAGGCGGGCACGGTGCGCTGCTTCTCCAGCAGCGCCCCGAGCACCCGCTGCTCGACGGCGTCGAGGACCGGCAGGCTCATCGGCAGGCTCATCGGCAGATCCTCACCCGGGAACCGCCGCCAGGCCCAGGGCGGAGGCGAGCGGCGCCGCGAGCCAGCGGGCGTACTCGGGCGTCATGTGCTCGCGGTCGCGCATCGTGACGTAGGAGCCGACCACAGCGGGGCAGGTGCCGTCGGCGCAGAACCACCGGCGGGCGTCGACGACGTCCACGCCGCTGCTGCGGGCGGCCTCGAAGGAGACCCGGTCCAGCGCGGCCGGGCGACGGTCGGCGCTCAGGGCGCAGTCGCCCAGGTCGACTCCGCGCCGGGTCAGGCAGGCCGCGGGGTTCTCGGACAGGCGCGGGGTGCCGCCCACGATCGCCACCCGGTCGGCGCGCTCGCTGAGCTCCGCGAAGGCCTGCCGGTAGCCCTCCTGGAGCACCGGCCGGTACGCCTCGGGGGTCCCGCCGGCGCTCAGCGTCTCGCCGGTCGCGGGGTCGAGGAGCTGTCCGGCGTGGGTCGAGACGACCACGAGGTCCGGCGCGAGGTCGCCGACGGTGCCGGTGACCCAGCGCTTGAAGTCCTCGCACTCCTGCCACGGCTCCCCGACCGTCCGCTCGACCTGGACGGCCCCGGTGGTCATGCACCCGCTGTAGACCAGGGTGAGCACCCGGTAGCCCTCGCGTCGGCCGATCTCCTCGACCGCCGGGGAGAGCGCGCGGGCGTGGGAGTCGCCGACGAGCACGATCGTGCGCGACGCCGTCGGGTCGCCCTCGGGGCACAGCGCACGGGTGCCCGTGCGGTAGTCGCACTCGCCGAGGGGGGCGATCGCGTCCTCGAGGTCGAGCAGGGGGGGGCTGAGGTCGCTCGGCACCGGGTGCCCGTCGCGGGCGGCCTGCACCGACGCCTCGACGAGGGCCACGTAGCGGTCCTCGCCGGCCGTGCCGGGACCGTCCTGGACCTGGATCGCGGGCACGTCGCCGCCGCTGCCCAGCTGGTCGTCGACCACGGCCCGGGCCCCGCCGGCGGAGGCGACGACCAGCACGAGGCTGGCCGGGTAGAGCAGCAGCGCCGGGCGGGGGCGGCGCCAGGGCCGGGCCCGCCGGAACGGGGTCTCGACGCTGACGTAGGTCAGGGCGCCGAGGCCGACCGCGAGCGCGGCGAGCAGCGCCTTGACCGGCAGGGCCAGCCCGCCCCCGCCCAGCCAGGCGGCGGTGAGCACGATCAGGGGCCAGTGCCACAGGTAGATCGAGTACGACCAGTCCCCCACGGCGCGCAGCGGGCGCCAGCCGAGCAGGCGGTCGGTCGTGCTGGGGCCCTCGGTGGCACCGCCGCCGAGGACCAGCAGGGCGGTGCCGAGGACGGGGACGAGCGCGACCAGGCCCGGAAAGGGCGTCCGGGGGTCGAGGACCAGGGCGGAGGCGACGACGGCGACGAGCCCGACGAGGCCCGCGACCTCGCGACCCACCCGGTGCACGGGCAGCAGCCCCCGCGCGGCGAGGAGCGCGCAGCCGGCCCCGACGGCAAGCTCCCAGGCCCGGGCAAGGGTGGAGAAGTAGGCGGTGGTGGGCGAGACCGCCGTCGCGTGCACCGACCAGGCCAGCGAGGCCGCACCGAGCACGACGAGCGGGACCGCGAGCACCACCCCGGGGGGACGCCACCGGTCCCGGGGCGTGCCGGTCCGGCCCCGGGCGAGCCGGGCGCCGAGGCCCAGGGTCAGCACGACCAGCAGCGGCCACACCAGGTAGAACTGCTCCTCCACCGCGAGCGACCAGTAGTGCTGCAGCGGCGAGGGCGGGGCGCCCTGGGCGAAGTAGTCGTCACCGACCAGCGCGAACCGCACGTTCGCGACGAAGGCCGCGGTCCACACCGCGTCCACGGCGGCGTCGCGGGCGGCGAGCAGGGGCAGGACGACGAGCGAGACCCCGACGGTGACGACCGAGACGAGGGTGGCCGCCGGGAGGATGCGGCGCGCCCGTCGCGCGTAGAACCCGCTCAGCGACACCCGTCCCGTGTCCGCGGCCTCGCGCAGCAGCAGGCCGGTGATCAGGAAGCCGGAGACGACGAAGAACACGTCGACGCCGACGAAGCCGCCGGGGACCCCGAGACCGCCGAGGTGGTCGAGCACCACGAGGCCCACGGCGAGGGCCCGCAGGCCCTGCACGTCGGGCCGGAAGCTCGGCCGTGACCCGGCACGGGCCCGGGGGCGTGACGGGGGCCCGGGAGGGCCGTCGTGTGCCGCCGTCGTCGAACCATCCGGGCACCAGGACACGTGGCGCGACGCTAGCACCCGGCGACAGCGGCGCAGGTGCACGACAGGCGCGAGGCGGCGCCCGCACGGACCGATCCGGGCGCTCGTCGTCACCCGTCCTCGGGGCCCTCGAGCCACGCGGCCGCCCGGCGGGTGTGCGCCGCCTTCTTCGCGGGGTCCATCGTCTCGTACGAGCGCGCCATCATCGTGCTGCGCGGGTTGGCGGTGAACACGTCGAGGTGGTCGCGCACGAAGGTCCAGTAGAGGGCGTCCCAGTCCTCGCACCACGCGCCGCGCGGCACGTCGGTCATCGTGCGCAGGTAGTTCGAGCCCGACACGTAGGGCTTGGTGGTGATCAGCTCGCCGGTGGCGAACTGGCTCATGGCGTAGACGTTGGGCACCATCACCCAGTCGTAGGCGTCGACGAACATCTCCATGAACCACTCGTAGACGGCGTCGGGGTGGACGCGCAGCAGGCACATCGCGTTCCCGAGGACCATCAGCCGCTCGATGTGGTGGGCGTAGCCCCGCTCGAGGACGCGACGCAGCACGAGGTCCACCGGCTCCAGGCCGGTCTCGGCGGTCCACCAGCCCGGGGACAGGTCGCGGCCGTGCTCGAGGGCGTTGCGCGAGCGCATCGTGCGGCCCCAGCGCACGTAGGCCAGCCGCATGTACTCCCGCCAGCCGATCACCTGGCGCACGAAGCCCTCCAGGGACGACAGCGGCACGTCGTCGGCCTCGCCCACCTCCAGCGCCCGCTCGAGGACGTGTCGCGGGTCGAGCAGGCCGACGTTGAGGCCCGGGGTGAGCAGGCCGTGGAAGACGAAGGGGTGGCGGGCCGACACGGCGTCCTCGTAGGGCCCGAACTCGACCAGCCGCTCGCCGAGGAAGTCCTCCAGCATGGCCTCCGCCTCGGCGTGGTCGGTGGGCCAGGCGAACGTGGCCGGGTCGCCGGGGGCGTCGGGGAACCGGTCGGCCACCCAGGCGATCGCGTCGGTGACCTCCGCCGGCCGCTGCGCGGCCTCGGCCCCGGGCAGCGCGACGTCGGGCACCGGGTGGTTCTTCGGCAGCTTCTTGCGGTTGTCCCCGTCGAACGACCACGTCCCGCCGACCGGCCGGTCGCCCTCGACGAGGACGTCGAGGCGGCGTCGCTGCCAGGCGTAGAAGTGCTGCATCCGCGCCCCGCGGCCACCGGCCCCCGTGGCGTAGGTGGCGAGGTCCTCGCGGGTGCACAGGAAGTTCGGGCTGTCCAGGACGTCCTCGGCCGCTAGGTCGTGGCCGACGTCGGCGAGGGTGGCGGCGACGTCGCGCGAGAGCCAGTCGTCGACGACGTCCATCACGGAGTAGGACGTCGCTGCGAGGCGCTCCAGCACCCGCACGGTGGCCGCGCGGCTCGTGGTGCGGCCGTCGCTGCCGACGACCTCGACGTCGTGGCCGGCCCCGCGCAGGCGGGCGGCGAAGCGCTGCATGGAGGCGCGGTGCAGCACGAGCTTGTGGGAGTGGAAGCGGTACTGGCGGAACAGCAGGTCGTGCTCGACCAGGACGAAGGTGGTTCTCTGCGGTGCGTCGAGGTGCTCGACGAAGAGCTGGTGGGGGTAGACCAGCCGGACGTGGTGTTCCGTGCCCATGGCCAGGACCCTAGCCAGGGCATACTCCCCCTCATGAGCGATGCCGTGCTCGGGGCCTGGACTCCGGGTGAGCACACCGACGACGCGGGCACCACCCACCCGACCTACCGGCAGGGCGCCGGCCCGGGGGTGGTGGTGATCCACGAGATCCCCGGCCTGACGCCGGCCGTCGTCGGGTTCGGCCAGGAGGTCGTCGACGCCGGCTTCACCGTGGTGATGCCGCACCTGTTCGGCACCCCGGGCCGCGCCGGGACGCCGGGGCACGTGGCCTCCTCGATGCGCCAGGTGTGCGTGAGCCGCGAGTTCACGAAGCTCGCCACCGGTGAGACCTCCCCGGTCGCCGGGTGGCTGCGCAGCCTGGCCCGCTCGCTGCACGCCGAGCTCGGCGGGCCGGGCGTCGGGGCGCTCGGGATGTGCTTCACCGGCGGCTTCGCGCTGGCGATGATGGTCGACGACGCCGTGGCGGCACCGGTGCTGTGCCAGCCCTCGATCCCGTTCGCGGTCGGGCGGCGGCGCGGGGCGGACCTGAACCTCTCGCCCGCCGACCTCGACGCCGTGCGCCGCCGCGCCCGGGGCGGGTGCGAGGTGCTGGGGCTGCAGTTCGAGAAGGACGCCGCCACCGGCACCCGGTTCGACACCCTCGACGCCGAGCTGGGCGCGGCGTTCCTGCGCGTCGACCTGCCCGGCACGGGTCACTCCACTGTCGCCGAGCACCGCCGCGACGAGGCGGTCGAGCGGGTGCTGGCGTTCCTCGGCGAGAAGCTCGTCCGCGCGACGTCCTAGGAGGAGACGGCCCCGGCGGTGTCGAGGACCTCGACGGTGTCGCCGACGGCGATCGGGCCGGACTCCAGCACCCGCAGGACGGTGCCGCCGCGGCGGCGCAGCGCCTCCATCGCGCCCGAGCCGATGGTGTCGTCGAGCAGGCGGCACGGCGCCGCCACCCGGACGACCTCGAGCAGCGCCTGGCCGACCCTCATCCGCACGCCGGGGGTACGCGGAACCTCGCCGTGGCTGAGCGTGACGTTGCGTCGGTTCAGGTCGCTGCGCACCGGTGCGCCGAGCCGGGCGGCGGCCTCGTCGAGGTCGGTGCGGCTCTGCACGGTCACGTGGCGGTGCCGCGTTCCGTGGTAGCGGTCGCCGACCAGGCCGCGGCCCTGCTCGGCCTCGACGCACCCGACCGGGCGCATCGGCAGGCGGGTGGCCTTGGCCAGGTGGATCTCGGTGACGGTGACGGGCTGTTCGGGCACGTCGTCAGCCTAGGCTCGGCGCCGTGACGCCACCCGTGGTCCCGCCCGCGATGCCCGCCGACCTGCTCGCCCACGCGCGGGCGGCCACCGGGTTCATGCCCGACGACGAGGGCCTGCTGCTGCACGAGCTCGCGCTCGGTGCGCTGGAGCACGGGCCGGTCCTGGAGGTGGGGACCTACGGCGGCAAGTCGGCGCTCTACCTCGGCGCCGCCGCCCGCGAGCGCGGCGGTGACGCGTGCGTCGTCACCGTGGACCACCACCGGGGCTCGGAGGAGAACCAGGCCGGCTGGGAGCACCACGACCCGAGCCTGGTGGACCCCGCGACCGGTCGGATGGACACGCTGCCGCTGTTCCGCCGCACCCTGGAGGCCGCCGGCCTCGAGCCGTGGGTCGTCGCGGTGGTCGGGGACAGCGCCACGGTCGCGCGCTGGTGGCGCACCCCGCTGTCGCTGCTGTTCATCGACGGCGGCCACGGCGCGGCGCCCGCGCACGCCGACTACACCGGCTGGGCGCCCTGGGTGCGGGCCGAGGGGCTGCTGGTCATCCACGACGTGTTCCCCGACCCGGCCGACGGGGGCCGGCCGCCGTTCGAGGTCTACGAGCGCGCCCTGGGCTCCGGGGACTTCACCGAGGTGCGGGCGCTGGGGTCGGTGCGGGTGCTACGCCGGGCGCGGGGAGAGGCCGGCGACCCGGTCGCCTGAGCGGCACCCGCAGTCGGGCAGCACGTCGCGCAGCCGGGGCAGGCCCTCGCCTCGCATGATGCCCGACCCGCCGGTGGCGGTGCCGTGGGTGGCGCCGATCGCGTCGACCGCGAGCAGGACGGCGCCGGCGGTCCACGTGGTCTGCTCGTCGGGCCAGAACGCGTCGTCGCCGATCACCCAGCCGGTGCGGTACCCGCCGTCGGTGTGGCGCAGGTGCTGGACCGCGGCGAGCTGCGCGCGCGCCCGGGCGTGGTCGCCGACCGCGTCCAGGGCCAGGGCCAGCTCGCAGGTCTCCGCCCCGGTGACCCAGGGGTGGGTGTCCACGCAGCGGGCGCCGAGGCCGGGGACCACGAAGTCGTCCCACCGGCCGGCCAGGTGCGCGCGGCCCGCCTCGCCGGACAGCGCCCCGCCGAGCACCGGGTAGTACCAGTCCATCGAGTAGGTGGCCTTGTCGAGGAACCGGTCGCGGTGGTGGCGCAGCGCGTGGCCCAGGCGCCCGCCGGCGATCTCCCACTCCGGCTGCGGCTCGTCGACCAGGTCGGCCAGCGCGACGCCGGCCCGCAGCGCCTGGTGGATGCTCGAGGAGCCGGCCAGCAGGGCACCGACGTCCTCGCCGTCACCGGGAACCGGGCGGCCGTCGGCCCACGGCTGGACCCAGGCGATGCCGCCGAAGCCGAGCTGGCGGGAGACCACCCAGTCCAGGGCGCGGCGCACCGTGGGCCAGAGGGCGTGGACGAGGGCGGGCTCGCGTCGCACCAGCCAGTGGTGCCAGAGGCCGACCGCGAGGTAGGCCGACATGTTCGTCTCTCCCGCCGGATCGGTGACCACGCCGCGCTCGACGCGGGTCGGGAACGAGCCGTCCGCGCGCTGCAGGGCCGGCACCCAGGCGTACGCCGCGTCCGCGGCCTCGAGCCGCCCGCCGACGAGCAGGCCCATCGCCGCCTCGACGTGGTTCCAGACGTCGGTGTGCTCCCCCGGCGTCCAGGGCAGGGCCCCGTCGGGCTCCTGGGCGGCGGCGATCGAGGCGGCCGTGGCCGCGACCTCGTCGGGGCCGAGCACGCCCGGCACCCACGGCAGGTGCGCAGCGGGGCCGCTCACCCGGCGGGCTCGTCGGCCGCCGGCTTGCGCAGGTACAGCACCAGGCTCTTGCCGACGAGGGGGTCGAGCACCCGTCCCGCCCAGCGCAGGGTGCGCGGCCGGCGGATGATCTCCCAGACCAGCAGCCGGTGGTAGGCGCGGGTGAGGGGGTGGTCCTCGCGGTCGACGCCGACCGCGCACCTGAGCCACCAGTAGGGCGCGTGCAGGCCGTGGGCGTGATCGGTCGCGACGTGGGCTCAGGCCCGCCCGGGCGAGCTTGGCGAGGAGCTCCTCGCGGGTGTAGATCCGCACGTGGCCGCCGGGGGTGTCGTGGTAGTCCCAGGAGAGCCGCCAGCAGATCAGCTCGGGCAGCCAGCGCGGCACGGAGACGGCCATCGTGCCGCCGGGGCGCAGGACCCGGGCCAGCTCGTCGATCGCGGGGACGTCGGCGG
Organism: uncultured Actinomycetota bacterium; assembly: GCA_963728085.1. Taxonomy (GTDB): domain Bacteria; phylum Actinomycetota; class Actinomycetes; order Propionibacteriales; family Nocardioidaceae; genus Nocardioides. The sequence continues at coordinate 69,676 of CAVSIQ010000006.1, read as the reverse complement.
GAAGGTGCTCGAGCACCTCGGCGGCCACGACCCGGTCGAACTCGCCGTCGGCGAACGGCAGCGCCAGCGCGTCGCCCTGCCGGGTGGTCGCCGTGGCGGTGGCCGGCGCCTCGCCCTCGGCCGCCATCGCCGCCAGCAGGTCGCCGACACCGACGAGCTCCTCGGCGTCCTGGTCGAAGGCGACGACGTCGCCGCCACGGCGGTAGACCTCGAAGGCGTGCCGTCCGGCGCCGCAGCCCATGTCGAGGACGCGGTCCCCGGGCCGGAGGCCGAGCCGGTCGAAGTCAACGGTGAGCACGGTGCCTCCGGAGGGGTCGTCGGGCGGGGGCGGGTGTCGGGAGCGGGGGCCGGCCCGCCACGGCCTCGGCGTAGACGGTCTCGACCTGCTCGGCCACCGCCGGCCAGGAGAACCGCTCCTCGGCTCGTCGACGGGCGGCGCGGCCCATCCTCGCGCGCCGGTCGGGGTCGTCGAGGAGGTTGCCCAGGGCCACGCGCAACGCCTCGACGTCGCCCGGCGGCACCAGCTCGGCGGCCTCGCCGTCCTCGCCGACGACCTCGGGGATCGCGCCGGCGCGCGAGACGACCAGCGGCGTGGCGCAGGCCATCATCTCGGCGGTCGGCAGGCTGAACCCCTCGTGCAGCGAGGGCACGCACGCCACGGTGGCCGAGCCCATCAGGGCGACCAGCTCGGCGTCGGTGAGGTCGTGCACGAAGCGCACCGACCCCTCCAGGCCCAGCTGTGCGACGAGCCGCTCGGTGCGGCCACCGGGCTGGGGCCGGCTGACCAGGACGAGCTCGAGGTCGCCCTCGGTGCGGAGCTTGGCGAAAGCCTCCAGGAGGGTGCCGATGCCCTTGAGCGGGGTGTCGGCGCTGGCCATGGCCAGGACCCGGCCGGGATGGCGCGGATCGACGGGGGGCGCGAACGCGGGCCCCACGCCCAGCGGGACGACCCGCACCCGGTCGGGGTCGACGCCCAGCTCGCGGACGACGTCGTCGCGGGAGGCCTCCGAGGGCGTCAGCAGCACCCGGACGGAGCGGGCCACCCGGGCCTGCATCCGTACGAAGCCGTACCAGCGACGCACCGAGAACCGCGCCCGGCGGGTGGTCGCCGCGGCGAGCTCGATGCGCCGGTCGAGGGTGATCGGGTGGTGGATGGTGGTGACCATCGGCAGTCCGAGACCCTCGACCTCGAGCAGGGCGGTGCCGAGGGTCTGGTTGTCGTGCACGACGTCGAAGTCGCCCCTGCGCTCGCGCAGCAGCCGTACGACGCGCGTGCTGAAGGTGCGCGGCTCGGGGAACGCACCGGCCCACATGGTGAGCAGCTCGGCGACGTCGGTACGGTCGCGGAGCTCGCGCAGGTGCGGCACCCGGAACGGGTCGGGCTCGCGGTAGAGGTCGAGACCGGGCACCCGCGTCAGCCGCACGCCCTCGTCGAGGTCGGGGTAGGGGGCGGCGGAGAACACCTCGACCACGTGGCCGCGGCGCACCAGCTCACGGCTCAGGTGGCGGACGTAGACGCCCTGGCCGCCGCAGTGGGGCTTGCTGCGGTAGGACAGCAGAGCGATCCGCACGCGGTGGGCGCCTTCCCTCGTCACGGCCGGCCGGCGGGCCAGCAGGCCGGCGACCGTGCGGGTGGTGCCCGCAGGGACGAGCCTACTGCGGCGGGCCGCCCACGCAGCGTGGCCCTCGGGCGCCGTCCGTCACGGGCCGCGGCATCGTGTCGTTCGAGCACGTGTTCGATCCGGTGCAGCACGACCTCCGCACCCGTCCCGCTCGCCGCTGCGGTGGTGGGCCGCTGGCGTGACGCCGCGCTGCGCACCGACTGCCGGACACCCGCGAGGCCCTGCGCCACGGCCTGATCTCCGAGCACGCCGCCACGCGGACCCCGTGATGCGACGCGCCCGTCCGCCACGGCGACCACGTCGTCCACGGCTCGCCGGGTGGCCCATCGACGGCCCACGACACCCAGGGCCTCTGCGAGGCCTGCACCCTCGCCACGGCGGCGCCGGGCCGGCGCTCGCACGCCCGCGCGGCACACGGTGGAGACCGTCACCCCCACCGGCCACCACCACCTCTCGACGGCACCCGAACCGCCGACGCCGGACACTCCCCCGCGCAGCCGGTTCGACCTCGAGCCGGACCGGGCGCTCACCCGCGGCGCTCCTGCTCCGTCCACCAGCTCCTGACCAGCGCGACGAAGTCCTCGGGCCGCTCCATCGACGGCAGGTGGGCGACGTCGCGCCACCGCACGTGCCGCGCCGCGCCGACGCCGTCGACCACCCGCGTCGCGGCGTCGTGGATCGCGTCGAGGTCGAGGTCCCCGGTCAGCAGCAGGGTGGGCGCCACGATCTCGGCCAGCCGCTCGAGCGCCGGTGGGTCGAGCTCCGCCTCCTCGACCGCGCCCCACCGGGCGGTCACCTCGAACGCCTGCCGCTGCATCGTCGCGACCGCCGCCCGGACCTGCGGGGCGACCTCCTCGCTCGCGCGTGCCGCCGTCGACCCAGCACGTGAGGTTCGCCTCGACGGCGGCGTCGAGGTCACCTGCCGCCATGGCCTCGTCCTCGGCGTCGGCGAAGGCCCGCAGGCTCGGGGTCATCTCGGGGATCGAGCGAGCCCCCCGGCGCCACCAGGACGAGCGACTCCGCCAGCTCCGGGCTGGTCAGAGCGACCTCGACCGCCACGCCGGCGCCGAAGGACGCACCCACCAGGTGGCAGCGCGCGACGTCGAGGTGGGTGAGCGTCTCGAGGACGTCGTCGTGGGGCGCGAGCGCCCCGGTCGGCGGGCTGGTCGAGTCGCCGTAGCCACGCAGGTCGAGCCGGACGACGTCGTGGTCGACGGCGAGCGCGGACCACACTCCGTCCCACATCCGCCGGTCGGCCACCCCCGCGTGGAGCAGCAGGACGCTCGGCGCACCCGGGGGCCCCGCGCGGTCGTAGGCGATGCCGCTCGGCGTGCGCCGGGTCCCCGGAGGCACGTCAGCTGCCGGCGCCGGCGACGGCGGGCACGATGACGGCGGCGAGGATGGCCGCGTTCATCGCGTCGATCGCCCGCTTCACCGCCGCGCCGACGACGACCTCGCCGGAGGCCTGCTCCACGCGGCGCTTCAGCTCGGCGCGCGACATCCCCGCGGACTCCTCGGCGAGCACCTTCCGGGTGACGCCGAGGCCCTGGAGGATCGCCAGCAGCATCGCGTCGGTCGCCGACGGACGCCCACCCGCCAGGACGACGCGCAACCGCTCGCGGATCTCGCGCTCCGGCCGAGGATCCAGGGTCGGGCGCTTCTCCGGCACCAGGCCCAGCAGGCGCTTCGGCACCACCTCGACGACGCCCTGGCCGGCCAGCGTCTCCACCACCTCGTCCTGGGGGCTCAGCCGACGGTCCTGGACGAGCGACGAGAGCCGCGTGCCGTCCTTCTCCGCCGCCCGGTGCAGAACGTGGTCGAGCACCGGCCGTCCGGTGGGCGCCGCGTCGACGACGTGCACCCGGGGGTCCTTCCGGTCGTCGAGGGAGAGGCGTTCCTCCACCAGCAGGTCGGCGATGGTGGCCGCGCTCAGCGCCCACCCGGACTGGGTGCCCCAGCTCGCCGGGCCGCCCTCGTCGCTGGTCAGCAGCAGGAAGATCTCGACCGCGGTGTCCATCACCGCACGCTACGCCGCGCTCGGCCCCGGGACACCCACCGCGGCAGCGGCACGAAGAACGCCACCCGTCGCTGGTAGTCGCGGTAGGACTCGCGCTCCTCCATCGTCTTCTCGGTGCGTTTCGCGCCCGTGGCGTAGACCAGGAAGTCCGACATCGCCACCGGGGCCGAGAGCGTCCAGGCCGCGGGAGCCGAGGCGGCGGCCGCCAGCCAGGCGCCGTCCCAGACGACCAGTCGCCGCAGCAGCTCGGGTGGCGTGAGAGTCCCCACAGGCCGGTGTCGAGGATCTCGGGGGCGTCCTCGTCGTTCTCCTGAGCCCTCTTGCTCCGCCATGAACGTCGCCTTCTGCCGGTCCGCGGTGGCCTCGACGACCGCGCCCGCGACCATCACCGCCAGGCCGGCCGGGAACAGCCAGCGTCGCGGGCCGCGGGGCAGACGGCTCGCGGCCGCCACCTGGAGGGGCGCGGAGACCAGCAGCCGGGCGAGCGCCTGGGTGAGGAAGACCTTGCCGAGCACCGCCGGGGTGGAGTCGCCCTCGAGGAACTCGGTGTAGCGCTCGTCCTCCTGCTCGCTGCCCCGCAGCCGGCCCAGCATCAGCGTCTCGAGCCGGGCGGCCCACCCGGCGGTGACCGCGCGCCACCCGTCGCAGGTCCTGGGTGTCCATGCTCACTGGTCCACCATCCTCGTGTCAGCGTTCTCCGATAGGGCGCTGATGCACCCCGGGTGCCACCAGGTCACTGCCCTGCTCGCTTGACGCCGACGACGTCCACGATGAGATCTGCAGGATCTGGTGGTTGCCCGGGACGTGTGGACCGTCGATAGGGCTGTGCGCCAACGCCACGTGTGGCTGCGAGCGCCGATCAGTGAGCGAACCGGCAGACACGTCCCGGCACCAACGACACCCGAACCATCAAGAGATGAGGGTGCCTCCCCACTGGGCTTAGCAGCGAGGAGGCTGACGTGAAGTCTGCCAGCAACATCCGAAGTAGTGAACTGCCCGAGTTCCCGCCCAACGACATCACCGCGGGCATCGATTGGGCCCGCGACGATCACGCGGTCTCGATCGTCAACGACCGTGGCCGCGAGGTCTATCGCTGGACCATCGAACACACCGCCGCGGGCCTGCGCGAGCTGGTCAAGGTGCTGGGCAAGCACGGTGTCGGCGAGGTCGCCATCGAACGACCCGACGGCCCCGTCATCGACACCCTGCTCGAGGCCGAGTTCACTGTCGTGGTCATCTCCCCGAACCGGGTCAAGAACCTGCGTGGCCGCTACGGTTCGGCCGGCAACAAGGACGACCGGTTCGACGCCTTCGTCCTGGCCGACACCCTGCGCACCGACCGCCTGCGGCTGCGCCCGCTCGTCCCCGACAACGAGGACACCATCGCGTTGCGTCGTGCATGCCGGGCCCGCAAGGACTTCGTCGCTCACCGCGTCGCCGTGGCGAACCAACTCCGTGCGCACCTGCGCAACGTGCTTCCCGCGGTGATCGGTCTGTTCGCCGACATCGACTCTCCGATCTCTTTGGAGTTCCTGTCGCGCTTCGACACCCAGGACAAGCTCGACTGGCTCACTCCCGCGCGACTGGCCGCCTGGTTGGCCAAGCAGGGCTACTCCGGCCGGACCGACCCCGCGGTGCTGCATCAGCGGATCCTGGCCGCCCCGCGCGGGGCAACCGGCACCCACGGCACCGATCAGGCCCACATCACCAACAGCTACGTCGCGCTGCTGCGAACCCTCCTGGAGCAGATCCGGGCCCAGGAACGAAACATCGACCGGCAGCTCGACACCCACGCCGACGCCCACATCTTCACGTCCCTGCCCAGATCCGGACGCGTCCGCGCCGCGCGCCTGCTCGGCGAGATCGGCGACTGCCGGGCACGGTTCCCCACCCCCGAATCGCTGACCTGCCTGGCCGGCGCGGCCCCCTCGACCCGCCAATCCGGCAAGATGCGCGTGGTCGGATTCCGCTGGGCCTGCGACAAACAGCTCCGCGACGCCGTCACCGACTTCGCCGCCGACAGCCGCAAGACCAACCCCTGGGCCGCCGACCTCTACGACCGAGCCAGAGCCCGCGGGCACGACCACGCCCACGCCGTCCGCGTCCTGGCCAGAGCCTGGCTCCACGTCATCTGGCACTGCTGGCAAGACGAGGTCGCCTACGACCCCGCCAAACACCGCGCACTCCAACGCGTCCTGACCGCCCAAACCGACGCGGCTTGACATAGGGCTTCTCATCGGTTGGCCTCTCACGACCCGGGGCAGCCGCCCGGACGACCGCCGTGCCGTCATTGAACCCGGTGCCACCGCGCGTCCGCTCACCCGTGCGAGGCTGAGCCCCATGACGTGGAGCGCGGACCGGCGGCTCGCGCTGCTGCTGCTGGCGGTGGCGACGGGCACCAACGTGCCCACCCCGCTGCTGCTCGTCTACCGGACCGCGTGCTCGACCTGAGCGACGCCTCGGCTGACCGCGCTCTTCGGCGTCTACGCCCTCGGGCTGATGCTGGCGCTCGCGGTGCCGGGGCGCTCGCCGACCGGTTCGGCCGCCGCGGCGGGTCGCTGCTCCCGGCGGCGGTGGCGCCGGCGGCATCTCGCTGCTTCTTCCTCGTCGGCCGCCCACAGGAGCCGCTGCTCTTCCTCGTCCGCTTCCTCCAGGGGGCGGCCTCGGGGACTTGTTCAGCGTGGGCAGCGCGTGGCTGGTCGAGTCCGCGGCCCGCGCGGGCAGCACGCCGGGCCGCGCACCGCCGCGGTGGCGATGACGGCCGGCTTCGCGGTCGGCCCGGCCTACGCCGGCTGTCGGCGAGTGGGGCCGTGCGCCGCTGGTGCTTCCCTACCTGGTCCACGTCGTCCTGCTCGCCGCCGCGCTCGCGGCGGCGTGGCGGTCGCCGAGTCGCTGGTCGCACCCCGGCGAGCCCCGGGCGCCGCCCGTCGGCGCCCTGCGAGCCGGGGCGGGCCGCGCCGCGCTGCTGGTCGTCGCCCCGCTCGCGGTGTGCGTCTACGCCTTCCCGGCCAGCACGATCGCCGCCGTCCCGGTGCATCGTGGGCTTCCCCGTCGCCCCGGTCGCGCTCACCGGGCTGATCGCCGTGCGCTCGCCCTCGGCGCCGGGCGCACCTGCCGCGCCGCTCCAGGGCCGGCTGGGGCCGCGCACGGCCCCCGTGGCGGCTGCCTGCGGCGCGGTCGGCTTCGGCGGCACCGCCTGGCCTCGGCGGCGCCGTCCCCGCTGTCTTCCTGCTGGCCGTGCCGGCCTCGGCCGTGCTCGGCGCCGGCGGCGGCCTGGCGCTGGCCAGCGGCATCTCCCGGCTGCCCGCCCTGGCCACCGGAGTCGGCTCGGCACGCGTCTCGGCCGGCTTCTACGCCACCGCCTACCTCGGCTTCGGGTTCCCGCTCGCTGATCACCGCGCTGGCCGGCGTGGTGCCCGTGGGCGTCGTGCTCAGCGTGCTGGCCGCGCTCTGCGCCGGGCTCGCGGTCCAGCAGGCCCGGGCCCGACTGTGAGCCCGCGGCGGCCGCGGGAGCACCCGACACCCTCGCGGAGGCGACGTCGGCTCCGACCCCCACCGGCATGCCGGCGTTCGGCAGCGGCGCCCAGCCGGATGTCACCCACGGTCGGCGACGCGTTCGTCGTTCGACCATGTGGTCGAATCGTAGGTCCGCAGTGGGTCCCTCGGTTGTGGAGAACCGCCCCTGAGCAGGACCGATGTCGGCGGCCGGTGCTTGACTGGACCCATGATCGAGGACGACACCACCCGCACCGGGCACCGGGTGCCCGAAGCCGTGCGCGCCCTCGACGCCGGCGTCGGCGACCTCCTCGACACCTCCCTGATCGGCCTCGACGCGGCCGCGGCACGCGAGTCACTGATCGCCCTGTCCCGACTCCGCGCCCGCATCGACACGCTCACGCTGCGGGCCGCCGCCACCGCCGACGACCTCCGGGTCGGGGAGGACTCCGGCGCGGTGTCCACCGGCGCCTGGTGGGCCTACGCCACCCAGCAGGTCCGCCGCACCGCCCATCACCAGGTCGCCCTCGGGCACGCCCTCGAGGACCGCTGGACCCGCGTGGGCGCCGCTGCGGCGGCCGGCACGGCGAACCTCGACCAGGTGGGCGTGATCGTCCACGCCCTCGACGACCTGCCCGACGACCTCCCGCCGGACGTGGTCGTCCAGGCCGAGGAGCACCTCGTCGACCTCGCCCGCGTCCACGACGCCAAGACCCTGCGCATCCTGGGCCGCGCGATCCTCGAACACCTCGCACCGGAGATCACCGAGGACCACGAACGCACGCGCCTCGAAGCAGAAGAAGCCAAGGCCCGGCAGAAGATGCGACTGACTCTCTCCTCGGACGGCCACGGGTCCGTCCACGGCCGCTTCACCATCCCCGAAGCCCAGGGCGCCATGGTCGAGAAGGCCCTCTGGGCCCTCGCCTCACCCCGCCACCGCGCCGCCGTGGAGCACAAGAACCCCGAAGGCGCCGATGCGACGGTGCCGACGGTGCCGACGGTGCCGACGAGAAGGACGCCCCCTGGATCGGGCGCCCCGCGCCCGACAAGCTCGGCGCCGCGTTCTGCGAGCTCATCGAGACCCTCTCCGCCCAGGACCTCCCCCAGGCCGGGACGATGGACGCCACCATCCTCGTGACAGTGTCTTCGGACACGCTTCAGAGGGGCTTGGGTGCCGCGACGCTCGACACCGGGCAGAAGATCACCGCCTCCCAGGCCCGACGCCTCGCCTGCGAAGCACGGATCATCCCCGTCGTCCTCGACGGCGACTCCGTCCCCTCGACCTCGCCCGCGGCAGAGACTCCACACCACTACATGCACCAAGCCGCCGTCGTCCGCGACGGCGGCTGCACCGCCGAAGGCTGCGACTGGCCGCCCGGCCTGTGCCACCTGCACCACAAGACCCCCTGGTCCGAAGGCGGCGGCACCAGCCTGCACGACAGCCGCCTGCCGTGCCCGCACCACCACCACCGCATCCACGACCCCGCCTACGACACCCTCGAGCTCCCCGACGGACAGGTCCGCTTCCACCGACGAACCTGACCGCCCTGCGCAGGGGCCACGAGAACGCCGCTTGTCGTCCACTCCCCCGCGAGCCCTCGTCGCGGAACCGGGCGACCTCCCCCGGACGCGCCACTCCTGCGCGCCGGCCGAGGTGTGGCGAGCCCCCGGCTCGTCCGGTGCGATCGACGACCTGGCTACCGTGTCCCACCCGCCTGGGGACACCCCGGACGTGCCCGACACCACACACCGACCCACCGACCAGGAAGACCAGATGATCCTCATCACCGTGAAGACCAGGCTCAAGCCGGGAACCGCCGAGGAGTACCTCGCCGCGAGCCGTTCGTTCCTCGAGGCGACGCGTCAGGAGCCCGGCAACAAGTGGTTCGAGCGCTTCCGCAGCGTCGACGACCCCGACACCATCCTCACCCTGGAGGCGTTCGACGACGCCGCCGCCGGCGAGGCCCACGTCTCCTCCGCGCACTTCCAGGACTACGTGGCCCACGACCAGACCAAGCAGTACGTCGCCGAGCGACCGGACATCATCTACCTCGACCTGCCGGACCGGGACGGCTGGGACAAGATGGCCGAGTTCTGACAAGGCCCTCGGCCGGCCCCGACACCCTGTTCGACGCGTCACGTCGCCCCGCTCCCCGATCCTCGGGTGCTCCTCTCCTGGAGCCGGACGAACGCGCCGAGGCGGTGGGCGCGAGACGGGCGACCGCGGCGAGGGCGCCGGGCCGAGGCCCGCGGCCTACCCGTCCTCCGAGGAGTGCCCGGGGAAGACGTGGGCGTCGGGGTCGAGCGCCACGGTGGCGTTGTTGATCGCGGTCGCCGCCTCCCCGAAGCCCACCGCGATCAGGCGCACCTTGCCGGGGTAGTCGGTCACGTCACCCGCCGCGAAGACCCTCGCCAGGCTCGTGCGCATCGCCGGGTCGACGCAGACATGGCGCCGGTGGACCTCGATGCCCCACTCCTGGAGCGGGCCGAGGTCGGCGACGAAGCCCAGCGCGGCCACGACGGCCTGGGCCGGCCGGGTCACGACGGTGCCCGCCACGTCGACGTCGACCTCGGCGAGCACCTCGACACCCTGCGGTCCCGGCTCACCGCGCAGCGCGGTGACCTCGGCGTGGGTGAGCACCTCCACCGAGGAGGCCAGCACCTGCGCCACCGTGCGTTCGTGGCCCCGGAACCGGTCGCGGCGGTGCACCAGCGTCACCGACGCGGCCACGGGCTCGAGGTGCAGGGCCCAGTCGAGCGCGCTGTCACCCCCGCCGACGACCACCACGTCGCGCCCGACGTAGGGCTCGAGGCTCGGCACGAAGAACTCGACCCCGCGTCCGACCCAGCCGTCGGCCGCGGGCAGGAGGCGCGGGCTGAACGTCCCGATCCCGGCGGTGATGACGACCGCGCCCGCGTGGATCTCGCTGCCGTCGTCGAGACCGACCACGACGCCGTCCTCGTGGTGGGCCAGGCTGAGGGCGGTGCGACCGAGCAGGTAGAGCGGCTCGGCGCTCGCGGCCTGCTCCACCAGCCCGGTGACGAGGTCACGACCCCGGATCGCGGGGAACCCCGCGACGTCGAAGATCTGCTTCTCCGGGTACAGCGCGGTGACCTGGCCGCCGAGCTCGGGCAACGAGTCGACCACGACGACGCTGTGGCCGCGGAACCCGGCGTAGTAGGTCGCGTACAGGCCCGTCGGGCCGGCGCCGACGACCAGCACGTCGCAGTGCACCGAGTCGGGGACGGTGACGTGGCTCACCCGGGGCATCCTGCCCCACTTCCCGTCCCGGCGGCAGCCTCCGGAGCCGGGACCGTGCGACCTAGGCTGGCCGCGATGGACGACTCCCCCCGCACCCCGGCTCGGGCGGCGACCCTGGTCCTGGTCGTGACCGCGGCAGGGTCGATGCTGCTGACGTTGCTCGGCGTGCCCTCCCCGGTCCTGTTCGCGGCCGTGGTCGGCGGGATGGCCCACGCCCTGACCTCGCCCGTCGCGGTCTCCGTGCCGCCGTGGCTGTTCCGCGTGGCCCAGGGCCTGATCGGCGTCACCGTGGGCTCGCTGATCGACCTCGACACCCTGCGCCGGCTGGGGCAGGAGGCCGTGCCGGTCGTCCTGGTCACCGTGGCGACGCTCGTGCTCAGCCTGGGTGCGGGACGCCTGCTGGCGCTACGGCGCGAGGTCTCGGCCATCACCGGGGTGTTCGCACTGGTCGCCGGCGGCGCCTCCGGCGTGGTCGCGGTCTCTCGCGAGCTCGGTGCCGACGACCGCGTGGTCACCGTCGTGCAGTACCTGCGCGTGCTCGTGGTGCTGCTGACGATGCCGGTGGTCACTGCTGCGGTCTTCCGTCCCCCGCACGGGGTGGGCGACCTCGCCGGCGGGCGGGCCAGCCTGCCCGCCGACCTGCTCTTCGTCGCGCTGAGCCTGGGCCTCGGCCTGCTGCTGGCGCGCGTCCTGCCGGTCACGACGATGAGCCTGCTCGGCCCGCTGCTCGTCGCCGGCGTGCTCGCGACCGGCGCGTGGCTCGGCCCGGTGACCGTGCCGGCGCCGCTGCAGTGGCCGGCCTACGCACTGATCGGCGTGCAGGTGGGGCTGCGATTCACCCGGGCCAGCCTGCGCTCGGTGGCGCGGATGATGCCGGTGGTGGTGGCGATCATCGCCGCACTCGTCCTCGCCACGGCCGGTCTCGGGGCGCTGCTCGCCGCCTGGACCTCGGTGGACCCGCTGACCGCCTACCTGGCCACCACCCCGGGCGGGCTGTTCGCGGTGCTGGCCACGGCCGCGGACTCAGGCTCCGACGTCACCTACGTGATGGCGGTCCAGCTGCTGCGCCTGCTGGTGATCCTGGCCGCCCTCCCCCTCCTGGCGCGGTGGTTGACGCCCCCGGGCGACGGCGCCCGGGACGAGGATCAGCGCGGAACGCCGGCGTAGAGCGCGGCGCGGTCGATCACCCGGCGGGCCCTCACGCGGTAGCGCAGGATCTGCACCAGGCCGAGGCCCCAGAGCAGGTACTGCACGCTCATCGCCCACCGGAACGACTCCGGGGTGTACGCGACGCTTGCCCCCGGCGTGCGCCAGTCGAGCACCAGCCCGATGGCCACCACGAGGAACAGGCTGGCGGTGAACCCGCCGACGTTGATCATCCCGGTGGCGCTGGCCAGGCGCACGGCCGGGTTGGAGGTGCGCCCCAGGTCGAAGCCCACCATCGACGCGGGCCCGCCCACGCCGGCCACCACCACGAGCACGACGAGGAGCCAGAACGGCGCGTCCCCGGGCCACACCAGCACCACCGTCCACACCGCCACGATGGACAGCACGATCCCGATGACCAGGGTCGAGCGGTGCCACGGGTGGCGGCCGATGGTGAAGCCGATCGCCGGTCCGGACACGGCCACCGCGAGCACCATGATCGTCAGCAGCAGGCCGGCCTCGGTGTCGGCGCGGCCCTCGCCGCGCACGAAGAAGGGGTAGCCCCACAGCAGGGCCAGCATCGTCGAGCTGAACTGGGTGGTGAAGTGGACCCAGAAGCCGAGCCGCGTGCCGGGGTGCGACCACGACGCCTTCAGGCTGGTGCGCACCGCGCCCAGGGACACGGCCGGGCCGGAGAGGGTGCGGTAGTCGGGGTCGTCGCGCAGCACCACCAGGCCGACCAGGCCCAGCACCACCCCGAGCGAGGCGGTGGCCACGTAGGCGGTCGTCCAGCCGAGGGTCGCGAGAGCCCACGTCATCGGCAGCGCGGCGCCGATCGCGCCGAGCTGGCCCAGCGGGCCCGTGATCTGGGTGACGAGCGGGATCCGGCGCGGGGCGAACCAGCTCGCCACGAGCCGCAGCACGCACACGAAGGTCATCGCGTCACCCATGCCGACGAAGAACCGCGCGGCGAGCGCCGTGGGGTAGGACTCGGCGAGACCGAAGGAGGCCTGGGCCAGCGTCAGCACCAGCACACCGGCGAGCAGGACGCGGCGGGGGCCGAACCGGTCGACGAGCAGGCCGGTCGGGACCTGCATGGCGGCGTAGACCAGCAGCTGGAGCATCGTGAAGGTGGCCAGCTGCGACGCCGAGATGCCGAAGCGGTCGGTGGCGGCCAGACCGGCCACGCCGAGGCTCGAGCGGTGGAAGACGGCGAGGACGTACATCAGCAGAGCGACCACCCACACGGACACGGCCCGGCGCAGGGGCGGGGCGGGGACGTCGATCACCCGAGCATCGTCCCAGCCCCGGTCGACGCACACCGCGTCGGCGGCGGGCGGGGGCCCTACTTCGTGGCCTCCATCATCTGCCGCAGCTCCTTCTTGAGGTCCGAGATCTCGTCGCGGAGCCGTGCCGCGAGCTCGAACTGCAGCTCGGTCGCGGCGGTGCGCATCTGGTCGGTCAGGTCCTGGATCAGCTGGGCCAGGTCGGCGCTGGGCATGCCGGCGAGGTCCTTGGCGTGGGTGCCGGACGCCGACGCCCCCAGCACCGGCACGGGCTGCTTGGCCTTCACGCCGCCGGCGCGGCCCTTGGCCGCGGTGCCGGCCCAGGTCTCGAGCAGGGCCTGGGTGTTCTCGTCCTCCCGGGCGAGCATCTCGGTGATGTCGGCGATCTTCTTGCGCAGCGGCTGCGGGTCGACCCCGTGCTCGGTGTTGTAGGCGACCTGCTTCTCGCGGCGGCGGTTCGTCTCCTCGATCGCCTTCTCCATCGAGGGCGTGATCTTGTCGGCGTACATGTGGACCTGGCCCTAGACGTTGCGCGCCGCGCGGCCGATCGTCTGGATCAGCGACTTGTCGGAGCGCAGGAAGCCCTCCTTGTCGGCGTCGAGGATCGAGACCAGCGACACCTCGGGCAGGTCGAGGCCCTCGCGCAGCAGGTTGATGCCGACCAGGACGTCGTACTCGCCCAGGCGCAGCTCGCGCAGCAGCTCGATGCGGCGCAGGGTGTCGACCTCGGAGTGCAGGTAGCGGGTGCGGATGCCGGCGTCGAGGAGGTAGTCGGTGAGGTCCTCGGACATCTTCTTGGTCAGCGTCGTGACCAGGACGCGCTCGTTCTTCTCGGCGCGGGTGCGGATCTCGTGGATCAGGTCGTCGATCTGGCCCTTGGTGGGCTTGATGACGACCTCGGGGTCGATCAGGCCGGTCGGGCGGATGATCTGCTCCACGACGTCGCCCCTGGACCTTGTCGAGCTCGTAGTCGCCCGGGGTGGCCGAGAGGTAGATGGTCTGGCCGATCCGCTCGAGGAACTCCTCCCAGCGCAGCGGACGGTTGTCCATCGCGCTCGGCAGCCGGAAGCCGTGGTCGACGAGGTTGCGCTTGCGCGACATGTCGCCCTCGTACATGCCGCCGATCTGGGGCACGGCGACGTGGGACTCGTCGACGACGAGGAGGTAGTCCTCGGGGAAGTAGTCGAGCAGGCAGTTCGGCGCCGAGCCCGGGCCGCGGCCGTCCATGTGCATCGAGTAGTTCTCGATGCCCGAGCAGGAGCCGACCTGACGCATCATCTCGACGTCGTAGGTCGTGCGCATCCGCAGGCGCTGCGCCTCGAGCAGCTTGCCCTGCTTCTCGAACGTCGCCAGCTGCTCCTCGAGCTCGGCCTCGATGCCGCGGATCGCGCGCTCCATGCGCTCCGGGCCGGCGACGTAGTGGGTGGCGGGGAAGACGTAGAGCTCGTCGTCGCTCGGTCAGCACCTCGCCGGTGACGGCGTGCAGCGTCATCAGCCGCTCGATCTCGTCGCCGAAGAACTCGATGCGCACCGCGTGCTCCTCGTAGACCGGGAAGATCTCGAGGGTGTCGCCGCGGACCCGGAAGGTGCCGCGGGTGAAGCTCATGTCGTTGCGGGTGTACTGGATCTCGACGAGCTGGCGCAGGATCGAGTCGCGGTCGCGCTCCTCGCCGACCCGCAGCCGCAGCATGCGGTCGACGTACTCCTGCGGGGTGCCGAGACCGTAGATGCACGACACCGTCGAGACCACGATGACGTCGCGGCGGGTGAGCAGCGAGTTGGTCGCCGAGTGGCGCAGCCGCTCGACCTCCTCGTTGATCGAGGAGTCCTTCTCGATGTAGGTGTCGGTCTGCGGGACGTAGGCCTCGGGCTGGTAGTAGTCGTAGTAGGAGACGAAGTACTCGACGGCGTTGTCGGGGAACAGCTGGCGCAGCTCGTTGGCGAACTGCGCGGCCAGCGTCTTGTTCGGCTGCAGGACCAGGAGCGGGCGCTGCACCTGCTCGGCCACCCAGGCCACCGTGGCGGTCTTGCCGGTGCCGGTGGCGCCGAGCAGGACGACGTCCTCGACGCCGCCCTGGAGGCGTCGGGTGATCTCCTTGATCGCCGCCGGCTGGTCGCCCGCGGGCTGGTAGTCCGAGACGACCTTGAAGGGCGCCACACGGCGTTCGAGATCGGTCACTGGACGCATGGGACGAGCCTACGTCCGCCCACCGACAGCCCTGTCCCGCGATGCCCCCGCCCCCGGTCGACTACCGTGCGGGGCGTGAGGTGTCGTCGCCGGTGAGGTGGAGCAGGGCCCGCTCGGCCGGGCGGGTGGTCCGGGTGGTGCGCCGCACGCTGATGGCCGTCTTCGGCGTCCAGGTCGCGCTCGCGGTGGTGATGTCGCTGGTCGACTCCTACCGCCGCCGCGGCAAGCGCCCGAGCCCGTTCCCCACGATGGCGCCGCGCACGGTCGCCGTCGGCGAGGGCACGGTGAGGACCTACACCTTCGGGCGCGACCTGTACGACGACATGATCACCGCCATCGAGGGCGCCCGTCGCCAGATCCTCTTCGAGACCTACATCTGGAAGGGCGACGCCACCGGGGAGCGGTTCAAGGCCGCGCTGGCCGCGGCCGCCGCGCGCGGCGTCGACGTCTACGTCATCTACGACGGCTTCGCCAACCTCGTCGTCTCCCCCGTCTTCAAGCGCTTCCCGCCGGGGATGAAAGTGCTGCGCTACCCCGTCTACTCGGCCGGGTGGCGCTTCCTGGACCTGCGCCGCTACGGCCGCGACCACCGCAAGATCCTCGTCGTCGACGACCGCGTCGGCTTCGTCGGCGGCTACAACATCGGCTCGGCCTTCGAGACCGAGTGGCGCGACACGCACGTGCGGATCACCGGGGCCGGGGTCTTCGACCTCCAACGCTCGTTCGCCGACTTCTGGAACCTGCACCGACGCCGTCGGCTGCGCAACAGCGAGCGGCCCCTGCTGCTGGAGACCGCCAGCACCTGGGAGCCCCGCATCCGGGTGCAGCGCAACGTCCCCCGCCTGTGGGTCTTCCCGATCCGGGGGATGTACCTGGAGGCGATCAACCGGGCCTCGACGCGGGTCTGGATGACGCAGGCCTACTTCCTGCCCGACGAGGACTTCGTCGACGCCCTCAAGGGCGCCGCCCGGCGCGGGGTCGACGTGCGGCTGCTGGTGCCGCTGAAGTCGAACCACATCGTGGCCGACTGGATCTCGCGGGGCTACTTCGCCCAGCTGCTCGGGGCCGGGGTGCGGATCTTCCGGTTCCGCGACGCGATGGTGCACGCCAAGACCGCCACGGTCGACGGCACCTGGAGCACCGTGGGCACCGCCAACATCGACCGGCTCAGCCTCCAGGGCAACTACGAGGTCAACGTCGAGGTCATCGACCACGCGCTGGCCGGCGTCCTGGAGCAGGTCTTCGAGCTCGACCAGACCAACTGCCTCGAGCTCACCCGGGGCGAGTGGGAGGCCCGGGACCTGCACCGGCGCTTCACCGAGGCGTTCCTGCGCCCGCTGCGCGCGCTGCTCTGAGCGGGTCCGAGCGGGTCTGAGCGGGTCCGAGCGGGTCCGGGCGGGTCCGGGCGGGGTGAGCCAGGGCGGGCCGGACCGGTCAGGATCCCGCGGCGTCGAGGTCGACCTGGGCCGTGACGACGTCCTCGGCGGCACGCCCGCCCAGGTCCACCGTCCAGCCGTCGCCGGCGGCCGGGCGGCCGCAGGGGCGCTGCTGGACGACGACCCAGTCGGGCCGGGAGCAGGCCAGCGTCCGCACCGTCTGGCCGCGGACCCTCACGACCGTGCGCTCGGGCTCCTCCGCGGAGCCGACGACCAGGGCGACCGCACCGACCAGGGCGCGGCCCGGAGCGTCGGGGCTGCGGACGGTGACCCCGCTGAGCGTGTAGTCGAGCCGGACCAGCAGGGTGGGCCGCACCAGGCTCAGGACCCGCGGCCGGGAGTCGACCCGCGGGTCGTCCAGCACGAGCTGGCCCTGGCTGGTCAGCACCCGCAGGTCGGCGACCGACGCGGGGTCGGCGAGCGACCCGGACGTCCGCAGGCTCAGCTGGTTGACCGCGCCGCGCGTGCGCAGCCAGTGCGCGACCCGCACGGTGCCGTCGGCCTGGACCACGGCGTCGACGAGCGCGCCGCTCTCCGGCAGCGCCCGCGGCGGGGTGGGCGGCGTGGCGGGCACGATCCGCGAGACGTCGGCGCTCTCGCCGCCGGCCGTCCCGAGCCGCGTGACGACGAGGACGAGGGCCGCCACGGCCAGGAGCACGGCGGCCACCGACGTGAGGATCGTCCACCGGCTCCGCGAGGCGGCGTTCACCGGGCGCTCACCGGCCCGGCGCCCCGACGGGGCGTGCCGTCACCACGGCCAGGTTCTGGTAGCCGCCGGCGTCGGGCAGGAACGGCGGTGCGCAGGTGACGAGGGTCAGGCGGGCCGGACCGCTCGCCGAGAGCACGCCGGGGTAGGAGGCGAGGTCCTCGAGCGGGACCAGCCGGCGCGAGCGCACCCGGTAGGTGCGGGTCCGGCTCGCGGTGCGGACCTCGAGCTCCTCGCCCCGGGAGACGGTCAGCAGGACCGCGGAGGGTCCGAGGCCCTCGGTGGCCGAGTCGACGTGGCCGGCGAGGAGCACCGAGCCGAACGGGTCGCCCACCTTGGCGCCGCCCTCCCACCAGCCGAGCCGGTCGACGTCCGCGGGGACGTCGAGCAGACCGTCGTCGCGGGTGCCGACCGCCGAGACCGGCAGCAGGTCGGTGCCCGGGAGCCGCACGGCCTCGGGCGGCTCGGGCTGCACCGAGCCCACGCGCCGGGCCTGGGAGGGCACCACCGTGCGGTCCTGGACGGGCTCGGTGGCCGGGGACGACGACCCCGCCGCGGCAGGGCTCGACGGGGACGACGGGGGCGTGGGGACGGCCCCGGCCGAGGCGCCGCAGCCGCCGAGGGCCACCGTCGCCCCGGTGAGGAGGAGGGTGACGCGCCCGACGCCACGCGGCCGGCGTGACGTCATCGGGGCAGGACGGGTGCGACCAGCAGATCTCGGGCCAGGCCGGCCGAGGACCCGGTCTCGATGCGGGTGGGGGGCGCGCTGCCGTCCGCGGCGAGGTCGACGCGGTGCGAGACGACGCGCATCGAGCTGTTGCGGGGTGCGCCCACGGCGTAGACCAGGCTGACGGTGCGGGCCGGCAGGGTGACGTCGAGCGGTCCCAGGAAGGCGCCCAAGCGTGAGCCCGTCGGCAGCAGCGCCACCTCGTGCGTCCCCGCGGGGACGTCGGCCTCCGCGTACTCGCCGTTGGCGATGTTGCGGAAGACGGTGGCGCCGTCGACCCGCACGTCGGCGGGCGGCGCGGTGGCGGTGTGGGCGAGCAGCACGCGCGCCTTGCCGGGGCCGATCGGCTGGTCGGGCACCACGTACTGGCTGACCACCGGCTCCCCGCCGAGCGCGGCGGGACGGTGCAGGACGACGTCGCTGGTGCGGGCCGCTCCGACCGTGACGGTGGTGCTCACCGACCAGTCCGGGCCGCTCAGCTCGACGTCGTGGCTGCCGGGGGCGAGGTCCATCGGGCCCTCGACGTCACCGGTGGCGAGGTCGGAGGCGACCCCCTGACCGTCGACGGTGACGTCGACCTCCTCCCCGGGCACCGCCTGGACGAGGTACAACCGGCCGTCGGCGGCTCGGGCCTGGCTGCTCGGGGCGCCGCCGCCGAGCACCAGCGCCGCGATCGCGGTGGCCAGCGCGGCGCTCGCCATGGTCGTAGGTCGTCGTGCGTGCATGATCTGGTCCCCCCGGGCGGCCGGACGGTCCGGCCGTGCGTTCCGTCCACGAGGCCTGACGGGGCCTGGGGACACCGATACCTTGCCACCCCGGGGCCCGGATCGGCACCACCCGGCGTCTCAGTGACGGGTCACGCGGGCCGGGAGGTGGGTGCGGGGCGCCATCCGCGCACCGTGCCGGGGACGGTGCAGACGCGCGGCAGCGAGCAACGCCGGCACGCGGCCCCGCTGGGGCCGCCAGGGCTCGAGGAACGCCGCCAGCGCGTCGTCGTCGAAGGGCTCGCCGCACAGCGCCCAGCCGACGTCCTTGGCCACGTGGTAGTCGCCGAAGGAGACCGCGTCGGGGTCGCCGAAGGTGCGCTGGCGGACCTCGGCGCTGGTCCACACGCCGATCCCCGGCAGGCTGCGCAGGCGCCGCTCGGCCTCGGCCGGGCCCCGGGGGACCAGACGCTCCAGGGACTCGGCGACGCGGGCGGCCGCGACCAGCGCGCGGGAGCGGGCCGGGTCGACGTGCAGCCGCAGCCACTCCCACGAGGGCACCGTGCGCAGCGCGTGCGCGGTGGGCTGCACCCACAGGCCGCGTGACCCCGCCGGACCGGGGGCGGGCTCGCCGAAGCGCCGCACGAGCATGCGGAAGCCCGCGAACGCCTCCTGTCCGGTGACCCTCTGCTCGATGATCGCGGGGACGAGGGCCTCCATCAGCAGACCGGTGGCGCCCAGGCGCAGGTCCGGGTGGCGCCGTCGCGCCTCGACCAGCACCGGGTGGCGGGGCTCGAAACCGCTCCAGTCGTCCTCGTCGCCGACCAGGCGGGGCACCGAGTCCAGCGCCCAGTCCGCCCCGGGCCCCCACGCCCGGGCGTGGACCGCGCCGTCGGAGGCCCGTTGCGCCAGGGCCAGGGTGGCCGGGCCCGCCGGGGTGCCGAGGCCGCGCCAGTGCCGACCGGCGTCGTCGACGCGGTAGGTCGGGTCGCCGCCGCCGTGCCGCTGCGGGCGGAGCACCTGGGTCAGCGAGCAGGGCTGGACCGGGTGGTGCACCCGGTCGACCGCCCGCTCCTGCGCCACGAGGACGACGCTAGCCGAGAGCGCCGACACCGGGGTGGTGGGCGGTGTCGGCGACGCGCGGCACGATGGCACCATGCTGCTCGCCGAGGTCGTCGCCACGTCGAGCGAGGTCGCCTCGACCCGCTCCCGCAAGGCCAAGGTCGCCGCGCTCTCGACGCTGCTCGCCCGCGCCCGTGACGACGACGGCGTCGAGCTGGAGACCGTCGTGGTCCACGTGGGGGGCGCGCTGCGCCAGCGGCGCACCGGGGTGGGGTGGCGCTCGGTGGGCTCGCTGCCGCCGCCCGCCCCCGAGGCGAGCCTCACGGTCACCGCCGTGCACGAGGAGTTCGACGCGATCGCCGCCCTGGCCGGTCCGGGCTCGCAGGCCGCGCGGGCCGGCGCGGTCGCGGCGCTCTTCGCGCGCGCCACCGAGCCCGAGCAGCGCTGGCTGCGCGGCGCGGTCACCGGCGAGGTCCGGCAGGGTGCCCTCGACACGCTGGTGCAGGAGGCGCTGGCGCACGCGGCCGGCGTCCCGCTGGTCGCCGTGCGCCGGGCGGCGATGCTGAGCGGTTCGACGAGCGGCGTGGCGCGGCTGGCCTTCGCGGGCGAGGCGGCGCTGGCCGAGGTGGGGCTCGAGGTCGGTCGACCGGTGCTGCCGATGCTGGCCGGCACCGCGCCCGACGTGGCCGCGGCGCTGGACAAGGCCCGTGGCGCCGGCGGCGGCGACGTGGCCGTCGACACCAAGCTCGACGGGATCCGGGTGCAGGTCCACCGCCGCGGCCCCGAGGTGCTGATCACCACCCGCACCCTGGAGGAGATCACCGCACGCCTGCCCGAGGTGGTCGACGTGGCCCTCTCGCTGGACGCGGAGTCCTTCGTCCTCGACGGGGAGGCGCTCGCCCTCGACGACCACGGCCGTCCCCGGCCCTTCCAGGAGACGGCCTCCCGCACGGCGCAGTCCTCCGGCGTCGCGGTCACCCCGGCCTTCTTCGACGTGCTGCACCTCGACGGCGTCGACCTGCTCGACTCCCCCGGCCGCGACCGCCTCGCGGTCCTGGACGCCCTGGTGCCGGAGCGCTACCGCGCCGCCCGGCTGGTCACCGCCGACGCCGGGGACGCCGCCGCCTTCCTCGACGCCGCCCTGGCCGCCGGTCACGAGGGCGTCGTGGTGAAGAACCTGGACAGTCGCTGGGAGGCGGGGCGCCGCGGCTCGGGCTGGGTGAAGGTCAAGCCGGTGCACACCCTGGACCTCGTCGTGCTGGCCGTCGAGTGGGGCTCGGGTCGTCGCCGCGGGAGCCTGTCCAACCTGCACCTGGGCGCCGCGGACGGCGAGGGCGGCCTGGTGATGCTGGGCAAGACGTTCAAGGGCATGAGCGACGAGATGCTCGCCTGGCAGACCGAGCGGTTCCTGGCCCTGCAGACCCACCGCGAGGACCACGTCGTCCACGTGCGCCCCGAGCAGGTGGTGGAGATCGCGGTCGACGGCGTCCAGCGCTCGACGCGCTACCCCGGCGGGGTCGCGCTGCGCTTCGCCCGCGTCGTGGGCTACCGCGAGGACAAGACCGCCGCCGAGGCCGACACGATCGCCACGGTGCGAGCCCTGGGGGCTCTGCGTTGACCCGGTGACCGCGTTGACCCGGTGGCGGTCTAGACCCCGGCCCGGCGCCGCCGCCGCGCTCCCGGGCCGGGGACGACGATGCTCGCCGCCCCGAGCAGGGTGAGGCCGGCGGCGACCACGACGGCCTGCTCGAAGGCAGCCGTCGGGTCCGACCCGAGCCCGGCGATGGTGGCGACGACGGTGATCCCGCAGGCGGCGCCGAGGTAGCGCGCGGTGTTGTTGGCCCCCGAGCCCATCGCGGCCCGGCTCGGCGGCACGCTGGCCACCGCCTCGCGGCCGAGCACCGCGTTCAGGGCACCGGTGCCGAGGCCGGCCACCACCATGGCGCCGCACAGGTGCCACACGGCCCGCTCGGTGCCGACCCCGAGGCACAGCAGCTGGCCCACGGCCACGACGACGAGCAGCGCCGCGACCGGCCGGGGTCCCGCCGGGGCGACCCGCAGCCGCGGCATCAGCAGGGACACCACCACGCTGGTCGTCGACCAGGCGAGCACCGGGGCCACGGCCCCCCACGGCCCGAGGCCGAGGCCGACCCGGCCGAGGGTGGGCAGCGACGAGGTCGTCCCGATGACGCCCAGCCCGAGGCTCAGCGAGCCGGTCGTGGCCGCCCGGAACCGAGGGTCGCGCAGCAGGGCGGGGTCCAGCAGCGGGGCCGGCGATCCGCGCTCGACGAGGACGAAGCAGGCCGCCGCGCCCACCGCCAGCGCCGCGAGCAGCGCACCCACGGGGTCGAGCCCGCCCCGGGCCTGGGTCAGGGCCGCGACGGCGGCGCCCGCGGCGAGGCCCAGGGTCACCAGGCCGGGCAGGTCCACGCGGCCGAGGACCGGAGCGGGGTCCACGGTGCCGCGCAGGCTCGGCACCACGAGGGCCAGCGCGAGGGCCCCGGAGACGGCGTAGGCCTCGCGCCACCCGGTGGCCCAGCCGACGTCGACGTCGAGGCCGGCGGCGAGCACGACGCCGAGGGTGATGCCGAGGCCGACGCTGGCGCCCCACACCGAGGTGGCCCGGGTCCGGGCCGGTCCCGGCTCGTGGGCGGCCGCGAGCAGCGCCAGGCCGCAGGCCAGCACCGCGGCCCCGCCCAGGCCCTGCACGACCCGGGCGGCGACCAGCAGCCACGGGCCACCGGCGGCGGCGCAGACCAGGGCACCGACGCCGAGCGCGAGCAGCCCGGCCACGTAGACCCTCCGGCGTCCGCGGGTGTCCCCGAGGACGCCGGCCGCGAGCAGGCCCGCGGCGAGGCCGACGCTCATCGCGCTCAGGATCCAGGCGCGGGCCGCCTCCCCCGCCCCGAGGTCGGCCGCGCTGCGCGCGAGCGTCGGGATCGGCGTGACGTAGGTGACGAGCACCAGGGAGGTGCCCGCGGCGACGACGATCAGGGTGTGGCGGGCGGTCGGCGCGGCGGCGTGCACGGGTCAGAGGTCGCGGCGCGGGCGGATGATGCCCTCCTGCGCCACGGACGCGCCCAGCGTGCCGTTTGGCAGGAACACCCCGCCGAAGGACAGGCCCCGCCCGCCCTGCGCCGAGGGCGACCACTGGTCGTAGAGCCACCAGCGGTCGACCCGGAACGGGCGGTGGAACCAGATCGTGTGGTCCAGGGAGGCCATCTGCACCTCGTTCGGGGTCACCGGGTGCGCGGCGAGGGAGGCCCCGAGGAGGCTGACGTCGCTCGCGAAGGTGAACAGGGCCTGGTGCACCGCCGGGTCGTCGGGCACCTGGCCGCGCAGGCGCATCCAGGTCCGCGACTGGGCGGGGTGACGCGGGTCGGGCTCGAGGCCGCGCATGGAGGTGCCGACCAGGCGCATGTCGAGCGCGCCCCACTCGCCGGCCAGGGACTCGGCGTCCGCGGTGCCGGAGTCGCGCAGCGCTTCCAGGACGTCGAGGCCGGTCTCGGGACCGGTCACCTCGGGCATCACGTCCTGGTGCTCGAAGCCCTCCTCGTGGCGGTGGAAGCTGACGGTCTGGTAGTAGATGACCCGCCCGTGCTGGCGCGCCTCGACGCGGCGGGTGGCGAACGAGCGGCCGTCACGGATGCGCTCGACGGCGAAGATGATCGGCACCCCGTACTCCCCGGCGAGCAGGAAGTAGGAGTGCAGCGAGTGCACCGACAGACCGTCGTCGACGGAGCGCTGGGCGGCGATCAGGGCCTGCGCGGCCACCTGGCCGCCGTAGACGCGCTGGCGCCGGGTGCGGGGGTGACTGCCACGGTAGAGGTCGACGTCGAGGTGCTCGAGGTCGAGCAGGCGCACCAGCTCGTCGGTGCGGGTCGCCCCCTCGGACCCGGGCTCGTCCGGGACGCCCTCGGTGCTCCCGAGCGCGTCGGTCGCGCTCACTGCTCGTCCTCGGGCCCCTCGAGGCCGGCGAGGAACCGCTCGAACTCCTGACCGATCTCCTCGCCGGTCGGCAGCGGCCGGTCCGAGGCCAGCAGGCTGTTGCCGCTCTCCTCGGCCCGTTCGAAGGCGTCGTACTGGCTCTCCAGGGCGGTCACGACCTGCGCGACCTCCTCGTTGGCCTCGAGGTAGCGCCCGATCTCGCCGGCGCGCTGCTCGGCCTGGGAGTGCAGCGCGTCGAGCTGGACGGTCAGCCGGGCGGCCTTCTCGACCTGCTCGAGCAGCAGCGCCGCCGCGGCCGGGTAGTCGAGCTGGGCGAGGTAGTGCGGCACGTGGGCCACGAAGCCGAGGGCGTCGTGGCCCCACTCGCCGAGGCGCACCTCGAGCAGGGCCTGGGCGCTGCCCGGGACGCGCAGCTCGCCGCGCCACGGGCTCTGGGCCGTCACCAGCTCGGGCCGGTTGGCGTGGTGGGTGAGCGTGACGGGTCGGGTGTGCGGCACTGCCATCGGCACCGAGCCCATGCCGACGACGCGGGTCACGCCGAAGCGCTCCACGACCTCGCGCACGGCGCGCGCGAAGGCCTCCCACCGCACGTCGGGCTCCGGGCCGTGCAGCAGCAGGTAGGGCTGTCCCGCGCTGTCGCGCAGCAGCCGCACCAGCAGCCGAGGGGCCTCGTAGGCGGTGTAGTGGTCACGCACGAACGACATCGGCGGCCGCCGGGCGCGGTAGTCGTGCAGCTGGTCGACGTCGAAGGTGGCCACGACGGGGCCCACCGCGCCGGCGCGCTCGGCCGAGGGCGGGTCGAGGGGGCCCGCGTCGGCGGTGCCCGCGGTGTCGGCCTCGGTCTCGGAGACCGGCACCTGGGTCGCGCGGGACTCGTCGACGGCCACGAGGTGCCGGGCGGCCAGCGCGCCGGCGTTGCCGGCGTCGAGGAACCCGTCGAGGACGACGATGAGACTGAGGTCCTCGACGCCCTCGAGGTCGGGCACGTCGTCGACGATGTGGATCAGTCGCGGGGAGCTCACCAGACGAGGCTATCCGTCGGTACCGCTGCGGGGTGCGGCGGCCGTGGGCTCGGGGGCGTGGTCGTCGGTCGCGGTCATCTCCTCGACGACCGACAGCGCGATCGCCTGGGGGGTGAGCCCGACGCGCTCCAGGATCGCCGGACGCTTGGCGTGGTCGAGGAACTCCTGGGGGATGCCGTGCAGCCGCACCGGGGTGGTCACCCCCGCGGCGTTGAGGGTCTGCAGCAGCACCGCTCCGCACCCGCCGATCACGCCGTTGTCCTCGATGCTGATCACGAGGCGGTGGTCGCGGGCGAGGTCGACCAGGGCGGGGTCGACGGGCTTGACCCAGCGCGGGTCGACCACGGTGACGCCGATGCCCTGAGCGCCGAGCCGGGCGGCCACGTCCACGGCGGTGCCGGCCATCGAGCCGACGCCGACCACGAGCACGTCGCGGGCGCCCTCGCGCACGAGCACGTCGCAACCCCCCGCGGTGCCCACGGCGGGGATGTCGGCCGGCGGGGCGCCCTTGGAGAAGCGGAGCACGGTGGGCGCGTCGTCGACCTCGACGGCCTCGTCGAGCAGCTCGGCGAGGCGGGCGGAGTCGCGGGGGGCGGCCAGGCGCAGGCCGGGCACGACCTGGAGCAGCGACATGTCCCACATGCCGTTGTGGCTGGCGCCGTCGTCCCCGGTGACGCCGGCCCGGTCGAGGACGAAGGTGACGCCGCAGCGGTGCAGCGCGACGTCCATCAGGACCTGGTCCAGGGCCCGGTTCAGGAAGGTCGCGTAGACGGCCACCACCGGGTGCAGGCCGCCGATGGCCAGGCCCGCCGCGGAGGTCGCCGCGTGCTGCTCGGCGATGCCGACGTCGAAGGTGCGCTCGGGGAAGCGGGCCTGGAACTTGTCCAGGCCGACGGGGTGCATCATCGCGGCGGTCATCGCGACGACGTCGTGGCGGCGCCGTCCGACCGCGACCATCGCGTCGGCGAAGTGGTCGGTCCAGACCCGGCCCTTGGGGCTCTCCTCGCCGGTGCCGACGTCGAAGGGGCCCAGGGAGTGGAACTGGTCGGCCTCGTGCCGCTCGGCGGCGTCGTAGCCGAAGCCCTTGCGGGTCAGGGCGTGGACGATGACCGGGCCGCCGAAGCGCTTGGCCTGGGTCAGCGCCTGCTCCATCGCGTGCTCGTCGTGGCCGTCGACCGGGCCGACGTACTTCAGGCCGAGGTCCTCGAAGAGGCCCTGGGGGGCCAGCGCGTCCTTCATGCCCTTCTTCATCGCGTGCAGCGTGTCGTAGGCGGCGGTGCCGACGCCGGGCACGGAGTTCAGCCGGCGCTTGACGAGGTCGAGGAAGGACTCGTAGCGGGGGTTGGTGCGCAGCGCGGTCAGCGCGGTGGCCAGGCCGCCCACGGTCGGCGTGTAGGAGCGGCCGTTGTCGTTGACCACGATGACCAGACGGCTGTCCTTCGCCACGGCGATGTTGTTCAGCGCCTCCCAGGCCATCCCGCCGGTCAGGGCGCCGTCCCCGATCACGGCGACGGTGTGCCGCTCCTCGCCGCGGATGGCGTAGGCCTTGGCGATGCCGTCGGCGTAGCTGAGCGAGGTCGAGGCGTGGGAGTTCTCCACGATGTCGTGCTCGGACTCCGCCTGGCTGGGGTAGCCCGACATCCCGCCCTCCTGGCGCAGGCCGGCGAAGTCGTCGACGCGGCCGGTGAGCAGCTTGTGGACGTAGGCCTGGTGGCCGGTGTCGAACACCACACGGTCGCGCGGGGAGTCGAAGACGCGGTGCACGGCCAGGGTCAGCTCGACGACTCCCAGGTTGGGCCCGAGGTGGCCGCCGGTGCGGGCGCAGGTTCCGATCAGCAGGTCGCGGATCTCGCTGGCCAGCGAGGTCATCTCGTCCTCGGAGAGGCCCCGCAGGTCGCGGGGGCCGGTGATCGACTCGAGGAGGGCCATGTCCGGGAGTCTACGGAGCCTGCCGGCGCCCGGCCGGGTGACGCCCTGCCGCCTCCTCCAGGAGCGAGACGTGCTCGGGACTGGTCAGCAGCGCCGGCAGCGCCTGGCGGGCGAGCGCGGACAGCGGGAGCAGGAGCGCCGCGCGCGGCTCGACGAACACGATCCTGCGGCCCTCCCCACAGACCACGTCGGCGTCGGTGGCGCTCGTCGCGCCGAGGTGGACGTGGACGTCGTCGGTGCTGCCGTAACCGGGGTGGCGCACGGCGAAGGTGCGCCACCAGGTCACCACGCCGGGCGCGGGCCGCAGCCCGGTCTCCTCGGCGAGCTCGCGGTGGGCGGCGACCAGCACGTCCTCGCCGGGCTCGACGTGGCCGCCGGGCAGGCTCCAGGTGTCGGGGTCGATCACCGGGTGCTCGTCGCGCTCCTGGAGCAGCAGGCGTCCGCGGGGGTCGACGAGCAGGACGCAGGCGAACTCACGCACCCGGCCGCTCCAGCGCCTCGCGGACCAGGCGCGGATCGGGGTTGGTGTGCGCGACGCCGTCGATGACCACGGTCGGGACGGTCTCGTGCCCGCCGGGGTTGGTGGTGCGCACGAAGGCGGCCGCGCGGGGGTCGTCGGTGATGTTCACCCACCGGGCCCGGTCGCGGTGGTGCCGCAGCGCGATCCGCAGCCGCCCGCAGAACGTGCACCCGTCGCGCCAGTAGATCGTCACCCCGCTGGCGCGCTGCGTGACGGAGTCGTCGTGCACGGCGGCGTCGGGGCGCCCGGCCAGGAGGTCGACGAGGGTCATGGGGCGATCCTGCCCGGGCCGCGGTCAGAGTCGGGCGACGAACCGCCGCCCCCGCAGCGCCTCCTCGACCAGGCTTGCGGCGCGGCGCACGCCGGCCAGCCGCGCGTCCTCGCTCAGCCACGCCTCGACGGCGGCGTCGACGGCGGCCGGCTCGACCACCCCCCGCAGGCCGGCCCGGGCCTGGCTCAGGGCCCGGTGCACGCCGTCCTGGGCGGCCTCGACGTGCAGCACCGCGAACCGGGCCAGCACGGCGGGGTGGCCCCGCACGGCGGCGTAGGAGCGGTACTCGGGCGGGCACTGGTCCAGCAGCCAGGCCACCGCGCCGCGCTCCCAGTCGGGGGCGCCCGGCGTGCGGACCTCCCGGGGCCAGCCGGGCGGGGTGACGGAGCTCGCCATGCGCCGATGCTATCCGATGGTGCGTTCGATCGGGTGCCGGTCGAGGTCGGGATGCCGGGACCGGTCGCCCAGGGCATCCGGCTCAGCCGGGCAGCAGGCTGAACCGCACCTCGCGCACCGCGTTGTCCACGTTGAGGTCGACCAGGCAGATGCTCTGCCAGGTGCCCAGGGCGAGCCGGCCGCCGAGGACCGGCACGCTGGCGTAGGGCGGGACCAGGGCCGGCATCACGTGGGAGCGTCCGTGCCCGGCCGAGCCGTGCCGGTGCCGCCACCGGTCGTCGGCCGGCAGCAGGTCGCCCAGCGCGGCCAGCAGGTCGTCGTCGCTGCCCGCGCCGGTCTCGAGGATCGCCAGACCGGCGGTGGCGTGCGGCACGAACAGGTGCAGCAGCCCGTCGCCGGAACCGGCGGCGCGGGAGGCGAACGACACGCAGTCGTCGGTCAGGTCGAGCACGACGTCGCGCCCGCCGGTGCGGTACTGGGAGGTCTCGGAGTGCATCACCCCAGGCTAGGCCCTGCGCAGGGCTGCCCTCAGGTGCGGCGCAGGCCTACGCTGCCGCCATGGAGGACCCCTTCGCGCAGATGGCCCTGGACCCGCGTGAGGCGGCCCATGCCGATCTGCGGTCCTCCGCTCTCGACCGGGACGCGGTGCTGCGAGCCCTCGGCGAGGCCTACGCCGAGGGCCGTCTGGACCGCACCGAGCACGACGAGCGGTCCGAGCGGGTGCAGCGCAGCCGCACGCTGGGCGAGCTGCCCCCCGTGCTCTCCGACCTGCTCCCGCGCGGCGGCCCGGCCCCTCGCGCCCCGGCGGGCGCCGTCGCCCCTGCCGGAGAGCTGCGGCGGCAGGCCGAGGAGCACTACCAGCGCGAGCGGCGACAGGCGGTGTGGAGCGCGCTGTCCGCGACGCTGGTGTGCGTGGCGATCTGGCTGCTGACCGGTGGGGCCAGCGCCTTCTTCTGGCCCGCGTTCGTCATCCTCGGCACCGGCCTGAACGCCGGGCGGGTCGTCTTCCAGCGCGACGACATCGTCGCCGACCACGTCCGCTCGCTGGAGAGGAAGCAGGCCAAGGCCGAGGCGCGGCGTCGCCGCGAGGTCGAGCGACCCACCGAGTCGCACGATCCCGACGACTGAGCACCGACCCAGCACCCGGACCAGCGCGCACGCCGACCGCCAGGCGGCGGCCGGCAGACCGTGGCGGCTTCCGGCGCCCGGTCCCGGGCGGCCGCAGCCCGTCGCGGACCCGCCAGCTGACCGCGCGGACGACGGTCGGCGCGCCGGCCCACTCCGAGCCCGTCCGGCGCCCGTCCGTGGGCGCTGGGGCGTCCGGACGGCGACGCGCCTGCGGTGTCGTAGACCGCGATCCCGGCCGCCCGGTCGACGGCCAGCCAGCAGGCGACGGGGGCGACCGTCCGTGCCCGCTCAGTCCTCGAGCGCCCGCTCGAGCCGCTCGACCTTGGCGCCGAGCTGGCCCTCGAACCCGGCGCGGACATCGGCCTTGAGCACCAGCGAGACCCGAGGCGAGACCGCGGCGACGGCCTCGACGGCGGCCTTGACCACCGCCATCACCTCGTCCCACCCGCCCTCGACGTTGGTGAACATGGCGTTGGTCTCGTGCGGCAGGCCGGACTCGCGCACGACCCGGACGGCCGCGGCGACGGCCTCGCTGACGCCCCCGGTGTCGTCCCCGCCGGAGGGGCTGATGCTGAACGCGGCGATCATGGCGCCACCGTACGCCGCCCCCGCGGCACCCCCGGCCCGCCCTGCGGGGCGGCGGGTCCGTCCTCGCCGACCTCGAGGCGCGGGAGGCCGCGACGCAGCCGGGCGAGGGCGTCGCGGTGCCGCGAGTGCCGCACGGAGCCGTCGCGCAGCCCGGGACGTCGCGGCAGCCCCCGACGAGGTCGTCGGACGGTCACGCCAGCAGCGACGTCAGGCTGCGTACGAGCAGCACCAGCGCCGAGCCGCCGCAGACCACGAGCACGGCGGGTCGCACCTTCGACGGGGCGGCCCGTCCGCGCAGCAGGCTGCCCACGACGGTGCCGAGCACCAGGGTGGGCAGCATCAGCAGCGCCACGTAGAAGTGGCTCGGCTCCAGCTGGCCGGCGAGGCCGAGGCCGGTGAGGCTGATCGCGGCGCCGGTGGTGAAGTACACCGCCAGCGTGCTGCGGATCCGGGTGGGCTCGCTGTGCTGGTACAGCAGGGCCAGCGGCGGGCCACCGATCGACGTCGCCGTGCCGGCGAAGCCCGACAGCAGGCCCGCCGAGAGCAGCGTGGGACGGTTGATCGGCAGGCGCAGGGACCGCCAGGTCAGGACCACCGCGGTCAGCACGATCACCCCGACCACGACCCCGAGGCTGGCCACCGAGATCGTCGCCACCGCAGCCACGCCCACGACCGTGCCGACCAGCCGGGT
The DNA here is from genome assembly GCA_963728085.1 of uncultured Actinomycetota bacterium. GTDB lineage: Bacteria > Actinomycetota > Actinomycetes > Propionibacteriales > Nocardioidaceae > Nocardioides. The sequence continues at coordinate 39,532 of CAVSIQ010000006.1, read as the reverse complement.
CGGCAGGGACCAGCCCAGGCCGTGCCAGTCGATGTCGTCGTGGTCGCGCCACAGGGTCACCAGCGGCAGCGACATCGCCAGCCAGAGCATCACGTCCGGCATCAGCGCGGGCGCGGCCAGCGTGATCACCGGCGCGGCGACCAGGCCCAGGCCGAGACCGACCAGGTTCTGGACCACCGCGCCGGTGAGCAGCGCGAGGGCGACGACCGCCAGGACGAGCAGGGGCTCCCCGAGCAGCACGCCCCGGCTCAGCTGTTGCGCAGGTTGCGCAGCACGAACTGCATGATGCCGCCGTGGCGGTAGTAGTTCGCCTCGCCCGGGGTGTCGATGCGCACCACGGCGTCGAACTCCACGTCGTCGGCGCGGACCTTCACGGTGCGCGGGGTGGCGCCGTCGTTGATCTCGGTGACCCCGGTGATGGAGAACGTCTCCTCGCCGCTCAGGCCCAGCGACTCCGCCGACTCGCCCTCGGGGAACTGCAGGGGCAGGACGCCCATCCCGATCAGGTTGGAGCGGTGGATGCGCTCGTAGGACTGAGCGATGACCGCCTTCACGCCGAGCAGGGCGGTGCCCTTGGCGGCCCAGTCGCGCGAGGAGCCCGAGCCGTACTCGGTGCCCGCGAGCACGACCAGCGGGGTGCCGGCCTCGGCGTAGGAGCGGGAGGCCTCGTAGACCGAGGTCACCTCGCCGTCGCCGCCGAGGTCGCGGGTGTAGCCGCCCTCGGTGCCCGGGGCCAGCTGGTTGCGCAGCCGGATGTTGGCGAACGTCCCGCGGATCATCACCTCGTGGTTGCCGCGGCGCGAGCCGTAGGAGTTGAAGTCCCGCTGGCCCACGCCGTTCTCGGCGAGGTAGGCGCCCGCGGGGCTGTCCTTCTTGATCGCGCCGGCCGGGGAGATGTGGTCGGTGGTCACCGAGTCGCCGAGCTTGAGCAGCACCCGGGCGCCCTCGATGTCGCTGACGGGCTCCGGCTCGGCCGGCATCCCGTCGAAGTAGGGAGGACGCCGCACGTAGGTGGAGTCCTCCTCCCACGCGAAGGTGTCGCCCTCGGGCGTGGGCAGCGAGCGCCAGCGCTCGTCGCCGGCGAACACGTCGGCGTAGTCGTCGGTGAACATGTCGGAGGTGATCGCCGAGGCGATGACCTCCTCGATCTCCGAGGCCGAGGGCCAGATGTCGCGCATGAAGACGTCGTTGCCGTCCGAGTCGGTGCCCAGGGGCTCGTTGAACAGGTCGACGTCCATGGAGCCGGCGAGCGCGTAGGCGACCACCAGCGGCGGTGAGGCCAGGTAGTTCATCTTCACGTCCGGGTTGATCCGGCCCTCGAAGTTGCGGTTGCCCGAGAGCACCGAGACCACGGCGAGGTCGTTGTCCTGGACGGCCTGGCTGACCTCGGGGATGAGCGGGCCCGAGTTGCCGATGCAGGTGGTGCAGCCGTAGCCGACGAGGTTGAAGCCCAGCTTGTCGAGGTAGGGCGTCAGGCCCGCGCGCTCGTAGTAGTCCGAGACCACCTTCGAGCCCGGCGCCAGCGAGGTCTTCACCCAGGGCTTGGACTGCAGGCCCTTCTCGACGGCGTTGCGGGCCAGCAGCGCCGCGCCGATCATCACCGAGGGGTTGGAGGTGTTGGTGCACGAGGTGATCGCCGCGATCGCGACGGCGCCGTGGTCGAGGTCGAACTCGGTGCCGTCCTCCAGGGTGACCGCGACCGGGTTGCTCGGGCGGCCGCCGTCGGTGGGGGCGGCGGAGTGGCGCGGCTTCTCGGCGTCGCCGGGATCGGCGGCGGTCGGCGGGTCGGAGGCCGGGAAGGACTCGTCGAGGGCCTCGTCCTGGTCGGCGCCCTCGTCGGTGCCGGCGTCGGCGTCGACGTAGTCGGTCAGGGCGCCGCGGAAGCCCTCCTTGGCCTCCGAGAGCGAGATCCGGTCCTGGGGCCGCTTGGGCCCGGCCAGCGAGGGGACGACCTCGGCGAGGTCGAGCTCGAGGCGCTCGGAGAAGCGGGGCTCGGCGTCGGGGTCGTGCCACAGGCCCTGGGCCTTGGCGTAGGCCTCGACCAGCGCGACCTCCTCGGCGGTGCGGCCGGTGAGCTCGAGGTACTTGGTGGTCTCGCCGTCGAGCGGGAAGACGGCGATCGTGGAGCCGAACTCCGGGCTCATGTTGCCGATGGTGGCGCGGTTGGCCAGCGGCAGCGCGGAGACACCGGGGCCGTAGAACTCGACGAACTTGCCGACCACGCCGTGCTCGCGCAGCATCTCGGTGATCGTGAGCACCAGATCGGTGGCCGTCGAGCCCTCGGGCAGGTCGCCGGAGAGCTTGAAGCCGACCACGCGCGGGATCAGCATGGAGACCGGCTGGCCGAGCATCGCGGCCTCGGCCTCGATGCCGCCCACGCCCCAGCCGACGACGCCGATGCCGTTGACCATGGTGGTGTGCGAGTCGGTGCCGACCAGGGTGTCGGGGTAGGCCACGGTCGACCCGTCGGCGTCCTCGCGGGCGAACACGACGCGCGCGAGGTGCTCGATGTTGACCTGGTGGACGATGCCCGTGCCCGGGGGGACGACCTTGAAGTCGTCGAAGGCGCCCTGGCCCCAGCGCAGGAACTGGTAGCGCTCGCGGTTGCGCTCGTACTCGATCTCGACGTTGCGCTCGAACGCCTCGGGGGTCCCGAAGACGTCGGCGATCACGGAGTGGTCGATGACCATCTCGGCGGGCGCGAGGGGGTTGATCTTGGTGGCGTCGCCGCCGAGCTCGGTCATCGCCTCACGCATGGTGGCGAGGTCGACCACGCAGGGGACGCCGGTGAAGTCCTGCATGATCACCCGGGCGGGGGTGAACTGGATCTCCTGGCTCGGGTCGGCGTCGGCGTCCCAGCCGGCGATCGCCTTGACGTCGTCGGCGGTGATGTTCTCGCCGTCCTCGGTGCGCAGGAGGTTCTCGAGCAGCACCTTGAGGCTGAAGGGCAGGCTCGCGACGTCGAGACCCTCCCCCTGGACCGCGTCGAGGCGGTAGTAGTCGTAGGACTTCCCGTCCACGTCGAGGGTGCTCTTGGCGCCGAAGCTGTCCTTGCTGGCCATCAGCCACATCTCCTTGGTTCGCGTCTGCCGTGACGGTTCGTCGGCCCCATCCTGCCGCCGAGCGGGGGTACCACGGAAGGAAGGCGACCCTCACTCGGCGGCCGGGCGGGCCGGAGCGTTTATCTTGACGTCAAGATATACCAGGGAGCCGGGGATCCGCACCTGCGACACCGAGCCCTCGGCTCGCGCGGTTGCCGACCGTCCCGCCGACGTGCCCCTCAGCCCAGGGCGAGCGAGCTCCCCGACGTCCTGCCGCTGCTCCCAGGTCGCGATCCGGCCCTCGGCGTCGACGACGCGCCGCGCCGCCTTCGCCGAGGCGGCCGGTCTCCGGGGCCGCTGGTGACACGGTTCTTCCGGGCCTCCTGCATGCGCTCGCGCGCGTCCTCGTAGGCCGGTTGACCTCGAGGTGGCTCGCCGAGGAGCCGGCCCAGTCGGTGGCGAACCTGCCGGGCTCGATGATCGTCATGTGGACGCCGAGCTCGGCGACCTCCTGGGCCACCGCCTGGCTGAACCCGTCCAGCGCCCACGTCGAGGCGGGGTAGGCGCCGATGACGCCCAAAGGCGGCGATCCCGCCGATCGAGGAGACCTGCAGGACGTGGCCGCTGCGCTGCTCGCGCAGGAACGGCAGCGCCGCCTGCGTCTCGCCCCATCGCACCGAAGACGCGGGTCTCCATCTGTCGGCGGAACTCCTCCTCGGTCAGCCCCTCGGTGAACCCGACGTGGCCGTAGTCGGCGCCCGGGTGAGCGAAACAGACCCCTCGAGTGGCTGAGACGGACCGCTCGGCGGTCAGGGGGCGGGGGTGGGCTCGAGCAGGGCGACGCCCTCGACGTGGTGGGTCACCGGGAACGGGTGTCGGACGCTGAGCACGAACGCAATCCTTTTGCGGTCGACTGAGTTCTTGAGGCGCAACCGGTCTTTGACCTGCGCCGATGCCGGTCTCGTGGCGTGCGGCCCGGGACCCGTGTTGCGCGCGTTTGCGAATCAGAGCGAGCCCATTCCGAGCCCTTGTCGAGGCCTGGCGCAGAGGTGCAGGAGCCGCGCGGACAGCCATCCAGCTGGGGCATTCCGCCCACTGTGGACTAACCGAGGTCTCGGACGCCGAGCCGTCGGACCGACCTCAGCAGGCGGATAGTGCCCCGGGGCTCACGCGGGCGGCGGTGTCGTCGCTCATCCCTACGCTGGGGGCCGTGACCTTCACCGGCCCGCTAGAGCAGCAGGCAGGGAAAGGCAGCGTATCCTCGCGTCGCAGACATCTTACGACGTAGAGCGATATTTCTGCTCACGATGCTGCCACAATCGATGTAATCCGCTTCCGAGCGCGCCGATGAACATGAACAGCGACCCGGCGACGAACATCGCTACAGCAAGTGTGTAGTACTCCTCGAAAACATGGAAGAACAGCACAGATCCGACGACGAACAACAGGTTTCCGATAATTCCCACGACGATGTGGATGTACTCATAATCCTGGATCAGAGTGCGGATCATGACTAATTTTCCTCCTTCTACACCGACCTGCGATTCGTGAACCCAGCCTCCTTGCTGGCGACGCGGCCGCGAGCCTAGCCCAGGCCTATAGCCGTGAAGCGGCCACGTCACACCGCGAGTAGCCTCTCAACCCGGCGATATCGTGCCGCCGCCTGGCGCGATCGTCGCGAGTAGGCGGCATCGCAGGCCTACCGGCCCCAGGGCCCTCGCGGTGTGCGGCGGTCCGTGGCTTGGTCGTGGTCTCCAGGCCGCCAGAGGCCACGATGACCACCACTTGGTGGGAGACGCTGCGGATGACGGCGCTCCACTCTCCTTCAGGGGGGCATGCAGACAGTCTCGCTCGGCACGCCTAACCTGAAAGAGTCGGAGAACGCGGCCCCGCGCACGCGTGTGTCCGGTGGGGCCAGCGACCTCGCGATCAGGATCTGCTTGGCCGGTCGCAGCACTCCCGCTGTCCACACTCGGTCGGAAAAGAATCCGCCGTGGTGCAGGTCTGATCCATCGAAGGGAGCCACGATGCCACCGGGTGGGGTAAGGGCCTCGGACGCCGAGCGCGACGTGACCATCGAAAGGTTGAGCCGCGCGTTCGGCCAGGGCCGGTTGAGCATGGAGGAGCTCGAGGAACGCGTCACCGCCGCGCAGGCGGCCACGACCCGCGATGAGCTCGCCGACCTGACCAGCGATCTCCCCGGGCGCTTGTGGTGACCGGCCAGCCCCGCGTCGATCCGACCCGCGCCATGCCGTCCGGCCGGGCGATCGATAGTCCCTGACTAGCCTTGGCCGGGGTCGATCGCCGCCGAAGGCGACAGACCGCTGACTGGCCCCGCCGGCGGACCCTCAGGCGAGTCAGTCGCGGGCAAGGAGTCGGTCTCCTTCAGATGGGATGGGATCGCGTCGAGGGCCGGGTCACCGGGCGCATCAGCGGCACCCTGATCGGTCGAACCCACAGGCGCCGCAGGACGGGTGGGCGTGTCGGTGCCCGAGGCGTGTTCAAAGAAACGCAGCAGCTCGACCGGGAACGGCATCACCAAGGTGCTGTTCTTCTCGGCGGCGACATCGACCACGGTCTGGAGCAGCCGAAGCTGAAGCGCGCCCGGGGCCGCATCCATGGCCCCCGCAGCCTGGGCCAGCTTGGCTGAGGCCTGGTACTCGCCGTCGGCGTTGATGACGCGGGCACGGCGGTCCCGCTCGGCTTCGGCTTGCCGCGACATCGAGCGGCGCATGCCCTCTGGCAGTGAGATGTCCTTGATCTCGACCCGATCGATGCTGATGCCCCAGTCCTCGGTCGGGGCGTCGATGACGTCCTTGAGCTCGCCATTGATCCGATCCCGGTCAGAGAGCAACGTGTCCAGGTCGGCCCGCCCGATCACCGAACGCAGCGAGGTCTGGGCGACCTGGGAAGTGGCGTGGAGGTAGTTCTCGACATTGATGGTGGCCTTGACCGGATCCTCGACCCGAAAGTAGACAACGGCGTCCACGCCGATCGTCACGTTGTCGCGGGTGATGGCGCCCTGCGATGGCACATCGAGGACGATCGTCTGGATCGACACCTTGGTCATGCGGTCGGCGAACGGGACGATCACCCGCAGACCGGGCGAGCGGACCACGGGCAGCAGCCGACCGAACCGCAGCACCACCCCGCGCTGATATTGCTGAACCATCCGCACGCTGGAACCGACCGTCGCCAATCCCGCCAGCACGATCACAACGATGATGACGAGCAGGACATTCATGGTGTTGCCTCTTCCGAAGGTGGGTGCCGTCGAGGCCGGTCAACGGCGTAGGGACCCGCTCTCAGTCTCGCATCTCTGGCAAGTTGTCTGCTCGGGCTCGGACCGCTCGCCGAACCGCTGCGGGACGATGGGGTCCGCCATTCCGGCTGGCTCTCCTGGATCTGCAGCACCAGCGCACGCCGGAGGTGCGTCCTACCGACTCCTGTGACAGGTCGGTTCGCGCCATCGTGCCGATGGCCGGCCAAGGCCGAGGATGCCGACGCAGTACGTGGTCGCGCCTGCCGCCCTGTGGACGACAGCTCGACGACCCTGGGCCCGGTTCCCACAGCTTCGTCGAGCACCGTGTCTACCTCGACGGCCTCCTCGACCAGCTCGAACTCGGCGACCGCGCACGCTCGTGGTGCATGACTGGGGCTCCGCCCCAAGCTTCGACTGGGCCAACCGCCACCGCGACCGCGTCGCTGGATCGCCTACATGGAGGCCATCGTGCGGCCCCTGACATGGGCGGAGTGGCCGGAGTCGGCGCGCCGGATCCTCCAAGGGTTCCGCTCGGAGGCGGGCGAGGCGATGGCCCTGGAGAAGAACCTCTTCGTCGAGGCGGTCCTGCCGTCCTCGATCACGCGCACGGTAGTCGCCCGGCCATCCGTCCAGGGGCTCCAGGCTCCGCAGCCGTTCGACCACGACACGAGCGCCGGCCCGGCGGTTGCGTTGGGTATCACCCCACAGCTCCGCGACGTCAGGGCTTGCGTCCGCCGCCCGGCGGACCGCCTCGAACAGCCCCGCGGCGCGGGCGCTGATGACCGTACACACCTGCGCGTAGGAGAGGAGCAGCTCGCGATGTGTCTGTGCCTCCCAGACCGGACGGAACCACGGCCGGTCTGCGACGGGGCACCGGCTCGTCGTCCCGGCGAGCGCCTCGTTCACGACCTCCGGCAGCAGCGCGGGCTTGGATCCGAACGCGGCGGTGACAGTGGGCCGCGCGCGACGCCCGCTCCCGCCGCGACCTCGCTCAGCGAGGTGCCACCGTAGCCCCGTTCCTCAAACGAGTTCCCCGCCGCGGGCACGATCGCACGGCTGGTTCGACGAGCCGCCTCCTCGCGGCCAGCGATGGTGCATCAACGGGGCCACCCTCACCCTCGATAAGTCAGCGTCTCCACCCGCGGCGGGGCAGCCTGACTAACGCACGACGCCGTACGGGCAGGGCCGCCCTCCCCTGGTTTCGACGAGCTCGGCGACAAGGACGGCCCGCTTCGCGGTCGCTTCGACATTCCAACCCTGGTCGCGCTACCAGCCCCACAGTCCACGTTCTTTCGCCGCTTGGCGGCGCGGTCCGGCCGCTCGGTACCAGACTGGTACCATTTCGGAATGGCGATGAACCTGCGACTCAGTGACGACGAGACCGAGGCGCTACGCGCAAAGGCAGAGCAGGAGGGACGATCGATGCAGGAAGTCGCCAGGGCGGCGATCACCCAGTACGTCTCGGACCGCCCCCTGCGACTGCTGGCGGCCATCGAGCGCGTTCGCACTGAGGACCAGGAGCTCCTCGAGCGCCTCAGCCAGTGACCGGGGCGCGAGTCGACCTCCTTTCCATCGACGACATCCTCCACATCGCTGCGGGGGTGCTCGACGAGGTCGCTGTCCGAGACGCGGGGCTGCTCGCGGCCGCGGCAGCCAGACCCCTGACCACCGTCTTCGGTGACGACGCGTACCCGACATTCGAGGAGAAGGCTGCCGCGTTGCTGCACTCCCTGGTGCGCAACCACGCTCTGGTAGACGGCAACAAGCGTCTTGCCTGGTCGGCCTGTCGTGTCTTCCACCTCCTCAACGGTCGCGACCTGACCTCCTCTGTTGATGAGGCCGAGCAGATGATGCTGTCCGCTGCGGCGGGCGAGATGGGGGTGTCGGACATCGCCAGCTGGCTGCACCACCACGCTGCGTCATAGCGCCGCGACTGCACTCCCCCAGGAGGCTGGATGGCGGCCCCCGGTAGAGCGCCCGCTCCGCGGCTTCAAAGCGAGCCATAAGGGCCTCAAAGCGAGCCCGAAGGCCAGACTTCGGCGCTCGACCTGCTGCGCGGGAATCGCATTACCGGACGTCAGGACCGGTTCTGGTGAGCAAAGCGACGCACTCGACGTGGTGCGTCACCGGGAAGAGATCGAGGGCCTGAGCGTGCATGCGATGCTGTGCGACTGGCTGCACCCGACGGGCGAAACCGCCCTCTGACCTCCCGCGATGCCGCCCGAGATGTCCAAGGACACCAGCCCGGCGCCGAGGGCGTTTGCGAATCAGAGCGAGCCCGATCCGAGCCCTCCGGTCATCGGGCGCCGACAGTCGCACAGACAGCACCGTTCAGATCTCGCCCCGAGCGCGGGCCTCGAGGTACTGGTCCATCACCGCCACGGGGATCCGACCGCGGTCGGAGACGACGATGTCATGCGCGAACGCCCAGCGACGTACGTCCGAGGGCGCGGGCGGCGCTGGCGCGAGCGCAGACGCCGCTTCGAGGGCTCGTACGGCGAGGTCGCCGATCATCTCCTCCGAGAGCCCGACCCGGGCAGCCGCGAGGAAGCGGTAGGTCCACTCCTGGGCGAGCTTGCGGGTCTCGCAGAAGACGATCGGCACGGTCGGGAACCGGATCTGGCACTCGGCGATCCCATCCGCCACGACGCTCGGCCGAACGTGGTCGAGCTTGAAGACCCGCGAGTAACCCTCTTCGACGACCACCGCAGCACGCGGGATCGCGGACAGCTCCGTGAGCTGGAACTTCAGCGTGCCGGTGGTCAGCGAGGTTACGAGGTCAGCCAGCGACTTGCGCTCCACCGTCGCCTGCAACAGCCCGTCGACGAGGAGTCCGTAGTCACCGGCCTTGAGCGGCTCGCGGCGAGTCGTCGCCTGCCGGTCGGCGAAGGTGAACGGGTATCGCTCGCGGATGTCGACCGCGATCTCCAGGTCCGCGATTCCACTGGCGCGGGCGCCCGGAAGAGAAACCGCGGGGCGCGCTTGCTTGGAGGTGCGCGCGGTCTGCCAGAAGATCATCTGCCGCCCGCGGGCATTGGTGATGATGATCTGGGAGCGGTTCTCCCGCCCGCGATCCAGGACGAGGTCGATGGCCGCGCCCCGTCGAACGCAGGACCGCACCGCCACCCGCTCGACGATCTCGGCGTCGACCGGCCACTCCTCGACCCGGTGGCAGTAGACCTTGCCGGTGCGCGGCCAGGTGTCCTTCGCCTTGAGGATGATCCCGTCCCCGAGCGGGACCCGGAGCAGGTACGGGAGCGTCGATCCGGGCTCGGTGTTGCGCGCGATGACGAAGTCCTCCGGCACGCCGGCCACGATAACGTCACGTCAGCCGTGGAGGATGCCGTAGGCGATCTGCCCCGAGCTGCGGATCGAGTCGGGCACCAGTGCCCAGGCCGGGTGGGTGTCGCCGAGGAGTTTGCTCGCCATGCGCACCCGCTGCCGATCCTTGCGAGTCAACTGCTCCGCGACGTCGAACGGGTCTGGGACGAGAGCGCAAAGCAGCCCGAGATCCCGGCAATGACGCTCGGGGCCAGGCAGCGCCGTCGCCGCGGCCTTGCCGACGATGGCTGCCAGCAGCGTAGGCCGCGGAATCATTCCGCGGCGCCCTTCGTGCACGACGGTGATCCGCGCCGCCCGACTCAGTGCCTGAGTACCGCCAGGCACTTCGATGGTCCGCCCGGGAGGCGTTGTCGTCAGATCGGCCCGCTCCCCCAGGCCTTCCGGTGCCAGGACGTCGATGACGACCGGACGTGGTTTCGCGGCCCGGATGTAGCGGTGGGCGGGGCCATCTGCGCTGATGGACTGCAGCGAGAATCCGAGGTTCTCGATGCCAGCCACGACCCGGGTCAAGGCACCGGGCACGGCCCGAATGTCCGCGATCACGTCGCCGTCCTGACTGATCTGCGGCGGAACCTGGCCGTGCTCGAGCGCATGCAGCAGCACCATCTGACCGCCGATCAGCGCCCAAGGCACATCCAGGCTCTCGCCTAGGTCAAGGAGCGTGTGCCACAACTCGTCAACAGGCGCCGGCAAGATCGGGAGTTCGATGACCACGGTCATGCGCGCGAACGTTCGCTTTGCCAGTCCGACAGCAGTTCCGCCAGACGCGCGGCACCTGCGGCGACGGCACGAGGCTCCATACTCTCGAGAAGGTCAGCGGCGAGCACGGCGTCACCCACCCCGCCAGGCGCCAAGGCTCCGTCCCCCACGAACGGCCAGACCTCCTTCGGAACGCGGATCCTGAGATTGGGATCCGCCCCTTCGCGCAGTGCGAGTGACCGCGACAGCTCGGGCCAATGCGATTCCTCGACGTAGAACTCGGGGATCGGGTTCGCCAGAGCAACGACGTCGAACCCGCGGCTCGCTGCATCATCCATCCCAACCGCGCGAACACCACCCGCTCGCCGGAGGCGCTGAACAGCCGCCGGGTGCGCGACAACATCGAGCACGTCGCTGCGTCCGCGTAGAGCGGCGCGCCAGCCGTCCGGTCCCGGATCTTGCAGATCAGCGAGATAGCGGCGCACCTGCGAACGCGCGGAGTCCGACAACCAGGCTGCCCGCCCCGCGTCGAGGAGATCGATGACTGCCCAAGCGCGCTTCGGTGCCAACGGTCGGCCCGGCGGACGTCCTTGCAGCTCCAGCCGAGCTACATCCTGAGACGAGACGAGCCAGGAGTTGCCCAGGCGACGACCACGCAGGTCTCCCGAACGAAGCAGCTGCCTGACGCGGGAGTCATTGACCCCGAGTCGGCGCGACGCTTCCTGGACGCTGATCGCCATCGACCCCACCTCCTTTCGGCAACCATACCGCTGGCGGCATAGTTTCCGAAAGTCATGCCCATGGTCTCTCCACGACCTCAAACCGAGCCCAAAGTGAGCCCAAAGTAGGCCCCACGCGTCGCGACAGCGAGTCGTTCGCCGCAAAACCGCAGCTCAGCGGCATTTGACAAGCAGCGCAACGCACTCCACGTGGGAAGTCATCGGGAACAGGTCGAAGGCGCGCAGCGAGGTCAGGGCGTAGCCGTGCTCGGCGAAGGTCGCGACATCGCGGGCCAGGGCGGCGGGATCGCACGCCACGTAGGCCACCGCACGGGGGCCGCGGGCGACGATCTGCTCGACCACCGCCCGCTTCGCGCCGGTGCGCGGGGGGTCCAGGACGACGAGGTCCGCTGCGCCGACGACAGGCGCGCCGTCGCCGTCCTCGGCGCCCAGGACGGACTCGACCGGGCCGTGGTGGACCGCCAGGCCCGGGCAGCCGTCGCGGGCCAGGGTGGCGGCGGGCCCGTCGGCCTCCACCGCACTCACCGAGCCCGACTCCCCCACCGCGTCGAGCAGGAACCGGGCGAACAGCCCGACGCCGGCGTACAGGTCCAGCGCACTCTCGCCGGGACGGGGGTCCAGGGCCTCGAGAACGGCGGCGACCAGCGCCTCCGGGGCACCCGGGTGGACCTGCCAGAACCCGCCGTCGGCGACCGCGAACCGGTGGCCGCCGACCTCGAGGGCGGGCGGGGCGTGGGCGTCGATCAGGCAGTCCTCGACCTCGACGACGTCGTGGGAGCGGTGCACGCGCATCCCACGGCGCCCGCCGGGCAGGGCCACGTACTGCTGCCGGGTGCGCCAGCGCAGACCGTCCTCGTCGCCGGGCACGGCCTCGACGACGACGGCGCGGTCGATCCCCGCGAGGCGCGCCAGCTGCTCGCGCACCACGTCGGCCTTCAGGGCGCGCTGGCGGGGCAGGGAGACGTGCTGGAGGTCGCAACCACCGCACAGGCCCGGCCCGGCCACCGGGCACGGCGCCTCGACCCGGTCGTCGGAGGCGCGCAGCACCTCGACGGCGTCACCGCGCCAGAACCGGTCGCCGTCGGTGGCCTCGGTCAGGGCGACCACGACGCGTTCCCCCGGCAGGGCGTGGCGCACGAACACGACCCGGCCACCGCCCAGGGCGTCGTCCTCGTCCAGGCGGGCCACGCAGTGCCCGCCGTGGGCCACCGGCCCGACGTCGACCTCGATCCGCTCCCCCACCCGCGACCTGCCGCGGGCCTGGCGGGCTCGCGGAGCGCGACGCGAGGCCGACCGGCCGCGACGGCGGTCCGGACCGCTCACCACTTGATCCGTTCCCCGGGACGCTCGCTGGCGCGTCCGCGGCGCAGGTCCCCGGGCTGGACCCGGCTGTTCTCGCGCAGCGCGCGCTCCTTGGCGATCTGCGACGACTCCAGCTGGAAGGGCACCGAGGTGACCATGACGCCCGGGGTGAACAGCAGCCGGCCCTTGAGCCGCAGCGCGGTCTGGTTGTGCAGCAGCTGCTCCCACCAGCGGCCCACCACGTACTCGGGGATGTAGACCGCCACCACCCCACGCGGGTTCGCGCGACGGATCTCGGTGGCGTACTCCACCACCGGCTTGGCGAGCTCGCGGTAGGGCGAGTGCAGCACCTTGAGCGGGACCTTGAAGTTGCGCTTCTCCCAGGCCTCGAGCAGCGCCGAGGTCTCCCGGGCGTCGCTGGAGACGTAGACGCCCTCGAGCACGTTGGGCCGGGTCGCCTTGGCGTAGGCCAGCGCGCGCAGGGTCGGCTTGTGCAGCTTGGAGACGAGCACGATCGCGTGCACGCGGGTGGGCAGGATCTTGTCGGTCTCCTCGGCGGCCAGCTCGAGCTCGACCTCGTCGTAGTGGCGCTCGATCGCGCGCATCAGCGAGTAGAAGAACAGCATGGCCAGGATGGTGATCCACGCACCGGCGAGGAACTTGGTGACCAGGATGACCACGAAGACGGCCGCGGTGAAGCTGAGGCCGATGGCGTTGATGGTGCGCGAGCGCTGCATCCGGCGCCGGGCCGCGGGGTCGCGCTCGGTGCGCAGGTGGCGCGTCCAGTGCCGGATCATGCCGAGCTGGCTGAGGTTGAAGGAGACGAAGACGCCGACGATGTAGAGCTGGATCAGCCGGGTGACCTCCGCGTCGAAGGCCACGATCAGCGCGATCGCCACCAGGGCGAGGAACACGATGCCGTTGGAGTAGGCCAGCCGGTCCCCGCGCGAGCCCAGGGCCCGCGGCGCCAGGCCGTCCTTGGCCAGGATCGAGCCGAGCACCGGGAAGCCGTTGAAGGCGGTGTTGGCGGCCAGCACCAGGATCACACCGGTCATCGCGATGACGAAGTAGAAGCCCGGCGGGAACTCGCGGAAGACGGCGTCGGCCATCTGCGCGATCACCGCGTGCTGGTCGTAGCCGGCCGGCAGCTCGGCGCCGCTGGCCGTGCGCAGCCGGTCGATCTCGGCGGGGTCGACGTAGCGCAGGCCCATCTGCTTGGCCAGCACGATGACGCTGAGCATCATCGTCACCGCGATCATCGCCAGCAGGGCCAGCGTCGTCGCCGCGTTGCGGCTCTTGGGCTTGCGGAACGCGGGCACGCCGTTGGAGATGGCCTCGACGCCGGTCAGCGCCGCGCAGCCCGAGGAGAAGGCCCGGGCGAGCAGGATCATCAGCCCGAAGGTGGTCAGCGGGCCGTCGAAGTCCGGCGAGGGCAGGATCACCAGGTCCGCGGACTCCACCGGGGGCAGCGTGCCCAGCGCCAGCCGGGTCAGGCCCACCGCGCACATGCCGAGGATGGCCAGCATGAACAGGTAGGTCGGGACCGCGAAGTAGGTGCCGGACTCGCGGATCCCGCGCAGGTTCATCGCCATCAGCAGCAGCACCATGGCGCTGGCCGTCATCGCCTCGTGACCCGAGAGCAGCGGGATGCCCGCGGCGGCGTACTGAGCCCCGGAGGAGATCGAGACCGCCACGGTGAGCACGTAGTCCACGAGCAGGGCCGAGGCGACCGTCGCGCCGGCCTTGTCACCCAGGTTGACCTTGGCCACCTCGTAGTCGCCGCCGCCGCTGGGGTAGGCGTGCACGGTCTGCCGGTAGGAGGCGACCACGGCGATCATCACCAGCGCGACGACGATGCCGATCTTCCAGGACCAGACGTAGGCCGTGGCCCCGGCCAGGGACAGCATGATGAAGATCTCGTCGGGGGCGTAGGCCACCGAGGAGAGCGCGTCGCTGGCGAAGACCGGGAGGGCGATGCGCTTGGGCAGGAGCGTCTCGCCCAGCTGCGAGCTGCGCAGCTTCTGGCCGACGAGGATCCGCTTCGACACGTCGCCCACACCCACGTCGTGGAACAGTACGCCACGAGGCGCGTCCCCCGGCCCGCCTCTACCCGGCACCGGTCCCCGGGGGGCTACGGTGAGCCGGTGCACGTGGTGATCATGGGATGCGGCCGGGTCGGCTCGACCCTTGCGCGCAGTCTCGAGGACCGGAACCACACGGTGGCCGTCATCGACTCCGAGCCCGACGCGTTCCGGCGCCTCGGGCCCGGCTTCAACGGCGACAAGGTCACCGGCTACGGCTTCGACCAGGAGGTCCTGCAGAAGGCCGGCATCAAGCGGGCCGACGCGTTCGCGGCCGTCTCCAGCGGCGACAACTCCAACATCATCGCCGCCCGCGTGGCCCGGGAGACGTTCGGCATCGAGCAGGTCGTGGCCCGCATCTACGACCCCGGCCGCGCCGAGGTCTACCAGCGCCTGGGCATCACCACCGTGGCCACGGTCAAGTGGACCGCCGACCAGGTGCTGCGCCGGCTGGTGCCGCCCGGCGCCGAGCCGGACTTCCGCGACCCCTCCGGCACCATCCGGGTCGACCAGGTGCCCGCGCCGCAGGCCTGGATCGGGCGCCGCACCCGCGACTTCCAGATCCAGACCACCTCGCGCATCGCGTGGATCGACCGCCTCGGCGAGGGCATCCTCCCCGGGTCGGGCTCGATGATCCAGGAGGGCGACCTGCTCCACCTGGTGATGCGCGAGGAGAACAGCCAGCAGGCCTACCGCATCATCGAGAAGGGTCCCGAAGCCGAATGAGGGTCGCGATCGCCGGGGCGGGGGCCGTGGGGCGCTCCATCGCCCGCGAGCTCATCACCAACGGCCACGAGGTGCTGCTGATCGACAAGAACGCCGGCGCCATCCGCCCCGAGCGGGTGCCCGACGCGGAGTGGCTGCTCGCCGACTGCTGCGAGCTGTCCTCGCTGGAGGAGGCGCGTCTGGAGCGCTGCGACGTCGTCATCGCGGCCACCGGCGACGACAAGGCCAACCTGGTCACCTCGTTGCTGGCCAAGACCGAGTTCGGCGTGCCCCGCACGGTGGGACGGGTCAACCACCCCAACAACGAGTGGCTCTTCAGCGAGGCCTGGGGCGTCGACGTCAACGTCTCCACCCCCCGGATCATGTCCGCGCTGGTCGAGGAGGCCGTCACCGTCGGCGACCTGGTGCGGCTGTTCACCTTCCGCCAGGGCAACGCCAACCTGGTCGAGATGACCCTGCCCACCGACTCGCCCTACGTGGGCCAGCCCGTCGGGCTGATCCCGCTGCCCGACAACTGCGCGCTGGTCACCATCCTGCGCGACGGCCAGGTCTACGTGCCCGACCCCGAGCAGCCGGTGGAGTCCGGCGACGAGCTGCTGTTCGTGGTGCCCGACGCCGGCGAGGACGAGCTCGAGCGCCTGCTCGCGCCCGGCAACCACCCCGGCCACTGAGCCGTCGACCCCGGCTCAGGCCGCGGCGGACCCGGCCGGGGTCTCGATCGGCGTCCGGTCGCGGGTGAGCACCCAGATCATCGACGTCCAGGCCAGCACCCGCAGCGGCCATCCCAGACCGACGCGCAGCACGCCGAGCACGAGCACCGCGAGGTCGATGTCGATCGCGCCCGTGATCCCGAGCAGCCACACCGGTCCCTGCAGGGCCACCCCGATCGCGCCGGGCAGCAGGAACAGCCAGGTCAGCCGCGAGCACAGCACCACGACCTGCCGGTCGGCGTGCCACGAGGTCGGGTCGCCGGTGACGCTGCCGAGCAGGAAGCCGACGAACGGCCAGCCGACCAGGCACGAGCCGGCCATCAGCACGGTGTAGCCCAGGGAGACCAGGATGCCGGGCAGGAAGAAGGCGAGGGCCTGCTCGGACGCGGTCCCCCCCGACGACGCGGCGATCCGCACGAACAGGTAGCCGATCCCGATGCCGACGAGCGCGTTGAGGCAGAACTGCAGCGTCTGGCGTTGGACGAGGCGGACCGCCAGGGCCGCGACGGCGACCACCAGGCCGGCGCCGAGGGCCAGCGGCAGCGACCGGGTGCTCAGCCACAGCACGGTGAACAGGACGCCGGGCACGGCGACCTCGGCCATGCCGCGTCGACCGCCCAGCGCGTGGGCCATCTGGGCCCGCACCAACGCCTCGACGGTGTCGACGCCCAGACGCGAGGGCGCCGCGGGGGCCGCCTGCGCGCCCAGGCCCGCGCCGGCCTCGAGGTCGTCGGCCGCCGAGGGGTCGTTCCCGGAGGTCACGGCAGCAGCTCGTAGCGCGGGTTGTACATGATGCGCATGTTCTCGTGCCGGCCCACCCGGCCCAGCACCCGCATCCCGCAGCCGGCGTGCACCCCGAGGATCCGGCGCCGTCCCAGCCAGACGATCGTGACCGTCCCGGTGCCGTCGGCCAGCTCGGCCTCCAGGGCCGGCACCCCGCCGCGGGGACGGAGCGTGACGGTGCGCAGCGTGCCCTCCAGCCGCACCAGGCGGCGGTCGGGCGCCTCACCGATCGCGACCACGGCCACGGCGGAGTCCGGGGAGCCGCTGGCACGCGCCTCGCGAGCAGACCTCGCGCTCTCCGAGCGGGACGGGGGGCGCGGCTTCGAGCGGCGCAGCAGGCTCATGAGGGCACCAGGCTCATGAGGAGGGCGTCGCCGCGTCCTCGGCGGACCGGTCGCCGGCCAGGGCGCTGCGCGGGTCCTGCGGCGGGTGGTCGAGGCGGCGGGCCTGCTCGGGCAGCGTGATGGCCAGGGGCTCGCCGGGGGGCGCGGCCTGCTCGCCGCGGCGCACCACCACCCGGGTCAGACAGCCCTCCCACTCCCCGGCCGACTCCGGCTCGACGGCGGGGCGGCCGATGAAGGTGGCCCGCAGCATCCAGCGCGAGCCGTTGACGCCGACGATGCGGGAGTGCTGCACGCCGACCTGGTCGGGGCCGGTGGCGACCTGGACCGCGCACAGCAGCTCGGGGCCGAAGCGTCCCTCGCGCTCGGTGACGGTGCCGCCACGGCGCCTCATGTCCTCGACGATCTGCGGGCGGATCTCCGACCAGAGGTCCCCGTGGCGCGAGGCGGCGAAGGCGCGCACGTCCATCGCACCGTCCTGGCCGGCGAGCAGCACCGCCTGGACCGTGCCGGTGGCCTCGTCGACCTGCAGACGCAGGTCGCGGGCCGGCTCGCCCTGGAGCAGCAGGGACCCGAGGTCGATGCGCTCGACCCCGTCGTCGCGGACGTCGTCGTGGTCCCAGGGGCCCTCGGCCGGCTCGACGGCCTCGACGGGCTGCTCGCCCGTCTCGGGCTCGCGCCCGCTCGCGTGGTCGCTCTTGCGGCGGAACCTCAACGCTCTCCTCCTCCGGGTGGCTGAGGGCTCACGCCCCCGGTAGAACCGTAACCCCCGGCGCCCCGTCGCGAGGGCGGGAGCGCCTCGACCTCCACGAACCGTGCCTGCTCGTAGCGCTGCACGACGAGCTGGGCCACGCGGTCGCCGCGCCGCAGCCGTACCGGCGTGACCGGGTCGTGGTTGACCAGCAGCACCGTGATCTCGCCCCGGTAGCCGGCGTCGACGGTGCCGGGGGTGTTGAGCACCGACAGCCCGTGCCGGGCCGCGAGGCCCGACCGCGGGTGCACCAGCCCGACGTGGCCGGGCGGAAGCGCCAGCGCCACGCCGGTCGGCACCAGGGCGCGCTCGTGCGGGCCGAGCTCGACGTCGACGGCGGCGTGCAGGTCGGCGCCGGCGTCGCCGGGGTGGGCGTAGGCGGGCACCGGCAGGCCGGGGTCGAGGCGCACCAGGGCCACCTCGACCTCCTCGGGTCCGCGCGGGTCGGGGTTCGTCTCAGCCACGCCCGGACCCTAGTCGTCCCCGGCACCCGCGTCGGTGGGAGGCTGGACCACGTGCCCGACGCCCCGCCGATCTTCCGCGAGCGCCTCGGCGTGCCCCTGCGCTGGTGGGTGCAGGGCACGATGCTGGTGGCCAGCCTGTGGCTCGCCCTGGTCGTCGCGACGCCGGGCCTGGTGGCCTGGTCGGCCACGCTCGTGGCGCTGCTCGTCCTCGGCGGGCTGCTGATCTCCTACGGCCGCGTGGTCGTCGAGGTGGACGCCACCAGCCTGCGCGCGGGCCGCGCCAGCATCGACGGCGTGCACCTGGGCGGCGCCGAGGCGCTCGACGGTGACGCGACCCGGCTGCTCGCCGGCCGGGACGCCGACGTGCGGGCCCACCTGGTGATGCGCCCCTACCGCTCGCGCTCGGTGCGCGTGGAGGTGCTCGACCCGCGCGACCCGGCGCCGTACTGGCTGATCAGCACCCGCCGTCCCGAGGAGCTCGCGGCGGCCGTGGCCCGCATCGCGGGTCCTCCCGCCGGGGGTGGCGGGCCGCACCGCGACGGGCGCTAGGGTCGATCCATGTCATCGGAGAGCTCGAAGGTCTGGTCCGTCTTCTCCCTGGCCGCCGCGCTGGGCGCGGCGGCCGTGGCCAAGAAGACCCTGAACACCACCTGGCAGAAGACCACCGGCAAGACGCCGCCGGCCAACCCCGCCGACCCCGACGTGGAGGTCTGGGAGGCCGTCACCTGGGCCGTGGTCAGCGGAGCGATCATCGCCGTGGCCCGGATGCTGGCCACCCGCCGTGCCGCCGGGTACTACGCACGCTCCACCGGTCACCTGCCCCCGGGTCTGGGCCCGGAGACCGGCGTCGACGAGTCCTGAGCGACGACGGCGAGGCGCCCCGGGCGGGCGCCCCCGTGGACGCACGACGGGGCCCGGGCTGACCGCCCGGGCCCCGTCGTTCCGCGTCGGCTTCGTGGCGCGGCCTGCGCTCAGACGCAGTCGCGGCAGATGATCCTCTTCTCGTCGGCCAGCTGGCTGCGGTGGTGGACCAGGAAGCAGCTCATGCAGGTGAACTCGTCGTCCTGCTTCGGCTTGACCTCGACGGCCAGCTCCTCGTGGGAGAGATCGGCGCCGGGCAGCTCGAACGACTCGGCCGCCTCGGTCTCGTCCTCGTCGACCTTGCCCGAGTTCTTGTCGTGACGGCGGGCCTTGAGCTCCTCGATGCTCTCCTCGGACTGGTCTTCCTCGTTCTTGCGCGGTGCGTCGTAGTCGGTCGCCATGCTCGTCACTCCCCTCGGTGTATCTGCTCGCCCCCTCTGGCGGGCCAGATTGTGCACCATCACCCGCACGAGTGGGACCCAGGGTCCGAAGGTGACCAGCATGTGGTCGCGGCACGAGATCGGCGATGGACCGAACAGGGGCCGGGGGGCGGCTATTCCCCTGCTCGGACCAGGTCGTCGGCCACCTCGGAGGCGGCCGCGAACCCGGCCTCGTGGGCGGCCCGCCACAGGTCCTCGAACCCGTCCGCGGGGCCGCACACGAGCAGGTCGAGGCCCCCCACGCCGGGGGTCAGCTCGACGCGCGCACCGGCCGCGCGGGCGACCAGGCCGCCCGCGGCGCGGTCCCAGGGCTGCGTGCCCTCCTCGAGGTAGCCGTCGAGGCTGCCCTGCGCGACCAGGCACAGGTCGAGGGCGGCGGAGCCGATGCGGCGCACGTCGCGCACGCGCGGCAGCAGCCGGGCCAGCGCGGCGCCCTGCAGCGCCCGGACGTCGGCGCGGTAGGAGAACCCGGTGCCGATCAGGCGCTGGGCCAGGTCGGCACGCTCGCGCACGCGCAGGACGTCGCCGTCCCGGGTGGCCACGGTGCGCCCGTCGGGGCCCGGTCGCGCGACGAACTCGGTGCCCACGAGCACGTCGATCACCACGCCGGCCACCACCTCGCCGTCGACCTCGGCCGCGATCGAGACCGCGAACGTGGGCAGGCCGTAGAGGAAGTTGACGGTGCCGTCGATGGGGTCGACGACCCACCGCACCCCCGACGTGCCGACGACGTCGTCGCCCTCCTCACCCAGCACCGCGTCGTCGGGGCGGGCGGTGAGCAGCAGATCGCGCACCAGGCGCTCGCTGGCGACGTCGACCTCGGTGACGGCGTCCGTCGCGCTGGTCTTGGTCTGCGCCACCCGCACGCCCGTGCCGGTGTGGGAGCGCACCAGGGCCGCGGCCCGGCGGGCGGTCTCCAGGGCGAGGTCGGCGAGCGCGCCCGCGTCCACGGACCCGCCTGGTTGCGGGACGCTCACGCCCCGCGCCCGCACAGGGCCGGCCGCTCGGAGCCCGCCGCCACGCAGCACCCGACCGGGCACCGGTCCCACATCGGGCCGGTCTCGCCGACCGAGGAGCGCGCGACGTCCTCGCCGCGCTCCACGGCGGCCCGCTCGGTGAGCAGGTCGCGGACGACGGCCACGAACCGCGGGTCGTCGCCCGGGGTCGCGGCGCGGCGCACCGCCAGCCCGACCTCCTCGGCGGTCTCGGCCGCCTCGGTGTCGAGGTCGTAGATGACCTCCATGTGATCGGAGACGAAGCCGACCGGCACCAGGACGGCCGCGCGGCCGCCCTGCTCGGCGATCTCGCGCAGCCGGTCGTTCACGTCGGGCTCGAGCCACGGGGTGCGCGGCGAGCCGGAGCGGGAGCAGAACGCCAGCTCGTGGGGACGCTCGAGGCCGGTCTCGGCGGCCACGCGGCCGGCCACGACCGCGGCGACGTCGAGGTGCTGTCGCTCGTAGGCCCGCCCGCCCTGCTCGGGGGGCCCGGAGGCCTCGTTCATCGCGGTGGGGATGGAGTGGGTGACGAAGACCAGCCGGGCGTGGTCGCGGACGTCCTCGGGCAGGTCGGCCAACGCGGCGAGGGTGGCGTCCACGACGGGGTCCACGAAGCCGGGGTGGTTGAAGTAGTGGCGCAGCTTCTCCAGGCGCGGCGTCGAGGCGTCGGCCTGGAGCACCTCGGGGTCACCGGGGTCGTGACCGGCGACCTCGGCCGACGCGTCGTAGAGGTTCTCCCGGTACTGCCGGCAGCTGGACCACGACGAGTAGGCGCTGGTGACGAAGCAGGCGGCCCGGGTGACCCCGTCGGCGGCCATCTGCGCGACGGCGTCGCGCAGGTAGGGGTCCCAGTTCCGGTTGCCCCAGTAGACGGGCAGGTCGATCCCGGCGGCGGCGAGGTCCTCGCGGATCGCGGCCAGGAACGCGCGGTTCAGGTCGTTGATCGGCGAGCGGCCGCCGAACAGGTGGTAGTGCTCGCCCACCTCGGCGAGGCGCTCACGGGGGATCCCACGCCCGCGGGTGACGTTCTCCAGGAAGGGCAGCACGTCGTCGGGTCCCTCCGGGCCGCCGAAGGAGACCAGCAGCAGCGCGTCGTAGGGGGCGACGTCGGGGGTCTGGTCGGGCGCGCGGTCGGGCGCGCGGTCCGGGGCGGGGGCGACAGGCTGGGGCACGGACCCATCCTAGGGACGCCGTCCGCCGCGGGGCCCACCCCCGCGACGCGTCCGGGACGACCGGGCCCCGCCTGGCGTAGGCTCGCGACGGTACGGGTGGACCGGCTCGCCGGCGGGCCCGCCCTCGCGGTCGGCACCGAGACGCGGTCCGCCCCGCACCACCAGACCACCCGCCCCGGTCAGTCGGAGAACACCATGGACAGCGCCCTGCGCCCCCGCGACATCCAGGCCCGCATCAGGGCCGGCGAGACCCCCGAGGCGGTCGCCCAGCTCGCCCAGGCCAGCGTCGAACGGATCATGGCCTACGCCGGCCCCGTGCTCGCCGAGCGCGAGCACATCGCGCAGCGGGCGCAGGGCTCCTCGCTGCGTCGCCGCACCGGGGACGAAGCGAGGGGTGCGCGGACCCTCGGCGAGGCCGTCGAGGCGCACCTGCGCCGGCAGAACACCGACCCGGGGCTGGTCGAGTGGGACGCGTGGCGCCGCGAGGACGGCCGGTGGACCCTCACCGGCCGCTACGCCACGACCCGGCGCGAGGGCGTGGCCACCTTCACCTTCGACGCCCGCGGGTCCTTCGTCACCCTCGAGGACGACGACGCCCGCTGGCTGGTCGGCGAGGAGGTGCCCGACGCCGCGGCGCCCGGGGCCGCCGAGCCGGCCGCTGGCCGCGTGCGCCGGCTCGCCGCGGTGCCCGGTGCGGAGGTCGAGCTGGGCGACGACGCCATCGAGCTGGTCTCCGACGACCCCTCCCCCGCGGCCCCCACCGACCCGACCGGCGCCACGCCGGAGGAGCCCGG
Organism: uncultured Actinomycetota bacterium; assembly: GCA_963728085.1. GTDB lineage: Bacteria > Actinomycetota > Actinomycetes > Propionibacteriales > Nocardioidaceae > Nocardioides. The sequence goes on along the minus strand of CAVSIQ010000006.1, from coordinate 17,028 downwards.
GGCGGCTCCCGGGGCGGCGCCGTCGGACGTCGGGCCCGCGCCCGCCGACCCGGTGCCGACCACCGGCGCCCCGGCCGCGGACGAGGGCCAGCTGGAGCTGCCGACCGACGGCGACGAGGACGCGCAGCCCGCCGCCGAGGAGACGCCGACGCGCCGCCCGGTGAGCAAGAAGCGCGGCCGGGCCTCGGTGCCGAGCTGGGACGAGATCATGTTCGGCGGCCGCGACCAGTAGCGCCGCGTCCGCGGGCGCGCGCGGAGACGCAGCGCCGTCCCCGCGCCGAGTAACCTCCGGCCATGTCCTCCTTCGTGACCGGTGCCACCGGCTTCATCGGGCGCCACCTGGTCCACGAGCTGCTCGCCCGTCCGGGCGGCGGCACCGTCCACGTGCTGGTGCGCTCCGCGAGCCGCACCCGCCTGGCCACGCTGCGCCGCGAGTGGGACAGCGACCGGGTGGTGCCCGTGCTGGGCGACCTCTCCTCCCCCGCCCTCGGCGTCGACCCGGCGTGGGTCGCCGCGCACACGGGCCGGGTCGATCACGTCTTCCACCTCGCCGCGCTCTACGACATGACCGCCGACGAGGCGACCCAGGAGACCCTCAACGTCGCGGGCACCCGCCACGCCCTCGAGCTCGCCGCCGCGCTGGGCGCCGGCTGCTTCCACCACATGTCCTCGGTCGCCGTCGCCGGCGACCACGAGGGGCACTTCGACGAGACGATGTTCGACGAGGGCCAGCACCTGCCCTCGGCCTACCACCGCACCAAGCACGCGGCCGAGCGGCTGGTGCGCGCCCAGGGCGCGGTGCCGTGGCGGGTCTACCGGCCCTCACTGGTCGTGGGCCACTCCGAGACCGGGGTGATGGACAAGGTCGACGGGCCCTACTACCTCTTCCCGGCCCTGCGGGCGCTGCGCTCCGCCCTGCCCTCGTGGGTCCCCCTGGTGGGCCTCGACCTGGGTTCGACCAACCTGGTGCCGGTCGACTACGTCGTGCGCGCGACGGTCCACCTGGCGCACCTGCCCGGGCACGACGCCCAGGCCTTCCACCTCGTCAACCCTCAGCCGCAGCCGGTCGTGGAGACCCTCAACGCGTTCGGGGCGGCCGCGGGCGTGCCACGGTTCCGCACGCCGGTCGAGCGCGGCCTGGCCCGGGTCCCCGGCCTGCCCGCGCTGCCCGCGGCCCTGCGTCCGGCGCGGGTGCTGACCCGGCTGGCGCGCACCGCACCTGCCCAGGTGCTGCTCGACCAGACCGTGGGGCGCCTCGGCCTGCCCGCCGAGGTGCTGGCCCACACCGCGTTCCGGCCGGTCTTCGAGTCCCGGCTCACCGAGCGCGCCCTGGCCGGTTCGGGGCTCTCGGTGCCCGACCTGGACTCCTACGCGGCCCGCGCCTGGGCGTGGTGGGAGGAGAACCTCGACACCGCCGTGACGGGCGCGCCTGCGGTGCGGGACTCGCTGCGCGGCGCGCACGTGGTGATCACCGGCGCGTCCTCGGGGATCGGCCGGGCGGTGGCGCTCAAGGTGGCCGCCGCCGGCGGCGTGCCGGTGCTGGTGGCCCGCGGCACCGAGGGCCTGGAGCGCACCCGCACCGCGATCGAGCTGCGCGGCGGCACCGCCTACGTCTACCCCTGCGACCTCTCCGACCTCGAGGCCGTCGACGTGCTGTGCCAGCGCCTGGTCGCCGACCTGCCCTCGGTCGACGTCGTGGTCAACAACGCCGGCCGCTCGATCCGACGCTCCCTGCGCCTGAGCGAGGACCGCTTCCACGACTTCGAGCGGACCATGGCGCTGAACTACTTCGGCGCGATCCGTCTGGTGATGGGCCTGCTCCCGACGATGCGCGAGCAGCGGGGGGGCCACGTGGTCAACGTCAGCTCGATCGGCGTGCAGACCTCGCCGCCGCGCTTCTCGGCCTACGTCGCCTCCAAGGCCGCGCTGGACGCGTGGAGCAACGTGGTGGCCTCCGAGGTCGTCGGCGACGGGATCACGTTCACCTCGATCCACATGCCGCTGGTGCGCACGCCGATGATCAGCCCGACCACGCTCTACGACAAGTTCCCCACCATCTCCGCGGCCCAGGCCGCGGACCTGGTCGTGCGGGCCGTCGTCGATCGGCCGCACGAGATCAACACGCTGCTCGGCAACGCCGGTGCCGTCGTGCACACCGTCGCACCGAAGGCCGCGTTCCGGATCCTGAACCTGGCCTTCCGCGTCTTCCCCGACTCGGCGGCCGCCCAGGCAGCCGGCCCGGCGCCCGGGTCGACCGGGCGCACCGGCGACGCCGCCCGCACGGGCGACCCCGTCGACCCCGGGCGGGCGGGCAGCGGCGGGGCGGACGGCGCCGAGGGGCGCACGGGCTCTCCCTCCGACGTCGTCCCGCCGGCCCCGGGCCTGCGCGAGTCGGAGCAGATGATGCTGGCGAGGGTCTTCCGCGGCGTCCACTGGTGAGGTCGACGGCCGGCGGGGCGGCCGCCGCGGCCAGGCGGCCTCAGCCGGTGGCGACGCGGCGGTCGGGGTCGCTGGTCCAACCGCTCCAGCCGTCGGGGTGCAGGGCCGCGGCCAGGCCGGCTGCCTCCAGGGCGAGCACGAGGTGGCACGCGGTGACGCCCGAGCCGCAGGTGGCGGCGACCGGCACGTCGCCGGAGACCCCGACGCCGGCGAGGAGGTCGCGCAGCGCGGCGCGGTCGTGGAAGCGGCCGGTGGCGTCGAGGACGGCGTCGGTCGGCAGGTTGACCGCGCCGGGGACGTGACCGGCGACGGGGTCCACCGGCTCGTGCTCCCCGCGGTAGCGCTCGGGGGCACGGGCGTCGAGCAGCACCCCGCGCTCGGCGAGGCCCGGCAGCTCGGCGGAGGTCACCACGCTCGTCCCCTGCGGGGGGCGCACGGTGAAGTCGCCGGCCCGCGCCGGCCGCTCGGCGGTGTCGGTGACCTCGACGGGCGCGCCCGCGGCCAACCAGGCCGACCAGCCGCCGTCCAGCACCCGCACGTCGCGGTGGCCGTGGTGGCGCAGCAGCCACCACGCCCGCGCCGCCGCGCGCGAGCCCCAGTCGTCGTAGAGCACCACGGGACGGCCGTCGTCGACGCCGACCTTGCGCATCGCCTGCTGGAAGGCCCGCGGGTCGGGCAGCGGATGGCGTCCGGCCGCTCCGGCCGGGCCCGCGAGGTCGGTGGCGAGGTCGACGTAGGCCGCCCCGGGCACGTGGCCCGCGGCGTACTGCGCCGCACCGTGCGGGCCGCCGAGGCGCCACCGCACGTCCAGGACGACGACGCCGTCCGCTCCCTCGCCCGGGCCGGCGCCGTCGACGCCCAGCAGGGCGCGCATCGTGGACAGGTCGACGAGGGGGGAGCTCACGGCGCCATCCTCGCACCGGGCGGCACCCGGGGCCGGCGGTCGCTCGTGGGAGGATCGGGGCGTGGCCGACCTGCACTTCTTCACCGGCACCATGGACTCCGGCAAGAGCACCCTGGCGTTGCAGACCCACCACAACCACGCCGCCCGCGGCCGCGTCGGGCGGATCTTCACCGCCCACGACCGGGCCGGTGCCGCCACCCTGTCCAGCCGTCTGGGACTTGCCCTCGCGGCCACCGAGGTCACCGACGACCTCGACTTCTGGCGCCACGTCGTCGACTCGCTGACCCGGGGCGAGCGGGTGGACTACCTGATCTGCGACGAGGCCCAGTTCTACGCCCCGGCCCAGGTCGACCAGCTGGCCACGGTCGTCGACGAGCTGCAGGTCGACGTGTTCGCCTTCGGCATCCTCACCGACTTCCGCACCGTGCTCTTCCCCGGCAGCGCGCGGCTGGTCGAGCTCGCCGACCGGATGCACGTGCTGCAGGTCGAGGCGCTGTGCTGGTGCGGGCGCCGCGCCACCCACAACGCGCGCACCGAGGACGGCGTGATGGTCCTCGAGGGCGACGTCGTCGTGGTCGGTGACGTCGAGGACGCCCCGGCCGGACTCGGCTCCCGCGACGGCCACGAGCCCGAGGTGGCCTACGAGGTCCTGTGCCGCCAGCACCACCGGCGCGCGATGACCGCCGCCCGGGCCCGGGCGGTCAGCCTGATCCCGGAGCCGCTGCCCTTCGGCTGAGGCGGCGCGGCCTCACTCGACCGGCACGCACCACGTCACTCGGGTGCCGCCCCCGGCCGGCCTGTCCACCACGCAGGTGCCGTCGAGGCGCTCGGCGCGGCGGGCCATGTTGTCGAGGCCGCTGCGCCGGCGGCTGTCCGCGATGCCGCGGCCGTCGTCGACCACGACGAGCTCCAGCACGCCGTGCGCGACCCCGAGGGTGACCCCGACGGAACCGGCGTCGGCGTGGCGCGCGGCGTTGGACAGCGCCTCGCTGAGCACGGCCACGACCTCGGGCACCACGTGGGCCGGGGTGGCGGTGCGCACCGGCCCCGACAGTCGCAACGTCGGGCGCAGCCCCAGCGCCGGGGTGACCCGCCCCAGCACGCCGGAGACCTCCTCGACGACGTCGGTGTCGGCCCCGGGGGCGCCGAGGGAGTGGATGGCGTCGCGCAGGTCGCCGATGGCCTCGTCGACCTGCTCGACGGCCTGGTCGAGGCGCAGGCGACGCTCCTCGGCCGGCATCCGCTCCAGCGCGGCCAGGCTCAGGCCGATCGCGAAGAGCCGCTGGATCACCAGGTCGTGCAGGTCCCGCCCGATCCGGTCGCGGTCGCGGAGCACCGCGAGGTGGCGGGCGTCGCGGTGCATCCGGGAGACCTTCAGGGCCAGCGAGACCTGCTCGGCGAAGCCTGCCGGGAGGTCGGAGTCGAGCCGCTCGAACACGTCGTGGTCCTTCGGTGCCCACCCGAGGCCGAGCACGCCGGCGACCCCCGAGGCGCGCGGCAGCGGCACCATGATCGCCGGACCCACCCGGACCGAGCCCGGGAGCGCGTGGAAGCGGGCGAGACGGGGGTCGGTCCCGAGGTCCGCGACACGCAGGGGGCGGCCGTGGCGGGCCACCTCGACGGTCACGCTGCCGCCCATCGGGAGCGAGCGCAGCCGGTCCATGTCCAGCACCGGCCCGGAGACCACCCGGAACTCCAGGCGCTCGGGGTCCGGGCCCACCGCGATCCAGGCCGCCAGCGCCCGGCCCACCTCGCGGGCGCGGTCGGCGACCAGCTGCAGCGCGGCCTGCTCGTCGGTGCGGCCGACCAGGGACGCGGTGATCTCGGCGCTGGCCTCGAGCCAGCGGCGCCGGCGCGCCGCGCTCCGCTCGCGGTCGAGGTTGCGGCACGCGGTCGCGGTGGCCACGGCGAGGGTCTCGAGCAGCACCTGGTCCTCAGGCCCTCCGGACGTCTGGTCCCGGGGGCCGCGTGCGGCCACCCACACGACGCGCTGGTCCCCGGAGCCGGGGCGCAGCAGCGCGGTCAGCACGTCGCGACCGGTCTCGCGCGCCTCGTGCACGTCGGCGCCCATGCCCGCGGGGCGCCCGCCGAACAGCACCCGGGCCAGGTCGTCGACGCCGTCGCTGAGCTCGGACTCGTCCGTGGCCGCGGACAGCCGGGTCGTGGCGCGCACCAGGCGGGCCGACCACACGGCGCCGTCACCCGGTGCGTTCATCGGGTGGCCGGTGGAGGCCTCCTGGGCGCCGTCGTGCGTCAACGCCGCGCGCTACCCGAGGTTCTTGGTCGCGAAGATCGCGGCCTGGGTCCGGCTCTCCAGGCCCAGCTTGGCCAGCACCGATGACACGTAGTTCTTCACCGTCTTCTCGGCCAGGAACACCGTGGCCGCGATCTGGCGGTTGGTCATCCCCTGGCCGATCAGGGCGAGGATGCGGTGCTCCTGGGCGGTGAGCTGCTCCAGCGCCGAGCTCTGCTGGGCCCCGGCGCGCAGGCGGTCGAGGACGGCGGTGGTCACCGCCGGGTCGAGGGTCGACTGGCCGGCCGCCACCCGGCGCACGGTGTCGACCAGCTCGTTGCCATGGACCTGCTTCAGCACGTAGCCCGCGGCGCCGGCCATGATCGCGGCGAACAACGCCTCGTCGTCGTCGAAGGAGGTCAGGATCAGCACCGCGATGGCGGGGTTCCGCGAGCGGACCTCGCGGCACACGTCGATGCCGGACCCGTCGGGCAGACGGCCGTCGAGGATCGCCACGTCGGGGGCCAGCGCGACGATCTCGTCGACGGCCTCGAGCACGGTGCCGGACTCGCCCACCACCTCGATGTCGTCCTCGAGCACGAGCAGGTCGCGGATGCCGCGCCGCACGATCTCGTGGTCGTCGAGCAGGTACACGCTCACGGGGCGCGACGTCGCGGACCCGGGCTGGTCGGGGGGTCGGCGCTCGTCCACCCCAACGATCCTACCGCCGCGGCGCCCCGGCGCCACGCACCCGGCGTCGCACTCACTGCCAGAAGACGCGGTCCACGACGCCCGAGGTCTGCCGCGCCTGACGCAGCCAGTCGTTGAGCATCACGTCGGTCGAGGCGGGCGGGTAGCCGATGACGGCGGCCACCGCGGCGCGCTCGCGCACGTCGCGCGGGATCTCGTCGCCGGGCTTGCCGCGCACCAGCGTCACCGCGTTGCGGATCCGGCTGGCCAGGCGCCAGCCGGCGGCCAGCACGGCCGCGTCGTCCTCGGCGACCAGGCCGTGCGCGGCGGCCGCCTCGAGGGCCGCGAGGGTCTGCGGGGTGCGCAGCGCCTCGACCTGGCCCGCGTGACGCATCTGCAGCAGCTGCACGGTCCACTCGATGTCGGCCAGCCCGCCGCGGCCGAGCTTGAGGTGCAGCTGCGGATCGGCGCCCCGGGGCAGGCGCTCGCGGTCGATGCGGGCCTTGAGCCGGCGCACCTCGAGGACCGCGTCGTCGTCGATGCCGCCGCGCGCGTAGCGCACGGGGTCGATCAGCGCACCGAAGCGATCCCGCAGGTCGGGGTCGCCGACCACGGCGTCCGCGCGCAGCAGCGCCTGCGCCTCCCAGGTGCGCGACCAGCGCGCGTAGTAGGCGGCGTAGGAGTCCAGGGTGCGCACCAGCGGCCCGTTCTTGCCCTCCGGGCGCAGGTCGGCGTCGACGACCAGGGGCAGGTCCGCGCCCGGCAGGGCCAGGGCGCGGCGCACCTCGAGGGCCACGGCCTGGGCGAACCCGGCGGCGGCGCGCGGGTCGGCGCCCTCGACGGGCTCGTGGACGAACAGCACGTCGGCGTCGCTGCCGTAGGACAGCTCGAAACCGCCGTAGCGGCCCATCGCCACCACCGCCAGGCGGGTGGGCTGCTCGGGCAGACCGCGCTGGTCGGCCACGGTGCGGGCCACGACCTCGAGGGTCGCCTGCAGGGTGGCGTCGGTGAGCCGGGACAGGCCGCGGCCCACCACGGCCACGTCGGTGTGGCCGAGCAGGTCGCCGACGGCGATGCGGAACAGCTCGCGCCGGCGCACCCCGCGGATGGCGCGCACCGCGCGCTCCAGGGAGCCCTGCCGCGCCGCCAGGGCCTGCATCTCCTCGAGCAGCGCGGTGGCCGGTCGTGGCGCCAGGTCCTCGCGCAGCATCCGCACCCCGCGCGGCTCGCGCTCGAGGAGCTCGGCGGCGTAGCGCGACGTCGAGAGCACCTGGGCCAGCCGCTCAGCGACCTCGCCCTCGTCGCGCAGCGTGGACAGGTACCAGGGCGAGTCGCTCAGCGCGTCGCTGATCCGCCGGAACCGGAACAGGCCGACGTCGGGGTCGGGCCCCTCGGCGAACCACTGCAGCATCACCGGCAGCAGGGTCCGGCGGATGGCCGCGGTGCGCGAGACACCGCCGGCCAGCGCCTCGAGCGCGCGCAGGGCGGCGTCCGGGTCGGCGTAGCCCAGGGCGACCAGTCGCTCCCGCGCCGCGGCCGAGGACAGTGCGACCTCGGTGCCGGGCACCCGCGCCACCGCGGAGAGCAGCGGGCGGTAGAACAGCTTCTCGTGCAGGCGCCGCACCTCGACGCGGTGCTGCTGCCACTGCTTGTCCAGGGCGCGGGCGGGCTCGGAGAAGTAGCCCATCGAGCGCCCCAGTCGGCGCAGGGCGGCCGCGTCGCTGGGCACGACGTGCGTGCGGCGCAGCTGGTGGAGCTGGATGCGGTGCTCCAGGGTGCGCAGGAAGGTGTACGCGCGGTGCAGCGCGTCGCCGTCCTCGCGTCCCACGTACCCGCGCGCGGTCAGCTGGGCCAGCGCGCTGAGGGTGGTGGGAGCACGGATCGCCTGGTCGCCGCGGCCGTGGACGAGCTGGAGCAGCTGCACGGCGAACTCGACGTCGCGCAGGCCGCCGCTGCCGAGCTTGAGCTGGCGCTCGGCCTCGCGCGCGGGGATGTGCTCCACGACGCGTCGTCGCATCGCCTGGGTCTGCTCCACGAAGCCGTCCTGGTCGGCGGCGGACCACACGAACGGCGCGACCATCTCGACGTACCGTGCACCCAGGTCGAGGTCCCCGGCGACGGGACGGGCCTTGAGCAGCGCCTGGTACTCCCACGCGCGGGCCCAGCGTTCGTAGTAGCCGCGGTGGCTGGCCAGGGTCCGCACCAGGGGCCCGGCCTTGCCCTCGGGGCGCAGGTTGGCGTCGACCGGCCAGATGGTGCCCTCGCCGGTCTGCTCCGAGCAGACCCGCATCAGGTGGCTGGCCAGCTGGGTGGCGACCCGCGTCGCCTCGGTCTCACCGGCCCCCGGCGCGGCCTCGTGGACGAAGACGACGTCGACGTCGGAGACGTAGTTGAGCTCGTGGCCGCCGCACTTGCCCATCGCGACCACCGCCAGGCGGGCCCGCCCGGAGGCCTGCCCCACGCGGGCCCGCGCCACGGCGAGCGCGGCGTCGAGGGTGCCGGCGGCGAGGTCGGAGAGCTCGGCGGCGGCGTCGTCGAGGCCGACGCCGTGGGTGAGGTCGCGCGCGGCCAGGCGCAGCAGCACCCGGCGGTACTCCACACGCAGCGCGTCGCAGGCCTGTGCGTCGGGCAGGGTGGCCACCGGGGCGGCGTCCTCGGCGCGGGCGCCGACCGCGCGCAGCAGCTGGGCCCGCACCGCGGCGGCGACCGAGCGGGTCGAGCCCAGGGTCGGGTCGCACAGCTCGCGCCACTGGTCGGGGTGGCGGATCAGGTGCTCGGCGAGCGCCGTGCTCGCCCCGAGCACCCCGAGCAGCCGCATCGCGGTGCCCTCGTCGTCGACCAGCTCGGCGTACAGGCCCCGTCCCCCGCCCTCGGCCCCCTCCTGCTGCCCCGCGTCGGCCGCCTCGAGCAGCCGCACCAGGGCGGCGACGGCGGCGTCGGGGTCCGCGGTGCGGCCCAGGATGGCCAGCAGCGCGTCCGGCGGGGGCGGCCCGAACCGGTTCAGCGCGTCGAGGCCGCGGCGGGCGGCGTCGAGGTCGGCGAAGCCGAGCCGGGCCAGGGCGGTGCGCTCGAGCACGAAGCGGGTCACGGGGCGGTCTCCGGGGTCCCGGCGGAGCTCAGATGACCGGCAGCATGGCGTCGCGCTCGAAGGCCGACACCTGGCCGCGGTACTCCGCCCACTCCGCGCGCTTGTTGCGCAGCACGAAGTCGTAGACGTGCTCGCCGAGCGCGTCGGCGAGCAGCTCGGAGTCCTCCGCGATGGCGATCGCCTCCTTGAGGCTCTCCGGCAGCGGGGAGATCCCCAGGCTCTGCCGCTCGCGGTCCGACAGGGTCCACACGTCGTCCTCGGCCTCGCGCGGCAGCTCGTAGTCCTCCGCGATCCCCTTGAGGCCGGCCGCCAGCACCACGGTGAAGGCCAGGTAGGGGTTGCAGGCCGGATCGATGGTGCGCAGCTCGACCCGTGTGGACTGACCCTTGAGCGGCTTGTACATCGGCACCCGGACCATCGCCGAGCGGTTGTTGTGGCCCCAGCAGATGTAGGACGGCGCCTCGGTGCCGAACATCATCCGCTTGTAGGAGTTGACCCACTGGTTGGTCACGATGCTCAGCTCGGGCGCGTGCCGCAGGATGCCGGCGATGAACTGGCGCCCGGTGCGCGAGAGCTGGTACTCCGAGCCGGCCTCGTAGAAGGCGTTCTGGTCGCCCTCGAAGAGCGACAGGTGGGTGTGCATCCCCGAGCCGGGGTGGCTGGTGAACGGCTTGGGCATGAAGGTCGCCCAGATGCCCTGGCTCAGCGCCACCTCCCGGATGACGGTGCGGAAGGTCATGATGTTGTCGGCGGTGCTCAGCGCGTCGGCGTAGCGCAGGTCGATCTCCTGCTGGCCGGGGCCGTGCTCGTGGTGGCTGAACTCCACCGAGATGCCCATCGCCTCGAGCATCGTGATCGCCTCGCGGCGGAAGTCGGCCCCCATCGACTGCGCGGTGTGGTCGAAGTAGCCGCTGCGGTCGACCGGGACCGGGTCGCCACCCTGGTCGGGGCCGTTCTTGAACAGGTAGAACTCGATCTCGGGGTGGGTGTAGAAGGTGAAGCCGAGGTCGGCGGCGCGGCCCAGCATCCGCTTGAGGACGTTGCGCGGGTCGGCGTAGGACTGCGAGCCGTCGGGCATGACGATGTCGCAGAACATCCGAGCCGTCGAGGGGCCCTCGTCGCGCCACGGGAGGATCTGGAAGGTCCCGGGGTCGGGGCGGGCGAGCATGTCAGCCTCGTAGACACGGGCGAAGCCCTCGATGGCCGAGCCGTCGAAGCCGATGCCCTCCTCGAAGGCCGCGTCGAGCTCGGCGGGGGCGACGGCCACCGACTTCAACGAGCCCAGCACGTCGGAGAACCACAGCCGCACGAACCGCACGTCGCGCTCCTCGAGCGCTCGGAGCACGAAGTCTTCCTGCTTGCCCATGGCTGGGAGCCTAGGGCACGTCGAGCGGCGCTCCCGGGCGGGCCGCGACGGCCCGGGCCACGAGCGCCGCGGCGAGCGGGCGCCACTGGGCGTGCAGGCGGCCGCGCTGCTCGGCGATGCGGGCGAGCGCCTCGTCGACGACCACGTCGCCGTGCACCGCCCGCGCGCCGGGGGCCCAGTCGGCGACCACGTGCTCGTCGACCTCGGGGTGCGGCTGCACACCCCACACGGACGCCGCGAACCGGGCTGCCTGCACCTCGCCGCCGGGCGCCCGGGCCAGCACCCGGGCCCCGGTCGGCAGGGTGTCGACCACGTCGTCGTTCCAGTGCACCGCCGCGTCCGCCGCGACGACGGCGCCGAGCAGCGGGTCGTCCGCGGCGTCGTCGGCCCAGGCCACGGCGGTCACGCCGAGCTGCTGGCCGCGCGGGTTGCGCGTCACCGTGCCGCCCAGGGCGACCGCGCACAGCTGGTGGCCCAGGCAGATGCCCAGCGTCGGGAGGCCGGCCGCCGCGGCGGTGGCCACCAGCGCGCGCGTGGCGGGGATCCAGGCGACCTCGTCGCTGGTGGCGCCCATCTCGCCGCCGAGCACCACGAGCGCGTCGTGGCCGGCGAGGTCGACGGGCAGGTCCTCGCCGCGGTAGGGCCGCCGCACGTCGAGCCTCGCGCCCGCCTCGGTCAGCCAGGTGCCGAACCAGGCGGCGGGGGCGTCGTCCTCGTGCTGGACGACCAGCACCCGGGGAGCTCACGCGTCCGCCCCGTCCGGCACGCAGGCCTCGATCTCGGCCAGCCACGCGGTGGGCGTCGCGTCGGAGGGCATCCGCCAGTCCCCGCGGGGCGACATCGTGCCACCGGGGCTGACCTTGGGACCGTTGGGCAGCGCGGAGCGCTTGAACTGGCTGGCGAAGAACCGGCGGACGAACAGCTGGAGCCAGTGCCGCACGGCGGGCAGGTCGTAGGCGGTGCGCCGCTGCTCGGGCAGGCCCGGCGGCCAGTCACCGTGCGCGGCGTCCCGCCAGGCGTGCCAGGCCAGGAAGGCGACCTTGCTGGGCCGCGCGCCGCGCCGCAGCACGTGGTAGAGGGTGAAGTCCTGCAGCGCGTAGGGGCCGATGGCGTCCTCGGTGGACTGCGGCCGCTCGCCCTCGGCGGCGGGCACGAGCTCGGGGGAGATCTCCTGCTCGACGATCTCGCGCAGCAGCGTGTTGGTCTCCTCGCCGAGCTGCCCCGAGTCGGCGACCCAGCGGATCAGGTGCTGGATCAGCGTCTTCGGCACGCCGGCGTTGACGTTGTAGTGCGACATCTGGTCGCCGACGCCGTAGGTGCACCACCCCAGCGCCAGCTCGGAGAGGTCGCCGGTGCCCACGACGATCCCGCCGTGATGGTTGGCGAGGCGGAACAGGTAGTCGTAGCGCAGGCCGGCCTGGACGTTCTCGAAGGTGACGTCGTAGACCCCGGCGCCCTGCTCCGCGGCGTCGGGGTCCCAGGCGTGGTCGAGGTCGGCCAGCACCTGCTCGGCGGCCGGGCGGATGTCGACCTCCGCGAAGGTGACGCCCAGGGACTCCGCGAGCCGGGTGGCCAGGGAGCGGGTGCCCTCGCTGGTGGCGAAGCCGGGCATGGTGAAGGCCTCGACGTCGGTGCGCGGGCGCCCGAGACGGTCCATGGCGCGCACCGCGACGAGCAGGGCGTGGGTGGAGTCCAGGCCGCCGCTGACGCCGATGACCGCCTGGGGCCCGCCGATGGCGGCGATCCGGCGCTGGAGCCCGGCGACCTGGATCTCGTAGGCCTCGTAGCAGTCCTGGGCCAGGCGGGCGGCGTCGTCGGGGACGAAGGGGAACCGGCCCACGCGACGGCGCAGGCCCACGTCGCCGGCGGGCGGGCGGAGCGCGAAGGGGACCGTGCGGAAGGCACCGACGCGCGCCTCGTGGGTGCGCCGGTTGTCGTCGAGGGTGCCCTGGCGCAGCCGCTCCTGGCGCAGCCGACCGAGGTCGACGTCGACGACGGTGCGGCGCGGGCCGTCGGGGAACCGCTCGGACTCCCCGAGCAGCTCGCCGGCCTCGTAGACCATCGTCTGGCCGTCCCAGGACAGGTCGGTGGTCGACTCCCCCGCGCCGGCGGCGGCGTAGAGGTAGGCGGCCTGGCAGCGGGCGCTGGCGCTGCGCACGAGCAGGCGCCGGTCCTCGGCCCGCGCGATGGTGATCGGGCTGCCCGACAGGTTGGCCAGCACGCTCGCGCCGGCCAGCGCGGCCTCGGCCGAGGGCGGCACGGGCACCCACATGTCCTCGCAGACCTCGACGTGCAGCACGAGGTCGGGCAGGTCGGTCGCGGCGAACAGCAGGTCGGGGCCGAGGGGCACGTCCTGGCCGCCGAGGCGCAGGGTGGCCCCGCGGCGGTCGTCGCCGGGGGCGAACCAGCGGCGCTCGTAGAACTCCCGGTACGAGGGCAGCGAGGACTTCACCGCGACGCCGAGCACCCGGCCGGCGTGGATCACCACCGCCGCGTTCAGCAGGCGCGTCCCGTGGCGCAGCGGGGCGCCGACGACCAGCACGGGCAGCAGGTCGGCACTGGCCTCGACGACCTGCTCGAGCCCGGCCAGGACGGCGTCGAGCAGGGTGTCCTGGAGGAACAGGTCGTCGACGGAGTAGCCGGTCAGGCCGAGCTCGGGGAAGACCGCCACGGCGACGGCGTCCTCGTGGCAGGCGCGGGCCTGCTCGACGGTGCGGCGCGCGTTCTCGGCCGGGTCGGCGATCGCGACCGGCAGCGTGCACGCGGCGACCCGGGCGAAGCCGTGGGCGTAGGCGGAGTAGAAGTCCACCCACGGAGTCTAGGGTCGCGCGGTGGTCGGCCCGGACGCGCGTCGGCCCGTCGCACGGGGCGACGGGCCGACGGACGGTGCGGTGCTGCTGGGTGGTGCTGGGTCGTGCTGGGTCGTGCTGGGTCAGGCGACCATGCCGTGCGGGTCGATGACGAACTTCTGCGCCGCGCCGGCGTCGAACTCCTGGTAGCCGCGGGGGGCGTCGTCCAGGCTGATCGTGGTGGCGTTGACGGCCTTCGCGATGTCGGCCTTGCCCGCCAGGATCATGTTCATCAGCTGCCGGTTGTACTGCTTGACCGGGCACTGGCCGGTCACGAAGCGGTGCGACTTGGCCCAGCCGAGGCCGAGCTTGACGCCGATCTGGCCCTGCTTGGCCGCGTCGTCGGCGCGCCCCCGGGTCGCCGGTGACGTACAGGCCGGGGATGCCCAGCGAGGCACCGGCACGCGAGACGGTCATGATGTCGTTGAGCACCGTGGCCGGGGCCTCGGCCGCGCCCTCGCCGTGGCCGCGGGCCTCGAAGCCCACGGCGTCGACGGCCGCGTCGACCTCGGGCACGCCGAGGATCTGCTCGATGACGTCGACGAGGTCGTTGCCCTCGCTCAGGTCCACCGTCTCGCAGCCGAAGCTGCGGGCCTGCTCGAGGCGCGAGGCGACCATGTCGCCCACGATCACCGTGGCGGCGCCGAGCAGCTGCGCGGAGTACGCCGCGGCGAGACCGACCGGTCCGGCGCCGGCCACGTAGACCGTGGAGCCGGTGGTCACGCCGGCGGTGTAGGCGCCGTGGTAGCCGGTGGGGAAGATGTCGGAGAGCATCGTCAGGTCGAGGATCTTCTCCAGCGCCGCGTCCCGGTCGGGGAACTTGAGCAGGTTGAAGTCCGCGAACGGGATCATCACGTACTCGGCCTGGCCGCCGTGCCAGCCCCCCATGTCGACGTAGCCGTAGGCCGCGCCGGCGCGGGCCGGGTTGACGTTGAGACAGATGCCGGTCTGACCGATGTTGCACATGCGGCAGCGGCCGCAGGCGATGTTGAACGGCACCGAGCAGATGTCGCCCTCCTTGACGAAGAGGACGTCGTCGCCGACCTCGATCACCTCGCCGGTGATCTCGTGGCCCAGCGACTGGCCCACCGGGGCGGTGGTGCGGCCACGGACCATGTGCTGGTCGCTGCCGCAGATGTTCGTGGTGACGAGCTTGAGGATCACCGCGTGCGGGGCCGCCTGCTTGATGCCCTTGCCGTCGGCCACCTCCTTGGGGATCTCGAGCTTGGGGTAGTCGATGGACTCGACGGCGACCTCGCCGGGGCCCTTGTAGACGACGATGCGGTTTCCGGACATGGCGTCCTTCCCATCTGCTCCCGCAGGAGCTCTCGCGGCTCTGGTGATGCACCGGACGCACGACTGTGACCGGCGTCACCACCACGACCCCACCATGTCAGGACCGACCTGACAAGGACCTGACCGGGGTCTGACCTGGGGTGCCCGGGTCCCGGGTCGAGACCGGGGGCACGCTCGCCGAGCCGGGCCCGCACTACCCTGGCCCGGGGTCGACCGGCCCCGACCCGCGTCCGGACGGAGCACGATGAGCCAGCCCGAGGAGACCTCCCCCTACGGCGGCGGAGCCGCACGGCCGACCCCCGCCGCACCCCGCCGGGTGCGCACCCACCACCTGCGCGAGATGAAGGGGCGCGGCGAGCGGTTCAGCATGCTCACCGCCTACGACATGTACACCGCGGCCACCTTCGACGAGGCCGGCATCGAGGTGCTCCTCGTCGGCGACAGCGCCAGCAACAACGTGCTCGGCAACGAGACCTCGCTGCCGATCACCGTCGAGGAGCTGCTGCCGCTGACCCGGGCGGTCGCCCGCTCGGCCCGTCGCGCCCTCGTGGTCGGCGACCTGCCGTTCGGCTCCTACCAGGCCTCGCCGGAGCAGGCCTACCTGACGGCGGTGCGCTTCCTCAAGGAGGCCGGCGCGCACGCGGTCAAGCTGGAGGGCGGCGCCGAGATCGCCCCCCAGGTGGCCGCCCTGACCCGGGGCGGCGTGCCCGTGATGGCCCACGTCGGCTTCACCCCCCAGTCCGAGCACCTGCTCGGCGGCTACCGGGTCCAGGGCCGGGGCGAGGCGGGCGAGCGGGTGCTGGCCGACGCGCTCGCGGTGCAGGAGGCCGGCGCGTTCGCGGTGGTCATGGAGATGGTGCCCGGCGACGTCGCCGCCCAGGTCACCGCGGCGCTCGACGTGCCCACGATCGGGATCGGCGCCGGCGCGGGCTGCGACGGCCAGGTGCTGGTCTGGCAGGACGCCTTCGGCCTGCGCACCGGGCGGATGGCCCGGTTCGTCAAGCAGTACGCCGACGTGCACCAGGTGCTGCTCGACGGCGCCCGCGCCTACGCCGACGACGTGCGGGCGGGCACCTTCCCCGGTCCCGAGCACACCTTCTGACCGGTCGGGCCGTGGTGTGTGGGCTTCCCACCGCCCGTGCGGGCCGCCCCGGTCGCCACCGGGTCGGCGCGGGCGGGCGGCGCGGGCGGGCGGCGCGGGCTCGGCCTCAGATGACCAGGCCGAGCGCCGCCGGGCCGATCACGACCGTGAAGAAGGTGATCAGCACCGCGCCGGTGATGTTGAGGACGATGCCGCCGCGCACCATCTCGGTGATCTTCACGGTGCCGGTGCCGAACACGATCGCGTTCGGCGGCGTGCCGACGGGAAGCATGAAGGCGCAGGTCGCGGCGAGCGCGGCCGGGATGAGCAGGGTCGCGGGGTCCACGCCGATGCCGACCGCCACGCCCCCCAGCACGGGGATGAACGTGGCCGCGGTCGCGGTGTTGCTGGTGACCTCGGTGAGCATCAGCACGATGAGCACCACGGCGAGCAGCAGCAGCACGATCGGCAGCGCACCGAGCCCGCCGACCTGCTGGCCGAACCACTCGTCGAGGCCGGAGTCGGCGACGGCGGCGGCCAGGCTCAGCCCGCCGCCGAAGAGCAGCAGCACGCCCCAGGGCAGCCCCTTCTCGGCGTCATCCCACTCCAGGGTCATCGTGCCGTCGTCGTCGCCGGGGACCAGGAACAGCACGACGCCCGCGGCCAGCGCGATCACGGTGTCGTCGAGGGTGTCCAGCCAGGGGGCGCTCTCACCGAGGCTGCCGATGCTGGCCAGCAGGCCCGGCACGATCCACAGGAACGCGGCGCCGGCGAAGACCGCGAGGACGACCTTCTCGCCGCGGCTCATCGCACCCAGGCCGTGGATCTGCTCGTCGATGAGCTCCTTGCCGCCGGGGATCTCGTCGAGCTGGAACCGGAAGACGAGGCGGGTGATGATCAGCCAGGCCAGGCCGAGGAAGACCACGACGATGGGCAGGCCGAGCAGCATCCACTGCAGGAACCCGACCTCCTGGCCGAGCTCGCTGCTCAGGTAGCCGGCCACGATCGCGTTCGGGGGGCTGCCCAGCAGCGTGCCGAGCCCACCGATCGAGGCCGACCAGGCGATCGCCAGCAGGAGTGCC
>CAVSIQ010000005.1:0-183750 GCA_963728085.1 uncultured Actinomycetota bacterium | reverse complement strand
GTGCCTCGCCGAGTACGTCGACCGGCTCGACGTCGCCCTCGGCGAGCTCGTCGGCACCCGTCCCTTGCGGGCCTGGCTGGACTCCCTGGTCCGGGCCGTGGCCTCGCTGACCCGCGTCGAGCGCGCCGACGCCTGGCAGCCCGGCCAGGTCCAGCGCGAGCTGGCCCGGGTGCTCGAGGAGGCCGGCGACCGCGCCGAGGTCGAGATGCGCCTCACCGACGTCCGCGCGCTCCTCGCCGACCACCTGGCCGGCCGGCCGACGCGGGCCAACTTCCGCACCGGCACGCTGACGGTGTGCACGATGGTCCCGATGCGCTCGGTGCCGCACCGCGTGGTGTGCCTGCTCGGCCTCGACGACGGCGTCTTCCCCCGCCAGCGCAGCATCGACGGCGACGACGTGCTCGCCCGCACCCCGCTGACCGGCGAGCGCGACCCGCGCGCGGAGGACCGCCAGCTGCTCCTCGACGCGCTCGGCGCCGCCACCGAGACCCTCGTGCTGACCTACACCGGCGCCGACGAGCACACCGGACGTCGCCGCCCGCCGGCCGTCCCGCTCGGGGAGGTCCTCGACGCGCTGGACCGCACCACGCCGGCGCCGGTGCGCGGGCAGGTTCTCGTCGAGCACCCGCTGCAGCCCTTCGACGTCCGCTCGGTCGAGCCCGGGCGGCTCGGCGTGCCGGGGCCGTTCAGCTTCGATCCCGCCGTGCTGGCCGCGGCGCGCGCGGTCACCGGCCCCCGGGCGGACCCGCCCCGGTTCCTCGACGGCCCGCTGCCGCTCGACCCGGACGTCGCGCACGCCGACGTCGCCCTCGACGACCTGGTCCGGTTCCTGCGGGACCCGGTCAAGGGGTTCTTCCGCGCCCTCGACGTGACGCTGCCCTGGGAGGTCGAGGGCCTCGACGACGCGATGCCCGTCGAGATCGACACCCTGGAGTCCTGGGCCGTCGGCGAGCGGATGCTCGCCGACATGCTGCGCGGCACCCGCCCCGACGCCGCCCTGGCCGCGGAGTGGCGCCGCGGCACCCTGCCCCCGGGGCGGCTGGGCTGGCGCAAGGCCGGCGAGGTGCGCGCCCAGGCCGAGATGCTGGCCCGCGAGGCGCTGACCCACCGCACCGTGGAGCCGCGCGCCCACGACGTCGACGTCACCCTGCGCGACGGCCGCCGGCTCACCGGCACCGTCACGCCCGTCTACGGTGACCGCCTCGTCGCGGTCGGCTACTCCCGCCTCGACGGCAAGCACCTCGTGGAGTCCTGGGCCCGGATGCTCGCCCTGGCCGCGCACGAGCCGGACCGCAACTGGACGGCGCTGACCATCGGCCGGGGCGTCGGCCGGGGCGCCACGATGGCCTCGCGGCTGCTCGGCCCGGCGCCCGAGGAGCCGCTCAGCCTGCTGGAGGACCTCGTGCGGCTCTACGACGCCGGCCGTCGCGAGCCGCTGCCGCTGCCGGTGAGGACGTCGTTCGCGTGGGCCACCGCGCGCCACCGCGGCGACGACCCGAGGGCGGCGGCGGAGAAGAGGTGGCGCACCCAGCGCTACCCCGGCGACGACGCCGAGCCGGCCCACGAGCGGGTCTGGGGCGTGCGGGCGCCGCTGGAGGAGCTCCTCGGCCCCGTCCCGGCGGGCGAGGAGGTCGAGGACGAGGACACCCGCCTCGGCGCCCTCGCCGCCCGGCTGTGGCAGCCGCTGCTGCGCTGCGAGGTGGTCCGGTGAGCACCCCCCAGCACGTTGCCGGGGACGACCTCGAGGCCTTCGACCTGCTCGGCCCGCTGCCCGACGGCGCGACGACCACGGTGCTCGAGGCCAGCGCCGGGACGGGCAAGACCTACACCCTGGCCGGCCTGGTCACCCGCTACGTCGCGGAGGGCCGGGCCCGCCTGGAGCAGATGCTGCTGATCACCTTCGGCCGCGCCGCCAGCCAGGAGCTGCGCGAACGGGTCCGCGCCCAGCTCGTCGAGGCCCACCTCGCCCTCGACGCCGCGGTGCGGGGCGAGGCGCTCCCGGACGACGTGACGGCCCTGGTCGGCCACCTGCTCGCCGGCGACGCCGACGAGCTCGCCGCGCGCGAGGGCCGGCTGCGCGACGCCCTCGCCGACTTCGACGCCGCGACGATCGCCACCACCCACCAGTTCTGCCAGCTGGTGCTGCGCTCGCTGGGCGTGGCCGGCGACAGCGACACCGGCGTCACCCTGGTCGAGGACCTCGGCGACCTCGTCACCGAGGTCGTCGACGACCTCTACCTGCGGCGCTTCGGGCACTCCCCGGACCAGCCGGTGCTCACCCGCGCCGAGGCCCTGGTGGTGGCCCACGACGTCGTGGCCAACCCGGGGGCGACGCTCACCCCCGTCGAGCCGGTCGCGGGCAGCGCCGCCGCGGTGCGCCTGGCCTTCGCCGGCGAGGTGCTCGACGAGCTCGAGCGCCGCAAGCGGCATCTCGGCGTGCTCGGCTACGACGACCTGCTCAGCCGGCTCGCGGACGCCCTCGTCGAGGACGACGCCCCGGCGCGCGAGCGGATGCGCGGACGGTGGAGCGTCGTGATGGTCGACGAGTTCCAGGACACCGACCCCGTCCAGTGGCAGGTCGTCGAGCGCGCGTTCGTCGGCCACGCCACCGTGGTGCTGATCGGCGACCCGAAGCAGGCCATCTACGCCTTCCGCGGCGGCGACGTCGTGACCTACCTGCACGCCGCGCGCAGCGCCGACCGACGCTGCACCCTGGACACCAACTACCGCAGCGACGGCGCGCTGCTCGAGCGGCTGCTGGCGGTGCTCCGCGGCGCCGCCCTCGGCCACCCCGACATCGTCGTGCGCGACGTCACCGCCCACCACGCCGGCCACCGGCTCGCCGGCTCGTCCGGTGCCACCCCCGGCGGCCCGGGCACCGACCCGTTCCGGCTGCGCGTGGTCACCCGGGAGAAGTTCGGCTCGCCCACCCGGCGAACCGTGCCGATGGAGGCGCTGCGCGAGCACGTCACCGCCGACCTCGCCGCCGACGTCGCCCGCCTGCTCGCCGCCGGCGTCACCTTCGACGGTCGTCGGGTCGAGGCCCGGGACGTCGCCGTCATCGTGGAGTCCCACCGCGACGCCCGCGCCTGCCACGAGGCGCTGGTGCGGGCGGGCGTGCCCGCGGTGTACACCGGCGACACCGACGTCTTCGGCTCCGCGGCCGCCGCCGACTGGCTGTGCCTGCTGGAGGCCTTCGAGCAGCCGCACCGCTCCGGCCTGGTGCGCGCCGCGGCCGCCACCCGCTTCGTCGGCGAGGACGCCGCCGGCCTCGCCGCCGGCGGTGACGCCCTGACCGACCGCGTCGCCGACCGGCTGCGCCGCTGGGCCGACCACGCCCGCGAGCGCGGGGTCGCCGCCGTCCTCGAGGCGGCGATGGCCGAGGGCATGGGCGAGCGGGTCCTCGCCCGCCGTGGCGGCGAGCGCGACCTCACCGACCTGACCCACGTGGGCCAGGTCCTCCACGAGACCGCGCACCGCGAGCGGCTCGGCCTCCCCGCGCTCCTGGAGTGGCTGCGCACCCAGGTCCGCGAGGGCGGCAGCGACGCCGTGCGCAACCGGCGCCTCGACAGCGACGCCGCCGCGGTGCAGGTGATGACGGTGTGGGTCAGCAAGGGCCTGCAGTACCCGGTGGTCTACCTGCCCTTCGCCTTCAACCGCTACGTCCCCACCCGCGACACCGTCCTCTTCCACGCCGGCGAGGACGGGCACGGCGACGGCGACCAGCGCTGCCTGGACATCGGCGGCCCGCGCGACGGTCGGCAGGCGGTCGAGGACCGGGGCCGGGTCGAGGCCGCCGGCGACGACACCCGGCTCACCTACGTCGCCCTGACCCGTGCGCAGGCCCAAATCGTGGCCTGGTGGGCGCCGTCGTGGGACGAGCTCAACGGCGGGCTGTCGCGGGTGCTGCGCGGCCGCCGGCCCGGGCAGGCCCTGGTGCCCGACCGGCTGGAGGACCGGCCGAGCGACCGCGAGGCCCTCGCGCTGCTGCGCGCCTGGGAGGCCCACGGCGGGGCGACGGTGGAGGAGTCCCGGCTCGAGGAGGCGCCGGCGGTGGCGTCCGCGCCGAGGCCGGCCGGGATCGGCGTGCGCCGCTTCGAGCGGTCGATCGACCTGACCTGGCGGCGCACCTCCTACTCCGGCCTGGTCCGCGCGGCCGAGGAGGCCCAGGGCGTGGCCAGCGAGCCGGAGGTCACCGTCCTCGACGACGAGACCGACGACGTCGCCCTGCCTCCGGCCACTGGGCCCGAGGACCGGGGCGGCGACCCGACGGCCGAGCCGGTCCCGTCGGTGCCCTCGCCGATGGCCGACCTGCCCTCCGGTGCCGGGTTCGGCTCCCTGGTCCACGCCGTGCTCGAGGAGGCCGACCCGCAGGCCGCCGACCTCGAGGCCGAGCTGCGGGCACGGTGCGCCGAGCAGCTGGCCCGGTGGCCGGTCGAGGTGAGCGCCGAGGTGCTCGCGGCCGCCCTGGTGCCGCTGCACCGCACGCCGCTGGGCCCGCTGGTGCCCGGGCTCACCCTGGCCGACGTCGGTCTGGGCGACCGGCTGCGCGAGCTCGACTTCGAGATCCCCCTCGTCGGCGGCGACACCCGCACCGGTGACGCCGCGCCCGAGGTGCTCCTCGCCGACGTCGGCCGGCTCCTCGAGCAGCACCTGGCCGCCGACGACCGGCTGCGGCCCTACGCCGACCGCCTCCGCGCCCCCGGGCTGGGCGAGCAGCCCCTGCGCGGCTACCTGTCCGGGTCCATCGACCTGGTGCTGCGCACCCGCGACGAGGACGGCGAGCCCCGCTACCTCGTCGCCGACTACAAGACCAACCGCCTGGGCGACGTCGAGCGCCCGCTGACCGCGGACGACTACACCGCGGAGAGCCTGACCGCGGCGATGCTGCACTCCGACTACCCGCTGCAGTCGCTGCTCTACGTCGCGGTCCTGCATCGCTACCTGCGCTGGCGCCAGCCGGGCTACGACCCCGAGCGTCACCTCGGCGGCGTGCTCTACCTCTACCTGCGCGGCATGTGCGGGCCGGGCACGCCGACCCAGGACGGGCACGTCGCGGGCGTCTTCGACTGGCAGCCGCCCGCCGCGCTCGTCGGGGCGCTCTCCGACCTGCTGGACGGGAGGACCGGATGAGGAGCACCGCGACCGGGGGGCCCGGCGACGTCTTCGTCGACGAGCCGTGGGACCGGCGCCGAGCCCGCTCGGCCGAGGGCCTGCTGCGGAGGTTCAACGAGGCCGGGGTGCTCGAGGCGACCGACGTCCACGTCGCCCAGCGCCTCGGTGAGGCCACCGGGGAGGACGACGAGCGGGTCCGGCTCGCGCTGGCGCTGGCCGTGCGCGCGGTGCGGGGCGGCTCGGTGTGCGTGGACCTGGCCACCGTGGCCGGTGACGTCGTGCCGCTGAGCCTCGACCCGGCCGGCGTCGGCGTCGTCGAGGGCGTCGAGGCCGGCGCGGGTCCCGACGGCACCGACGAGACGGCGGTGGCGCTGGACCCGGTGGCCGCGCTGCCCTGGCCCGAGCCCGACGCCTGGTACGCCGCCGTCACGGCGAGCCCGCTGGCCCGGCCCGGCGAGGGCGGAGCGACCGTGCTGCACCTGCTCGAGGGCCGCCTGGTCTACCTCGACCGGTACTGGCGCGAGGAGGAGCAGGTCTGCGCCGACCTGCTCGCCCGACCCGCGCTGCCCGCCGACGCCGCGGCCGAGGCCGCGCTCGAGACCGGCCTGGGGCGGGTCTTCCCCGGTGAGGACCGGGGCGAGGACTACGGCGAGCAGCGCGCCGCCGCCCGCCTGGCCCTGAGTCGGCGCACCACCGTGCTGACCGGCGGGCCCGGCACGGGCAAGACGACGACGGTGGCGGCGCTCCTCGCGCTGCTCGCCGAGCAGGCCGAGGTCGCCGGACGTCCCCGGCCGCGGATCGCGCTCGCCGCGCCGACGGGCAAGGCCGCGGCGCGGCTCCAGCAGGCCGTCGTCGACGAGCTCGCCCGGCTGCCCGTCGGGGACCGGGACCGGGTGGGCACGCCCACCTCGGTCACCCTGCACCGCCTGCTCGGCGTGCGTCCCGGCACCTCCACCCGCTACCGCCACCACCGCGACAACCGGCTGCCGCACGACGTCGTGGTCGTCGACGAGACCTCGATGATGTCGCTGACGATGACCGCGCGGCTGCTCGAGGCGGTGCGCCCGCAGGCCCGCCTGATCCTGGTCGGCGACCCCGACCAGCTGACCTCCGTCGAGGCCGGCGCGGTGCTCGCCGACCTGGTCGCCGGTCTCGAGGGCCACGAGAACCTGGCCGTCGCGGCGCTGCGCACCTCCCACCGCTTCGGCGCGACGATCCGCGCGCTGGCCGAGGCGGTGCGCGCCGGCGACGCGGACCGCGCGATCGGGCTGCTGCGCTCCGGTGACGAGCACCTGCTGCTCCTCGACGGCGAGGACCGCGACGAGCGGGTGCGCGACCTGGTGCTGCCCCGCGCCGTCGACCTGGTGCACGCCGGCGCGGCGGGGGAGGGCGCGCAGGCGCTGGCCCGGCTCGACGACCAGCGTCTGCTGTGCGCCCACCGCGAGGGCCCGTTCGGGGTGCGCACCTGGAACCGGACGGTGGAGCGCTGGGTGGGCGAGGAGACCGGTGAGCCGATCTGGTCCTCGTGGTACCCGGGCCGCCCGCTGCTGGTGACGGCCAACGACTACGGCCTGGGGGTCTACAACGGCGACGTCGGCGTCGTGGTCCGCGACGGCCAGCGGGGCCTGCGCGCGGCGGTGTCGGGCACGGGCGGGCAGCTCGACCTCGCGACCAGCCGGCTCGGCCAGGTCGACACGATGCACGCGATGACCATCCACAAGAGCCAGGGCAGCCAGGCCCGTGAGGTCGTCGTCCTGCTGCCGCCGCCCCGCTCCCGGCTGCTCACCCGGGAGCTCTTCTACACCGCGATCACCCGGGCCCGCGAGCGTGTCGTGGTCGTCGGGTCGGCCGAGGACGTGCGAGCCGCGATCGAGCGACGCGCCGTCCGGGCGACAGGACTGCAGCAGCGGCTCGCCGCCGCGCGCCGCTAGCCCGAAAGGGTGAGCCGCTGAGATGATCAGTGCGTGGTCGTGGAGATCCTGACGCAACGCGGTGCGGTTAGGGTGCGTCGCGTGCCCTACCTGCTGCGCGTGGAGCTGCCCGACGTCCCGGGGTCGTTGGGCCGTCTGGCGAGCGCGATCGGTGTCGCCGGGGGCGACATCGAGGCGATCGAGATCGTCGAGAAGCGCCACGACGGCGTGGCCGTCGACGACGTGCTGCTCGAGATGGCGCCCGGCTCGATGCCGGACTCCGTGGTCTCGGCGTGCAGCGCCATCGACGGCGTCGTCGTGGTGTGGATCAGCCACTACGCGCCCGGGGGCAACCTGTTCCTCGACCTCGAGGCGGTCGAGGAGATCAACGCCGACCCCGCCCGTGCCCTGGCCCGCTTCGTCGAGGTTCTCCCCGGGACCTTCCGCGCCGACTGGGCCCTGCGCCTGCACCGCTCCCAGGGCGTCGTCGACCGCACCGGTGCCGCGCCCACCGAGCTGGAGTTCGTCGAGATCGAGCGCGCCCAGCGCCTCGAGGTCGCCGGCGACGACATCACCCTCTACGCCGCGACCCGCCTCGACGGCAACGAGATCGTGGTCATCGGCCGCCGCGGCGGCCCCGAGTTCCTCGACTCCGAGCTCGCGCGCCTCGGCCACCTCGCCGGCCTCGCCCTCACCATCAGTCACAGCTGACTCACGCGTCCCGGCGCGCTGGGGTGGGAATCCCCGGTCGACCGGGGATTCCCACACTTGTCGGCTGTTGCAACCCCCAACAGGTGCAGGAACCCCCGGCCAGCCGGGGATCCCTGCAGCCCCGGCCCCCCGACCCCGGCCCGACCGCACGGGTTAGCGTGCCGCTCATGAGTGCGATCGAGGGCGTGTCCGAGACGTTCGACCCTGAGGCGTGGGAGGCGGTGGCGGGGTTCGAGGGCCTCACCGACCTCACCTACCACCGGGCGCGGGCCCACGGCACGGTGCGGATCGCCTTCGACCGGCCCGCCGTGCTCAACGCGTTCCGCCCGCACACCGTCGACGAGCTGCTGCGCGTCCTCGAGCACGCGCGCGCCAGCGCCGACGTCGGGTGCGTGCTGCTGACCGGCAACGGTCCGGAGCCGAAGCGGGGCAAGCGGTCGTTCTGCGCCGGGGGCGACCAGCGCATCCGCGGTCGCGCGGGCTACCAGTACGCCGACGGCACCGGCGGGGAGACCTCCGACGCCCGCAGCCCGGCCGACCAGGCCCGGCTCGGACGGCTGCACATCCTGGAGTGCCAGCGGCTGATCCGGTTCATGCCGAAGGTCGTGATCGCGGTCGTCCCCGGGTGGGCGGCCGGCGGCGGGCACAGCCTGCACGTGGTGTGCGACCTGACCCTGGCCAGCGCCGAGCACGCCGCCTTCAAGCAGACCGACGCCGACGTCGGCTCCTTCGACGGCGGGTTCGGATCGGCCTACCTCGCCCGCCAGGTCGGACAGAAGCGGGCGCGTGAGATCTTCTTCCTCGGCCAGGAGTACTCCGCCGCCGAGGGCGTCGAGATGGGCACCGTCAACCGGGCCGTGCCGCACGACGAGCTCGAGGCGGTCGCGCTGGAGTGGGGCCGGCTGGTCAACGGCAAGTCCCCGACGGCGCAGCGGATGCTCAAGTACTCCTTCAACCTCATCGACGACGGCCTCGTCGGCCAGCAGCTCTTCGCCGGCGAGACGACCCGCCTGGCCTACATGACCGACGAGGCCGCGGAGGGCCGCGACCAGTTCCTGGAGAAGCGCGAGCCGGACTGGTCGCCCTTCCCCTGGTACTACTGAGGAGCCCGCACCGGTGAAGATCGTCGTCCTGACCGGCGCCGGCATCTCGGCGGAGTCCGGCGTACCCACCTTCCGTGACGCCGACGGCCTCTGGGAGGGCCACCGCGTCGAGGACGTCGCCACCCCCGAGGCGTTCGTCGCCGACCCCGCCCTGGTGCACGCCTTCTACGACGCCCGCCGCGCCGCCCTGGCCGGCGTGGAGCCGAACCCGGCCCACCGGGCGCTGGCCCGCCTCGGGGACGCCCTGGGGGAGGACCTCACCCTGGTCACCCAGAACATCGACGACCTGCACGAGCGGGCCGGGTCGCGCGACGTGGTGCACATGCACGGCGAGCTGCTCTCCGCGGTGTGCGGGGCCTGCGGCACCCGCGTGCGCTGGCCCGGCACGCTGGCCGACCGTCCGGTCTGCGCCGGTTGCCATCGGCCGGCGCTGCGACCGGACGTCGTGTGGTTCGGCGAGGTTCCGCACCACATGGACCGGATCCTCGACGCGCTCGTCGTCGCCGACCTGTTCGTCTCGGTGGGCACCTCCGGCGCGGTCTACCCCGCGGCCGGCTTCGTGCGGCAGGCGAGGGCCCACGGCGTACGGACCCTGGAGCTGAACCTGCTGACCAGCGAGGGCACGGCCTGGTTCCACGAGGCCCGCCACGGCCGCGCCGGCGACCTCGTGCCGGCCTGGGTCGAGGAGGTGCTCGGCGCCACGGCCTGAGGGTCCGCGCCCCCCACTCGCCACCCTGCTCGCCCCCTGCTCGCCACCCCGCCCCTGCCCCCTGCCCCCGGGGCCGCGGTCGCGTCCCGCCCTCAGGCGACGCCGGCGAGGACCAGCACGCTCGCGGCCAGGGCGGCCACCCCGACGGCGCGGGGGACCGCCTCACTGCCGGTGACCTTCTCGACGAGCACCACCGCGGCCAGCACGGCGACCCAGGCGAGGTTCATCACGCCGAGCACGAACAGCAGCAGCATCAGCGCCCAGCAGCAGCCCAGGCAGACCACGCCGTGGCGCAGCCCCATCCGCAGCGCCCCGGCGCGGCCGTCGCGCCAGTGCGCGAGCAGGAAGCCCAGGGGCGAGCGGCAGCGACCGAGCATCGTGTGCTTGACGCCGGTGAGCTGGTAGCCGCCGGCGAGCAGCAGCACCGACCCGGCCAGCCAGCGCGACGTGGCGCTGCCCGAGGCGTCGACCAGCGCGGCGTCGTGCAGCAGCCACTGCAGGCCGGTGCCGAGGAGCCCGACCCCGGCCCACAGGACGAGGTAGCCCGCCACGAAGGCCGTCGTCGAGCCGTGCACCCCGGCGCGGGGCGAGGCGGCCGTGCGGGCGTAGGCGGCGATCATCGGCGTCGCCGACGGCAGCATCATCGCCGCCATCATCACCGCCCACATGGAGCTCATCACGACCGCGTCGGCGCCCGACCAGGCGGTACTCATCGGCATCGCCAGCCGGGACCCGCCGTCGTCCATGGCCAGGCTGAGCGTGACCAGCCACGCCCAGCAGGCCGCGGTGACCAGCGCCAGCGCGACGACCACGAGGCGGACGGCGCCCCGGCCCGGCGCGTGCGGCGGGTGCCGTGCGGGGGGCGCCGCGGTGCTCATCCGGCGTAGGTGAAGGCCGAGAAGAGCCCGTTGCGTCCCGAGAGGTCCCACTCCAGGTCGTGGTCGGCGTAGCGCAGGTGCTCCGCGCGAGCCACCACCGCGTCCTCCCCGGGCGCGACGGCCAGGGGGTGGTTGCTCACCCGGACCTGCTCCCCGTCGGCGCCGGGGACCGCGGTGATCGAGAACTCCCCGACCTCGCCGATGCGCAGGTGGCGGGTGTTCCCGTCGACGTCGAGGTCGATCGCGGCCGACGCGACGCCGAGGACCTCCCCGATGCACCCGGCGAGCACCGCCGGGTGGCCACCGGCGGCGCCGGAGAAGACGGCCCCGAGCGCGGCGGCCTGCGCGGCCGAGGCGCGTTCGTCGAGGTAGAGCGCGGCGTTCCACGGCACCTCGGCCATGTGGCCGGGCGCGTGCACCGCCATCGCGACGTTCAGTCCGGCGACGTCGGTGCCCTCGTGGGTGCCGGTCTCGACGTGCCACCCGAGCAGCGCGGTGCACTCACCGGTGGTGGGCGGGCTGAGGAAGATGCACGGGCACGCCGCCTCGCAGTTGCACGACTCGAGGTAGCTTCCTGACACGGTCCAGCTCATGACGGTCCTCCTGGGACCAGGCGCTGCCGGGTGCGAGCGTCCCCGAGCGTCCTCCCGGGAGTGGGGAGGAGCGGCGTCCGCGGGCCGACCGGACGGTCGACTCCTCCGCACGCTAGCCCCGCGCGGCGACGCCGTGCGACGGTGGAGGTGCCCGGTTCTCGCCGGTGAGACGGGTACGTGAGGCCGCTCAGCCGCCGGGGGGCGGGGGCGGGGCGGGCGCGCCCCGGGGCGGTGCGATCTTCGCGAACTCCCCCGTCGACGGTGCGGGTCTCGCGGACCCGCCGGACGAGGAGCCACCGCTGACGGGTGCGCGGTGCGGAGCCGGGTCCCAGCCGGTCTCGACGACCCTCTTCTGGAACAGGATCGCGGCGGCGAGGATCAGCAGGCCGACGGCGCGATCAGCACGATGCCGGGCACGCCGAGGCGCGCCGAGAAGCCGACGATGATGCCCACCCAGCCGAAGTCGGTGTCCCCGAAGGTGGTGTTGGCGCCGCCGAAGTCCCCGAGCACCTGGAGCAGCACCGCCGGCAGGAAGGTGATCAGCAGGCCGTTGACGAATCCGCCGGCCACCGCGCCGCGCCGACCGCCGGTGGCGTTGCCGTAGACGCCGGCCGCGCCACCGGTGAAGAAGTGCGGCACCAGCCCGGGCAGGATCAGGGCGAGCCCGAGCGCGGGGTTGAGCCACACCGACAGCACGACCAGCCCGATCAGGCCGCCGACGAAGCTGGAGATGAAGCCGATCAGCACCGCGTTCTGGGCGTAGGGGAACACGATCGGGGCGTCGAGCGCGGGGATCGCGCCCGGGACGACCTTGGCCGCGATGCCCTGGAAGGCCGGCACCAGCTCGGCCAGGATGGTGCGGACGCCGAAGAGGATCACCGCGACCGCCACGCCGAACTGCAGGCCCTGGGTGACCGACTGCATGAGGTAGTTGCCGACGCCGGTGGCGCCGTCCGGGAAGGCCGCGAACGCCGCCTCCTGGCCCTCGCGGACCAGGAAGGCCGAGGCGAGGACGACGTACATGATCACCATCGACAGCGCGGTGGCCACCATCGAGTCGCGCAGGAACCGCAGCGACTCGGGGAGGTCCAGCTCCTCGGTGGAGCGGCTCGTTGCGCCCGACCGCGCCGCCGACGGCCCCGGCCGGAGACGTAGGCCAGGGTGCCGAAGTGGCCGATGGCGATGCTGTCGTCCCCGGTGATGCGTCGCGTCCAGGGGTGCGCGAACGCCGGCAGGGAGACCATCAGGATGCCCAGCAGGACGCCGCCGAGCCCGACGACCACGAGCGCGGTGTAGTCCGCCGACGCGAGCACGATCGTCAGCAGGGTCGCCATGAACAGCATGTGGTGACCGGTCAGGAACACGTAGTGCAGCGGCGTGAACCGGGCCAGCACCAGGCTGACCGCGAAGCCGAGGATCATCAGCCAGGAGACCTGGGCGCCGTACTCGGCCTGGGCGATGCCGACGATCGCCTCGTTGGTGGGGATGACGCCCTGCGCTCCGGTCGCGCCCTGGATCATCGCCCCGAGCGGCGCCAGGGACGCGACGACCAGCGTGGCGCCCGCGCCGATCAGCAGGAAGCCCAGCGTGGCCTTGATGGCGCCGCCGATCACCTGGCCGGTGACCTTGCGCAGCGCGATCAGCCCGACCGCGGTGATGATGCCGATCAGGAAGGCCGGCACGCTGAGGATCTCGTTGACGAGGAACTCGTGCGATCGCGACGAGCCAGTCCATGGCGTGGTCCTGCCTTCCTCAGACGTCGTACATCTCGCGCAGAGCCCGTCGATCTCGGTGGTGCTGGTGAAGTTCTCGATGACCCTGCATCGGCACGCCGACGTCGCCGAGGGCGCGGGCGATCTCGCCGGAGGTCAGGATCGAGGTCGGCGTCCTTGGCCTTGCCGCGCGCCGAGACGGTGTCGGTCGCCTCGACGGTGACGAAGCGGCCCCAGCCCCACTCGTCGAGGACCTTCTCGAGCGTGTTCTTGAGGAACAGGCTGGTGCCGAGCCCGTTGCCGCAGACGGTCAGGATGTGGTCGCTGCGTCGATCCGCTGCGCGCCGGCGCTGCCGCCGCGCGCTCGCGGGCGCGGCCTCGTCGGCCTGCGGGCGCCTCCGGCGGAGCCGTCGCGTCCGCGGCTCGTCGCCACGGAGCACCGCGTGGACCTCCTCCGGGGAGCGCGGCCTCGTCCAGCGCCGCTTTCTTGCTCGCGGGTCGCCGAGGAGGCCGGCCAGCGCCGCCATCGCCTTCTGGTGCGTCGCCGCTGTCGGTCGCAGCCAGCGCCACCACGAGGCTGACGGGGTCGTTGGACTTGTGGCCGAACTCGACGGGCTCGGCCAGCCGCAGCCACGACATGCCGGTGCGGTGCACGGCCTCGGAGGGGCGCGCGTGGGCGAAGGCGAAGCCGGGCGCGACCACGATGTAGGGCCCGTTCTCCTGGACGCTGTCGACCATCGCCTGGGTGTAGGCGGCTCCGCGACGCCCGAGCTCTCCAGCAGCGCGCCCGCGGCGCGGACCGCCTCCTCCCACGAGGAGGCCCGCTCGTCGAGCCGGATGGCGTCCGCCGCGAGCAGGTCGTCCAGGTCCGTCATCTCCGCGACGCTAGCGGACCCCGGACCTGCGCGGATAGGGCCATACGCCGCCGGCCGGTCGGGCCGGGGTCACGATCGCGACCGCGCGGTCCGCGAGCGCGTGGCGGACCCGCCCCCGGCCGCGCCGGGTGCCCACAATGACGCACGATGAGTCCATCCTCCGCGCGACCGACCCCCACCGCCTCGCGCGGGCGCCGGGACGCCGGCGCGTTGGCGGTCGGGTCGCTCGTGGCGGGCGTGCTCGCCTACGTCTTCTTCGCCGTCGTCACCCGCGCCCTGGGTGCGGGGCCTGCGGCTCCGGTGGCCGTGCTGTGGGCGTGGTGGGGGTTCGCCGGCGCCGCCGTGACCTTCCCCGTCCAGCACTGGATCGCCCGGACCCTGGCGACGCAGTGCGGGGAGGCGGGCGTGCGACGCGGCCGCCGCCCCTGGTGGCGAGCGCCGTGACCGCGGTGTCCCTGCTCCGCCGGAGCGCTCGCCTGGCTCGGCCGGGACCAGCTGTTCGCGACCGGATGGCACCGGTTCCCGGTCCTGGTCGTGGGGGTCGGTCTCGGCTCGGGCCTGCTCGGGCTGCTCCGGGGCCTGCTCCTCGGGTCGCCGGCGCTTCACCGCCGTCGCGCTCGGCGCTCGTCGCCCGAGAACGGAGCGCGCTGCGCCGTCGTCCTCGTCGTGGCGGCCTCCCCGGCAGCGACACCCCGCTCTCCTACGGGCTCGCGCTCCTGGCCGGCTACGCGGTGTCGTGCTCGGCCGCGCGCGCTGGTGCCCCGTCGCACCGGCAGCGGCCGCCGCGCGGCCGCCCCGCTGCGCTTCCTCTCCGGCGCCTCGTCGGGCCAGCTCCTGGCCCAGGCGACGCTGACCGGGGGTCCGGTGCTGGTCGCGGTGATCGGGGGCGCGCCGTCGGCGGTGACGGCGCTGTTCGCCGGGCTCGCGCTGTTCCGGGCGCCGTACACGATCGCGCTCGGTCTCGTCTCGCCGCTCACCGGTCGGCTCACCGTGCTGCTCGGTAGCCGGGCGCTATGACCTGCTCCGCCGGGTGCGTCGCGTCGTGGCGGCGACCACCGTGGTGCTCGGCGCCGCCGGGGCGGCGGGGGGCGCGTGGCTGGGGCCGCCGGTCATGGAGCTGGTCTTCGGTGCGGGCGTGCGGCTGCCCCCTGGCGACGCGGCCCTGGTGGCGCTGGGCAGCGTCGTCGCGCTGGCGAACCTGGTGGTGACCGTCGGCCTGCTGGCCCGCAACCGGGCCGGTGCCGTCCTCGGCGGCTGGCTGGCGGCGGTGCCGTGCGGGGCCGCTGCGCTCCTGCTGCCGCTCGGGGACGTCCTGCGCAGCACCTGCTGGGCGTTCGTGGTCGTCGAGGTCACCGCCTGGGCGTGCCTGGTGGCGTGGGAGGGCCGCTCAGACCGGCTTGTGCGCGGCCAGCAGCACCGAGGAGCCGAAGGCAGGTCCCGGCGGGCAGCAGCCGGGCCTCGCGGCGCGAGAGGCGCCAGCAGCACCCGCTCACAGCGGGCCGAGCACCTGCGGCAGCGTCGCGTCGCCGGGCCCCGGACGCCGAGGCGGCGCGAGCACAGCCGCTCGGCGGCGAACATCGGGAAGACCGCCCGCGAACGCGTAGGTGGCGCGCGCCGCACGCGCAGCCCTGCCGCCTCGACGGCCGGCGACGAGCCGTCGCCGGGTGTAGCGGCGGTGGTGCCCGGCCCGGACGTCGTGGTCGGTCCAGGCCCACTCGTACGCCGGCACGGAGAGCAGCAGCCGCCCGCCCGGGCGCCAGCACGCGCGCCAGCTCCGCGACAGCGCGCCGCGCCTCCGGCTCGCAGTGCTCGACCACGTCGAAGGCGGAGACGAGATCGAACGCGCGTCGCGGAACGGCAGCGACAGCGCGCGAGCCGCACACGCCCTGCCCGGGCGTCAGGCCGCGCGGGTCCAGGTCCACGCGTGACGTGCGCCGGCGCCGTGCAACCAGGACACGCTCGGCCCGTCGGCGCTGCCCACGTCGAGCAGGCGCCGCGGCCGGCCGACGTAGGGCCCAGCGCGGCCCGCAGCAGGTCCGAGCGGGCCCGGTACCACCAGTACTCCGGCTGCGTCAGCGACGAGCGACCGCCTGCGCGCACTCACCGCGGCTCACGAGTGCTCCCGCACGGCGGCGACGAGCGCCGAGGCGGCACCCGGTCGGTCTCGGCGCTCGGTGAGGGTGTTGTGGAACGGCAGCCGGACGAGCCGGGCGCTGACGTCGCTCGGTGACCGGGCACTCGGTGGGCCGCCGCGAACCGGCGACCGCCCTGCGAGTTGTGCAGCGGCACGTAGTGGAACGTGGCGCCGATGCCCTGCTCGCGCAGCCGCTCCAGCACCGCGTCGCGCATCGGCGGCGTCGGGCAGCAGCACGTAGAACAGGTGGTACGCCGGGTCGCACCCCTGCGGGACCACCGGGAGCCGCAGGCCGAGCCCGGCCGCCGGTGCGGCGAGCGCCTCGGC
Organism: uncultured Actinomycetota bacterium; assembly: GCA_963728085.1. GTDB lineage: Bacteria > Actinomycetota > Actinomycetes > Propionibacteriales > Nocardioidaceae > Nocardioides. The sequence continues at coordinate 167,683 of CAVSIQ010000005.1, read as the reverse complement.
GTAGCGCTCGAAGACGCCACGGCGCCGTGGCCTGGATCGCTCGCGGCCTGCTCCAGCTGTCCCAGCAGGTAGGCGGCGAGCACGTCGGACAGGCCGAAGGAGGAGCCGGTGTCGCGCCAGGAGTACTTGTCGACGTGGCCGAGCAAGAACGCCTGCCGGTTGGTGCCCTTGTCGTAGAGGATCCGCGCGCGGTCGACGTCGGCGGGATCGTCGAGCAGCAGCGCGCCGCCCTCGCCGCACACGAAGTTCTTGGTCTCGTGGAAGCTCAGGCTGGCGAAGCGGCCGAGGCCGCCCAGGGGCTCGCCGCGGTGGTGGCCGAAGAGGCCGTGGGCGTTGTCCTCGATCACGACCACGTCGGGCCGGTCGGCCAGGGCCGCGACGGATCCCGTCGACGTCGCAGGCGATGCCGGCGTAGTGCACCGACACCACGGCGCGCACGGAGTCGTCGAGCAGGTCGGCGAGGTGGGCGGGGTCGATGCCCGAGCGTGACCGGCTCGATGTCGCAGAACAGGATGCGGGCGCCCTGCCGGGCGAACGCGAGCGCGCTGGTGGTGAAGGTGAACGACGGCACGATCACCGTGTCGTCTGGCCCGAGGTCCAGCAGCATCGCGCGACAGCTCGAGCGCCGCCGTGCAGGACGTGGTCAGCAGCACCTCCTGGGCGCCGGTGACCTGCTGCAGGATCTCGCCGGCGCGCGCGGAGAACGGCCCGCCCGACGAGGTCCGGCCGCTGGTCATCGCCTGCTGGACGTGCTCCAGCTCCTCGGCCCGCGAGCTCGGGGCGGCTGAACGGGATGGTGCTCGTCGTCGGGGTGCTCATGCGGCTCTCCTCGTGGGCCAGGGCAGGCCGCGGCCCAGCAGCGTGGCCAGGGCGGCGTCGCTCGCGGCGTAGTGCTCGCGCAGCTGCGCGAGAAGGTCGGCGGGCAGCGGCTCCTCGGCGACGTGCTCGCTGGGGTGGACCGGGATCGTGGACAGGTCGGGCCGGAAGTCGGCGTCGACGCCGAGCCAGTCGTAGAGCTCGCCGACCAGGTCGGGGTCGGCCCGCATCGTCCTCGAGCAGCTGCACGCGCACCTCGAAGCGGTCGACCCAGCGCGCGAGGTCCTCCACGTAGCGGCCCCGCGAGACGTAGGCGAACGGCGAGACCGAGGAGGCCGCCCGGTCCCAGGCCCGGGGCTGGGTCAGGTCGGCGGCCAGGGCCACCTCGAGCGGGCGGGTCCTCCAGGCCGTGGTCGCGGCTGAAGGCCCAGTTCGACACCGCCCGCTCGCACCGGGTCCCGCAGCTGCACGACGATCCGCGGGCGGTCCAGGGTGGCTGCCGGACCCGATCCGGCACGGCCGGGGACTCCAGGTAGGAGGTGCTCTTCTCCCCCAGCAGCGCCTCGCCGGTGGCGTGCGCGAAGCACTCCCGGCGGTACGCCTCGAGGGTGACCGGGGCGGGCCGCAGGAAGACCTTGGGCTCCGGGCGGGCGGGTCGTGCCATGGCGATCTGCGGGTGCGCGGCCGAGCAGGCCGTGCAGCCAGGTCGTGCCGCAGCGCTGGGCACCGACGACCAGGAAGTGGCGGGTCATCCGACCGACCCTGCGCACCACGTGGAACGACGTGTCGTGGCTGACGGTGTTGAGGGTGCGAACGACGTACTCGCCGATCATCGACAGCAGCGCGATGATCACCCCGAAGAACACCGAGAGCAGCACCATGATCGTGGTCCAGCCGGGCACCGAGACGTCGGCGACCAGCGCGCGCACCAGGAGGAAGCCGCCCAGCAGGAAGCTCAGACCCGGGACGACGAAGCCCGCAGCGCCGCGGCCCGCAGCGGGCCACGAGCGAGTAGCTGAACAGGATGGTCAGCACCAGGCGCAGGATCCGGACCAGGTTGTAGTTGCTCTTGCCCACCGGTCGCGGCGTCGTGGCGCACCGGTGACGTTGGCGCGGTCGTTGGACAGCAGCAGCGCCTGGCCGGTGATGTAGGGGTAGGCGGTGCGGGAGGCGACGATCCGGTCCACCACGTCGCGGCGCAGGATCCGGAAGTTCGAGACCACCAGGTCGGGCGGCTGGCCGAAGACGCGCCGGTTGATCCAGCCGATCAGCGAGGCTGCCCGAGCCGGCGGGACCGGCCGCCTGCTTCTGCTCGAACCGGCCGAACACGACCTCGTGCCCGCCGCTCATCGGCCGCCTCGATGCAGCACCAGCGCCTGCTCGGGCGGGTTCTGCAGGTCGTCGTCCATGGTGATGACGTAGTCGCCGGTGCGCCTCCGCGAGCCCGGCGAGGTTGGCGTAGTGCTGCCCGTAGTTCTTCATCAGGTTCAGCGCCACGCACCTCGGGTACCGGTCTCGGCGAGCGTCGGCGATCACCTTCCAGCTGCCGTCGGGGCTGCCGTCGTTGACGCAGCACCAGCTCGAAGTCCAGGCCGGCGGCGCCGAAGGTCTCGACGCACCCGCTCGATCGTGGTGGCCACGATCCGCGCGCTGTTGTAGACCGGGATGACGACCGAGTAGCGGAAGCTCGAGGGATCGGTCGACGCGGTCACGGACCGGATCGTGTCACGGGGGCGTCGTCCGCTCACGGAGCGCCGGCCAGGATGCGCCTCAGCTCGGCGAGCCTCCCCGCGCCGAGGCCACGGTCGGCGAACCAGATGCACCCTGCCGTGGTGCCGACCTCGCGGTAGTCGCGGGCCAGCACCGGCTCGATCCACTCGTACCGGTCGAGGTAGTCCAGGGTCACGAAGGTGGGACGCCGCCGCTCGAGGTCCGCGGCCAGTCCGGCCAGTCCGCCCGGCTCGGTCGCGTCGACGTAGTCGTCGAGGCCCTGCAGGAACATCTGGTGCCGGATCGGGTTGCGCAGGCCGGCCAGCGCGAGCGGCTGCGGGCCGCCGATCGACTGCACCGTGGCGTCGGGGCCGGCCGCGGCCAGCACGGCCGTGACCTCCTCGCGCATCGGCTCCAGCACGTCGGGCGAGGTCCGCCACGCCGTGGCGCCCGCGGCGACGCAGACGACGAGCACGTACCCGGCGGCCAGCGCGGTCGCCCGGCGGACCGGCAGCGCCCGGCCGGCCGCCGCCGCGAGGCCGCCCGTGCCGAGGGCTGCCAGGGGTACGGCGAACATCGCGTCGGCCCACCCGTTGAACACCAGCAGCGACCAGGCCAGGGACGCGACGGTGGCCGCGGCGACGCCGACGATCGCGCGGCCGGCCGGGTCGGTGGCCCCTCGTGCCCGCCAGCCGAGGACCACCGCGGCCACGAGCCCGACGAGGAACGGCCACAGCGACCAGCCCCAGGCGTCGAGCATCTCGGTCGGCATCTCCGAGACGAAGACCGGCAGCCCGACCTGGCGGGTGCTGGTGGCGTTGACGAGGAGGAAGCCCTCGACGAAGGCGCCCAGGGCCCCCGCGGCGGCGAAGTAGGCCACGACCAGCGCCGTCGCGGCGGCCCCGCCCAGCCCGAACCGGACCCAGGCCACGATCGTCCCGCGCCGGTGCTCGCGCCACGGGGGCTGCTTCGCGGCGACCAGCGCGGCGACCAGACAGAGCCAGAACGCCGGCTGCCAGGTCAGGGTGGCCAGTGCGGTGGCGGCACCGGCCCACCCCCAGCGGCGGTGCGCGACGGCCAGCAGCGCACAGACCACCAGCAGCACCATCGTCGTCTTCTCGCGAGGACCGCCCCCGGCGTAGAGCACCACGGCACGTGAGGTCAGCAGGGTGGCGGCGGCGGCGGCTCCCGCCGCTCGGGAGGCGAACACGTCCCGGCCCAGCAGGTAGGTGAGCCACACCGCGACCACGCTGAGGACCGCCATCAGCGCCCGCATCGTGAGAAGGTCGTCGGTGCCGAGGGCCCGGGCGATCATCGCGCCGAAGCCCGGCACCATGTGGGCCAGCGGTCCGGCGCGGTTCAGCACGCCGACGTAGGGCGGCACCCCGTCGGCGAACTGCTGCCCGGCGTAGGCGTAGAGGGCGAGGTCGCGCGACAGGACGCCCCCGGAGCCCTGCAGAGCGAAGACCACGGCTCCGACGCCGGCCAGGATCGGTCCCCACGGGTCGAAGCGGAGCACACGGCGGACGCTAGTGCACCGACGGTGAGGATCGAACAGCGCGGTGTCCTCCCCGGCCGGCGAGGCCGGGCCCCCGTGCCGACAGTCAGGCGAGGTCGACGAGCGCGCCCGCGTGGGCCGGGACCCGCAGCGTGGAGCCGCCCAGGGTGACGCCGGCCGGGGTGGCGAACAGGACGCCGGCCGGTCCGACGGCGCCGACCTCGACGACCGCGTCGGCGTCGCCGACGTTGACCACCAGCAGCGAGCCGCCGGGGTTGCCCAGGGCGTCGCGCCCGCCGGTGGGCGTGCGGCGCAGCGTGAAGACCCGGGCCTCGTCGTCGGCGCGGGCCTCGACGGAGCCGAACGAGGGGTCGGTGAGCTCGGGCCGGGTGCGGCGCAGCGCGGCGAGCGCGCCGGTAGGCCTCGAGCACCACCGCGTGCCGGCCCTGCTCGACCTCGGACCAGTCCAGCTTCGAGCGCCGGAAGGTCGCCGGGTCCTGCGGGTCGGGCACGACGCCCGGCGTCCCAGCCCATCTTCGCGAACTCGCCGATCCGGCCCTGCGCGGTCGCCTCGCCGAGTCGCGGGCTCGGGGTGGCGGTGAAGAACTGGAACGGCGTCGAGGCCGCCCACTCCTCGCCCTGGAACAGCATCGGCGTGAACGGCCCGGCCAGCGTCAGCAGCGCGCGCAGGCGAGCTGGTCGTCGTCGAGCTGCCTCGGCGATGCCGGTCGCCGACGGCGCGGTTGCCGACCTGGTCGTGGTTCTGGCTGCAGACCACCAGGCGCCAGGTGGGCAGGTGCTCGACGTCGACGGGACGGCCGTGGTCGGCCTCGCGGAAGGAGGAGTACGTGCCGTCGTGGAAGAAGCCCCTCTCGCACACCTTGGCCAGCGCCGAGAGCGGCTCGAAGTCGGCGTAGTAGCCGGAGGTCTCCCCGGTCAGCGCGACGTGGACGGCGTGGTGGAAGTCGTCGCTCCACTGCGCGTCGAGGCCGTAGCCTCCGGCCTCGCGCGGGGTGACCATGCGGGGTCGTTGAGGTCGGACTCCGCGATCAGGCGTCAGCGGCCGGCGCTGGTGCGCCGACAGCGCGGCGACCTCGACCGCCATCTCCTCCAGCAGGTGGCGTCGGCGAGGAGTCCGACGAGCGCGTGCACGGCGTCGAGGCGCAGCCCGTCGACGTGGTAGTCCTCGAGCCACATCCGCACGTTGTCGAGGATGTAGCGGCGCACCTCGCGCCGAGCCCTCGCCGTCGAGGTTCAGGGTGTCGCCCCAGGTGTTCGGCGCTCGGAGCAGAGGTAGGGGCCGAACAGCGGCAGGTAGTTGCCCGACGGTCCGAGGTGGTTGTAGACGACGTCCTGGATCACGCCGAGGCCGGCGGCGTGGCAGCCGTCGACGAAGCGCTGGTAGGCCTCCGGCCCGCCGTACGTGCTCGTCGACGGCGAACCAGCCGACGCCGTCGTAGCCCCAGTTGTGGGTGCCGTTGAAGGCGTTGACCGGCATCAGCTCGACGAGGTCGACCCCGATCGAGCGGAGGTGGTCGAGGCTGGCCGAGCGCGGCGTCGAGGGTGCCCTCGGGGGTGAAGGTGCCCACGTGCAGCTCGTAGACGACCGCTGCCGGCGAGCTGGCGGCCGGTCCAGTCCGTGGTCGGTCCAGGCGAAGGCCGCCGGGTCGAAGGTGCGCGACCGGCCGTGCACGCCGTCGGGGCTGGCGCCGCGAGCGCGGGTCGGGCCGCGACGTGCGTGTCGTCGTCGAGCAGGTAGCCGTAGTCGACCTCGCCCTGGGAGCGGGTCGGGCACCGGCTCGACCGGGGTCCACCAGCCGTCCTGCGCCGCGGGTCATCGCGACGACCTCGTCGTCACCGAGGGCGAGCCGGACGCGCTCGCGGCAGCGGGCGCCCAGACGTCGAAGCGGTCCGCGCACGTCGTCGGCTCACGGTCCTCACCAGCAGCGCGACGGGCAGGCGGCCAGCACGTCGGCCGAGGTCGACCGTCGCCGACGAGCGCGGTCCGAGCCCGACGGCCGGTCGCCCAGCGGCCCGGCGGCAGCGCCAGGGTCGTGGCGCGCCAGCCGCCGCGCGCGGCCAGCCCGCCGGGCAGCCGGGTGACCACGGTGACCGCGCCGCCCCGGTCGAAGGCGAGCGCGTGGTCGGCGGCCGGACCGTCGGCGCCGCACCGGCGGCGTACGTCGGTGAACAGCTCGGGCCGGTCGCGGCGCAGCCGCAGCGCCGCGCGTGACCACGCGCAGCTTGGCGGCGCCCGTCGTCGCTCGGGGCCGCCGCGGCGCGGACGCCGGCGCGGCAGCCGCGGCGAGCAGCGCGGCGCGCGCGGTCGAAGTCGACCGGGCGGCGGTTGTCGGGGTCGACGAGACTCTGCTCCCACAGCTCGCTGCCCTGGTAGACGTCCGGCACGCCGGGCATCGTGAGCGCGACCAGCTTGGCGGCCAGCGCGTTGCTCCAGCCCGGCGCCGGCGACTCTCGACAGCACGTCGACCACCACGCGTGGACCTCGCTGCGTCGTCGAGCGCGGCGTCGACGGCGGCGTGCACGGCCGCCTCGTAGGCCTCGTCCGGCGCGGTCCACGTGGTGCGGTCGCCCGCCTCGCGCATCGCCTTCTCGGCGTAGCCGTGCAGGCGCGCGCGCAGGTCGGCCGGCTCGGTGCCCTCGACGTGGGCCGGCCAGCAGCCGACGACCGCCTGCCACAGCAGGCTGCCGAACCCGGCGTCGGGCACGGGGGCGAGCTCGAGCAGCCGGCCGAGGGCGGCCGCCCACAGCTCGGGCACCTCGGCCAGGACCGCGATCCGGGCGCGGGTGTCCTCGCCGCGCTTGGTGTCGTGGGTGGAGCCGGCCGTCATCGCGTGCGGGCCATCGCCTGCCGACGCGGCCATCGCGGTCGTGGAAGGCCGCGGGGCGACAGCGAGAACTCGCTGGGGTCCCCGCCGACCTCGTTGAGCGAGGTCAGCGGGGACCAGCGGTAGAACGCGCAGTCCTCGACGCCCTTGGCCATCACCATGCCGCTGGTCTGCTGGCAGCCGCCGGGTCGCCGTCCCCGGCGGGGTCGCCGAGCGGGCCGGCGAGCAGCGTCGAGGACGCCGGCGAGGTCGGGACGGTGCTCGCGCGCGGCGGCGAGGGCGGCCTCGAGGTGCTCGCGACCGAGTCGGGGTCCTCGGGGCAGGTAGGAGCGGTAGACGGCGAAGCAGGCCATCAGCTCGGCGACGGCGTCGAGGATCGCGGCCTCGCCGCCGTCGGTCTGCTCGGCGAGCGCGGGCCGCTCGCGCAGCAGCTCGCGCACGACGCGGCGGACCTCGCGAGTGCAGGATGCCGTCGGCCACGGCGCGCTTGGTGCCGTGCACCAGGGCGTGCCAGTCCGGCGTGCTGCCGGCGGGCAGTCCCGCAGCCGGGCGTCGAGGGCCAGCAGCGGCTCCTCGCCGTCGGGGTCGACCAGCACCCGGTCGACGTCGCCGAGGACGTCGTAGCCGGTGGTGCCGGCGGTGGCCCAGTCGGTGGGCAGGTCCTCGCCGGGCTCGAGGATCTTCTCGACCAGCACGTAGGCGCCGCCGGTGAGGTCCGGCGAGGTCGTCGAGGTAGCCCTCGGGGTCGCGCAGGCCGTCGGGGTGGTCCACGCGCAGGCCGTCGACGAGGCCCTCGTCGAACCAGCGCCGGATCTCGACGTGGCTGCGCTCGAAGCACGTCTCGCTCCTCGACGCGGATCGCGGCGAGGGTGTTGACGGCGAAGAAGCGGCGGAAGTTCAGGCTCGGCGTCGGCGACGCGCCAGTTCACCAGCTGGTAGGACTGCCGGGCGTGCACGGCGTCGGCGTCGTCGCCCGGCGAGGCGGTGCCGGGAGCGACCGGGAAGCGTGGTCGTGGTAGCGCAGCTCGTCGCCCTCGCCGGCGACCAGCGAGGTTCGCGATCCGCCGCGCGCCGGGCGTCGAAAGGTCGTCGTCGCCGACGACCGGCACGCGCAGCCGGCCGTCCGCCGGCCTCCCAGTCGACGTCGAAGGCCGAGGCGAACGCGGACTCCCGGCCGTGGGTGAGCAGGTCCCACCACCAGCCGTTCTCCACGGGCGTGGCGACACCCGATGTGGTTGGGGACGATGTCGACCAGGACGCCCATGCCCAGCTCGCGGGCCCGCGCGGAGACCGCGGCCAGGCCCTCGGCGCCACCGCGGGAGGGGTCGACGCGTCCGTGGTCGACGACGTCGTAGCCGTGGTCGCTGCCGGGCTCGGCCTCGAGCAGCGGCGAGAGGTAGACCCAGTCGACGCCCAGGTCGTGCAGGTAGCCGAGCAGGCCGGCCGCCGCGTGCAGGTCCGTCTCGGCGGTGACCTGCACCCGGTAGGTCGACGCCGGGACGCGGGCCGCGCTCACGCGTCGTCCCCGTCGGACGCCTCGGCCCCGGTGGGGGCCTGCGTCGCGGCCTCGGCGTCGGCGGCCTCGGCCTCGGCGTACTCGGCGTAGGAGGCGATCGAGGCGTCCACGGTGTTCTCGTACCCGGCCTCGGGCTCGGTCCACTCCTGGAGCACCAGCACGCTGCGCGAGCCGATGGTCAGGGTGTCGCCGGCGTCGACGAGGTCGTGGTGCTCGCTGCCGCGGGCGGTGTCGATGGCCACGGCCCAGCGCTCGGCAGTACTCGGCGGGCGGCAGGGTGAGCTCGGCGTCCTCGTGGGAGGCGTTGAAGTACAGCAGGAAGTGGTCGTCCACGATCCGCTGGCCCCGGGCGTCGCGGCCGCGGATGCCGTGGCCGTTGAGGTACATGCCCAGCGCCTTGCCGCCGGCGTCCCAGTCCTCGTCGGCCATCGGCTCGCCGTCGAGGTCGAGCCAGACGATGTCGTTGAGTCGCTCGCCGCCGGTGGGGCTCCGGACCGGTGCGCACGGTGGTGCCGGTGAAGAACCGCTTGCGGCGGAACGTCGGGTGCTCGGCGCGCAGCGCGGCGACGGCCGCGGTGAACTCCACCAGGGGTCGGTCCACGCGCTCCCAGTTCATCCAGGCGATCTCGGAGTCCTGGGCGTAGGTGTTGTTGTTGCCGTCCTGGGTGCGCCCGGCCTCGTCACCGTGCAGCAGCATCGGCACGCCCTGGCTGAGCAGCAGGGTGGTGATGATGTTGCGCTGGGTGCGCGCGCGCAGGCGCAGCACGTCGGGGTCGTCGGTGGGGCCCTCGACGCCGTGGTTCCACGAGCGGTTGTGGCTCTCGCCGTCGTTGTTGCCCTCGCCGTTGGCCTCGTTGTGCTTCTCGTTGTAGGACACGAGGTCGCGCAGCGTGAAGCCGTCGTGGGCGGTGACGAAGTTGATGCTGGCGAACGGCCGGCGTCCCGACTGCTCGTAGAGGTCCGAGGAGCCCGACAGGCGACGGCGAAGTCGCCCAGGGAGGGCTCGCCGCGCCAGAAGTCGCGCACGACGTCGCGGTAGTCGCCGTTCCACTCGGTCCACTGCGGCGGGAACCCGCCGACCTGGTAGCCGCCGGGTCCGACGTCCCACGGCTCGGCGATCAGCTTGACCTGGCTGACCACCGGGTCCTGCTGGACGAGCTCGAAGAAGGTGGCGAGGCGGTCGACCTCGTAGAACTCGCGGGCCAGGGTGGAGGCGAGGTCGAAGCGGAAACCGTCGACGTGCATCTCGAGCACCCAGTAGCGCAGCGAGTCCATGATCAGCTGCAGCGAGTGGGGGTGGCGGACGTTGAGGCTGTTGCCGGTGCCGGTGTAGTCCATGTAGTAGCGCTGGTCGTCCTCGACGAGGCGGTAGTAGGCCTCGTTGTCGATGCCCTTGAAGCTCAGCGTCGGGCCCATGTGGTTGCCCTCGGCGGTGTGGTTGTAGACCACGTCGAGGATGACCTCGATGCCGGCGGCGTGCAGGGCCTTGACCATGGACTTGAACTCCTGGACCTGCTGGCCGAGCTCGCCGGTCGCGGCGTAGGCCGCGTGCGGGGCGAAGAAGGCCAGGGTGTTGTAGCCCCAGTAGTTGCGCAGGCCCTGGTCGAGCAGGGTGCTGTCCTGGATGAACTGGTGCACCGGCATCAGCTCGATGGCGGTGATGCCCAGCTTGGACAGGTGCTCGGTGATCGCCGGGTGCGCGATGCCGGCGTAGGTGCCACGCAGCTCCTCGGGCACGTCGGGGTGCTGCTGGGTCAGGCCCTTGACGTGGGCCTCGTAGATGACGGTGTCGTTGTACTCGACCTTGGGGGCGCGGTCGCCCTCCCAGTCGAAGTAGGGGTTGATCACGACGCTGAGGGTCATGTGCGCCGCGGAGTCCTCGTCGTTGCGGGAGTCGGGGTCGCCGAAGGTGTAGGAGAACAGCGACTGGTCCCAGTCGATGTCACGGGTGGTGGCCTTCGCGTAGGGGTCGAGGAGCAGCTTGCTCGGGTTGCAGCGCAGGCCCCGCTCGGGGTCCCACGGGCCGTGGACGCGGTAGCCGTAGCGCTGGCCGGGCTGCACCGTGGGCAGGTAGCAGTGCCACACGTAGGCGTCGACCTCGCTGACCCGGACGCGGGTCTCGACGGTCTCGCCGCCGACGTCGTCGAACAGGCACAGCTCGACCTTCTCGGCGATCTCGCTGAACAGGGCGAAGTTGGTGCCGCTCCCGTCGAACGTCGCCCCCAACGGGTAGGCGTGTCCCGGCCAGTGCTCCATGCAGGTCTCCCTCGATCGATCTTTGGATCGATCAAACCACACGGTCGAGGGAGGACGAACCACCCGGACGGCCTAGTCGCGCTGCGGGGACGAGAGGCCCGTCACAGCGTGCTGAGCGCAGGCTCGCCTTCCTTGCGGGCGGTGCTGCGACGACGCAGGATCGAGCCATGAGCAGCGAGGCGCCCGACGTGGCCGTGCCCGGAGAACCCGCGATCGGCCCCCACGACGACGAGCCGCACCGCGACGGGGTGAACAACCGCCTGAACTGGGTGCGCGCCGGCGTGCTCGGCGCCAACGACGGCATCGTGTCCACCGCGGGCATCGTGGTCGGCGTCGCCGGGGCCACCGCGGCCCGCTCGAGCATCGTCGTGGCCGGCATCGCCGGGCTGGTGGCGGGCGCGATGAGCATGGCCGCGGGGGAGTACGTGTCGGTCTCGACCCAGCGCGACTCCGAGCGGGCCCTGCTGGAGAAGGAGCGCCGCGAGCTGGCCGAGACCCCCGACGAGGAGCTGCGCGAGCTGGCCGGCATCTACGCCGACAAGGGCCTCAGCGACGAGCTCGCGCTCGAGGTGGCCACCGCCCTGACCGCGCACGACGCGCTCGGCGCGCACGCCGAGGCCGAGCTCGGCATCGACCCCGACGACCTGACGAGCCCGTGGGCGGCGGCCCTCGCCTCGATGGTCAGCTTCACCGTCGGCGCCCTGCTGCCGCTGCTGACCATCCTGCTGCCGGCCGCGGTGCGGGTGCCGGTCACGTTCGGCGCCGTCGCGGTGGCGCTGGCCGGCACCGGCTACCTCAGCGCGACGCTGGCCTACGGGCCGACCGGTCGCGCCGTGGTGCGCAACGTCCTCGGCGGGGTCTTCGCCATGCTGGTGACCTTCGCGATCGGGACGCTCGTCGGCACCCGCCTGTGATGCGGCTCTTCGCGGCGGTGGTGCCGCCACCGGCGGCCCTCGAACCCCTGGAGGCGTTCCTCGAGCCGCGTCGTGACGCCGGCCGCGAGGACGGCCTGCGCTGGAGCCCGTCCGAGCAGTGGCACGTCACGCTCGCCTTCGCCGCCGACGTCGCCGCGCACCGTCTCGACGACCTCGCCGAGCGCCTCGCCGCGGCGGCGTCCCGGCGACGCCCGTTCGTCCTGCGCCTCACCGGCGGGGGCGCCTTCCCCGACCCCGGGCGGGCGCGGGTGCTGGTCGCGGGGGTGGACGCCACGGCGAGCGTGCCGGTGCCGGCCGCGGCGGAGCTGGAGCGGCTGGCGGTCGGCGTGCGGACCGCCTTCGCCACCGCGGGCGCCGGCGTGGACGGGACGCGGTTCCGCCCCCACCTGACCCTGGCGCGGCGCCACCGCCCCGGCGACGTCGGCCGGTGGGTGCGGCTGCTGGAGTCGTGGTCGGGGCCGGTGTTCACCGTCGACCACGTCGACCTCGTCGCCTCCCACCTCGGCGAGGGGGCCCGCGGTGGTCCCCGCCACGAGCGGCTGGTGCGGGTCCCGCTGGGGCCCTTGCCGGACTCGGGCCGTGTCCGGCGCCCACCGGGGCCCGCGGTGCCCTAGGTTCACCAGGGTGAGGATCGCAGTCGCGCGGGAGAGCCAGGACGGAGAGACGCGGGTCGCGCTGGTGCCCGAGCTGGTCGCCACGCTGGTCGGCCTGGGCCACGAGGTCGCCGTCGAGCCGGGCGCGGGACGCGGCGCGCTGGCCGAGGACGAGGACTACCTCGCTGCCGGGGGGCAGGTGCACGACGCCGCCCTCGACGGCGCCGACGTGGTGGTCTCGGTGCAGGCACTGCCCACCGAGGTCGTGCGGCGGCTGCCGGCCGGCACCGCGACGGTCTCCTTCGTCCCCGTCGCCGACCTCGCCCGCGTCGCGGACCTGAGCGACTGCGGCGTCAGCTGCTTCGCGATGGAGCTGGTGCCGCGGATCTCCCGGGCCCAGTCGATGGACGCGCTGAGCTCGCAGGCCCTGGTCTCCGGGTACCGCGGCGCGGTCGTCGCCGCGGGGCTGCTGCGCCGCTTCTTCCCGCTCAACATGACCGCCGCCGGCACGGTGGCCCCGGCCCAGGTCGTCGTCCTCGGCGCCGGCGTCGCCGGGCTCCAGGCGATCGCGACCAGCAAGCGGCTCGGCGCGGTGGTGCGGGCCTACGACGTGCGGGCGGCCGCCGCGGAGGAGATCCGCTCGGTGGGCGCCCAGGCCATCGAGCTCGACCTCGAGTCGTTGGAGGGCGCGGGCGGTTACGCCCGCGAGGCCGACGAGGGGCGCGCGGCCCGTCAGCGCGAGCTGCTCACCCCCTACGTCGCTGCCGCCGACGCGTTGATCACGACCGCGGCCATCCCGGGTCGTGCGGCGCCGCTGCTGGTCACCGCCGCGATGGTGGAGCAGATGGCCCCGGGCTCGGTGGTCGTCGATCTCGCCGCCGAGACCGGGGGCAACGTCGAGGGCTCGCGGCCCGGGGAGGTGGTGCGCGTCGGCGCGGCCCAGGTCTGGGGCGGGCGCAACGTGCCGGGCCAGATGCCGGAGCCGGCCTCGCGGCTGTACGCGCAGAACGTGGTCGGCCTGCTCCGGCTGATGAGCGTCCCCGGTGAGGGCGACTCACCGCCGCGCTTCGCGGTCGACCTCGACGACGAGGTCGTCGCGGGCTGCTGCGTCACGCACGACGGCGTGGTCCAGCACGGACCCACCCGCGACCGACTGGAGGGCGAGCAGGCATGAGCGGCGGCGACCCGATCTTCTGGCTGACCATCTTCGTGCTCAGCGTCTTCGTCGGCATCGAGGTGATCGCCAAGGTCTCCTCGACGCTGCACACCCCGCTGATGTCGGGCGCCAACGCGATCCACGGGATCATCCTGCTCGGGGCGGTCATCGTGACCGGCACCGCCGAGAGCGGCGTCGCGGTGGGCGTCGGCCTGGTCGCGGTCGTCCTGGCATGCGTCAACATGGTCGGCGGGTTCGTGGTCACCGATCGGATGCTGCAGATGTTCACCCGCCGCAAGCCGGCCGCGACGCGGGAGGCGGGCCGGTGATCCCGCTGTGGGCCGAGCTGGTCTACCTGCTCTGCGCCGTCGGGTTCATCCTGGCCCTCAAGGGCCTCGCCGGGCCGCGCACGGCCCGGGCGGGCAACCTCGTCGGGGCGGGTGCGGCCGTCGTCGCGGTGGCCCTGCCGTTCGTCTACCTCGACCTGCGGCACGTCGGGGCGATCCTGGTGGCGATCCTGGTCGGCTCGGTGGTCGGCGTCGTCGGCGCGCGGCGGGTGCAGATGACCCAGATGCCGCAGATGGTCGCGCTGTTCAACGGCGTCGGCGGGGGTGCGGCCGCGCTGGTGGCCCTGCTGGAGCTGGAGGAGATCATCACCGTGCGCGAGGCCACCGCGGGCCTGGCGCCGCTCGGGTGGTTCGTGGTGGCCGCGACCGCGTTCACCATCGCGGTCGGCGCGGTCAGCTTCGCGGGCTCGGTGGTCACCTTCGCCAAGCTGCAGGAGCTGATGACCTCGCGGCCGGTGGTCTTCCGCGGCCTGCCGGTCGTCTTCGGCCTCGCGCTGCTGGCCACGATCGTGCTGGCGGTGCTCACCACCCGCGAGCCGGTGCTGTGGGCCGGGATCGTCCTGGCGCTGGTCGCCCTCGCGGTCGGCGCGCTGCTCGTGCTGCCCGTCGGCGGTGCCGACGTGCCGATCGTGATCTCGCTGCTCAACGCCCTCACCGGCCTCACCGTCGCCGCCGGCGGCTACGTGCTGCAGAACGTGGTCCTGCTGGTCGCCGGCACCCTGGTCGGGGCCTCGGGCACGTTCCTGACCATGCTGATGGCCAGGGCGATGGGCCGCTCGGTGCTCAACATCCTCTTCGGCGCCCTGCGCGGCGGCTCCACGCTGGGCGCCGGCGTCGCCTCCGACCGGCCCGTGCGCAGCGCCGGGCCCGAGGACGTCGCCATCCTGCTCGGTTACGCCGAGCGCGTGATCGTGGTGCCCGGGTACGGCCTCGCCGTCGCCCAGGCCCAGCACACCCTGCGCGAGATCGTCGACCTGCTCACCGCCCGCGGCATCCGCACCGACTACGCCATCCACCCGGTCGCCGGCCGGATGCCCGGGCACATGAACGTCCTGCTCGCCGAGGCCCAGGTGCCCTACGAGCAGCTCGTGGAGATGGACGACATCAACTCCGAGTTCAAGCAGACCGACGTCGTCCTGGTCGTCGGCGCCAACGACGTCGTGAACCCCGCGGCCAAGACGACCCCCGGCGCCCCCATCTACGGGATGCCGATCCTCGACGTCGACGAGGCCCGCCAGGTCGTCTTCCTCAAGCGCTCCATGCGCCCCGGCTTCGCGGGCATCGAGAACGAGCTGCTCTTCGACCCCCGCACCAGCCTGCTCTTCGGCGACGCCAAGGACTCGCTCTCCAAGCTGCTCGCCGCCCTCAAGGCCCTCTGACCGTCCTGCCGCTGCGCCGGGCTCTCGGCGCTCGAAGGCGCCCGTTGGTGACCAAACGACAAACGTAAACGTTTGCTCCCTGTCGTTGGTGACCAAACGACGGGCGGACGGGCGAGGGTGCGCCCGACGCTGCGGGAGCCTCAGCCGGCGACGCCGTAGAGCCGGTCGCCGGCGTCGCCGAGGCCGGGGACGATGTAGCCCAGCTCGTTGAGCCGCTCGTCCATGGCGGCGGTCACGATGGTGACCGGGACGGCGTGGGCGCCGAGGTCCCTCTCCAGACGGGCGACGCCCTCGGGGGCGGCGAGCAGGCAGATGACGGTGATGTCGTCGGCGCCGCGGGAGGTGAGGAACTCGATGGCCGCCACCAGGGTGCCGCCGGTGGCCAGCATCGGGTCGACGACGTAGCACTGGCGCCCCGACAGGTCGTCGGGCAGCCGCTCGGCGTAGGTCGAGGCCTCGAGGGTCTGCTCGTTGCGCACCATCCCGAGGAAGCCGACCTCGGCGGTGGGCAGCAGGCGCACCATGCCGTCGAGCATGCCGAGCCCGGCGCGCAGGATCGGGACGACCAGCGGCTTGGGTGAGGCCAGCCGGACGCCGGTGGTCGGGCCGACGGGGGTGGTGACGTCGACGGGGGTGACGCGGACCGCGCGGGTGGCCTCGTAGGCCAGCAGGGTCACCAGCTCGTCGGCGAGGCGACGGAACGTCGGGGAGTCCGTGGTCTCGTCGCGCAGGGCGGTCAGCTTGTGGGCGACGAGCGGGTGGTCCACGACGTGGGTGCGCATGGGGGCGACCCTAGTGCGTCGCGCGCCGCGCCCCCGAGCGGATCAGCAGCCCCTCGCGTAGCGGGCGACGTGCGTCGAGGGCGCCTGGGTCGGCTTCTCGTTGGGGGCGTTGAGGTTGAAGTGACGCAGCCAGTCCATCTGCATGCGCGAGCGGTTCATCTCCTTGCCCGGCACGGCCTGCATCGTGAACCGGACGGTCATCGGCACGCCGGTGCGCGCGGCGTCGCGGGTCTCGGTGCGCACGACGTGGGCGTCGACGAACCAGGCGATCCGCGCCGGGGTGACCTCGACGGCGAAGGTGTGCCAGCGCTGGCTGCGCGAGTTCACCGGGTAGGAGGAGCGGAAGACCTGCTCGTGGGCACCGCGGGCGTAGACGCGGGCCCGCCTGCTGTCGGGTCGCAGCGCCTGGAGCGCGATGTTGTCGGCGCCGCAGTGGTAGGCCGTGGGGTCGGCCGGGACGAGCTCGGTGAGCACCCGGTAGTCGGTGCCCCCGGTCTCGTAGCGCCGGGTGCGCAGCCGGATCTCCCAGCGCCCGTACCTGCTCGCGGCCTGCTGGCGGGTCGCGCTGACGGTGCTGTTGCCGGAGGTGTTCAACGTGAGCATGCCGACCTGGTGCTGCACCTCGCCGGGGCCGCGGACGTCCCAGTACGGCGCCAGGTTCCCCGTCTCCCAGTGCTCCATCCAGCCGACGCCGTCGTGGTGCCACCAGCCGTAGGTGTTGCCGGCGTTGACCGGTCCGGGTGCGGCTCCGGCGTGGTGGGCCGACGCACCGGGCGCGAGCGCCACGGGGCCGAGGAGGCCGAGCACGAGCGCACCGAGCGCGACGGGCACGGCGAGCAGGAGGGACCGGGGGGTGCGCTGGGGGGAGGACACGGTTCAGGACCTTAGCCAGGCCGGGGTGTCTTGTGGCAAATTTGTCGACATGGCGTCACCGGTCCAGTCGGGCGGCGGTCGCGTCGCGAGGACGGGGCTCGACCCTCGGCGCCCCGTCTGCGACGCTGAGGCAGGTGGTGCCGTCGTCGACGGGATCGTGTCCACCGAGCAGCGGGCTGCGAGGGGGACCAGGGGCATGGCAGAGCAGCTGGACGCGGTCGACTTCGCCGTCGCGGCCTTCCGCGAGGAGGGCTCCTGGACGGTGCAGGAGATGATCGCCGACCACCTCGAGGACGTCGGCTCCCTGGTGCGGGCGCTGCGGCGGCTGCCGGGCGACGGCGGTGCGATCGGGATGGTCGCCGTCGACGAGGACTGGTTCGTGCTGGTCCGCGTGGTCGGGGACCGTGCGCGTCTGCTGCTCTCCGACGTCACCGCGGCCGACGAGTGGGACCTCGCCGCGACCGTGCTCGACGAGCTCGGGCTCCCAGAGCCGGAGGAGGACGACGAGCAGGTGCCCGCGGGCGACCTCGACCTGCTCGAGGACCTCGGCGTCGGCTCCCTGGACCTCGCGGTGCTCCTCGACGACTTCGACCTGTACCCCGACGAGATGCTCTCCGACCTGGCCCGCCGCCTCGGCTTCGGCCCGCTCTTCGACGACGTCGTCGGCGTCGCGCCCGCCTGAGCCGCGGCGAGCGGCGGAGGGGGACGGGTGAGCGGGACGTCGTGGGAGGGCGCGATGCGGGCCGCGCTGGACGAGGCGCGCGCCGCGCGCGCCACCGGCGACGTGCCGATCGGCGCGGTCGTGCTCGGCCCGGGCGGCGACGTGCTCGGCCGGGGCCGCAACGCCCGGGAGGCCGACGCCGACCCGACCGGTCACGCCGAGGTCGTCGCGCTGCGGGCCGCGGCCCGCGTGCTCGGCGAGTGGCGCCTGAGTGGCTGCACGCTGGTGGTGACCCTCGAGCCGTGCACGATGTGCGCCGGCGCCGCGGTGCTCTCGCGCGTCCGGCGGGTCGTCTTCGGGGCCCACGACGAGAAGGCCGGCGCGGTGGGCAGCCTGTGGGACGTGGTGCGTGACCGGCGCCTCAACCACCGGCCCGAGGTCCTGGCCGGCGTGCTGGCCACGGAGTCCACGGCGCTGCTCGACGCGTTCTTCGCCGGGCGCCGCTGAGACCCGAGCGCCACCGACGCCCGCGCGGCGGTGCCCGGGATGCGCCGCCAGATCGTGGCAGTCGGGTGAATCGTTGCAGTCCGGGCTCGTCCCGGACGTCCGACCTCAGGAGCGTGTCGAGGACCGCGCCACCAGCTCGGGGGTGAACACGACCTGCTCGTGACGGTGGTCGGCCCCGGCGGCCTCGTCGAGCAGCATCGCCGCGGCGGTGCTGCCCAGCAGCCGGCGGGGCTGGCGCACCGAGCTCAGCGGCACCGCGGCGGCCGCGGCGAACTCGATGTCGTCGTAGCCGACGATGGCCAGCTGCTCGGGCACCCGGTGCCCGGTCGCGATGGTCTGCTGCAGCAGGCCGAGGGCCAGCAGGTCGTTGGCGCAGAACGCCGCGGTCGGCCGGCGCCCGCGGGTCATCCCGGCCAGGCGCTCCCCGGCGACCCGGCCCTCGGCGACGGTCAGGGCCATGGTCTCGACGACGACGAGGTCCTCGCGCGCCCGGCCGGCCGCCGACCACGCCTCGAGCGCCCCGGCGAGCCGGTCCCGCACCTGCCCGATCGTCGAGGGCCCGCCGACGAAGGCGACGCGCTGGTGACCGAGGTCGAGGAGGTGCTCCAGGGCCACACGACCACCGTGCCGGTCGTCCACGCTGACCGAGCACAGGTCCTGCGCCGTGCGGCGCCGGTCGAGCACGACCACGGGCGTCCCTCGGGCGGCCACGGCCGCGAGCTGCGGCGACTCGGGGTCGACCGGGGTGATCAGGATGCCCTGGACCCGCTGCTGCTCGAGGTTCTCGAGGTAGTCGTGCTCCCGCTCCGCGCGCTGGTCGGAGTTGCACAGGTACACCGAGAGCGCGGCCTCCTCGGCGGCCTGCTCGACACCGGCCGCGACGTCGGTGAAGAACGGGTTCCCGGCGTCGAGCACCACGTAGGCCAGGACGCTGCTGCGCCCGACCCGCAGCGCACGCGCCGACTCGTTGCGCACGAAGCCGAGCTGGGCCATCGCGTGCTCGACGCGCGAGCGCGTGGCGGCGGAGACCCGGTCGGGGCGGTTGAGCACGTTCGAGACGGTGCCCAGGGAGACCCCGGCGGCCGCGGCGACGTCCTTGACGCCGGCCTGGCGTGCCGTCGCCGGGCGGGAGCCCGTCGTGGCCATGGTGCCTCCTGATGCTCCGGGGCGACGTCGACGAGAGGCGCGTGGGCCGACGTCCGGGCCCGGTGGAGCCGGGCCCGGAATGGATCCTCCCACAGCCCTTGACGACTGTGTCGGGGGTCACCTAGTGTCCGGGGTCACAGGTTGAAACCTTTCAATCACCGAGGAGACCGATGACCGAGCAGACGTCGACACCGACGCTCGAGCTGCGCGACGTCGCCAAGTCGTTCGGCTCGGTCGTGGCGCTGTCGTCCGGGACGATGAGCGTGCACCCGGGCTCGATCCACGCCCTCGTGGGCGAGAACGGGGCGGGCAAGTCCACCCTGGTCAAGGTCGTCGCCGGCGTCCACCGCCGCGACTCGGGCGCGTTCCGCTTCCAGGGCGCCGACGTCGACTTCACCTCCACCGCGGAGTCCAAGGCCGCCGGTATCGCGGTGATCTACCAGGAGCCCACGCTCTTCCCCGACCTGTCGGTCACCGAGAACCTCTTCATGGGCCGCCAGCCCCTCGGCGCCGGGCGGCGCATCGACCGCCGCGCCATGCACACCGAGGCGCTCGCGCTGTTCGAGCGGCTCGGCGTCGCCATCGACCCCCGTCGCCCCGCCCGCGGCCTCTCGATCGCCGACCAGCAGATCATCGAGATCGCCAAGGCGATCTCCCTCGACGCCGCCCTGCTCGTGATGGACGAGCCGACGGCGGCGCTGAGCGGCGTCGAGGTCGAGCGGCTCTTCGCGGTCGCCCGCAGCCTGCGCGACGAGGGCCGCGCGCTGGTGTTCATCTCGCACCGCTTCGACGAGGTGTTCTCCTTGTGCGACACCGTCACGGTGATGCGTGACGGCGCCTACGTGGGCACCCAGGCGATCGCGGCGACCAGCGTCGAGGAGGTCGTGGCGCAGATGGTCGGCCGCGAGGTCGGCGAGCTGTTCCCCAAGACCCCCGCCGAGGTCGGCGAGGTCGTCCTCGAGGTCGACGGCCTCACCCGCGCCGGCACCTTCCACGAGGTCTCCTTCGACGTCCGCGCCGGCGAGATCGTCGCCCTGGCCGGTCTGGTCGGCGCGGGGCGCAGCGAGATCGCCCGCGCCGTCTTCGGCGTGGACGCCTACGACTCCGGTCGGGTCCGCCTCGGCGGGGCGGACCTCGCCCCCGGCAGCCCCCGCGCCGCGATCGCCGCCGGCGTCGCGTTCGTCCCCGAGGACCGTCGCCAGCAGGGCCTGGTCGTCGAGGGGTCGGTGGCCCGCAACATCGCCTCGGTGATCCGCCGCGGGCTGACCCGCTCCGGCGTGCTGACCGCGCACGCCGAGAACGCCGCCGCCGGTCCCTGGGCCGGGCGCCTCGAGGTCAAGACCAACGCCCTGGACATGCGCGCCGCCACGATGAGCGGCGGCAACCAGCAGAAGGTCGTCATCGCCAAGTGGCTGGCCACGCAGCCCCGCCTGCTCTTCATCGACGAGCCGACCCGCGGCATCGACGTCGGCACCAAGGCCGAGGTGCACCGGCTGCTCTCCGAGCTCGCCGGGGAGGGCCTGGCCATCGTGATGATCTCCTCCGAGCTGCCCGAGGTGCTCGGCATGGCCGACCGCGTCCTGGTCGTCTGCGAGGGCCGCGTCACCGCGGAGCTCGCCCGTGACGAGGCCACGCCCGAGGCCGTGATGCGGGCCGCCACCCGCGCCGAGCCCGCCAGCGGTGCCCGCGCCACGACCCCGGAGGTGCCGGCGTGAGCCGTCTGTCCACCCTGCTGCGCTCCCGGGAGGTCGCGGTCGCCGCGGTCCTGCTGGTGATCATCGCCCTGACCACGCTCAGCTCGCGGTCGTTCCTGTTCTCCTCCGACGGCTTCCGCAACCTGCTGGTCACGCCGTCGTTGCTGCTCCTGCTCGCCGTCGGGCAGACGGTGGTCGTCGTCACCCGCAACGTCGACCTGTCCGTCGGCTCGGTCCTCGGCCTCACCGCCTACCTGACCGGCCGGCTGTTCGTCGACGTGCCCGGGATCCCGGTGGTGGCGGTCTTCGCCGCCGGCCTGGCCATGGGCGCGCTGCTGGGCCTGGTCAACGGGGTGCTGGTCGCCTTCGGCAAGGTTCCCGCCCTGGTGATCACCCTCGGCACGCTCTACATCTACCGTGGGATCTTCCTCACCTGGGCCGGCAGCGACCGGATCAACGCCTCCGACATGCCCTCGGGGTTCCTCGCGCTCGGCACGAGCAGCGTGCTCGGCATCCCGGTGCTCACCGTCCTGGCCCTGGTCGTGCTCGCCCTGGTCGGCCACCACCTGGGCTCGGCCCGCAGCGGCCGCGAGCTCTACGCCATCGGCTCCGACCCCGACGCCGCGCGCCTCTACGGCCTGCCCGTCACCCGCCGGGTGCTCGCCGCGTTCGTCCTCAGCGGCGCCCTGGCCGGCCTGGCCGGCGTGGTCTACGCCGCCCGCTACGGCACCGTCAGCAGCGGCGCCGGGTTCAGCATCGAGCTGCAGGCCGTCGGCGCGGCCGTCATCGGCGGGGTGGCCATCTTCGGCGGCAGCGGCACCGTGTGGGGCGCCGCATTGGGGGCGTTCCTGCTGGTCACCATCAACCGGGCCCTGCCGATCGTCGGTATCGCCGACTTCTGGCAGCAGGCCGTCGTCGGTGCACTGATCCTGGCCGCCATCGTCCTGGACCGGGTGCTCGCCCAGCGCCAGGAGAGACGGCTCGCCACCGAGCGTGAGGCCGAGAAGGCCGCGACCGTGCCCTCCGAGCGAACGGTGACCGCCTGATGAGCACCCCGACCCTGACCACCGCGCGCACCGACGGCCCGGCCCCCGAGCCGCGGTCCTACCCGGCCTGGTCGCGACCGCTGTGGCGCCGCGCGCTCCTGACCCGCGAGTTCGCGATCATTGCCCTGCTGCTGGTCGTCTACACCTACTCGCTGCAGCAGGTGCCGTTCTTCGACGGCCCGCTGACGCTGTACTACCTGTTCCTCGACATCGCCCCGATCCTGCTGATCGCGCTGCCGATGACGATGATCATCGTCACCGGCGAGATCGACCTGTCGGTGGCCAGCGTGGTGGGCCTGTCCAGCGTGCTGGTCGGCGTCCTGCACCAGGACGCGGGCCTCCCGATCCCCGTCGCCGGCCTGGTCGCGATCGTGGTCGGCGCGCTGTGCGGCAGCCTCAACGGGTTCCTCGTCGCCTACGTCGGGCTGCCCTCGCTGGCCGTCACGATCGGCACCCTGGCCCTCTACCGCGGGATCGCGGTCGGCCTGCTCGGCACCACCGCGGTCACCGACTTCGGTGAGTACTGGACCGACCTGGCCAAGCAGCGCATCGTCGAGGGCGGCAGCCTCCCGCTGGTCCTCGTCCCGTTCGCGGTGCTGCTGGTGGGGTTCACCTGGCTGCTGCACTTCTCCCCCTTCGGCCGCGGGGCCTACGAGATCGGGCTCAACGCCGAGGCGGCGCACTTCACCGGCGTCGACGTCGCCCGCACCACGATGCTGCTCTTCGTCATGGCCGGGGCGATCTCGGCCGCGGCCGGGATCTACTTCACCCTGCGCTACGGCTCGGCGCGCGGCGACAACGCCACCGGCCTGGAGCTGCAGGTGATCGCGGCCGTCCTGCTCGGCGGCGTGTCCATCTTCGGCGGGCGGGGCGCGCTGCACGGCGTCGTCGCCGGGGTCCTGCTGATCGGGGTGCTGTCCAGCGCGATGCGCCTGGAGAGCTACCCGGTCAACGTCATCAACATCGTGATCGGGGCCCTGCTCGTGGTCTCCGTGATCTCCACCAGTCTCCTCGCCTGGGCCTCGGGCCGCCTGGCCGGCAGGCGACGCGGACGTGCCGCCGGCACGCCCGACAGCGCACCGAACCCGGGTCGCTGACCACCGTGACGCACACCCGTGCCACGACGACGAAAGGTTCCACCTCATGACGCACCACTCCCGCCGCATCCCGGCCCTCGCGGCCGCGGCCCTGGCCACCGCCCTGACCCTCAGCTCCTGCGGGGGCAGCAGCAGCGACGGCGGCTCGGACGCGGGCTCCGGGTCGGAGAGCGCCACCATCACGTTCCTGCCCAAGAACCTGGGCAACCCCTACTTCGACGCCAGCGCCACCGGAGGCCGGAACGCCACCGAGGCCTTCGGCGGCACCTTCGAGCAGGTCGGCCCGGACGCGGCCACCCCGGACGCGCAGGTGCCCTTCATCAACACCGCCGCGCAGCAGGGCGTCGACGCTCTCGTGGTCTCGGCCAACGACCCCACCGCCATCTGCGACGCCCTCAACGAGGCCCGCGACGCCGGCACCGAGGTCGTCACCTTCGACTCCGACACCGACCCGGAGTGCCGCGACCTCTACATCAGCCAGGCCGACGCCGAGGGCATCGCGCAGACGCAGGTCGACCTCGTCGCCGACCAGATCGGCGGTTCCGGCCAGGTCGCGATCCTCTCCGCCGCGGCCAACGCGACCAACCAGAACCAGTGGATCGACCTGATGGAGTCCTACGCGGCCAGCGAGTACCCCGACCTCGAGATCGTCGACACCGTCTACGGCAACGACGACGACCAGACGTCCTTCGACAAGACCGCCGCGCTGCTGCAGTCCTACCCCGACCTGGAGGGGATCATCAGCCCCACCACGGTCGGCATCGCGGCCGCCGCCCGCTACCTGTCGACCTCGGAGGCGAAGGGCGAGGTCGCGCTGACCGGGCTCGGCACGCCGAACCAGATGCGCGAGTACGTCAAGGACGGCACCGTCACCGCGTTCGCGCTGTGGAACCCCGAGGAGCTCGGCTACCTCGCGGCCTACGCCGCCGACGCGCTGGTCACCGGCGAGATCGACGGCGCCGAGGGCGACTCGTTCTCCGCCGGCGACCTCGGCGACTACACCGTCGGCGCCGACAGCACCGTCCTGCTCGGCGACCCCACGGTCTTCGACAAGTCCAACATCGACGACTTCGACTTCTGAGTCGTCGGCCCCCGGACGCAGGACCAGGGCAGACCCGTGCCGCGCTACTGCTTCGAGCTCCAGGTGCGACGCGACCGTCTCGAGGAGTACGTGGAGCGGCACCGGGCGGTGTGGCCCGAGATGCTCGAGGCGCTCGCGAGCACCGGGTGGCGCAACTACTCCCTGTTCCTGCGACCGGACGGGCTGCTCGTGGGCTACGTCGAGTGCGACGACCTGCGCGCGGCCCAGGCCGCCATGGCCGCCACCGAGGTGAACGCCCGGTGGCAGTCCGAGATGGCGCCCTTCTTCACCGGCATCGAGGGCCGTCCTCCCGACGAGGGCCTCGCCCTGCTCGAGGAGGTCTTCCACCTCGAGGACCAGCTGGCCCGCGAGGGCGACGAGAGAGAGACACCGACATGACCCGCTTCGCCGACATCACCGACCGCCTGGCCGGCCTGGCCATCGAGGTCCCCTCGTGGGCCTACGGCAACTCCGGGACCCGGTTCAAGGTCTTCGGCGCCGCCGGCACCCCCCGCTCGGTGGAGGAGAAGATCGCCGACGCGGCCGAGGTGCACCGCCACACCGGCCTCGCGCCGAGCGTGGCCCTGCACATCCCCTGGGACGCCGTCGAGGACTACGCCGCCCTCGGCAAGCACGCTGCCGACCTCGGCGTCCGGCTGGGCACGGTCAACTCCAACACCTTCCAGGACGACGACTACAAGCTCGGCAGCCTGACCCACCACGACCCGGCGGTGCGGCGCAAGGCCGTCGAGCACCACCTCGCCTGCCTGGAGGTGATGGCCGCCACCGGCTCGCGGGACCTCAAGATCTGGCTCGCCGACGGCTCGAACTACCCCGGCCAGGCCGACCTGCGCAGCCGCCAGGACCGGCTCGCCGACTCGCTCGCCGAGATCTACTCCCACCTCGAGCCGAGCCAGCGGATGGTGCTGGAGTACAAGTTCTTCGAGCCGGCGTTCTACCACACCGACGTCCCCGACTGGGGCACCTCGTACGCCCAGGTCAGCGTCCTGGGGCCGCAGGCCGTGGTGTGCCTGGACACCGGGCACCACGCACCGGGCACCAACATCGAGTTCATCGTCATGCAGCTGCTGCGCCTCGGCAAGCTCGGCTCGTTCGACTTCAACTCGCGCTTCTACGCCGACGACGACCTGATCGTCGGCGCGGCCGACCCCTTCCAGCTGTTCCGGATCATGACCGAGGTGATCCGCGGCGGCGGCCTGGACGCCGACTCCGAGGTCGCGCTGATGCTCGACCAGTGCCACAACATCGAGGAGAAGGTCCCCGGTCAGATCCGCTCGGTGCTGAACGTCCAGGAGATGACGGCGCGCGCGCTGCTCGTCGACGCCGGCGCCCTCGCCGCGGCGCAGGCGGACGGCGACGTGCTCGGCGGCCACGACGTGCTGATGGACGCCTTCTACACCGACGTCCGCGGCGACCTCGCCGACTGGCGCGTCTCGCGCGGGCTGCCCGCCGACCCGCTGCGCGCCTACGCCGGGTCCGGCTACGCGGAGCGGATCGCCGCCGAGCGCGTCGGCGGCACCCAGCTGTCCTGGACCTGAGCCCGACCCCCGCACCCGAGACCCGCACCACCAGACCCACCGAGAGAGACCCCGATGACGAACCCGGCTGCTGCCGACCTGATCGCCCGCTCCCACCGCCTCGGCGCCGACGCCAAGAACACCAACTACGCCGGCGGCAACACCTCCGCCCAGGGCACCGAGACCGACCCCGTCACCGGCGAGCCCGTCGAGCTGCTGTGGGTCAAGGGCTCCGGCGGCGACCTCGGCACGCTGCGCGAGGCCGGCCTGGCCGTGCTGCGCCTGGACCGGCTGCGTGCGCTGGTCGACGTCTACCCCGGCGTCGAGCGCGAGGACGAGATGGTCGCCGCGTTCGACTTCTGCCTGCACGGCAAGGGCGGCGCCGCCCCGTCGATCGACACCGCGATGCACGGCCTCGTCGACGCCCCCCACGTGGACCACCTGCACCCCGACTCCGGCATCGCGATCGCCACGGCGGCCGACGGCCCCGAGCTGACCGCCACGATCTTCGGCGACCAGGTCGTCTGGGTACCGTGGCGCCGGCCCGGCTTCCAGCTCGGCCTCGACATCGCCGAGATCAGGCGGACGTTCCCGCAGGCCGTCGGGTGCGTCCTCGGCGGGCACGGCATCACCGCCTGGGGCGAGACCAGCGAGGAGGCCGAGCGCCACAGCCTGTGGATCATCGACACCGCCGCCGCCCACATCGCCGAGCACTCCCGGCTCGAGCCGTTCGGCCCGTCGCTGGAGGGGTACGGCGCGCTGCCCGACGCCGAGCGACGCGCGAAGGCGGCTGCGCTGGCGCCCACCATCCGCGGCATCGCCTCCGCGGACCGTCCGATGGTCGGCCACTACACCGACTCCGAGGTCGTGCTGGACTTCCTGGCCGCCGCCGAGCACCCGCGCCTGGCCGCGCTGGGCACCTCGTGCCCCGACCACTTCCTGCGCACCAAGGTCAAGCCGCTCGTGCTCGACCTGCCCGCCGGCGCCTCCGTCGAGGACGCGACGGCGCGCCTGCGCGAGCTGGCGGTGGCCTACCGCGAGGACTACCAGGCCTACTACGACCGGCACGCCGACGACGCCTCCCCGGCGATCCGCGGCAAGGACCCGCTGATCGTGCTGGTGCCCGGCGTCGGGATGTTCAGCTTCGGCAAGGACAAGCAGACCGCCCGGGTCGCGGGGGAGTTCTTCGTCAACGCGATCAACGTCATGCGCGGTGCCGAGGGTCTGTCCACCTACGCCCCGATCGACGAGGCCGAGAAGTTCCGCATCGAGTACTGGGCGCTGGAGGAGGCCAAGCTGCAACGGATGCCCGCCCCCCAGCCCCTGGCCACCCGCGTCGCGCTGGTCACCGGCGCCGCGGGTGGCATCGGCAAGGCCACGGCCACCCGCCTGGCCGCTGAGGGCGCCTGCGTCGTCCTCGCCGACCTCGACCTCGCCAAGGCCCGGGCCGCCGCGGCCGAGATCGGCGGGCCCGACGTGGCCGTCGGCGTCGCCGCCGACGTCAGCGACGAGGCGGCTGTCCGCGCGATGGTCGAGGCCGCGGTGCTCGCCTTCGGCGGCGTCGACCTCGTCGTCAACAACGCCGGGCTGTCGTTGAGCAAGTCCCTGCTCGAGACCACCGAGGCCGACTGGGACCTCCAGCACGATGTGATGGCCAAGGGCTCCTTCCTCGTCGCCCAGGCCGCCGCGCGCGTGATGGTCGAGCAGGAGATGGGCGGCGACGTCGTCTACATCTCCTCCAAGAACTCGGTCTTCGCCGGCCCGAACAACATCGCCTACTCCGCGGCCAAGGCCGACCAGGCCCACCAGGTGCGCCTGCTCGCCGCCGAGCTCGGCGCCCACGGGATCAAGGTCAACGGGGTCAACCCCGACGGCGTCGTCCAGGGCTCGGGCATCTTCGCCGGCGGCTGGGGCGCCAACCGCGCCGCCGTGTACGGCGTCGAGGAGAAGGACCTCGGCGAGTTCTACGCCCAGCGCACCATCCTCAAGCGCGAGGTGCTGCCCGAGAACATCGCCAACGCCGTGTTCGTGCTGTGCAGCGCAGACCTCTCGCACACCACGGGCCTGCACGTCCCGGTCGACGCCGGCGTGGCCGCGGCCTTCCTGCGGTGAGCGCGTGCGGGCAGCGGGCGCTGCGCGTGGTCGCCGTCGACCTCGGTGCGACCTCGGGACGAGTCATGGTGGCGACGGTCTCGGCCGAGCCCGGGGCCGAGCGGCTCGACCTCGAGGAGGTCCACCGGTTCCCCCACGGCGCCGTGCGCGTGGCGGGCGGGCTGTTCTGGGACGTCCTGGGCCTGCACCGCGAGGTGCTGGTCGGTCTGCGCGCGGCCGCGCGGGGCGGGCCGGTGGACGGCATCGGCATCGACTCCTGGGCCGTCGACCACGGACTGCTCGACCGCGAGGGGCACCTGCTCGGCAACCCCTGGAGCCACCGCGACCCCCGCACCGACGGCGTGGCGGCCCAGGTCGCCGAGCAGGTCGGCGCGGCCGAGCAGTACGCCATCACGGGCCTGGCCGCGCTGCCCTTCAACACCGTCTACCAGCTCGTGGCCTCCCGCGACAGCGCCGCGCTGGCCGCGGCCGAGGCGCTGCTGCTGCTGCCGGACCTGTTCGGCTACTGGCTGACCGGACAGCTCGGCGCGGAGCGCACCAACGCCTCGACCACCGGCCTCTACGACGTCACCGAGCGCACCTGGGCCCTCGACCTGTGCCGGCGCCTCGGCCTGCCGTGGAGCGTCCTGCCGCCGCTGCGCGACGCGGGGCAGGTGCTGGGCCCGTTGTTGCCCGACGTCGCCGAGGAGGTCGGTCTGCCGGCCTCCACGCCGGTGCTGGCCGTCGGCTCGCACGACACCGCCTCCGCGGTCGTCGCGGTGCCCGCCGAGGGCGCCGTCGTCGCCTACCTCTCCTCCGGCACCTGGTCGCTGGTCGGCCTCGAGCTCGACGAGCCGGTGCTCACCGAGGAGGCGCGCCTGGCCGGGTTCACCAACGAGGGCGGCGTCGACGGCACCGTGCGGTTCCTGAAGAACGTGATGGGGCTGTGGGTGCTCTCGGAGTCGCTGCGCACCTGGGCCGACGCGGGGGAGCCCGGGACCGACCTGGCCACCCTGCTCGCCGGGGCGGCCCAGGCCGATCCCCTGCGCACCGTCGTCGACGTCGACGACCCGCGGCTGCTGCCGCCCGGCGACCTGCCGGCCCGGGTCCGCACGCTGGCCCTCGAGGCGGGCGAGCCGGAGCCGTCCACGCCGGTGCAGGTGGTGCGCACCGTGCTGGACAGCCTGGCGCTGGCCTACCGCCGCCACCTGCGCACCGCGGCCCGGATCGCCGACCGCGACGTGGAGGTGCTCCACGTCGTCGGGGGCGGCTCGCGCAACGTGCTGCTGTGCGCGCTGACCGCCGACGCCTGCCGCGTGCCCGTCCTGGCCGGGCCCACCGAGGGCGCCGCCCTGGGCAACGTGCTGGTGCAGGCGCGCGCCCTGGGCGCCGACGTGGCGGACCTCGCGGCCATGCGCGCCCTGGTGCGTCGCACCCACGACCTCGAGCGGCACGAGCCGGGAGGCGTGGGCGGGCTGGACTGGGCCGCCGCCGAGCGGCGGCTCCCGGGCCGGGGATGACGGTGCCGGGGACGCGCACCGCGCCCCCGCGGCGGCGGTCCTGGACAGAGGTGGGCCCGGTCACGCCGGATGGGGCATGGTGGGACCCGAGACGAACACGAAGGAGGTGGCCGTGAAGGTCGCCCTGATGGTCACGTGCGTCAACGACGCGATGTTCCCCGACACCGGCAAGGCCGTCGTGCGGCTGCTGCGGCGCCTCGGGGTCGACGTCGAGTTCCCCGCCGCGCAGACCTGCTGCGCGCAGCCGATGGTCAACACCGGGTACCTCGACGAGGCGGTGCCCGCGGTGCGCACCTTCGTCGAGGCCTTCGCCGGTTACGACGCCGTGGTCACCCCGTCCGGCTCCTGCGCGGGCTCGGCGCGCCACCAGCACGCGATGGTCGCCCGCCGCGCCGGCGACCCGGGCCTGGAGCGGGCCGTGGAGGAGACCTCGCCGAAGGTCCACGAGCTCTCCGAGTTCCTCGTCGACATCCTCGGCGTCACCGACGTGGGCGCCTACTTCCCGCACCGCGTCACCTATCACCCGACCTGCCACTCGCTGCGCCTGCTCGGCGTCGGCGACCGGCCGCTCCGGCTGCTCGAGGCGGTGCGCGGCATCCGCCTCGCCGAGCTGCCGGGCGCGGAGGAGTGCTGCGGCTTCGGCGGCACCTTCGCGGTCAAGAACGCCGAGACCTCGGTGGCCATGGGCGGCGACAAGGCCCGCCACGTGCGCGAGACCGGTGCCGAGGTGCTCGTGGCGGGTGACAACTCCTGCCTGATGCACATCGGCGGGATGCTCTCGCGCCAGCAGACCGGGGTGAAGGTGATGCACCTCGCCGAGGTGCTCGCCGCCACCGAGGACACCGAGCAGGAGGTTCCGCGATGAGCACCCCCACCACCGCCACGTTCGTCGGGATGCCGCCGTTCCCCACCGCGGCCCGCGACGCACTGGGCGACACCCAGCTGCGGCACAACCTGGCCCACGCCACCGGCACGATCCGCGCCAAGCGCGCGCGGGTCGTCGACGAGGTCGAGAACTGGGAGGACCTGCGCCTGGCCGGGGCCGCGGTCAAGGAGCGCGCACTGCGCGACCTCGACCAGCACCTTGTGACCCTGGAGGCGTCGCTGACCGCGCAGGGCGCCGTCGTGCACTGGGCCCGCGACGCGGCCGAGGCCAACGCCATCGTCGCCGAGGTCGTCCGCGGCCACGGTGTCGAGGAGGTGGTCAAGGTCAAGTCGATGGCCACCGTCGAGATCGGCCTCAACGAGGCGCTCGAGGCTGAGGGGATCGCCGCCTGGGAGACCGACCTCGCCGAGCTGATCGTCCAGCTCGGCGACGACCTCCCCAGCCACATCCTGGTGCCCGCGATCCACCGCAACCGTGCCGAGATCCGCGAGATCTTCCTCGAGCGGATGGCCGGTGCCGGACGCCCCGCGCCCGAGGACCTCACCGACGACCCGCGGATGCTCGCCGGCGCGGCCCGCCAGCACCTGCGCGAGAAGTTCCTGCGCGCCAAGGTCGGCATCTCGGGGGCGAACTTCGCCGTCGCCGAGACCGGCACGCTGGTCGTCGTGGAGTCCGAGGGCAACGGCCGGATGTGCCTGACCCTGCCGGAGGTGCTGATCTCGGTCGTCGGCATCGAGAAGGTCGTGCCCACCTGGGCCGAGCTCGACCCGCTGCTGCGGCTGCTGCCACGCTCCTCGACCGGAGAGCGGATGAACCCCTACACCTCGACGTGGTCCGGCATCACGCCCGGCGACGGCCCGCAGGAGGTGCACGTCGTCCTGCTCGACAACGGCCGCACCCGTGCACTGGCCGACGACGTCGGACGCCAGGCGCTGCGCTGCATCCGCTGCTCGGCCTGCCTGAACGTGTGCCCGGTCTACGAGCGGGTGGGCGGGCACAGCTACGGCTCGGTGTACCCCGGCCCGATCGGCGCGATCCTGAACCCGCTGATGCGGGGCCAGGGCGACCCGCAGGTCGACTCGCTGCCCTACGCCTCGTCGCTGTGCGGCGCCTGCTTCGAGGTGTGCCCGGTGCGCATCGACATCCCCGAGGTGCTGGTGCACCTGCGCAGCAAGGTCGTCGACGCCCACCGCGACGACACCGTGCCGAAGGCCGAGGCGGTGGCCATGCGCGCCACCGGCTGGGCCTTCGGTGGCGCGGGCCGGCTCGCCCGTCTCGAGCGGCTCTCCGGTGTGGCCGGCCGGGTGCTGGGTCGGCTGTCCGGCGCCCGGTTGCCCGGAGGTCGGCCCACCGCGGGCCGGCTGCCCGGGCCCGGTGCCGCCTGGACCGGCGCGCGCGACCTGCCGGCCCCGCCGCGGGAGTCCTTCCGCGCCTGGTGGCGACGCACCGACGGCGGCCGCACCGAGGGCCCGTCCGGCAGCGTCGCCGAGACCGAGCAGGAGGGGCCGCGATGAGCAGCGCGCGCGAGGAGATCCTGGCCCGGGTCCGCGAGGCCGTGGCCGGCGTCGAGGGCCAGGCCGAGCCGGTCGTCGCCCCGCCGGGGGTCAGCCTGTCCGCCGAGGAGCTGCTCGAGCGGTTCGTCGAGCGGGTCGAGGACTACCAGGCGACCGTGACGCGCTGCGCTCCCGCCGACCTGACCGCGACCGTCCGCTCGGTGCTTCCCGAGGGTGCCTCGGTGGTGGTGCCCTCAGGCCTCGGGCTCGACCTGCCGGGCGCCACCGTCGACGACGGGCTCAGCGCGCTCGCGCTCGACGAGGTCGACGCCGTGGTCACCCGCGCACGGGTGGGCATCGCCGAGACCGGCACGATCGTGCTGGACCACGAGCCCGACCAGGGCCGCCGCGCGATCACGCTGGTGCCCGACGTGCACGTCTGCGTCGTCGGCACCGAGCAGGTCGTCGCCGACGTCCCCGAGGCCGTGGCCCTGCTGCTCCCGGCCCGCCCGCAGACCTGGATCAGCGGGCCCTCGGCCACCAGCGACATCGAGCTCGACCGCGTCGAGGGCGTCCACGGCCCCCGCACCCTGTTGGTCGTCCTCGTGGGCTGACGCCGGCCGCGCGCGGGCTGCGCCGCGCCCCGGGGCCGGCCGGGGCCGGCGGGTGGTGCGGATTTCCCAAGGGATGGCGTCAGGTGCTCACTCCCCGGGGCGAATACGCGCCGGGAAGTGCCGAGAACCCTCGATCCCTTGGGGTTTCGGCGTGGGTTCCAGACCTGCGAGAGGTTTCTCACCGCCGACGGAGGTGGGCTCACCCGGGCGGCGGTGCCACAGTGAGCGGGTGTCTTCCGGTCCGACGTCCGTGGGGTCGGTCCCTGACGAGCGCGGCCACCTGCCCGGCACGCCGGAGTACCGGCGGCTCAACGCGGCGATGGTGCTGGTCGGCCTGGCCGCGTTCGGCATCCTCTACGCCACCCAGCCGATCCTCCCGCAGCTCGGCGACGACTTCGGCGTCGACGCTGCGACGGCCAGCCTCAGCGTCTCCGCCGCCACCGGCGCGCTCGCGCTGCTGGTCATCCCGGCCACCGCGATCGGCGTGCGGGTGGGCCGGGTGCGCACCATCCGTTGGGGTCTGCTTCTCGCGGTCCTGCTGACGCTGCTCGCCGCGGCCGCGCCCACCTATGCGGTCCTGGTCGCGCTCCGCGCCCTGACCGGTGCGGCGCTCGCGGGCGTGGTCGCGGTCGCGATGGGCCACGTCGCCGCGGAGGTCCACCCCAGCGGGCTGGCCGGTGCGATGGGGCTCTACGTCGCCGGGAACACCCTCGGCGGGGTGTCGGGCCGGCTGGTCACGGCCGGATCCGCCGACCTGCTCGGCTGGCACGGCGCGCTCGCCGTCCTCGGGGTGGCCGCCGGGCTCGTGACCGCGCTGGTCTGGCGGCTGGCCGAGGACACCGGACCCGACCCGGCCCCGCCCCGCGAGGCCGGGCAGCGTCGGCCGACGGCCACGCTGCTCACCGACCCCGCGGTGCTGGCCGTGCTGGCGGTGCCGTTCCTGCTGATGGGCGGCTTCGTGGCCACCTACAACTATCTCGCCTACCGCCTCGTCGCCCCGCCGTTCGACCTGCCCTCGGCCCTGGTCGGGCTGGTGTTCCTGGCCTACCTCGCCGGCACCGTGTCCTCGGCGGCGGCCGGGCGGGCCGCGCAGCGGTGGGGCCGGCCGCGGGTCCTGGTCGTCGGGGTCCTCGTCATGGGCGCGGGCCTGGCGCTCACCCTGCCCGACGACCTGGTGCTGGTCGTGCTCGGTCTGGTCGTGCTGACCGCCGGCTTCTTCGCCGCCCACGGCACCGCCAGCGGGTGGGCCCCCGTGGTGGGTGGGGGCGCCGCCGCCCAGGCCTCGGCGCTCTACGTCGCCCTGTACTACGCCGGGTCCAGCCTGTTCGGCGCCCTGGTCGGGACGGCCTGGAAGGCCGGCGGGTGGACGGTGACGGTCGCCTGGGTGGGCGTTCTGGTCGCACTGGCGCTGATGGCCGTCCTCGTCGCCGCGCGCGCGTCGCGCGACGGCTGACCTCCCGGGGCGTTTTCGACCCGTCGCCGCGTCTCTAGTACATTGCTGCGCGGTGGCGTGTCCGAGAGGCCGAAGGTGCATCACTCGAAATGATGTGTGGGGCAACCCACCGTGGGTTCAAATCCCACCGCCACCGCCACGCTAGAGGGCCCCTGACCTGCCGAAACGCTTGTCGGGGGCCCTTTGCATGCCCCCGCCGTGCCCAATACGTGCCCAAGGAACGTCCAGATGTGGCCGCTTGTGGACCTGCCTGGGCGCCCTCGTCGCCGCGATTCGAGCAGATCGTCGAACGCATTCGGGCCGAGCTGCGAGCGGTCAGCTCGGTGGGCCCGGACCTTGAAGGCCACGAACGGCCGGCGACGCTGCGACGACGGCGTCGAGCGCAGCCTGCCGCCCGACGATGGGCATGTGGAGGCAGCAGATGCGGGGAACACCAGGCGCAGCGGCAGGTTCGTCCCGGCGTTCCGGCGTTCCACGATCATGGACGTCGTGGACGAGCACCTGCCGCACTCCGGGCTTCACGTCCTCGCACCAGAGGGGGTTGAGTGGGCACTCGCGGTGGCAACCGCAACTTCCTCATCCACCAGAGTCGGTTGACGGCCTCACCGAGCTTCATCATGAGCGAGTCGCCGGCCTCCTGGAGCAGGTCGTCCTCGAGGTGGGCCGGTTTGGCGCGATCGAAATGTCACGACTCGGTCGAGAGGTGACGCACTGATCGAGCGGCATCGACCAGCGTGCGAAAGCCACGGCACGTGGTCGAACCGGTCATCGAAGGTCGTCTCTGGCGCCGCGGCATCCCAGCGGGTGTCGAACGCGCACAGGTCAGCCCGCAGACCGTCGCTGAGATCGAGGGCCTGGCCGTCGGTGTGGCCGTCGCCGTCCCAGAGCGGCATCTCAGCGCCGTACTCGTTCATGAGCCGAATCCGAATCCGCTCGTTGTCGTTGCCCCCGCTCAGGCACACAGTGTCCGTCGAGCGACACCCGACGTCGCGCCGGGAAGGGTCTATGCCTGCCCTTGTCTCGCGAGCAGACGATCCTGGCCGAACAGCCTCCTTCCGCTGCGCGCGCCCCGCGCGACCATCGCCTTGCGGCGAAGGCGCCGCACTGCCCCGTTCTGGCGGGCACTGCCGACGCGGGATGGTCTCGGTTGCCT
The DNA here is from genome assembly GCA_963728085.1 of uncultured Actinomycetota bacterium. Lineage (GTDB taxonomy): Bacteria > Actinomycetota > Actinomycetes > Propionibacteriales > Nocardioidaceae > Nocardioides. The sequence continues at coordinate 132,996 of CAVSIQ010000005.1, read as the reverse complement.
CATTCACGTTGCCCGAGTCAGTACGGCCGCAGCGGTACTGGGCATGCGCTCGTGCCGCACGAGGCACAGACCAGAAGAATGTTGGTGCGTCACGTACTGAGCCTCTCTCGGCGCCGTGGCCTAGCCGCGGGCGGCCAGGACCTCCGCGACGGCCGCGTCCAGGATGTCGACCCCGCGATGCAGGTCGTCCTCGGCGACGGTGAGCGGCGGGGCGATGCGGAAGACGCCGCCCATGCCGGGGAGCTGGACGATGTTGAGGTGCAGCCCGCGCTCGAGACAGGATGCCGTGACTGCACGGCCGAGGTCGTCCGCCGGGGTCTTAGAGGCCTTGTCGGTCACGAGCTCGACGCCGCGCAGCAGTCCGCGGCCGCGCACGTCGCCCACCACCTCGTAGCGTTCCATCAGGCCGAGCAGCCGGTCCTCGAGCACCTTCCCGAGCAGCGCGGCGCGTTCGACCAGCCCGTCCCGCTCGATGACGTCGAGCACGGTCAGCGCCACCGACGCCGCCAGCGGGTCCGACACGTGGGTGGTGAAGAAGAGGAACCCACGGTCGTGGCAGAGCCGCTCGACGTCCTCGGTCGTCACCACAGCCGCGACCGGGAGCCCGGCGCCAAGGGTCTTCGAGAGCGTGAGGAGGTCGGGCACGATGCCATCGCGCTCGAACGCGTACATGTCGCCGGGGCGGCCCAGGCCGGTCTGCGCCTCGTCGACGATCAGCAGCATCCCCCGCTCCAGGCACATCTCCTGCAGCCGCGCCAGGTAGCCGACCGGGGGCTCGATGATCCCGCCCGAGGAGAGGATCGGCTCGACCAGGCAAGCGGCAAGGCTGCCGGCGGACTGCTGGTCGACCATGCCAAACCCGTACTCGAGCTCGCTGCGCCAGTCGTAAGAGCCGTCGGCGTGGCGGAATGGAGAGCGGTAGGCGTTCGGCGTGGGCAGCGCCAGGTTCCCCGGCATCGGCGGTCCGTAACCGCGCCGACCGGCCGAGAACGTGGCCGACGCGGCTCCCGACGTCATGCCGTGCCACGACCGGTCGAAGGAGACGATCTCGTAACGACCGGTAGCCAGCTTGGCCATCTTGATGGCGGCCTCGTTCGACTCCGCGCCCGTCGTCAGCAGCAGCAGCTTCTCGAGCGGCTCGGGCAGGGTGGCGGCCAGCCGGCGCGCCAGGTCGACGACCGGCCGGCTGAACATGCCGCTGAAGAGGTGGTCGAGTGAAGCGACCGACTCAGCAACGGTGCGCACGACGTCGGGGTGGGAGTGCCCGAGGATCGAGCTCATCTGCCCGGACGTGAAGTCGAGGATCGCGGCGCCGTCGCCGTCGTGGACGAAGGAGCCAGCCGCCCGCTCGATGATCCGTGGCGTGAACGCGGTGCCGTAGCGAACCAGGTGGCGATCGGCGTCGCCCCAGAAGTCGTCGTCGGTGCTCATGACTGCACGCTAGTGCGGACACACCGCGACGGCACCCAGCTGCAGCAGCGAATGCTCCGGCGGCGACAGACTCAGCAGTCATCCCGGAAGCTGATGGAACGCCCACGACCATCCCACACCCCAACTCCGACGGTACCCGAAAGAACTAGACCAGCGTCCTCATCTCGGTTGCTCTGGACGGTTCCGGATGCGGATCCCACACTGGCGTGCGTCCCGCGAGCCGGTCAGTCACCGGGTCACTCCGCGAGCCGTCCGGCACCGAGCGATCGAGGACGGCACCTGGGGCCACCGCGGCACCGTATCCCGCCCGCCCTAGCTCCGAGGCCTGGGGCGCGACCCGGTCGAGCCGAGGAGTCATTGACAGAAAGTACGGGCGACACGAGACTCCAGACGTCCGGCGCGCGACACGTCCCCGTGGGGATGGCGAGGCGCGTCGGAGGCACCGACTGGGTTCTCGGAGGGGTGGACCAGATGGCGGCACGCACATCCATCGGCATCGCGACACTGAGCGTCTCGATGCTCCTGACCGGGGCCCTGGCGCCCCAGGCCGGGGCGGCACCGGGCGCCGCGGCCGCGCGCCAGCAGGCTCCCGTGGCCGACACCGGCGACAAGACGGTGTGGACGGAGGCAGACAAGAGCGGCTTCGGCACGGCACGGACGCGCCGCAGCAACGTCTGGTTCACGCTCCAGCGCGGCCGCGCCAGCGAGGTGTTCTACCCCGACCTCTCCACCCCCAGCGTGCGCAACCTCGAGCTGGTCGTCACCGACGGCGCGACGTTCACCGACCGCGAGTCTGGCGACATGCGCCACCGCACGGTGCGGCCGGACGAGCGCAGCCTCCGGAGCACGCAGGTCAACACGGCCCGGTCGGGGAAGTACCGCCTGGTCAAGGAGATCGTGACCGACCCGCGCCGCGACACGATGACCCTGCGGGTCCGCCTGCGGTCGCTCGACGGCGAGCCGTACCAGGTCTACGCGCTGTTCGACCCGGCGCTCGGCAACGACGGGTCCGACGACTCGGCGCGCTCCCGCGGCCGCGCGCTCGTCGCCACCGACGACGCGCTCGGGGCCGCCCTGGTGGCACGGCGCGGGTTCGGTGCCACCTCTAACGCCCTGCTCGGCCGCGGCGACGGGTGGAGCGACCTCGCCGACGACCACCGGCTCGACCGACGCGCCCGGCGCGCTGGGCCCGGCAACGTGGTGCAGGTCGGTCGGCTGCGCGGCCTGACCGGGCGCCCGGGCCACCAGTTCGCCCGGCTCGCGCTGGGCTTCGGAACCACCGGCCCCAGGGCGCGACGCGCTGCCCGGGCAACCCTGCGCTCCGGGTTCACCGCGACGGCGGCGCGCTACGACGCGGGGTGGCACCGCTACGTCGGCTCGCTGCACCGCGTCCCGGCGAGCGCCGCCGAGCACGAGCGGGAGTACCTCGCCTCGGCGCTGGTGCTCGCCGCCGCCGAGGACAAGCAGAACCCGGGGGCCATCGTGGCCTCGCCGTCGGCCCCGTGGGTCTGGGGCGACAACATCCCGGACCTGTCCTCGCCCTCAGGCGCCTACCACCTCGTCTGGTCCCGCGACGCCTACCAGTTCGGGACGGCGCTGTGGGCGCAGGGCGACCACGCCGCCGCGCGCCGCGTCGTCGACTGGCTGTTCCGCGTGCAGCAGCGGCCCGACGGGTCCTTCCCCCAGAACTCCGACGTGCGCGGCAACCCGGTGTGGTCCGAGCTGCAGCTCGACGAGGTCGCCCTGCCGATCGTGCTGGCCCACCTGGTCGGCCGCACCGACCGCAACACCTATCGCCACGTGCGGAAGGCCGCCGACTTCATCGCAGACTTCGTCGACCCCGAGACCGGACGCGCGGCCCCGTACTCCCCGCAGGAGCGCTGGGAGAACCAGGCCGGGTACTCGCCGAACTCGATCGCCGCGCAGGTGGCCGGGCTGGTCACCGCCGCCCACATGGCGCGCAAGCACGGCGACGGCGCCTCGGCCCGCCGTTGGCTGGCCCTCGCCGACCGCTGGCAGGCGAAGGTCGAGGACTGGACGGTCACGACGAACGGGCCGCTGAGCACGGAGCCGTACTTCCTGCGCCTGACGAAGAACGGCAGGCCCGACACCGGCGTCACCTACGCGATCGGCGACGGCGGCCCCTCAGACGCCGACCAGCGCACGGTCGTCGACCCCAGCTTCCTCGACCTGGTGCGGCTGGGCATCGAGCCGCCCGACGACCCCGCGGTGCTCTCGACCCTGCCGGTGGTCGACCGGGAGCTGAAGGTCGACACGCCGCACGGGCCGTACTGGCACCGGTTCAGCTTCGACGGCTACGGCGAGACCCGCGCGGGCGGCGAGTGGCGGATCACCGACGACGACACGTTCCAGACCCTCGGGCGGGGCTGGCCCCTGCTCAGCGGTGAGCGGGGCGAGTACGCGGTCGCCTCCGGGCAGGACGCCGACCAGTACCTCGAGGCGTTGGCCGGCGCGGCCGGCCAGGGCGACCTGATCGCGGAGCAGGTCTGGGACGGCCGCCCGCCAACCGGCCGGGCCTGCTGCCGCCTGGGCGAGGGCACCCGCGCGGCGACACCGCTGGTGTGGTCGCACGCGGGCCTCGTCCGGCTCGCCTGGACGATCGAGCGGGGCCGCCCCGTCGACCAGCCGCGCGTGGTGGCGGACCGCTACCTCCATCGCTGAGCCGGTGGGCGGCGCGGGGCGGCGCGGTCCACGGCGTTGCCGCGTCTTGAGGTGTGACCCTCGAGACCGTCCACGCAGAACGATTGCGCTCGATCGCCACCGTGTACAGGTGTTGGCAGGAGTTTCGGGTCTCGCGCTCGCGACTCGGCAGGATCCGATCGTGCTCGGGGCTGCGGTCGCCAGGTCGGTGCAGCGGCCCCTTATGCCGGTCGGCGCAGGCCCGGCAGGGCGACCTTGAGGGGCACCCCGCGTAGGCGGTCTCGGTCGATGGTGACGAAGGTGAGCACGTACCTCCTGGCCGGTAGCCCGGTGAGGACGATCCGGCCGTCGCGGCCTGCGTAGCGTCGCTCGCCCGGTCCACCGCCTGCCCGCTTGTTGGTGGTGCCGTAGACGGTCGTCCGCCGCCAGTCCGTCGCTAGTGGGTGCTGCCACGTCACGAACGCGCGGCGCGGCGTGGTCCGGCGTACGACGACGTCAGTGACGGGGCCCGGTGGCCTGACGTCGACGGTCTCGCCGACCTGCCAGCTGATGGCACCGCGTAGCGCCGGGCCGGTCGTGCCGCAACGCTGCTCGAAACGCACCGCGAACTCGCGCACCTAGGGAATCGCTGATCAACGGTCGATTCCCGGGCTCGGAATGCTCGACGTGGTCCGGAGCGCTCTGGAGTGCCTCATCCCCGCCCCCGTAAGGCTCCTGGTCGGGGCTCTGTTGATGGGTTTCGGGCAGGCTGCCGCTACGCCGTCGCCTCGGTCAGGGCGACGGCACGGGCCCGCATCAGCCAGTTCGCTGAAGCGAACAACATCTGCAGATGGTGGCGGTTCTTCGCGATCCCGCGATAGCGGGTCTTGGCGAACCCGAAGTCCCGCTTCACGATCAGGAACGGATGCTCGACCTTCGCCCGCACCGACGCCTGACGGGACTCCACCGCCCGGTCGTGGTCGTGCATCGTCTTGAGTACGCCCTTGCGGGCCGCGATACGCCACTCGATCTTGGCCAAGTCCTCCTGCCCGGTGATATCGGGCCGCTTGGCTGCTCCCTGGTAGCCGGCGTCGGCGTAGACGACCTCGTCATCACAGCGCACCAGGTTCACGGCCTCCTCCAGGTCATGCACGTTCGCGCTGGTCGCGGTGACCGTGTGGACGTACCCGGTGCCGGCATCGACCCCGATGTGGGCCTTCATCCCGAAGTACCACTGGTTGCCCTTCTTCGTCTGATGCATCTGCGGATCCCGCTCACCAGAGGCGTTCTTCGTCGAGGACGGCGCCGCGATGATCGTGGCGTCCACGATCGAACCCCCACGCATGATCCTAGCCGGCGTCGGTCGAGACAACCCGCGACACGAGAGGCTTCGGGGCGAACGGGTCAGCCATGCTCCGAGCTCGCCACCACCGCAACGGGATCCCTGATCGGACGCACTTCCCCGCTTGTCAGCACGAATCTGGCGTGATGGCGTTGGGCGCACCGGTTCGAAGTTGAGGAGACGCATGGAGCGGGTCACGGGCATCGGTGGCGTGTTCTTTCGTGCGCAAGATCCAGAGCGCCTCGCTATCTGGTACGCCAAGTACCTGGGCGCCGAACCGGCTCCCGAGTCGTACGAGACGTCCTCCTGGTGGCAGCAACCCGGGCCGACGGTGTTCACGGGGATGCCGAACGATTCCGAGCATTTCGGCAGTCCCGATCGGTCGTGGTCGGTCAACTTCCGGGTCGCCGACCTCGATGCGATGGTCCGCCAGCTCCGGGGTGCTGGGGTCCCGGTCGAGGTGGATCCCGAGGTCTACCCCAACGGCAGATTTGCGAGTCTGCAGGATCCGGAGGGAAACGGCGTCCAGCTCTGGCAGCCGGCGGGTGCTGACCTGCGCGGCCTGGTCTGATCAGTCCCGATGACCGATCGGCTTGTGGTGATGTGACCCGTGGGCTCAGGGCAGGAGATCCCAGTACTGCTTGCGTGCTGTCATGGCATGGATGACCAGTTCGTCACCGCTCTCGAAGATCAAGACGACGGTCTCAAGCAGACGTGCCTGGGTGTCGAAGCCGAGCCGCAGTTCCCGATGTGGCCAGTTCTCCTCATCGAGGGGCTCCACCCAAAGCGGCCAGTCGGCTGCCTGGGCCGCGTCCTCCGGGATCACTCCATGCTTGAGGGCGCTGTCATGGACCTTCACGCCGCGAAGCCGGCCAGGGCCCTGCGGATCGCTTCGGATCGAGAGATGTGATCGCGCTCAGCGATCGCGTCGACCGCAGCGAGCTCCTCAGCAGTGAGGCGTACGGCCACGACCTGCATCGGCTCCGCACCGCGGCCGGGCCGACCGCGTCCGCGGCGCTTCATCTCCGCGACGTCGTAGCCGACCTCGGCCTCCTCAGCCCACTGGCTGATCCGCTCCTCGCTCACCATGGACAAAATCGTATGACGAAAACCTGGTCGGGGGAAGGAACGACCAGGGTGGAGGCTCTTGCGTAGCAGTCGGGCAAGGGCGTCGCTGGTGGGAGTCGAGCTCTGCTCGATGTCCGAGCCGACCACGCACGGTGGCGCGGCCGGGCCAACTCCTTCCAGGAGGCGCGCCATGAGCGCACTACTTGTCGGGTACGCCCGATGCTCCACCGATCAACAAGACCTCACCGCGCAGCGCGACGGTCTTATCAGCCTCGGGGTCGAGGCCGACCGCATCTACGTCGACCACGGCCTGACCGGCACCAACCGGGAACGGCCCGGGTTGCGTGAGGCCCTGGCCGCGTGTCGCGCCGGTGACACGCTCGTGGTCACCAAGCTCGACCGACTGGCCCGCTCCTTGCCGGACGCGCGGGCAATCGCCGACGAGCTCACCGCGAGAGAGATCAGTCTCAGCCTGGGAGGGTCGGTCTACGACCCGACCGACGCCGTCGGACGACTTCTCTTCAACGTTCTGGCCATGGTGGCCGAGTTCGAGTCCGACCTGATCCGGCTGCGCACGGTCGAGGGGATGAAGGTCGCGAAGGCGAAAGGCCGGTTGAAGGGCAAGCAGCCCAAGCTGAGCCGCAAGCAGGAAGCGCACCTGGTGTCGCTGTTGCACAGCGGTGAGTACAGCACCCTCGAGGTGGCCGAGCTGTTCGGCGTCGGGCGCTCGACCGTCTACCGCGCCATCCAGCGGCAGCGGCTGGCGGCCAAGGCAGGCGTGGCAGACGCCTCTGCCCGCCGCTGACCCCAGCCTTGCCGGCGTCCCGCAACCGACACCCCCGGCGGGACGCCGGCACGCAAGGCTCCGCGACACCAGCAAGGAGCAGGGCCGTCCCGGCAGCCGTTCGGCCTGCGGGACGCGTCGGCGCCGGGCATCGCAATGTGCACTCACATGCCGATGTGCGGGCGCGTCACTCCCCGCGCGGCACGTCCTTCCTGCGCCGCCTCCACCAAGGACGTCGTTGGGATCGCACACACCGCGCCCGGGGCCGACCCAACTCGCGAAACACCCGGTCGTCCAGCCTCTTGACTTCCTTGTTGGCGTCCGCTCATCCTGCCTACTTGAGGCTCGACGTCTGCGCGTCGGCCGGAGCAGGAGACACCCATGGCCTTTTCGCGTGAGAGGGATCGTACGGATGTCGCTGACAGCGGCACTTCTTCGGCGGAGGTGGATCTGGACGGATCCGCGCCGGAAGCAGAGCGCGGCGGGGCTACGCAGTCCACAGGGGAACTTCCGGAGCCGGCCTCCAACCGAGGACGTGGCGTGTTGGCAGCCGCCTCCAGAGTCGCCAATAGCAGCCCCGTCCGAGGTCTGACAGCTAAGACCTCCCGGGCGCTCAGCGCTGAGACCAGGACACGCGCCGCAGAGCAGGTGCGCCTCAGAGCCGAGGCCATCGCGGGCCCCGAGTCCCGAGCCCGCGTCACCGAACAGATTAAGCGGGTAGCCGCCGACGACCGCACCCGCACAGTCCTCAAGCACGTCGGCTCCGCCGCCGCGGCGGCCGCGCTTGCTGAATACCACCGCCGCCAAAGCACGACTCCATCAACCACAGGCACCTCAACTGATGCCGTTTCCGCACCAGGCGGCGCGGCCGCGTCCCAGCAGCCGCCAGGGTCGCGGCAGTGGCCTCCGCCCAGCTGGCAAAGCGGACCAGAGACCTCACCTAGTGAGCCGCCTCCCCCGGAGTACCCACCGTTCGAACTCTTGACGGCGTTCGCGCACTCCTGCGTAACTCATCGGCACCCGCAGCTGCGGTCGCTAACGGCGGAGGCGACTCACCTGGTAGAGGGTCGACGCCCCGCGTTGGCGTTCGAATGGCCACCGACGGTCCCGCGCATCTTCTTCGACCTCGATGAGGTGCCAGCGGACTGGGTCGGCGTCTGTCACGACGAGATCCGGCTGCCTATCCAGGTCCGGCGGTCCGGTGCGCAGGCGGTCATGTGTCAGTGGCTCGAGCCGACCGCCGAGCAGTTGCGGGACCAGGGCGCCGTGATCGACCCGCCGCCACTGGACAAGGGTCGCGCTGAGGCGCGCGCGAAGCTCGCGACGAACACCCTCGATCGCATCAATCAAACCGGCGCGTCAGCCCGCTACTACTAGGTCCACCGCCAGGTCATCCAGCCGAGCCGCCCAACCAGATGAGGAGCCCGGTGACCGCCTGCTCAACCTGCTCCGGCGCCGGCACCGTGTACGGGCCGTGCCCGACTTGCGGAGGGTCCGGGTCGCGAGGCTGGTCAGCGTGCAGCTTGTGCGGCGGCAGCGGCACCCGGGACCACCCCCAAGGCGGAACGTACGCGTGCGGCCCCTGCGCCGGGGACGGCGTCATCCAGATCATGTGCACCGCGTGCACCTCGGGGTCTGCGATGTCGACGTGCCCCGATTGCAACGGCGCCGGCAGCCCCCTGGACATCGCACCCGACTCGACCGAAGGGGACCGACTCAGCCGCACCCTCGGCGTCAGCGCCACCAGTCTGGACCGACTCAGCATGGCGTTCGACGCCGCCGGACTCTTTCCGGGATTCGGTGAGCCCTTCGATGCCGTCAGCGCGCTGTTGGCCGCTGCCCGAGGCGACTACACCGGCGCCGCCATGAGCGCCGCGAGCATGCTGCCGATCGCCGGATGGGGATCCTCGGCAGCCAAATGGCTGGGCCACCTCAAAGACGTGCCGGCCTCCACGGTCCTTGACGCCTCGACTCTGCGAAACATGGCCGAGCACACCGAGGACGTCACTCAGGCCATCTACGCACGCCAGCTCGCCGACGGCCTCGATGTCGTCGCGGCGCGTGGCGCCGCCTCGCCCGCCGAGCTGGACGCGCTCCTCCGACGCGCCGCGGACCAGGCGCCGGCTCAACGTCAGAGCCTGGAGGTTCTTGAGCGGGCCTCGGCGAAGGAACGTCGCGAGATCGCCAGCCATCTCAAGCAAGTCTCGAACTTCGATGCGCGCACCGCCGGCGGGGGCGGCATTTGGGACAACCACGCCGGTATCAGCCGCAACAACGAACACGTCGCCACCGTCAACGGCGAAGTGCTGGATCCGCAACGGCTCCCCGACGGCCGCATCAAACGAGCGAACCTGGAGAAAACCCTGCCCAGCCCGGAACTCATCGGTAGTTTGAAAGACCGCGGCTACCAGCGGGCGCACCTGTGGGGGCCGCAATTCGGTGACGAGGCAGCGAACGGCATCATGTATGCGCCGGGTTCCTTTAACACCGGCCGGCAACGCGTCCTGGAGGCCACCATCGCCGGGATGCGAAAGAACCTGGACCTCGCCGATGGTGAACGACTCGTCCTGCAGGCCCGTGCGACCAGCTTCCCGCGCGACCAGTTCGGCGGGCAGGCGCTAAGCCGGGCCGAGTATGACTTCGCGGTGGTGAGGACCGGGTCGGATGGGAGGACACGCATCATCGAACGGGTCGGGGTCAGCTTCAAGGTCGACCCCCCACCGAAGTCGACATGGCAATCCCAAACCCATCCCGGCGGGTTGATCTGGTAGCGCAGGGGCACGAACGACAACACCAAGGCCGAGGCGCTGGCGGCCGGCCGCGCTGTGGCAAAGAAGGATGGCGTCAAGCACCTGATCACAAGAAGGACGTCGGTGGGCGGATAGAGGTGGAGGTCCTCCGAGGGTGGAGGTTCCTACGCCAGCCATCCGAGAGAGACCTCGACGTGTCCGACGCTACCGTCGGCGTGAGCCCTTCGGTGGGGTTCGCGCGCCCTGACCTGTCCACCTTGTGCCGTCTCGACTAACTCGGCCTCTTCGTGACCGGCCAACGACTCGAACCCAAGAGCAGTGCTCGCTTGCCGGGTCGTCGAACCGGCTCACTCCGACGAGCGGTGGTGCAGGCGCTGTTGACGCCCTCGACTACCTCGAAGAGTTCGTGAATGCGTTCGTCCCGCAGCGCGAGCCGATCGTCGACCTGATTCAAGCCCACGGACTGCTCGCCTTCATGTCATGGTCCACCTCGCAAACGCGACCGCACGCATGCTCGTCGAGGCTGACCCTGAGTTCGAGTCTCTCGAGGATCTGTTCGCTCGTGAGGCCCTGGCCGATGAGACCGACTGGCTCCGTGACTTCCCGCAGTAGCCCTGGCTTCCCAGTCACCGATCGTCACCCGGAGGGTGACCGGAGCGGGATCCCGCACCGGCGACGCTCCGCGAGCCCATCCCGCACTGGCGACGCTCCGCGAGCCGATCGGCATCCGGGCACCCCCCTGTGCTGATGACTTCGCCGCACAGCGTTCTGACTGACGGCTTGGGCGCCGTTACGGGTCCCAGACACCCGCCTTGCACTACTGTCGCGGACAGAACGTGACCGCTGAAGCCCAGCCGTCCGTTCATCAGTCTGGAGGGACTCTCATGGCCACAATTCTGTGGATCATCGCCGCAGTGCTCGTCATCGCCGGCATCTTCGCGATCTTACGTAAGCAGCTGCTCTGGGGGGTCGTGCTGATCGTGGTGGGTTTGCTGATCGGACCCGGTGGCGTCAGCATCTTCGGCTGACGAGCCGAAGCTGGCCCGGACGGCTCGAGGGTCACGGCCCCCAGGTCGCCAGAGATCGAAGAACGCGCAGGCTCCGTGCGTCGAGAATCGAAGCGGGTGGCGTCCGAGCCGGAGCGCCGCCCCGTTCTGGCGGAATGACCGTTCGATGATCGGGTACCGGAGCCGTACTGGCACGTTGACCCCGCGACCATCGGCATGCGGGGGTGAGAGCGGTCCATCGTCATGCGGGACGCGTGCCCATCAGCAACCGGTCAGAGCGCTACGGCTCGTCGAGGTGGAGCCGGCGACGGACGTCGACGGCAGGGCGATCGTGCCACGTCCCTGGACGCCGAGGTAGCGGTGCCCGATCGGTGAGGTCATGAGCAGAGTGTCCGTCGAAAGACAGTGAAGCTGTAGAACGGCAGAGCAGCACCCCGGCAGGAGTCGAGGTGAGTCGCCGGGAGCGGCGGATCCGGAGTCGCCGCAGACCGCGAGGCGATCCGCTTGCGAGACAGAATGGTTTCCGCCGCTCGGTCCTGGACCGGGGTCTGACGCTGGTCACAGGTCGAGTACGAAGCGAAGTGCTTGGTCGATGCCTCGCATCTGCTCGGGCGCGATCATCCCCAGGCGAGCAGCCAGCCGTTCGGTCGAGACAACGCGCAACTGGTCGCAGCGCGCGTAGGAGGTGTGGTCCAGTCCGCTGCTTCCGGGCACGACCTCGACGTGGCTGCGCAGGCCGTAGTAGGCCGAGGTGATCGGCACGACCATGACCAGCTGGCCGGGGCTGTTGTTGAGGATGTCGACGGTGACCACCACGCCGGGACGTCGGAATGCGGGCTCGTGCCCGATCGGCCGGCCGAGATCGACGTCGTAGACCTCGCCTCGCCAGATCACGCGAGGGCGTCCCACTCCTGACGCTCGGCCAGGTGTTGCTGCCAGTGCTCTGGGTCGTTGCGCAGGTGCAGGTAGTCCTCACTCAGACCGCGGAGGAACTCTTGCCGCTCCAGCGCGTCGATCGCAGCGTGCAGCACGTCGATGACCGGCGTTTGCCGCGCCTTGGCAAGCGACTGCAGGCGCTCGGAGTCTGGGCGCCGGACGCGGACAGTGGTGGTGTCGGGGGAGGCCATGCCCAGAGTGTAGACGAAATGTAGATGGCTGCCCGGTCAACAATCCGCTTCGGGTGAGGCGTGACACTCCTGTGCGGGGCGCGTCATGACCGACGATCTTGCCCAGCAAGGATGGGAGAACGCTCTGCTGAATCCGTTGCGGGATGACTTCGAAACATGCCTCGACTTATCCTCATCAACGGCCCACCGGCATCAGGCAAGTCCACCCTCGCCCGCAGGTACATCGCTGAGCACCGGCTCGCACTGGGGCTCGACGTCAACGTCGTACGCTCCCTGCTCTGCGGGTGGCTCGACTGCCCAGCAGAGGCCGGCGTCGCGGCGCGGGCACTGGCGATCGAGATGGCGCGCACCCACCTGAGGGCAGGTTTCGACGTCGTCGTCCCGCAGCTCTTGGCCCGACCACGCCTGGCCGAGCGACTGGAGGCGCTCGCCCACGAGACGGAAAGCAGGTTCGTGGAGGTCGCCTTGGAACTCGACGTCGAGCGCATGCTGGACCGCTTCACTCAGCGAACCGACGCGGGCGACAGGATCGAACACCGTGACGCCGCCGAGCTCGTGAATCGCGGCGAGGGGTTGCAGGATCTCGTTGACATCCGAGAGCAGATGATGGCGATGCTCGTTGCTCGACCGATAGTTCGGTGGGTCAAGAGCCGCGAAGGAGACGTGAACGAGACCTACCGCCGCTTCCTCGCTCACGTAGAGGTCGCCTCGGGCCACTCGTAGGCGGAATTGAGCCCCGACGAACCATCCTCACCCACAGAATGCGGTGACCGATCCCGCGCGTGCGTCCCGCGAGCCCATGGTCGCGCGGGACGCGCGCAGCGGGAAGGAGGCTGCTTCGGCCAGGATCGTCTGCTCGCGGGACAAGGGCAGGCATAGACCCTTCCCGGCGCGACGTCGGGCGTCGCTCGACGCACACTGTGTGCCTGAGCGGGGGCAACGACAACGAGCGGATTCGGATTCGGCTCATGAACGAGTACGGCGCTGAGATGCCGCTCTGGGACGGCGACGGCCACACCGACGGCCAGGCCCTCGATCTCAGCGACGGTCTGCGGGCTGACCTGTGCGCGTTCGACGCCCGCTGGGATGCCGCGGCGCCAGAGGCGACCTTCGATGACCGGTTCGACCACGTGCCGTGGCTTCGCACGCTGGTCGATGCCGCTCGATCAGTGCGTCACCTCATGCGCCCGGGCGCACGTCGAGACGCAGCGGTCGAGGACGCGTGGATGCGCCAGGAGGGAGAACGTCTGCGCGGGCGTCTTCAGTCTGAGCTCGGGGAGCGATTCGCGGTCACCTACAAGCACTAGGTAACCAACCGGTGTCGCGCACTGCCGTGCCGGTGGCCGACCGCCTTCTGCGGCATCGGCAGGATGTGTCGTTGGGTAGGAGACGAGTCGACGCCTAGCATCACTGGATGCCTTCGGATACGGCCGCTCGCCAGGCGCGGGTGCGGTACGCCCGGGCGACATACTGGACGAGCGGACGTGGCCGGTTGTGATCCTGTGAGGCGACGGGTGGCCAGTGCGCAGGCCTGGTGGAACCGGACGTTCGTCGTGGTCGTCCTACTCGCGGTGCTCCTCGACCTGCCGTCATCGTGGGCACCGCTGCTTCTGGCGACGGCAGCTGTCAGCCTGGGGCTTGCCTTCGTCCGTCCACCCCGGACCTCGCGTCCTGCGCTCGCTGTCGTTAGCCCGCTGCGTGGGCGATGGGTGGTGCTCAACAGCCCGGCCAGCCGCGTGCCCAGCCATGGCGTGCGCGCCTACGCGCAGGACTTCGCGATCGACGTGCTCCACCCTTCATCAGAGGGGGGCGTCCGGCGTCCCGGGTGGGGTCTCCTGGGTCGCCGACCGGAGGAGTTCAGCAGCTTCGGTGAGGCCGTCCACGCCGTTGCAGACGGGACCGTCGTCCGGTCGAAGGACGGGCAGCGGGACCATCGAAGCAGTGACAGCTGGCCCACGCTGGTACTCATGCTGACCTTGGGTGGGTTCCTCCGAGAACTTGTCGGTTGGACGCGGGTGATCGGAAACCACGTCGTGATCGATCATGGCGATGACACCTTCTCCCTCTACGCCCACGTGCGCCGCGGTTCGGTGACGGTCAGCCGCGGGGATGTCGTTGTCGCGGGTCAGCACGTAGCGGACGTCGGGAGCACCGGCAACACCTCCGAGCCCCACCTGCACCTGCAGCTGATGGACCGGGCGGACCCGACGGCGGCGACGGGGCTGCCGTGGCGCTGGAGCGATGTGACGACCGAACCGGGGGACCTCGACCGTCGGTGGGGCAACGGCTCCCGTGGCACTGGCGCTCGGGCCGCGATGGTGCCGACCGACGGCGTCCCGCCCAACGGGCAGATCTTCACCGCTTGAGCCTGCAGAGGTCCGCCTGGTCAGTTCTCGATGCTGCGCACGACTGCCACTCGGACCACGGCAGCGTCCCAGTTTCGGACCCGCTACGGCGTGCTCCGCGTGACGATGGGCTCGCGGAGTGATCCGGTACGATCTTGTCCAGCGAGACGCGCTGCGACGCCCGCATGTCAGTCGCTGACAACCACGAGGTTGCGGCTGATCGCGGCCTCAGCGAGGCGCGCGTCGAAAGAGGCGACGCGAGCTGAGACCTCCTCAGCGGCATGCACGACACAGCAGTCCGGCATGGTGAGGTTGGTGGTGGCGCGCAACTGGGCGAGCTTGGCGGCGGAGTCCGTAGCGAACGGGAGCTCCCTGACCTCCACGTCCTTGAGGGCTTCGCGTGCGGCATCGAGACGCTGTGCTCGAGCGGGTGCGACGAGCACCTCGGCGAGGGTCACCGTGTTCGCGGCGAAGTCATCGTCGATCTCTCGACGCAACAGGGTCTCGGCCCGGGCGTGATGGACGTCGTCGCTGTCGAGGTAGGCGATCAGCACACTCGCGTCGAGCACCATCACGCCGGCCACTCCTCGCGCAACTGATCAAGATGGTTCGGACCGTAAACACCGGTGAGTTCCCCGCTGTGCTTGCGGAGGGCGGCGAGCCGACGCCTCCTGCGTTCCTCGTGCGCGTGCTGCGCCGCGCGGTGCCCCTCCAGGGCGAGCCGGACCAGGATCTGGGCGCGACTCAACCCGGGCCACGTCGCCGCTGCCTCGTCCAGGGCTCGCGCGAGGTCGTCGGTCTCGGTGACGAAGTGCCGGGGGCGGGTGGTCGGCATTGATCGAGTGTAACCCCAATTGGGGTGGGTGTTACACCGGAATCTGGCGGCCCTGGCTCGAGTCCACGAGGCCAGCGATCCCCAGTCGGCGACGACTAACGTCCGTGCGCGTCGCTGTCAACGGACGTCGATGGGCTCGCGGATCGGCCCGGCCGAAACTTCCAAGTCCCACCGCCACCGCCAGCCGAGAGAGCCTCTGACCTGCCTGGAGGCATGTCAGGGGCCCTCTGCGTGCAGCCGTGGGCCCGATACCGCCCCATGAGCTGTCAGCGCGACACGCCTTCTCGAGATGCCGTTCTACAGGAGGACTGCCGGGACGCCCGCCCACCCCGTCCCTGCCGGCGTGGCAGTCAGCACCTAGCGAGGCCGATCGAGGTCCCGCGCCCGCTGAGGTGACCGACCATGCGTCCGGCCAGCGGACAGGCTGAGTTGACGCCGCGACGCGTAGCACTCAGAAGCGCATCGCGCGGCACGACCGCGTCAAGGCGACCACGCGCGCCCCGAGGCACCCAGCTCTTGCTGCTCCCGTACGCCGGGACCCCGGGACTCCTCTAGGCGGCTCCTCAGTTGCCCCAGTCGTAGGTGTAGCGGATCCAGTTGGTGTCGGTGAAGTCCATCGCCAGGCCCTCGGCCGCCACACTGAAGGAACCGACCCCGCAGCTGCCGTCGGTCCAGATGAAGCCCTCGGGCAAGGTGATGTGGGCCTCGTGCGGCTCGTCGGTCACGGGGTTGCGCAGGGACCGCCCCTGGGCCTCGCCGATGCCCTCGATCTGCACAGAGGAGTCGATGCCGGCGTCGGTGAGCGTGATCGGTGCCTTGACCAGCCCGACGACCCGGAACGTGGTGCCGAGGATCGCCCACGGCATGCCGCCGAGGGCGCCGGTGTAGATCTGGTGCAGGACGCCGATCTGCTCGTCGGTGGTCTCTGGTCGGACCACGAACACCGCCCGCCCGTCGCCGTCGTGGATCGCCTTCGGCCAGTCGACGATGGCGACGACGGTGACCCCCGAGAGGTCGACGTTCCCGCAGTGACCGTCGGTGATGGTGTTGGCAACGAGGGCTCGGCAGCTGCCGTCCGGGGACGAGGGGAAGCCGCTGAAGTTGCACGTGCATCCCGGGTTGCAGTTGCAGTACTCATAACCGACGCCCGACATCGTGTACCGAGTCGTCGGTGCTGCTGTGGTCGTCATGAGTGACTCCTTTGCTCGAGGGTGGATCTACCTTCTGGGTCGCTGGCGGGGGCCGCCCCTCACAGCAGGGCGGGCAGGATGGGTGGGCTCACGACGACGGCCGCTCCGAGCGCCAGCATCACCACACCCAGGACGGTCGCGAACTCGACCCCCCACCGGATGTTGCGCTCGACGAACACCACGAGCGCGATGAGCACGGCCCACAGCAGGTTCATCGCGGCCGTGACGACGAGGACCGTCATGAGCGCGGTGCAGCAGCCGCAGCAGTACAGCGCGTGCAGCAACCCGGCGCGGACGGCGCCGCCCGGCCGCTCCAGCGATCCCCGCAGCCGCAGGAAGTAGGACATGGGCGAGCGGCAGTGCCGCAGGCACGCGCGCTTCAGCGGCGTGAGCTGATACGCGCCGGCGACGATCAGCGTGACGCCACCGATGCGCACCGCCCAGGTGGCGTTCTCCCTCAGCGGCGTCGACGCCCACTGCCACAGCAGATACGCCGGCAGCCCGGTGAGCGCCCAGACCACCAGGTAAGAGGTGACGAAGTACCCCGTCGGCGCCACCCGGCCCGCGACGGCTGCTCGTTGGTAGAGCCGCACCACGGGTGTCACCGCGGGCAGCATCATCGCTGCCATCATCACGGCCCAGCCGACCAGAAATGCCCCCAGGGGCACGATCATGATCATGCCGTCGGTGTTCATGCCGGCGGCCATCCGCCATGTCCACCACCAGGTGAGAGCCGCGACCGCGATCAGGACCAGCGCCATCGACTCGCCACCGAGGCGAGCGTTCGTCGCTCTGGCCTGGCTCATCCTGAACTGCCTGACGGTTGGTAACCCCGCTGCGCTGGCCAGGTCGGCCAGGCAGAGGGACAGTAGCCCGAAAATACCGCGCTCGACCCGACGCGTCCAGAGCGGACAGGCGTGGTGCGCCGCAGGTCAACCGCCTGTGGTGCACCAGTGCCAGGGGAGGTTCGGACTCACGTCGCGTCTCGGACCCTCCGGCGTGGTCGTGCCGCCTCAGGACACCGAGAGGGACGTGACGATGTCGTCGTGTCCGTCGCGCTCGACGACGAGCTGCCACTGCCCGGTCTGATCGAGTGCGGCGATGAGCTCACCGGTCGCGCCGGGCTCGATGGACTCGACCTCCCCGACGACGTCGCCGTCAGGGCCCTTCAGCTCGAAGGTGATCGGGCCGGGCGCCGTGTTCTCGACCTTGAGCTCGATCTTCTCCCCCGACGTGGCAGCAAGATCCGCGCCGGTGCGAGCGCTGAGGCTCGTGCCGTCGGTGTAGAGATCGACCTCACGGTCGTAGGCCACCTCTGGTTCGCGCGCAGCCGACTCCTCGCCCCCGTCGCCGGCGCCGTCGTTCGTGACGGTGAGGGTGGTCCGGATGCCCTCACCGCTCTGTCCCGGTTTGCAGGCCACCTCGTAGGTGCCCGGTACGAGCTGGGCCTCCATCGTGCGCGCAAGACCAGGACCGATGTTCTCGACCTCGCTGAGGACCCTGGTGTAGTCCCCGCCGTCGTCGGGGGCGTACACGTAGACCTCGGTGGTCTGCTCGCCGGTGTTGGTGATCGCGAAGCTCGTGGTCCCCGCAGGAAGGTCGCTGCGGGACACCTCGCAGCCACGATCACTCGCTGCGACCTGCACCGTGGTCCCCCCATCGGGTCCGGCCGCAGTGCGCGTCTCCCCGCTCCCGCAGGCGCCGAGCAGCGCCGACGCGGCGAGAGCTCCCAGCACCAGGATCGGGGTCGGGACGGTGGACATGCGGGCAGATGACATGGGGGACTCTCCGGGTGTGAGGATCGTGGCGCGGGCAGAGGACGGCTGCGACGCGGGACGTGACGGCGCTGGCCAGGGTTCCGGCGACGTACCGGGTTCGGGTGGTGGGTGATCAGCGGGTAGCGGGCTGGGTCGCCCGCGTCGTGGTGGTCGCCTCGGGCGTGACCGCACGCCGCGCGGGGCGCAGGAACATCACCGTGACCGGCACGACGTAGGCCAACGACGTCTCGAGACCCTCGCGGCCTACCGCGAGGAACGCGGTGAGGGCCAAGGCGGCGCCGCTCATCGCCAGAGCAGCACCCACCGTGCCGCGCAGGTCGGCCGAGAGGTGTCGTGCGGTGCGGCGCATCCAGAACACCATCCCGGTCACGAACCCCACCGCGATCACCGACAACGTACGAAGGCCGATCAGGTAGTTCGCAAGCATGAGGTGCTCCGTTCACAGGACCCACGACCATCGATGGTGTGGTGAGCCTAACCTCACCGCGCTGGGGAAGGAACGGACGGCGGCCGACACCCCGACCGCGCCCGTGGACCGTCCCTCAGAGCCCGGGGCCGAGGTGAGTCCCCGCTCGGTGGCAGGTCGAGCAGGCCCCGGCGGCCTGGTTCACCCCGGCGTGGCGACGATCGACAACCCGCCCGTGCCGTACCCCTCGATCGTGATCTCGAAGTCGGCGCGGGAGCCGAGCGTCGCCGCCCGGACGCTGACGTTCGACGGAGCCATCTGCTGGGGGCCGAAGCTGCCGGTGAGGCGCTGGTGGATCCCGCTGGCCTCGCCGAGCGGCGCGGCGAGGACGTTGAGCACCTCGGCGGTGTTCTCCTGCAGGCTGGCCGGCAGCGCGCCGTCCTCGAGGGCCGCCTGAGCGCCACCCTTGGGCACGAGGCCGAGTGCTGCGCCGGTGTAGGCCGTCAGCGCGAAGTCCGTCGCGACGACGGTCGAGAGCCGGCCGCTGTCGTCGGCGTAGCTGGCCAGCATGGGCCTCGGGACGCCGTCCAGCGCGACGGGCGGGCCGTCGCCGATCACGACGTCGCGCCCGAGCAACCCCTCGAGGAGGTCCTTGATCTGCTTCGGGGAGGGAAGGGCCACCGGTCTCACCTCACACCAGGACGCCGGCGAGGGCGGCCTGGAAGGACTCGGCGGTGAACGGCTTGGTGATCAGGAAGGACGCCCCGGCCTGCGCCGCGGTCTCCCGGAGGTCCTCGAACCCCTCGGAGGTGACCAGGCCGAAGGGCACGTCGTTGCCCGCGCCGCGCACCGCCCGCAGCAGCTCGATGCCGGTCATGCGGGGCATGTTCCAGTCGGACAGGACGAGTCCAGGGTTCTCCTGGGTGACCTTCGCGAGTGCATCGGCGCCGTCGACCGCCTCGATGCACTCGTAGCCGCTGAATCCGGCCTGTCGCAGCGTGCGCGCGACGATCTGGCGCATGACGCGGCTGTCGTCGGCGATCAGAACCTTCATGGGGGTCTACTCCTTGGGGGTGGCGGGTGAACGGGCCTGGCCCGCTGGGGGGCGAGGTGGTGGTGGGTGCGGCGACGCCGCGGTCGGCTAGCCGGTCGGGTCGGCGAGCGTCGCCGTCTCGCGGTGGGTCAGCACCTCGACGGCGACCGGCCGGCCGGCCACGTCGAAGACCCACCGTTCCGCGATCGTCGTCACCGGGTCCGGGACCGGGTCCAGGACGGGGGTGTGGGGAGCGGGAGGGATCTCGGTGACGGCAGGCAGGCCCATGGCGGTCCGGCTGGCCAGGGCGCTCTTGAGGTTGCCGCCGAGCACGTTGGCCATCTCGCCGACCGCGTCGCGCACGTCCACCTCGGGGAGGTCGACGCGCTGGGCGTCGCCGAGCATGGTGGCGGCGATCCACGCGGCGGCGGGCCGGGAGAGCTCCAGGCGGACCGCGCCGTCCCAGTCGCCGCTCAGGCTGACCTCGGCCCGCAGGACGACGTCGTCGTCGACGCCGGGCGCGGAGGGCGTCTCGCCGCCGGCCCAGGTCAGCACCGGCACGTGCAGGAGCGACTCCCAGACCTGCTCCACGACGGACCCGACGAGCTCGGCGTCGACGGCCGCGGGCTCCGGGCGGGGGCGCCCGGCGAGGCCGGTCATGGCGTCGCCGCCCGTGACGCGGGGTCGGGCACCAGTCCGAGGATCTCCAGCTTCTCCCGCAGCGCGTCGCTGGTGAACGGCTTGATCAGGTACTCGTGGGCCCCGGCCGCGAGCGCCCGCACGATCTGCGCGTGCTCGCTCTCCGTGGTCACCATCATCAGCGTGATCGTGCGCCACTGCGGGCGGCGTCGGACCTCGCCGACCAGGGTCAACCCGTCCATCACGGGCATGTTCCAGTCCACGCAGGCCAGGTCGGGCACCGGTCCCGCCGAGATCGCCGCGAGGGCCTCCTGACCGTCACCGGCCTCCACGACCTCGAAGCCGAGCGCGGTCAGGGTCGTGGCGACGATGCGTCGCATGGTGCGCGAGTCGTCGACGACGAGAGCATGCATCAGCGGTTCTCCTTTCTCGTGCGATAGACCGAGGACTGCCCCGACGCGACCCGGTCCCAGCTGTCGTCGACACCGAGCGTGGTCTCGGCGGCGCCGAGGATCAGGTAGCCGTCGGGCGCCAGGACGCTGCGGACGCGTCGCAGGATGTCGCGCTTCGTGGCGACGTCGAAGTAGATGAGCACATTGCGCAGGAACACCACGTCGAAGCGACCCATCGGCGGGAACGGGCGGATCAGGTTCAGGGCCCGGAAGCTCACCGAGCCTGCGACGGCCGGGCTGACCCTCCAGTGGGCCCCGTCGCGGACGAAGTGCTTGACCAACGACGTCGCGGGCAGGCCGCGGTTGACCTCGATCTGGGAGTAGCGACCCGAGCGGGCCTGGGCGAGGACCTCCTCGTTGAGGTCGGTGCCGAGGACCTCGACCTTCCACCCGGCCATCGCGGGGGTGTCGAGCACGGTCAGGGCCACGCTGTACGGCTCCTGACCGCTCGAGCACGCCCCGCACCAGATCCGCAGCTCGGGACGGGTCCGGCGGGTGGCGAGGTCGGGCAGCAGGGTGGTGCGCAACGAGGCGAACGGGGCGCCGTCGCGGAAGAACGAGGTCTCGTTGGTGGTGAGCGCCTCGACGATCTGCTTGGCGGCCGCCGGGTCGCGCCGCAGGCGGAGATCCGCGACGTAGGCGTCGATGTCGCGTTGGCCGGCCCGGCGAGCCAGCGGCGCGAGACGCGACTCGACCAGGTACTCCTTGCCGGGGTTCAGGACGATGGCGCTCTCGCGCTGGACGAGCTCGCGCACGAAGGTGAAGGACGCGGGGGCGATGGTCACCGGGCTGCTCCGGTGAGCAGGGTGGTCAGCCGCTGCGTGAGGACCGGGCCGATCTGCGGCAGCGCGAGCACCTGCGCCGCGAGACCCGCCTGAGCCACGGCGCCGGGCATGCCCCACACCACCGAGGTCGCCTCGTCCTGCGCGAGCACCGTGCCACCGGCCGCGACGATCGCGCGGGCGCCCTCGCGGCCGTCCTGCCCCATCCCGGTCAGCACGACCGCCAGGACCTGGGAGCCGTACACCGCCGCGGTCGTGCGGAACAGGACGTCGACGGCGGGGCGGCAGTAGTTCTCGGGGGGTTCCTGGGAGAGACGGACGCTCGGGCCCGAGCGGCCACCCTGGACGTGCAGGTGCGATCCCCCCGGCGCGATGGTCACGGTGCCGGCCGCCAGGAGGCCACCGTCGGTGGCCTCGCGGACGGTGGAGGGGAGCTGGCGGTCCAGGCGGGCCGCGAACTGAGCGGTGAACACGGCTGGCATGTGCTGGACCACGACCACCGGCACGGGCAGCCGCGGCATGCTGAGGAAGAGCGTGGTCAGGGCGTCGGGCCCTCCGGTCGAGCTCCCGACCACGAGCACGCGGTAGCCGCCCCGAGGGGTGGCCCACGCGCCGCCCGCGGCCCGGACGGGCACGCCTGCGGGGGGCCTCGTCGCGCCGCTCCCCTGGCTCGGACGGCTGTGCGTGCCGCCGGAGGTCGAGGACGTGGGGACGGGGTGGGCGGAGCGCTCACGACGTCTCGGGGCGAGGGCCTTGACCTTCGGGATCAGCTCGTCGCGCACCTGCTGCATGGAGCGGACCACGCTGCCGACGTTCGCCGGCTTGCTGACGTAGTCGCTCGCGCCCGCCGCGAGCGCGTCGAGGGTCGCCGAGGCGCCGGCGTCGGTCAGGGTGCTGAACATGATGATCGGCATGGTGTGGCCGGCACGGCGCAGCTCGCGCACGGCCCGCACGCCGTCCATCTCGGGCATCTCGACGTCCATGGTGATCACGTCGGGCTGCAGGCTGCCGGCCTTGGCCTGGGCCAGCAGACCGTTCGCGGCGCTGCCGACGACCTCGATCTCGGGATCCGCAGCGAGGATGTCGCTCACGAGGCGCCGGACGACCACGGAGTCGTCGACGACCAGCACTCGGATCTTCTTCACTGGTCGTCCTGTCGGTGGGGGGCGTGGCGCCGCGCGGGGGCGTCGTCCGAGGCGGTGTCGACCCCATCGGCACGGTGGCGGGGGAGTTGAGTGGTCCGCGCCCCCAGCCTCGCCCGGCGTTCCTCGCCCGCGGTCCGCGGACGCGCAGGGGGCTGCGCGGAGAGGTCCGGACGGCGGGGATCGGTGCCGGTGGGGGCACGGCGGGACCGATGCCGCAGACAGGATCCGGGCTCAGGGGGAGGGCGGGGGGTGCAGGTGGGGGTGCGGGAGGTCGCCGGTCAGCCGGTCGTGATCGCTCGTGCTGATCAGGTCCGCAGCGACGGTGGCGTGCACGGCTCCGCTGATGGCGTTCCACACGCCGTACGCGGCGTCGCGGGCCGCGAAGCCCCCGTCTCGGAAGGCGACCACCGCGGCGAGCTGGGCGTCTGCCGCCAGGCGCAGCCGATCGGCGAGGTGGAGGGCCCAGGTCGCCTCGTGCATGGCGGGGGCCCAGCCGGTGGTGGCCGGCCGCTGCGCCCCGGCCGTGGCGCGCCACCGCTCGCGCGCCACCGCGTCGCCCGTCGCGATCGAGGTCAGCAGGAGGTCGACCTGCTCGTGCCCGGTGCCCTGCGGGGTCGGGAGGTGGGCACCCACGAAGGGCAGGGCCATGGTGCGGCGGGCGGCCTCGGGGACGTCACGTGAGCAGTAGGCCGAGGCGGCGGCGTCGCACAGGACGTCGGCGGCCTCCTCGTGCGCGGGGTCCTGGACGGCGAGGTCGCCGCTGCTCACCCAGGTCCAGCTGAGGATGTCTCGTCGCACGAGGGCCTCCAACGACCCGAGGTCGCCGAGCGAGGCGGCCTCGAGCCGGTCGAGGACCGACGAGGCCGACTCGCTTCCTGTGCCGCCGAGCACCTCGACCGCGTCCTTGACCGCAGCCAGGTGCGAGCTCGCCCGGGATGCGCCCGGAGCGGAGAGAGCGCGGTGCCACCGCTCGTCGCGCCGGCCGCCGGGGTGCCGTGCGGTCAGGCACGCGAGCTCGTCGGGACCGCAGGCGAGCGCCGTGCGCAGCACCTGAGCCGCCAGCGCACCGTGCGGCAGCCGGACGAGGTCGTAGCCGAGCGCGGACATGTTGACCAACGAGTACGTCACGCACGACCCCTGTCTCGGCACCCGGCGCGGCCAGCGCCGGCTCGGCGTGCCTCGAGCATGCGCGACGACCAGGCCCGCACGCCATCCTCCGCGGGTAAAATCTCCGCGGCGCAGGTCGGCCCCCACCCGCACAGGGCGGGTGGGGGCCGGGGGGTCAGTAGGTGAAGTGGTTCACCGCGACCCGCAGCTGGGCGGCCATCTCGGCGAGATCGGCGATGGCCACCTGCGTCTGGTCCAGCGCCTTCGTGGTGGAGCTCGCTGCGCCGGCGACGCCCGTGATGTTGTGGGCGATCTCACCCGAGGCGTTCGCGGCGTCCGCGACGTTGCGGCTCATCTCGGTCGTGGTCGCGGTCTGCTCCTCCACGGCCGAGGCGATCGTGAGCTGGTAGTCGTTGATGGAGGTGATGATCGTCGAGATCCGGCCGATGGCCTCGACGGCCCCGCAGGTGTCGCCCTGGATGGCCTCGACACGGCGTGCGATGTCCTCGGTGGCCCGGGCGGTCTCCTGGGCGAGCTCCTTGACCTCGTTGGCCACGACAGCGAAGCCCTTGCCCGCCTCGCCGGCCCGGGCGGCCTCGATGGTCGCGTTGAGGGCCAGCAGGTTGGTCTGCTCGGCGATCGAGGTGATCACCTTGACGACGTTGCCGATCTCCTGGCTGGAGGTGCCCAGCTTCGAGACCGACTCGTTGGTCGTCTCGACCATCTGGACCGCCTCGGAGGCGACGCGCGCCGCCTCGTTCGCCGAGTGGGCGATCTCGCGGATCGAGGCGCCCATCTGCTCGGACCCGGCGGCGACGGTCTGCACGTTGCGCGAGACCTCGTCGGCGGCCGAGGAGACCAGACCGGCCTGGGTGGAGGTCTCCACGGACCCGGCCGAGATCTGCTGTGCCGAGGCGCCCAGCGTCTGGGAGGACGTCGCCACGGCGTCCGCGGAGGTGGCGACCGACGCCAGGACCCGGCTGACGGCCTCGCTGGAGGTGTTCAGCGACCTCTCGAGCTCGCCGAGCTCCGCGGTAGAACGCTCGGGCAGGCGGTGGGTGAGGTCTCCTGCGGCGAAGCTCTTCAGGGCTGCGATCCCCGCGCTCAGCGGCCGGGTGATGCTGCGGGCGATCAGGTAGGCGGCCACGCCGAGGGCGAGGACGGCGATCAGCGCGCTCAGCAGGATGGTGATCGTCGTGCGCGACGTCGCGTCCTCCCGCGCGGCCCTGTCGGCCGCGTCCTGCTCGGTGGCCCGCTCGATGGCGCTGCCGAGGATCTCGTCGGTGGCGTCGTTGGCCACCTGGATCTCGTCGACCCGGGCCAGCATGGCCGACTGGTCCCGCACGGCGCGATCCACGAAGGTGCTGATCCCGGCCAGGTACTCCTCGTAGGCGGCCGTGATGTCGGCCACCTCGGCGGCACCGTCCTCGTCGAGGTCGAGCGCCGCGAGCTCCGCGAGCAGCGCGCGCGGGGTGGCGACGTCGTCCTCGAGGTCGGGCAGCACCTCGGCCGGGTCCTCGAAGACCAGCGCCTTGTACGCGTCGACCTTGAGCTCGCTCGCTCGGGTGTCGAGCGCGAGGAGCAGAGCCCGCTTGGAGCTGGTCACCTCCTCGTGCTGCGTGATCTCGGCGGTGGTCTGGGCTCCGAGGTGCGCGATGGAGGTGGCGCTGAGGGTGGACAGGACGCCGATGCTCGCGATGGCGGCGAGTCGGCGACCGACGGTCCAGGTGACGGGTGAACGCATGGGGGGTCTCCGTGGGGGTGAGGTGGTCAGGCCGCGATGGCGCGGTCGACGTCGAGGAACAGCAGCAGGTGGTCGGCGAGCTTGTAGGCGCCCCGGATGACCTCGCGGACCGGCCCGGTCAGCGTGTCGGGCGGCGGCTCGAACTGGTCGGCGCGGACGTCGACCACCGAGCCGATCGAGTCGACGAGCAGGGCGATCGGCTCACCGCTGACGCGGATCACGATGAGCATCGGGTCACGGTCGGGGCTGCGCGGCTCGAGCCCGAGCTGGTCCCGCAGGTCCACCGCGGTGAGGACCTGACCGCGCAGGTTGATCAGCCCGGCCAGGGAGATCGGCGCCCGGGGGATGCGCGTGTGCGGCAGACCACGCAGCACCTCCTGGACGGCGGAGACGTCGATGCCGTAGGACCGGTCGGCCAGGGTGAAGGTCACCAGACGGGTGCTCATCGGGGCATGCCCTCCAGGTCGGGCGCGGCGCGGACGTCGCCGGCGTAGGGCGTGGTCGAGTAGAAGTGGGGGTCGGCGGCCAGGATCGCGGAGCGGACGTCGAGCAGCTCGATGATGCGGTCGCGGATGACGGCGGAGCCGAGCAGGCCGTGGTCGTCGACGTCGGAGCGGATGGTGGCCTCGCCCTCGACGATGTCGATGATCTCGTCGACGACGATCGCCACGCTGCGTCCCTCGCAGGAGTAGACGATGACCACCAGGTCGTCGTCCACGCGCTCGGTGCAGGTGCCGAGGTGGCGGTCCAGGCGCAGCAGCGGCAGGATCGCACCGCGGTACTGGACCGCCTCCCGGCTGCCGACCAGCTCGACGGTCGCGGCGGGGATGTGCTCGAGCCGGGTGACCTCGCAGAGCGGGATCGCCACCTGTCGTCCGCCGCCGATACCGGCGACCAGCACCCGGTCCGGCTCCGTGCTCGCCTCGGCGAGCCGCTCGTGGTCCTCCTTCTGCCGCTCCAGGACCTCGCTGCTCAACGTGGCCCGTGCGAGGGCCTGGACGTCGAGGATCAGCGCGACCCGGCCGTCCCCGAGGATGGTGGCGCCGGAGTAGGTGCCCAGCGACTTCAGCCGCGCCGCGAGCGGCTTGACCACGATCTCCTCGGTGCTCAGGACGCGGTCGATGATCAGGCCGAACCGCTTGCCCTCGGCGTGCAGCACGGCGATCAGGACGTGGCCGTCGGAGCGCTCGGACTCGACGCCGAGAACGTCGGCGAGACGCACCAGCGGCAGGAGGGCCCCGCGCAGGCGGTAGACCGCCGCACCGTTGACGTTCTCGATCGCGGTGGCTCCGCGGTCGGCGTCCAGCGCGACCAGCTCGAGCAGGCTCAGCTGGGGGATGGCGTAGCGGTCGCCCGCGCACTCGACCGTGAGCGCAGGGACGATGGCCAGGGTCAGCGGGATGCGTAGCCGGCAGGTGGTGCCACGGCCGACCGTGGACTCCAGCTCGATGGTGCCACCGATGCTCTCGATGTTGGTCTTCACCACGTCCATGCCGACGCCGCGCCCCGAGACGTTCGTGACCGCAGCGGCGGTGGAGAAGCCGGGCAGGAAGATCAGCTGCAGCACGTCCGCGGGAGCGAGCGACCCCAGCTGGGCGGAGGTGCGCAGGCCCTTCTCGAGGACCGTGGCCGCGATCCGGCGCGGGTCGATGCCGGCGCCGTCGTCGTTGACCTCGACCACGACCTGCCCGCCCTCGTGGTACGCGCGCAGCGTGAGGGTGCCCTGAGCGGGCTTCCCGGCCGCGACACGGGTCGCGGGCGGTTCCAGGCCGTGGTCGACGGCGTTGCGCACCAGGTGCATCAGCGGGTCCTTGACCGCCTCGAGCAGCGTCCGGTCGAGCTCGGTCTCGCGGCCGACCAGGGCGAGCTCGACCTGCTTGCCGCACTGGGCGCCGAGGTCGCGCACGACGCGCGGCAGCTTGGCCCACAGGTGGTCGATGGGCTGCATGCGCGTCTTCATGACGCCCTCCTGCAGCTCGCTGACGATCTGGTTGAGACGTTGGGCCGAGCGCTGGGCGTCCTGGTCCTCCTGCTCGCCGGCCCGGCGGACGATCTGGTTGCGGGTCAGCACCAGCTCGCCGACCAGGCGCATCAGGATGTCGAGGAGCGCGACGTCGACGCGGATCGAGGCGTCGGCGACCCCGCCGGCCGGACGCGGGGGGCTCGTGGCGGCGCCGCCGGGATCGGACGCGGGCTGGGAGGCGGCCGGCTCGGTCACCGCCGCGACTACCGCGTCGGGACCGACCGCCTGCGGCGCGGGACCTGCCACCGGCCCGGCGGCGCCGGCGGGGGGCTCGTCGTCGGCGACCGGGGCCTCGGCCTCGGACGGCGCTGGGGCGGGCGCGACCACCACCGCGGTGCCCTCGAGCACCCCGGTGATCCGCTCGACCACCCCGGCCACGGGGACGTCGCGCTCGGTCCCGGAGGACTCGATCGCGGCCAGCAGGCCCCGGACGGTGTCGACCATCTCCAGCAGGACGTCGGTCGTGGTCGGCGTCATCGACATCCGGCCGTCGCGCAACCGCGCCAGCAGGTTCTCCCCGACGTGCGCGACGGACTCGAGGTTGCCGAAGGCCAGGAAGCCGCTCGTGCCCTTGATCGTGTGGATCGTCCGGAAGATGTTCGCCAGCAGGTCGCGCGACCCGGGCGTCTGCTCCAGCCTGACCAGGTCGCTGTCGAGCTGGTCGAGGTTCTCGTGGCTCTCCACGAGGAACTCCTGGACGATCTCGTCCATGTCGTCCATGTCGTCCATGTCGTCCATCTCGTTGGTGTCGTCGGTGTCGTCGGCACGCTTGCGTGCGGTCAGGGGTGTGCAGGAGCACGATCGGCACCCCGGGGTGCGAGTTGAGCGTTCGGCGTGGGTCGCCCGGGGTGGTCCTCGGACGGGCTCAGCCCGAGCGCAGCTCGGCGAGGAACGTGTCCACCTCGGCACGCAGCACCTCGGCCATCTGCGTCAGCCCGGTCGCGTCCCCGCCGCCCGCCCGCGAGCCGTGCGTGCTGTCCACGGCCGACCACACGGCCTCGATCACCGGTGACATCTCACGCACGTTCTCGCCCACCGAGCCCATCGCCGTCGTGCTCGCCGCCGCGACCTCCTGCATGGCCACCACCTGGCCCGTGATGCGTGCGGCCGAGGAGGCGGTGCTGTCGGCGAGGGTCTTGACCTCGTCGGCGACGACGGCGAACCCGCGGCCCACCTCACCGGCTCGAGCGGCCTCGATGGTCGCGTTGAGCGCGAGCAGCTTCGTCTGGGCGGCGATCTTCGAGATCACCCCGATGACCTCCTGGATCTCGCCGGAGGCGGTCTCGAGCTCACCGACCGTGGCGCCGGCGCGGTCGGCCTCCGTGACCGCTGCCCCGGCGGTCTCGCAGAGCCCTGCCGCGGTGGCGCTGAGCTCGACCGAGGCGGCCGCGAGCTGCTCGGCCACCGCGGCCACGGTCTGCTCGAGGCTGTCGGCCAGGGAGAGGCGCCGCGCCGCTGCCTGGTCGACGTCGGCCTGGGCGGTGGCCATCTCGCTGCTGGCGTTGTTGATGGTGATCGCGCCGGAGCGGAACGCCCCGGTCGCCCCGCCGAGCAGGAAGCGGCGGTGGAACTCCCCGCGGCTGGCGGCGAGCAGGGTGGCAGCGGAGTCGCGGACGTAGAAGTCGGTGCGGTCCAGCAGCAGGTTCAGCGCCGCCCGCACCGCGAGCAGCTCGGGCACGGCCTCGCTGCCGTCGACCGGGGCCATCCGGGCCTCGAGGTCGCCGCCGCCTGCGGCGTGGCAGGTCTGCAGCACGGCGTCGACGACGCGGCGGTAGACCTCTACCGCGTCGGGGGCCTGGTGGCGACCGAACCGCGACGAGGCCCTCACCGCCGACCCTCCTCGCCGGCCAGGGACCAGACCATCTGCTCGTAGGTCGTGTGCTGCTCGCGCAGGTGCTCGTGCAGCACGGCGAGGCCGGCGCCGGCCGCCTCGTTGGCGTTGGTGTGGCGCGACTCCTCCTGGAGCATCCGGCGGTACACCTGCTGCACCTCGGTGAGGGCGCCCCGGGTCGGCTGGCGCCGGTTCGAGTGGTAGCCGACGGGCTGGCCCCCCGGCCCGTAGCTGGGCGTGACGTGGGCCAGCACCCAGTAGTGCGCGCCGTCCCCGGCCAGGTTCATCACGTAGGCGAAGATCTCCCGGCCCTCCCCGAGGGTGTCCCAGAGCAGGCGAAAGACCCCGCGGGGCATCTGCGGGTGGCGGATGACGCTGTGCGGCCGACCGACGAGCTGGTCCTCTCGCAGCGCCGAGACCCGGCAGAACACGTCGTTGGCGTAGGTGATCCTCCCCTGGAGGTCGGTCTTGGTGACGATCATCTCGTCGGCGCCGAACGTGCGCTCGACACCGGTCGGCCGCGCGGTGGCGGTGGCGGTGGTGGTGGTGGCGGTGGACGTGGTCATGCAGGGCACCTTCTGGGGCGGGCAGGCAGGCGGGGCGCCGGCCGCGACGTCGATCGGCCGCTCCTCGCCCGACGTGAGACCTTTCGCCCGGCGATCCCGCCGGCGGACGACGAGCCGCGGCGGGGGTGATCGGGTGATGGGTGAGGATGGGCACCATGACCTGGTTCTCCTCGCCCGACGACGCGGTCGAGCGCCTCGGCGCCACGGGCTACCTGGCCGACGCCGCCACCGGCACCACCGCCTACCTGGCCGGCACGCTGGGCAAGCCCCTGCTCGTCGAGGGCCCCGCCGGGGTGGGCAAGACCGAGCTGGCCAAGGCGGTGGCCCGCGCCACGGGCGCCGACCTCGTGCGCCTGCAGTGCTACGAGGGTCTCGACGAGGCGCGCGCACTGTACGAGTGGAACTACAAGAAGCAGCTCCTGCGGATCCAGGCCGGGGGCGAGCAGTCCTGGTCGGCGACCCACGACGACATCTTCACCGAGGAGTTCCTCCTCACCCGGCCGCTGCTCACCGCGATCCGGCGCGAGGACCCCACCGTCCTGCTGATCGACGAGGTCGACAAGACCGACGTCGAGGTGGAGGGCCTGCTGCTCGAGGTGCTCTCGGACTTCCAGGTCACGATCCCCGAGCTGGGCACCGTCGAGGCGGTGCGGCGCCCGTTCGTCGTGCTCACCTCCAACGCCACCCGCGAGCTGTCCGAGGCGGTCAAGCGCCGCTGCCTGTACCTGCACCTCGACTACCCCGACGCCGAGCGGGAGCGGGAGATCGTGCTCAGCCAGGTGCCCGACCTCGAGGACGGCGTCGCGCGCCAGCTCGTCGCCGCGGTCGCTCGGCTGCGCGAGCTGGAGCTGAAGAAGGCACCCTCGATCGCGGAGTCCGTGGACTGGGCGCGCACCCTGATCGCGCTCCAGGTCCGCGACCTCGACGCCGCGAGCATCGACGCGACGCCTCGGCGTGGTGCTCAAGCACGCCTCCGACACCGAGCGCGCCGTGCGCGAGCTCCGGCTGCGGAGCTGAGCGTGCCCGGCGGGCTGCTCGAGCGCCACGTCGCCCTGCTCGAGGCCCTGCGCGGGGCGGGCCTGCCCGTCTCGCTGGCCGAGGACCTCGACGCCGTCGCCGCCGTGCGCCGCATCGGGTGGCACGACCGGGAGGTGGTCCGCGCGGCCTACGCCGCCACCGTGGTCAAGCGCGCCGCCCACCGCGCGACCTTCGACACCCTCTTCGACCTCTACTTCCCCCGCCTCGTCGGGGGCGGGGTCGCCGACCGGTCGGCCGACCGGGGCGACGGACCTGGCGGGGACCGGGTGGAGGCGACCTCCGCGGCCCCGCAGGGCCGTGACAACGCCGCCGCGCTCGCCGACCTGCGCGGGCGCCTGGCCGAGGCGCTCGTGGACGGGCGACGAGGCGACGCTGGCCGCGCTGTCCACCGAGGCGGTCGCCCGGTTCGGGGCGATGCCCGGACGCGGGCCGGGGCTCTCGTCCTGGTCGGCCTACACCGCGCTGCAGCGGGTCTCCCCGGCCGACCTCGTCGACCAGGTCGTGGCCGGCCTGGTCGCCGGCGGGTCCGACCAGCAGACCGCCGAGCGGCACGCCGACCGCGCCGTCGGTGGCTTCGCCCGGCGCGTCGAGGACGACGCTCGCCGCCGGATCGCCGAGGAGAAGGGGCCCGACCACGTCGCCGACGTCGCGGTGCGGCCCTCGCTGGACCGCGTCGACTTCACCACGGCGCGCCGGGCCGACCTGGAGGAGCTGCGCCGCCAGATCTACCCGCTGGCGCGTCGCCTGGCCACCCGGCTGACCCGTGAGCAGCACGCCCTGCGCCGGGGCCCGCTCGACGTGCGGCGCACCGTGCGGGCGTCGATGTCGACCGGCGGCGTCCCGCTTGTCACCCACCACCGGCCACGACGGCCGCACCGCACCGAGCTCGTCGTGCTCTGCGACGTCAGCGGCTCCGTGGCCGGGTTCGCCCAGTTCACCCTGATGCTCGTCTTCGCGCTGCGCGAGCAGTTCAGCGCGGTGCGAGCGTTCACCTTCGTCGACACCGTGCACGAGGTGACCCACCACTTCGCGCCCGGCGGTGACCTCGTCGAGACCCTCGAGGCCCTGGCCGCGGACACCCCCCGCGCCGCCACCTGGGGCCGCACCCAGTACGGCCGGGCGCTGACCCGGTTCGCCGAGGAGCACCCCGACGCGGTCGACTCGCGCACCTCGCTGCTCGTGCTCGGCGACGCCCGCTCCAACCACGGCGACCTCGCGCTGCCGGTGCTGCGCGACCTGGCCGGCACCGCGCGGCACGCCTGGTGGCTCAACCCCGAGCGTCGCGCCCACTGGGGCACCGGGGACAGCGCCACCGAGGCCTACGGAGCCGTCGTGCCCATGGTGGAGTGCCGCAACCTGGCCCAGCTCGGCGAGTTCGTCCACGACCTGGCCCGCTGAGACGCGCCGGGGCGGCGACGAGGCCCGTCTCGGCGGGTCGTCGACGTCGGGCCGTGGCACCTCGCGCCGGTAGACTGGCCTCCCAGGAGACCCCGAGCCCGCCGAGGTGCCATGACCTTCGACGTCCACGAGCTCGACGCGTTCGTGCTCGTGGGGTCCGCGGTCACCCTGATGGCGATCCTGGCCGTCCGGCTGTCCTCGCGCGCGGGCCTGCCCAGCCTGCTGATCTACCTGCTGATGGGCGTCGTGCTCGGCGAGGCCGGCGTCGGCATCGGCTTCGAGGACGCCGAGCTCGCCCACGCGCTCGGCTTCGCCGCCCTGGCCGTCATCCTCGCCGAGGGCGGCCTGACCACCAGCTGGCGCGAGGCGCGCCCCTCGATGCGCCTGGGCCTGTCGCTGGCCACCGTCGGGGTCTCGGTGTCGGTGAGCATCGTCGCCGTGGCGGCGCACTACCTGCTCGGCCTGCCGTGGGAGCTGGCGGTGCTGCTGGGCGCGGTCACCTCGCCCACCGACGCCGCGGCGGTGTTCTCGGTGCTGCGGGTCGTCCCGCTGCCCCAGCGCCTGACCGGCGCCCTGGAGGCCGAGTCGGGGCTCAACGACGCGCCCACGGTCGTCCTGGTGACGCTGATCTCGACCGGGGCGGTGGCCGACCACGGGCCGCTCGGGATGGTCGGGATCGTCGTCCTCGAGCTCGTGCTGGGCGTCGCCGTCGGCCTCGCGTGCGGCTTCGGCGGCGCCTGGGCGATGCGGCGCGCGGCGCTGCCGTCACCGGGTCTGTACCCGCTGGCCGTGCTGACCCTGGCGTTCTTCTCCTACGCGGCCTCCTCCGCCCTGCACGGCAGCGGGTTCGCCGCGGTCTACGTGGCCGCGCTCGTGCTGGGCAACTCCGAGCTGCCGCACCGTGGCGCCACGCGGTCCTTCGCCGAGGGCGTGGCCTGGCTGGCCCAGATCGGGCTGTTCGTGATGCTCGGCCTGCTGCTCTCGCCGGGGGGATCTCCGCTGCGACGGTGGGCCTGGCGCTGGTCGCCGGCCTGGTGCTGACGCTGGTGGCGCGCCCGGTCTCGGTGCTGATCAGCTCCGTGGTGCGTCCGATGCCCTGGCGTGAGACGGCCTTCGTGTCCTGGGCCGGCCTGCGCGGTGCGGTGCCGATCGTGCTCACCACGATCCCGCTCTCGGAGGGCGTCGACGGCGCCGAGCGGCTCTTCGACCTCGTCTTCGTGCTGGTCGTCGTCTACACCGTGCTGACCGGGCCGACCCTGCCCCTCGTCGCGCGCCTGCTGCGGGTGGCGCGGCGCTCGGAGCCGCGCGACCTCGACCTCGAGGCGGCGCCGCTGGAGCGGGTCGCAGCCGACCTGCTCCAGGTGAGCATCAGCCCGGTCTCGCTGCTCCACGGCGTCGAGGTCGGAGAGCTGCGCCTGCCCGCGGAGGCGTCGGTCTCGATGGTGATCCGGGACGGGCACACGCTGGTGCCCGACGACCGCACGGTGCTGCGGCACGGCGACGACCTGCTGGTCGTCACGCCGCGACGGCTGCGCGAGCGCACCGAGGAGCGCCTGCGCCTGGTCAGCCGGCGGGGTCGGCTGGCGCGGTGGCTCGACGAGGACACCGGCCCGGCCGGAGGTGAGGGCGCCCGCTCGCACTAGGGCGGCGCACGCGGATCAGGAGCCGGTGTCGGTCGCGGTGCCGTCGGGGGCCGCGGAGCACAGCGTCGTGGCGCGGCGCACGGTGACCTTCCGCTGGTTGCGGCGCAGGCCGTCGAAGCGGTCGCCCACCACGACGTTGAGGCCCTCGGCGTCGACGTCGCGGCGCACCACGGTGGTGCGCTTCTGGCCCAGGTGTCGGCGCAGCAGCGTCACGGCGGGGCTGGTGGGGTCCGACGTCCAGATCTGGACCCCCGTCACCTTCGCGCCACCGGGGGCGTTGGCCAGCTCGCCGCGCACGAACCCGCGGTCGGTCAGCGCGGTCATCGTCCGGCTGGCCAGGCCTGAGCGGTTGCCCGCGTTGAGCACGCTGACGATGACCTGGTCGGGGTAGACCTTGTCGCCGCGCTCGAGCTCGACGTCGGTGCACGCAGGCGCCGCGGAGCTCGGCAGCGGCCTGGTCAGCGAGGTCCAGCCCCAGAGCACCGCGCCCCCGACGAGGGCGAGCAGCACGAGCAGGGTGGCGCCGGTGCGGATGCGGGCGAACGTGCGGTGGTGCACCTCAGACCTCCAGGTGGTGGACGCGGGCGTGCAGCACGTGACGTTGCTGCAGCGCCGCGCGCAGGGCTCGGTGGAGACCGTCCTCCAGGTACAGCTCGTCGCGCCAGGCCACCACGTGGGCGAAGAGGTCGCCGTAGAAGGTGGAGTCGTCGTCGAGGAGCGTGTCGAGCTGCAGGATGTCCTTGACCGTGACCAGCTCGTCGAGGCGCACCTGGCGTGGCGGCACGGCGGCCCAGCCGCGCGAGCTCAGGCCGTGCTCGGGGTACGGGCGCCCCTCCCCGACGCGCTTGAAGATCACGCGGCGAGTGTAACGGCGCTCGCGCCCCCTCCCGGGACCACGGGCCCGGCGTCGGTCTCAGGCGCTCCAGCGCACCGCGTCGTCGACGAGGTCGGCGAGGGCGTGCACGCCGCGCAGGTCGTCGCGCTCGCTCATCAGGCCGGTCAGGGCCCGGGTGTGACGGGTGCGGAAGCGGTCGCGCTGCTCCACGACCCGCTGGTCGCGCTGCTCGCCGGGGTCGAGGGGGGTGTGGGGGACGGCGCGGGTCTGCGTCGAGCGGGGACGCGTGGTGGGCCTGGAGGACATCGGAGCTCCCGGGTGTCGAGGGGTGTGGAGGGGTGAGGCGTCCACGCTCCCCCGCTCAGGTCGCACGGAGGTTGACGCCGCGTTACACGCAGGTAGCGTCCGGGGGGTTCTTGTAACGATCCAACGACGGTTCCGGACGTCAGCGCCGGTCTCACTCCCCGGTCGGCGGGGCCCAGGCGACCTGCACCGTGCGGACGGCGGCGCGCCGCCCGACGAGGCGCGCCCGGCCCGGTGGGGCCGGCCCGGCCCGCAGGCCGGCCACCAGGGGCCCCTCGTCCGGGTCGCCGGCGAGCAGCAGCGTGGGGCCGCCGAGCTCGCGCAGCGTGCGCACCACCGGCTCGTGCAGGCCGCGGGCGGCGCCCCCGGTGGAGCGGGCCACGACCAGGTGCAGCCCCACGTCCGCGGCCCGGGGCAGCAGGGGTAGCAGCGGCTCCAGCGGGCCGGGGCCCCCGGCGTGCCCGAGGTCGTGGTCGTCGACGAGCACGACGACCTCCGCACCGCGCCACCAGTCGCGGCGGCGCAGCCGCTCCGCGCCCACGTCGGGGCCCGGCAGACGTCCGTGCAGGTAGGAGGCGAGCTCGCGCACCCGGGACCGCGCCTGGTCCGCGTCGCCCAGGTGCGCCAGCAGGTGGGTCGTCGGCACCTCGTCGAGCAGGGTCCGTCGCGGGTCCACGACGACGACCTGGGTCCCGACGGGGTCCCGGGTCCGTACGACCTCGTGGGCGATCAGCCGCAGCGTCGCGGTGCGGCCGCTGCCGGCCTCGCCGAGCAGCAGCAGGTGGGGCTCCACGTCGAGGTCCAGGGCGACCGGGTCGTGCTGCGGCTCGGCGAGACCGAGCACCAGGCGCCGGTCGGCGCGACGGTGCCCGGGCGCCACCCGGCGACCCGCCCCGGGCAGGGGCCGCGACCGCAGGCTGGCGAGGTCCACGCGCTCGGGCAGGGCTCGCAGGCGGGGCGCGGGCGGACCGGGCCAGGCGGCCCGCACCCGGTGGACGAGGTCGCGGGCGGGGTCGTGTCCGGTGCCCGGTGCCTCGCCGAGGTGGGGGAGCGCGGTGAGGACCTGCAGACCGCCGGCGACCATGCCGCGGCCGGGCCGCCCGGGCGGCACGGCGGCCGCGGCGCGCCGGTCGATCTCGGACTCCAGCGGGTCGCCCAGGCGCAGCTCGAGACGGCTGCCCAGCAGGTCCCGGGTCGCCGGGCGCAGGTCGGACCAGCGGGCCGCGCTGAGCAGGAGGTGCACGTCGTGGGCCAGCCCCCGCGAGGCCAGCTGCTGCAGGCCCGCCTCCAGCTCCTCGGACCCGCCGCTGCCGGGGCGGGTCGCGCCCCAGCCGTCGACGACCAGCACGAGCTCGCCCCACCCGTCGGCCCACCGTTCTCGCGGGGTGGCTGTGCCCGGGACGGGCGCCGCCGGCGTCGCCTCGCGCCGCTCGAGCACCGCACGTGCCTGGGCCACCACGCGGCGTTGGGCCGCGGGGTCGGCCCGGCCGGCCACGCCGACGACGTGCGGCAGGTCCGCGAGGTCCACGAGCGCGCCGCCACCGAGGTCGAGCACGAGCACCTGCGCCTCCCGGGGCGTGCGCACGAGCGCCAGGGCGGCCAGCGCCGTGCGCAGCACCGTGCTCTTCCCGCTGCGCGGCCCCCCGACCACGACGAGGTGGCCGCCGGCGCCGTCGAGGTCGACCACGAGCGGGTCGCGTCGTTGCTGGCGTGGCCGGTCAACGACCCCGATCGGCAGCCGCAGACCACCGCCGCGCCAGGCGGGCGCGACCAGCCCGTCGCCCGGGTGCTCGACGAGCTCGCCGAGCAGGGCGCCCAGACCAGGTGGCTCGGCGAGCGGGGGCAGCCAGACCACGCGCGCGCGGGCGCCGTCGTGGGAGAGCGAGGCCACGCGCTGCTCGAGCAGCGTCGTCGTGCGCCCCCGCGGGGATCGTGCGACGTCGGCCGGACGGTCGGCGCACGGGGCCGCGGGCACCTCCTCGGTTCCGAAGCGCAGCACCCGACCACGGGCGCCGGGCTCCTCGTGGTCCACCGGGTGGGCGGCGGGCCCGGAGACGTAGGTGGCGGTGAACCGGGTGCGCTGCCCGGGACGGGTGCTCAGGTAGCCCAGGCCCGGGCGGGCGGGAAGCTCGGCGGCCTCGGACGTGCCGAGGACGGCGCGGGAGTCGGCCGCCCCGAAGGTCCGCAGCGCGACCCGGTACGACAGGTGCGGCTCCAGGACGCCGAGGCGGCCCTCGTCGAGCCGCTGGGAGGCGAGCAGCAGGTGCACGCCCAACGAGCGGCCGAGCCGGCCGACGGTGGTGAGCAGCACCAGGAGGTCCGGGCGGGCGCCGAGCAGCTCGGAGAGCTCGTCGACCACCACGAGCAGGGTCGGCAGCGGCGGCAGGTCGCTGCCGGCGGCCCGCGCCTGGTCGTGCTCGTGCGCCGAGCCGACGCCCGCCGCGCGGAGCAGCTCCTGACGCCGCTGGAGCTCACCGGCCAGCGCGTCGTGCACTCGGTCGACGAGGGTGAGGTCGTCGGCGAGGTTGGTGACCATCCCGGCGACGTGCGGCAGACCCGCCAGCGGCGCGAACGCCGCGCCGCCCTTGAAGTCGACGAGCAGCAGCGACAGCTGCTCGACGCGGTGGGTGGCGGCCAGGCCCAGGACCAGGGTGCGCAGCAGCTCGGACTTGCCCGACCCGGTCGCGCCGACGACGAGGCCGTGCGGTCCGGCCCCGCCGCGGGCCGCCTCCTTGAGGTCGAGGTGGACCGGTGTGCCGTCGTCGGCGACGCCCACGGGCACCCGCAGCAGGTCGGGTCCGGAGCGCGCCGGCGCGGTTCCCGCCGTGCCGCGCCCGGGCGCGCTCCCGGCGTCGGGGTCACCGCCTTCACCGGGCCCCGCGAGACCGAGCAGGCGCAGCACCGCCTCGTGCGGGTCACCGCGCCGGCCGTCGGGCGTGCCGGGCCCGGGTGCGGCCCCGTGGCGGGCGGCGAGCGCGCGGGCCGCCGCGTCGGCCTCGGCCGGCCCGCACCGGTCCGCCCGGAGGACGGTCGGCACACCGCCGGGGCGTTCCAGGGTGTCGGGCGCCGGCGGGTCGCCGTCGCCCGAGCCGGTGTCGAGACGGAGCACGGTCTCGTCCGGGAAGCCGGCGCCGACGACGGGCGGGCCGCCCACCTCGAGCAGGGTCACCCCCCGTGCCCGGCCGAGCGCGGTGGCCGGACGGGGGTCGGGCAGGTCGACGACGAGCAGCAGGTGCGGGCCACCGGGCCCCGGCGGCAGCAGGTCGCTCAGCGCCGTGGGTGACGTCCCGACCAGGCGCCGGGGGCCCACGGCGTCACCGACCAGCGGGCTGCCCGCGTGGGGGAGCCAGCGCACCCACTCCCACCCCGCACGGCGCTCGTCGCTGGTGAGCACGGCGACCAGCAGCGACGTGGGCCGCGCCCCCGCCGCGGCGGAGCAGACCAGGGCCCGCGCGACGGCCCGGGCCTGGCCGGGCGGGCCGGCCAGGGTGAGCCGGGGGGTGCCCGCGAGGTCGAGGACCAGCGGGAGGGCCGGCCGGACGCGGTGCACCGCGACGAGGCGTCGCACCGCGGACGCCGCGGCCGGGTCGACGTCGTCGGCGTCCGCCCCGGCCGGGAGGACCAGCGCGGGGTGGGCCGGGGCGTCGGCCAGCCCGCAGCGCACGTGCAGCGCGCCGTCGTCGGCGGCCGGTGGCCACCGCGCGCGCCCCTCGACGAGGGCCCGCGGGCCGGGGTGGCGCGCCAGCGCCGCGGCGTGCTCGTCCTCGGCGAGGGCGCGCAGGCGCGCCCGCACCTCGGCGAGGTGGCGCAGGTAGGCGGTCCTGGCCGTCTCGAGCCGACGCTCGCGCTGGCGCCGCTGGCGGTCGACCTGGGCGAGGACGAACCCCACGGTGGCCAGCGCGAGGAGTCCCGCCGCGGCGAGGCGCAGGACGCCGGCGGAGCCGAGGGACGCGACGAGCACCACCGACCCGAGACCGCCGAGCATCGGCAGGGTGCTGACCACGCCCGGGCGGGCGTCGGCGTCGGGCAGCCGCGGCGGTGCTCGCAGCACGACGTCGTCGGCCGCCGTGGTCCCGGCCGGGACCGCGCGTGCCTGCTCCACCGCCACCTCCGCTCCTGAAGTCCCGGGCGACGCTAGGCACCGGGGCCGGGCCGGGGGAGCCGGGCGGGGCGGTGGGGGAGGACGCCGCGGACCGGCGGCGCTGTGCGCGCGCGGTGGCTCAGCCGTTCCCGCGCTCGCCGACCGGCGGCAGGACGAGCAGGTCGATCTCCGGCTCGTGCGCAGGCAGCCAGGCCGGCCGGGCCGAGCCGACGGGGCGCCAGCCGCGCCGCCGGTACAGCTCCCGGGCCGCGGCGTGCACGCCGAGCACCTCGAGCACCGGTGTGCGCCCCTGCTCGGCCAACCACCCCTCGCAGGTCTCCATCAGGGCGGTGGCCAGGCGGTGTCCGCGGTGGTCCTCGTCGACGACGAGCACCGAGACCGCGCCGAGGTCGGCCACGTCGCGGTCCGCCCCGGCGCTCCACAGGCGGCCGAGGCCGTCGTCGGGCACGGCGAGCGCGGCGACGTGCCCGGCCACCCGGCCGTCGTCGAGGACGGCCACCCACGCGGCGAGCTCGCCGGCACGCTGCACGAACTGCTCGGGGGGCACCGGGAGCGGGTCGCGGTAGGGGTAGCGGGTCCGCGGCTGCTGGCGCAGGAGCAGCTCGACGACGACCGGCACGTCGGCGGGCGTGCGCGGGCGGACCCGGTGCGTGCTCACGACGGGAGCCTACGGAGGCCGTCGGCGGCGCGGCTCCACCCGCGTCGGGCGCACCTGTGGAGAACTCCGATCCAGGTGTGCGACGCGCGCAGCGGGGTACTCCTGCCCCGAGCGCCGACGCGCTCGCCGCCGGCCGCGGACCCCCGGGCCGGTCCGTGTCCCAGGCGCCCACGACGGCGCGGAGGAGAGCAGAGCGATGTCCCAGCACGCAGCACCACCCGGCGGACTCACCCAGGGTGCCGGCACCCTGAGCGCCGCCGCCGAGAGCGTCAGCCGTGCCCGCGCCGACGTGGACCGCCTCAGCGCGACCCTCGCCGACCAGCTCGCCGGGCTGCACGGGCGGTGGTCGGGCCGGGGAGGCACGGCATTCGGGTCCCTGCAGCGGGCGTGGACCGAGCGGCACCGTGTGGTCGTGGGCGCGCTGGAGCGCTTCGACGCTGCGCTGCGCACGACCGAGCGTGAGGTCGTCGGCGTCGACGAGGAGCAGGGCAGCGCCTACGCGGCCCTGGTCGGGCGCCTCGGCTGAGCCGCTGCCCGGCCACCGCCAGACCCAGCAGCACCCCGACGGACAGGAGACACGAGATGAGCACCGCCGACGGCACGATCCGCGTGGACCACGCCGCTCTCGACCAGGCCGCGGCCGACATGGCGCAGAAGGTGCGCGAGATCGCCGCCCGCCTCGACGACCTGGAGGCCGAGCTAGCACCGCTGCGCGCGGGCTGGTCCGGGCAGGCGCGGGAGGCCTACGACGTCGCGAAGCGCCAGTGGGACGCCGCCATGCACGAGATGCACGCCCTGCTCGACGAGGCCGGCCGGGCGGTGAGCCGCTCCAACGCCGAGTACCGCGCCCGTGACCTCGCCGGTGCGGCCCGCTTCGGTGGCGGGGGGTGAGCCGGGCCGACCCGGACCTGCTGCGGGTGAGCGTGCTCGGTACGGAACGCCGCAGCGACCTGGCCCTGCCCGCCGGCGTCCCGGTGGCCACGCTGCTCGGCGCCCTGCACGCCGAGGTGGGCGCTGCCGAGGAGGTCGGTGGTCAGGGCACGGCCCACGACCTGCGCACCGTGACGGGCCGGTCGCTCGACCCGGAGACGGGCCTGCGCGAGCAGGGCGTGCGCGACGGGGACCTGCTCGTGCTCACCGCGCGCGAGCCGGAGCGGCGCCCGCACCCGCACGACGACCTGGTCGACGCGGTGCGGGAGGCGGTCGCCCGCGACCGGACACCGCTGTCGGGCGCGGCGCGAGGGGCCGCCGCGCTCCTGGCGGCGCTCACGCTGGTCCTGCTCACCCTCGGCGCGCTGGTGGCCCTCGAGGGCAGTGCCCTGGACGCCACGGCGGGGGCCTCGGGGCTCGTCGCCGCGGCGGCGCTGCTGATCGCCGCGCGCCCGGCGTCCGCCCGCACCGCCGCCGCCCGCACCCCGACCGGCGCACGGTCCACCACGCGGTTCGACCGGGCGGCGGGTGCGCCGGGCCCCGCGCACCCGCCGGTGCTGCTGCTGTGCGGCGTCGCGGCGTCGGTGCTCGCCACCGCGAGCGTCTGGCTGCTGACGCCGGCTGCCCACGCCTGCCTGGCGGGCGGTGCGGCCCTCGCCACGGTGGCCTCGGCAGGTCTCGCGCTGCTGGTCGCTCAGCCCGGGGCGCGGGCGGTGCTGGTCCCCCTCGTGCTCACCGGCGCCGCCCTCGTCGCGACCGGCGTCGCGTCGCTGCTCGGCCCGGGGGCGGCCGGTCGCGTGCTTCCGGCCTGCGTGGTCCTCGCCGTCACGGTGGCCGGGGTCGCACCGGCGTGGGCTCTTCCGGTGGTGGGCCGTGGCGCCGAACCCCTCCTGCTCGGCACCGGCGCCGACGCCGCGGGCGTCGGCCTCGCCTCGGCCCCGGGATCGGGCACCGTGCCGGGCACGAAGCCCGGGGCGGTGCAGGAGCCGGTCCGGGCGGCCTACGAGCTGGTGGTGGCCGCGGTCGCGGCGGCCGGCCTGCTGCTGGCCGCGACCGCACCGGTCGCCGTGGCCGGCGGGTCGAGCGCCGTCGCGCTCGTGCTCGCCGCCGCGGCCCTCACCGCGTTGCGCAGCCGACGCCACCACGGGCGGGCCCTCGTGCTGACCGGCCTCGCCGCCGGCGCGGGCGGCCTGGTGTCGACGGCGGTGGCGATCCTCGTCCTCGCGCCGACGGCGCGGCCGCTCGTGGTGGCGGTGCTGCTGCTGGCCACGACCGTGCTGGCCTGCGCCGTCCCGGTCCTGCCGCGCCTCGCGCGTCGCCCGGCGGCGACGGTGTCCGCGTCCGCGGTGCGAGCCCGACGCCTGGCCGGCGCGGCCGAGACGGCGGCGCTGGTCTCGCTCCTGCCCCTGCTGGCGGTGTCCTCGGGGCTGCTCGACCTGGCCCGCGGCGGCTGAGGCCCGCGTGGCCACCGAGCGCGACCTCGCCGAGGCGCACGCGCACGCACGGCGCCGGCTCGGCGCCGCCCTCGTCTCGGGCGAGCCCGGCCCGCACCCGGTGGAGCCGGACCGGCCGGGCCGGGCGACGGCTGCCGGCCTGGTCCTCGCGGTGGTCCTGCTCGGGGCGGGTGCGGCCACCCGGCTGCTGGAGGAGGACGCCCCGGCTCAGCCGGGCGGGTCGTCGGGGTGGTCGCCGGCGGAGCGGTCCTCGGCCCGCAGCAGCGCCATCCGGTCGATCAGGGTCTCCAGCGCCTCGTCGAACTCCTGGGCCGAGCGGTCCTGGGACAGCGAGCCACGCAGCGAGTGCACGAGGGGGTGACGCTGCGAGCTGCCGGGGTCCACCGAGCCGTCGTCGAGGACGTCGAGCGGGCCCAGGTCGGCGCCGATGCTGGCCACCTCGAGGAGCAGCTGGCCGAGCAGGAAGCTGGTGAAGGCCCGGTAGGCACGCACGGCCGCCTCGGTGGAGAACCCCTCGGACACCATGCCGCTGAGGAAGGACTCGACCCAGTCCAGGCTACGCAGCGGGGGCCGCAGCCAGGGCGCCTCGGCCGGCCGCGAGGCGACGAGGGGGAAGGCCTGGGGGTCGTGCAGCGCCACCCGGCGCACCCCGTGGGCGAGCCGCTGGAGGAAGTCCTGCCAGCCGTGCTCGGGGGACCCGAGGACCTCCGGGTCGGCCTGCATCCGCTCGACGAGCGCGTCGACGACGGCGTCGAGGAGGTCCTCCTTGCCGGGGACGTAGCGGTAGAGCGACATCGCCTCGACGCCGAGGCGATCGCCCAGGCGGCGCATCGTCAGGCTCGGCAGGCCGTGCTCGGCGATGAAGTCGACGGCCGCGGTCACGATGCGCCCGCGGTCCAGCGGGCGTCGCGCCGACGGGGGGGCCTGACCGGCCACGAGGTCGGCGTCGGCGTCGATCTGCTGGTCGGTCACCGCTCCACCTCTCTGCGGCAGCTGTCACCAGGGACCGCCGCCTCGACGGGACGCCCCCGACGACCGCGGCCGGGATCGGCCCGCCCTCGAGGGAGTGCGCTGGCAACGTTACCTCCCGCGGGTGTGGTGCACCGGGGAAGACGAGCCTCCGGCGGACGCTGCCCCCGCTTGGTAGCGCCACCCCACGGGCCCGGGAGGCCACGACGCCGGCCGGGGCAGGTGGGCCCGGGCCGGCGTCGTGGTCGCCGATCGGCGTGGCGGAGGATAGGGGATTCGAACCCCTGAGGGC
This sequence comes from uncultured Actinomycetota bacterium, assembly GCA_963728085.1. Lineage (GTDB taxonomy): Bacteria > Actinomycetota > Actinomycetes > Propionibacteriales > Nocardioidaceae > Nocardioides. The sequence continues at coordinate 89,349 of CAVSIQ010000005.1, read as the reverse complement.
TGTTAACCCAACCCGCTTTCCAAGCGAGCGCCATAGGCCACTAGGCGAATCCTCCGCGGGAGAGGCTACCGGTCGCCCGGCAGGAGGGCGACATCGGCCGATGCGCGTGCCGGGTTGCCCCGCCGCGGGGGCTCTCGCCTAGACTCCACCCCAACCCCCCGCGTGGCGGCACCTCGCCCAACTCCCCCAGGGCCGGAAGGCAGCAAGGGTCAGTGAGCTCTGTCGGGTGCGCGGGGGGCCCCGTGCACCACAGCCGTGCGGGCGCCTCCCGCCCCGGGGCTGGACCCTGGGTTGAGGGCAGTGTCGGTCGCGGTGGCTAGGGTCGGGGGCGTGGAGTCACCCCTCGCGCTGTACCGGCGCTACCGGCCCGAGACCTTCGCCGAGGTCATCGGGCAGGACCACGTGACCGAGCCGCTGCGCGCCGCGCTGGCCAACAACCGGGTCAACCACGCCTACCTGTTCTCCGGCCCCCGCGGGTGCGGGAAGACGACCTCGGCACGCATCCTGGCCCGAGCGCTCAACTGCGAGCTGGCCCCGGTGCCCGACCCGTGCGGGGAGTGCCAGAGCTGTCGCGACCTGGCCCGCGGCGGCCCGGGCTCGATCGACGTGATCGAGATCGACGCGGCCTCGCACGGTGGCGTCGACGATGCCCGCGACCTGCGGGAGAAGGCCTTCTTCGCCCCGGTGCGCAGCCGTTACAAGGTCTACGTCATCGACGAGGCCCACATGGTCACGACGCAGGGCTTCAACGCCCTGCTCAAGCTGGTCGAGGAGCCGCCCCCGCACCTGCGGTTCATCTTCGCCACGACCGAGCCCGAGAAGGTCATCCCGACCATCCGCTCGCGCACCCACCACTACCCGTTCCGGCTGATCCCGCCGCGCCTGCTCACCTCCTACCTGCACGACCTGTGCGACCAGGAGGGCGTGAGCATCGAGCCGGCGGCGGTCCCTTTGGTGGTGCGCGCCGGCGGCGGGTCCGCCCGGGACACCCTCTCCGTGCTCGACCAGCTGCTCGGCGGCGCCGGTCCCGCCGGGGTCACCCACGAGCTCGCCGCCGGCCTCCTCGGTTACACCCCCGACAACCTGCTCGACGAGGTCCTCGACGCGTTCGCCGCGGCCGACGGTGCTTCGGTCTTCGGCGTGGTGGACAAGGTCATCGAGACCGGCCAGGACCCCCGGCGCTTCACCGAGGACCTGCTGCGTCGGCTGCGCGACCTCGTCATCGTCGCCGCGGTGCCCGACGCGCCGGCCACCGGCCTGATCGACGTCTCCGAGGACCAGGGCGAGCGCCTGGTCTCCCAGGCCGCGCGGTTCGGCACCGCGGAGCTGAGCCGGGCCGCGGACCTCGTGGCCACCGGGCTGACCGAGATGCGCGGGGCCACCGCGCCCCGGCTGCTGCTGGAGCTGATCTGCGCGCGGGTGCTGCTGCCCGGCGCCGACGACTCGACCCGCGGCGTTCAGGCCCGCCTGGACCGCATCGAGCGGCGCAGCGCGATCACCGGCACCCCGAGCGCCGCCCGCGCCGCCCCGGTGGAGGCCCGGGTCGTGGCCGACCCGCCGCTGCGGGCGCCCCGGCAGGACCGTCCTGCTCCCGCGGTCCCGACCGCGCACGAGCAGACGCCGCCGCCGAGCCCGGTGCCGCCGAGCCCGGTGCCGCCGAGCCCGGTGCCGCCGAACCCGGTGTCGTCGGCCGCGCCGGACCCGGCGCCCGCCGACCCGGCCGCGACGCCCCCACCCGTGGCCCGTCAGGGGGAGCCTGCGCGGCGGGCCGCCGCGGGCGAGCCGGCGGCGCCGGTCGACCCGACGCCCGAGGTCCCCCAGGCCGGTCCCGGCGGCACCGCCCCGCCGGCCCAGCCCGTCCGGCCCGCCCCCGAACCGGCGCCGGAACCCGACCCGGAGGAGCCGGTCGCGGCCCCGGCTCCCGCCCTGGCCCTCGTCGACGTACGCCGGCTGTGGCCCGAGGTCGTGCACGCCACGGGCCGGCGTCGCAGGCTCACCTGGATCCACCTGAGCCAGAACTGCCAGGTCGTGGCGGTGGACGAGGAGACCCTCACGCTGGGGTTCAGCAATGCCGGTGCCCGCACCTCCTTCGAGGCCAGCGGGGGGGCAGAGATCGTGCGTCAGGCGGTGATCGACGTCGCCGGCGCCGACTGGCGCATCGAGTCGATCCTCGACCCGGGCGCCGACGCCGGCGCGGCCGCGCCCCCGGAGCGTGCGGCGCCACCGCCCGCGCCCGCGCCGCCCGCCGCTGCTCCGGCGGCGGTGATGCCCGAGCCGCCTGCCGCCCCCGAGGCGTCCGCGACCCCGCGGGCGGCCCACGACGCGCCGCCCTGGGCCACCGAGCCCCCGGACGAGGAGGGCCCGGAGCCCGCCGACGAGTCCGCGTCACCGGCCCGGGCCGTCGCCGACGACCCGCCCTGGCGCCGCCCGGACGCCGAGCCCACCCCGCCCCGCACCCCGGCCGACCTGAAGGCCGCCGACGCCGACGCCCGTCGTGACGACGCGGACGCCGAGTCCGAGGCGCTCGGCGGCGCGGACCTGCTCGCCCGCGAGCTCGGGGCGCGCATGATCGAGGAGATCCGGCACCAGTGACCGGCCGCCACGCTCACCCGGACCCGCACGACCCAGACCCGCACGACCCACACCCGCACGACCAGCACGACCAGCACGACCAGACAAAGACCAGCACGACCAGCACCGCAGCCTGTCCCACACCCCCAGCCACCCCGAGGTGACCCCATGAGCCAGAACCCCTTCGACGCCCTCGGCGGCGGCGGTCTCGACATGAACGCCCTGCTCGCCCAGGCCCAGCAGATGCAGGAGCAGCTCGCCCAGGCCCAGGAGCAGCTCGCGAGCGCCGTCGTGGAGGGCGAGGTCGGCGGTGGCGCGGTCACCGTGAGCGTCTCGGGCACCGGGGAGCTGGTCGGCGTCGCCGTGCGACCCGGCACGGTCGACGGCGGCTCCGCCGAGGACCTCGCCGACCTCGGCGACATGGTCGTCGCGGCCTACCGCGACGCCAAGTCCAAGGCCGACGCGATGGCCGCGGAGGCGCTCGGCCCGATGGCCGGCGGCCTGGACGGGGGCGACCTCGGTGGTCTCGGCCTCGGCGGACCCGAGGCCGGACCCGAGGCCGGCCCCGGCCGCCTCGGGTTCTGAGCGAGGTCCTCGTTGTACGAAGGTGTCGTCCAGGACCTGATCGACGAGCTCGGCCGCCTGCCGGGCGTCGGCCCCAAGAGCGCGCAGCGCATCGCCTTCCACCTCCTGCAGGCCGAGGAGCCGGACGTGCGCCGGCTCGCCGAGACGCTGCTCCAGGTCAAGGCCCGGGTGCGGTTCTGCTCGGTCTGCTTCAACGTCTCCGAGGACGAGACGTGCCGGATCTGCCGCGATCCCCGTCGCGACGCCTCGGTGCTGTGCGTGGTCGAGGAGTACAAGGACGTCGTGGCCATCGAGCGGACCCGGGAGTTCAAGGGTCGCTACCACGTCCTCGGCGGGGCGATCTCGCCCATCGACGGGGTGGGACCGGACCAGCTGCGCATCCGCGAGCTGCTCACCCGGCTCTCCGACTCGGCGATCGAGGAGATCATCCTGGCCACCGACCCGAACCTCGAGGGCGAGGCGACCGCGACGTATCTCACCCGCCTCCTGCGCGAGATCGGGTTGCGCATCACGCGTCTGGCGAGTGGACTGCCGGTAGGCGGCGACCTCGAGTACGCCGACGAGATCACGCTCGGACGAGCGTTCTCCGGAAGGCGGGCAGCAGAGTGAGCGACGAGTTCGACGACCTCGACCAGGACGCCGCGGGCGAGATCCTCATCGACCCGGGCGTCGACCCGGGCACGGACGTCGCAGGCGTGCTGCTCGCCGAGCAGGTCGCGGCCCAGGTGGAGAGCTTCCTCGAGGCGCTGCGCGCCGTCGCGGTGTCCCGCGACGCGGGGCGCGGCATCTCGCTGCTGCTGCTCGAGATCAGCCAGGTCCTGCTCGCCGGCGCCCGCCTCGGGGCGCAGCGCGACTTCGTGCCCCGCGAGGACTTCCAGCCCGACGTCGGCCCTGAGGCCGACCTCGACGACCTGCGCCTCGCGCTGGCCGAGGTGCTCGGCGACGTCGACACCTACAGCTTCGTCTTCGACCCCTACGACCCCGAGGTCGTCGAGGGCCAGCTCTCCGACGACCTGTCCTCGATCGCCACCGACCTGGAGAACGGCCTGCGCCACCACCGCGACGGCAACGTGGTCGAGGCGCTGTGGTGGTGGCAGTTCTCCTACGTCGCCTCGTGGGGCAACCTCGCCGGCGCCATGCTGAACGCCCTGCTCTCGATCGTCACCCACGACCGCCTCGACGTGGAGCACGTCGAGGACGTCGAGCACATCGAGGCCGCCGAGGCGGCGCTGGACACCGTCCGGGACGAGGGCTGAGCGCTCGCTAGACTTCACGGGTCCCACGCAGCAGGAATGAGAACCCGAGGAGCAGCCCGGTGAGCATCGTCGTCCAGAAGTACGGCGGCTCGTCGCTCGCCGACGCCGAGGGGATCAAGCGCGTCGCACAGCGGATCATCTCGACCAAGCGCGCGGGCCACGACGTCGTCGTGGTGGTCTCCGCGATGGGCGACCACACCGACGAGCTGCGCGACCTCGCCGAGCAGGTCACCCCGCTGCCTCCCCCGCGCGAGCTCGACATGCTGCTCACCGCCGGCGAGCGGATCTCGATGGCGCTGGTGGCCATGGCCATCGCCCAGCTCGGTCTGCGCGCCCGCTCCTTCACCGGTTCCCAGGCGGGCGTGATCACCGACTCCGCGCACGGCAAGGCCAAGATCATCGACATCACCCCGGGGCGTATCGAGGCGGCCCTGGCCGAGGGCGACATCGCGATCGTGGCGGGCTTCCAAGGCGTCTCGCAGGACACGAAGGACATCACCACCCTGGGTCGCGGGGCCTCCGACACCACCGCGGTCGCCCTCGCCGCCGCGCTCGGCGGCGAGGTCTGCGAGATCTACAGCGACGTCGACGGCGTCTTCACCGCCGACCCGCGCATCGTGCCTGCGGCCCGCAAGCTCGACCGGGTCTCGGCCGAGGAGATGCTCGAGCTGGCCGCCTCCGGCGCCAAGATCCTCCACCTGCGGTGCGTGGAGTACGCGCGCCGCTACGACATGCCCATCCACGTGCGGTCCTCCTTCTCCCAGAAGGAGGGCACCTGGGTGGTTCCCGACAAGCCACGACAGGCAGGAGACGAGCCAGTGGAGCAGGCGATCATCGCGGGCGTGGCCCACGACCGCAGCGAGGCCAAGGTGACCGTGGTCGGCGTGCCCGACCGGGTCGGCGAGGCGGCCCGCATCTTCGACGCGCTCGCTGCGGCCGAGACGAACATCGACATGGTGGTGCAGAACGTCTCGGCGGCCGCCACCGGCCTGACCGACATCTCCTTCACGCTGCCCCGCGCCGACGGTCAGGCGGCGATGAGCGCGCTGGCGCGGATCCAGCCCCAGGTCGGCTACGCCCAGCTGCTCTACGACGACCAGATCGGCAAGGTGTCGCTGATCGGCGCCGGCATGCGCTCCCACCCGGGCATCACCGCCCGGTTCTTCTCCGCCCTCGCCTCGGCCGGGGTCAACATCTCGATGATCTCCACCTCCGAGATCCGCATCTCGGTGATCGTCGACGAGGCCCAGGTCGACGAGGCCGTGCGCGCGACCCACTCCGCCTTCGACCTCGACACCGACGAGGTCGAGGCGGTCGTGTACGGCGGGACCGGACGATGAGGGCGCTGCGCCTGGGCATCGTGGGCGCCACCGGCCAGGTGGGCGTGGCGATGCGTCAGATCCTCCTCGAGCGCTCCTTCCCCCTGGAGGAGGTCCGGTTCTTCGCCTCCGCCCGCTCCGCGGGCCGGGTGATCGCGTTCGGCGACCGCGAGGTGGTCGTCGAGGACGCGCGGACCGCCGAGGTGGCCGGGCTCGACGTCGCGCTGTTCTCGGCCGGCGCCGCCACCTCGCGCGCGCTCGCCCCGCGCTTCGTCGAGGCCGGCGTGGCCGTGGTGGACAACTCCTCGGCCTTCCGGATGGACCCCGACGTGCCCCTGGTGGTCTCCGAGGTCAACCCCGAGGCCGTGGTCGAGGCCCGCAAGGGCATCATCGCGAACCCCAACTGCACGACCATGGCGGCCATGCCGGTCCTCAAGGTCCTGCACGACGAGGCGGGCCTGGTGCGCCTGATCGCCTCGACCTACCAGGCCGTGTCCGGCTCGGGGGTCAAGGGCGTCGAGGAGCTCGCCGGCCAGGTCGCCGCCGCCGGTGACAGGGCCTCCGCGCTGGCCTACGACGGCGAGGCGGTGGCCCTCGGTGAGCCCTCGACGTACGTGCGCCCGATCGCCTACAACGTGCTGCCGATGGCGGGCTCGATCGTCGACGACGGCCGCGGCGAGACCGACGAGGAGCAGAAGCTGCGCAACGAGTCGCGCAAGATCCTCGGGCTACCCGACCTGGCCGTGTCCGGCCTCTGCGTGCGGGTGCCGGTCTTCACCGGCCACTCGCTGGCGATCAACGCGGAGTTCGCCCGTCCGCTGAGCGTGGAGCGCGCCCGCGACCTGCTCTCCGGCGCGCCGGGCGTCGAGCTGGCCGACGTGCCCACGCCGTTGCAGGCCGCCGGCCGGGACGCCTCCTTCGTCGGACGGTTGCGCCAGGACGAGGGCGTGCCGGACCAGCGCGGCCTCGCACTGTTCCTGTCCAACGACAACCTGCGCAAGGGTGCGGCGCTCAACACCGTGCAGATCGCGGAGCTGCTCGCCTCGGCCTGAGCGCCGTGCACGGCACCCGTGCCACGAGAAGGAGGTCGAGGCCCGTGCGGGCCCCGACCTCCTTCGTCTGTCGGGCTGACAGGATTTGAACCTGCGGCCTCCTCGTCCCGAACGAGGCGCGCTACCAAGCTGCGCCACAGCCCGATGTGGGTCACCCCCACGAGATGTGGAGCCTACCGGAGCGCCGCGGAACGCTCGGCAGCGGGCCTGGTGCGTGTCGTCGGGGTCTCTCAGGCCCGGGGCACCAGCGTCAGCAGGGTGGCCTCGGGGCGGCAGGCCACCCGCAGCCGCACGTAGGGGCTGGTGCCCAGGCCCGCGCACACGTGCAGCCAGCTCGACCCCTCCTCGCCGGGCCGGGACGCCGCCGGGTGGCGGTGCAGGCCGCGGGCGCGGGCCGCCTCGAGGTCGCAGTTGGTGGTCAGCGCCCGTCCGCCGGGCAGGCAGACCTGACCGCCGTGCGTGTGTCCGGCCAGGACGAGGTCGTAGCCGTCGGCGGCGTACTGGTCCAGGACGCGCAGGTAGGGCGCGTGGGCGATGGCGAGCCGCAGGTCGGCGCCGGCCTCCGCCGGGCCGGCGACGGCCTCCAGGCGGTCGTAGCACAGGTGCGGGTCGTCGACCCCGGCGAGGGCCAGGGCGGTGCCGCGCACGTCGAGGCGGGACCGGGTGTTGGTGAGGTCCAGCCAGCCGGCCGCCGTGAGGCGCGCGACGAGGTCGCGCCAGGGAAGCTCACCGGCCCCGGTGCTGCGCCGGCCGTCGTCGGGCATCAGGTAGCGCAGCGGGTTGCGTCTCGTCGGCACGTAGTAGTCGTTGGAGCCGAGCACGAACACGCCGGGCACGTCGAGCAGCGGCCCGAGGGCGTCGAGAAGCACCGGCACCGACGAGGGGTGCGCGAGGTTGTCGCCGGTGTTGACGACCAGGTCGGGTGCGAGGTCGGCCAGGGTGCGCAGCCAGGCCCGCTTGCGGGTCTGGTCGGGGGTCAGGTGCAGGTCGGAGAGGTGCAGCACGCGCAGCGGGGCGTGGCCACCGGGCAGCACCGGCACCTCGACGCGGCGCAGGGTGTAGGCACGGGCCTCGGCGAGCGCATAGGTCGTCAGGGCGGCCCCGGCGGCGGCGCCGGCCGCACCGAGCCGCAGGAGCGCGGGGAGCACAGGCACGCCGCACAGGCTGTCACAATGACGTCATGAGCGCTCTCAAGGACCGGCTGCGTGCGGACCTCACCACGGCCATGAAGGCGCGCGAGGAGATCCGCTCCTCGACGCTGCGGATGGTCCTGTCGGCCGTGACCAACGCCGAGGTCGCCGGCAAGCAGGCTCGCGAGCTCTCCGACGCCGACGTCGTCGACGTCCTGTCCAGCGAGGCGAAGAAGCGCCGCGAGGCCGCGATCGCCTTCGAGGAGGGCGGCCGCGCGGAGATGGCGACCAGGGAGCGCGAGGAGGCGGCCGTCATCGCCGACTACCTCCCCGCCCAGCTCGGCCCGCGCGAGATCGCCGAGATCGTGGCGGCGGTCGTGGAGCAGACCGGGTCGGCCGGGCAGGGGATGAAGGCGATGGGCACCGTGATGGGCCGCGTCCAGCCCCAGGTCAAGGGCCGCGCCGACGGGGCCGCCGTCGCCGCCGAGGTTCGTCGGCAGCTCGGCTGAGCGCCTGCCCGCCCGGCGTCGTCGCGCGGAGGCCCGCGAGCTAGTTGCCGCCGTTCCCGTTCCCGTTGTTCCCGCCGGCGTTGCCGCCGTTCCCGTTCCCGTTGTTCCCGCCGGCGTTGCCGCCGTTCCCGTTCCCGTTGTTCCCGCCGGCGTTGCCGCCGTCCCCGTTCCGGTTGCCGGCGTTGCCGCCCCCGCCGGCATCGTCGCTGGTGCTGCCGCCGCCGTTGGCCTCCGGGGTCGGGGCGGGCGGCGGAGGGGGAGCGGGCTCGGGGCCGGCCGAGGGGTAGATGACGACGGTCGTGCCGCTGCCGGCCTCGGTGCCGGCGCCCGGCGTGGTGTAGGCGACGGTGCCGACCGTGTAGCCGGAGTAGCGCGCGGAGCCGACCGAGACGTTGAACCCGGCGTTCTCGAGGATTGAGGTGGCGGTGGCGACGCTCTGGCCGGCCACGCCGGGGACCCCGGTGGCGACGCCGGCGATGGCCTCGGCGTCCGGGGCGGTGAAGGTGGCGTCGGGCAGCCACTGCTGGACGACCTGCATGGCGTCGCCCCAGATCGGACCGGCGGTCCCGGAGCCGGAGGCGGTGTAGAGCGTGGACCCGCCGACGGTTCGCCCGATCAGGCTCTGCGGCTGGCCCTGCTGGTTCGCCCCGGCCACCACGGCGGCAGCGGCGAGGTTGGGGGTGTACCCGGAGAACCAGACGGCCTTCTGGCTGCTGGTCGTCCCGGTCTTGCCGGCGCTCTCCTGGTTCAGCGCGATGCCGGCCCCGTAGCCGAAGCCGCCCGGCTCCTGCACGCCGCGCAGCACGTCGTTGACCGCGTCGGCCACCGGGGCGGGCAGCACCCGGCCGCAGGACTTGTCGTAGCTCTTCAGCTCGTTGCCCCGGGCGTCCTCGATGGAGGTCACCGGGCGGGAGTCGCAGTGCATGCCGCGCGCGGCGAAGGTCGCGTAGGCCTCCGCCATCTCGACCGGGCTGACGTCGGAGACGCCGAGGGTGAAGGTGGGCACCCGCTCGGCGCCGGGGCCGGTGGGATTGGTCAGGCGCACACCCATCGCCTTGGCCAGGCGCCAGGGCTTGCAGACGCCGGTGCGCTGCTCCAGGGCCATGAAGAAGGTGTTCACCGACTGCTGCGTGCCGGTGTAGAGGTTGTAGGTGCCGGCGCCGGTGGAGTTCTCGATGTCGAACGTGCCGGTGAAGTTGCCGGCGCCCGGGCAGTTGGCGAAGCTCGCGGCGTCGAAGGTGCGCTGCTGGGGCGCGACGATCTGCGTGCTCAGCGGGATGCCCTGACGCACGGCCTGGGCCAGCACGAACGGCTTGAACGTCGAGCCGGGCTGGAAGCCCGCGGAGTCGCCGTACTCCTGGGGCGTCACGTAGTTGAGGAAGGTCTGGCCGGGGCCGTTGCCCATCGGCCGCGACTGGGCGACGGCCTTGACCGCCCCGGTGCCCGGCTCGACCATGGCCAGCGCGCCGATCGCCTGCTCGCGGGGGTAGACCGCGCTGCGCACGGCCTTGGTCGCGGCCCGCTCGAAGCGCAGGTCCACGGTGGTCTTGATGGTCAGGCCCCCGGCGTTGACGAGGTCCTTGCGTTCCGCCAGGGTCCTGCCGAGGGCGGGGTCGGCGAGGAGGTAGGAGAGGGCGTAGTCGCAGAAGAAGGGGGCCGAGGAGTACAGGCACCCCTGCTTGGAGTCCTGCACGTCGAGACCGAGCCCGCGCTTCTTGACCTTGGTGACCCGCTGGCGCTTGACCACGCCGAGCTGGGCCATCCGGTCCAGGACGACGTTGCGGCGCTCGATGGCGCGGTCGGGGTAGTTGGTGGGGTCGTAGGCCGACGGGTTCTGCACCAGCCCGGCGAGCAGGGCCGACTGTCGCAGGTTCAGGTTGCGCGCGTTGACGTCGAAGTAGTGCTTGGCCGCGGCCTGGATGCCGTAGGCGCCGTCACCGAAGTAGGCGGTGTTGAGGTAGCGCTCGAGGATCCAGTCCTTGGAGTGCTGCTGCTCGAGCGCGACCGCGTAGCGCAGCTCCTGGATCTTGCGCGCGTAGGTCTCCTCGGTGGCCGCCCGCTGCTCGGCGGGGGTGTCGGCGGCGTTGAGCAGGGTGAGCTTCACCAGCTGCTGGGTGATCGAGGAACCGCCCTGCTGCACCGAGCTGGAGGCCTGGTTGGTCACCAGCGCCCGCACCGTTCCGCGCACGTCGAGCGCGCCGTGCTGGTAGAAGCGGTAGTCCTCGATCGACACGATCGCCTTGACCATGATCCGGCGCACGTCGCGCAGGCTCACGTTGACCCGGTTCTCGTCGTAGAGCGTGGCGATGGTGTTGCCCCGCGCGTCGAGCATCGTGGTCTTCTGCGGCAGCGAGACCGCCTCGAGCTCCTGCGGCAGCTCGTCCATCGTCTCCGAGGCGCTCTTGGCGACCAGGCCGGCGAGGCCCGCGAACGGGACGGCGAGGCCGGCGACGACCACGCCGAGCACGACGGCGACGGCCAGCATCACGCTGAGGTGGGAGACCACCCGCGCCGGGGTCGGGCGTTCGGATCGGGGACGCGACATGGCGACCAATGTACGGGGGTGTCCCACGCCCCAGCGAAAACGGAGCAGGGCCCTCTAGTCACTTCGGACTAGCGAAGTTGGGTCCAACTGACCCTGGACTAGATCTTTCCCATCTTGTTACCTTCTACACAAGACGGAGAAGCGCTCGGGCAGGCCCTCGGACCTAATCATCTTCTCCCGGAACGAGCAATGGGGAAACGACATGTGGGTTGAAGACTGGGCTCCGCGGGCGGCCTGCCGGACCGCTCGTCCCGACGAGCTCTTCGTGCGGGGCGCCGAGCAGAACAAGGCCAAGCAGGTCTGCACCGGGTGCCCCGTGCGCACCGAGTGCCTGGCCGAGGCCCTCGACAACCAGATCGAGTGGGGTGTGTGGGGCGGCATGACCGAGCGCGAGCGGCGGGCGCTGCTCAAGCGTCGCCCGAACGCCTCCTGGCGCGCGGTGCTCGAGAACGCCCGCACCGAGGAACCCGCACCGAGGGAACCCGCACCGAGGCCACCCGCACCGGGGGCACCCGGGCCCCGCAGCCTCGGGGCTCGCACAGCAGCTCGACCGCCGTCTGACCCACCGCCCGTCCTGGCGCCGGACCGGTCACCGGGACCGGTCACCGGGACCGGGCGCCGACAGTGCCGTCGGGCTCAGGCGTCGCCGGCCAGCAGGGCGCCGATCCGACGCAGGCCGTCGAGGTCGTGGACGTCGCCGGCCAGGGCCGCGACCACCGTCGTGGGCACCTCCGGGTGCGCGGCCACGAAGGACTCGCGCAGCCGAGCCTCGCGCTGCACGAGACGGGCCTGGTCCGCGTGCAGGCGCAGCAGTCCCGCCGTGGTCGCCGCCTCGCCGCTCCCGGCACCCCCGGTCGACCCGGCCTCGAGCCGCTCGGCCGCCGCGGCCGCCTCGTCGGCCGAGAGGGCCGCCGCCGGCGCCACTCCCGAGCGGTTGACCACCAGTCCGGCCAGCGGCATCCGGTCCTCGCTGAGCCGCTCGACGAAGTACGCGGCCTCTCGCAGCGCGTCCGGCTCCGGGGCGGCGACGACCAGGAACGCCGTCTGCTCGTCCTGCAGCAGCGCGTAGGTGCGTTGCGCCCGCTGGCGGAAGCCACCGAAGACGGTGTCGATCGCTGCGATGAAGGTCTGCAGGTCCCCCAGGAACTGGGCTCCCAGCACCCGGTTGAGCGCACCGGTGAGCACGCCGAGGCCGGCCGCCATCAGCCGCGCCGGGCCCCGCGTGGGCGCCAGGAGCAGGCGGATGAAGCGGCCGTCGAGGAAGCTGGAGAGCCGCTCCGGGGCATCGAGGAAGTCCAGGGCGGAGCGTGACGGCGGGGTGTCCACGACCACGAGGTCGTAGGTGCCCCCGTCTCGGGCGGCGGAATGCACCTGGCCCAGCTTCTCCATCGCCATGTACTCCTGGGTGCCCGCGAACGAGCTGGACAGGGCGACGTAGAACGGGTTGGCCAGGATCTGCGCGGCCTTCTCGGGGGCGGCCTGGCTCTCGACCACCTCGTCGAAGGTGCGCTTCATGTCCAGCATCATCGCGTCGAGGCTGCCGCCGGCGGACTCCTCGATGCCGGTGACCGGTCGCGGGGTGTTGTCCAGGGCCTCGATGCCCATCGACTGCGCGAGGCGCCGGGCCGGGTCGATGGTCAGCACCACGACGCGGCGGCCCCGCTCGGCCGCGCGCAGCGCCAGGGCGGCCGACGTGGTGGTCTTGCCGACCCCGCCGGAGCCGCAGCACACGATGATCCCGGTGCTCAGGTCGTCGATCAGCGCGTCGACGTCCAGCGTGGTGGGCGCCACCGCGGCGGCGCGACCCGGCCCGACCCGGTGCGAGCGGGCGGCCATCAGGCGAGACCCTGCTCGCGCAGCCGGCCGGCGAGCTCGTACAGCGAGCCGAGGTCGATGCCGCCGGTCAGGCGGTGGAGCTCGTAGACCGGGCGGCCGAGCGCGGCGACCGCGGTGCGCTGGCTCTCCTCGAGCGCGCGGCGCTCGGCGTGGTCGCGGGCCTGGGCGAGCAGGTCGTCCAGCAGACGCTCGCCCGTCGGCACGCCCACGGACTCGAGGTCGGTGCGCAGCGCGTCGCGGTCCACGGTGTCGGCCCGCACCGCGCCGAGCGCGGCCGGGGCCAGCTCCTGGGGCCGGACCTGGTTGACGACGATCCCGCCCACGGGCAGGTGGGCCGCGGTGAGCTCGGCGATCCCGTCCGCCGTCTCCTGCACGGGCATCTCCTCCAGGACGGTGACCAGGTGCACGGCGGTGCGTGGGGAGCGGAACAGCGTCATCATCGTGTCGGCCTGCGAGCGCAGCGGACCGACCTTCGCCAGCCCGGCCAGCTCCTCGCTGACGTTGAGGAACCGCGTCACCCGGCCGGTCGGCGGGGCGTCGAGGACGACGGCGTCGTACCTCCTCGCGCCCTTGTTGCGGGCGTTGCGCTCGACGGCCTCGAAGATCTTGCCGGTCAGCAGCACGTCGCGCACGCCGGGGGCGATGGTGGTGGCGAACTCGGTGAACCCGAAGCGGTCCAACGCTCGGCCGGCCCGGCCGAGCTTGTAGTACAGCGCGAGGTACTCCAGCAGCGCGGCCTCGGCGTCGATGTGCAGCGCGTGCACCACGCCGCGCCCCCCGGCGGACCCGGTGCCGGGCAGGCCGGTGGTCAGCCGCCGCTCCTCGAAGGGCAGCGGGTCGACGTCGAACATCCGCGCGATGCCCTGGCGTCCCTCCACCTCGCACAGCAGCACGGTCGCGCCGTCACGGGCCAGGGCGAGGGCCAGGGCCGCAGCGACGGTGGACTTGCCGGTGCCGCCCTTGCCGCTCACCACGTGCAGTCGCACCTGCGGCCAGTCGCTCACGCCGTCAGCCTAGGTGGTGCGCGAAGGTGGCCCGGCGAGGCCGGTCCGTCCGCCGCGCGCGGCCCGGACCGCGCGCGAGAGGGCGTGCGCCTCGCGCAGCATCAGCTCCCCGAGCTCGGCGAGACGCGGCCCGGCCAGGCGCTGCTCGATCCCGGTCAGGCTCAGCGCCCAGCGCGGTCGGCCCTCGGCGTCGAAGACCGCCGCCGCCACGCCCCAGCTGCCGGGCACGACCAGGCCGGGGTTGACCGCGTAGCCCTCCTCGCGGGTGCGGGCGATGCGTCCGCGCAGCGGACCCGGGGCGTGCTGCGCTCCGTGGTCGCGGGTCAGGTCGACGCGGGCGAGGTACTCCTCCACCTCCGCGTCCGGCAGGTGGGCCAGCACCACCAGGCCGGCCGAGACGACGCCCAGCGGGAACCGGACTCCCTCGAAGAGCACGTGCGAGCGGATCGGGAAGCTCCCGTCCTCGCGCAGCAGGCAGATCGTCTCCTCGCCGCGCACCGCCGAGAAGAACGCGCTCTCGGCGGTCGCCTCGCTGATCCGACGCACGTGGGGCGCGGCGGTGCCGGTGACGTCGTAGCGGTCCTGGGCCGCGGTGCCGAGCAGGTACAGCTCGGGCCCGAGCACCCAGCGACCGTGCCCGGGGTCGCGGTCGAGGAGTCCCTGCCCGAGCAGGGAGGTCAGCATCCGGTGCGCGGTCGGACGGGGCAGGCCGCTGCCGCGGGCGGCGGCGCTGGTCGTCGCCCCGGCGGGCTCGTGGGCCGCGACGGCACGCAGCACCGCGGCGGCGCGGCCGACCACGTCGCGGGGAGGCCCTGTGGTGTCCACCCAGCGGACGGTACCGGCCCGGTGCTCTCACCAGACGAGACATCGTCCGCCTCGCGACGGGTCGCGTTTGACGTGGGTCACACCGGCTCGTTGAATCGGCTCATGCGCAGCCTGGAGCAGACCGAGGAGCAGACATGGACAAGGTGATGGGCTCGGCGGCCGAGGCGGTGGCCGACATCGCGTCGGGCTCGTCGCTCGCCGTCGGCGGATTCGGCCTGGGGGGCATCCCGGCGGTGCTGCTCGACGCCCTGCTCGAGCAGGGCGCCGAGGACCTCGAGGTGTTCTCGAACAACGCCGGCGTCGACGACTGGGGCCTGGGCAAGCTCCTCGCGGCCAAGCGGCTGCGACGCATGGTGGCCTCCTACGTCGGGGAGAACAAGGAGTTCGCCCGGCAGTACCTCTCCGGCGAGCTCGAGGTCGAGCTGACCCCGCAGGGCACGCTGGCCGAGCGGATGCGCGCCGGCGGGTCCGGCATCGCGGCGTTCTACACCGCCACCGGCGGCGGCACCCAGGTCGCCGAGGGCGGCCTGCCCTGGCGCTACGACGCCGACGGCAACGTCGTGAAGTCGTCACCGCCCAAGGACACCCGCACCTTCGAGACGGCCGACGGCCCGAAGGAGTTCGTGCTCGAGGAGGCGATCGTCGCCGACTACGGCCTGGTGCGCGCCTGGAAGGGCGACCGTCACGGCAACCTGGTCTTCCGGATGTCCTCGCGCAACTTCAACCCGGTGGCCGCGATGTGCGGCCGGGTGACCATCGCGGAGGTCGAGGAGCTCGTCGAGCCCGGCGAGATCGACGCCGACGCCGTGCACACCCCGGGCGTCTACGTGCACCGGGTCGTCCCGCTCACCGGCGAGCAGGTCGACGAGAAGTGGATCGAGAAGCGGACCACCCGTCCGCGTGAGGACCAGGAGACGACCAGATGAGCTGGACCCGTGAGCAGATGGCCGCCCGCGCGGCCGCGGAGCTGGAGGACGGCTCCTACGTCAACCTGGGCATCGGCCTGCCGACCCTGGTCCCCAACTACGTCCCCGACGACGTCGAGCTGGTCCTGCAGAGCGAGAACGGCATCCTCGGCGTCGGCGCCTACCCCTACGAGGGCGAGGAGGACGCCGACCTGATCAACGCCGGCAAGGAGACCGTCACGCTGCGCCGCGGCGCCTCGTTCTTCGACTCCGCCACCTCGTTCGGGATGATCCGCGGCGGCAAGATCGACGCCGCGATCCTCGGCGCGATGCAGGTCTCGGTGGACGGCGACATCGCCAACTGGATGATCCCCGGCAAGATGGTCAAGGGCATGGGCGGCGCGATGGACCTCGTCCACGGCGCGAAGCGGGTGATCGTGCTGATGGAGCACGTCTCGCGCGACGGTTCCTACAAGATCGTGGACACCTGCTCGCTGCCCTACACCGGCAAGGGCGTCGTGCAGCGGATCATCACCGACCTCGGCGTCCTCGACGTGACGCCCGAGGGCCTGCGGCTGGTCGAGCTGGCTCCCGACGTCACCGAGGAGGAGATCCGCGAGAAGACCGAGCCGGAGATCCTCGCGGCCGGCTGAGGCGGGTCGGAGGCCGGTCGGAGAGCGGCCGCCACGCGGGTAGGGTGCGCGCCATGACGAAGTGGGAGTACCTGACCGCCCCGATCCTGACGCACGCCGCGAAGCAGATACTGGACAACTTCGGCGCCGACGGGTGGGAGCTCGTCCAGATCGCGCCGGGGATGAACCCGGAGAACCTGGTCGGCTACTTCAAGCGCCCGGTGGAGTGAGGGCGGTGCCGCACCCCGAGGAGGTCCTGGCCGGGCTCGGCCTGGACGTGCCCGAGGTCGCCGCTCCGGTGGCTGCCTACGTGCCGGCCGTGCGCACCGGTGACCTCGTGATGACCGCGGGCCAGCTGCCGCTGCGCTCGGGCACGCTGCTGGCCACCGGCAAGGTCGGCGGCTCGGTCACCGAGGAACAGGCCTACGACTGCGCGCGGCAGTGCGCCCTGAACGCGATCGCTGCCGTCAAGGCCGAGGTGGGTGACCTCGCCGCCGTCACCCGGGTGGTCAAGGTGGTCTGCTTCGTGGCCTCGACACCGGAGTTCACCGGCCAGCCGAAGGTCGCCAACGGAGCCTCGGAGCTGCTCGGCGAGGTCTTCGGCGATGCCGGTGTGCACGCGCGCTCGGCCGTCGGGGTCCCCGTGCTGCCGCTCGACGCCCCCGTCGAGGTGGAGATCGTCGTCGAGGTCGGGCCGGGCGCGTGAGGGTGCCGATCCCTCCGGCGAGCCTGGGCGAGGACCTCGTCGCCCTCGCGGCGGAGTTCGCCGACGGCACCCGGGAGCCGGCCGAGCCGCGCAACGCCGCCACGGTGGTGCTCATCCGGCGCGGCTCGCGCCCCGGGGCCGGACCCGACGTCTACCTGCTGCGTCGGCAGGCCTCGATGAGCTTCGCGGCCGGGATGGCCGTCTTCCCCGGCGGCGGCGTCGATCGCCGCGACTTCGACACCACGGTGGCCTGGGCCGGGCCGTCGCCCCGGCGCTGGGCCGAGCGGCTCGGCGTCGCCGAGGACCTCGCCCGCGCCCTGGTGTGCACCGCGGTGCGCGAGACCTTCGAGGAGTCCGGGGTGCTGCTGGCCGGCGCCGCCGAGGACCCCTCGCACATCGTGGCCGACACCACCGGCGCCGACTGGGAGGCCGACCGGCTGGCCCTGGAGTCGCGCGACCTGGCCATGACCGACTTCCTGAACCGCCGCGGGCTGGCGCTGCGCACCGACCTGCTCGGGGTGTGGGGCGCCTGGCTGACGCCGGTCTTCGAGCCGCGCCGCTACCGGACGTGGTTCTTCACCGCCGTCCTGCCCGAACCCCAGCGCACCCGCGACGTCTCCCCGGAGTCCTCCTCGGTCACCTGGCTGCCGGCGCTGGCCGCCGTCGAGCAGGCCGAGGCCGGGGAGCTGGCGTTGATGCAGCCGACCTACCTGACCTGCCTGGAGGTCGCTCAGCACGCCGACCCCGCCGCGGTGCTCGCCGCCGCGCAGGAGCGCACCGTCGCGATGCACACCCCGGCGGTCGTCGCCCGCGACGACGGGCAGGGCCACACGCTGACCCTGCCCGAGCACCAGCGCCCGGTCCTCGCCGCCCGCCTGGCCGAGCTCGGGCGGACCGGGCGGGAGAGCCCCGCGTGAGCTGGACCGGCGGCGCCTTCGGCGAGCGCGGACGCTGCGTGCTGGCCCCCAACGCCGACGCGATGACCCTCGACGGCACCAACACCTGGGTGCTGCGTGAGCCCGGGGCGCGCCGCTCGGTGGTCGTGGACCCCGGGCCGTCGATCGTGGCCCACCTCGACGCCGTCGCCGGCTGGGCGCAGGCGGAGGGGTCGGTGGGCGTGGTGCTGCTGACCCACCACCACCTCGACCACTCCGAGGCGGCCCGCGAGCTCGCCGAGCGGCTCGGCTGCGGCGTCCGCGCCCTGGACCCCGCGCTGCGGCTGGGCTCGGAGGGCCTGGGCGACGGCGACGTCGTCGAGGTCGACGGCCTCGAGGTCCGGGTGGTCGCCACCCCGGGCCACACCGCCGACTCGCTGTCCTTCCACCTGCCCGCCGAGGACGTCGTCCTCACCGGTGACACCGTCCTGGGCCGCGGCACCACCGTGGTGGCGCACCCCGACGGTGAGCTCGGCGCCTACCTGGGCTCCCTGGACCGGCTGCACGCGCTGTGCGCCGAGCGCGGCGTCGGTGCGGTCTGGCCCGGGCACGGCCCGGTGGTCGACGACGCGCTGGGCGCGATCGAGCACTACCGCCGGCACCGCCGCGACCGGCTGGGCCAGGTCGAGGCCGCCCTGGCCCACCTCGGGAGTCCCGCGAGCGCGGTGGAGCGGGACGAGGCGCTGCCGCGCCGGGTGGTGGAGGTCGTCTACGCCGACGTCGACCCGGTGCTGTGGGGCGCCGCCGAGCTGTCCGTGCGGGCCCAGCTGGCCTACCTCGCCGCCCGCTGACCCGCGACCCGGTCGGCGCGGCTGCCGAATTCCCAAGGGATGCAGGGGGATGCGCACTCCCCGGTGCGAATACGCGCCGGTAGGTGCTGACGCACCTTCATCCCTTGGGAATTGGACGCACGAGCCCAGGCCCGGTCGCCCCGCGGGGTCGCCCCGCGGGCCGGGGGAGAGGTCAGCGGGCGCGGCGGCCCAGGCGGTCGACGTCCATGATCACCACGGAGCGGGGCTCCAGGCGCAGCCAGCCGCGGGCGGCGAAGTCGGCCAGCGCCTTGTTGACCGTCTCCCGCGAGGCTCCGACGAGCTGGGCGAGCTCCTCCTGGGTGAGGTCGTGGTGCACGTGCACGCCGTCGTCGGCGGAGCGGCCGAAGCGGTCGGCGAGGTCGATGAGGGCCTTGGCCACGCGGCCGGGGACGTCGGAGAAGACCAGGTCGGCCACGACGTCGTTGGCCTTGCGCAGGCGGGCGGCCAGCTGGGCCAGCAGGCCGCGGGAGACCATCGGTCGGCCCTCGAGCCAGCGCAGCAGGTCCTCGTGGGACAGCGAGGCGAAGGCGGCGTCGGTGACCGCGGTGACGGTGGCCGAGCGCGGGCCCGGGTCGAAGAGGCTGAGCTCGCCGAACATCTGGCCCGGGCCGAGGATGGCCAGCAGGTTCTCCCGGCCGTCGGAGGAGGAGCGGCCGAGCTTCACCTTGCCCTCGAGCACGATGTAGAGCCGGTCGCCGGAGTCGCCCTCGTGGAAGAGCACCTCGCCGCGCCGCAGGGACGACTCGGCCATCGAGGTGTGCAGCGCGGTGGCCGCCTCGTCGTCGAGGGCGCTGAACAGCGGCGCCTGGCGCAGTACGTCGGTGTCCACGGTTCCTCCTGGGGGACGGCGGGTCGGAACGAGCAGCATATCGAGTGTCCGAGGTCACAACGTACCGGTGGTCGCGCCCTGGACGGCGCGCACGCCGTGGGGCGTGGCCGCCGGGGCGGCCGGGGCGTCGGTGGCGCGCCGTAGGCTCTGCGGTGTGAGCGCCGCATCGACGACCCCCCGGCCGGAGACCTCGCTCGTGCGGCGGGCGCGCAAGGTGGACCGCGTCCTGGCCGAGACCTACCCCGAGGCGCGCTGCGAGCTCGACTTCGCCGACCCCTTCGAGCTGCTGGTGGTCACCGTGCTGAGCGCGCAGACCACCGACCGCCGGGTCAACGCCACGCGGCCGACCCTGTTCGCGGCCTACCCCGACGCCGCCGCCATGGCCGCCGCCGACCGCACCCACCTCGAGACCATCCTCGGCCCGCTGGGCTTCTTCCGGGCCAAGACCGAGGCGGTGCTCGGGCTGTCCGCCGCGCTCGTCGAGCGCCACGGCGGCGAGGTGCCCGCCCGGCTCGAGGACCTCGTGGCGCTGCCCGGGGTCGGCCGCAAGACGGCCAACGTGGTGCTCGGCAACGCCTTCGGCGTGCCCGGCATCACCGTCGACACGCACGTCGGCCGACTGGCCCGCCGCCTGGGCTGGACCGAGGAGACCGACCCGGTCAAGGTCGAGCACGCCGTCGGCGCGCTGTTCGAGAAGCGGGACTGGACGATGCTCTCGCACCACCTCGTCTGGCACGGCCGGCGCCGCTGCCACGCCAAGAAGCCGGCCTGCGGCGCGTGCCCGCTCGCGCGGTGGTGCCCGTCGTTCGGCGAGGGCCCCACGGACCCGGTCGCCGCGGCCGCGCTGGTCAAGACCCAGGGGCCGGCGTGAGGGTGCGCGCGGCCCTGGCCGTGGCCACCCTGCTGCTGCCCCTCGGGGCCTGCACGTCCTCCTCGGACGCCCCGGAGGCCGCCACGCTGCCCGAGGTCACCCTGGCGCGCTTCGACGCCCCCGGCGAGGTGGACCTGGCCTCGGTCCGGGGCCCGGCCGTGGTCAACCTGTGGGCCTCCTGGTGCGGGCCGTGCCGCGAGGAGCTGCCGATCGTGCAGGCCTTCCACGAGCGCTACGGCGACGAGGTCGAGGTGATCGGCGTCGACTACCAGGACGTCCAGGTCGACGCGGCCCGCGCCCTCGCCGACGAGGCCGGCCTCGACTACACCCTGCTGACCGACCCCGACGGCACCCTGGACGGCGCCCCGCCGTTCCCGGCCCTGCAGGGCCTGCCGTTCTGGGCGTTCGTCGACGCCGAGGGCCGCGTCACGCACCGCGAGTTCGTCGCGGTCGACTCGCTCGCGCAGCTGCGCGCGCTGGCCCGCGAGCACCTCGGGGTGACGCTGTGAGCACCCCCGGGCGGACCGGGGCGGACGCCTCGGCCCTGCCGGAGTGGCTGCGACCGGTGGCACGCGGCGCGCAGCAGATCACCGTGCACGACCTGACCCGCTTCCTGCCCCCGGAGGACTCCGACCCGCGCCGCGGCGCGGTGCTGATGCTCTTCGCCGACCACGCCGAGGGCCCCGAGCTGCTGCTGACCGAGCGTGCGCACGACATGCGCTCGCACCCGGGCCAGGTCTCCTTCCCCGGGGGCCGGGCCGAGGCGGGCGAGAGCGCCGCCGAGGCCGCCCTGCGCGAGGCCTGGGAGGAGACCGGGCTGGACCCGGCGGGCGTCGAGGTCTTCGCCGAGCTGCCCGAGCTGTGGCTGCCGCCGTCGAACTTCGCCGTCACGCCGGTGCTCGGCTGGTGGCGCGAGCCCGGCGAGGTGCACGTCGCCTCGCCCGCCGAGGTGCACGCGATCCACCGGGTGCTGCTCCACGAGCTGCTCGCGCCGGAGCACCGGATCCGGGTCCGGGCGCCCTCGGGCTGGGTCGGGCCGGGCTTCCTGATCGGCGAGGACAAGGACGTCATCTGCTGGGGGTTCACCGCGGGCGTCATCAGCCGGCTCTTCGACTTCCTCGGCTGGACCCCGGAGGCCCCCGACGCGCCCCTGCACGACCTGCCCGGCTACATGCTGGCCGGGGTGCGTACCGAGCCGTCGGCCGAGCAGATCGCCCCGGAGGGGGACCGCGCGTGAACGTCCTCGACTGGCTGCTCGTCGTCCTGGTCCTCACCTACGCCCTCAGCGGCTACTGGCAGGGCTTCGTCACCGGGGCCTTCGCCACCGGCGGTCTGCTGGCCGGCGGCCTGCTCGGGATCTGGCTGGCCCCCGTCGCGCTGGGCCGCGCCGACCCGTCCCTGCTGGTCTCGCTCGGCGCGCTGTTCATCGTCATCCTGTGCGCCTCCCTCGGCCAGGCGGTGCTGCAGTACCTCGGCGCCCGGATCCGGGACCGGATCACCTGGCAGCCCGCGCGCGCTCTCGACGCGCTCGGCGGCGCGGCGCTCAGCGCGGCGGCCGTCCTGCTGGTGGCCTGGGCGCTCGGCGTCGCGGTCTCCGGCTCCCGACTGGGTGCCGTGGCGCCCGTGGTCCGCGAGTCCGCCGTCCTGGCGGAGGTCGACTCCGTCCTGCCCGACGCCACCTCGGGTGCGCTGCAGGCGTTCAACAACGTCGTCGGCGCCAGCTTCTTCCCCCGCTACCTCGAGCCGTTCGCCCCCGAGCGCATCGTCGCGGTGGGCCCCGGCCCGCGCCGGCTGCTCACCGACCCCGACGTGGAGGGCGTGCGGGGCAGCGTGGTCAAGGTGCGCGGCAACAACACCTGCGGGCGCGGTGTCGAGGGCAGCGGCTTCCTGTACGCCCCCGACCGGCTGATGACCAACGCGCACGTGGTGGCCGGGGTCCAGGAGCCCTCGGTCGAGATCGGCGGCGAGAGCGTCGACGCCGACGTCGTGCTCTACGACCCCGAGCTCGACGTCGCCGTCCTGGCCCTCGAGACCGGCTCCACCCCGACCCTGCCGTTCGACCGCACCGGCGCGCCGCGCACCGGGGCGGCGATCGTCGGCTACCCCGAGGACGGCCCCTACGACGTGCAGCCCGCGCGGATCCGCTCCGAGCAGCGGCTCAGCTCGCCGGACATCTACGGCGAGGGCACCGTGGTGCGCGAGGTGTTCTCCCTGCGCGGCCTGGTCCGCCCCGGCAACTCGGGCGGGCCGATCGTGTCCTCGGCCGGGGACGTGCTCGGTGTGGTCTTCGCCGCCTCGGTCAGCGACGACGAGACCGGTTACGCCCTGACCGCCGAGCAGGTGGCGCGCAGCGCGGCCCTCGGCATCGACGGCGACGCCCCGGTGGGCACCGGGGACTGCGCCGCCTGAGACCGAACCGGTGACGAGACCCCGGGCCGGTGACGAGACCCCGGCAACGACGACACCCGCCGGCCCGTCACGAGGCGGGTCGGCGGGTGCTGGGGTCCCTCAGTGCTTGCCCTTCAGGGCCTGCGGGATCTGGCGCCCCTGGGCGATGGCGCGCTCGGGGGGCCCGACCGTCTTGATCTTGCGCAGCCCGACGAGGCCGAGGATCCCGGCCAGCAGCAGGTACACGCCGAAGACGATCAGGAACGACCAGTGCAGGCCGAGGCCGGCCAGGTGGATGAAGTAGGCGATGGAGATCGAGAGCATGATCACCGCCAGCACGGCCAGGAAGGCCGCGACGGCGAAGAACGCGATGCTCATCCCGCCCGTGCGCACGCTGACCTTCAGCTCGGACTTGGCGAGCGCGATCTCCTTCGAGACCAGCCCGGAGATGTCCCGGCTGGCGTCGGAGACGAGTCGGCCGATCGTCGGCTCGGTGTCCTTCACCGGTTGCTGCGCCATGCGTTGCTCCTCAGATCCTGCTCGTGGGACGGACGTCGGGTGGAGCCTAACCCGAGCCGCGCCCGGGGCCGGGAGGGCGTCCTAGCGTGGCGGCGTGGTCGGGTCGCCGTCACCGGTCTGGTAGACGTCGGGGATGCCGTCCTCGTCGGCGTCGACGTTCTCCTCCTCCTCCAGCCTCTTGTAGACCCGGTTGCGGGCCCGCAGGACGATCGAGGCCAGCGCGGCGGCGGTGACCGACCCCAGCAGCACCCCGACCTTGACGTGCTCGTCACGCTCGCTGCCCTGGCCGAAGGCGAGCTCGCCGATCAGCAGGGACACGGTGAACCCGATCCCGGCCAGCATCGACATCCCGATCACGTCCACCCAGGAGAGGTCGTCGTCGAGGTCGGCCTGGGTGAAGGTGGAGAACAGCCAGGTAGCGCCGGTGATGCCGATGGTCTTGCCGACGACGAGGCCGGTCAGGATGCCCATCGCGACGGGGTCCTGCAGCGAGGAGACCAGGCCGGACAGACCGCCGACGGTCACGCCGGCGGCGAAGAAGGCGAAGACCGGCACCGCGAAGCCGGCCGAGATCGGCCGGACGAGGTGCTCGAGGTGCTCGGCGAGCCCGCGGCCCTCGGCGCCGTCCTTGCGCAGGACCGGCACGGTGAAGCCGAGCAGGACACCGGCCACGGTCGCGTGGACGCCCGACTCGTGGACCAGCACCCAGGCGAGGAGCGCCAGCGGCACCAGCAGCCACACGGCCCGGATGCGCTGCTGGACCAGGAAGCCGAAGATCGCGATCGGGACCAGGGCCAGGCCCAGGAAGGCCAGGTGCAGCTCGTCGGTGTAGAAGATCGCGATGATCGTGATGGCCAGCAGGTCGTCGACGACCGCGAGGGTCAGCAGGAAGGTGCGCAGGCCCGTCGGCAGGTGGCTGGAGATCACCGCGAGGATGGCCACCGCGAAGGCGATGTCGGTAGCGGTGGGGATGGCCCAGCCGCCGAGGGCGCCGTTGCTGCCGAGGTTCCAGGCCACGAAGATCAGGGCCGGGGCGATCATCCCGCCGACGGCGGCGGCCATCGGCAGGGCGGCCCGCTTGGGGTCGCGCAGGTCGCCGGCGATGAACTCGCGCTTGAGCTCGAGGCCCACCACGAAGAAGAAGATGGCCAGCAGGCCGTCGGCCGCCCAGGTGCCGATCGACAGGTTCAGGTGCAGCGACTCGGGGCCGATCTTGTAGTCGCGGACCGCGGTGTAGACGTCGGCCCACGGGGTGTTGGCCCACACGATGGCGATCAGGGCGCCGGCGATGAGCAGCATGCCGCCGGTCGTCTCGGCGCGCAGCACGCCCGAGATCCGCGACGTCTCCAGGAAGCTGCCGCGCTTGAACAGCCGCTCGTCGTGCTCGCTCCCGTCGCCCCGGGCCTCCTCGATCAGGTTGGGCTCGGATGCGGGCTCCCGCCGCGCGGCCTTGGAGAGCTTCTGGTCGTCCTGGTCCGAGGAGGAGGTCATGGAGTGCTCCTGAGGTCGTCACGTCGCTCCAGCCAGGTCGTCCCGGCTCGGCCGTCCGCGAAGTCTAGTGGGCGCGGCCCACGCCCGGCAGGGGCGTGGGCCGCGTCCGCGGGGGGCCGGAGGTCAGTCCTCGGAGGAGGACTCCGCCCCGCTGCTGATCATGTCCATGACCGAGGAGTCGGCCAGGGTCGAGACGTCACCCACCTCGCGGTTCTCCGCGACGTCCTTGAGCAGGCGGCGCATGATCTTGCCCGAGCGGGTCTTCGGCAGCTCGGGGACGACCATCACCTGGCGCGGCTTGGCGATCGCGCCGATCTGCTTGCGGACGTGGTTGCGCAGCTCCTCCACGATGTCCTCGCCGCCGTCGCCGGCCTCGTCGGTGAGGATCACGAACGCGCACACGGCCTGGCCGGTGTCCTCGTCCTGGGCGCCCACGACGGCCGCCTCGGCGACCTTCGGGTGCGAGACCAGCGCCGACTCGATCTCGGAGGTCGACATGCGGTGGCCCGAGACGTTCATGACGTCGTCGACGCGGCCCAGCACCCACAGGTCGCCGTCGTCGTCGTGCTTGGCGCCGTCACCGGCGAAGTAGTAGCCCTGCTCGGCGAAGCGGGACCAGTAGGTGTCCTTGAACCGCTCGTCGTCGCCCCAGATCGTGCGCAGCATCGAGGGCCACGGCTTGGTCACCACGAGCAGGCCGGTCTCGCCGGCGCCGAGCACCCGGCCCTCCTCGTCGACGACCTCGGCCCTGACGCCGGGCATGGCCACCTGGGCCGAGCCGGGCTTGCCGCGGGTCACCCCGGGCAGGGCGCTGATCATGATGGCGCCGGTCTCGGTCTGCCACCAGGTGTCCACCACGGGGGCGTCGTCGCCGCCGATGACCTCGCGGTACCAGAGGTACGCCTCGGGGTTGATCGGCTCGCCGACCGAGCCGAGGAGCCGGATCGAGGACAGGTCGTACCGGTCGGGGATCTCGCGGCCCTGCTTCATGAAGGAGCGGATGGCCGTGGGAGCGGTGTAGAAGAGCGTCACGCCGTACTTCTCGACGATCTGCCACCAGCGGCCCTTCTCCGGGGAGTCGGGCGTGCCCTCGTAGAGGACCTGCGTGGCGCCGTTGGCCATCGGGCCGTAGGCGATGTAGCTGTGCCCGGTGATCCAGCCGACGTCGGCGGTGCACCAGTAGACGTCGGTCTCGGGCTTGAGGTCGAAGACCGCCCAGTGGGTGAAGGCCGCCCCGGTGAGGTAGCCGCCGGTGGTGTGCAGGATGCCCTTGGGCTTGCCGGTGGTGCCGGAGGTGTACATGACGAACAGCGGGTGCTCGGCGTCGAAGAACTCGCACTCGTGCTCGGCGGAGGCCTGGGAGACCGTGTCGTGCCACCAGTGGTCGACGTCGTCGTCCCAGGTCTCCAGGTCCTGCCCGGTGCGGCGCACCACGAGCACGGCCTCGACGTGGTGCCCGTCCTCGGCCGCGCGGGCGCGGGCCTCGTCGACGGCGGGCTTCAGCGAGGAGGCGGCGCCGCGGCGGTAGCCGCCGTCGGCGGTGACGACGACCTTGGCCTGGCAGTCCACGAGGCGCGAGGCGAGCGCGTCGGAGGAGAACCCGCCGAACACCACGGTGTGCGGCGCGCCGATGCGGGCGCAGGCGAGCATGGCCACGACGGTCTCGGGGATCATCGGCATGTAGATCGCGACCCGGTCGCCGCTGCTGACGCCGAGGTCGAGCAGCGCGTTGGCGGCCCGGCAGACCTCGTCCTTCATCTGCGCGTAGGTGAGGGTGCGGGTGTCGTCGACCGGCTCGCCCTCGAAGTGCAGCGCGACGCGGTCGCCGTGGCCGGCCTCGACGTGGCGGTCCACGCAGTTGTAGGCGGCGTTGATCCGGCCGCCGGTGAACCACCTGGCGAACGGCGGGTCGTCGAAGTCCAGGACGCGGTCCCAGCGCCGGTCCCAGGCCAGCCGGTCGGCCTGCTCGGCCCAGAAGCCCTCGAAGTCCTCCTCGGCGCGCGTGTACACCTCCTCGGTGACGTTCGCGTGCTCCGCGAGCGCGGCCGGCGGGTCGAACCGTCGCTCCTCGTTCGAGGCGCTGGACTGGGTTTCTTCGCTCACGTCGTCTCCCGTTCGGTGCTGGTTCTGGCTGGTTCTGGCTGGTCGTGCGGGGTGGTCTGCCGGTGGTGCCGGGGTGGTCGTCCTCACAGTAGGACCCCGCCCGGCCGGGCGTCACCCGCCGCCCGGAGGGCTCCGGGGACAGGCCCGCCCGCCCCGAGGTCGACCTGCGGGGCGGGCGGGGGTCTGGTGGACGGTGCGGGCTAGTGGCCGGTGATGTCCTCGCCGGCGGCGTGCTTGGCCACCAGCTTCGAGGCGCCGGGGTAGCGCACCTCCTCGACGAGGTCCTGCATGGCCTGGTTCGGCTTCGGGGTGACCATCGAGACGCTGATGGTGACGACGAAGTTGATCAGCATGCCGACCGTGCCGAACCCGGTCTCGGGGATGCCGAGGATGCCGTCGGAGTTCCCGTAGATGTCGATGGTCCAGATCATGTAGGCCATCGTCACCGTCAGACCGGTGATCATGCCGGCCGCGGCCCCCATCGCGGTGGTCTTCTTCCAGAAGATCCCGAGCACCAGGATCGGGAAGAAGCTGGCCGCCGCGAGCCCGAAGGCGAGCGCCACCACCTGGGCGACGAACCCCGGGGGGTTGATGCCGAGGTAGCCGGCCACCACGATCGCGCCGCCCATGGCGAAGCGTCCCACGAGCAGCTGCTTGGCCTCGGTGGCCTGCGGGTTGATCCGCTTGTAGTAGAGGTCGTTGGCGACCGAGGAGCTGATCACCAGCAGCAGGCCGGAGGCCGTCGAGAGCGCCGCGGCCAGCGCACCGGCCGCGACCAGGCCGACGATCGGGGCCGGCAGGCCGCCGATCTCGGGGCTGGCCAGCACGATGATGTCGTTGTTGATCAGCACGTCGGTGTAGCCGATCGGGGTGCTCGCGGCCGCCCCGACCAGGGACCCGCCGTCGGCGGCCGTGATCAGGCCGACGTCGGCCCACGTGGAGAACCACGACGGGGCGCTGCCGAGGGTCGCGCCCTGCAGGTCCTGGATGATCTGCAGCTTGGTGAAGGAGGCCACCGAGGGTGCGGTCAGGTAGAGGATGCCGATGAACAGATCGCGCACAGACCGCCGAGTAGCGAGCGGCGCGCACGCACTTGGCGGTGTAGAAGCGCACGATCACGTGCGGCAGGCCGGCGGTGCCGAACATCAGCGCCGCCGTGATCAGCAGCATGTTCTGCATGTTGAATGCTCGGTGGAGAACGCC
This sequence comes from uncultured Actinomycetota bacterium, assembly GCA_963728085.1. GTDB lineage: Bacteria > Actinomycetota > Actinomycetes > Propionibacteriales > Nocardioidaceae > Nocardioides. Next base: position 61,323 of record CAVSIQ010000005.1, on the reverse strand, counting down.
GCGCTGTACGAGGCCAGGCCGAGGTCCTGCTGGAGTCCGTCGAGCTCGGCGAGGATCTGGCCGAAGCCGATCTGCGGCACCGGCACGCCGGTGACCTTCGTCGAGACGGCCACTGCCGGGATCAGGTAGGCCACGATCAGCACGGAGTACTGCGCGACCTGGGTCCAGGTGATGCCCTTCATCCCGCCGAGCACGGCGTAGAAGAACACGATGACCATGCCGATGATGACGCCGGTGGTGGTCCCCACGCCGAGGAAGCGCTGGAAGACCAGGCCGACCCCGCCCATCTGACCGGCGACGTAGACGAAGGAGACGACGATCGCGGCGAGCACGGCCACCAGGCGCGCCGTCTCGGAGTACCGGTCCCCGACGAACTCCGGGAGCGTGTACTTGCCGAACTTGCGCAGGTAGGGCGCGAGGAGCAGGGCGAGCAGCACGTAGCCGCCGGTCCACCCCATCAGGAACACGCCGCCGGCGTACCCGTTGTAGGCCAGGCCCACGATGCCGGCCAGGGAGATGAACGACGCCGCGCTCATCCAGTCCGCGGCGATGGCGGCGCCGTTCGCCCAGGCGGGGATCCCGCCGCCGGCCACGTAGAAGCCGGCCGTCGTCGAGACCCGGCTGGCGTAGGCGATGTAGATGTAGACGCTGAAGGTGATGACGGCGAAGATCGCGGTCCAGACCTGGATCTCGCTCACGGCTGCGCCACCTCCTCGGCCTCGTCGGCGCCGTACTCGGCGTCGAGGCGGTCCATGCGCACCGCGTAGATGACGATCAGGGCGATGAACACGATGATCGAGCCCTGCTGGGAGAACCAGAACCCCAGCGGGAAGCCCGCGATCACGATGTTGTTGAGCGGCTCCACGAAGATGATCCCGGCGCCGAAGGAGACCAGCGCCCAGATCGTGAGCAGCACCGCCATCAGTCGCAGGTTCTTGCGCCAGTACTCCTGGCGCCGACGGTCGTCCATCGCGTCCTCCCGGGTCTCGTGCGGCGGGGCCCAGCGCCCCGCCCGTGACGGGTCCCCACGGAGCCGCCGCGCTGAGCAAACCGGGATCCGAGTTGGGGGGTCAAGGCCCACGTGTGAGTGCGGTCACACCCTGCGCCGAGCGGTGCGGACCCTGCGACGAGCGGTGCCTCACGGTGCTGTGGGACGGCTCACGGTCCGTACCATGGCTCCATGGCCTCGACGTCGCGCAACGCCACCCGTCCGCGTCGCCCGGGCCGCGTGCCGATGCACCCCCGACGGTTGCTGCTCCTCGCGACGCTGATGATCGTCCTTGGCTCCTTCCTGCCCTGGGTCTCCACCGCGCTGGGCAACATCTCCGGCGCGCGGGGGGCCGGGCTGTGGACGTTCTACGCCGCGATGCTGGGCCTGACCGGCGCGTTCGTGCCCTGGCCCCGGGTCGCCAGGTCCAGGCCTGGATCGTCGCGGTGGTGGCGGTGGGCCTGCCCGTGTGGCAGCTGGTGCACCTCTACCGCCTCGTCGGCTTCGGTGGCTGGCTGCCCGGGATGGGCCTGCTCCTCGTCCTGGCCGGCGGCGTCCTGGCCGCGCGGGCCGCGCTGCGGATGACCCGCTCCTGACCCGCGCCGCCTGATGCGGATCGTCGCCGAGCACCTCGGCTTCTCCGTCCGGCTCATCTGGAGCGTCCCGGGGCCATGCGCGCGCGGTGCTGGGCGACGACGAGCTGGGCCTGGGCAGCGAGCCGGAGGAGGTCGGGCCCGCCACGTCAGGGGCTACGTCGACGAGTGGCGCGCCACCCCGGAGGACCCGGGTGGACGCCGCCGAGCCGCGCTCGGCGACCGAGCGGGTCCTCGCCGAGCCCCCGGACCTGGTCCTGGTCACGACCGGCGTCGGGATGACCGCCTGGCGCTGGCCCACGAGTGTCGGCGCGATGCGCCGTGCCTGGCCTGCGCGAGCCGTGGTCGCGACGCGGTCACCGTCCCCGGCACCGTGGTGCCCCGGCGTGTCCTGCCCGCGATGCTCCCCTCGGGAACCGCGGGCCCGGGGCACGCGGTCGAGAGGGCGGTGGCACGGCTGCGTGCCGCGCTGGGCACGCGTAGCGTGCAGACCGTGGTGAAGCGTGGCTACCGGCTGGCGGTGGCCCGGTGACGGGAGGCCCCCGGTGCAGATGGACGACCCGGCGCCGCTGCTGACCGTCGCCCACGGCACCCGCACCCCCGAGGGCAACCTGGTGGCGCGCGCGCTGACCGAGGCGGCCGCCCAGCGCCTCGAGGGCGACGCGACCTGCTCGTTCGTGGAGCTGTCCGAGCCACTGTTCTCCGACGTCGTGCTCGACGCGCCCGCGGGCAGCGTGGTGGTGCCGCTGCTGCTCTCGACCGGCTTCCACCTGCGCCAGGACCTGCCGCAGATGGTCGGGGCGGCGCCGGGGCCGGTGCGTCTGGGGCGGTCCCTCGGCCCGCACCGCGATCTCGCCGCGGCCCAGGTCGACCGCCTCCTCGAGGCCGGCGCCGAGCCGGGGGAGCCGCTCGTCATGGTCGCCGCCGGCTCCAGCGACCCCCTCGCCACCCGCGACCTCGAGCGCGCCGCCGAGCTGCTCGGCCGGGCCTGGGGCGCGCCGGTGCGGCTGGGGACGCTCTCCGGCCTCGGCGAGCGCCTCGCCGACGTCGTCCGGCCGGGCGACGTCGTGTCGCCCTACCTGCTGGCCACCGGGTTCTTCGCCCGGCGCCTGCGCACCGAGTCCCTCGAGCGGGGTGCTCGGGTGGTGGCCGACGTGATCGGGCCCCACGAGCGCGTCGTCGACCTCGTCGTGGCCCGCACCCGGACGCTGCGCGCGATCCGCGCGACCACCCCGGCCGCGCGGGTCGCGGGCGGCTGAGACCCGCGCCGCTCAGGCGCGGTCCAGGCCGAGGGCCTCGGGGGTGTGCAGGCGCACCAGGAACCGCGCGGCGTGCGGCGGGACGCGGTCGGCGGTGGCCCGGCTGACCAGCACCATCACCGCGAAGGCCAGCGGCACCGACCACGCGGCGGGCTGCGCGAGCAGTGCGTCGGCCCACCCGTGTGGCGCGGTCGGCGCGATCGTCCACACCACGGCCGCGCCCGAGCCGAGCCCGCCGACCACGAGGCCGGCCAGTGCGCCGGGGGCGGTCAGGCCGCGCCACCAGATCCCCAGGACGAGCAACGGGCAGAAGGTGGAGGCCGCCACGGCGAAGGCCAGGCCGACGGCCCGGGCGACGCTGACGTGCGGGAGGGTCAGCGCGACCAGCAGCGGCACCAGCACGGCGACCACCGCCCCCACGCGGAAGGCGGCCACCCCCGGGAGCCGCCGCCCGGCGACCCCCCGGGTGGTGACGTCCTGGCTGAGCACGCCGGCCACGGCGATGGCCAGGCCCGAGGAGGTCGACAGGAACGCCGCGAACGCCCCCGCGGTGAGCAGCCCGGTCAGCAGGGGGGCCAGCGCGCCGTCGAGCATCAGTCCGGGCAGCTCGAGGACCAGCACGTCGGAGCGCACCGGCTCCGCCGAGCCCGTGGCGTAGACCTGGCCCAGCGCGCCGTAGATCGGCGGCAGCACGTAGAACAGGCCCAGCAGGGCGATGACGACCAGCGTGGTCCGCCGCGCGGCCCGGCCGTCGGGGTTGGTGTAGAAGCGCACCGCCACGTGCGGCAGGCCCATCGTGCCCAGGAAGGTGGCCAGGATCAGCGAGTAGGTGGTGTAGAGGCCCAGGGCGCCGCCACCGGCCAGCGGCAGCGACCAGACGTCGCCGGCCCCGTTCCCGCCCAGGGCCGAGCCGCCGGCGCGCGGCGCGCCGTCGCCGGCCCAGACGGCGAGCAGGACGGCGGCGGGCAGCAGCAGCGCGGTCAGCTTGAGCCAGTACTGGAAGGCCTGGACGAAGGTGATCGAGCGCATCCCGCCCGAGGTCACGTTGGCCAGCACCACCAGGCCGACGACGACCGGCCCGACCCAGGTCGGCGCCCCGACCGCCGCGGCCAGGGTCAGCCCGGCGCCCTGGAACTGCGGCAGCAGGTAGAGCCAGCCGATGGCCAGGACCAGCGTCGAGCACAGCGCGCGCACGGGCCGCGAGCCCAGCCGGGCCTCGGCGAAGTCCGGCAGCGTGTAGGCGCCCGAGCGCCGCAGCGGGGCGGCCACGAGCACCAGGAGGACCAGGTAGCCGGCCGTCCAGCCGATCGGGTACCAGAGCATCTGCGCGCCGTAGACCAGCACCAGGCCGGCGACGCCGAGGAAGGAGGCCGCGGAGAGGTACTCGCCGCTGATCGCGGAGGCGTTGAGCCCCGGCCGCACGGTGCGGGAGGCGACCAGGAAGTCGCTGGTGGTGCGCGAGAAGCGCAGGCCCCAGGTGCCGATGGCCAGCGTGGTGAGACTGACCAGCACCACCGCGACGATGCCGGGTGTCGCGCCCGTCGCGGGGCTCACCGCTCCCGATCGCTGAGCAGCTCGGCGAAGGCGCGCTCGTGGCGCTCGGCGCGGCGCACGTAGCCCCAGGCCAGCAGGGTGAGCAGCGGGTAGACCCCGCCGCCGAGCGCGACCCAGGGCAGCGGGAGGCCGAGGACGTCGACCTGCGCGAGGCCCGGGAGGAGGAAGAACAGCAGCGGCACCCCGCCGACGAGGACGCCCAGGACGACCAGGACCTGCGCGGCGAGCCAGAGCTGGGCCCGCATCAGGGAGGCGAGGTAGACCCCGCCGAGGCGGGTCGCCTGGTCGAGGTCGCCGAGCCCGCCCGAGGACCCGGGCGTCCCGGGCGGGACGACGTCGCCTGACCGGGGCCGCACCACGGGGCGGCGGCGCGGTGGCGCGGTGACCCGCACCCGGGGCGGGACCTCGCTCACGACCCGTCCGCCCAGCGGGTCAGACGCTCGCGCAGGTCGCGGGTGTGTCGCCGGCTGACCTGCAGCTCGGCTCCCGCGGCGACCGAGCCGCGGTGGCCGACCACCACCGAGCAGCGCCCGGACTCCATGCGTACCTCGCGCACGTGGGCCAGCGCGACGAGCAGCGAGCGGTGGATGCGCACGAAGCCGGCCTCGGCCCAGTCCTGCTCCAGCGTGGAGAGTGGCACCCGGATCAGGTGGCGTGCCCCCGGGGGTGTGCAGGCGGGCGTAGTCGCCCTGGGCCTCGACGTGGGTGATCTCCGAGCGGTCGACGAAGCGGGTCACGCCGCCGCGCTCCACGGCCACCTGCGGGTCGGCCCGCGCCGGCGCCGGGGCGCGGTCGCTGCCCGCGAGCAGGCGGCGGACCGCCTCGGCGAGCCGCTCGGCGCGCACCGGCTTGAGGACGTAGTCGACGGCGTGCAGGTCGAAGGCGTCCACGGCGTGGGCCTCGTGGGCGGTCACGAACACCACCGGCGGGGGCTCGGCCATCCGGCGCAGGACCCGGGCCAGCTCGAGCCCGCCCAGCCCGGGCATCTGCACGTCGAGGAAGACCGCGTCGAGCCCGCCTGCGTGCAGCACCCGCAGCGCCTCGGCGGCCGAGGAGCAGGCCCGCACCTGCGCGACCCGGTCGTCGAGGCCCAGGAGGTAGGCGACCTCGTCGAGGGCGGGGCGCTCGTCGTCGACCACGAGCACGCGCAGGCCCGGCGCCCCCCGGTCGACCCCCGCGCTCACGCCTGCACCCCGGCGGCGAACTTGGGGACCCGCACGACCACCTTGGTGCCGGCGCCGGGGGCGGTCTCCACGACCAGCCCGTACTCCTCGCCGAAGCTGGCCCGCAGCCGCGCGTCGACGTTGCCGAGACCGACGGAGTCGAGGCCGGTGTCGCCGGCCAGGGCGCGGCGGACGCGCTCGGGGTCCTCGCCGGCGCCGTCGTCCTCGACCTCGATCACGCAGTCCTGGCCGCGGTCGTGGGCCACGATGACGAGGTGCCCGACGCCGTCGCGCGCGCCGAGCCCGTGCTGGACGGCGTTCTCGACCAGCGGCTGGATGCACAGGAACGGCACGGCCACGGCCAGCACCTCCGGTGCGACGCGCAGCGTGACCTGGAGCCGGTCGCCGAAGCGCGCCTGCTCGAGCAGCAGGTAGCGCTCCACCGAGCGCAGCTCCTCGGCCAGCGTCGTGTAGTCGCCGTGGCGGCGGAAGGAGTAGCGGGTGAAGTCGGCGAACTCCAGCAGCAGCGCGCGGGCCCGGTCGGGGTCGGTGCGCACGAAGCTCGCGATGGCGCCGAGGGAGTTGTAGATGAAGTGCGGGCTGATCTGGGCCCGCAGCGCCCGGACCTCGGCCTCCATCAGCCGGGTGCGCGAGGCGTCGAGCTCGGCGAGGGCCAGCTGGCCCGAGACCCACTGGGCCACCTCGTCGGCGGCGCGGGCCAGGCCGGCGGTGGGGTGGGTGGCCATGGCCTGCAGCGTGCCCACCACGCGGTCCTCCACGACCAGCGGGCTGACCACCGCGACCCGCACCGGGCAGCCGAGGACCCCGCAGGCCAGCTCGGCGCCGTCGACGACCCGCGTGCGGCCGCGCTCCACGGTGCGGTGCGCGACCTGGGCGACCTGGGCGAGGTGGTGCTGACCGGCGCCGTCCCAGGCCAGCGGCTGCTCCCGGTCGCTGAGCGCCAGCGCGGGCGTGCCCAGCAGCACCCGCAGGTGCCGGATGGAGCGCTCCGCGCTGGCCGGCGTCAGGCCCTCGCGCAGCGCGGGGGCGGCCAGGGACGCGCGGTGCAGCGTGCGGAACGTGGCGTGGTCGGCCTCGGAGCCGAGGTGGGGTCGTCGCCAGCCGCGCACGGGGTCAGGCTCAGCGGAAGTCGATGAGCAGGGTGCCGGTGTCGTCGTCGGTGGGCGGGTCCACGTCGCCGTCCCTGCCCCCTGCGGCGGTCCCGTCCGCAGCGGCGGCACCGGGGGCGTCGGCCGTCCGGTCGGTCGTGCCGGGCCGGGTGGCGGCGGGCGGGGTGCCGGTGCGTCGGGCGGCGACGGTGGCGCGGAAGGAGTGCGCCGACCACGGCAGCTGCATCCCGTCGTAACCGCGTCCGAAGCCGTCGTAGAGCGCGAGGGCCTCCTCGAGCACCGTGGCCCGCTCGTCCTCGGAGAGCCCGGCGACGTGGCTGCGCACCGAGACGAGGTCCTCGAGACCGTGGCGGTCGACGGTCTGCCAGAACGGGTGGCGGGCCTCGTCGACGAAGCCGAACAGTCCGGAGGTGGCCAGCAGCTCGGCCCAGTCGGGCCGCTCGGAGGTGGCCCCGTGGCGCAGGATCCGGCTCAGCCGGCGCACCCACGGGATGCGCTCGTCGCGCTCGGTCCACACCATGGCCACGTGTCCGCCCGGCTTGAGGACGCGGGCGATCTCGGGCAGGGCGACCTCGAGGTCGAACCAGTGGAAGCACTGGGCGCCGACCACGACGTCGACGGAGCGGTCCGCGACGGGCAGCTCCTCGACGCCGGCCAGGCTGGCCCGCACCTCGGGGAGCCGTCTGCCGAGCCGCTTGAGCATCCGCTCGTCGGGGTCGGTGGCGTGCACGTCGTGACCGAGCTCGAGCAGGACCTCGGTGAGCTTGCCCGTGCCCGCGCCGACCTCGAGCACCGTGCACGGCCGCTCGCCGGTCAGCCACGCCGCGGCCGCCCGCGGGTAGGCGGGCCGGCCGCGCTCGTAGGCGTCGGCGACGGCGCCGAACGCGCCCGGTGCCCCGCGGGGTCGGTCGGCGGGTCGGTCGGCGTCCGCGTCGCGCGGCGGCTGCTGCTCGCTCATCGGTGCGAGACTACCGGCGTCGGAGGTCTAGGCTCGCCGCTCGTGCCCGACACCGACCCCCTGGCCTGGCTCCTCGCCTCCGAGGGAGTGCCCAGCGCCTTCGCCGCCACCCGCGACGGCATCGACGTGATGCTGCGCGACCGGGGCCTGCGACGTACCAGCCCGGAGACCACGGCGGAGTCGCTGCTGCGCGGGGCGCACGCCAGCGCGGTGCTCGCCGGCTCCGCCTCCACCCTCGCCGAGGCCCGCGCCGGGGAGGGCGACGAGGCCGCCCGGGGCACGACCCGCCTCTACGCCGAGCTGCTCGCGCTGGCCCCCACGCTGCGCACCGCCCCGGTGCAGGCCATGGCCCGGGTGCACGCGCTCGCCGCCGCCGGCACCGCGCCGCCCGAGGCGCTGGGCCGCCCGGCCGGGCCCGAGGGTGCGCAACGCCTGCGCGGTGTCGCGGACCTGCTCGTGCGGCCCACGGCGGCCCCGGCCCTGCTCGTCGCGGCGCTGGTGCACGCCGAGGTGGCCACCGCCCACCCGTTCGGCACGGCCGACGACGTCGTGGCCCGCGCCCTCGAGCGGCTGGTGGCCCTGGCCCGGGGCGTGGACGAGAAGTCCCTGGTCGTCCCGGAGGCCGGGCACCTCGCGCTGCGCGGGGCCTACGAGTCGAACCTGCGCGGCTACGCCGAGGGCGGTCGCGCGGGCGTGCACGCCTGGGCGCTGTACGCGGCCGAGGCGTGGTCGGCGGGTGCCGAGGCGAGCCCGCTGCGGCGCGAGGCCGAGTAGACGTCCGGCCGCGAAGCGGCCGAGGAGGGGAGCACACGCCAGTGGTGGCACCCGGGCTGACCCGGATGCCACCGTTGCACATGATCCGATGGCTACCAAGCGTGCATCATCAACTGCTGCCACGGTCGTGCCGGGGTCAGCGCCCTGTCAGAAGGGTGGTTCGCCGCGTGGGTACCCGGTCATGTGCGGTTCTGGAGTTGTGCCCTCAGGTCTACCCTGCGCCCGGAGGCTGCACAACCCTCGTCCGGCGTGTCGGTGCCGCAGGTCTGGTCCGCGGGCCCGGGCCCCCTCACGGGTCCGCGCGACGCCGGCCCGCCCACATCGCGCCGCCGAGCGCGACGACCCCACCGACGGCCAGCGCGGCCAGCGTCGGGCGGGCGCCGGGCATCGGCAGGCGCGTGCGCAGGTCGACCTGCTGGGTGAAGTGCAGCACCGGCCAGCCCTGCGAGGTGGCGATCCGGCGCAGCTCGCGGTCCGGGTTCACCGCGTGCGGGTGGCCCACCGCGGCCAGCATCGGCACGTCGGTCACCGAGTCGCTGTAGCTGAAGCAGCGGCTCAGGTCGTAACCGCGCTCGGCGGCCAGGGCCTCCACGGCCCGGGCCTTCTCCTCGCCGTAGGCGTAGTAGGAGATCTCACCGGTGTAGCGGCCGTCGACGATCTCGAGGCGGGTGGCCACGACGTGGTCCGCACCGAGCATGGCGCCGATCGGCTGGACCACCTCGCTGCCCGAGGTCGACACGATCACGACGTCGCGCCCCGCGCGGTGGTGCTCCTCGATCAGCGAGACAGCCTCGTCGTAGACCAGCGGGTCGACGACGTGGTGCAGCGTCTCGGCGACGATCTCGTTGACGATCGCGACGTCCCAGCCGGCGCACAGCTGCGACATGAACGCGCGCATCTTCTCCATCTGGTCGTGGTCGGCCCCGCCGACGAGGTAGACGAACTGCGCGTAGGCCGAGCGCAGCACCGCCGCGCGCGAGATCAGGCCGCCGGCCTGGAAGGGCTTGGAGAAGGCCAGGGTGCTCGACCGCGCGATGATCGTCTTGTCGAGGTCGAAGAACGCCGCGGTCGGCGCGGGCGACGCCGGTGACCCGGGCGGCGTCGAGGGGGGCATGGCGACATCGTAGGCCGCCGGACCTGCACAGGTCGGCGTCCGCGCGGGCTCGTCCCCAGCGGGTGCGCGGGCGCGCCGGGGTCCTCGCGGGCGCGGCGATGCTCGCGCGATGAGCCGTCCCCGATCCCAGCCCGTCCCCGCGGAGACCGAGCCGGCGCACCGCGCGCCGCCCCTGCTGCTCACCCGTGACCCGGTGCTGCGCGAGCACGTCCTGCGGCTGGCCGCGGCGGCCGGATCGGCGCCCCGGCCCTGCGAGGAGCCGTCGGTGGCGCTGCGGGCCTGGGCCGGCGCCGCGGTGGTCCTGGTGGGCGCCGACGCGGCGGCCGAGGTCGCCGCCCTCGCCCCCGCCCGGCGCGAGGCGGTGCGGGTGCTCGGCTGGGGGCCCGCCACCGACGAGGTGTACCGCTCCGCGCTCGGCATCGGCGCCAGCGAGGTGCTCGAGCTGCCCCGGGCCGACGCCACGCTCGCCGAGCTGCTCACCGACCCCGGAGAGCACGCGGCACCGCGGGGCCTGGTGATCGGCGTCGTCGGCGGCTGCGGCGGCGCCGGGGCCAGCACCTTCGCGGCGGCGCTGGGCCAGGTCGCGTCCCAGCAGGGACGCGTGGTCGTCCTCGACGCCGACCCGCTCGGCCCCGGCCTGGACCGTCTCCTCGGCCTCGACGACCGTCCCGGAGTGCGCTGGGAGGACCTCGGGGCCTCGACCGGGCGCCTGGGCGGGCGGGCGCTGCGCGACGCCGTGCCCCGACGCGGGCGCCTGGGCGTGCTGACCTGGCAGGCGGGCGCCTCCGGCCCCGCGCCCGCGGCCGAGCCTGCGCCCGCCGTCGCCCGCGAGGTGCTCCACGCGGCCCGCCGCGGCCACGACACCGTCGTCGTCGACCTGCCCCGCACCGGCGGGGCGGTGGCGGCCGACCTGGCGGCACGGGTGGACCACGTCGTCCTGGTCGGCCGGCCCGGTCTGGGCGCGGCGGCGGCCACGGTGCGCCTGTGCGCCCGGCTCGAGGCGCAGCTGCCGGCGGGGACCACCCCGCTGCTCCTGGTGCGCGGGAGCCCGCTGGACGCCGACCGCCTGCAGCGGGCCACCGGGCTGCCCCTCCTGCTGCCCATGGGCGACCAGCGCGGGCTGGCCGAGGCGGTCGATCTCGGGCTGGGCCCGGTGGCCCGGCCGCGCGGCACCCTCGGCCGGGCGGCCCGGGAGTGCCTGGGCCTCCTCGCGGTCCGGGGGCCACGGCCCACGGAGCCCGCGGCGTGAGCCCGGGTCCCTCGCGCGGGGCGAGCAGGTCGAGGTGGTGCGCGAGCACCTGGCCGCCGAGGCCGGCGAGCTCACCCCGCACCGGGTGGCGCAGGCGCTGCGCCGAAGCGGGCACCCGGTCGGCGACGCCACCGTGCTCGAGGTCTACGAGGCGCTGCGCCGCGACGTCGTCGGCGCCGGCCCGCTGGAACCGCTGCTCGCGCTGCCCGGCGTCACCGACGTGCTGGTCAACGGACCCGGCCCGGTGCACCTCGACCGGGGGCGCGGATTGGAGCGCAGCACCGTCAGCCTGCCCGACGAGGCCTCGGTGCGGCGCCTGGCCCAGCGTCTGGCCGCGCTCGGGGGGCGGCGGCTCGACGACGCCACCCCGCACGTCGACGTCCGGCTTCCCGACGGCACCCGCTGCCACGCGGTGCTCGCACCCCTGGCCCGGCCGGGCACCGCGCTGTCGCTGCGCCTGCCGCACCGCGAGGTCCACGACCTCGACGGGCTGGTCGCCCTGGGCATGCTGGGCGAGCAGGTCGCCGCCGTGCTGCGCGGGGTGCTCGCCGCCCGGCTCGCCTTCCTCGTCACCGGGGGCACCGGGACCGGCAAGACCACCCTGCTCTCGGCCCTGCTCGGCGAGGTCGACCCGGCCGAGCGGCTCGTCCTGGTCGAGGACTCCTCCGAGCTGCGGCCCCGCCACCCCCACGTCGTGGGGCTCGAGGCGCGGCTGCCCAACGCCGAGGGCGCCGGCGGCGTCGACCTGCGGGTGCTGGTGCGCCAGGCGTTGCGGATGCGCCCGGACCGGGTGGTGGTCGGTGAGGTGCGCGGGGGCGAGGTCGTCGACCTGCTCGCCGCCCTCAACACCGGCCACGAGGGCGGCTGCGGCACCGTGCACGCCAACTCCGCCGCCGACGTGCCCGCTCGCGTGGAGGCGCTCGCGCTGGCCGCGGGCCTGGGTCGCGAGGCCGCGCACAGCCAGCTCGCGGCCGCCCTGCACGTGGTCGTCCACCTGGCCCGGGCTCGCGACGGGCACCGCCGCGTCGCGGAGGTGGCCCTGCTCGAGCGGGGGGAGGACGGCCTGGTGCGCACGAGCTGCGCTCTGGCCACCGGCGCCGACGCGACGACGGCGCGCGGGCCGGCCGCCGCGCGGTTGCTGGCCCGGCTCGACGCCGGCCCGGGACGGTGAGCCTGTGAGCGCGACCTCGGGACCGGGCCTCGTCGCGCTGCTCGCCGCAGCCGGGGCCGCCGCGCTGCTCGTCGCGCCGGCCCGTGCCCTGGTGGGCGGTCCCGCCCGTGTGGCCCGACGGTCGTGGTTGTGGATGCCGGCGGCGGCCGCGGTGCTGCTCGTCGTGGTCTGGACCGCGCTGGTCCCGGTCCGGCGCGTCGCCCTGGTCGGCGTCCTGCTCGCCGCCGGGGCCGGGCTCGCCCGCCTGCGCGGCCGACGCCGCCACCGCTCGAGCATCGCGGCGACACGGCTGCGGGTCCTCGAGGTGTGCGAGGAGCTGTCCGCCGAGCTCGCCGCGGGCCGCACGGCCGAGGAGGCGCTGGGCCGGGCCGCGGCCGGCTGGCCCCCGCTCGAGCCGGCGGCGCGGGCCCAGCGGCTCTCCGGCGACGTCCCGGCTGCGCTGCGGGCGGTGGCCGCGGGGCCGGGGGCGGGCGACCTGGTCCCGGTCGCCGCAGCCTGGCACGTCGCCCACCGCACCGGGGAGGGGCTGGCCGACGCAGTGGGCCGGGTGGCGGTCGAGCTGCGGGCCCGGCGCTCGCTGCGCCGCGTGGTCGACGGTGAGCTGGCCTCGGCGCGGGCCACCTCGCGGCTGGTCGCGGCCCTGCCCGCGGGCGCGCTGCTGCTCGGCTCCGGGGCGGGGGGCTCCCCGTGGCGCTTCCTGCTCGACACCCCGGCCGGGGTGGCGTGTCTCGCGGCCGGGATCGGTCTCGCCCTCGCGGGCCTGGCCTGGATCGAGGCGATCGCCGCCGGGATCGAGGCCGGGGCGTGAGCGCGCTGCTCGTCCTGACGCTCCTCTGCGCCGCCGTGGCGACCGCGCTGGCCCTCCCGCCCGCGCCCAGCGCGCCGTCGGGCCCGCTGGGCCGGCCGGGCCCGTCGGTCCCGCCGGGCCGGCCGGGCGCGTCCGGCCCCGGCGCCGCGACGGACGGCTCCGGCGACCCACGGTCGTCGGACCGGGGCCTGCTGCACCGGCTGCGGTGGCCGCTGACGCTGCTGGCCGGCGTCGGTGGCCTCACCCTGCTCGGGGGGCGGCCGGCCTGGTGGCCGGCCCCGGGCTGGCCACCGCCTGCTGGGTGGTCCTCGGCCGGGCCGAGCCGCCGGCGCGGCGCCGTCGCCGCGAGCAGGTGCGCCGCGACCTGCCCCACGCCGTCGCCCTGTTCGCCGCCGCCCTGCGCTCGGGCTCCGCGCCCGGCCCGGCGCTCGTCCTGGTCGCGCAGGCCCTCCCCGGCCCGGCCACCGACCCGGGTCGCGTGGTGGCCTCGAGGATCGCGCTCGGGGCGGACCCGGCGCAGGCGTGGCGGTGGCTGGCCGAGGAACCCGGTCTGGGCCCGTGGGGCCGGGCGATGGCCCGGGCTCACGACACCGGCGCACCGGTGGTGGTGGCCGTCGAGCGGCTCGCCGCGGACCTCGCCGCCCAGGCCCGCGCCGAGGTCGAGGACACCGCGCGCACCGTGGGCGTGCGCGCCGCGGTACCGCTGGGGCTGTGCCTTCTCCCGGCCTTCCTGCTCGTGGGCATCGTGCCGGTCGTCGCCGGGCTCCTCGGCTCGCTGTGGTGAGAGCGGTCCTTGGTCGCTCGGGCGGCCGGGAGTGCGCCGCGGACGGCGCACAGGAACGGTCCGCGACCCGCCGTCCACGGCGCCGCCCGACGGCCCAGCGCCGAGGGTGTCCCCGGCGGCACCGTGCTGCCAGGCGGGCCGCACCCGCGGCCCCCGCGCCCCGACGAGGAGGAGAACCGATGACCACCGACCCCACGCCCCACCGTCCCAGGAAGCCCCGCACCACGGGTCCGCGCGACGAGCGCGGCATCACCACGGCGGAGTACGCCGTCGGCACCGCGGCCGGAGCCGGGCTCGCCGGCCTGCTCTACGCCATGCTCACCGGCGGCTTCGGCGACCGGCTGCTGAACCGCCTCTTCGAGCACGTCCTCGGGCTGCTCGGCGTCGGGTGAGACCCGCGTCCTCCCGGGCGGGGCGGGCCACCGTGCTTCTCGCGACGTGGTCCGGGGCCCGGCGACGTCGTGGCCAGCGCGGTGCGGTCACGGCGGAGACCGCTCTGGTCCTGCCGTTGCTCGTCGCCGTCGCCGCGACGCTGTGCTGGGTGCTCGCCGTCGGCGCGGCGCAGGTGCGCACCGTCGACGCGGCCCGGGAGGCCGCCCGCGCGCTGGCCCGGGGCGACGATCCGGCCGTCGCGCAGGACGTGGCGCGCCGGGTGGCGCCCCCGGGGGCGCGGGTGGTGGTCGCCGTCGCGGGAGGCGAGGTGACGGCCCGGGTCACCGCCCACCTCGACGGCCCGGGCGGCCTGCTGGGTGCGCTTCCCGGGGCCCGGGTCAGCGCCGAGGCCGTCGCGCTGGCCGAGGACGGGCCGTGAGCTCGGCCCGGGACGACCGGGGTGCGGCCACGGTGCTCGCGGTCGGCCTGGTCGGGGTGCTGCTCGCCCTCGGCGGCGCCCTCGGCGTGGTGGCCGCGGTCGTGGTCGACCACCGCACGGCCCAGTCCGCGGCCGACCTCGCGGCCCTCGCGGGGGCCGCCGCCCGGGGCGAGGCGTGCGCCGAGGCGGCGAGAGTGGCGCGGAGCAACGGGGCCCGGCTGGTCGCCTGCCGTAGCGAGGGCCACGAGGTGGAGGTGGACGTGCTGGTGCCGGGGCCCCGCTGGCGTGGCCTCGGCGCCGACCCGACGGCGCGGGCCCGCGCCGGGCCGGTGGCCTGAGCGGGCCCCGCTCGCGACCCCGAGTCGTGCGCGTCATGCCCGGGGCTCAGGCGTCCGGCGGGTCGCCCGGGTCGGGGGTGGCGTGCTCGAGCAGCACGTCGAGCAGCCGTCGGGCGCCGGTCTTGTCGAGCGGGTTGTTCTGGTTGCCGCACTTGGGTGACTGCACGCACGAGGGACAGCCGGTGGCGCACTCGCAGTCGGCGATCGCCTCCCGGGTGGCGCGCAGCCACGCCCGGGCCGCGCCGAAGCCACGCTCGGCGAAGCCGGCACCTCCCGGGTGGCCGTCGTGGACGAACACCGTCAGCAGGCCGGTGTCGGCGTGCCGGGCCGTCGAGACGCCGCCGATGTCCCAGCGGTCGCAGGTCGCGAACAGCGGCAGCAGCCCGATCGAGCAGTGCTCGGCGGCGTGGGCGGCGCCGGGGAGGTCGGCCCGGTCGAGCCCGGCCGCCTCGAGGACCTCGTCGGGCACGGTCCACCACACCGCGCTGGTGCGCAGGGTGCGCTCGGGCAGGTCGAGCAGCTCCTCGCCGAGGACGTCGCCGCCGGGCACGCGGCGTCGCAGGAACGAGACGACCTGGTGGGCCACGTCGACCTCGCCGACGCTGAGCCGGCACGGGCCCCACCGACGGTGCTCGCGCTCGGAGACGACGGAGATGTCGGTGAGCTCGCGCGCCGAGGTGGAGTAGTCGACGTGCTCGCGACGCAGCGTGGCCACGTGGGCCTCGAGGTCGAGGTCCTCCACGAGCCAGGTCTCGCCGCGGTGCACGTAGACCGCGCCGGCGTGGGCCGCACCGTGGGCACGCGCACCGTCGACGGTGCCGACGACCCGCCCGGTGACCGACTCGACCAGCGAGACGTCCGGCCCGCCCGAGGACCGGATGTCGGTGAGGTCCGCGGCGCGGCGACGGTCGGTCCAGAACCAGCCCTGCGGGCGCCGGCGCAGCAGACCCGCGGCGGTGAGCCGGTCGACCACCCCGGCCGCCGCGGGCCCGAAGTGCTCGAGGTCGGCGGTGGTCAGCGGCTTCTCGGCCGCCGCGGCGCACAGGTGGGGGGCGAGCACGTGCGGGTTGTCCGGGTCGAACACGCTGGCCTCGACCGGGCGCCCGAGCAGCGCCTCGGGGTGGTGCACGAGGTAGGTGTCCAGCGGGTCGTCGCGGGCCACGAGCACCCCGAGGGACTCCCCGCCGCTGCGCCCGGCCCGTCCCAGCTGCTGCCACAGGGCGGCCCGGGTGCCGGGGAAGCCGGCCATCAGCACGGCGTCGAGACCCTGCACGTCGATGCCGAGCTCGAGGGCGTTGGTGGCGGCCAGCCCGCACAGCCGGCCCGAGCGCAGCGCCTGCTCGATCTCGCGGCGCTCCTCGGGCAGGTAGCCGCCCCGGTAGGCCGCGACCTTCGACGGCAGGCACGGGTCGACCTCGGCGAGCAGGGACGCCGCCGTCATGGCCACCTGCTCCGCGCCGCGCCGGGAGCGCACGAAGGCCAGCGTCCGCACGTCGTCGACCACGAGGTCGGTGAGCAGGTCGGCCACCTCCGAGGACGCCGCGCGCCGCACCGGTGCGCCGTTCTCGCCGCCCGAGCCGCTCAGCGGGGGCTCCCACAGGGCCAGCGAGACCTCCCCGCGCGCAGAGGCGTCCTCGGTGACGGCCTCGACCGGCAGGCCGGTCAGACGCCGGCCGGCGGCGTCGGGGTCCGCGACCGTGGCCGAGGCCAGCACGAAGGTCGGGTCGCTGCCGTAGTGCGCGCACACCCGGCGCAGCCGGCGCAGCACCTGGGCGACGTGGGCGCCGAAGACGCCGCGGTAGTGGTGGCACTCGTCGACGACGACGTAGCGCAGCCCGGCCAGGAAGCGGGCCCACCGCTCGTGGCCCGGCAGCAGCGAGCGGTGCAGCATGTCGGGGTTGCTCAGCACGTACTCGCCGTGCGTGCGGGTCCACTCGCGCTGCTCGGGTGGGCTGTCGCCGTCGTGGGTGCTCACCCGCACGTCGAGGCCGGGGCCGCCGAGGTCGGCCAGGGCGCCCAGCGAGGCCAGCTGGTCCTGGGCCAGCGCCTTGGTCGGAGCCAGGTAGAGCACGCCGGCGCCGCGCTGACCCCGCGGACCGCGCCGCTCGAGGACGTCGCACAGCGCCGGCAGCTGGTAGGCCAGCGACTTGCCCGAGGCCGTTCCGGTGGCGAGCACGACGTGGCGCCCCGCGTGGGCGGCCTCGGCGGCGCGCACCTGGTGCACCCACGGCGTGCGGACACCGCGCCGCTGGAAGGCGACCACGACGTCCTCGCGCGCCCAGGCCGGCCAGGGCGCCGTGCGCCCACCCCGGGCGGGCAGCCGCTCGAGATGGGTCAGGCGGCCCTCGCGACCGGGCACCGCGACCAGCCGCGCGAGCGCGGCCGAACCGTGCGGGGGTGCTGCGGCGGTGGAGAGGGTCACCCCTGCAGTGTGCCGACCGGTGCCGACACCGCCACACCAGCGCGCCGGCGGGCCCGGGGCGTCCCGCGTCGCCCCGGAGGTGTCCCGGTGGTTGTCCCAAGCCGGTGCGGGAGGCCGCCACGCGTGGTTTCATGGTCTGGACCGCTGCGGAGGCGGTCCGGCCGGTCCTGCCGGTGCGAGCGAGCAGGAGTAGGAGACCACGTGGACCTCAGTCTGGACACGCGCGAGGGCGACGGGTTCACCGTCATCACCGTGGGCGGCGAGATCGACGTCTACACCGCCCCCAAGCTGCGCGACCGGATCACCGAGCTGGTCGCCGGGGGGCACCACCACCTCGTCATCGACATGCAGGCGGTCGAGTTCCTCGACTCCACCGGCCTGGGCGTGCTCGTCGGCGGCCTGAAGAAGGTGCGCGCGCAGGGCGGCTCGCTGCAGCTGGTCTGCCACCAGGACCGGCTGCTGAAGATCTTCCGGATCACCGGCCTGGCCAAGGTCTTCGCGATCCACGAGAGCTTCGACGCCGCGCTCGCGGCGCGCTGAGACGCTGCTGCGATCTGCCTCACCCCCCTGCGTAGACTCCGGCGCGTTGATGGCCTGCGTCACACCGGCGCCGGGTCCTGACCCCAACGCAGGAGGCATGGCATGCTCGGGATCCATCCCGCGGTCGTCGCGGTCACCGGTGGCAACTTCGTCCTGGTCAGCATCGTCTTCCTGATCGCCTGCGGGGCGCTCGCGATGGCGTGGCTGTTCCGCCAGGAGGTCCTCGCCGCGGGCGAGGGCACCCAGAACATGAAGAACATCGCCCAGGCCGTGCAGGAGGGCGCCGACGCGTACCTGCAGCGTCAGTTCCGCACCCTGGCGATCTTCGCCGCCGTCGCCTTCTTCGCCCTGCTCGTCCTGCCCGCCGACGACACCGTCGTGCGGATCGGGCGGTCCTTCTTCTTCCTCCTCGGCGCCGGGTTCTCCGCCGCCGTCGGCTACCTCGGCATGTCGCTGGCGGTGCGGGCCAACCTGCGGGTGGCGGCCGCGGCCAACGACGAGGGCCGCGAGGTCGCGATGCGCATCGGCCTGCGCACGGGCGCGATGGTCGGCATGCTCACCGTGGGCCTCGGCCTGCTCGGGGCCAGCGTCGTCGTGCTGGCCTTCCAGGACTCCGCCGCCGAGGTCCTCGAGGGCTTCGGCTTCGGTGCCGCGCTGCTCGCCATGTTCATGCGCGTGGGCGGCGGCATCTTCACCAAGGCCGCCGACGTCGGCGCCGACCTCGTCGGCAAGGTCGAGCAGAACATCCCCGAGGACGACCCCCGCAACGCCGCCACCATCGCCGACAACGTCGGCGACAACGTGGGCGACTGCGCCGGCATGGCCGCGGACCTGTTCGAGTCCTACGCCGTGACGCTGGTCGCGGCGCTGATCCTCGGCGCCCAGGCCTTCGGTGACAAGGGCCTGGTCTACCCCCTGCTGATCCCGGCCATCGGCGCGCTGACCGCCGTCGCCGGCGTCTACCTGACCAACCCCAAGCCGGGCGAGAACGGCCTGAGGACGATCAACCGGTCCTTCTACCTGTCCGCGGGCATCGCGGCCCTGGCCAGCGTGGCGCTGTCCTTCCTCTACCTGCCCACCTCGTTCGCGGACTTCTCCGGCATCGAGACCAACACCCTGGAGCAGATCTCCGGCGCACCCGAGGGCAACCCGGCGCTGATCGCCTCGATCGCGGTCGTCATCGGCATCGTCATGGCCGCCGGGATCCTGGCGCTGACCGGGTACTACACCGGCACCGAGCACCGCCCCGTCAAGGACGTCGGCAAGACCTCGCTGACCGGTGCGGCCACCGTCATCCTGTCCGGGCTCTCGGTCGGCTTCGAGTCGGCCGTCTACACCACGCTGGTCATCGGGGCCGCCGTGTTCGGCTCGTTCCTGCTCGGCGGCGCCTCGCTGACGGTCTCCCTGTTCGCCGTCGCACTGGCCGGCTGCGGACTGCTCACGACGGTCGGCGTGATCGTCGCGATGGACACCTTCGGTCCCGTCTCCGACAACGCCCAGGGCGTCGCGGAGATGTCCGGCGACGTCAGCGCCGAGGGCGCGCAGATCCTCACCGAGCTCGACGCGGTCGGCAACACCACCAAGGCCATCACCAAGGGCATCGCCATCGCCACCGCGGTGCTGGCCGCGACAGCCCTGTTCGGCTCCTACGCCACCTCGGCCATCGAGGCCCTCACCGAGGCCGGCGCCCTGGAGGAGCTCACCGGCTTCTTCGTCTTCAACCCCGCCGTCCTGGTCGGGGTGCTGCTCGGCTCGGCCGTGGTCTTCCTGTTCTCCGGCCTGGCCATCAACGCCGTGGCCCGCGCCGCCGGCGCGGTGGTCTACGAGGTGCGTCGTCAGTTCCGCGAGATCCCCGGGATCATGGAGGGCACGGGTCGTCCCGAGTACGGCCGGGTCGTCGACATCGTCACCCGCGACTCCCTGCGCGAGCTGATCACGCCGGGCATCCTGGCCGTGCTGTCGCCGATCGCGGTCGGCTTCGGCCTCGGCGTCACGGCGCTGGCGGGCTTCCTGGCCGGTGCGATCGGCACCGGCACCCTGATGGCGGTCTTCCTGGCCAACTCCGGTGGCGCCTGGGACAACGCCAAGAAGCTCGTCGAGGACGGCAACCACGGCGGCAAGGGCTCGCTGGCCCACGAGGCCACGATCATCGGCGACACCGTCGGCGACCCGTTCAAGGACACCGCCGGCCCGGCGATCAACCCGCTGATCAAGGTGATGAACCTGGTCTCGCTGCTGATCGCCGGCGCAGTGGTCTCGCTCAGCGTCGGTGACGACCAGAACGACACCCTGCGCATCGTGATCGCGCTGGTCGCGGTGGCGATCATCACCGCCGCGGTGGTCATCTCGGGCCGTCGTCAGGTCACCATCGGCGACGACCCGGGCACCACCGCCCCGCCGGCGCCGCCGGCAGCGGCCGGGCCCACGGAGGGCACCGACCCGTCGCCGACCCAGCCCCTGAACACGCCCTGAGCCCCACCCGGTCGCGGCCCGCACGGCGGCTCGTTCCACCGCCGGGCGGGCGCCGGCCCGCGTCCGGCAGGATCGGGGGATGACCTCCGACCTCGCCCCCCGGTTGCGCGAGGCGCTGCTGGCCGCCGACTTCACCTACGAGTCCGTGGCGGCCCTGCTCGGCCAGAGAGGGCACGCGGCGCTCGGGCGCAACGAGACCACGCCCGGCCTGCTGCTGACCGGCGGCGGGTCGCCGCTGGAGACGCTGGTCCGGCTGTTCCTGCTGCAGACCACGGTGAGCACCGCCGAGGCCACCGCGGCCCTGCCGGGCCTGGTGGACCGGCTGTGCGTCGAGGGGTTCCTCGAGCAGTCCGTGGGCAGCGTCGCGGCCCGCCTCGACGTCCGGCCCTACGCCGCCGACGAGGAGCACCTGTGGGTGGTCAGCGACCTCACCCCGGGCCTGGACGGCCTGGCCCAGCGGGTCGGCCCCGACCACGTGCTCGGGATCAGCGCCGCCTCGACCTCGCTGGCCCAGCTGACCCTGCGCGCCCCGGTGGACACCGCCCTCGACCTCGGTACCGGGTGCGGGGTCCAGGCGCTGCACCTGGCCGGGCACGCCCGGCGCGTCGTGGCCACCGACGTCAACCGGCGCGCGCTGCGCCTGGCGGCGTTCAACGCCGACCTCAACGGGGTCGGGGACCGCGTCCAGGTCGTCGAGGGGTCCTACTTCGAGCCGGTCGCCGACGGGCGCTTCGACCTGATCGCGACCAACCCGCCGTTCGTGATCTCCCCGGCCACCGGCGAGCGCCTGGTCTACCGCGACTCCGGCCTGCCCGGCGACCGTGTCGTGGAGGACATCGTCCGGACCGCGCCGGAGCACCTCGTCGAGGGCGGCTGGTGCCAGGTGCTGGGAAACTGGGTCGTGACGAAGGGCGTGGGCTGGGACGAGCGGCTCGCGGGCTGGCTGGACGAGGGCTGCGACGCGTTCGTCGTCCAGCGCGAGGTCGCCGACCCCGCCGCCTACGTCGAGCTGTGGCTCAAGGACGCCGGCATCCATCCCTCGACCGGGGCGGGCGACCCGGCCTCGGCGCAGGAGTACCGCCGCCGCTACGACACCTGGCTGTCGTGGTTCGACGCCCACGGCGTGGAGGGCGTGGGGTTCGGCTGGGTGAGCCTGCGCCGCCGCGCCGCCGACGACGTCGGGCGCGGGGGAGCGGTGCACACGTTGCTGGACTGGCCCTACGAGGTCGAGCAGCCCGTCGCGCCGGCCGTCGCGGCGTGGGGCGCCGCGGCGGGCCGCGACGTCGGGCTCGACGACCGTCTCGTCCTGCGCGCCGACGTGCGCCAGGAGACCCTCGGCGCGCCCGGGGTGGAGGACCCCGAGACCATCGTCCTGCGCCAGCAGCACGGCCTGCGGCGGGCCCGCCGGGTCGACACGGTGGAGGCCGCCCTGGCCGGCGCCTGCGACGGCGACCTCACCGTCGGGCAGGTCCTCGGCGCCCTCGGGAGCATCCTGGGACGGGACCCGCTGGCGCTGCGCGAGACCTACCTGCCGGTCGTGCGCGAGCTGGTCGCCGAGGGGTTCCTCACCTGAGCCGAGGTGGTCGCCGTCGCCTACCCGCTCGTCGCCACGCGCTACCGTGACGCCGAGGCCGGTCGCGGCCCCACCCCCAGCGTCGAAGGAATGACCTCCCCGTGGCACACAAGCTCGTCATCGTCGAGTCGCCGGCCAAGGCCCGCAACATCGGCGGCTTCCTCGGCGACGGCTACGTCGTCGAGTCCTCGATCGGTCACATCCGCGACCTGCCGATGTCGGCCGCCGACACCCCGGCCGAGATCAAGGACAAGTCCTGGGGCCGCCTCGGCGTCGACGTGGACCACGAGTTCACCCCCTACTACGTCGTCCCCCGCGACAAGAAGCAGCACATCGCGAAGCTGAAGAAGCTGCTCAAGGACGCCGACGCGCTCTACCTCGCCACGGACGAGGACCGCGAGGGCGAGGCCATCGCGTGGCACCTGCTCGACGAGCTGAAGCCGAAGAAGGGCATCCCGGTGCACCGGATGGTCTTCCACGAGATCACCAAGCCCGCCATCCAGGCCGCGGTGGCCAACCCGCGCACCATCAACGACGACCTCGTCGAGGCCCAGGAGGCGCGGCGCATCCTGGACCGTCTCTACGGCTACGAGGTCAGCCCCGTGCTGTGGAAGAAGGTCATGTCCGGCCTCTCGGCCGGACGCGTGCAGTCGGTGGCCACCCGCCTGGTCGTGGACCGCGAGCGGGAGCGGATGCGCTTCCACGTCGCCTCCTACTGGGACTTCGAGGGCACCTTCGACGCCGGGGCCGGGCACGAGGCGCGGATGTTCGGTGCCCGCGTCCACTCCGTGGACGGCGCCCGCGTGGCCCGTGGCTCCGACTTCGGCCCCGACGGCCTGCTCAAGGCCTCCGCCGAGGGCAAGGTCGTCCACCTCGACCGCACCCGGGCCGAGCAGCTCGTCGGCGCGCTGTCGGAGGCGAACTACGAGGTCCGCTCGGTGGAGTCCAAGCCGTACAAGCGCTCGCCGTACGCACCGTTCCGCACCACCACGCTGCAGCAGGAGGCCTCCCGCAAGCTCTCGATGGGCGCCAGCGTGACGATGTCGGTGGCCCAGCGGTTGTACGAGAACGGGTTCATCACCTACATGCGCACCGACTCCACCACCATGTCGGCCGGCGCGGTCGAGGCGGCGCGCAGCCAGGTCCGCGAGCTGTACGGGGCCGAGTACCTGCCCGACGCGCCCCGCACCTACGCCTCGAAGGTCAAGAACGCCCAGGAGGCCCACGAGGCCATCCGCCCGGCGGGTGACACCTTCCGCACGCCCGCCCAGACCGGACTGACCGGCGAGCAGTTCCGCCTCTACGAGCTGATCTGGATGCGCACCGTGGCCTCGCAGATGCGCGACGCCGTCGGCCAGAGCGTCTCGGTGCGCCTCGGCGGCACGGCGGCCTCCGGCGAGGACGTGGTGTTCTCGGCCAGCGGTCGCGTGATCACCTTCCACGGCTTCCTCAAGGCCTACGTCGAGGGCACCGACCACGGCGGTACCAGCGACGACCAGGAGAGCCGCCTGCCGGCGCTGGTCGAGGGCGCGGCCGTGACGACCGCGTCGCTGAGCGCCGACGGTCACGAGACCAAGCCCCCGGCCCGCTACACCGAGGCCACGCTGGTCAAGGAGCTCGAGGAGCGCGAGATCGGACGGCCCTCGACCTACGCCTCGATCATCCGCACCATCGTCGACCGCGGCTACGTGTACAAGAAGGGCACCGCGCTGGTGCCGGCGTGGCTGGCCTTCTCGGTGACCCGCCTGCTCGAGGAGCACTTCCCGCGCCAGGTGTCCTACGAGTTCACCGCCGAGATGGAGGACGTCCTCGACGACATCGCCGGGGGCCGCAAGGACCGCAACACCGAGCTCAGCGAGTTCTACTACGGTGGCGAGTTCACCGGCCTCAAGCCGCTGGTCGACGGCCTCGGCGACATCGACGCCCGCGAGCTGGCGACGTTCCCGGTCGGCGGCGAGGACTCCGGCGTCCACCTGCGGGTCGGGCGCTACGGCCCGTACCTGGAGGGCCCCGACGACGAGGGCAACGCCTACGCGAAGCGGGCCAACGTCCCCGACGACCTGCCGCCCGACGAGCTCACCATGGAGAAGGCGACCGAGCTGTTCGCCAACCCGGCCGGGGAGGAGATCCCGCTGGGGGCGCACCCCGAGACGGGCCTGGCCGTGGTGGCCAAGAACGGCCGGTACGGCCCGTACGTGACCGAGCAGCTGGGTGAGGACGCGCCGAAGTCGGCCAAGCCGCGCACCGGCTCGCTGTTCACGTCGATGTCGCTGGACACGATTACCCTCGCCGACGCCGTGCGGCTCCTGTCGTTGCCGCGCGTGGTCGGCGTCGACCCCGAGTCCGGCGAGGAGATCACCGCGCAGAACGGCCGCTACGGGCCGTACCTCAAGCGCGGCACCGACTCCCGCTCGCTGAGCGCGGAGGAGCAGCTGTTCTCGGTCACCCTCGACGAGGCGCTCGCGATCTACGCCCAGCCCAAGCAGCGCGGGCGGGCCGCGGCCGCGCCGCCGCTCAAGGAGCTCGGGAACGACCCCGTCTCGGGCCAGCCGGTCGTGGTCAAGGCGGGCCGCTTCGGGGAGTACGTCACCGACGGCGAGTACAACGCCACGCTGCGCAAGGAGGACTCGGTGGAGAAGGTGACCCTCGAGCGGGCCGCCGACCTCCTCGCCGAGCGCCGCGCCAAGGGCCCGGCCACGAAGTCGTCCAAGAAGGCGGCGGCCAAGAAGGCGCCCGCGAAGAAGACGGCGGCGAGGAAGACCCCGGCGAAGAAGACGGCGGCGAAGAAGACGGCGGCGAAGAAGACGGCGACGAAGAAGACGGCGGCCAAGAAGTCCTGACGCGTCGACCTGTGGATCTCTCGCACCAGGTGCGAGAGATCCACAGGTCGGCGGGGTGCGGTGAGGAGGGTGTGGGCGCCACCTCGTAGGTTCGTCGCGTGGAGTTCCCGGGTGCCTACGCCGAGCGCGGCGTCCTCGTGTGCTTCGAGGGCGGTGAGGGCGCGGGCAAGTCCACCCAGTCGCGCCGCCTCACGGCCTGGCTCCTCGAGCAGGGTCACGCGGTGCGCGCCACCTTCGAGCCGGGCGACACCGAGGTCGGCCGCCAGCTGCGCCGCATCGTGCTGAGCCCCGAGACGGGCGCCCTCGACGACCGCACCGAGGCCCTGCTGTACGCCGCGGACAAGGCCGAGCACGTCGAGACCGTCGTGCGCCCGGCGCTGGCCCGCGGCGAGGTGGTGGTCACCGACCGCTACGTCGACTCCACGCTGGCCTACCAGGGGGCGGGCCGCGACCTCGACCCCGCCGGGCTCGAGCAGGTCGCCCGGTGGGCCACCGGCGACCTGCGCCCGCACCTGACCGTCGTGCTCGACCTCGCGCCCGAGGCCGGCCTGGGCCGCTTCGAGGGCCGCGACCGGATCGAGGGCGAGTCGCTGGCCTTCCACGAGCGGGTGCGCGCGGCGTTCCTCGCCCTCGCCGCGGTCGACCCCGGGCACTACCTGGTCCTCGACGCCGGTGACGACGTCGACGTCATCGCCGCCCGCGTGCGCGAGGCCGTCGCGCCGTGGCTGGAGCAGGCCGTGCGCACGCACGCGGGTTCCGTGCCCGTCGAGCCGGACCGGGCCGAGCGGTGAGCGTCTGGGACGGCCTGGTCGGCCAGGCCCGCGTGGTGGACGTGCTGCGCGAGGCCGCCACGGCGTCGGCCTCCGGGCGTGGCCTGGGCCACGCCTGGCTGTTCACCGGGCCGCCCGGGTCGGGCCGGTCCAACGCCGCGGTCGCCTTCGCCGCCGCGCTGCAGTGCCCCGACGCCGGCTGCGGGCACTGCCACGCCTGCCACACCGCGCTGGTCGGCAGCCACGCCGACGTCAACGTGATCCGCACCCAGAAGCTCTCGATCGGGGTCGACGAGGTGCGCGACCTGGTGCGCCGCTCGGCTCTGGCCCCCAACGGCCGGCGCTGGCAGATCCTCGTCGTCGAGGACGCCGACCGCCTGACCGAGCGCGCGTGCAACGCCCTGCTGAAGGCCATCGAGGAGCCCACCGACCGCACCGTGTGGATGCTGTGCGCCCCGACCGTCGAGGACGTGCTGCCCACCATCCGCTCCCGCTGCCGGCTGGTCACGCTGGCCACGCCGAGCGCCGCCGAGGTGGCGCGGTTCCTCGAGCGCACCCTCGAGGTCGACCCGGCCCTGGCCGCCTACGCCGCCCGCGCCAGCCAGGGCCACATCGGACGCGCCCGCGCGCTGGCCCGCGACGAGCCGACCCGCCAGCGCCGCCGCGAGGTCGTCTCCCACGCCGCGACCCTGACCTCGCTGGGCGCCTGCATGCGTGCCGCGACCAGCCTGGCCACGACGGCCAAGGAGGAGGCGGACGCCCAGACGTCCGACCTCGACGCCCGCGAGAAGGCCGACCTCGACTCGGCCTACGGCGTGGTGGAGCGGGGCCGTCGTCCCCGTGAGTACGGCCCCGCCCTCGCCGAGCTGGACAAGTCGCAGAAGACGCGGGCCAAGCGGCGCGTCCTCGACGTCGTCGACCGCGGCCTGATGGACCTCGCCTCGGTCTACCGCGACGCGATCGCGGTGGCCCTCGGAGCGCCCGGCGAGCTGGTCAACGCCGAGATCCGCGCCGACGTCGACGAGGTCGTGCGCACCTCCACCCCCGAGCTCAACCTGCGTCGGATCGACGCGATCTTCACCGCGCGCGAGCAGATGCTCGAGTTCAACGTCCCTGTGGCCCTCGCCCTCGAGGCGATGATGGTCTCCCTGCTGGTGCCCGAGGAGAGCCGACGATGACGAACCCCCGCCTGGTCACGGTGGTCGCCGCCGTGCTGGTCGTGGTGCTGGTGCTGGCCGGTGGCCTGGTCGCCGGCCTGGCCGTGCTCGGCGGCGCCGGCGCCGACCCCGTGACCGAGAGCCCCGTCGCCGTCGCCACCCGCACTGCGTCGTCGGCCCCGGGTGACGGGGAGGCGCGCACCCCACCCGAGGAGGCGCTGGCCCCGTTCTACGACCAGGACCTCGCCTGGGAGGCCTGCCCGCAGGAGGGCGGCTCGGAGTGCGCCACGCTCACCGTGCCGGTCGACTACGCCGAGCCCGGCGCCGGCTCGATCGAGGTCGCGCTGCTGCGGGTGCCCGCCACCGGGGAGTCGACCGGCTCGCTGGTGGTCAACCCCGGCGGCCCCGGCGCCCCGGGCACCGGCTACGCCGCGGCCGCGCCGCGGGTCTTCGGGCCCGACGTGACGGCCACCCTCGACGTCGTCGGCTTCGACCCGCGCGGCACCGGCGGCTCGGACCCGGTGGACTGCCTCAGCGACGCCGAGCTCGACGCCTACCTGGCTCAGGACCCCGACCCCGACACCACCGCCGAGGCCGAGGAGTTCCAGTCCTCGCAGGAGGGCTTCTTCGCGGGCTGCGTGGACCGCAGCGACGACCTGCTCGCCCACGTCACGACGATCGAGACCGCCCGCGACATGGACGTGCTGCGCGCCGCGCTCGAGGAGCCCGCGCTGGCCTACTTCGGGGCCTCCTACGGCACGAAGCTCGGCGCCACCTACGCCGAGCTGTTCCCCGACCGGGTCGGCCGGTTCGTCCTCGACGGCGCCGTCGACGTCTCCCTGTCCTCGCGCGAGCTCAGCCTCGGCCAGGCCGAGGGCTTCGAGGTCGCCCTGCGGGCCTACGTCGAGAACTGCGTCGAGACCGTGCCCGAGTGCTTCCTCGGCGACTCCGTCGAGGCCGGCCTGGAGCGGATCACCACGCTGGTCGAGGAGGCCGACTCCGACCCGCTGCCCACGGGCGGGGACCGCGCGCTGACCGAGGGCCTGGCCTTCTACGGCATCGTCACCCCGCTCTACAACCGCGACTACTGGCCGCTGCTCGACCAGGCGTTGCGCACCGCGTTCGCCGGCGACGGCACCTCCCTGCTGCTCCTGGCCGACCTGTACGCCTCGCGCGACGGCGGCACCTACACCGACAACTCCGCCGAGGCGATCTACGCCATCAACTGCCTCGACGACCCTGCCGCGATCACCGCCGACGAGGTGGGGGAGAGATGCCCGCGTTCGAGGAGGTCTCACCCACGTTCGGCCGGGTCTTCGCCTGGGGCCTGGTCGGCTGCGAGGGCATCCAGGTCGCCTCCTCGGAGCCCGAGCTGGACATCGACGGATCCGGCGCGGCGCCCATCCTGATCGTCGGCACCACCCGCGACCCGGCGACGCCCTACGAGTGGGCGGTCTCGCTGGCCGACCAGCTCGACTCCGGCGTCCTGCTGACCCGCGACGGCGACGGCCACACCGGCTACCGCGCAGGCAACGCGTGCATCGACTCCGTCGTCGAGGACTACCTGCTCGAGGGCACCGTGCCCGCGGACGGCACCACCTGCTGATCGCCGCCGTGGATGCTCCGCGGTCGAGGCGCCAGATCGCGGCGTTGAGCACGGACGCGAGGGAGACCCAGGCGGGTAGGCACCATCAGCCGAGCCGGTGCCACGCCGGGCAGCCGCCGCGACCGAGGCGTGGAGCACCGACCGCACCGGGCCGACCAGCCGGGCCGACCAGCCACGACGGGGTCGGGGGGGCGCGGCTGCTCGACCATGGCCAGGAGCGGGCGCGGCTGCAGGAACGGCGCCGGGCACGCTGGTGCATGGTGGCCGCCGGTCTGCCGGCGGAGCGCGCCGGCGGTGCGTCGGTCGGACCCGCCGGCACGCGAGATCGGCGGGGGTGGCGTCGGTTTCCATCGGCGGGCGGGGGGTCCGTATAGTGCACCGCGACGCGCGACCGGGGTGACCTGGCCGGCGTCAGGCCGCCTTAGCTCAGTCGGTAGAGCGATTCACTCGTAATGAATAGGTCGACGGTTCGATTCCGTCAGGCGGCCCCACGTCTCACTCTCACGGCCCGTCCTGGCCGCCCGACCCCTCGCGGGGCCGGGACGTCGCCGTCCGTCATCGTCGTCGCGGCCGGGTCGAGTCGGTCGGTGCGCACCGCGACGACCAGTGCCGTCCCGCGCGGCGGGGCCTCAGCCGCCGGCCTGGTCGTTGTCCTTCATCGCGCCCCACCCGTGCCAGCGCTCGACCTCCATCACCGCGGTCCAGCGGGCACGCTCCTGGTCGGGGTAGTCACTGCCGATGTAGTGGCGGGCGATCTGGTTGATGTCGGCCAGGCCCTCGTCCTCGCGCAGCTCGACGGCCCGCCCGAGCAGCGTCACGTGGGTGTACCAGGAGCCCTCGTCGAGCACGCTGAGGGTGAGCCGGGGGTCGCGGCGCAGGTGGCCCAGGCGCACCCGGCCCGCGTCCATGTTCAGCAGCACCCGGCCCTCGTCCCACAGGTACCAGGTGGGGGTCGAGACCGGGGAGCCGTCGCGGCGCAGGGTGGCCACCACGGCCGGGTTGGGGCGGGCGAGCAGGTCCTGGACCTCGCGGGGCAGGGGTGGCACGGACACGGGACCTCCTGGGGCTGGGGCGTTTGGTGACGTCCAGCCTGGCAGCCGCCCGGGGCCGCGTCACGCTCGACCGGACGAGTGCCGTCGTGCGTCGCCACCGGACGGGGCGAGCACCGCCCCGGAGGCCCGTCGCGGGCCCTCGGCGTCCCCGACCACCACCGGGGGCGGCGCCGCGGTGGCAGGTCGACGTCGGCGAGCCCTCGCCGCCGCCGCGCTGGAGGGTCTGGTCGAGCGCCACTCAGATCGCGGAGAAGGACCACCGGATCCGGGAGCGGTAGGTCTCCCTGGGCCGCAGCACCGCCTGCGGCCACTCGGGGTGGTGCGGGGAGTCGGGGAAGACCTGCGGCTCCAACGCGATGCCGTCGCCCTGACGCACCAGCGGGCCCTCGGCCAGCGGGTGGCTGCCGTCGAGGAAGTTGCCCGTGTAGACCTGCAGGCCCGGCTGGTCCGAGGACAGCGTCATCCGGGTCCGGGTGGCGGGTGAGTCCAGCGTGGCGACCGTGCGGAGGCCCTCGCCGTCGACGAGGACGTTGTGGTCGATGCCCTGGGCCGGGGTGGTCTGGGGGTGGTCGGCGCGTGCGAGGCCGCCGACCCGGCGGGCTGAGCGTAGGTCGAAGGGCGTGCCGGTCACGTCGGCGAGCTCGCCGGTGGGGATGGACCCCTCGTCCACCGGCGTGTAGCGGCCTGCGGGCACCGTCAGCTCGTGGTCGTCGACGGTGCCCGTCCCGGCGCCGCCGAGGTTGAGGTAGCAGTGGCTGGTCACGTTGACCAGGGTGGTGGCGTCGGTGACGGCGCTCAGGTCGAGGTGCAGCGCGTCGCCGACGACCTCGAAGCGCGCCTCGACGCTCACGGTCCCGGGGTAGCCCTGGTCACCGTCCGGGCTGACGAGGCGCAGGCGGGCGAGGGTGGGCGTCTCTTCGACGATCTCCCACAGCCGGGAGTCGAAACCGTCCGGGCCGCCGTGCAGGTGGTGGCCGCGGTCGTTGGTGCCCAGCGCGACGGGCTCGCCGGCGATCTCGCAGCGGCCGTGTGCGATCCGGTTGGCGTAGCGCCCCACGGTGCCGCCGAGGTAGTCGCCTGCCTCGAGGTACGTGGCGACGTCGCCGTAGCCGAGCGCGACGTTGCGTCGCTCCCCGTCCCCGCCGGTGACGTCGAGCCGAGCAAGGGTCGCGCCGAGGGTCAGCAGGTGCGCCTGGGGGTCGGGGGCGGCCCCGATCACGAGACGGTGGACGGCGCGGCCGTCGGGCAGGTGGCCGAAGACGGTAGACACGCTGCGACCCTAGGACGGACCCGCGGCGGGCGTCCCGTCGGCCGACCGGAACAGACCCCTCAGATGACTGGAACGGACCGCTCGGGTGGCAGAGACAGACCGCTCGGCTGGCAGAAGGGGGCCGCTCGGCGGGTCAGACGAGACGGTCCAGGGCGCGGGTCATGTCGTCCTCGACCTCGTTGCCGACCTTCTCGAAGAGCACCTTCACCGCGGGGGCGGCGAGCGTGGCGGCACCGGACATCTCGATCACGGCCTCGTAGGTCACCTGCGAGCCGGGGCCGTCGGGGTCCGGGACGACGGTGATGGTGTCGGTGGAGGTGGCGGTCTCGTTGCGTCCGACCAGCACGAGCTGGGAGTCGGTGAGCCTCTCGATCGTGTAGGTCAGCTCGGTGCTGATGCCGGCCAGCGTCGAGACGTTGTGGAAGGAGGAGCCGACGCCGATCGGACCCGTGTCGTGGCGGGTGCACCGCTGGGTGCCCGGGTCCCACTCCTCGGCGTTCGTGAAGTCCTTGAGGTAGTCCAGGACGACGGCGGGCTCGGGGCGCACGCGGTAGGTGCGGGTCACGGTGGTCACCCCCGCCAGGCTAGACGGTCGGGAAGAACCGCGGCTCACCGTTGTTGGGGTGAGCATGAAGAACATCGGCTTCCTGTCCTTCGGCCACTGGACGCCCTCGCCGCAGTCGGCGACGCGCTCGGCCGCGGACGTGCTGCTGCAGTCGATCGACCTCGCGGTCGCCGCCGAGGAGCTCGGGGTCGACGGCGCCTACTACCGGGTGCACCACTTCGCCCGGCAGCTCGCCTCGCCGTTCCCGCTGCTGGCCGCCGTGGCGGCACGCACCAGCCGGATCGAGATCGGCACCGGCGTGATCGACATGCGCTACGAGAACCCGCTGCACATGGCCGAGGACGCCGGCTCCGCCGACCTGATCTCCGGCGGCCGCCTCCAGCTCGGCATCAGCCGCGGCTCACCCGAGCAGGTCGTCGACGGCTACCGCTACTTCGGCCACGAGCCCGAGGGCGGCGACCACGCGGCGATGGCGCGCGAGCACACCCGGGTGCTGCTCGAGGTGCTGCGCGGCGAGGGCTTCGCCGAGCCCAACCCCCGCCCGATGTTCCCCAACCCGCCGGGCCTGCTGCGCCTCGAGCCGCACTCGCCGGGCCTGCGCCGGCGGATCTGGTGGGGTGCGGGCACCCGCGCCACCGCCGAGTGGACCGCCGAGCAGGGGATGAACCTGATGAGCTCCACGTTGCTCAGCGAGGACACCGGCGTGCCCTTCCACCAGCTGCAGGCCGAGCAGATCGAGCGGTTCCGCAAGGCCTGGGCCGACGCCGGTCACCCCCACGAGCCGCGGGTCTCGGTCAGCCGCAGCATCTTCCCCGTCGTCGACGACCGGGACCGCGCCTACTTCGGCGGCCAGGGTGGCGGCGGCGACCAGGTGGGCATGCTCGACGGCGGCCGCGCGCGCTTCGGCAAGACCTACGCCGGCGAGCCCGACCGGCTCGTCGAGGAGCTCGCCCGCGACGAGGCGGTGGCCGCGGCGGACACCCTGCTGCTGACCGTGCCCAACCAGCTCGGCGTCGACTACTGCGCGCACGTGCTGGAGACGCTGGTGGGCGAGGTCGCACCCGCCCTCGGCTGGCGCTGAGCCGAGTGGGTCGTGCTGCCCGGCATCGGGTAGACAGGGGCCCATGAGCGACGTCGCCACCGAGTCCAGCAGCCAGTGGTTGAGCCGGGACGAGCTGGAGTCCGCGCGTGACCGGCTGCCGATGCTCTACGTCGACGCGGTGCCGGTGCGCGTCGACCAGACGGGGAGCGTCGTGGCGTTCGGCCTGCTGCTGCGGGTGACCGGCCACGGCGACATCAACCGTGCTCTGGTCACCGGCCGGGTGCTGTACCAGGAGCGGGTCCGCGACGCCCTGCTGCGCCACCTCGAGAAGGACCTCGGACCGCTGGCCCTGCCCAAGCTACCCGCCCACCCCCAGCCGTTCACCGTCGCGGAGTACTTCCCGGTGCCCGGGGTGACGCCGTTCCACGACCCCCGTCAGCACGCGGTGTCCCTGGCCTACGTGGTGCCGGTCGAGGGTGACTGCGCCCCCCAGCAGGACGCGCTGGAGATCACCTGGGTCACCCCGGCCGAGGCCGCCGACCCGGCGCTGCAGGACGAGCTCGTCGGCGGCCAGGGCACGCTGCTGCGCCAGGCGCTGGCGGTCTGCGGCTTCTGACCCCCGGACCGGTGACCCGGAGGGCGAGCGAGGCCGCCTCGCCTACGGTGAGGCCATGACGCACTACGACCTCATCGTGCTCGGGTCCGGGTCCGGGAACGCGGTCATCGACAGCGGCTTCGAGGACTGGTCGGTCGCGATCGTCGAGGAGGGTCGCTTCGGCGGCACCTGCCTGAACCGGGGGTGCATCCCCTCGAAGATGTACGTCGTGCCGGCCTCGATGGCGCTCACCGCCGGCCGGGGACCGGACTTCGGCCTGCGCACGACCTTCGACGGCGTCGACTGGCCCGCGCTGCGCCGGCGGGTCCTCGGGGTCACCGACGGCCACGCCGAGGACGGCGAGCGGTACCGTCGCGACCAGCCGTGGGTGGAGGTGTACGCCGGCACCGGCCACTTCACCGGGCCCCGTGCCGTCAGCGTGGCGCTGACCGAGGGCGGCACCGCCGAGATCACCGCCGACCACGTCGTCGTGGCCACCGGCGGGCGCCCCGTGACGCCCGACATCCCCGGCCTCGCGGACGTCGAGGTGCACACCAGCGACACGATCATGCGTCGCGAGGAGATGCCCGCCCGCCTCGGCGTCGTCGGCGGCGGCTACGTCGGCGCGGAGTTCGCGCACGTGTTCTCCGGCCTCGGCGCGCAGGTGGTGCAGATCGACGCCGCCGGCACGCTGCTGTCGGCCCACGACGACGACGTGGCGGCCCTGTTCACCAGCGCCGCGGCCGCCCGCTGGGACGTCCGGCTCGGGGCCGGCCTGGAGAAGGTGGAGCGTCTCGAGGACGGAGCGGCCCGCCTGCACCTCGCCGACGGCGCCACCGTCGAGGTCGACGTCGTCCTGCTCGCCGTGGGCCGTGTGCCGAACAACGACCGCCTCCACCTCGACCTGGCCGGCATCGAGGTCGACGACCGCGGGCTCGTGGTCGTCGACGACCACCTGCGCACCAGCGCCCAGGGCGTGTGGGCGCTGGGCGACGCCTGCAGCGACCAGCCCCTCAAGCACGCCGCCAACCTGGACGCCCGCGTGGTCAGCCACAACCTGACCCACCCCGAGGACCTGGTGGTCTCCCGGCACGGCCACGTGCCCAGCGCGGTCTTCACCTCCCCGCAGATCGCCTCGATCGGCCTCACCGAGGCGCAGGCCCGGGCGGCGGGTCTCGACGTCGCGGTGGCCACGACCCGCTACGCCGACACCGCCCACGGCTGGGCGCTGGAGGAGGACGACACCGGCCACTTCGTCAAGCTGCTCGCCGACCGGGCCACCGGCCTGCTCGTGGGGGCGCACCTGATCGGCCCGGAGGCCTCGATCCTGGTCCAGCCCCTGATCCAGGCGATGAGCCTCGGGCAGCAGGTCGTCGGTCTGGCCCGCGCCCAGTACTGGATCCACCCCTCGCTGAGCGAGGTCGTCGAGCAGGCTCTGCTCGCCCTGGAGGCGGAGCTCACCACCGAGCCGTAGGTTGGGCTCGGGGCGCCTGCCCCGACCGCAGGAGGACCCCATGGACGAGACCATCCCCACCGAGCCGACCCGTACCCGGGTGCTGGTCACCGGCGCCACCGGCTACGTCGGCTCCCGCCTCGTGCCGGTGCTGCTCGAGGCCGGCCACGTCGTCGTGGCCGCCACCCGCACCGAGGGGCGCCTGGCGGACTACCCGTGGGGCTCCGACGTCGAGGCCCGCCCGTTCGACATCGACGACGACGACCTGATCGCGGCCGCCGTCGAGGGCGTCGACGCCGTGGTGTACCTGGTGCACTCGATGGCCTCCGAGGACTTCGTGCGCAAGGACCGCGAGGCCGCCGAGCGGGTGGCCCGGGCCTGCGAGAAGGCAGGGGTTCGCCAGGTCGTGTACCTCTCGGGCCTGGTGCCCGACGCCGACCTCACCGACCACCTGCGCTCCCGGTTGGAGGTGGAGGAGGTCTTCCTCGACTCCTCGGTGCCGGCGACGGTGCTGCGCGCGGCGATGGTGATCGGCGCCGGCTCGACGTCCTTCGAGCTGCTGCGCCGGCTGAGCCGCCGCGTCCCGCTGCTCACCCCCGTCCCGCGGTGGATGCAGAGCCGCCTGCAGCCGGTGGCCGTCGACGACGTGCTGCACCTCGTGGTGCGCGCGCTGCAGGGTCCCGTGCGCGACCGGCACTACGACGTCGGCGGCGACGAGGTGCTGACCTACCCCGAGCTGCTCGCGCTCTACGCCGAGGTCGACGGGCTGCGGCGCACCCGGGTGCTGGTGCCGTGGGCGCCGGCCGGGCTGGTCGGGCGGGTCTGCGCGTGGATCAGCGGCATGCCCCGCACCACCGTCACCGCCCTGGTGGACAGCCTCGCGGAGGAGATGGTCTGCGGCGAGGACGACGCCCGCCGCGACCTCGCCGCCCCGGGGCACGCCTTCACGCCCCTGCGCGAGGCGCTGCGCCGCTCGCTGGGCAACCCCGAGGAGGGCGTGAGCCGGGGCAGCGACCCGCACGCCTCGTCGGCCACCGACTCCGTCTAGGCTCGGCGCGAGCGCGCCCCGGGCGCGCGCCCTGGACCTCGAGCAGGCTGTCGGCGTCCAGCAGCGACGGCCCGTACCAGGTCAGCAACCGGCCCTCGACGAGCCGCGTCGGCACCCGGGTGAAGGCCTCGGGGCCGTCGTCGGGGCCGAACGCGTAGGGCTCGTCGGGCAGCACGACCAGGTCGAGGTCGTCGCGGTCGATCTCGGACAGGTCCACCGCGGGGTAGCGGTCGGCGTCGCCGAAGGCGTTGGCCCAGCCGAGCCGACGGGCCAGGTCGGAGGTGAAGGTGTCGCCGCCGACGACCATCCACGGGTCGCGCCAGATCGCGATCGCCACGGTTGCGCTCACCGGTGGCAACGGGCCGCACCAGCGCTCGCGCACCGGGGCCAGCCAGGCGGGGCGCTCCCAGCCGAGCACGTCGTCGAAGAGCTCCTCGAAGGCCTCGACCGCCTCGGGCACGGTCGAGATCTCGGTGACGTGCACCCGCACGCCCGACTCGCGCAGGCGCCGGACGTCGAGCTCGCGGTTCTCCTCCTTGGTCACCACCACGACGTCGGGCTCCAGGGCCCGGACGGCGGCCAGGTCGGGGTTCTTGGTGCCGCGCACCCGGGCGACGGCGAGGTCGGCGGGGTGGGTGCACCAGTCGGTGGCCCCGACCAGCCTGTCCCCGGCCACCGTGGCCAGGGCCTCGGTGATCGAGGGGACGAGGGACACGACGCGCGTGCAGGCAGCGGGCACGCCGCGACGCTACGCCCACCCGTCGACGCCGTACCCCTGCCCGGGTGTGGTGGCGTGCCGTGGCCCCGACCTAGCGTCGAGGACCCACGCCCTGGAGCCGGCAGGCTGCGGGGCGTCATCCACGTGCACCGGAGGAACCATGAAGGCAGTGACCTGGCAGGGCGTGCGTGACGTGCGCGTCGAGGACGTGCCCGACCCGCGGATCGAGAAGCCCACCGACGCGGTCGTGAGGATCACCTCCAGCGGGTTGTGCGGCTCCGACCTGCACCTCTACGAGACGCTCGGCCCGTTCATGGGCAAGGGCAACGTGCTGGGCCACGAGCCGATGGGCGTGGTCGAGGAGATCGGCACCGAGGTCGACGGTCTCGCGGTCGGCGACCGCGTCGTCCTGCCGTTCCAGATCGCGTGCGGTCACTGCTGGATGTGCGACCGCGGCCTGCAGACCCAGTGCGAGACCACCCAGGTGCGCGAGCAGGGGATGGGCGCCGCGCTCTACGGCTTCTCCCGGCTCTACGGCGAGGTCCCGGGCGCCCAGGCTGAGTACCTGCGCGCGCCCCTGGCCGCGGCCAACGCCATCAAGGTGCCCGAGGGGACCCCGGACGACCGCTTCCTGTTCCTCTCCGACGTCCTGCCCACCGCCTGGCAGTCCGTCGAGTACGCGGGCGTCCCCGACGGCGGGACGGTCGCCGTGCTCGGCGCCGGCCCGATCGGCGACATGGCGAGCCGGATCGCCCTGCACCGGGGCCACCGGGTGATCACCGTGGACCTCGTCCCCGAGCGACTGGCCCGGGTGCGGGCGTTCGGCGCGGAGACGATCGACCTGCGCGACGTCGACGACCTCGGTGAGGTCGTGCGCGCGATGACCGACGGCCGCGGGGCCGACTCGGTGATCGACGCCGTCGGCATGGAGGCCCACGGCTCCCCGTCGGCGAGGCTGGTCCAGCGGATGGCCGGCATGCTGCCCGACGCCGTCGCCGCGCCGCTGATGAAGACCGCCGGCGTCGACCGGCTCGCCGCGCTGCACAGCGCGATCGACGTGGTCCGCCGCGGCGGCACGATCTCGGTGATCGGGGTCTACGGGGGTGCCGCCGACCCGCTCCCGATGATGACCATGTTCGACAAGCAGGTCCAGCTGCGGATGGGCCAGGCCAACGTCCGGGCCTGGGTCGACGACATCCTGCCCCTGCTCACCGACGACGACCCGCTCGGCGTGGACGACTTCGCCACGCACCGGGTGCCGCTGGCCGACGCGGCCGAGGCCTACGCCATGTTCCAGGCCAAGCGCGACGGGGCCTGCAAGGTGGTGCTCGTGCCCTGAGGTGCCGGCTCCGTCCGGGGCTCGGGCGCCGCGGTGGCCGACGAGAGCGCTGCCACGTGGAGTCGGCGTCCGGCAGGGCTGTTGCCGGCGCGGCCGCTCCAGGGTTGCCCGACGGGCGCCTACCGGTGCGCGAGACCGGTCGATACTGTGACCCAGGTCATGCCCGCGCCCCGCCGCGCCGGACGGCCGCCACCCCGACCCACCGTCGGGACCCGAACCCCTGGAGGACCTGATGACCGACGCTCCCGACCTCACGGACCTGCTCAAGGACGCACCCAGCAACTGGGGCAAGTGGGGTGCCGACGACGAGGTCGGCTCGCTGAACTACCTCGGTCCCGAGCAGGTCCTGGCCGCGGTGGGCCTGGTGCGCACCGGCAAGACCTTCTGCATCCAGCGACTGATCGGCGACCCGAACGGGGACCCGGTCTGGCCCGGTCGCAAGCCCGCCGTGCGCACGCAGATCATGGACGAGGCGACCTGGGACGCCGACGACGCACCGTCGTTCCCCGGCGGCCTGCACTACGCCGACGACATGATCAACGCCTTCCTGCAGGGCTCCACGCAGTACGACGCCCTGGGTCACGTGTGGTTCGACGGCCAGATGTACAACGGCTACGACGCGCGCTCGTCGGTCGGCGGGATGGACAGGGCCAGCGTCCAGCCGATCGCCGAGAAGGGCGTCGTGGGCCGCGGCGTGCTGCTCGACATGGCCCGCTTCCGCGACAAGACCTACCTGGAGTCGGCCGAGACGTTCACCCACGAGGACCTGCTCGCGTGCGCCGAGGCGCAGGGCGTCGAGCTGCGCAAGCGCGACGTCCTGGTGATCCGCACCAACTACCTGCAGCGGTTCTTCGAGCTCGGCGACGCCTTCTACGACGGGTTCTGCGAGCCGGGCCTGGTCTACAGCCCCGAGCTGGTGCAGTGGTTCCAGGACATGGAGATCCCCAACCTGGTCACCGACACCATCGCCAACGAGGTCACCTTCGACCCGAGCACCGGTGTCGCGCTGACGCTGCACAACGCCCTGATGCGCAACCTGGGCGTCACCTTCACCGAGATCGTCGACCTCGAGGAGCTCGCCGCCGACTGCGCCGAGGACGGCACCTACGAGTTCTGCTACACCGCGGCGCCGATCAAGGTCGCCCAGGGCAGCGGCGCGCCCGTCAACCCGATCGTGCTGAAGTAGTCGTGAGGTGAGCGTCTACGACGAGCGTCCGTGGCTGGCCAGCTACGGCGGCCAGCCCGAGGCCTACCCGGCCGAGCACGCCGATGCGCTGTCGATGTACCGCGCAGGCCTCGCCGCCGACCCCGACGGCGAGGCGGTGCGCTACTTCGACGGGGTGCTCACCCGGCGCCGGCTCGAGGAGGACAGCGACGCTCTCGCGGCGGCGCTGCTCGCGCACGGCTTCGGCGCCGGCGACCGGCTCGCGGTCTACCTGCAGAACGTGCCCCAGTTCGTGGTCTGCATGGTCGCGACCTGGAAGGTCGGCGGGGTGATGGTCTCGATCAACCCGATGAGCCGCACCCGCGAGCTGACCTACCTGCTCGCCGACTCCGGCGCGACGGTGCTCGTGGCGCTGGAGTCGCTCTACGACACCGTCGCCCGTGACGTCGTCCCGGAGTCCCCGGTCGAGCTGGTGCTGACCACCAGCGAGCTGGAGCACCAGACCCGCGACGACCCCCGGCTCTTCGCGGGCCTCGAGCGGGCCCGTCACGAAGGCACCACCGACCTCGCCGAGCTCATCGACACCCATCGCGGACAGGCCCCGCCGCCGGTGGAGCTGGCCGCCGACGACGTCGCGTTCCTGACCTACACCTCGGGCACCACCGGCGTGCCCAAGGGGGCGATGAACACCCACGGCAACGTCGTGTTCACCGCGCAGGTCTACCGCGACTGGGCGCGCTTCGTGCCCGGCGGGTCGGTGTTCGGAGTCGCCCCGCTGTTCCACATCACCGGCCTGATCGGCCACGTCGCGGTCAGCCTGCTGGCCCCGCTGCCGCTGGTGCTGGCCTACCGCTTCGAGCCGGGCGTGGCCCTCGACGCCCTGCTCGAGCACCGTCCGACGTACACGATCGGCGCCATCACGGCGCTGAACGCCCTGCTCGCCTCGCCGGACTTCACCCGTGACCACTTCTCGTCGTTCACCTCGGTCTACTCCGGCGGGGCGGCCATCTCCCCGACGGCCGAGCGCGCCTTCCACGCCGCCACCGGGGTCCAGGTGCACAACGCCTACGGCCTGACCGAGACGACCAGCCCGATGACGGTGACCCCGTTCGGGGCGCCGTCGCCGACCGATCCCACCTCGGGGGCGCTCTCGGTCGGCGTGCCGGCGCCGAGCACGATCGTGCGGATCCAGGACGAGGAGCACCGTGACGTCGCCCTCGGCGAGGTCGGCGAGATCGTCGCCGAGGGCCCGCAGGTCGTCGCCGGCTACTGGGGCAAGCCCGAGGAGACCGCGGCGAACCTGCCGGGCGGGGCGCTGCGCAGCGGCGACGTGGGGTTCATGAACGACGACGGCTGGATCTTCATCGTCGACCGCAAGAAGGACATGATCAACGCGTCGGGCTACAAGGTCTGGCCGCGCGAGGTCGAGGACGTCCTCGCCGAGCACCCGGCGGTGCGGGAGTCGGCCGTCGTCGGGGTGCCCGACGAGAGGCGCGGCGAGACGGTCAAGGCCTTCGTCAGCCTCAAGGCCGGCGCCGAGGCCACGCCCGAGGACCTCATCGCGCACTGCAAGGAGCGGATGGCGGCCTACAAGTACCCGCGCCAGGTCGTCGTCGTCGACGAGCTGCCGAAGACCGTCACCGGCAAGATCCTGCGCCGCGAGCTGCGCGACTGACCGGTCCGAGGCCGCCCGGTGCCCGGTGCCCGGTGCTGGTTTCCCACGGTATCGAGCCGGTTCCTCACCCCCCGTGGCAGATTCGCCACGGGGGGTGAGGAGATCCCTTCAGACCGTGGGAAATCGACACGCGCCGGGGCCCGGGGGTCAGCCCCCGACGGGGTCGACGAACAGGTCGGGTCGGAGCGGGTGGTCGCCGGGAACCGTGCGGTAGCCCTCGAGGTCGGTGACGCCCTCCTCGGCGAGCACCTCGTCGTCGATCAGGAAGCCGCCGGTGCAGGTGCGCGGGTCTCGCACGAGCACGGCGTGCGCGGCGTCCGCGACGATCTCGGGCGTGCGGGACCCGGCGACGGCGTCGTCGCCGCCGAGCAGGTTCTGCACCGCCGCCGTGGCGATCAGGGTGCGCGGCCACAGCGAGTTGACGCCGATCCCGGCCTCGCGCAGCTCCTCGGCCAGGCCGAGGGTCACCAGGCTCATCGCGTACTTGGCCATCGTGTAGGCCAGGTTGGCCCCCGCCCAGCTCGGTCGCAGGTCCAGCGGCGGCGAGAGCGTCAGCACGTGCGCGTGGTCGCTGCTCTCGAGGGCCGGCAGGGCGGTCTTCGAGAGCAGGAACGTGCCGCGCGCGTTGATGTCGGCCATCAGGTCGTACTTCTTCATCGAGATCTCACGGGTGCCCGAGAGGTCGATCGCCGAGGCGTTGTTCACCACGACGTCGATGCCGCCGAAGCGCTCGACGGCTGCGGCCACCGCGCCCTCGACGTCCTCGTCGCGGCGCACGTCACCGACCACGGCCAGCGCCTGCCCACCGGCCGCCTCGACCTGCTCGGCGGCGGTGTGCACCGTGCCCTCCAGCCTCGGGTGGGGCTGGTCGGTCTTGGCCATCAGCACGACGTTGGCGCCGTCACGCGCGGCGCGCAGGGCGATGGCCAGGCCGATGCCGCGGCTGCCGCCGGACATGATCAACGTCCGGCCGGCCAGGGTGCCCGCGGCCGTGGTCCCGGCGGCGCGCGCCTCGCCGGCCATCAGGCGCCCGTCGCCGGGGTGGCCGTGCCCGGCGGCAGGATCGGGGTGCGGCCCAGCTCGCCCTTGGCGATCGAGCGCACGTGGACCTCGTCGGGCCCGTCGAACAGGCGCATCGCGCGGTGCCAGCCGTACATCGCGGCCAGCGGGGTGTCGTCGGTCACGCCGGCGCCCCCGTGCACCTGGATGGCGCGGTCGATGACCTGGGTCGCGGCGCGCGGCACGGCGACCTTGGCCATGGCGACGAGGTCCTTGGCCGCCTTGTTGCCCTGGCTGTCGATCACCTGGCAGGCGCGGTGGCAGATCAGCCGGGCCTGCTCGATCTCGAGGCGCGACTCGGCGATCTGCTGGCGCACCACGCCCTGGTCGGCCAGCGGGCCGCCGAACGCGGTGCGCTCCGTCGCCCGGGCGACCATCATCGCCAGCGCGCGCTCGGCGGCACCGAGAGCCCGCATGCAGTGGTGGATGCGACCGGGGCCGAGGCGGGCCTGCGCGGCGGCGAACCCGCCGCCCTCCTCGCCGATCACGTTGCTCACCGGCACCCGGACGTCGGCGAAGCGCAGCTCGGCGTGGCCGTGCTGGTCGTGGCGGCCGAAGACGGGCAGGTCGCGCACGACCTCGACCCCCGGGGTGTCGCGCGGCACGATCACCATCGACTGCTGGCGGTGGGTGGCGGCCGTGGGGTCGGTCTTGCCCATCACGATGAGGACCGCGCAGCGCGGGTCCATCGCGCCGCTGGACCACCACTTGCGCCCGTTGATGACGTACTCGTCGCCGTCACGCTCGATCCGGGTGGCGATGTTGGTGGCGTCGCTGCTGGCCACGTCGGGCTCGGTCATGGCGAAGGCGGAGCGGATCTGGCCGTCGAGCAGCGGCTCGAGCCACCGCTGCTGCTGCTCGGGGGTGCCGAGCAGGTGCAGCAGCTCCATGTTGCCGGTGTCCGGTGCGGCGCAGTTGATCGCCTCGGGGGCCAGCTCCAGGCTCCACCCGGACAGCTCGGCGATCGGTGCGTACTCCAGCTGGGTCAGCCCCGAGGAGGACGGCAGGAAGAGGTTCCACAGGCCCTCGTCCTTCGCGGTCCTCTTCAGGTCCTCCACCACCGGGGGCACGCCGTGGTCGTCGGGGCCCACCGAGCGGCGGTGGGAGAGGTAGGACTCCTCACCGGGCAGCACGTGGTCGCGCATGAAGGCGACCATGCGCTGGTGCAGGTCGACGGCGCGCTCCGAGGGGGCGGGCAGGGAGTAGTCGGTGGTCGGTTCGGGCACGAACCCTCCTGGGATCAGGGCCGGACGTGCGCCCGGACGCCGTCGAGACTAGCCAGCCGGGGTGAGGCCCACCACACCGCCGGGGCCCGCGCCTGCGGGGCGCGGTGCCTCACACGTTGCGCCGGTACTGCCCGCCCACCTCGAAGAACGCCTCGGTGACCTGGCCCAGCGAGCACACCCGGGCGGCGTCCATCAGCACCGCGAACACGTTCCCGCCGCCCATCG
This sequence comes from uncultured Actinomycetota bacterium, assembly GCA_963728085.1. Lineage (GTDB taxonomy): Bacteria > Actinomycetota > Actinomycetes > Propionibacteriales > Nocardioidaceae > Nocardioides. The sequence continues at coordinate 18,817 of CAVSIQ010000005.1, read as the reverse complement.
CGGTCTCCTTCAGCCGGGCCAGCGCGGCCGCGGCCTCGTCGGTGTGGCACTCCCGGAAGGCCTGGACCCCGTCGAGCTGGGCCTTCTTCTCCTCCGTCGTGGCCCGGGCGAGCTCGACGTGCTGCGGGGTGGCGTCCTCGGAGGTGGGGGCGAGGAAGGTGTTCACGCCCACGATCGGCAGCGAGCCGTCGTGCTTGCGGTGCTCGTAGAGCATGGACTCGTCCTGGATGCGTCCGCGCTGGTAGCCGGTCTCCATCGCGCCGAGCACCCCGCCGCGCTCGTTGATCCGGTCGAACTCCGCGAGCACGGCCTCCTCGACGAGGTCGGTCAGCTGGTCGATCACGAACGAGCCCTGGAGCGGGTTCTCGTTCATCGCCATGCCCCACTCACGGTTGATGATCAGCTGGATGGCCAGCGCGCGGCGCACCGACTCCGCGCCCGGGGTGGTGACGGCCTCGTCGTAGGCGTTGGTGTGCAGGGAGTTGGCGTTGTCGTAGATCGCGATCAGCGCCTGCAGCGTGGTGCGGATGTCGTTGAAGTCCATCTCCTGGGCGTGCAGGGAGCGCCCGGAGGTCTGCACGTGGTACTTCAGCTTCTGCGAGCGCTCGCCGGCGCCGTACTTCTCCTTCATCGCCACCGCCCAGATCCGCCGCGCGACGCGGCCGATCACGGAGTACTCGGGGTCCATCCCGTTGGAGAAGAAGAACGACAGGTTGGGCGCGAAGTCGTCGATTTCCATGCCGCGCGCGAGGTAGGCCTCGACGTAGGTGAAGCCGTTGGCCAGGGTGAAGGCGAGCTGGCTGATCGGGTTCGCCCCCGCCTCGGCGATGTGGTACCCGGAGATGGAGACGGAGTAGAAGTTGCGCACCTGCTTCTCGATGAACCACTCCTGGATGTCGGCCATCATCCGCAGCGAGAACTCGGTGGAGAACAGGCAGGTGTTCTGGCCCTGGTCCTCCTTGAGGATGTCGGCCTGCACCGTGCCGCGCACCGTCGCCAGCGCGGTCGCGTCGTCCACGCCGTTCTCGCGGGCCTGGTCCAGCACGGTGTTGAGGAAGAAGGCCAGCACCGTGGGCGCGGGTCCGTTGATCGTCATCGAGACCGACGTCGTCGGCGAGAGCAGGTCGAAGCCGTCGTAGAGGACCTTCATGTCCTCCAGCGTGGCCACCGAGACCCCCGAGGTGCCGACCTTGCCGTAGATGTCGGGACGCGGGTCGGGGTCGCGGCCGTAGAGGGTGACGGAGTCGAAGGCCGTCGAGAGCCGCTTGGCGTCGCCGTCGGCGGAGAGCACCTTGAAGCGCCGGTTGGTGCGGGCGGGATCGCCCTCGCCGGCGAACATCCGGGCGGGGTCCTCGCCGTCGCGCTTGAAGGGGAAGACGCCCGCGGTGAACGGGAAGCGGCCCGGCAGGTTCTCCCGGCGCCAGAAGCCGACCAGCTCGGCGTGGTCGGTGAAGCCCGGCAGCGCCACACGGGGGATCGCGCTGCCGGACAGCGACTCGCGGGTGAGCCGGGTGGTGAGGTCCCGGCCGCGCGTGGTGGTGACCATCTCGTCGCCGGAGTAGGACGCCACCACGTCGGCCCAGCCGTCGAGGGCGTCGGCGAGGTCGGGCGGCACCGCGCGGCGCGCCGTCTCCAGCAGCACGGGCACGTCGCCGTGGTCGCCCTCGCCGAGCGCCTCGGCGACGGCCTCGACCTGCTGCAGGCGTCTCGCCGCGGCGGCGAGCCGGCCGGTCTCGGCGTGGTAGCCGCGTACGGTCTCGGTGATCTCGGCCAGGTAGCGCACCCGGCCGGTGGGCACGACCTGGCGGATGCCGGAGGAGTGGCGCACGTCGACCGCGGGCAGCACGCCCTCGGCGACCCCGAGGCCGAGGCCCGCGAGCAGCGTGCGCAGCTCCTGGTAGAGCGCGGTGACGCCGTCGTCGTTGAAGGTGGCCGCGCTGGTGCCGAAGACCGGCATGTCCTCGGGCCGGCTGCCGAAGGCCTCGCGGTTGCGCACCATCTGGCGACCGACGTCGCGCAGGGCGTCCTCGGCACCGCGTCGCTCGAACTTGTTGATCGCCACCACGTCGGCGAAGTCGAGCATGTCGATCTTCTCCAGCTGCGAGGCCGCCCCGAACTCGGGCGTCATCACGTAGAGGGAGGCGTCCACGAACGGCACGATCGCCGCGTCCCCCTGGCCGATGCCGGGGGTCTCGACCACGACGAGGTCGAAGCCGGCGGCCTTGAGCACGGTGAGCACGTCGTCGAGGTGCTCGGGCAGCTCGCGGGCGCCCCGGGTGGCCAGCGAGCGGAAGTAGACGCGGTCGCCGTCCAGGGAGTTCATCCGGATCCGGTCGCCGAGCAGCGCGCCGCCCCCCCTGCGCCGCGTCGGGTCGACGGCCAGCACGGCCACCCGCAGCGTGTCCTGCTGGTCCAGGCGCAACCGGCGGACCAGCTCGTCGGTCAGCGAGGACTTGCCCGACCCGCCGGTGCCGGTGATGCCGAGCACGGGCACCGCGCGCTCCGCGGCGGCCTGGCGCAGTCGCTCGAGCATCGCCTCGTCGAGGCGGTGGGTCTCGGCACCGGTGATGGCCCGGGCCACGGCCAGGTGGTCGCCGGCGAGGACGTCGTCGGCGCCGACCGACCGCTGCTCCCACAGGTCGCGATCGCAGTCGGCGACCACGGTGTTGACCATGCCCGCCAGACCGAGACGCTGGCCGTCCTCGGGGGCGAAGATGGTCACTCCCGAGCCGCGGAGCCGGTCGATCTCGTCGCGCACGATCACCCCGCCCCCGCCGCCGACGACCTTCACGTGGCCCGCACCGCGCTCGCGCAGCGACTCCACGAGGTACTCGAAGTACTCGAGGTGCCCGCCCTGGTAGGAGCTGACGGCCACGCCCTGGACGTCCTCCTGGAGCGCGGCGTCCACGACGTCGGCCACGGAGCGGTTGTGCCCGAGGTGGACCACCTCGCAGCCCTGGGCCTGGAAGATCCGCCGCATGATGTTGATCGAGGCGTCGTGGCCGTCGAACAGGCTGGAGGCGGTGACGAGGCGCACCGGGTTGGTCGGGACGTGGAGCTCGCTCACGGAGCCTCCTGCAACGGGGAAGTGGGTCGCTCGGCAGATTAGTAGGATGTCCTACTAAATGCCATCGGACGCGTCCTCCGCCTCGTGGCAGGATGATCCCGGGAGCAGCGTCGACCCTCGCCGCGCTCGCCGAAGGAGTCCGTCATGCAGTGGTGGGGCTGGTTGATCCTGGTGCTCGTCGTGATCGCGGTGCTGGCCGCCGCGGTCCTCTACGTCCAGGCCCGACGTCGCCGCGGCGGCGTCATCGTGGCCTCCTCCCGCCACGGCAGGGGGGACGGCAGGTGAGGCTGATGCGGACCTCCGAGGTGGCCAAGCGGCCCGTCGTGACGATGGCCGGCTACGTGATCGCCCAGGTCAAGGATGTCGTCTACGCCCCCGGCGGCGGCTCGGTCGACGGCTTCACCCTGGCCGGCACCGGCCTGCTGTCTGGGCCGCTCAAGGAGGCGCTCGCCTGGGGATCGGTCTCGGCGCTCGGCTCCGCCGCGGTGATGGTGCGCGACGGGAGCGTCCTGGAGCCGGCCGCGGAGCTCGTCGACCGCTCGCGGGGCAGCGGGGGCGCCCACGGCGACGTGCTCGGCTCCCGGGTCCTCACCGACGCCGGTGTCGACCTCGGTGCCGTCAACGACGTCGTGATCTCGGTCGGCGACGGCGGCTCGTGCGACGTCGTGGGCTACGAGGTGCAGGCCTCCGAGGCGCTGTCGACCCAGGGCGAGCTGGTGCTGCTGCCGCTGCCCGACACGATCGCCGCCTCGGGCGAGCACCTGATGGTGCCGGCCAGCGCGAAGGACTTCGTCGGCCAGGACCTGGCCGGCTTCGGTGCCGCGGTGGAGGCCTTCCGTGCGCAGCTGAAGGGATCGCCGTCATGAGGTTCTCCGAGGCCAAGGGCCACAAGGTGGTCAGCACGAGCACCGCCTCGACCGTGGGCAAGGTCAAGGGGTTCGTCGTCGACCCGGCCACCGGCTCGGTCCACGCGCTGCGCCTGCGCAAGACCGAGGACGGCACGGTGCTGCGCTGGTCGGCGATGACCGCGTTCGGCGTCGACGCCGTGACCGTCCCCGACGCCGCCGTGATCGTCGAGGACGACGAGTCCGTCACCGCGCTGACCGGCAAGGACCACGACGTGCTCGGCAAGCGGGTCCTGACGTCGGCCGGCGACGAGCTCGGCGAGGTCCGGGACGTCGACTTCGACCTCGAGACCGGCGCGATCACCGCGCTGGTGCTCAAGGGCGCCGACGACGTCGAGGGTTCCCGCCTGATCGGCGTCGGAGGCTACGCCGTCGTGGTCCGCGCCGCCCAGGAGTGACCCCACCCGGGACCGGTCCGGCCGGGGCTCAGTCGGCCAGGTGCTGCCGCAGCGCGCCCATGGCCTCGTCCACGAGGGTCGCGATCGGCCGCCCCGGGTCGCGGATCCACTGGTCGTAGGCCGCCAGGGCCAGCGCCAGGGAGACGTGGGCGACCGTGCCCGGGCGCGGGTCGTCCTGGGCGCACCCGAGGCGGTCGGCCACGAACGCGGCGATCACCCCGCGCCACTGCGCGTAGCGCAGCGCCGAGTGCGCCTGCAGCTCCGGCGTGCTCAGGATCAGCGTCATCCGCTCGCGGTGGCCCGGGCTCGCGTCGTCGGGGAACTCGTTGAACCGCACGACCGCGCGGTGCACGGCCCGCCACAGCGGCACCTCGCGGGGAGTCTCGTCGAGGATGCGGCGGAGGTCCTCCAGCGTGCGGTCGAACTGCCCCCACGGGATGTCGTTCTTCGAGGCGTAGTAGCGGAACAGGGTGCGGCGACCGACCCCGACCTCGGCGGCGATGTCGTCGAGCGTGGTGCCCGCGAAGCCCCGCCGGGCGAACAGGGCGAACGCGGCCTGCTCGATCGCGGTGTGGGTGGTGGCCCCCGGACGTCCCGGGGACGCGCCCGAGGCCCCCGCGGTGGGCTCGCGCCGGACGGTGGTCATCACCGGAGCGTAGCCACGCGCCCGGGGCGCTGACCCGGACAGCCTCGCGACCCCGCCGAACGGAGGGTTCCGTCGTGGCCACGGGTGCCACTAGCGTGACGCGGGTCACCCCGTCCCCGACCGTCCCGGAGCAGCCATGAACCCCGAGCAGAGCCCCACCGCCACCGCCGACGCCGGCGAGGACCTCACCGCGGAGACCCTCGTCGAGGAGGTCTCCATCGACGGCATGTGCGGCGTCTACTGATGGCCGACGCGCCGGCGGCGGGGGGTCCGCACGACGGCCTGCTCGACGAGGCCTGGACCCTCTCGCCGTCGGTGGCGCTGCGCCCGGAGCCGTTCGGCGCGCTGGCCTACCACTTCGGCAACCGCAGGCTGTCCTTCCTCAAGCGCCCCGAGCTCGTCGCGGTCGTCCGCGGCCTCGGGGACGCGCCCGATGTGCGCTCCGCCCTGGTCGCCGCCGGCGTCCCCGCCGGCCAGCACGACGCCTACGCCCAGGCCCTCGCGGGCCTGGCCGCCACCGACATGATCCGTCCCCGCACCACCCTGGTTGGAGACCCGGCATGACCCTCGCCCCCGAACGTCCGCTCTCCGTCCGGCCCGAGGGAGGCTCGCTGGTCGAGCAGTTCGAGTTCGGTCTCGACGCGCCGATCTGCCTGACCTGGGAGCTCACCTACGCCTGCAACCTGGAGTGCGCGCACTGCCTGTCCTCCTCCGGCCGGCGCGACCCGGACGAGCTGAGCACCGAGCAGTGCGAGGCCGTCATCGACGAGCTGCAGCGGATGCAGGTGTTCTACGTGAACATCGGCGGCGGCGAGCCCACGATCCGCCCGGACTTCTGGCACCTCCTCGAGTACGCGGTGGCCCACGACGTCGGGGTCAAGTTCTCCACCAACGGGGTGCGGATCACCCCCGAGCGGGCCCGGTTCCTGGCCTCCACCGACTACGTCGACGTCCAGGTGTCCCTCGACGGCGCCACCCCCGAGGTCAACGACTACGTGCGCGGGCCCGGCTCCTACGACATGGCCCTGACCGCACTGGAGAACCTGCGGGACGCCGGCTTCCGCGACGCGAAGATCTCAGTGGTCTGCACCCGCGAGAACATCGGCCAGCTCGACGAGTTCAAGGCCCTCGCCGACCGCTTCGGCGCCACGCTGCGCCTGACCCGGATGCGGCCCAGCGGCCGTGGCGCGGACGTGTGGGACGAGCTGCACCCCCTGCCCCACCAGCAGCGCGAGCTCTACGACTGGCTCGTGGCCCACGGCGACGGTGTGCTGACCGGTGACTCGTTCTTCCACCTCGCCGCCTTCGGTCCCGCCGACGGCAGTGGCGCCTTGCCCGGGCTCAACCTGTGCGGCGCCGGGCGTGTGGTGTGCCTGATCGACCCCGTCGGCGACGTCTACGCCTGCCCGTTCGCCATCCACGACGAGTTCCACGCCGGGAACCTGCTGCGCGACGGGGGGTTCCGGTCGGTGTGGCAGACCTCGCCGCTCTTCGCCGACCTGCGCTCGCCGCAGACCGGGGGTGCCTGCACGAAGTGCCAGCACTTCGACTCCTGCCGCGGCGGCTGCATGGCGGCGAAGTTCTTCACCGGCCTGCCCCTCGACGGCCCCGACCCCGAGTGCGTCCAGGGCTACGGCGAGACCGCGCTGGCCGGCGAGCGCACGATCCCCCCGGCCAGCCAGGACCACTCGAGGTCCACCCCGACGCGCAACCAGCCGGTGATGCTGCAGCTGCTCACCCGTCGGCCCGACGGCGTGGCCGGCGCCCCGGTCTCGGCGTGTGCCGAGAGCCCGCTGGCCGGCTTCGACCCGGGTGGGGCGCCCGCCGCGGCCTCGGCGTCCGGTGGCTGTGGCTGCTCGGGCGGGGGCAGGTGATGGAGACCGACAGGACCTCTCGGCTGGCGAACCTGCGCGGCAAGGTGGAGAACCCGTGGAAGCAGAACCCGTGGTTCGAGTCCGTCGCCGTCGCGCAGGCCCGCGCCCGCAAGCGGCTGCCCGCGCCCGTCTACGGCGCGCTGGTCGCGGGCTCCGAGCGGGGTCAGACCATCGAGGACAACCAGAGCGCGTTCTGTGAGATCGGGTTCGCGCCGCACGTGGCGGGCCACCAGCCGCAGCGCTCGAAGAGCCGGACCGTGCTCGGCCAGGAGGTCTCGCTGCCGGTGCTGATCAGCCCGACCGGCGTGCAGGCCGTGCACCCCGACGGCGAGGTCGCCGTCGCACGCGCCGCGGCGTCGCGGGGCACGATCATGGGGCTGTCGAACTTCGCCTCCAAGTCGGTGGAGGAGGTCTGCGGGGCCTGCGAGACGACCTTCTTCCAGATGTACTGGACCGGCGAGCGCGACGTCATGGTCCAGCGGATGCAGCGCGCGGCCGACGCCGGCGCGAAGGGCCTCATCGCCACCCTGGACTGGTCCTTCTCGATGGGTCGCGACTGGGGCAGCCCCGAGATCCCGGAGAAGGTCGACCTGCGCACCATGGTGCGGATGGCGCCGCAGGTGCTCACCAAGCCGCGCTGGCTGTGGCAGTTCGGCCGCACCGGCACCATCCCCGACCTGACCGCACCCAACCTCGCGGCGCCCGGGGAGTCCACGGGGCCGACCTTCTTCGGTGCCTACTACGAGTGGATGACCACCACCCCGCCCACCTGGGAGGACGTGGCCTGGATGTGCGAGCAGTGGAACCAGGTCTCCGGCGGCAAGCCGTTCATGCTCAAGGGCGTGTGCCGCGCCGACGACGCGCGCCGCGCGGTGCAGGCGGGCGTGGACGCGATCTCGGTCTCCAACCACGGCGGCAACAACCTCGACGGCACCCCGGCCACCATCCGCTGCGTCCACCCGATCAGCCAGGCCGTCGGGTCCGAGATCGAGGTCCTCCTCGACGGCGGCGTCCGCCGCGGCTCCGACGTCGTCAAGGCGCTCGCGCTCGGCGCCCGTGCGGTGATGATCGGCCGCGCCTACCTGTGGGGCCTGGCCGCCAACGGCGAGCAGGGCGTGGGCAACGTCCTGGACGTGATCGGCTCCGGCATCGACTCCGCCCTGCTCGGGATGGGGCTGTCCTCGATCGACGAGCTGACCCCCGAGATGTTCGTGGTGCCCGACGGCTTCCACCGCTGGCTCGGCCCGCAGGAGGACGTGTCGGCATGAGCGGGCGCGACCTCGCCGGCGTCACCACCACCGAGACGCCGCGGCGGCCCACGGTGGTCGTGCCGGTCGGGTCGCTGGAGCAGCACGGCCCGCACCTGCCGCTGGAGACCGACACCGTCGTGGCCACCGCGGTGGCCGTCGGCCTCGCCGAGCGACTGCGCGCCGAGGGCGGCGCCGAGGTGCTCCTGGCCCCGGCCGTCGCCTACGGCTCCAGCGGGGAGCACCAGTCCTTCGCCGGCACGGTCTCGATCGGCACCGAGGCGCTGCGCCACCTGCTCGTCGAGCTGGTGCGCTCGGTGCGCACCTGGGCGGCCCGGGTGGTGCTCGTCAACGGCCACGGGGGCAACCTCGCGGCCCTGGTCGGAGCCGTCGACCAGCTGCGCGCGGAGGGCCACGACGTGTCCTGGGCGCCCTGCGCGGTGGTCGGCGCCGACGCGCACGCCGGTCGCACCGAGACCTCGCTGATGCTGCACCTGCGCTCCGAGCAGGTGCGCCGGGACCGTCTCGAGCCGGGCAACACGCTGCCCGTGCGGACCCTGATGCCCCTGCTCGAGGCCGCCGGCGTCGAACCGGCCTCGGCCAACGGGGTGCTCGGCGACCCCCGCGGCGCCACGGCGGAGGAGGGCCGCGCGCTGCTGGAGGAGATGGTCGGCCTGGCCCTGGCGCGGGTCCGGGCGTCGGCGCCGGCCGTCCCGGCATGATGTCGCGGCGCGTCGGGGTGGGCTCGCGGTGAGGGTGGCCCTGGTCACCGGCGCCGCCCGCGGCATCGGGGCGGCGACCGTGCGACGACTGGCCGGCGACGGCTGGGCGGTGCTCGCGCTGGACTCCTGCGCGGGGCCCGACGCCCGGCCCTACCCCCTGCCGACCCCGGACGACCTCGACGCCGTCGTGGCGCCCTACGAGCACGCGCTGGCCCTGGTCGCCGACGCCGGCGAGCGGGCCGACCTCGACGCGGCCGTCGCGCTCGCCCTCGAGCGGTGGGGCCGTCTGGACGCGGTGGTCGCGGCCGCCGCGCTGATGCTGGGCGGTCGCCCGCTGTGGGAGACCGACCCGTCCGAGCTCGACCAGCTGTGGCGCAGCGACGTGCTCAGCGTGTGGCACGCCGCCGCGGCCGCCGTCCCCGCGATGCTCGCCGGGCCGGACCCGTCGGGGTGCCGGTTCGTCGCGCTGGCCTCGGCTGCGGGCGGCCGCGGGCTCTACCGCCTGGCCGGCTACACCACGGTCAAGCACGCCGTGGTCGGCGTGGTCCGGGGACTGGCCGCCGACCTGGTCGGCACCGGGGTCACCGCCGTGGCGGTCTCGCCCGGTTCCACGCGCACCGCCATGCTCGAGGAGACGGCCGCCGTCTACGGGGCGTCGGTCGAGGACCTCGTGGGACACCAGCTGCTGCAGCGTGCGCTCGAGCCCGACGAGGTGGCCGCGACGATCGCGCTGTGCTGCAGCCGCGAGGGCGCCGCCCTCACCGGTGGCGTGATCGCCGTGGACGGCGGGTTCGGCGTCTGAGGCCCGCCCGGTACGTCCTGCGGGGTGTGCAGCCGCGGTCGCCGCGCCCACCACAGTAGGATCGAGTCCCTCGGTGTCCGCTGCGCCCGGGTGACGTCACCCGTCGGGAGCGGGCCCGGACCAGACGACGCAGACGGAGGAGCCGATGACCCCGCCGGAGAAGCCCAGCCGCTCGCCCGAGCAGTCCTCGGGCGAGACCGAGCCCGACGACGCCACCCCCGACTTCGAGGGACCCGAGCACCGCGTGCGCCCGCGCTTCTCGTGGGGCGGGCTGGTGCTGCTGATCCTCGGCGGCGTGGTCGCGGGCGTCGGCTTCACGATCATCTCGGTGCCGTGGATCGTCGCCGGGCTCGTCGTCATCGTCCTCGGGGCCGCCGCCGCGCTGTACGGAGGTCTGTTCTACGACATCGAGGGTCGCGGGGCCTCGTTCGACGACGAGAGGCGCGTCGTGCCCGGGGCCACCGCCACCGCGAAGGCCCCCGCGCTCCAGGGCAGGGTGGAGGAGGAGGAGCACGCCCTCACCGAGATGCGCGACCGGCCGGGCGTCCGGCCGGGCTGGCAGAAGCCGGCCGCGTGGGCGCTGCTGATCATCGCCGCGTGGCTCGTGGCCACCCAGAGCGTCTTCTACGAGCGGACCCCCACCGGGCGGGTCGGCACCTACCGCGTCGCCGCCGCCGGCCTCGTGATCGCCCTGCCCGCCCTCTACCTCGTGCTCGTGCGAGGCTCGAGGCTGGCCGCGGGCCTGTGCGCGCTCGCCGGCCTCGGCCTGGTCCTCGGTGGCGTCCTCGCCGACCACGGCCACGCCCGCTCCGCGGTCAACGAGATCCTCTGCGGGGTTCTCGTGCTCGCCCTGGCGCCGGTCGCGGCCCGGCTGCCGCGACGCGACCTCACCGGTGGGGCGCGCCGGTCCTCCTCACCCTGAGGCGGCCCGTTCCAGCGTGGTTGCCGGGCCTCCGGGCGTCGGCGTAGGTTCCGTTCGTCAGCAGAACAGAGGTTCGCGTTGCGAACGACACCCGCTCCGATCGTGAGGATCCCGTGACCGCCGCCTTCGTCTACGCCGCGACCCGCACGCCCTTCGGCCGCCTCGGCGGCGCCCTCGCCGAGAGCCGGCCCGACGACCTCGCCGCCGCCGCGCTGACCGGGGTGCTCTCCAAGGCGCCCGGCCTCGACCCCGCCGAGGTCGGCGACGTCCTGTGGGGCTGCGCCAACGGCGCCGGCGAGGACAACCGCAACGTCGGCCGGATGGCGGTGCTGCTCGCCGGCCTGCCCACCTCGGTGCCGGCCGGCACCGTCAACCGGCTCTGCGGCTCCTCCCTGGACGCGGCCATGCAGGCCTCTCGCTCGATCGAGACCGGTGACGCCGACGTCGTGGTCGCGGGCGGCGTCGAGTCGATGACCCGGGCGCCCTGGGTGCTGCCCAAGCCGAGCCGCGCCTTCCCCGCGGGCAACATGACCGCGGTCTCCACGACGCTGGGCTGGCGCCTGGTCAACGAGCGGATGCCGGCGGAGTGGACCGCCTCCTTGGGGGAGTGCAACGAGCAGCTGCAGGAGAAGTTCGGCATCTCCCGCGAGCGTCAGGACGAGTTCGCCGCCCGCTCGCACAACCTGGCCCACGAGGCCTGGGAGAGCGGCTTCTACGACGACATCGTCGTGGCCCGTCGAGGGCGTCGACCTGACCCGGGACGAGGGCATCCGGCCCGGGTCCACCGCCGAGAAGCTCGGCGGCCTGAAGCCGGCCTTCCGCCCCGAGGGCACCATCACCCCCGGCAACGCCAGCCCGCTCAACGACGGCGCCTCCGCCGTGCTGCTGGGCTCCGAGGCCGCCGCGGAGCGGATCGGTCGCGGCCCGGTGGCCCGCGTCGCCGGCCGCGGCGTGCACGCCCTGGACCCGCAGGACTTCGGCTTCGCGCCCGTGGAGGCGGCCAACGCCGCTCTGGCCCGCGCCGGCATCTCCTGGTCCGACGTCGGCGCGGTGGAGCTCAACGAGGCCTTCGCGGTGCAGTCGCTGGCCTGCGTCGACGCCTGGAAGGTCGACCCCGACCTGGTCAACGCCCGGGGCGGCGCGATCGCCATCGGTCACCCGCTGGGCGCCTCCGGCGGCCGGATCCTCGGCACCCTGGCGCACCGCCTCGCCGAGAGCGGCCAGCGCTGGGGCGTGGCCGCGATCTGCATCGGCGTCGGCCAGGCCCTGGCGGTGGTGCTGGAGAACGTCGGCGGCGACGTGGCGTGACGGCGCGCATCTGCGCGTCCTACGACGACGCCGTCGAGGGCACCGCCGACGGCTCGACCGTGCTCGTCGGCGGCTTCGGCCCTGCCGGTATGCCCTACGCCCTCATCGACGCCCTCGTCCGTCAGGGCGCGAGCGACCTGACGGTGGTCTCCAACAACGCCGGCAACGCCGACGAGGGACTGGCCGCGCTGCTGGAGCAGGGCCGGGTACGCAAGATGATCTGCTCCTTCCCGCGGCAGAAGGACTCCTGGGTCTTCGACGCGGCTCTACCGGGCCGACGAGATCGAGCTCGAGATCGTCCCGCAGGGCAACCTGGCCGAGCGGATGCGCGCCGCCGGCGCCGGGATCGGGGCTTTCTACTGCCCGACCGGGGTCGGCACCCCGCTGGCCGAGGGCAAGGAGGTCCGCGAGATCGACGGGCGCACCTACGTGCTGGAGCACCCCATCCGCGGCGACCTCGCGCTGATCAGCGCCCACCTCGCCGACCGGCTCGGGAACCTCGTCTACCGCCGGACCGCGCGCAACTTCGGTCCCGTGATGGCCACCGCCGCCACGACGGTCGCCGCCCAGGTCGACCGCGTCGTCGACGTCGGCCAGCTCGACCCGGAGTCCGTGGTCACGCCCTGCATCTACGTGGACCGGGTGGTCGCGGCGACGGCGGTCGCCGCGTGAGCACGTCGGCGGCCCGGACGAGGGACGAGGTCGCGGCGGCGATCGCGGCCGACATCGAGCCCGGGTCCTTCGTCAACCTCGGGATCGGCCAGCCGACCCTGGTCGCCGACCACCTCGTGGCCGGCTCGGGCGTCGTGCTGCACTCCGAGAACGGGCTGCTCAACATGGGCCCGCTGGCTCACGGTGACGAGATCGACCTCGACCTGACGAACGCCGGGAAGATCCCGGTGACCGCGCTGCCGGGCGCGTCCTACTTCGACCAGGCCGAGTCGTTCGCCATGATGCGCGGCGGCCACCTCGACCTGTGCGTCCTGGGCGCCTTCCAGGTCTCGCTCGCCGGTGACCTGGCCAGCTGGAACACCGGCGAGCCCGACGCGATCCCGGCCGTCGGGGGCGCGATGGACCTCGCCGTGGGGGCGCGCCGGGTGTTCGTGATGATGACGCTGCTGGCCAAGGACGGCGCGCCGAAGCTGGTGCGCCGCTGCACCTACCCGCTGACCGGGCTCGCCTGCGTCGACCGCGTCTACACCGACCTGGCCACCTTCGAGGTCGGTCCGGATGCGGAGCGCGAGGGCGTGCGGGTGCTCTCGGTCCACGGCATCGGCCTCGGCGAGCTCGGCGACCGGCTCGGCCTGCCCCTGCTCGACGTCACCGGCGACTAGACGGGCGTGGCCGAGGTGCGCCGCGTCCTGGGCTCGGAGCATGCCCACCAAGCACGGCACGATGGCCACCGCACGTCCCGAGCGCTACGCCAAGCAGCTCGTCGGCCACTGGTCCGCCCGTGGTCCGGTGGAGCGTTTCGCCGAGGTCGTCGCGCGGCACCTCGAGCGGTTCGGACAGCGCGACGAGCTGGACGTCGTCTGGTCCGACTGAGCGACCCGTCCGGCCCGTCCGCGGGTCGGCCCAGCTGTCCTACGCCGGAGGCGGCTCGTCGTCGCCGGTCAGGCGCTCGTCGCGGACGAGGACCTGGAACGTCCGTCCGTCCGCCGGGCTCGCGAACGAGCCGACGGTGACGAAGCCGAGTGCCCGGACGGTGCGCAGGGCCCGGGTGTTGAACGCCGCGACGGTGACCCGGAAGGCTGGAGGTGCGGGGAGCTCGCGCCCGAGCGCCAGACCGGCGGCCACTGCGGCGCGGCCCAGCCCGCGTCCTACGAGTCCGGGGTGCAGGCCGCCTCCGGTGTCGAGCGCGGTGTCGTCGCAGTCCCAGCCCGGCACCCGGCCGTCGCGGCCGAAGCTGCGGAACCCGACGAGCTCGGCCTCGGCCAGCACCGCGTGGACGTGCAGCGCAGGGTCGAGCAGCTCGTCGGGGTCGCTGTGGGTCATGTCGTAGCAGTCGTAGGGCGCCGGGTAGCGCCACGTCACGACGTCGCGCGCGTGGGCAGCCGTCAGGGGGACGAGCCGGAGCTCCATCCTTGCGAGCCTAGGCGCGGATCCGCGCTGCGAGGAGACCCTGAGCGGGCTCACCGGGTCGTCGGCTCAGCCCACGAGGTGGCGCCGCTCGAGCACGCGGCCGCGTGCTCGGGCACTGGCCCTGGTCTCCTCCGCGCGGAGAACCTTCGTCGGGCTCATCCAGCCCTGGGACGGCTTGTGCAGGACCCACCCGCCACCGAGCGCGACGGCGGCGTGCTGCACCCGCCCGTCCGGTGACCTCCACACCAGCACGGTGCCGAGGTCGTGGGCGTGGCCACCGGGACGGGTCCGGGTGCTCAGCCAGTGCTCGAACGGCTCCCGCTGCATCCAGACGGTCGCCGCACTCGCGACGCCCGCGGCGGCCATGACGGCGCCGAAGCAGTTCGGCCCGCTCTTCTCCGGGAACGTGCCGGCGATCCGCCGTGCCGCTGGGAGCGCCGCGGACGCGGCGTCCCAGACGTCCTGGGGGACCTCGTCGTGCCGACTGGCTCGACGACCCTCCTCGACGAACTCGGTCAGCACCCGCGCCCGGTGGTCGGCCAGCAGCGAGGGCCACCACACGAACCGGTGACCGTCGGCCTGCCCACGGACCCGGTCGCCGAGCAGGGGCGCCCAGGCACGCACGCTCGGCACCAGCTCCCGGTCGTGGGTGCGCTGCGCCCGCACCAGCGCCGCTCTGCGGTCGCGCGGGAGGTGGAGGAAGCGGGCCTCGTCGAGCCACGCGAGCCGCAGCCCGTCGGGCACGCCGTAGACCTGGAAGGTGTCGCGCAGCTCCGGGGACAGCCTCAGGGCGCCCACCGGGGAGGTCCAGCGCGGCCTCGAGGTCGGAGTCGACGAGAAAGGGTTGGACGGCAGGGGCGAACCACGCCACCCAGCGTCGGGCGAGCGCGTCGGGGACCTCGATACCCAGGACCCGCACCGGATGATGCTAGCCGGCGGTCGGCCTACCGCCTGCGGTGGAAGGTGACCTGGTTGTCGGCGCCGATGGTGGCGGCGTAGGCGGGGTCGTGGACTCTCGCGTGGTGGTGGGAGCACAGGAGTCGCCCGTTCGCCAGGTCCGTGCGTCCGCCGTGGCTCCAGGGGTGGTCGTGGTGGGCGTGGCAGCGGCTGGCGGGGGCGTCGCAGCCGATGGCGGTGCAGCCCTTGTCGCGCAGGATGAGGGCGATGCGTTGGTAGTGGTCGAAGAGCCGTTTGCCGAGCCCGAGGTCCATCGGCTGGCTCTTGCCGCCGAGGACGGCGGGGATGATCTGGGCCTCGCAGGCCCACCGTCGGGCTTGGGCGGCGGTGATCGGCTGGCCGGTCTCCAGCATCGCGGCGCCGACGCCGGTCGTGAGGGTGTCGAGGTCGATGAGGACCACGATGGAGGCGTTCATCCCCGCGACCTGGGGGAGCGTGGTGGTCTCGAGGGTCTCGAGGAGCTCGCAGAACGCCTCGCCCTGCTTCTCGGCGGAGGGTCGGCCCTTCACCCAGGTCCCGGGGCCGTCCGTGGCGTTGACGTGCTTGGGGGCGGTGAGGGCGTCGAGGGCCTTCTCGAGGATCGCGGACTGGGCCTCGGGGATGGTGAAGCGGCCGTGGACGGACCCGTGCCCGTCGCTGGACAAGCGTGAGGCGCCGCTTCATGGCTGCTGTGGCCTCGGCGGCCTCGAGGCGTTTGCGGTCGTGCTCCTCCCCGATCTCGGGCGCGACGACGGTCAAGATGCGTGCGCCGAGGATCCGCAGCTCGCGCGGAGAAGTGCCTCCCCGCCAGGTCGACGAGGGCGATCTCGGCGTCGACGAGCACCTGCGCGTCGAGGTCGGCGGCGGGCAGGTCGTTCAGGGCGGTGACGATGACGCGGGCCTGCTCGAGGGTGACGTCGCCGGCGGCCAACGCCGCCCCGACCCGGGCCCAGGTGTCCGCGAGGGCCTGGCCGAGGTGGACCTTGCCGATCGCGGCGGGCTTGTCCTGGTGGGTGGCCACCGCCCACCACACGCCCGCCGAGGCGGCCCCCGACTCCGAGCCCACCCCGACTGTCTTGGCGTGGGCGGCGACCTGCAGCTCCAGCGCCGCGACCTGGGCGGCCAGGGCGGTCAGCTCGACGAGCGTGGCGCCGGCGTCGGCCTCCCCCAGGGTGAACAGGGGCCGTTCGAGGAGGTCTTCGACCTGGCCTCGCAGGGCGCGGACGCCGCAGGTGAGGGGGTGCCCGGTGCGGGTGTCCTCGTCGATGGCCATGTACCTAGTGAAGCACCGACCGCCGACATCGGGGCACGTCAGAGGGGGTTATCCACACACGCCATGTTTACATTCGATTACCTGTTCGGTAACGGACCCTCAGGCCACGAAGTCGTCCCAGTTGTCGGCCAGGTAGTCGACGAAGGCCGGCCCGACGGACTCGGCCGCCAGGTGCTCGCGCGAGACCGGCTGCGGGGTGCTGGCCCAGGTCGGGTCGTCCTGGGCGCGGCGGGCGAAGTCGTGGTGGACGATCGCGCCGGTGCCGATGAACGCGGCGTCGGCGCCGTGCTCGTGGCACCAGGCGACGTCGGCGGCAGAGAGGATCTTGCCGGCCACGCCGAGCCGGGCCCCGTGCCGCGGGAGGTCGGTGACGTGGTCGATCAGCAGGCCCTCGAAGGCGGGGTCGGCGGGAGCCTTGGCGACGTCCCACATCGACACGTCGAGGTAGTCGAGCTGGCCGGTGGCCAGCACCTCGGCGGCCACGGTGCGGAACTCGCCGAGCTCGATGCCCATGCGCTCCGGCGTCAGGCGCAGGCCGACCTGGAAGTCGGGGCCGGTCGCACCGCGCACGGCGTCGAGGACCTCGAGCAGGAACCGGGAGCGGTCCTCGAGCGAGCCGCCGTAGCCGTCGGTGCGGTGGTTGGAGCGGCCGTCGAGGAACTGGCCGATCAGGTAGCCGTGGGCGCCGTGCAGCTCGACGCCGTCGAAGCCCGCAACCTCCGCGCGCACCGCGCCGGCGACGAAGTCGGCGATCGCCTGGTGCACCTCGTCGGTGCTCAGCGCCGTCGCGCCGGTCTTCTCGTCGTCCCAGGGCGCGCGCACCCCCACGCCGGAGACCTCGGCGCTCGCCCGCCGGCCGCCGTGGTGCAGCTGCACCGACGAGACCGCGCCGGCGGCGCGCAGGCCCTCGGCCAGTCGGGTCAGGCCGGGGAGGTGCTCGTCGCGGGAGATGCCGAGCTGGCCGGCCCACGCCTTGCCCTCCTGCGAGACGTAGGTCGCGCAGGTCATCACCAGGCCGAAGCCGCCCACGGCGCGGGCGACGAGCCAGCGGTACTCGTCGTCGGACAGGGTGCCGTCGGGGGCGGACTGCTTGTTGGTGAGGGGGGCGAGGGCGAGCGCGGAGGACCACTGCGGTCCGCGGGGGAACGTGAGGGACATGCCCTTAGTCAACCTGCACCCGCCAGCGGCGCGTCCTCGGGGAGCGGCCGGAAGTCTTAGCCCCGGTCGGCCCCCGCCGAGCGCCCCCTCCATCCCGCACGCCGAGACCCGCAGCGCCGCGACGACGACGCCGAGGGCGGCGACGACCGCGCCCGGCCTGCCGCACCGGGACGGCGACCGAGCAGGCGCCCGGGCTCATCTCCTCGCTCGTGGTGGCCCAGCCCTCCTCTCGGGCCCGCTCGAGCTGACGCCGCAGGGTGCCGGGCCGGGTGATGGTGTGCGGCGTCACCCGGGCCAGGTCCGCGAGCACTCGGCGCTGCACGTCGGCCGGGGCGTGGGCGAGGAGCACCTTGCCGACGCCCGACGGCGTGCAGCGGCAGCCCGGACCCGACGGTGCTCACCACCGGCACTGAGGCGTGCCCGCGCAGCCGGTCGAGGTAGAGCGCCTCGAGGGTCAGGCGTCCGGGTCCATCGAGGCGGGCACCGTGGCGAGGGCCAGCAGGGCGACGACCGCCGCCGCGGCGAAGGCGTAGAAGCCCCACGGGTGGGCCAGGCCCGCGGTGACGAGGGCGCCCGCGACCGAGCCCGACCAGGAACAGCGCCGCGAGGCCGAACCAGACCAGCACGGTCGGGCTTGTTGGCGCGGGCGTCGCTGATCCGCCCGGTGAGCAGCAGGCCGAGGACCGCACCGAGGTTGAGTACCAGCAGCAGCCCGGTGCCCATGTCGATCGAGTAGCCGGCCCCGCCCACGATCCGGGGCAGCCAGGTCCCCAGGCCGTAGACCAGCAGCAGGCCCATCAACGAGGCCACCCACAGGCCGATGCTGACCCGGAGGCAGCGCCCGCGGACGAC
Organism: uncultured Actinomycetota bacterium; assembly: GCA_963728085.1. GTDB lineage: Bacteria > Actinomycetota > Actinomycetes > Propionibacteriales > Nocardioidaceae > Nocardioides. The sequence goes on along the minus strand of CAVSIQ010000005.1, from coordinate 625 downwards.
GTCGCGGCTGCGGGTGGGCCGTGTCGTGCCGCCGCCCGTGCCGCCGCCCGCGGCGCTGCCCCTGCGCCCGCGTCGGCGTGCTCGCTCGTGGAGGCCAGCGTGGTCGGCAGGCAGGCGCCCAGGCCGAGGCCGGCGGCGAAGCGCAGCGCGGTGAAGCCGGCCGCGGAGGCCGCGAGCGGGACGGCCGGGGCGAGCGCCGAGAACAGCGCGATGCAGGCCAGCAGGGGCAGCCGGCGCCCGAACCGGTCGCCGACGGGGCCGAGGGCCACCGCCACCCAGCACAGCCACACCGGCCAGGCGCTGCGGGCGCCCGGACGCGGCCCGACGGTCGAGGTGGACGGGTCGGCGCTGCTGGTCATGGCGTGCTCGAGAGGTCGTGGGGCGGTCAGGCCCACCCTGACCCGGGGAGGTGACCGTCGCCGCAGCTCGCCTCCGCGGAGCGGACGTCGGGTCTGTCGTGCGTCGCGGCGGAGCGGCACGATGATCGCCATGTCCTCGACTCCTCCGAGGCGCGCGAGCGCCACCACGTCGCCGTCGCCGTCGTCGGCGGCGGCCCCGCCGGGCTGATGCTGGCGCACCTGCTGGGCCGCGCCGGCATTGAGTCCTCACCGTCGACGTGCGCACC